>NZ_JANHLK010000055.1 GCF_028682635.1 Pseudomonas putida | reverse complement strand
GAGAAAATCAGGAAAGATCCCACAAGCCGTGCAGAAAAAGCCGACGAAAATGGAGAAAGGACAAACACCAATTCGTGCTTGGTTCGTAAAAAAAATCAATAAAATAGACATTAGTAACTTATCGCCCTTCCATCATCTTCTCGCCACCAACGCATTACTCATCGAAGTCAGATAATTGGATACGGTAAGGGGGCTTACTCGGGATCGGGCTTGTTCGCCGGTGTCCGAGCGGGCGGGGAGCGAGGGCTGAGGCTTAGTGTTTGAGGCCTGTGGGGTGTGGGTGGCTTGCGAGGGTGGTAGCTGATTCAGCATTGATGTTGGCTGGGCTGGCGTTTTCGCGAGCAGGCTCGCTTGTATGTTTAGACTTGAAGGGGTGGGTGGGTTTGGGGGCAGCTTCAGCATTTGCGGTGGTCGGGCTGGCGCTATCGCCAGCAGGCTGGCTCCCACAGGGGTTTTGTGTGGTGGCCGGGATTTGGGACTGGCCTCGAGTTTTTCGGGGCTTTTTAGTATTTGGACCTGGGAATGCCTTCGGTTTACAACGAAAAAAATGGACAGCTCGCTCAATCCGCCCGACTCAGCGAAGTCCAAAGCAACTGCGCCGCATACCCCCGATACGGCCGCCACCCCTCAGCCCGCAACAGCAAATCCCGAGCCGTCACCGCCCCACCCTCCAATGCCGCCAGCGCATTGATCAACCCCACATCCCCATTCGGCAAACCATCCATCTCCCGCAATTGCCGCAGAGCGATGTACTGCGCCGTCCAGTCCCCAATGCCATACAACCCCAGCAACCGCTTCACACCACCCTGCCGACCAGGCTCAAACAATAAAGGATCATCAAGCAACGCCTGAGCCACGCCCGACAGCGTCCGGCCTCGGCTTTTCGGCATTCCCAACGTCGCAAGGTCCGCCGCCGCCAACACCGCCGCCTCGGGAAACACATGGGTCAAGCTGCCATGCGCCGAGGTCAGTGGCGCGCCGTACTGCGCCACTAGTTTCCCAGCCAGCTTGATGGCCGCACCCACAGTAATCTGTTGCCCCAACACCGCACGAATCGCCAGTTCCAGGCCATCCCACGTCCCCGGCACGCGCAGCCCCGGATGCTGTGCAATCAGGCCTGCCAGCAGTGGATCGAGCGCCAGGTGCCGTTGCATGGTGATGAGGTCAGCATCCAGATCAAACATCCGCCGCAGCCGGGCGACGATCTCGGGTATGGCACTCGCATCGGGAAAGTCGAGGGTCAGTTCCAGTGAGTCTGCGGTCGCAGGCTTGATCGAGAGTGTGCCGTGAACCCCGTTCAAGCCGATGCTGCGCGAGTAAGTGCCGTCGACCACCTGTTCCATTCCGGCAATCGCCCGCGCCGACAGAAACCCCAGCATGGCCGGCCAGTCATAGGGCGGCTCGAACGCCAGCAGCAACTTCACAGCCGCAGCACCCCGCTGTACAGCCCATATGCCGCCAACCCGGCACCGCAGACGACGCAGGTAAAGATGCCTTTCTCGATGGTGGTGAACAAAGGCTTGCCCTGTTCATGCCTGGCCTTGGCGAACAGGATCACACCCGGCGCGTAGAGCAACGCCGAGAGCAGCAGGTACTTCAAGCCGCCGGCA
The DNA here is from genome assembly GCF_028682635.1 of Pseudomonas putida. GTDB lineage: Bacteria > Pseudomonadota > Gammaproteobacteria > Pseudomonadales > Pseudomonadaceae > Aquipseudomonas > Aquipseudomonas putida_AE. The sequence continues at coordinate 9,562 of NZ_JANHLK010000055.1, read as the reverse complement.
TACAGCAGCCACACCGCGTAGCTCAGGGCGACGCCGCCGATCAGCAGGTCTTTGGTTCGTTCGGCGGAGGTGTGTTCGTAGGTTTCGCCGCGCCCGCTCAACAGCACCGCGTAAGCCGCTGACCACAGGTAGGGCACCAGGATCATCGATGACGCGAGGTAGATCAGGCTGGTGTAGGTGCCGGCGGAGAACAGGGTGATCAGCAAGAACAGCTGGATCATCACGTTGGTCATCCACAGCGCATTGACCGGCACGTGATTGGCGTTTTCCTTGGTCAGGAACGCCGGCATGGTCTTGTCCTTGGCCGTGGCGAAGAGGATTTCGGCGCACAGCAGCGCCCAGGACAGCAAGGCGCCCAGCAGTGAAATCCCCAGGCCGATGCTGATCAGTAACGCGCCCCAGGGGCCGACGATATGCTCCAGCACCGCGGCCAGCGACGGGTTCTGCAAGGTGGCCAGTTCCGGCTGGCTCAGGATGCCCAGCGACAGCACGTTGACCAGCACCAGCAGCGCCAGCACCCCGAGAAACCCGATGACCGTGGCCCGACCCACGTCCGCACGTTTCTCGGCGCGCGCCGAGTAGACGCTGGCGCCCTCGATGCCGATGAACACGAACACTGTGACCAGCATCATGTTGCGTACCTGGTCCATCACGCCGCCGAAACTCGGGTTGCTGCGTCCCCAGATGTCGCGGGTAAAGACGTCCGCTTGAAAAGCTACGGCGGCGATCACGATGAACATGATCAGCGGCACGATCTTCGCCACGGTCGTCAGCAGGTTAATGAAGGCTGCTTCCTTGATCCCGCGCATCACCACGAAGTGCACCGTCCACAGCAGCACCGAGGCACAGGCGATGGCGACCGGGGTGTTGCCTTCGCCGAACACCGGGAAGAAAAAACCCAGGGTGCTGAACAGCAAAACGAAGTAACCGACGTTACCCAGCCAGGCGCTGATCCAGTAGCCCCAGGCCGAAGAAAAGCCCATGTAGTCGCCGAAACCGGCCTTGGCGTAGGCGTACACCCCCGAATCCAGTTCCGGTTTGCGATTGGCCAGGGTCTGGAACACGAAGGCCAAGGTGAGCATGCCGACAGCAGTAATTCCCCAGCCGATCAATATCGCACCGGCGTCGGCCTTGGCCGCCATGTTCTGCGGCAGGGAAAAGATCCCGCCGCCAATCATCGACCCCACCACCAGCGCGATCAGTGCGCTAAGGCGTAGCTTTTGCGTCGATTGCGACATGCCTGTGTCTCCGTTTCCCAGGGGCGGCAGTCGCCGCGAAATCGTCACATATCCTGCGTTTACTGAATGGATGAAGCGTAATGACGTTTATTGGATAACGCCAACGAACATCCCTTCAACTGCGGAATATGACCGAAAAGGGTCCCATATAATTTTTCGCTTTATAAATACTTTTTAGTAAGGAAATTCAGTTCTAACAACCCATGACGAAAATTTGCGGATTGCAAAAAACGAACTAGCTTCATAAGTCGCAGGGAATGCGAAAAAGTTTCAACAAAAAATCAACGAGGCCTCTGGAACAAGCATTACAGGCTGTGGCCTTGTGCGAGCTAATCATTCAGTTATTAACAATGGAATGTAGACCTGTACTGATCTAAGTCAGCCCACCGTTCGGCTGGGGGACTTAGTCTGCTGTCTCACTTCTCCTGCAATGGAGTCACGGAATGTCTGAAGCTCCCGGAAAACTCAAACTCGGCGCGCTGGTTGCATTGGTCGTCGGTTCGATGATTGGTGGCGGGATCTTTTCCCTGCCGCAGAACATGGCGGCCAGTGCCGATGTCGGCGCCATTCTGATTGGCTGGGCGATCACCGCTGTCGGCATGCTCACCCTCGCCTTTGTGTTCCAGACCCTGGCCAACCGCAAACCCGACCTGGACGGCGGGGTCTACGCCTACGCCAAGGCCGGGTTCGGCGACTACATGGGTTTCTCTTCGGCCTGGGGTTACTGGATCAGTGCCTGGCTGGGCAACGTCGGTTACTTCGTGCTGCTGTTCAGCACCCTCGGCTACTTCTTCCCGGTGTTTGGCGAGGGCAATACCGTCGCCGCCGTGATCGGCGCATCCGTGTTGCTGTGGGCCGTGCATTTGCTTGTATTGCGGGGGATCAAGGAAGCGGCGTTCATCAACCTGGTGACCACGGTCGCCAAGATCGTACCGCTGATCCTCTTTGTGCTGATCGCGATTTTCGCCTTCAAGCTGGACATTTTCACCGCCGACATCTGGGGCATGAAGAATCCGGACCTGGGCAGCGTGATGAACCAGGTGCGCAACATGATGCTGGTCACCGTGTGGGTGTTCATCGGCATTGAAGGCGCGAGCATTTTCTCGGCGCGCGCGGAAAAACGCAGCGATGTGGGTAAAGCCACGGTGATCGGCTTTATCACCGTGCTGCTGATCCTGGTGCTGGTGAACGTGCTGTCGCTGGGCATCCTGACCCAGCCGGAACTGGCCAAGCTGCAGAACCCGTCGATGGCCGCCGTGCTGGAACACGTGGTGGGCCAGTGGGGGGCGGTGCTGATCAGCGTCGGCCTGATCATCTCGTTGCTCGGTGCATTGTTGTCCTGGGTGCTGCTGTGCGCGGAGATCATGTTCGCCGCCGCCAAGGACCACACCATGCCGGCGTTCCTGCGCAAGGAAAACGCCAACCAGGTACCGGTCAACGCCCTGTGGCTGACCAACGCCATGGTGCAGATCTTCCTGGTCATCACGCTGTTTTCCGCCAGTACCTACCTGTCGCTGATCTACCTCGCCACCTCGATGATCCTGGTGCCGTACCTGTGGTCGGCGGCGTACGCGCTGTTGTTAGCCGTGCGCGGCGAAACCTACGAAGGCGCGGCGGGTGAGCGCCAGAAGGACCTGATCATTGGCGCCGTGGCACTGATCTACGCGGTCTGGCTGCTGTACGCCGGCGGCGTCAAATACCTGCTGCTCTCCGCCCTGCTCTATGCCCCCGGCGTGATCCTGTTCGCCAAGGCCAAGCTGGAACTGAAGAAACCGGTTTTCACCAACGTCGAGAAGCTGATTTTCGCCCTGGTGGTCGTCGGCGCCCTGGTGGCGGCCTACGGTCTCTACGACGGCTTCCTGACCCTGTAACACGACTGTCTTGCCATCTGGAGGTTCACTGAAATGACCACGGAAAAAGTTAAGTACGGCGTCCATTCCGAAGCCGGCAAACTGCGCAAAGTCATGGTTTGCTCACCCGGCCTGGCCCATCAGCGGCTGACCCCGAACAACTGCGACGAACTGCTGTTCGATGACGTGCTGTGGGTGGCCCAGGCCAAGCGCGACCATTTCGATTTCGTCACCAAGATGCGCGAACGCGGTGTCGATGTGCTGGAAATGCACAATCTGCTGACCGACATCGTCGCCATCCCCGAAGCCCTGGACTGGATTCTTGAGCGCAAGATCACCGCCGACTCGGTGGGCCTGGGCCTGATCAATGAAACGAGTTCGTGGCTGCGCAGCCTGGAGCCGCGACATATCGCCGAGTTCCTGATTGGCGGTGTCTCTGCCGATGATCTGCCGGACAGTTTCGGCGGCAAGACCATCCAGATGTTCCGTGAATTCCTCGGCCACTCCAGCTTCATCCTGCCGCCACTGCCCAACACTCAATTCACCCGCGACACCACCTGCTGGATCTACGGTGGCGTCACGCTCAACCCGATGTACTGGCCGGCGCGTCGCCAGGAAACCCTGCTGACCACCGCCATCTATAAATTCCATCCGCAGTTCACCAACGCCGAATTCGAAATCTGGTACGGCGACCCGGACAAGGACCACGGCAGCTCCACCCTGGAAGGCGGCGACGTGATGCCGATCGGCAACGGCGTGGTGTTGATCGGCATGGGCGAACGCTCATCGCGTCAGGCCATCGGCCAACTGGCGGTCAATCTGTTCAAGAACAAAGCCGTGGAGAAAGTCATCGTCGCCGGCCTGCCGAAATCCCGCGCGGCGATGCACCTGGACACCGTGTTCAGTTTCTGCGACCGCGATGTGGTGACCATCTTCCCGGAAGTGGTGAACCAGATCGTCGCCTTCACCCTGCGCCCCGATGAAAGCAAACCCGGCGGCATCGACATCCGCCGCGAAGAAACCAACTTCCTCGACACCGTGGCCCAGGCCCTCAACCTCAAGGCCCTGCGCGTCGTCGAAACCGGCGGCAACAGTTTCGCCGCCGAACGCGAGCAATGGGACGACGGCAACAACGTGGTGGCCGTGGAACCCGGCGTGGTCATCGGCTACGACCGCAACACCTACACCAACACCCTGCTGCGCAAGGCCGGGGTGGAGGTCATCACCATCAGCGCCGGCGAACTCGGTCGCGGTCGCGGCGGCGGTCACTGCATGACCTGCCCGATCATCCGCGATCCGATCGACTACTAACCCATCAGCCTTGGCCCGCACTGACCCAGTGCGGGCCAACGGGATACCCGACACCTTAGGAGATCCAAAATGGCGTTCAATATCCATAACCGCAATCTGCTGAGCCTGGAACACCACACCCCTCGCGAATTGCGCTACCTGCTCGACCTGTCCCGCGATCTCAAGCGCGCCAAGTACACCGGCACCGAACAGCAACACCTCAAGGGCAACAACATCGCGCTGATCTTCGAAAAAACCTCGACCCGCACCCGCTGTGCGTTCGAAGTCGCGGCCTATGACCAGGGTGCCAACGTTACCTACATCGACCCGAACTCCTCGCAGATCGGCCACAAGGAAAGCATGAAGGACACCGCCCGCGTGCTCGGGCGCATGTACGACGCCATCGAGTACCGTGGCTTCAAGCAGGAAATCGTCGAGGAGCTGGCCAAGTTTGCCGGCGTCCCGGTGTTCAACGGCCTGACCGACGAATATCACCCGACGCAAATGATCGCCGACGTGCTGACCATGCGTGAACACGCCGACAAGCCGATCCACGAGATCAGCTACGCGTACCTTGGCGATGCGCGTAACAACATGGGCAACTCGCTGCTGCTGATCGGCGCCAAGCTGGGCATGGACGTGCGCATCTGCGCGCCGAAAGCCCTGTGGCCTCTGGACGACCTGGTGGCCCGCTGCAAGAAGTACGGCGAAGAAAGCGGTGCGCGCATCACTCTGACCGAAGACCCGAAAGCGGCGGTCAAGGGCGTGGATTTCATCCACACCGACGTCTGGGTGTCCATGGGCGAGCCGGTCGAAGCCTGGGCCGAGCGCATCCAGCAACTGCTGCCGTATCAGGTGAATGCCGAACTGATGAAAGCCACCGGCAACCCGCGCACCAAGTTCATGCACTGCCTGCCGGCGTTCCACAACAGCGACACCAAGGTCGGCAAGCAGATAGCCGAGCAGTACCCGAACCTGAAGAACGGCATCGAAGTGACCGATGACGTGTTCGAGTCGCCGGCCTGCATCGCCTTCGAGCAAGCGGAGAATCGCATGCATACGATCAAGGCGATTCTGGTGTCGACCCTGGCTGACCTTTAACGGCCGACCCGGCTCCCACTGAAGGAACAGGGTCAATGTGGGAGCGGGCTTGCTCGCGAAAGCGGTGTGTCAGTCGACATCATTGTTTTCTGATACACCGCATTCGCGAGCAAGCCCGCTCCCACACTGGCCCGACTCCAACCGGGAGACCGCGTTGCTTGCAAACTCTTTGTTTAGAAGGACATGCACCATGCGTATCGTCGTTGCTCTGGGCGGTAACGCCCTGCTCCGCCGGGGTGAACCCATGACCGCGGACAACCAGCGCGCCAATATCCGGATCGCCACCGAGCAGATCGCCAAGATCCATGCCGGCAACCAACTGGTCATCGCCCACGGCAATGGCCCGCAAGTCGGCCTGCTGTCGCTGCAGGCGGCGGCCTACACCTCGGTGTCGCCTTACCCGCTGGACGTGCTCGGCGCCGAAACCGAAGGCATGATCGGCTACATCATTGAACAGGAACTGGGCAACCTGCTGGACTTCGAAGTGCCCTTCGCCACCCTGCTGACACAGGTCGAAGTCGATGCCAACGACCCGGCCTTCCAGAACCCGACCAAACCCATCGGCCCGGTGTACTCCAAGGCCGAGGCAGAAAAACTCGCCGCTGAAAAAGGCTGGGCGATTGCCCCCGATGGCGACAAATACCGCCGCGTGGTTGCCAGCCCCAAACCCAAGCGCATCTTCGAAATCCGCCCGATCAAGTGGCTGCTGGAAAAAAACAGCATCGTGATCTGCGCCGGCGGTGGCGGCATCCCCACCATGTACACCGCACCCGGCAAACTGGAAGGCGTCGAAGCGGTGATCGACAAAGACCTGTGCTCGGCGCTGCTGGCCGAACAGCTTGAGGCCGATCTGCTGGTGATCGCCACGGACGTAAACGCCGCGTTTGTCGACTTCGGCAAACCGACCCAGAAAAGCATCACCCAGGCGCACCCGGACGAAATGGAAAAACTCGGCTTCGCGGCCGGCTCCATGGGACCGAAAGTGCAGGCAGCCTGCGAATTCGCGCGCCATACTGGAAAGGTCGCGGTGATCGGCTCACTCGCGGATATCGAAGCGATCGTCCAGGGCACCGCCGGCACGCGCATCAGCACGGCAACACCTGGTATTACCTACTCGTAAGGAGAGACGCCCATGGCACAGTTTGAGCCAGGTCACTTGCACATTGAGCGTCATGCGCTGACACCGGACGATGTCAGCTACAACGTGCACCTCGACTATGAAGTCAGCAAGAATGACAAAGGTGAAAAAGGCATCCAGTTCACCATGCATGGCAGCCTTCAGGGCAAGGACATGACAGAGACCTTTTTCCTGCCCAAGGAGGAGGCCTACAACTTCGCCCGGGATGTGACGAGAATTGCCGAGAAGTACGGAATTCCGAAATCACACAGCCAGATCGGCTCGGTGCACAAGCATTACGATCTGATGTTTGAAGACATCCGTGAGCAGTTGAATATGAAATCCGGCGACCCGGTGAACCCCGAGCACTTCGAATAACCCACGTACCCTTGTGGGAGCGGGCTTGCTCGCGAAGGCGGTGTGTCAGTCACAATCAATGTCGAATGTCAGACCGCTTTCGCGAGCGAGCCCGCTCCCACAGGGATCATCGCTGACCTGAAGTCCTGCGCCGGATTTCACCTTACCCCCTGCTCCAAGGCATACTTGCCACCCTCCGCACGCCAGAACCCAAAACCGCCCCATGCGTATCCACGTCAGCTTCATCGATCGAGTCGGCATCACCCAGGAAGTCCTGGCCCTGCTCGGTGGACGCAATCTCAATCTGGATGCGGTGGAAATGGTCCCGCCCAACGTCTACATCGACGCCCCGACCCTGAGCCCGCAAGTGCTCGAGGAACTGCGCGATGCGCTGCTGAGCGTGCGTGGCGTGCAGGCGATGACCGTGGTCGACATTCTTCCCGGACAGCGTCGGCACTTGCAGCTCGATGCACTGCTTGCGGCGATGACCGACCCGGTGCTGGCGCTGGACAGTGCCGGCAAGGTGTTGCTGGCCAACCCGGCGTTGATTGCCCTGTACGGCCGCGAGCCGGCCGGTGAAAGTGTCGCCGAGCTGTTTGCCGACCCGGCGCTGCTCGATGCCTTGCTTGAGCACGGGTTTCGCCTGCCGTTGCGGGAAATCACCCTCAACGGCCAGACGCTGTTGCTGGACGCCACGCCCATCACTGACGCTGGCGCCCTGTTGACCCTGTATCAACCGAACCGCATCGGCGAACGCCTCTCGGCATTGCACCACGATCACGCCGAAGGTTTCGATGCGCTGCTGGGCGAGTCGCCGGTGATTCGCACGCTCAAGGTGCGCGCGCAACGGGTGGCGGCCCTCGATGCGCCCCTGTTGATCCAGGGCGAAACCGGCACCGGCAAGGAGCTGGTGGCCCGGGCTTGCCACGCTATCAGTGCACGGCACAGTTCACCGTTCCTGGCATTGAATTGCGCGGCATTGCCGGAGAACCTCGCCGAAAGCGAACTGTTCGGCTACGCCCCCGGCGCCTTCACCGGCGCGCAACGGGGCGGCAAGCCGGGGCTGATGGAACTGGCCAACCAGGGCACGGTGTTTCTCGATGAGATCGGCGAGATGTCGCCGTACTTGCAGGCCAAGTTGCTGCGTTTCCTCAACGATGGCAGCTTCCGTCGGGTCGGCGGCGATCGGGAGGTCAAGGTCAATGTGCGGATCCTCAGCGCGACGCACCGCGACCTGGAAAAAATGGTCAGCGAAGGTTTGTTCCGCGAAGACCTGTTTTACCGCCTCAACGTGCTCAATGTCGAAGTCCCGCCCCTGCGCGAACGCGGACAGGACATCCTGCTGTTGGCCCGCTATTTCATGCAGCAGGCCTGTGCACAGATCCAGCGCCCGGTCTGCCGCCTGGCGCCGGGCACTTACCCGGCGTTGCTCGGCAACCGCTGGCCGGGCAACGTGCGGCAACTGCAAAACGTGATCTTCCGTGCCGCGGCCATTTGCGAAAGCAGCCTGGTGGACATTGGCGACCTCGATATCGCCGGCACCTCGGTGGCGCGCCAGAGCGACCACGAAGTCGACAGCCTGGAACAGGCCATGGATGAGTTCGAGAAGACCCTGCTGGAAAAGCTTTACGTCAGCTATCCCTCGACGCGGCAACTGGCCAATCGGCTGCAGACATCGCACACCGCCATCGCCCATCGACTGCGCAAGTACGGCATTCCCAATAAGCCGTAATCCTCGGACCTGAAATAGCTCTCCCTGCCAATACAAACCTATGTGGGAGCCAGCCTGCTGGCGATAGCGGTCTTACAGACAACGGTGATGTTGAATGTGAGGGCCATATCGCCAGCAGGCTGGCTCCCACAGGTTTTGAGTCCGGCATGGAATCTTCTCTCTAAAAGCGACCTCCACCTGTACTGAAAGCGCTACAGCGGAACGATATCGCTACACTCCTCTGCGACCAGCCCTGCGCAAGGCTTTGATCCCCTTCAGCTTTTTTCTTCTGCCGCAGCTGTAGCGATTTCGCTACACCCCACGCATTTGGCTGCACCAGAAAATAATCTAACCTGTTGATTTATAACAATAAAACAAGATTGGCCGCGTTCTTGCTTAGTAACCCTCCATAAATCAGGGCATTGCCCCAGCCTTCAATCGCGTCCACCAGACGAGTCTGGCCCCCTTTAGGAGTTTCCATGAGCGAGTTGCGTTTTACTGAAGATCACGAATGGCTGCGCACCGAAGCTGACGGCAGCGTCACAGTCGGCATCACCGCTTTCGCGCAGAACGCTCTGGGCGACGTGGTTTTCGTACAACTGCCGGAGCTGCAGTCCTACGACAAAGGCGCAGAAGCGGCCACCGTGGAATCGGTAAAAGCCGCCAGCGGCGTGTACATGCCACTGGACGGAGAAGTGCTGGAAGTAAACCCGGCGCTGGACGCCAGCCCTGAGCTGGTCAACGAAGACCCGCTGGGCGAAGGCTGGTTCTTCCGCTTCCAGCCTGCTGACGCTGCGGCTGTCGGCCAACTGCTGGATCAGGACGCCTACGACCGTCTGATCAAAGCCCAAGCCGAAGCCTGAGGGACCCGCCATGACTATTAATCTCAGCACCGCCA
>NZ_JANHLK010000054.1 GCF_028682635.1 Pseudomonas putida | reverse complement strand
AAATTCCAAAACCCCTATCTGCGCATGCAGGTAGGGGTTTTGTCTTTCTGGCTCCTCCCCCTGTAGGAGCAATCTCGCTCCCACATCATTCAAGAGATCCCTACTGCTGGCCGATAACCCAGAAGGTCGCAGCGATGCTCATCACGGTTTCAACAGAAATCCCTTGATGGATGATGGCTAACAGCTATCATCTGCGCGCCATAAAGGGCAGTGAAGCTGATCTTGTTCGTGCATTCGCCTTTCGGTTCTTCTTCTTAAATTGCCTGGAAATCTTGGATGCTGTCGTATCACCAAAAGAGTTTTCTGATCGTCGATGATTTCTCGGATTTCCGCAGTTCGGTCAGGTCGATGCTGCGCGAGCTTGGTGTCAAGGATGTGGACACGGCTGACACTGGCGAACAGGCGCTGAAGATGTGTTCGCAGAAATCCTACGATTTCATCCTGCAGGACTTTCACCTGGGCGATGGCAAGAAGAACGGTCAGCAGGTGCTCGAAGACCTGATGATCGACAAACTGATCAGTCACGAAAGTGTATTCGTGATGGTCACCGCTGAAACCAGCCAGGCCATGGTGCTCAGCGCCCTGGAACACGAACCTGATGCGTACCTGACCAAGCCCTTCAACCGTTCCGGCCTGGCCCAGCGCCTGGAGCGACTGGTGCAGCGCAAGACGTTGCTCAAGCCGATACTGCAGGCCCTGGACCGGGGCAAGCCGGTTGAAGTACTCAATGCCTGTATCGCCTTGTGCAAACAGGACATCCGCTATTCGCCGTTGTGCTTGCGCTACCGCGCCGATGCCCTGCGTGACCTCAATCAGAATGAGGTGCTGGAGCGTCTCTACGATGGCATCATTGCCGATCGACCCTTGCCCTGGGCCTTTGCCGGGCTGGGCAAGTTGCTGTTCAAGCGCGGTCAGGTCACCCAGGCAAAAGCCCTCTACGCAAAAGCGCTGAAAGTGTTCCCGATGATGCCCGCGCTCTATGATGGCATGGCCGAGGTGCTGGTTGCCGAAGGGGATACCAAGGCCGCCCAACGCGTCCTGGAGGAGGCGATTCGCTTGTCACCACTGGCCGTGCGCAGGCAAGCGCAGCTGGGCAAACTGGCCATGACCAATGAAGATTTTGACACGGCGTCCAGAGCCTACCGCCAGGCGGTTGCCCAGGGGGCCCAGTCACGTTTCAAGGATGCGGAAAGCAACCTTGGACTGGCTCACGCATTGATCAGCAAGGGCAGTGAAAAAGGCCTGGATACCCGGACTCGTCTGGAAATCAACACGACCCTGAGTGCTGTGGCCAAGGAAAATCCGTCCGATCCTGGTCTGCAAATCAGGGCGCGATTGATGAAGGCGACCAGTCTGCTGATCAACGACGCCGAAACCGCGGAAAAACTGACCGAACAAGCGATCATGCGGCTCGATGGCATGGAGCAGTTCATGAGTGCCGAAGCGGCGCTGTTGGTGGCCAAACAATTGCAGATGCTGGGTCAGGCGAGTGCGGGCGCTTCGATGTTGAAAAACTGCGCGGAGATCTACGGCGACGATCCTGCGGTGATGAAGGGCATTGCCAAGTTGACCGACGATCCGAGCATCCTCAACTCCGGTAACGTTGCGGCCGATCTCAATCGCCAGGGCGTGCGCGTGTACAAGACCGGTGACCTGGTGCAGGCCCGGGAAATTTTCCGCAAAGCCCTGGCGCTGCAGCCCAAGAACATCAGTATCGCGTTGAACCTCGCGCAAGCGTTGCTGCACGGCACCGATACCACTGTCCCCTCGGCGGAAATGGTGGAATGTCGAGCCTGCCTGAAAATGGTCGGCTTGATGCCGGACACCGACGCGCGTTTTGCGCGTTATAAAAAGCTCAAGAACAAGGCATTTGGCGAATGAACGAGCAGCAACAGGCACTGGATTTCTCGACGGTGATTGCTTCTACCGTACATGACATGAAGAACTCGCTGGCCATGCTGATGCAGGCCCACAGCCAATGCCTGGCGAACTTGCCGGTGTCAGCGCGCCACACCCCGGAGCAGGGTGTGATCGAATTCGAGTTTGCGCACCTCAATGGCATGCTGGTGCAACTGCTGGGCCTGTACAAACTGGGTGTCAACCAGATGCCCCTGCAGCCGGCCTACCACGAACTCGATGACTTCATCGAAGCGCAACTGGCTTGCCATCAAGACGTGTTCGCCAGTCGCGGTATTGCCGCCACCTTTGAAGTCGATCCCTTGAGCCCGCTGGGTTTCTTCGACCGTGAGCTGATCGCTTCGGTACTGGCCAACAGCATCAACAACGCGATCCGTTATGCCCGACATGCGGTGTTGATCAGCGCCAGCGACGAAGCCGGGCAACTGATCTTGACCATCAACGACGACGGTGACGGTTATCCCCCGCAGATGATCGAGCGCCAGGCCGAGTACGTTCAGGGTATCAATCACAGCACTGGCAGCACCGGCCTGGGTCTGTACTTTGCTGGTCGGATCGCCGCGTTGCATCAACGTAACGGCGTAGGCGGACGTACGGAAATCAGCAATGGCGGCCCTCTGGGCGGCGGTGTCTTCAGGCTTTATCTTCCGTAGGAGCTGCCGAAGGCTGCGATCTTTTAAAAAACAGATCAAAAGATCGCAGCCTCCGGCAGCTCCTACATATTTGCGTAACGTGCTTGATATTCTGAACACGCGGAGCCTATTTTGTACGAGTTGCCGCTCGCGGCTCGTATAAAAACAAGGATTGCGTCATGACAACCGATGGCCTGGGTTCACTCGCGCAGCGATTGACCGGCATTGATGAGATCGAATGCGTCACGCCGGATTTGAATGGCGTACCACGGGGCAAGGTGATGACTGCCGAAGGCTTCCTCGAAGGACGCCGTCTGCAGTTGGCACGGGGCGTGATGCTGCAATGCATCATGGGCGGATATCCGCCGGCGCGTTTTTACGGTTGCGATGATGGCGACCTCGCACTGGTCCCGGACCCGGCGCAGATCCACCGCCTGCCCTGGAGCAAACACCCTCGGGCATTGGCCATCTGTGATGCGGACGAATTGACGGGCGAAAGTTCCAGCCTTTCCACACGCGGCCAGCTCAAGGCGGTCATCGCGCGTTACGCGGCCATTGGCCTGGCGCCGGTGGTGGCGACCGAGCTCGAGTTTTTTGTCTTTGCGCCCAATACCGATTCGACCCAGCCGTTCCAGCCACCCACTGGCCTGGACGGTCGTCGCGAGGACGGGCATTCGGCGTTCAGTATCAGTTCCAACAATGGCCTGCGGCCGTTCTTCCGCGAGGTCTATGAATGCATGGCGGCGTTGGGCCTGCCCCGCGATACCTTCATGCACGAGATGGGCGTCAGCCAGTTCGAGATCAACCTGCTGCACGGCGATCCCTTGCTGCTGGCCGACCAGACATTCCTGTTCAAGCATTTGCTCAAGGAAGTCGCGCTCAAGCACGGCCTGATCGCGGTTTGCATGGCCAAGCCACTGGCGCATACGCCCGGCAGTTCGATGCACATTCACCAAAGCATCGTCGAGGTCGCTACGGGTCGGAATGTCTTCACCGACGAAAACGGTCAAGCGAGCGCGACCTTCCGTCATTTCATCGGCGGTCAGCAAGCCGGCATGGCGGATTTCACTGCGCTGTTTGCGCCGAACGTGAATTCGTACCAGCGCTTGTACCATCCCTTCGCATCACCGAATAATGCCTGCTGGTCCCATGACAACCGATCGGCCGGATTGCGTATTCCCGCCAGTTCGCCAGTCGCTCGTCGGGTCGAGAACCGCTTGCCGGGGGCTGACGCCAATCCGTATCTGGCAATTGCAGCGAGCCTGGCGTGCGGCTTGTACGGCATCCAGCACCAGCTGGAACCCGACGAGCCGATCCAGGGGGAGTTCGAGGTGCCGGATAAACTTTCATTACCCTGTACCTTGCATGCAGCGCTCGAGCGTCTGAAACGTAGCCAGTTGGCAATGGAACTGTTCGGCAAGGAGTTCATCGAAGGCTACATCGCTTCGAAGACCATGGAACTGACCAGTTTTCAGGATGAAATCACTCCCTGGGAGCGGCGCGTCCTGGCCGCCCAGGCCTGACGAAATATCGACACCGGGCTATCGTTTGAATAGCCCGTCACTCACTGCAAGGAGCCGCTCGTTGCGCCAAATCTGGAAGTCCTTTCGAGCGCTTTACTTCGCTTCGCTGATGATGTTGATCGGCTCAGGCCTGTTGAGTACTTACCTGGCGTTGCGCCTGGCTGCCGATCATGTCGACAGCCTGTGGGTCGGTGCATTGATGGCCGCCAACTATTTCGGCCTGGTGCTGGGCGGCAAGATCGGCCATCGGTTGATTGCGCGGGTCGGGCATATACGAGCCTACTCGGCCTGTGCCGGGATCGTCGGCGCGGCGGTGCTGGGCCATGGCCTGGTGAACTGGTTGCCGGCGTGGCTGTTCCTGCGGGTGATCGTCGGTCTTGGCATGATGTGCCAGTACATGGTCATCGAGAGCTGGCTGAACGAGCAGGCCGAAGCCAAGCAGCGCGGACTGGTGTTCAGCGGCTACATGATCGCCTCCTACCTGGGGTTGGTGCTGGGTCAGTTGATCCTGGTCATGCACCCGGGGCTGGGCCTGGAACTGTTGATGCTGGTGGCCCTGTGTTTCACCCTCTGTCTGGTACCGGTGGCCCTGACCCGGCGGATTCACCCGGCGCCCTTGCATCCCGCGCCGATGGAGCCGCGGTTCTTTATCAAGCGCGTGCCGCAGTCATTGAGTACCGTCCTGGGGGCAGGGCTGATCGTCGGCTCGTTCTACGGTCTGGCGCCGCTGTACGCCTCTCAGCAAGGGTTGTCGACGGAGCAGGTCGGCCTGTTCATGGGTAGCTGCATTTTTGCCGGGTTGGTGGTGCAGTGGCCGTTGGGATGGTTGTCCGATCGCTATGACCGGGCGCTGTTGATCCGCTGCTTTGCATTCAGCCTGGCGTTGGCCGCCTTGCCGCTGGCGATCATGGAGCGGGTGCCGCTGGAAGTCCTGTTCATCGCCGGGTTCCTCTGTTCGTTGGTGCAGTTCTGCCTCTATCCGTTGGCCGTGGCCTTCTCCAATGACCATGTCGAGGGCGATCGACGGGTATCGCTGACGGCGATGTTGCTGGTGACCTACGGCGTGGGCGCCAGTATCGGGCCGCTGGTGGCGGGTGTGCTGATGAAGTTGTTCGGCAGCCAGATGCTCTATGCGTTCTTCAGTTTCTTTGCGTTGGTGCTGGTGTGGCGAATTCGTCCGAAAGCGGTGACCAACCTGCATCAGGTGGACGACGCACCGCTGCATCACGTCGCCATGCCGGACAGTATGTCGAGTTCGCCACTGGTGGCGGCACTCGATCCGAGGGTGGATGAGCAGGTGGTGCAGGACCAGATGCAGAATCCGATTGCACCAGAGCCTGGTTCCGAACCAGAACCGGAACCGGGAACCGATCAGCCGCCGCAAGAACCGGATTCGGGCAGGGAGCAGAGTTTTACCGAAGCCAGGCCATGACATTCAGGTAAAAAAACGGGCAGTCACCGCAAGGGGCTGCCCGTTTTTGCCTTGAGAGCTTTGTCTCAGAAGTCGTCTTTGTCGAAGCGCCGCGCTTCGCGTTGCAGCTGGTAGACGAAGCGCTCGACCTGACGCTGCACCAGCCCGCTCATGTTGTGGAAGCGAACGCCGGCAAAGGTGGTGTTGATCTTTTCTTCGAAGTGCAGGTAGCGCAGTTCGACCGGCGCGGTCATTTTACCGAAGGGCAGGTCGGCGTTGAATCGGTCGTAGACCTGACCCAGTTGCAGGCTGCCGGTGATGTCGCCCTCGAAGCGCAACTTGCAGCCGGTGGCGGAAATGTCCAGCAGCTTGCCACTGATCGATGCCTTGAGTTTTTCACCGTCCAGATTGACGTTGACCAGTTGGGCCAGTTTCAACGCGGCCCGGAAGGCATTGCGGCGCTGGTGGTAAACGACCTCATCGGGCAGGGTGCCACGGTAGCAACGGCTGCCGTTGGATTCGTCGATGGTCAGCGGGCCATTGCTTTCCCATGCGATGCGCACGCCTTCATGAAATCCTTCGACCTTGAAAGGTTCGCCGGCCAGCAGGAAGCGTTCGCCATCTCGGGGAATCATTTCGTCCAGGGCAATCATGTTGCGTTCGCGGTCCAGGTCCACCAGATAACTCTGGAAGCGCTGGCTGCGCTCGTGGAACGTGATGATCAGCGGGTCATGGCTGTCTAGCAGCTGGCGCAAATTGCCGGAGATTTCCAGGGGCGTGCTGAGCACCTTGGGTGGCTGCGGCGCATCTTCCGCGTTTAAGGCATTGGACACGGTTAATCAATCTCCAGACAAATTTTGACTACGGCGTGCGGCATTTTGCCAGTATGTTTCGCGTCTTGATAGAGCGTGCTTATCGACAGGCTCAAGCCTGACTGAGCGGACGTGGTTTCACAAGCCTGGAGAATGATCCACTGGCGTCATAGAGCGCGGGTTGTTCACCGCCATTAAGGATTCTCAGCTGGGTAGCCGTGGCAGCCTGCTGTGCCAGGATCGATTGTCCATTGTTGGCGTTGGCGGCGTGGCATTGAGCCAGAAGGTCGGTCAACACATCACTTTGCGCCAGCAGCGCTTCGCCAACGCTCGATTGGCTGGCCAGTTGCTCCAGGCCGCTGCGATTGGCTGGCAGGTTGAGACTGGCGAGAAGCTCACTGCGTTTGCGGCCATGCTGTTCGAGCTCGATGATCATTGCCTGCTTCTGCGCCAGAATCTCTTCCAGCAACTGCATGTCGCGGCCATGCAAGGCGAGGGATTCGGTGCGCAGTAACTCCAGCAAGCGTTGCGCTGGAGCAAGGTCGTCGGTGATCAGTTGCAGTAAATTAGTGTCGTGCATGGCTGGCCTTGGGGTTTAAGCGTCCAAAAGCCTGGCGCGGGCCGAGGCTTAGCGCTGGGCTTCGAAGTTGAGCAGTTTGCTGGCTACACGGTTGCTGTCGACTTTATAGCTGCCATCGGCGATGGCTGCTTTCAACTCGGCCACTCGGGACTTGTCGACGGCAGGCTGATCGCGCAGCGTATCTGTGATCTTCTGCAACTGTTGCGCCTCATTGCTCAGATGTACCGATTCGCCGCTTTTGACGGTATTGGCCTGTTCGGCCGGGGTATTGGGCTCGGCAGACTTGCCGGTTTCGGCAGTTTCCTTGGCGGTGGTACGTGTACTGCCCGTGAGTGACGAGGAGCTGTTCAATCGGCTGAAATCGATGACCATGGTAAAAAACCTCTGGGAATTTGGACGCTTGCCATGTTTTCGGCCGTTCCCTGAAAAACTTTAGGCTCATTTATCAAAATGAGCTTGCGCGCGCCAGCGCTTGCCGTGCCTGGCACACAGTTTAGGGAAGCGTCGAGGTCGGCGCCACTTCTTCACCCCCAGTGAGCCCTACATGGACACTTCCACCTGGCCCGGCGCGATGACCTGTGCCTTGATGACCCGTTTGGAATTGAGGTTCTTGACTCGAATCTGTTCGCTCAGGCCGCCACCGGCCAATGCCTCGCCGGGCATGCGCACGCTGAGCGTACCGCTGCGGGCGGTAATCACCACCTGGTCACCCTTGCGTATGACCTCCGCCTGTTCGATGTGCACCAGGCTGATGACCTGATCATTGACCATTGGTCGGGTAAGTCGTTGCCCGATGGCCTGGTCCGCGTCCGTCAGGTAACCCTGGTTGAGCAGGCTGATATCGCGCTCACGCAGCATGACGTCCTGCGGTTCGACAATGCCGGCACGACGCAGGGGCCGGGTGGTGGTGACGACCTCGCGAAACAGGCGTACTTGAGCGGGTACGAACACGGTCCAGGGGGATGTTCCTTCGCAGCGAACCTTGACCGTTACGCGGCCCAAAGGCTTGGCTGGACTCTCCAGGGTGGCTGTCAATTCCTTGTCGCACATGGGCATGCGCAGGCGCGGATCAAGCGGGTTCACCTGGATTTCGTAGCGACCCTGGGTTTGACTCGTCGCCAGATAGTCCTCTACGGTGAATTCAAGAAAGCCCTGGGTGACGCCGATAAGCATGTCAGGCAAGGTAACCGCGTCAGCAAGGGCAGGGCTGCCAGCGTTGAACAGGCAAACAGCCGACAACATCCCGAGCCATTGGCGGCAGGGAGTGGTCAGGCGGCGGAAAAATGTCGGTTCTGTGTTCATGACAGATAAAAAGCAAGCGCCGTGCCGTTTAGTGCAGAAGGCGCGTCGCAACAACACTTGGCGTTGGCGTAGGAGTCAGGCATGGCTGGTGTAATGGATTCGGTAAACCAGCGCACGCAACTGGTGGGGCAGAATCGCCTTGAGTTGCTGTTGTTCCGTCTCGACGGCCAGCAGCTGTATGGGATCAACGTGTTCAAGGTGCGGGAGGTGTTGCAATGCCCCAAGCTGACGTTGATGCCCAAGTCCAGTCCTGTCGTGTGTGGCGTGGCGAATATTCGGGGGGCGACCATTCCGATCCTTGATCTGGCGATGGCGACCGGTTCCGGTGGCTTGAAGGACAAGGGCAACCCTTTCGTGATCATCACGGAGTACAACACCAAGACCCAGGGATTCCTGGTGCGCTCGGTGGAACGTATCGTCAACATGAATTGGGAGGAGATTCATCCGCCACCCAAGGGCACGGGGCGCGATCACTACCTGACGGCGGTGACTCGGGTCGACAACCAGTTGGTCGAAATTATCGACGTCGAGAAGGTGCTGGCAGAAGTAGCGCCGACCCCGGAAGCGATTTCCGCCGGGGTGGTGGATGTCGAGACCCAGCACAAGGCGCTCTCCTTGCGCGTGCTGACGGTCGATGACTCGTCGGTGGCGCGCAAGCAGGTCACCCGTTGCCTGCAAACGGTCGGTGTTGAAGTGGTGGCGTTGAACGACGGCCGGCAAGCGCTGGATTACCTGCGCAAACTGGTCGACGAGGGCAAGCGGCCGGAAGAGGAATTCCTGATGATGATTTCCGACATCGAGATGCCGGAGATGGACGGGTACACCCTCACGGCCGAGATCCGCAACGACCCGCGCATGCAAAAGCTTCATATCATCCTGCATACTTCGTTGTCAGGTGTGTTCAATCAGGCGATGGTGAGGAAGGTCGGTGCCGATGACTTCCTGGCCAAGTTCCGTCCTGATGACCTGGCATCCCGGGTAGTCGACCGGATCAAGGCAGCAGACATCAGCTAGGGGCGTTCGGCCCCCGGCAGTCACACGATTTTAGAGGCGGCAGCATTGTCTACGGGTAATTTGGATTTCGAACAGTTCCGGGTGTTCCTGGAAAAAGCCTGTGGCATTTTGCTCGGTGAAAACAAGCAGTATCTGGTCTCCAGCCGTCTCAACAAACTGATGGAGCAGCAGGGCATCAAGTCCCTGGGTGAACTGGTCCAGCGCATCCAGACCCAGCCGCGCAGCGGATTGCGCGAGATGGTCGTGGATGCGATGACGACCAACGAAACCTTGTGGTTTCGGGACACCTATCCGTTTGAAGTGTTGAAGAACAAGGTGCTGCCTGAAGCGATCAAGGCCAGTCCCGGCCAGCGTCTGCGGATCTGGTCGGCGGCGTGCTCGTCGGGTCAGGAACCGTATTCGCTGTCGATGTCCATTGATGAGTTCGAGCGGTTCAATCCAGGGCAGTTGAGGATGGGCGTGCAGATTGTGGCCACCGACCTGTCGGGCACCATGCTGAACAACTGCAAGACGGGCGAGTACGACAGCCTGGCCATAGGTCGCGGCCTGTCTCCCGAACGCCTGCAGCGTTATTTCGACCCGAAAGGGCCGGGGCGCTGGGCGATCAAGGCGCCAATCAAGAGCCGGGTCGAGTTTCGTTCGTTCAACCTGCTGGACAGCTACGCGAGCCTTGGCAAGTTCGACATCGTGTTCTGTCGCAACGTGCTGATCTACTTCTCCGCCGAAGTGAAGAAGGACATCCTGTTGCGTATTCACAGCACGTTGAAGCCGGGCGGTTATCTGTTCCTCGGTGCTTCAGAAGCGTTGAACGGATTGCCGGATCATTACCAGATGGTCCAGTGCAGCCCGGGGATTATTTACCAGGCGAAATGAATCGTTGGTGTTGCAAAAATAACGGGAGTCCTCAGGGCCTCCCGTTTTTTGTCCCTGATGATTTCTCACAGGCACCGCATGACCTCTGTGGGAGCGAGCTTGCTCGCGATGGCGTCATGTCAGTCGACATCAATGCGAACTGTCACACCGTCATCGCGAGCAAGCTCGCTCCCACAGGGTAGGTTGGCGTCTTCGTAAGCAGAGGCAAGCGGCAGAAAAGCGGCATCCAGCGGAAGCCGGTTGCCGCTTTTCTGTCGTTGCCGCCGGGGCCAATGCCCGCAAAGCCCCGGTTTACGGGGTTTTCTGGATTGGCATGACGCTTGCTATGTCCATCCTACGAAAAATCAGGTCACCCAAAGGTTTCCCGACATGAGCATCAGCTTCGATAAAGCGCTCGGTATTCACGAAAAGGCCCTGGGCTTCCGCGCCCAGCGTGCCGAAGTCCTGGCCAACAACATTGCCAACGCCGACACCCCGAACTACAAGGCGCGGGACCTGGAGTTCTCGAAAGTACTCGAGGCGCAGAACGACAAGGCCAAAAACGGCACCTTCGCCCTGAACATGACCAACAACCGTCATATCGAAGCCCAGGGCCTGGGTAATGGCGACGAGTCGCTGATGTACCGCACGCCGATGCAACCGTCGATCGACCAGAACACCGTGGACGCCCAGCTGGAACAGTCGAACTACGCGGAAAATTCGGTCAACTTCCAGGCCAGCTTCACCCTGCTCAACAGCAAATTCAAAGGGCTGGTGTCAGCCCTGCGCGGAGAGTAAGTCATGTCCCTGTCCAGTGTTTTCAACATTGCCGGTAGCGGAATGAGTGCCCAGACCACGCGCTTGAACACCGTGGCCTCGAACATCGCCAACGCCGAGACGGTCTCCTCGAGCATCGACCAGACCTACCGTGCGCGTCACCCGGTGTTCGCCACCATGTTCCAGGGCGGCCAGGCTGGCGGCAGCGATTCTCTGTTCCAGAACCAGGACGCGGCCGGTCAAGGCGTTCAGGTGCTGGGCGTGGTCGAAGACCAGAGCAACCTTGAAGCACGCTATGAGCCGAACCATCCGGCCGCCGATGCCAAGGGCTATGTCTACTACCCGAACGTCAACGTGGTGGAAGAAATGGCTGACATGATTTCCGCGAGCCGTTCGTTCCAGACCAACGCCGAAATGATGAATACCGCCAAGACCATGATGCAGAAGGTCCTGACCCTCGGTCAGTGATAAGGGGCGACTCAGATGAGTGTTACCGATACCACCAGTGGTTTGAATATCAACGATATCCTGGCCAACTCCGCGGTAAAGACCAAGACAGACGATAGTCTGGCGTCAGCGGCGGGTAGCGCTTCGGGTAAAAAGGCCTTGGGCAAGGATGCGTTCCTGCAATTGCTGGTCACGCAATTGAAAAACCAGAATCCGCTGGAACCGCAGGACAACGGCGAGTTCGTGGCGCAGTTGGCACAATTCAGTAGCCTTGAAGGCATCACCACGCTCAACGGTACCGTGAGCGGCATTGCTGGCGCCTTCGGCTCATCACAGGCATTGCAAGCTTCGTCACTGGTTGGCCGTTCGGTCATTGCGCCGGGCGACAAGGCAGTGGTCGATACAACGAAGGGCATGACCGGGGCGGTCGTGTTGCCTCAATCCGTAGCCTCGGCCACGGTGAAAGTTACCGACAAGGATGGCAAGGTCGTTCGCACTATCGAGCTGACTGATCAGAAGGCCGGCAATGCCAGCTTCACCTGGGATGGCAAGGACGATGCCGGTAACGTGGCCCCGGTGGGGACTTACACCTTTGCCGCAGCGACCACCATCGATGAACAGAGCGTTGCGCTGATCACCAACCTGCCAGCAACCGTCACCAGCGTGACTCTCAGCCAGACCGGCGGTGAATTGATGCTCAATCTGGCTGGGCTGGGCAGTATCGCCCTGTCCAAAGTGCAAACCATTGGTATATAGAGCCGACTAACCCGGCACAACGGAGTGGACTATGTCTTTCAACATCGGCCTTAGCGGTCTCTATGCCGCCAACAAGCAACTGGACGTAACCGGCAACAACATCGCCAACGTCGCAACCGTCGGATTCAAATCGTCCCGTGCGGAATTTTCGGACGTGTACTCGTCCACCAAATTGGGCACAGGTAACAAGACCGTCGGCAGCGGTGTGCGCCTGGCCAACGTTTCCCAGCAATTTACCCAGGGCGATGTCAGCAGCGGCACTGGCAGCGTGCTGGACGTGGGCATCAATGGTTCGGGCTTTTTCGTACTGAACAACAACGGTTCGTTATCCTATACCCGTGCCGGTACGTTCAAGGTCGACAAGGACGGCTACGTCACCAACACCGATTATTCGGCGCGAGTGCAGGGTTACGGTGTGGATGCCGACGGCAAGATCATCAACGGCGTGTTGACCGACCTGCGTATCGATACGTCGAACCTGGCGCCGAAAGCCACCACGACCGTATCGTCGACGATCAACTTGAACTCTACGTCCGATGTGATCGACGTCGTGGCAAACCCGTTCGACCCGAGCAAGACGGCATCCTACAGCAAGCAGTTCACTACCCCGGTTTTCGACACCCAGGGCAACCAGCATTCGATGGACCAGTACATGGTCAAGACTGGTCCGAATACCTGGAGCACCTACACCCTGATTGATGGTCGAAATCCTGATGGCAGCGACCCGAAGACGACCCCTCCGGTGACTTCCGTCATGGCGTTCGATACCAGCGGCAAGCTGGTTTCGGTTACCACTCCGGGTACTCCTCCAGTCGTCAGCCCTGATCTGAAGATCACCAACTGGGTTCCGGGCAAAGTGACCAATGGTGTCTGGGCAGCCAACGGCGCATCCGCCGACCCGGCGGGCCTGACCATCGCCATGGGCAGCACCTCCCAGTTCAACGCCGATACCGCGCGTTCCATTCCGGCACAAAACGGCTACGCCACTGGCGAGATCACCAACCTGACCATCGACGGCAGCGGCGTCATGCTGGCCAACTTCAGTAACTACCAGACCAAGCCGATCGGTCAGTTCGCATTGGCCAGTTTCACCAACGAGCAAGGTCTGCAGCCAGTGGGCGGCTCCAGTTGGAAAGAAACCTACAGTTCGGGTATTCCGGGCTACGATGCTCCGCAAACCGGGAGTTTGGGTGAAATCCACTCCAACTCCCTGGAGGAGTCCAACGTCAACGTGACCAACGAACTGGTCGACCTGATCAAGGCGCAGAGCAACTACCAGGCGAACGCCAAGACCATCTCGACCCAGAGCACCATCATGCAGACCATCATTCAGATGGCTTGATGCGGGTTGGTTGAAAGCCTGCACAAGGAGCCCCTCGCAAGAGGGGTTTTTT
>NZ_JANHLK010000053.1 GCF_028682635.1 Pseudomonas putida | reverse complement strand
CGCATTCGCTATATGGGTGAAGAACTGGTCGGTCAGGAATCCTCACAGATCATGCGCAAGAGCATTGCCGTGGTGCCGGAAGGTCGTCGAGTGTTTTCGCGCCTGACTGTGGAGGAGAATCTTGCCATGGGAGGATTTTTCACCGACAAGGGCGACTACCAAGAACAATTGGAAACAGTATTGGAGCTGTTTCCAAGGCTCAAGGAGCGCTTCAGTCAACGCAGTGGCACCATGTCCGGTGGCGAGCAGCAAATGCTAGCCATCGGTCGTGCGCTGATGAGCAAGCCCAAACTGTTGCTGCTCGACGAACCGTCACTGGGGTTGGCGCCAATTATCATCCAGCAAATTTTCGAAATCATCGAGCAGCTGCGCAGTAATGGCGTCACGGTGTTTCTAGTGGAACAAAATGCTAACCAGGCGCTGAAGATCGCTGACCGTGCGTACGTTCTGGAAAATGGAAGAATAGTTATGCAGGGTAGTGGTGAAGCTCTCCTAAATGATCCTAAGGTTAGTGAGGCTTATCTTGGCGGTTAAACCGCTCGAGTGACTTCTTACCCAGCAGGGTAATGGTTACGGAGAAAAATCGTGCCAATATTTTAAAGTGCGGCACGGTTTATTTGTCTGCTAGATTGAGATTGAAATCGACGGATCAAAAGCTAGACTTATGGTTTGCATGGTAATTATCTTCCAATACTCGGTTTGCTCCGAATTTCCACGTACTTGCAGTTTGATGTAGCTTTTTGGTTTGTTCGCTAGTGCGGTCGGTAGTTAGCGATATGAGATATTGCTATTAAAATCTATATGTTTATGCATTTTGTCGTTGTTGTGATCAGTGTCTTAATAGGTCGTAGACTGTATGGGAATAATGACAATCGGCGGTGAGCCGTTAAGCACGCGCTCATAATGTAAAGATACAAAAGGTGGCGCTAAATGCGGTCGCCAAGCATAAGAGGACAACTCATTGTCCAGATCTTTGATGCTTTGGCCTCGGCGCAATTACTCATTATTTGATGCCAGTTGAAATTTATGAAAAGACTCGACTACGACAAACGACTTTCTGAACTCGGTATCGAGCTGCCAGAGCCACCGAAAGCATATTTCTGCTATGTGCCGACAGTGCTTTCGGAAGGTAAACTTTACATTTCGGGGCAGATTAATACTTTCAATGGAGAGCTTCAGCGTGAGGGGAAATTAGGTGATGGCGCGACGCTTGAGTATGCGAAAGAGGCTGCACGCCTCTGCGGCCTTAATATTTTATCCCATGTTCGACATGCTTGCGGTGGCACGCTGAACCGCGTGAAACGTTGCGTGCGCCTTACCGGATATGTTAACGCAACACCCGATTGCCAGTTGCACGCCCAGGCAATGGATGGTTGCTCGATGTTGATGCAAGAAATTTTTGGTGAAGTAGGCCGACACGCTCGCACTTGTATTGGCGTCGCTTCGTTACCGTTCAATGCATTGATCGAGATTGACGGTATTTTCGAGATTGATTGAGATGCAAATTGATTTCGTTTTGCCTAGCAGAACTGACGCTATTAACTCACATTTTTATTTGGAATATCAAAAATGAACATTGAACGTCGTCCTTTCCATCTACCAGTTCCTTTGTCTGCGGCAGTCCGAGCGGGAGGCTTTCTTTTTCTGTCGGGCGTTGTCGCACTGGATACGCAGGGAAAAGTCATCAAAGGTGATATTCGTGAGCAAACTCGCAATGTGCTCGGACAGATAGAGCAGATGCTTAAAGATTATGGACTGAAGGCGTCCGATGTTGTTCGCACCAGCATTTGGCTCTCCGACTTATCCGATTCTGCAGCTTTTAACGAAGTATATGGCCAGTTTTTTAAAGGGGCTTTACCTGCGCGCTCCTGCGTACAAGCTGCGCTTTACGATGGTGCTCGGGTAGAGATCGAGGTTCAAGCGTTAACTGTGTAAAACACTGAGAGGAAAAAAAATGAATTTCGGATTGAATGGAAAACGGGCGCTTATTACCGGGGGCTCACGAGGCCTCGGACTCGCAGTTGCTGGTGCGCTGAGAGATGAGGGCGCCGAGATCGCGATTTGTGCAAGAGATGCAACTCGTACGAATGAGGCTGCTCAGGAATTGGGCGCACGTGCCTTTGTGCGAGACCTGACGCCCAAAGCGTCCGGCGAAGTCCTCGCACAAGAAGTCATACTGGCAATGGGAGGCATAGACGTGCTTGTTGTCAATACCGGAGGGCCTCCCGTCGGCACCTTTGAAGCAGTTGATGATGAGGCGTGGATCGCGGCCTTTGATAGCATGTTTCTCAGTGCTGTGGGGTTAATTAGGGCCGTTCTACCTGGCATGCGCGAACGTAAGTGGGGGAGGATTCTGATTATTACGTCTGTAGCAGCACGTGAACCTCACCCGGGCCTCATTTTGTCTAACGCGGTTCGGCCAGCAGTTCACGGTCTGGTCAATGCACTTAGCCGAGAAATTGCCGCAGATGGCATCACTATAAACGCGATTTTGCCTGGCTTTACTTTGACTGAACGTATGGCGGAGTTGGGTATCGACGAGGCCATTATTGCGCAGCAAGTACCCGCAAATCGTATGGGGCGACCTGAAGAGTTCGGTGCTGTGGCAGCATTTTTGGCGTCGGAACAGGCCGGTTATATATGTGGGCAGGCGATTGCCTGCGACGGCGGTATGCTGCGATCGATATGAACTAGCAGATGGTCACTAACTTGTTCTGAGGAGAATAAAATATGAAGTTGAAATTATTTCAAGTTGATGCTTTTTCCAGCACGACTTTAGGAGGTAATCCTGCTGCAGTTTGCCCGCTGGATGAATGGCTACCGGATGAAAAGCTTCTAGCTATTGCGGCTGAAAATAATGTCGCTGAAACTGCTTACTTTGTAGGGTCCGGTGATCGCTATCAACTGCGGTGGTTTACTCCCGAAGTCGAAGTTGATTTATGTGGGCATGCAACATTAGCTGCATCATGGGTGTTATTCAATGAGCTGAACATTGAAGTGGAAACGTTGAACTTCAGTACTCGCGGTGGGGAACTAAGAGTTAATCGTCGAGGAGATCTCCTTGCGATGGACTTTCCGGCCACAGAGCCAGTCCTTCGTGAGCCGCCACCGGGGCTTCTAGAGGCACTGGGAATTGAAAATGCAGAGGTGTTGGAGGCACGCGACTTCATCGTGGTGGTGGAAAGCGAAGCCGAGGTAGCGCGTATCACCCCTGACTTTGCGTTGCTGAAGGACGCTACGTCTTTCGGTGTGAGTGTCACAACCAAAGGTACGGAGTTCGACTTTGTCTCCCGCTGGTTCGGACCGAAAGTCGGCGTGAACGAGGACATAACCACTGGTGCTGCACATGCCTGGTTGGCACCGTATTGGGCTAAGCGTTTAGGAAAGAAGGTACTCACAGCCCAGCAAGGTGGCAAACGCAAAGGGCAGTTAACTTGTGAGGTTTTGGGAGAGCGAGTCCTTCTGATAGGCGCTGCCTCAACTTATCTCAGGGGGGTAATTGAGGTATAGCAATTGATATGTGAAACCCTGGCAGGCGATCAAACTGCCTCTACTTACGTAAAATGATTGAGGCGTAGCATTAAGCCCTGGAGGAGTAAGGCCTTCTAATTATTGCCGCCTCAATTACTTAAAATTTGTAAGCGGGGTATTGTAATTTGCGCATTACCCCTTCACTTAGAGATCAATGCCATGAAATTTGATGCTCAACGAGGTGCCGATGTGCTTTGGGATGCTTGGCAGACTGGCACAGTGATAGAAGGTTTGTCAGATGATGATAAACCGGGTACAAGGTCAGAGGCTTACGCGATCCAGGCCACGCTTGAATATCGCAGTATGCAACCTCTAGCTGGTTGGAAGATAGCTGCGACAAGTCTTGCGGGGCAACGGCACATTAATGTTAGCGGTCCATTGGCTGGTCGCTTACTGGCTGAGCGGATTCACAATGAAGACGCAACAATCTCTCTGAAAGGTAATCGAATGGCTGTTGCGGAAGTTGAGTTTGTATTTGCCATGGGTCGTACAATCGTCCCTCGACTTGATTTGTATTCCATCCAGGAGGTGATGGCGAGTGTCGAAGATCTATATTTGGGTATTGAGATCCCCAATACTCGTTTCGCCGAGTATACAAGCGCCGGTGAAATGCAACATATTGCGGACAATGCATGTGCACATGAATTTGTTCTGGGTCCTCGTGTGTCTGCGTCTTGGCGGCAAATAGACCTTGCAGCTCATCAAGTACAGGCGACGGTCGATGGTGTCTCGAGACGATACGTGCGCGATGGTATAGGAGGAAATGTTCTTGGGGATCCACGTATCGCTCTGACATGGTTGGTTAATGAATTGTCGACGTATGGGATAACTTTGGCTGCTGGTCAGTATGTCACTACCGGTACTTGTATGATACCTCTTGAAATTGAAGCTGGGGACACAGTTCTCGCTGACTTTGGCGTGCTAGGCAGCGTTGGTTGCAGCTTTCGAGCGTGATTTAACCGATGGGGTAGAAAACGATAGCTCGGGGCCTCATTACGATTCCGACGAGTTGTATATGAGTACGAGATCTGGAAGCCCAATCAATTGGATGTACCGCACGGACTATTTGTCTGTGCTGGTCAGGCCGCGTGCAATCACCTTTAACTAATAATGGCCGCGGCTTACTCAGTTAACTTCTCTATGAGATAGCCATATATTCAGTAGCAATAGATGCCGCGAGCCTGGCGTTATTGAGGCCTAGCTGTACGCTGGCTGCACTTGTCCCATCCGTGAGTTCGCTGAGACGTGATACAAGATAGGGGGTAACAGCTTTACCAGATATACCCTCCGCGTACGCTTGCGTAAGCGCTTTTTCAATTGCGCAGTCAATGATTTCTCTTGGCAAGGAGAATGGAACGGGGATAGGGTTGGCAACAACAATGCCGTTTCGCAGACCAAGGTCCCAATTAGACTTCATAACGCGGGCTATCTGATGAGAGGTATCAAGGCGTACATCAACTCCAAAATCGCTTTCACGACTGTAGAAACCTGGAAGGCTATCGGTGCAATAACCAATCACCGGAATGCCGTAAGTCTCTAGATACTCCATTGTCAGTCGGACATCGAGGATTGACTTGATACCTGCACAAACCAGCGCCACCGGCGTGCGGGCGAGCTCTTGGAGATCAGCCGATACGTCAAAACTTTCTGGGGCCCCTCGATGAACACCGCCGAGACCTCCTGCAGAGAACACCCGTATCCCAGCCAGATCCGCAATGATCATCGTTGCGGAAATCGTCGTTGTGCCTGTACCTCCTGTGGCAATAAGTATCGGAATGTCACGTCGACTTACCTTAGTCGTCGTATTTCCACTGATACCGAGACGCTCAACTTCGTTGTCCGTCAGACCCACCTTGATACGGCCGTCGATAATTGCGCAAATCGCGGGGATAGCCCCATGTCGGCGGACTTCTGATTCAAGCTCAAGTGCCGTCTCACCATTCTTCGGCCAAGGAGAGCCATGCGAAATGATCGATGACTCCAGTGCTACGACTGGTCGGCCTTCAGCTAAGGCAGAAGCCACGTCCGGATGAACATCGAAGTAATCGGAAGAGATCATAGGTTTTTTCCATTCTCATTCGGACTTAAAGATAGGTTACAGAAAGCTAAGCTCCCGTTCAACCCAGGGCTGCGAGGATGAACAGGGGGCGAAGGTGTGACAAGCATCAAGGGAGGGGATTGCCAGCTTCTTTTGTATGGACTATAGCACTTACGCAAACACATGCTTCATTCCCGTCAACGTTGCATTCTATTGTTAGGCAGCCTTGATGGTGTAAAACAAGCGCCATCTGAAAGAACTTTGTTCCCTCAACTGGGTCTTCATAAAATGCAGATGCTTCACTGAAGCCTAGCCGTGCATACAACGCCTGAGCCATCGTGGTTTTGGGGATAGCCCCCAAAATTAGCTTTAGAAAGCCAAACTGTTGAGCTTTATGAATGATAGCATTCATCAGCATTTCACCTAAGGCGTGCCCACGATGTGAGGGGCGGACGTATAGCCGCTTAATCTCAGCGACTTGAATGTCATGAGCTAGCAAGCCAACGCACCCGACCAATACGCCATCAACTTCTGCAATCAAAAAAAAACCAGAAGGCAGAGTATAATGGATTTCTATCTTGGACATTTCGCCTTCAAAGCCACGATGAGAGGCGGGAAGCTCAAGCCACGCGAAATACTCATTGACTAGCGCGACCAAGTTTTTCTTATCCTGTGGAAAAGATGCTTCGCGGATTTTTATGTTGTTCATATTCAAATGAAGCCAAAAAAGAAAAATTATGTTTAGGAGTTTTAGCTTGTAGTCTGACTGAATTGACTGCGGCTTTGCGCGAGCCTGACAGTGGTGGCTATAGTGGGGCTGTTCGAATTAATAACAGGCCAAACAGAATGAATATGCTTCCAATTAGACGATTGAATGCTCGTTGGGCTATAGGTCTGGTGATGAAGCTCGCAAGTTTCTGTCCTCCTACTCCATACACTATATACCAGGAAAATTCGCACACAACAAACGTGACTATCAAAATTATAAATTGAGGTAACTTCGATGAGGAAGGATTAACGAACTGCGGAAAAAACGCGGTTGCGAATAATATCAATTTTGGGTTGTTAAGGCCTACCCACAGACCTCCACGAAACATCCTCCCTGTGGAGCATGATTCTATTTTGGTCACGTCGCTTAATGGAAATGGGGCATTTTTTCCTCGCCAAGCCTTCACTCCTAGGAAAATCAGGTAGAGCACGCCGATATATCGAATAACCTCAAATGCTTGTGGCGAAGCATTAAGAACGGCACCAAGTCCTGCCGCCGATACAGCAAGAAGGGTCACTAATGATAGTGCACATCCAAGCATTGCAGTAGTGCTGCGTCGTACACCAAAGCGTATACTGCACGTCATGATGTGAAGCATATTAGGTCCCGGTATTCCTGAGACAATGAACATTGATAGTAAAGCCAGCCACCAAACATCATAAGTCATTTAATTGTTTCCAGTTTCAATACTTTCAAAGACGTGTTAATAGACGAGTTTCTTTCTATGCGTTCAATGCAAAGCTGAGACCCACGGAATGGTCGCGTTACCACAACCTAGGTAAGACGAACACGCCAGCGCGATCTAGCCTCAATAACGCACTAACATAAACATATCACGCATCCAACACGACAATAAAGATACAAATTGTCACCCTGTCGGTGAAAATATCTCATAGTTCCAGGCGCCACAGCCATCGTCAGGACCTAAAAGCCTGCGATACCTGCGCAGATATTCACTGCTGTAATATCTAATAGAAGCAGGCACGTAAGTCTAGGGTCACTACTCCTCGTATGCTAAGCAGTAACGCAGCGGAGCTAGTCGTAAGCAGTCTGGGATGATTTTGCAGAAGCCATTCGGTCATGCATATCAGACAATTTCCGAACCTGCGCTATAGGCAAAGACTCCGTATTAGCTTTCTACTTGTTGCGAGACCAATTTCATGGATAAGGCAATAGTGATTCACTCTTACGGAGGGCCGGCAGTACTGCAGCTCGAGTCAGTAGTTGTTGGTGATCCAGGGCCTGGCGAATTAAAAATAAGGCAGACGCATGCGGGTGTAAATTTCCATGATGTATATGTTCGCTCTGGAGCGTATACAACTCTGTCTTTACCTGGCATTCCAGGAGTTGAGGGCGTAGGTTACGTCGAACAGGTCGGGAAAAACGTATCAAATTTCAAAGTGGGTGATCGCATCATCTACATGACTTCTGCTTATGGTGCTTATGCGAGCGCCCGCTTAATTCCAGCTTGCATCGCCATTCACTTACCTCATTCGATAGATGGGGCATTAGCCGCCGCCGCATACGTCAAGGGCTTAACTGTCCAGATGCTTCTCCGTAAATTGATGCCCGTCACACCGGGGGCTTGGGTACTTGTCCACGCTGCGGCAGGAGGAGTCGGAAAGTTACTAGTTCAGGCATTACTTAGACTTGGTGCTCAGGTTATTGCCACTGTTGGTTCAAGCACAAAGGCAAAACAATTAAATGATCTCAGTTGTAAGCATGTCATACTTTATCGAGACGAAAACTTTGTTGAGGTTGTAAAAAAAATTACAGATGGGTACGGGGTCGATATAGTTTTTGATAGTGTCGGAAAAGATACATTTGAAGGTTCCCTTGAAGTGCTAGCACCATGCGGTAGTCTTGTTAACTTTGGTCAGTCATCGGGAGCTATCCCGCCGTTTGATGTGGCCGCGCTAGCCGCAAAGTCCGCAACTTTGTTTAGGCCGGTTCTTTTTCACTATGTTTCAAAGAGAGTCGATCTGGAAACTCTGAGTGCGGCTCTTTTTGAAGCGTTCGTGGAGGGCTGGCTGCGACCTGAGCCTGCGATTACTTTCCCGCTCTCTGAGGCCGCTAAGGCTCATGCTCTTCTTGAGTCCAGAGAAAGTTCTCAGCCACTGGTTTTGTTGACTTCGACAGATACGTAAAAACCCCTTTGTCTAATAATGTGGTTTAAAACATACGTGGTCGGAGCAAGTTAAATGCTAACAGAAATAAATCTTTCAAAAGCTATTCTGCCTTAAGCGCTAGTATCTGACTCCTGATAGGTGATAAGCCATGTTTGTGGAACGTATTGCTGCATTTTCAGAAGGGAACTCCGGTGGCAATCCTGCTGGAGTTGTCATATGCGACACTATTCCAACGGCAGATATCATGCAGAAAGTAGCATCTGACGTGGGTTATTCGGAAACCGTTTTTGCAGCGAAGGAGGGCGAATTTTGGCGTGTTCGGTTCTTTTCGCCTGCGTTTGAAGTTGATTTCTGTGGTCATGCTACCATTGCGCTAGGGGCCATCCTGGCCACCCGTTTTGGTAATGCAGTTTATCCGCTAAAGCTAAATAAGGCACAGATAGTAGTAGAGGGCTTCTCCGATGGGCAGAATCTCAGCGCTGCATTAGACTCACCCCAAACTCACAGCGCAAAAATTTCAAATGAGGTGTTTGACGAGGCTCTCGCTCTCTTTTCGCTCACAAAAAATGAGCTTAATTACGAGCTTCCTCCTTCCCTGGCTCATGGCGGAAATGATCATTTAATTATTGCTGTGTCGGATCGCTCAGTCCTTAGTTCAATGAATTACGATATTGAACAGGGGGCTAGCTTCATGCGAACTAATAATTTTGCCACTTTAAGTTTGGTTTATGTCGAATCTCCTCAGATTTTTCACACTAGAAATGCTTTCGCAATTGGTGGTGTTTTTGAAGATCCCGCTACCGGTTCCGCAGCGGCGGCACTAGCGGGATACCTTCGTGATATAAACTGGGATCACAGAGGCTTCATTACTATAATTCAAGGTGAAGACATGGGGGCGCGCTCTCGAATACAGGTTTATTTAACTGACGAGGTAGGTTCCAGTGTTCGAGTATGTGGTAATGCAAGAGTGATGATCTGAGTTTTGCATTTTTCTGGTGGCGGTTCTGCAGCCTCAATGTTTTAAATTTTCACGCTGTAGGCTTTCTGGGCACGATTTACAAAGTCGTGCGTCAAGTGGCCCACTGGTCTTATTTAAGAAGGTTTTGGGGTTTTGCTGCAGCGATCCTGTGGAAGCCCCATTTTTTTATCCCTATTTACCCTCGTTAGTACATATGCCTGGTCCAACAAAGTTAGCGATTAAGAGAAGGTATACGCATTAGTCGTCATGAAGATGCTTCGCTTGGCATGATAGTTACGCACGTCTCGAACGTGCGCACGTGAACCTCCTTAAATTTCTCTTCCTTAGAGTGTTGATTTGATCGATAATGCAAGTCCAGAGCCCAGCCCCGGAGACTGTAGATGTCCATATCAAATATTGAAATGGTCGAAAACCTAACGCTCCGAGAACTGCATGCGTTCTGTCTTATCTGCGAATCTCGCAATTTGAGCCAAGTTGCTTTATATCTTGGAATTAGCCAGTCTTCCGTATCGCAAATGGTCCAGCGATGGAGAGCGGTTGTTGGCGATCCTCTCTTCGTCAGAGCTCGCTATGGAGTCACTCCCACGGAGGTCGCAGTCGCTTTGCGGTTGAAGATTCAACCACTACTCCAGGAAATGAAGTTGGCACTCGCCCAGCCCCTGGGATTCCTCCCTGCAAAAACGGATCGAATTTTCAAAATTCACATGTCCGATATCGGCCAGCTGGTATTTTTGTCAGAGCTGAACTCTTTCCTTAACAAGGCAGCGCCTCATGTTAATTTGTGGGTGCGTAATTTTCCATGGGATGAAGTCGAGAAGGGGCTTAGTGCTGGAGAGATTGACGCGGCAATCGGTTCATTACCCATGATCAAAGGACGTGTTCATGCACGGACGTTGCGAAAAGAGCAATACGTGACGGTCATGAGGAAAAATCATCACCTGGCAAAGATGGAACTCGATTTGGCAACCTTTTCTTCTGCGGAACATCTTGTGATTGACTCCACTAGCAGCGGGCACGCTCTGGTAGAGGAGGTGCTGAGAGCGAAAGGGGTGCAACGAAGAGTCGGCTTAACAATTCCTCATTATTTGGCAGCTGAAGCGGTTCTTGCGAAAAGTAATTATTTATTGACAGTTCCTGAGGTTGCCGTATCTGCTTTTCATCAACCAGCAGCGTACCATATTGTTCCAGCACCACTCACATTACCAACATTCGATATTCGTGTTCACTGGCATGAACGAAGTCATGAGGATCAAGGTGTTCAATGGCTACGAGCATCGATAGTTGAATTGTTCGCTAAAGAGTAGGTATCCATAACGCATCAAATGTCTCACCAAGCGACCACGCGGTTTTCAGACGCAGGAATCGCGATGCATGGTTACCAAATGGCCACGCAATGTAGCCATTTTCCCGATTTCGTGACTCAGACACAGTCGCAACGTTGGTCTTAAATCCTCAATGCCATACCCCCCAAACAGACCCGGAAAAAATATAGTCGCGCTCTCGGAGCCGCCGCCAGCAGTGCGTTTGCCTAGATGCTGATTAGTCACACTGTGTAGTCATAGCAGATATCGTCTGTGCCAATATCTACTATATGCAGAGGCCAATTGTCTGGAGGGTATCTGAAGGCTATTTTATGAGTAGCTACCCTGCTTGGTGACAATCGATAAATCTATATTGAGGCGCGCTCTATGAAATCGGTCAGCAAAACCCTTAAAAACGTAATTGCAACTGATGCTGCCCCATCTGCTCTTGGGAGCTACTCCCAAGGAGTAATAAACAACAATACCTTGACCCTGTATACCTCTGGACAAATTGGTCTTGATCCTAATAGTCTGGAGCTTGTGACGGGTGTTGAAGCACAGATTCGTCAGACATTCTCCAATCTCGAGGGTATTTGTAAGGAGGCTGGCGCATCTTTAAATACAATCACTAAATTGACGGTTTACTTGGTGTCTCGAGATGATTGGGCGCTTGTTAATAAAATTATGGATGAGCTTTTTACAAAACCCTTTCCGGCGCGTACTGCTGTTGGCGTAGTCTGGCTTCCACTCGGTGCAGTGGTGGAGATAGAGGCAGTAGTAGACCTATCGGCAGGGCTAATCCAGCAGTGATGTTCAAAGACTAGTAATTCTGAGATGAGCATCTCTTGAATTCTTCAGTCATGAATTGCCACAAGCCTGCTTTCGAGTCGATCATTGCCATCTGGAAAATTGAAAGACCCAAAGTAGTTGTTTTTTATTTTGTTTGAGTGCGCGTGATTCGGACTCGAGATTAGGTGCTTAGATATGTATTGAATCTGGCTGGTAATAACCAACTAAGGTGCTCTGAGAAGTGCTGGGTTGGCGCTTAATTAATTTTATAGTTGCTAGCTGCCATCTTACAAGCATAAAACAATGAGGTTGAAATGTCGCCGGCAGTTTTGATTTGTAATGTTTTTTTTAGAAGGTTCGTTAATACACTCAAGTTCGAATTTAAAACCTCGGTCTACCCTTCCGGTAGGCCGTATCGCCATACTCGGAGCAACAAACCCAATACAAGGTGCATGCAAAATTTAGCGGTCGTGGACCTTGCTCTTTCAGCTAATCTTGCAAGCTCTGTGTTACATAGTAGCTATCAGGATGTAAAATTAGCAATCACTGCATGTTGCAGTAAGCCCCTAAAACGCCTTTCATATTTTAGCTCGCCCACAAATTGATCCGCTACTGGCAGACTGGTTGAGCTATCAATAGCCGCTTCAGCCGTTATATGATGCTTGTGTCGCACGAGCCCGCCCAGGATTAAGCATAATTCTCTAGAGTTATTACATAATCTGGTTAAAATAATAGACTACTTTCTGATGCCATGTTTTAGCGCTCACAATTGAGTGCTAACAAATTTAGAATTAGGAAGATGGAGACAATTCACGTGCAGAACATGTTGCGCAATAAATTAATAGGTACACTTCTATTTTTGTCCGCAGGAACCTCTTATGCGGCCGACACTATAAAAATTGGTATTGCAGGACCCAAAACCGGTTCTGTAGCCCAATATGGTGACATGCAGTTCAGCGGTGCAAAAATGGCCGTCGAACAGATCAATGCCAAGGGCGGCGTCAACGGTAAGAGCCTCGAAGCCGTTGAGTACGACGATGCCTGTGATCCAAAACAAGCGGTCGCGGTTGCGAACAAGATTGTTAACGACGGCGTGAAATACGTAGTCGGACACGTATGCTCAAGCTCCACTCAACCGGCTTCAGATATTTATGAGGACGAAGGAGTGTTAATGATTACTTCTTCAGCCACTAGCCCCAGTATCACCAACCGCGGGTATAAAATGGTGTTCCGCACCATTGGTTTGGACAGCGCCCAAGGCCCTGCCGCTGGTAACTACATTGTCGAGCGCGTAAAACCGAACATCGTTGCTGTTCTACACGACAAACAGCAATACGGTGAAGGCATCGCCACCGCCGTGAAGAAAACCCTGGAAAATAAAGGCGTCAAGGTTGCCGTGTTCGAAGGTATCAACGCCGGCGACAAAGACTTCTCTTCCATGATCTCCAAGCTCAAGCAAGCCAACGTCGACTTTGTCTATTACGGCGGTTACCACCCAGAGCTGGGTCTGATCCTACGTCAAGCCTCAGAAAAAGGCTTGAAGGCTAAATTCATGGGGCCAGAAGGTGCTGGTAACGATTCTATCTCACAGATAGCTAAGGAAGCTTCCGAAGGTTTGCTGGTAACCCTACCAAAGTCTTTCGACCAGGATCCCGCCAATAAGCAACTTGTTGAAGCCTTTCAGGCCAAGAACATCGACGCAAGTGGTGCATTTATATTTCCTTCTTACTCCGCAGTCGAAGTCATTGCTGGCGGTATTATTGCTGCCAAGAGCGAGGAACCTGCCGAAGTAGCTGAAGCAATCCATGCCGGCATCTTTAAGACGCCAATCGGAGACTTAAGCTTCGATTCCAAAGGCGACTTAGAAAACTTCAAATTCGTGGTTTATGAGTGGCACTATGGAAAGCCAAGAACCATAGCCAATTAAGAGCTGGGTTTCGGAAGCCATCGCTATCGGAATGGCTTTTTAAGAAGACGACCAATCGTGTCCATGAATTGGCACTCTCAGGCAAGTACTGTCTTCCGGGAGAAGTAGATGTCAGATTTCGCTCATATTTTGCAACAGTTAGTTAACGGACTGACTGTTGGCAGCACGTATGCCCTGATCGCCATCGGCTATACGATGGTTTACGGCATCATTGGAATGATCAACTTCGCCCACGGCGAGGTGTACATGATCGGCTCCTACGTGGCGTTCATCGCCAT
>NZ_JANHLK010000052.1 GCF_028682635.1 Pseudomonas putida | reverse complement strand
CCGAATCGCCAGCAAGCCGGCTCCTAAGGATTTGTGTCGTACCAACAATCCGCATGCAGCCCAAAACCTGTAGGAGCTGGCTTGCCAGCGATGGCGGTATAACGGCCACCACCGAATCGCCAGCAAGCCGGCTCCTACAGATTTGTGTCGTACCAACAATCCGCATGCAGCCCAAAACCTGTAGGAGCTGGCTTGCCAGCGATGGCGGCATAACGGCCACCATCGAATCGCCAGCAAGCCGGCTCCTACAGATTTGTGTCGCACCCAACAATCCGCGTGCAGCCCAAAACCTGTAGGAGCTGGCTTGCCAGCGATGGCGGCATAACGGCCACCACCGAATCGCCAGCAAGCCGGCTCCTACGGATTTGTGTCGTATCAACAACCCGCATGCAGCCCAAAACCTGTAGGAGCTGGCTTGCCAGCGATGGCGGCATAACGGCCACCACCGAATCGCCAGCTAGCCGGCTCCTACGCATTTGTGTCGTACCAAAATTCAGCAACCACCCCTACAGCCATTTGGCGTCCCACAAAGGGTAATCATGTACTCGCCGGACAAGGCCGGCGCGTATGGGGTTGGCGATGACGTACCGGGCAACCGCCAGTAGATCCTCTTCGTAGCGAATGGCACGGTCGTGATAGCCTTTTTGCCAAAGACATCCTGTTCGCCCCAGGTGAGTATTGATCGCTCTTGCGCTACGAGATTTGGTGGCCAGCATCAATGCCGGCAAGGTGCCGTTCTTCAGCTCGACCAGCCAATGAAAATGGTCAGGCATGACCACCCAGGCCAGGGAATCCGCCTGGTCGTCAGTCTGTGCTTGTTGAAATTGCCGTACCAGGAGCCGCCCTGTCAGCCAATTGGTGAATAGCGGCTCGCGATTGCGGGTCACTGCGGTCAGCAGATAAATTTGCCCGGATTGGGAATAGCGCCCGGCGCGCAGGCGATTGGCGTGGGGAAGATCAGGCATTCCATTGCCCTCCTGTGTTCAAAACCGAAACACAAGGCTAGTGCGCCAGGACGAAGAGCGTTGTCACAGTTTGGTTCTGGATGTGACGGTACGGACGTCATCGTCGGAACGCCGCCCGCAGCAAGCCGGCTCCTACAGATTCGTGTACCGCCCAACAATCCGCAGGCACCCGAAAACCTGTAGGAGCTGGCTTGCCAGCGATAGCGTGCTGAACGAATTCAGTTAGGCGCACGTGTCCCATGGAACGAGCTGATCTGCCAACCCTCTGCACCCAACGTCCAGACCTGGGTGGCAAAGCCGTCGCCGCGAATCGACTGCTCGCCACCGCGCTTGCGCAAGGTGTTGCATTGCGTGCCGGTCATCACCGCCAGGTACTCGCCGTAAAAGCGGACCTGCAACTCGCCACGCTCAATGTCCAGATACTGCACGGCGCTTTTTGCGTACTCCAGGTAGTCCGCCTTGCCTTGCACCAATCCGGTGGTGTGCACATACACGAGGTCATCGGCGAACAGCTCGGCGACGCGTGGGTAGTCTTCTTCAACCAGGGCCCGGCGGCGTTCCTGCTCAAGTGCCAGGAGTTGGTTTTTTACGGCTGCGGTGGTCATGTCAATGGCTCTCTGTGGGTGATGAGCGCGCACCATAGACTTGCAATCCGACCCGTAAAAAATCGTCGATCACGATGCCAGCCATCGCCACTCGCGATACCCACCCCCTGATCTCACCCTGCGCCGCAAAGGCCCCGCCCCTAGTGGGATTGAGCAGCTATCGACGCCATCAATACCCGGCCATTGATGCAAGTTGCTGGTGGCGCCCGTGGCCGCGCCCTAGCCTCACTTTGCATAACAATCAGCCAAGTGAAAACGCCATGAATGCCCTGCACCTCAAATGCCAGACCCTGTTCGACGGTACTGGCCTGCATACCCGTCAACAGCAAACGCTGGTCGTGGAAAACGGCCTGCTGACCTACGTCGGCCCGACAGCCATGGCGCCGCAGCCACAAGCGGATGACAGCATTGTCGATGCCGGCGATAACTTTGTCATGCCAGGCCTGGTGGACGTGCATACCCACCTGGCCTTCGGCAACGCGCAGAGTGAAGAAGACATCGATATCTGGACCAGCGACGAATTCCGCGCGCTGCGTGGCATGTTCTTCGCCCAACATGTGCTGGCCGCCGGCGTGACCAGCATGGTTTGCCCGGGCGATAGCGGCCAGCTCAGCATTTCAGTGCGCAACGCAATTGCCGCTGGCCTGTTCGAGGGTCCGCGCATCGCGGCCAGCAGCCGGGTCATCACCAATCGGCAGAGCCTCAATGACTGGTTTCCGAGCCGCGTAGGAGCTCCGGAATACTTCACCGCGCGCCTGGTCACCAGCCGCAGCGAAGCCCTGGCAGAAATCCGCAAGCAGGCGAAGGATGGCGTAGACCTGATCAAGATCGCCATGGACGGCACCCATCGTCGCCCGAACGGCGAAATCATCGCGGCGTTCACCGCCGAAGAAACCTACGAGATGGTCGAAGAAGCCCATCGCCTGGGGTGCAAAGTAGCGACCCATGCCTATGGCCGTGAAGCGGTGATGTACGCCGCACGCGCGGGTGTCGATCTGGTGTTCCACGCCTTCTACATGGACGACGACTGTATCGAGGCCTTGCTCGAAGCGGGCAGTATCCTCGCGCCGACCATGACCTTCCCGCAGAACACCGTGGATTTTTGCCAGCCCCACGACCCGGCCATCACCTCCGGGTACGCCGGTTACTGCGCGCGCACGCTGGAAGTCGGTTCGGCGGTGCTCAAACGTGCCAAGGCGGCCGGTGTGCCCTTTGCCTGTGGCAGCGACAGCGGTTTTGCCGTGACCCCTTATGGCGAGTGGCATGCCCGTGAGCTGGAACTGCTGGTCACGCGCCTGGGCTTCACGCCCGCCGAAGCCCTGTATGCCGCCACCGCCACCGGTGCGCGCTGCATGCCCCGCGGTGAAACCATCGGCTCCCTGGAAGTGGGCAAGCAAGCGGACTTCCTGTTGCTCGACGGCTCGCCGCTGCACGACATCCGCATCCTCCAGGACCGCTCGCGCCTCAAGGCCGTGTACAAGGCCGGTCAGCCGGTGCGCATGGAACGCAGCCCCTACAACCCCAAGCAGGTCTCCGATTTCAACTCGCTGAAGTGGACCGACCTGTACACCCGCGACCGTGTTGCTCAGTTGGGCAAGTGGGCACTATGAGGATCGACGTCATGCACACACTTGATCTGACCACAGCCACCCAGATCGCCAGCAGCGCGATCCGCATCGCCCGGGAAACCGGGCTCAACCCCCTGGCCGCCGCCGTGCTGGATGCAGCGGGTCATCCACTGGCGGTCCTGCGCGATGAACAGGCCAGTTTCCTGCGCCCGCAGATCGCCACGGGCAAAGCGCGCGGCTGCCTGGGAATGGGCTTCGGCGGACGGGAACTGGCACGGCGTGCGCAAGCCATGCCGGCGTTTTTCGATGCGATCAACAGCTTGACCGGCGGCGAGGTGATTCCGGTGGCTGGGGGTGTGCTGATTCGAAATGCCGAGGGGAAGATTCTCGGCGCCATCGGCATCAGTGGCGACACTTCGGACAATGATGAGCGCTGCGCCATTCAGGCGATCGACCAGGCCGGGCTGGTGGCCGATACCGGTGATCAGCCCGCGGGTTAATCAAGCGACGCGGCCTGCTCCAACAGCAGGCTGCGAAACCACATCAGCGCCGGGTCTCGTTCCTGATACGGGTGCCATTGCAGCACCTGTACGGCGTCCGGAAAAGCCAGCGGTGCAGGGTGAATGCGCAGTGGATAACGCTGGGCAAAACGTTCTGCCTGCCGGCGAAACACAGTGGCAATTCGCGCGGTACCGACTATGAACTCCGGCATCAGCACGAAGCTTTCAACGGCCACGGCCACCCTCCGATGAACACCCAACTCATGCAGATGCACGGCATCCATGGCCAGGTTTCGCCCGTCGGCGAACTCACGCACCACATGTTCGGCGGCGCAGTAGCCCGTCAGGCTCAAACCCTCGGCGAACTGCGGCTGCTGCGCACAGACGATGCAACACAGCTGGTCACTCATCAAGGGTACGTGGGGGTAAGCAGGGTTCAACCGCCGTTGCGGCACAATCACACAATCACTGCGCCGATAGTCGAGCGCTTCGCTGACCACGTCACCATCGCGCGGCACAGGCAAGTCGCGCAGGCTCAAACGCACACCCGGCGCGATGCGCGCCAACGCAAGACTGACCGCTGGCAACAGCACCCCGGCCACGTAATCGGAAGCCACCAAGGTGAATTGCCGGGTACAGGTGGCCGGGTCGAAATTCATCGGTGCATCGATAATCTCCCGCGTCAGGGCGAGGGCTTCCTGCACTTTTGGCATCAGCTCCAGCCCCAGGGCAGTGGGCTCCAGCCGCCGCCCGACCTGCACCAGCAACGGGTCATTGAAATGCTCGCGCAAACGTCCAAGCGCCGAGCTGGTTGCCGACTGGCCCAGGCACAGTCGTTCAGCGGCCCTGCTGACGCTGCATTCGCTCAACAGGGCATCGAGGGCCACCAGCAGGTTCAAGTCAAGACGTCGATACCGCATGCTGTTTCCGCTGCAAATGGATGGCAGTGGCAACTCTAATGACCCGGGTATAACTCCCACCAATCGCGTGCCGCGTTAGCAGGTATCGCGACGCAAGATACCTGCCTACACCGCCTATGTTCGCTACCGAACAGACTTCGCCCCCCTGAACACTTCACACTCGTCGGTGGAATGCTGCGCCCGGCGGCGCAATGCCCCGCACACCTAGCCTGGCGTAGAACCGCCTTCATTCCACATGCGCCCTGCCCTGCGCAGGTCGTACGAAGGATTTCATGGAAAATATCCTGACTCGCACACTGTCCAGCCTTTGGCGCTCACCGGCCATCTGGCTCAGGTGGAGTGCCGCGCGGCACAAGTTCGAGTACGAGCCCATCCTGCGTTCCGACCTGTTCAATGCGCAGCAGATGGCCGACCACGGCATCGTCCTGGCCCGCCAACATGTGCTC
Organism: Pseudomonas putida; assembly: GCF_028682635.1. Lineage (GTDB taxonomy): Bacteria > Pseudomonadota > Gammaproteobacteria > Pseudomonadales > Pseudomonadaceae > Aquipseudomonas > Aquipseudomonas putida_AE. The sequence goes on along the minus strand of NZ_JANHLK010000052.1, from coordinate 10,989 downwards.
GGGCGTCTTTCCAGAAAGGACGCCTTGCTCGGCCGCCTGACCGACAACCAACTGCTGCTGGAACGTAGCTGCGCAGCGCTCAAGACCGTGCAACAGTCCAGTCGACGCGCCACCCCGGCGGCGGAATGGCTGCTGGACAACTTCTACCTGATCGAAGAAAACATCCGCACCGCCAGGACCCACCTGCCTGACGGCTACAGCCGCGAGCTGCCACGCCTGGCCGAAGGGCCCTCGGCAGGCCTGCCGCGGGTCTACGACATCGCCCTGGAAACCATCGCCCACGGCGATGGCCGGGTCGATGCGCCGAGCCTGGATTGTTTCATCGCCTCGTACCAGACCATCACGCCGCTGACCCTGGGCGAGCTGTGGGCCATCCCGATCATGCTGCGCCTGGCGCTGATCGAGAACCTGCGGCGCGTGGCGTCCCGGGTCATGGCCAACCGGGATGACCGTAACCTGGCCGATGACTGGGCCGATCGCCTGATCGAAATGGCCGAGCGCGACGCCAAGAGCGTGGTCTTGACCGTGGCCGACATGGCGCGTTCGGCGCCACCGATGACGCCAGCCTTCGTGGCAGAACTGGCGCGCCGCCTGCACGGGCAAAGCGCCGCGCTGATCTTGCCCATGGCGTGGATCGAACAAACCCTCGGTGAGGCCGGCCTGACCGTCGAACGCCTGGTGCAGATGGATGCCCAGCAGCAATCCGGTGACCAGGTGTCCATCAGCAACAGCATCGCCAGCCTGCGCTTGCTGGCAGCGACCGACTGGCGCGAGTTCGTCGAGCTGCTCAGCCATGTCGAACAGGTCTTGTGCACCGACCCGGCGGGCGTCTACGCGAACATGGACTTCGCCACCCGCGATCGCTACCGCCATGTGGTCGAACGTCTGGCCCGGCATTGCGTGCAGTCTGAGGCCCAGGTGGCAGAAGCCGCCATCGAACTGGCCAACACCCCACAACCCGCCGGAGTGACCGGACACGTGGGCTATTACCTGGTGGCTGACGGGTTGTTCAGCCTGGAGCAGGCGCTGCACGCCAGCGTGTCGCCGCTAGAACGCTGGAAGCGAATGCTGCAGAGCGCCCCGCTGAAGTTCTACCTGTGCCCTGCTCTGCTGCTGACATTTTTGTTGGCCTGGCCCTTTCTCAGCAGCGCTTATCACAGCGGCACACCCACCTGGGGCCTGGTCCTGCTCGCGATCCCCGCACTCTTGATGACCAGCCGCCTGGCTATCGGGCTTGTCAACTGGCTGGTGACCCTCACCGTCGCCCCGTCGCTACTGCCCCGCCTGGATTACAGCAAGGGCATACCGACCGAGGCACGAACGCTGGTGGCGGTGCCGACGATGTTTGCCAACGCCGGCGACATCGAAGCCCTGGCGGAAGGCCTGGAAGTGCGCTTCCTGGCCAATCGCGATGACAACCTGCATTTCGCCCTGCTCAGCGACTTCATGGACGCCCCCGCCGAGGTGATGCCCGAGGACGGCGAACTGCTCACCCTGGCGCGCCAACTGATCGAGGCGCTCAACCACAAGTATGCCGATGGCCAGGTCGACCGGTTCTTCCTGCTGCACCGGCCCAGGCACTGGAGTGCTACAGAGCGGGTATGGATGGGGCATGAGCGCAAGCGCGGCAAACTCGCCGAGCTCAACGCATTGCTGCGAGGCAAAGGCCGGGAGCGTTTTGCCTTGATTGTCGGTGATATCGCGCCCCTGAGTGCGGTGCGCTTCGTCATTACCCTGGACACCGATACCCTGCTGCCACGGGATGTCGCGCGCCAGTGTATCGGCACCATGATGCACCCGCTGAACCATCCGGTATTCGATGAAAAGAGCGGCAGGATCGTCAGCGGTTACGCCATCCTCCAGCCACGGGTGGGCATCAGCCTGCCTAGCACGGCACGCTCGACCTACGCCCGCCTGTTTGGCAGCGATGCCGGTATCGACCCGTACACCCGCGCCGTTTCCGATGTGTACCAAGACCTGTTCCACAACGGTTCCTTCATCGGCAAGGGCATCTATGCGGTCGACGCCTTCGAACAGGCGCTCGAGGGTTGCCTGCCCGACAACCGCATCCTCAGCCATGACCTGATCGAAGGCTGCTATGCCCGCTGCGGACTGCTCAGCGATGTGCAGCTGTATGAGGAATACCCGTCGCGCTACAGCGCCGATGCCAAGCGCCGCCACCGCTGGATTCGCGGCGACTGGCAAGTGCTGTACTGGGCCCTGCCGTGGGCCCCGAAACCCCAGGGAGGGTTCGCGGCCAATCGCCTGAGCAACCTGGCCCGCTGGAAAATCTTCGACAATCTGCGCCGCAGCCTGGAACCAGGCGCCTTCCTCGCGATGCTGGCATGGGGCTGGCTGGGTACGAACGAGGCCGCCTCCTGGACGTTGGCGGTGGTGATACTGGTCTGCCTGCAACCCGTGCTGCAGTCGGTGCTGGCGCTGGTGCAGAAAGCGGCCGATATTCCATTGGGGCAACACCTGACGGCGGCCCTGCACACCTCGGGCCAGCATTTCATGCGGGCGCTGTTGTCGATTGTCTGGCTGCCCTCCGATGCGTTGCTGAGCTTCGACGCGATTGGCCGCTCGCTGTGGCGCATGCTGATCAGCAAGCGTCGCCTGCTGCAATGGCAGCCTTCCCGTGAGGTGGAGCGCTCCAGTGGCAACGATCTGGCCGGCATGTATAAAAGCCTGTGGATTGCTCCTGCTTTGGCGCTGCTGCTGTTCGCGGCCCTGCTCTCCTCTCCCCATGTACTTGCACTCGCGGCACCTTTGCTGCTGGTGTGGCTGGCGAGCCCGGCGATTGCCTGGTGGATCAGCCTGCCGACCACACCGACAGGGTTCAGTCCATCCGCGCAGGACCTGCGCTTCCTGCGCATGCTGTCACGCCAGACCTGGGCGTTCTTCGATCGTTATGTGGGCCCTGAGGACAACTGGTTGCCGCCGGACAACGTCCAGGAAATACCCAAGCCGACCATTGCCCATCGGACTTCACCGACCAACATGGGCATGGCCTTGCTCTCGCACCTGGCGGCCCACGATTTCGGCTATCTGAGCAGCGGGCGCCTGCTTGAACGCATCAACGCCACCCTTGAATCCATGGCCGGCCTTGAGCGGCATCAGGGGCACTTCTACAACTGGTACGACACCCAGACACTGCAACCGTTGGCACCTCGGTACGTGTCCACCGTCGACAGCGGCAACCTGGCGGGCCTGTTGCTCACCTTGCGGCCGGGGCTGTTGGGATTGATTGACACGCCCCTGTTCGATCGACGCAGCCTTGGCGGCCTGGGCGACACTCTCGATGTGCTGCAACAGGCGTTGGAAGGTGCGGGCCTCGATGACCGTGCCGTGCTCGAACTGAGGGCGAAGGTGGAATCGGCCAGCGTCCAGGACAACCTCCTGCAACTGCTCGATCAGGCACAGGCCCTGGCGATCGACAGCCCGACCAGCGCCGCTGAAGAAGTCCACTACTGGCTGCAGGCATTGCAGATGCAGTGCGCGGATCTGCGCGCAGAGTGGCTGCGCTTCGAGCTGCCGCAGGCACCCACCCAGGCCAAGGCACTCACCCTGCGGCACATGGCCGAGCTCGATATCACGCTGTGGCTGCCCGCCGATCAGGCGCAAGTGCAGGTGGTACAAACCCTGGCTCGCGCCCGAATCAGCCAGCTCGAGCACCTGGCCGAATTGTCCGCGTCTCTGGCGAGCATGGACTTCACTTTCCTCTACGATGCCCAGCGCGACCTGTTCTCGATCGGCTACAACGCCGACGAACGCCGGCTGGACAACGGCTACTACGACCTGCTCGCGTCAGAGGTGCGCCTGACCAATTTCGTGGTCATCGCCCAGGGCCAACTGCCGCAACAGGCCTGGTTCACCCTCGGGCGTTTGCTCAGCAACAATCGCGGGGTGCCGGTGCTGTTGTCCTGGTCCGGATCGATGTTCGAATACCTGATGCCCAACCTGGTCATGCCCAGCTATGAAGGCACGCTGCTGGAGCAGACCTGCCGCGCGGCCGTGGCCTTGCAGATCGAGCATGGCAACCAGCTGGGCATCCCCTGGGGCGTGTCCGAGTCGGGCTACAACACCCTGGACGGCCACTTCAATTATCAGTATCGGGCATTCGGCGTGCCAGGCCTTGGCCTCAAGCGCGGGCTGGCCGAGGACACCGTGATTGCGCCGTACGCCAGCGCCCTGGCGCTGATGGTCGAGCCGCAAGCGGCCTGCCGCAACCTGCAACGCCTGGCGACCCAGGGCTCGGCGGGCCGTTATGGCCTGTACGAAGCGGTCGACTACACCGAGGCACGCCTGCCCCGGGGCCAGCGTTATGCGGTGGTGCGCTCGTTCATGGCGCACCACCAGGGCATGAGCCTGCTGGCGTTGACCAGCCTGCTGCTGGACCGGCCCATGCAGCGCCGTTTCGAGTCGATCCCGGCGTTTCAGGCAACCCTCCTGCTGCTGCAGGAACGTGTGCCGAAAACCGCCGCGCCCTACCTGCATGCGACCCACGACCCTGCCACGGGGGACAATGCCGGGACCCAGGAAACCAGGCTTCGCGTGTTCGCCGATCCCGGGCGCAAGCGCCCCGCCGTCCAGCTGCTGTCCAACGGCCGTTATCACGTGATGCTCAGCAGTGCCGGCGGCGGTTACAGCCGCTGCAACGACATCGCCGTGACCCGCTGGCGTGAAGATGCGACCCGCGACAACTGGGGCATGTTCTGCTACCTGCGCGACGTCAGCAGCGGCGTGTTCTGGTCCTCGGCGCACCAGCCGACCCTGCACCGGCCTGAAAGCCATGAGGCGATTTTCAGCGATGCCCGGGCCGAGTTTCGGGTTCGCGAGCTCGACTTCGATACGCACACCGAGATCGTCGTGTCGCCCGAAGACGACATCGAATTGCGCCGGCTGCACATCACCAACCGCGGCCGCGTACGGCGGAGCGTGGAGATCACCACCTACGCCGAGGTGGTCCTGGCGCCGGCCATCAGTGATGCCATGCACCCGGCCTTCAGCAACCTGTTCGTGCAGACCGAACTGCTGCCGGCGTTGCAGGCTATCGTCTGCACCCGCAGGCGCCGTTCCACTGAGGAAGCCGTGCCCTGGATGTGCCACCTGATGGCGGTCCATGGCGCGGACATCGACGCGATTTCCTACGAGACCGATCGCGCGCGCTTCATCGGCCGCGGGCGCGACGTTGCCGCACCGGCGGCACTCGATGGCCACGTCCAGCAGCTGTCCGGCACTGCCGGTTCGGTGCTGGACCCGATCGTCGCGATCCGCTGCCGCATTACCCTGGAACCCGGGCAAACGGCGACCATCGACCTGGTGACCGGCGTCGCGGACAGCCGTGAGGGTTGCCTGTACCTGATCAACAAATTCCGCGACCGTCACCTCGCCGATCGCGTCTTCGACCTGGCTTGGACCCACAGCCAGGTGTTGCTGCGCCAACTCAATGTAACGCCGGAAGATGCCCGCCTGTTTGAACAGATGGCCGCGTCGATCCTCTACGCCAACGCCTCGTTGCGCACGGAAAACAGCGTATTGATGGCCAACCGACGCAATCAATCGAGCCTCTGGGGCCAGGCGATCTCCGGCGACCTGCCCATCGTGCTGTTGCAGATCGCCACCGTCGAGAACATCGAGCTGGTGCAGCAGATGGTCAAGGCCCATGCCTACTGGCGACAAAAAGGCCTGATGGTCGATCTGGTGATCTGGAACGAAGACCAGGCCGGCTATCGCCAGCAACTCCAGGACCTGATCATGGGGGTGGTGACATCCGGCAGCGAAGCCTCGCTGATTGACCATCCCGGGGGCATCTTCGTGCGGCCGGCCCAGCAGTTGTCGAACGAGGACCGCACGTTGATCCTGTCGGTGGCGCGCCTGGTGCTGAGCGAAAGCAAAGGCAGCATTGCCGAACAGCTTCAACGGCGTCACGCCAGCCCGGTGTCCCCGGCGCTCGTCCCCACCCTCAAGCGCCAGGCCAAGGCAACGGCCCTGCCTGCTCTTGACGGTTTGCTGCTGGGCAACGCCTATGGCGGCTTCAGTGCCGATGGCAGCGAGTACGTCATGACTCTGCAGCCTGGCAAGCCGACGCCGGCGCCATGGGCCAACGTGTTGGCCAACCCGCACTTCGGCTCGGTGATTTCCGAAAGCGGTGGCGCCTACACCTGGATGGAAAACGCCCACGAATTTCGCCTGAGCCCTTGGCATAACGACCCGATCACCGACGCCAGCGGCGAGGCGATCTATGTGCGCGATGAAGAAACCGGGCATGTCTGGTCGGTGACGCCACAGCCTTGTCCCGGTACTGGCGAGTACCGCACCCGGCACGGCTTCGGCTACAGCGTGTTCGAGCACGATGAAGACGGCATCCACACCGAGCTGTGGGTGTATGTGGCGCTGGATGCTTCGATCAAGTTCTCGCATTTGCAGATTCGCAATCGCTCGGGTCGCCCGAGGCGCCTGTCGACCACCTGCTACGTCGAGTGGGTACTGGGCGACCTGCGCAGCAAATCGGCGATGCATGTGGTGACGGAAGCCGACCCTACCAGCGGCGCATTCTTCGCCAGGAACGCCTATTCGATCGAGTTTGGCGAACGGGTGGCGTTTCTCGATACCGACTCGACCGACACCAGCATCAGCGGCGATCGCACCGAGTTCGTCGGCCGCAACGGCAGCCTCAAGGCACCTGCAGGACTGCAGCAGGCACGCCTGTCGGGCCGCACCGGTGGCGGCTTCGATCCTTGCGCGGCGATCCAGGTGGCCCTGGATCTCGACAGCGGTGAAGAGCAGGACGTGGTCTTCCGCCTCGGTGCAGCCAGGGACACGACGTCCGCCCTGCGCCTGGTTCATCAATACCGCGGCCTGGCCGCGGCCACCGCGCAACTGGAGGCGGTACGCGAGCACTGGCGTTCGCAGCTGGACGTGATCCAGGTCCAGACCCCCGACCCGAGCATCGATGTGATGGTCAATGGCTGGCTGATGTACCAGGTGATCGCCTGTCGCTTCCAGGCCCGCAGTGGCTACTATCAGTCCGGCGGCGCCATCGGCTTTCGCGATCAACTGCAGGACAGCATGGCGATGCTCCATGCCGATCCCGCCAGCGTGCGTGCCCACCTGTTGTTGTGTGCGGCCCATCAATATGCCGAAGGCGACGTGCAACATTGGTGGCACCCGCCGCTGGATCGCGGTGTGCGCAGTGGCTGTTCCGACGATTATCTGTGGCTGGCGCTGGCGACCAGTCACTATGTGAGCGTCACCGGCGACCTCAGCGTGCTGGCCGAGCCCGTGGGCTACCTTGAAGGCCGCCCGCTCAATGCCGGGGAAGAGTCTTACTACGACCTGCCGGGCAAATCGCACCTCGAAGAAAGCCTCTATCAGCATTGCGTGCGCGCCATCGAACACAGCCTGCCGCGCGGCAGCCACGGCCTGCCCTTGATCGGCACGGGCGACTGGAACGACGGGATGAACCGGGTCGGCCACCTGGGCCAAGGGGAAAGCGTGTGGCTGGGCTTCTTCGGCTTTGATGTCCTGCAGCGCTTCGCCCTCACTGCCCAATTGCACGGCGACCCTGTTTTCGCACAGCGTTGTACCCAGCAGGCCGCCCTGCTGCAGTCGAGTCTGGAGGCGCATGCCTGGGACGGTGCCTGGTACCGGCGCGCCTGGTTTGACGACGGCCAGCTCCTGGGCTCGGCCAACAATGACGAGTGCCGTATCGACTCGATCGCGCAAAGCTGGTCGGTACTCTCGGGGGCCGCCCCGCAAGCGCGGCGACGCACGGCCATGTCTTCGCTCGAGCAGCACCTGGTACGCCCCGACACAGGCGCGGTGCTGCTGCTCGATCCGCCTTTCGACACAGGCACCTTGGAGCCCGGTTACATCAAGGGCTACGTGCCGGGCGTGCGGGAGAATGGCGGCCAGTACACCCACGCCGCGGTCTGGGCCGGCATGGCGTTCGCCGAACTAGGCGACAACGCCAGGGCCTGGCGGTTGCTCGACATGATCAACCCTGCAGGGGGTGAAGTCGCCAGCCGGCTGGAGACCTACAAGGTCGAGCCCTATGTCATGGCGGCCGACGTCTATGGCACGCCGCCCCATGCGGGCCGCGGGGGTTGGACCTGGTACACCGGGTCGGCCGGCTGGATGTACCGTTTCATCGTCGAGTCATTGCTCGGTTTGCAGCGTGTCGGCACTGCATTGCATATCGAACCGCTGCTGGCGCAGGGCTGGCCTGGCTACACGCTGCGCTACCGCTATGGGGCGACGACCTACCATATCGATGTGCGCCCTGGCACGACCAGCACACTGGTGATCATGCTGGACGGCGAGCTGCTGGGCCAGGACGCGCTGCAATTATCAGATGACGGCAGGGACCATCAGGTGCTGGTGACCTGCCCGGTAAAAGCGCAGCAGGCGCAAATGCCTGGCTGCGACAGAACCGTCGAAGCCGATCTGGAGCGTTGAGATCCAGCGCGCTGGGTGGAACAGGGTTCAGGCGTTACTGCCCGGGCCCTGGTGGTGCGGCTGCACCGCGTCGCTCAGTTTGCTGTGAACCGGTTGGTCGGCCGCCTGCCCGTGCTTGGGATGCAGGGGTGGTGGCGTGCTTTGTGGTTGCTTCGCAGTGGGCTTGCCAGGGCCCTGGCGAAGATTCGGGTCAATGTGTTTGCTCATGGCCATCTCCAACGTCCGGCGCTGCAGAGGCAGCGTCGCTCCCTTGAGCATTGCAGATGGCAGCGGCGACGTCGGTGCGTTGCCCCGCATAGTGTGCTTTGGAGTAACCTGTCCCCCTCAGGGAATTTTCCTTCGAAGGGTGGCTGATATGTTCGCTGTACCCAAGCCACAACAGAACTACCTGCTGGCAGCGCTTCCGGCGTCATCGCTGGACCGCCTGCTGCCCCACCTCGAGCTGGTCGAGTTGCCCCTTGGCCAAGTGCTCTACGAGTCCGGCGGCGCCCTGCGCCATGTCTACTTCCCCACCGACTCCATCGTGTCGCTGTTGTACGTAATGGAGAACGGCGCCTCGGCCGAGATCTCGGTGGTCGGCAACGAAGGCCTGATCGGCGTTGCGGTCTTCATGGGCGGCGAAAGCACGCCGAGCCGCGCCGTTGTGCAAAGCGCCGGGCATGCCTACCGCCTGCCCGGCCAGCAACTCAAGGACGAGTTCAACCGCCACGAAGAAATGCTCCTGCTGATGCTGCGCTACACCCAGGCGCTGATCACGCAAATGGCCCAGACGGCGGTGTGCAACCGCCACCACTCCATCGACCAGCAGCTGTGTCGCTGGTTGCTGTTGTCCCTCGATCGCCTGCCCGGCAATGAACTGACCATGACCCAGGAACTGATCGCCAACATGCTCGGCGTACGCCGCGAAGGCGTGACCGACGCGGCCGGCAAGCTGCAGCGCCTGGGGGTCATCGAATATACTCGGGGCCACATCAAGGTCCTGGACAGGACTCGTCTCGAGGAGCTGAGTTGCGAATGCTACGCCGTGGTCAAAAAAGAAACCGAACGCCTGCTGCCCTATTTTCCAATGCGGCGCGACAAGTGAATGGAGCGATACCCATGACGGACACGGTCAATCTCGGAAGATTGAAGATTCTGGCCGCCTGCGTTGCGATGCTCGCGGCAGGCCAGGCCCTCGCCCAGGACCCGCTCGAATCGATCGTCAGCAACGCCGTGCGCCCGGTCATGCAAGCGCAAGGCATCGCCGGCATGGCCGTGGCCGTCACCCTCAACGGCAAACCGCACTACTTCAACTATGGCCTGGCCTCAAAAGAGACCGGCAGCCCGGTGACCCAGGACACTCTGTTCGAGATCGGCTCGGTCAGCAAAACCTACACCGCCACCCTCGCCGCCTACGCCCAGGCCACCGGCAAACTGGCATTGACCGACAAGGCCAGCGAGGTACTGCCGGCCCTGCACGGCAGCGCGTTCGACCACATCAGTGTATTGCAGCTGGCCACCTACACCGCCGGCGGCCTGCCCCTGCAATTCCCGGCCGAGGCGGATTCGGCGGACAAGATGCTCGGCTACTACCAGCAGTGGAAGCCGGCATACGCCGTCGGCAGCCACCGCCTGTATTCGAACCCCAGCATCGGTTTGTCCGGCTACCTCGCCGCCCAGGCACTGGGCCAGCCCTTCAATGTCTTAATGGAAAACACCCTGCTGCCCAAGCTCGGTCTGAAACACACCTGGCTCAACGTGCCGCAGGATCAAATGGCGCTGTATGCCCAAGGCTACAACAAGGCCGACAAACCCGTACGGGTCGGGTCGGGGGCGCTGGATGCCGAAGCCTACGGCGTGAAAACCAGTGCGGCGGACCTGATCGCTTTTGTCCAGGCCAACCTGCAACCGGCCAGCCTGGAAAAACCCCTCCAACAGGCGATCGCCTTGACCCATACCGGTTACTACAGCGTCGGCGACATGACCCAGGGGCTTGGGTGGGAGATGTATCGCTATCCGGTCACTCTCGATCGCCTGCTGGCGGGGAATTCGACGGCGATGGCCATGCAGGCGCATCAGGTTCAGTGGCTGAATCCGCCGCAACCGCAGGCTGAAGATGTGCTGCTCAACAAGACGGGTTCAACCGGTGGGTTTGGGGCTTACGTTGCGTATGTGCCAGCGAAGGATATGGGGGTTGTGATCCTGGCCAATAAAAACTATCCGAATGAAGAGCGGGTGAAGATTGCTCATCAGATATTGGAGTCTTTAGCCCTGTAGGAGCCGGCTTGCTGGCGATGGCGGACGAACAGCCGACACCGTTGTCGCCTGACGAACCGCTATCACCAGCAAGCCCTGCCCTCCATAATCAGAGCGGCACTTTTTCACCCTTGCCCAAAAAGATCTGCGTCGGCAACTTGAAGCCACGCAACTTGAGCAAGGCCATCGGCCCGGCCCCCAGTTCGGTGCGCAAGTACCAGGTCAGGCCAATGCCATCGGGCGCCTTGAGCACCATCCGAAAACGACTGTCGCCGTCGTCCAGTGGCGTGACCT
>NZ_JANHLK010000051.1 GCF_028682635.1 Pseudomonas putida | reverse complement strand
AGGGGTGCGTGTTACCGGTCGACCTTATGTTTGGCCGCATACAGGCACAGCATCTCCATGCCCAGCGTCGCCGCCGCCAATGAGGTGATGTCCGCATTGTCATAGGCCGGCGCCACCTCCACCACGTCCATGCCCACCAGGTTGATTCCGCGCAGGCCGCCAAGGATTTCCAGCGCCTGCACCGTGCTCAAGCCGCCACACACAGGGGTGCCGGTGCCCGGTGCAAATGCCGGATCGAGGCAGTCAATGTCGAACGTCAGGTACACCGGGTTGTCACCGACCCTTGCGCGAATCGCCTCGACGATCGCATCGACGCCACGCCTATGCACTTGCCGCGCGTCCAGCACCTGGAAGCCCTGATGATCATCGTTGGTGGTGCGCAAGCCGATCTGCACCGAACGCGACGGATCGACCAGCCCTTCCTTGGCCGCATGCCAGAACATGGTGCCGTGGTCGATACGCTTGCCCTCCTCGTCCGGCCAGGTATCACTGTGGGCGTCGAAGTGAATCAGCGACAGCGCACCGTGCTTGCGCGCATGGGCCTTGAGCAGCGGATAGGTGATGAAGTGATCGCCGCCGAAGGTCAGCATCGCACTGCCAGCATTGAGGATGTGCTCGGCGTGGGCTTCGATGCATTCGGGTGTCGACTGCGGCGAACCGTAATCGAAGTCGCAATCGCCGAAGTCGACCACCGCCAGATGATCGAAGGGGTCGAAGGTCCACGGCCAGTGGCGCTCCCAGGCAATCCCGGTGGAAGCGGCGCGGATCCCCCGTGGGCCGAAGCGGGCGCCGGGGCGGTTGCTGGTGGCGGTGTCGAACGGCACGCCGCTGACCGCGACGTCGACGCCGCGCAAGTCGCGGCTGTAGCGTCGACGCATGAAACTGGTGATGCCGGCGTAGGTACTTTCGGCGGCGGTGCCATAAAGGCTGTCACGGGTGATGGCCTGATCGTTCTGCACGGGGACGTCCATTGGAGGCTCCTTGTTATTGGCGGCTACGGAAAGTGGTCCACACGCGGTTCCGCTGGCGCATGTCCTTGAGGCTCATGCTGCGGTCGGCGTACAGGCGCCCGCGGATGTCGGCGGGTGGATAGATGTCCGGGTCGGTGCGCACCGCCTCGTCGACCATAGGCGTCGCGGCCTGGTTGGCGGTGGCGAAGAACAGGGTATTGGTCAGCGCGGCGACGGATTCGGGGCGCAACATGAATTCGATGAACTGGCGTGCTGCCTCGGGGTTCGGCGCGTCCTTCGGGATCGCCAGGTTGTCCTGCCACACCAGGGTGCCTTCCCGGGGAATCCGATAGGCGATTTCATAGGATTTGCCGGCCTTGCGCGCCTGATCGGCGGCCATGCTTGCGTCGCCGTTGTAGGCCAGGGCCAGGCACACGCTACCGTTGGCCAGGTCGTTGATCTGCCGGCCGCTGGCGACGTACAGCACCGAAGGCTGCAATTGCTGTAACAGCGCTTGCGCCGCGTCGAGGTCCTTCTTGTCTGTGCTGTAGGGATCCTTGCCCAGATAGTGCAAGGCCAGGCCAATCACCTCCTGCGGCGAATCGATGATAGCGATGCCGCAGTCCTTGAGCTTGCTCGCGTATTCGGGTTTGAACAGCAGGTCCAGGGTATTGAGCGGCACATTCGGCAAGCGTTGCTGCACCGCCTGGACATTCATCCCCAACCCCAGGGTGCCCCAGGTATAAGGCACGCCATATTGGTTGCCCGGATCAACCGCAGCGAGTTTTTCCAGCAGGTCCGGATCAAGGTTGGCGTAGCCCTTCAGGCCTTCGTGGGGAATGGCCTGCAACGCACCCGCCGCCAGGCCGCGGGCCAGGACACTGGACGACGGCACCACCACGTCATAGCCGCTGCCGCCGGTGAGCAGTTTGGTTTCCAGCACTTCCGGCGCATCGAAGGTGTCGTAGCGCACGTGGATACCGGTTTCCCGCTCAAAGCGCTGCAGGGTTTCGGGGGCCACGTAGTCGGCCCAACTGTAGAGGTTGACTACCTTGTCCTCCGCCTCGGCCGCGGCGGCCATGGCAAGGAACAGCGCGGGGACACAGAACTTGAATACGCAAGCCATGACGATCACCTGACCGGGGGAAGTGGCTGCAGGATGCGTCCTCGGTTACATTGGTAAAATATAAAGATTATTACGCTGACATTATCCCGGAGTAATGTTTGATGCTCGGTCAATTGCATGATCTGGACCTGCAACTGCTGCGCCTGTTTGTCAGCGTCGTGGAATGCGGCGGCTTTAGCGCCGCCCAGGGTGAACTGGGCTTGAGCCAGTCGAGCATCAGCCAGCAAATGGCCAAGCTGGAAACCCGCCTCGGCTATCGCTTGTGCAGCCGTGGCAAGGGCGGATTTCGCATCACGCCCAAGGGCGAACAACTGCTCATCGCGACGCGCGGCCTGTTCCAGTCCATCGAAGCGTTCCGTCATCAATCCAACGGTGTCGCCGGGCGCCTGATCGGTGAGGTGCGCCTGGGGGTGTCCGAAGCGCTGGATCAATCGGTGCTGCAGCGGGTGGCCGAGGCGATCCGGCGCTTTCGCGAGCGTGACGAATCGGTGCGCATCGAGTTGATGAGCGCCATGCCCGGCGACATGGAGCGATTGCTGCTGCAGCAGCGGCTGGACCTGGCCATCGGGTATTTCTCGCAGATCCAGGGCGCGTTTGACTACCACCAGCTGTTCAGCGAAACCCAGCACCTGTACTGCGCCCTGGGCCATCCGCTGTTCACCGATGAGGCGCCGGATGATGAGGCACTGCAGGCCTGCGATCGGGTCGATCACCCCTACCGCTTCCTGCGCAGCGACGAACCCTTTCAAGGAAAGCTGTGTTCGGCGCGTGCGGAGCAGGTCGAAGGCACCCTCGCCTTTATTCTGTCCGGCAAGCACATCGGCTACCTGCCCAGTCACTTTGCCCGCAGCTGGGAAGACAAGGGTTTGCTGCGGCCGGTGCGTCGCGCTGGCTTGAGTTTCGAGGTGGCGTTTCATCTGGCTCGCCATCGAGCCCAGGTGCCGGGGGATGCGCAGAAAGCGTTTGAAGAGGATTTGCTCGCAGCATTTTCGTAAATACCCACGCACCTGTGGGAGCGGGCTTGCTCGCGAAGGCGGCGTGTCATCAAACATATACATCGACTGACACACAGCCTTCGCGAGCAAGCCCGCTCCCACAGGGATTGTGTTGGGTATCAGGCTCATCGCTCGCCACAAAATAGTCTTTCTGGCATCCTGCGCCTCCATTTTCTGACCCGGCCCCGCCTCCCGGCACGCAAACCATGACTTCCCCAGAAAAAAACCCACGCCACAACGACCTGATCTACGGCCTCGACGACCGCCCGCACCTCACCGCCACGGTGTTCGCCGCCCTGCAGCACGTGCTCGCCAGCTTCGTCGGCATCATCACCCCGACGCTGATCATGGGCAGTGCCCTGGGCTTGCAGAGTGAAATCCCCTACCTGATCAGCATGGCGCTGTTCGTCTCCGGCCTCGGCACTTTCGTCCAGGCGCGGCGTTTCGGTCCGGTCGGTTCGGGGCTGTTGTGCCTGCAAGGCACCAGTTTCTCGTTCATCAGCGTGATCCTCAGTGCCGGTTTCATGGTCAAGGCCCGGGGCGGCGGCACCGATGAAATCCTCTCGACGATCTTCGGCGTGTGCTTCTTTGCCGCCTTCATCGAAGTGGTCTTGAGCCAGTTCATCGGCAGGCTGCGGATGCTGATCACCCCGGTCGTGACGGGCACCATCATCACCCTGATGGGCCTGTCGTTGATCAAGGTCGCCATGACCGACATCGCCGGCGGCTTCGGCGCCCCCGACCTCGGCGCGGCCAGTCACCTGGGCCTCGCGGCACTGGTGCTGGGCACCATCGTGGTGTTGAACCGGGTGGACGTGCCGTTTCTGCGCCTGGGCGCGATCGTCATCGGCCTGACCCTCGGCTACGTCGTCGCCTGGCTGCTGGGCCACGTCGATTTCGCCAGCCTGCCCGCCGTGCCGCTGATGAGCGTGCCGGTACCGTTCAAGTATGGTTTTTCCTTCGACTGGGTGGCGTTCGTCCCGGTGGCGGTGATTTTCCTGGTGTCGCCGCTGGAAGCAGCCGGTGACCTGACCGCCAACTCGATGATTTCCCGGCAACCGGTCAAGGGCCCGGTGTACATTCGCAGGATCAAGTCCGGTCTGTTGGCCGACGGCCTCAACTCGGCCATGGCCGCAGTGTTCAACAGCATGCCAATGGTGACCTTCGCGCAGAACAACGGGGTGATCCAGTTGACCGGCGTGGCCAGTCGTTACGTGGCGTTTTTCATTGCCGGCCTGCTGGTCATACTGGGGCTGTTCCCGATGATCGGCGCGGTGCTGCAGCTGATGCCCAAGCCGGTGCTGGGCGGTGCCGAGCTCGTGATGTTCGGCACCGTCGCCGTGGCCGGGATCAAGATCCTCGCCGAAGCCGGACTGCATCGACGCAACATGCTGATCGTGGCGATTTCCATCGGCATGGGCCTGGGTGTGGCGGCGGTACCGGAGGTGTTGCGCGAGCTGCCCAAGGCGCTGCACAACATTTTCGAATCGCCGATCACCGTCGGTGCACTGTGCGCCATCGTGCTGAATATCTTCCTGCCTGAAGAATTCATCGAACTGGAAGAAGACGATTTCGATCCGGAAGCCTCGATCCTCCAGGTCATGGAGAACCCCGACGTGCCGACCAGGCTTGAACCCGCAGCAAAGGCAGCTGCCGCACAGTAGACCATCAAGGCTTCAGGGCTGGACCGCTGATGGCACAGCCCTTCTACAAACAGGAACACCTCCATGCGCAGCGCGGATCCCCGTGGGAGAGAGCTCGCTCCCACAGTGGTCATGTGGTGAAACGAACGCCGGGTTTGGCCCGCTCATCCACCGTCAATTCGAACACATCCGGACGCGCATAGTGACCGACTACGTCATAGTCGTATCGGGCGCGGATCAGGTCATCGGTGTCAATTTCAGCGCAAAGCAGACCAGGCCCATCCCGTAGCGGTCCGGCCAGGATATCCCCCATCGGCCCGATGATCACGCTGCCACCGGCAATCAACGGCCGGTCCGCCGGCCAGTTGGCGATCTCCAGCCCCAGGGCTTGCGGCGAAGCCTGGACCTGGCACGCGCTGACCACGAAGCAGCGCCCCTCGTGGGCAATATGGCGCATGCTCACCTGCCACATCTCCCGCTCATCCACGGTCGGCGCGCACCACACCTCCACGCCTTTGGCGTACATCGCGGTGCGCAGCAGCGGCATCATGTTTTCCCAACACACCAGCGCACCGATGCGCCCGACCTGGCTGTCGAGCACCGGCAAGGTGGAACCGTCGCCCATGCCCCAGATCAGCCGTTCGGTGCCGGTCGGCATCAGCTTGCGGTGCTTGGCGAGCAATCCGGCCTGGGGGTCGAAATACAGCGCGGTGCAATACAAGGTACTGCCGGCGCGCTCGATCACGCCGATCACCAGGTTGGCCCCGGTGCGCGCCGACAGCCCCGCCAGTGCTTCGGTCTCGACGCCAGGCACATCGATGGCGTTGGCGAAATAGCGGGCAAAGGCCTCGCGCCCCTGGGGCAAGCGATAACCCAGTTGAGTGCCGAACCCCTCGCCCTTGGGATAACCGCCCAAGAGTGCTTCGGGCATGACCACCAGCGCGGCGCCGGCTTCGACGATCGCCCTTTCATACGACAGGATCAGTTCCAGGGTGTCGGCCTTGCCACCGGGCAAGGCACCGATCTGCAGGGCGGCAACGATTGACTTGGGCATTTGCGGTGACTCCGTTGGCATGAGGTGTTGCTCATTCTCGGCCGACATCGGATCATCAATAAAGAGCAACTCACTGCTGAATGATATGAACCACATGAATATCGCCTCCCTCGATCTCAATCTGCTCAAAGTCTTCGAAGCCCTGCATGAAGAATCCAGTGCCAGCCGCGCGGCAGTGCGCCTGGGGGTGACGCAATCGGCTGTCAGCGCAGCTTTACGGCGTTTGCGCGAGGTGTATGGCGATCAGTTATTCGTGCGCACCGGTCGCGGCCTGGCACCCACGCTTAAGGCCAACCAGTTGAAGCCGGTGCTCAGCGAGGCCCTGAACAAATGCCGGCAGAGCCTGGCGATGGTCGATCCGATGGCCAACCATTTCGAAGGCCGCTCCGTGACCCTGGGGCTTTCGGATGATTTCGAGATCGCCTACGGCCGACGCCTGATCGAGGAAATTGCCCGGTGCGCGCCCGGACTGAGGCTGATTTTTCGCCAGACCCACAGCCAGATCGTCGCCCAGGCCCTGATGGAACGCAGTATCGACCTGGCGATCACCGCCGGCGGCTTTGCCGAGCGTCTGCTCAGCCGACAGGTGCTGGGTGAGGGAGATTATTTATGTCTGGTCGACCCGATCAGTCTGACCGAGGGACAACAGGCCATCAGCCTCGAGGAGTTCGTCGCCCGCGAGCACATTCTGGTGTCGTCGGGCGGCTTTATCGGGATCACCGACGAGGGGCTGGCGGCGCTGGGCCTCAGTCGACGGGTCTGCACCTCCACCACCCACTTTGCGGCGTTGCCGCACCTGCTCAAGGGCAGCCAGGCGGTGGCAACCATCCCGGCGCACGCGGCCAGGAGCATCGCGGCACTCAGCGGCCTGGCCCTGCTGCCCTGCCCCCTGGTGTTGCCGCGCTATCCGATCGAAATGGGCTGGCGGACTGGTGCCGAGCTGGATCCGGTGGTCATGAAAGTGCGCGAAGCGATTGTTGCCGCCTTCCTGTAGGAGCCGGCTTGCCGGCGAAGGCGGCTTTGAAAAGTGCATCGCACATTCGGGCCTCTTCGCTGGCAAGCCAGCTCCTACAGTGAATTGGGTACGGCCGTTGAGATTATTTGGCCGCCATCAGCCGATTGACTTCGCTGCGCACCATGTTCGAAAACTCCGGCGGCGACATGCCGTCCAGTTCGGCGCGGACCCACTCGGCCCACTTTCCCTTGCGCTTGGCGCGTTCGCCGAACAGGCGCGCGGCTTCGCCCTTGGCTTTGCCCAGATTGTTTTGCCAAAGCTCGAACAGACGGGATTTCTCGTCTTCCAGCGCGGCGCGCTCGGCGAGGGGTTTGTCGGCCAGATTGAAACTCATGGGATTTTTCCTGCTGCGTAAATAGGCGACATCTTACACTGTAGGAAGAATCGCCCTGCTCTGGTTTTTCTGGCGGATCGAGCGAACAGGCAAAATCCCTGCAACTTTTTCCAGCGCCAGACACTCCATTGTTCACTGTCCAATCACCGCAAGGAGTACTTCAATGGCCCGCAAAACCGCCCTGCAAGCCGCCGAAGATCAAATCAAGGATCAAGCCTTCAGCGAGCTGCAGTCGCTGATCGAAGAATCTGAAAAACTGCTCAAGAGCAGTGCCTCACTGGTCGGTGAGGAAGCCGAAACCCTGCGTGGGCAAATCGCCCTGAAACTGCAACAGGCCCGGGACTCGGTCACCAGCGTCCGGCAGCGGGCCACCCCGGCGGTCGATGCCACCGAAAGCTACATTGGTGGTCACCCGTGGCAAACCGTGGCGGTTTCCGCCGGTTTCGGGCTGGTAGTCGGCCTACTACTGTCTCGCCGCTGACCCGCTGTTCCCTGTGTAGGAGCGAGCTTGCTCGCGAAAAACTCGAGGACGCCTTGGGGCATCAGGTGCCCCGCGTCATCGTTGGCCACCATCGCGAGCAAGCTCGCTCCTACAAACCGGCCAGCTCCCGCAGCTTCGCCAGCTCCGAGGCCTCCAGCGCAATGCCCTCGACCTGGGACCTGGCACGCTGATTGTGGCGCCGATCCCCCGGCAAGCGCTTGAGCCCCACGCCATGCATCTGCCGCACCAGCTCCTGGCTGCGTTCGGCAAACCCCTGCCCTGCCGCCTTGCTCGGATCGATCACGATCAGCAACTGCCCAGTCCACGGCGTCTTGGCACCGGGATGGCTCTTCCAGTCGAACTCGAAGGAAAAATTACCCCCGGTCAAGGCAGCCGCCAACAACTCCACCATCATCGACAGCGCTGAACCCTTGTGCCCGCCGAACGGCAGCAATGCGCCCCCTTCGAGGATCGCCTTGGGATCCTGGGTCGGTTGACCAAGGCTGTCGACGCCCATGCCCGGCGGCAAACGTTCGCCCTTGCGCGCGGCAATCTGCACATCGCCATGGGCAATGGCGCTGGTGGCCAGGTCGAAGACGATCGGATCGCCGTCGGCTCGCGGGGCGGCAAAGGCAATCGGGTTGGTGCCGAACAGCGGCCGATCGGCGCCATGGGGCACCACGCACGTCATGCTATTCACCACGCTGAGCGCGACCAAACCTTCATAGGCGAAGGGCTCGACGTCCGGCCACAAGGCCGCGAAGTGATGGGAGTTACGGATCGCCAGCACCGCGATGCCGGCGCTGCGAGCCTTCTCCACCAGCAGCGGGCGCGCGGCCGCCAGGGCCGGTTGGGCAAACCCGTTACCGGCGTCGACCCGGACAAACCCGCTCGCCACATCCTCGACCACCGGAACGGCCTGGCCATTGACCCAACCGCTTTGCAGGGTCGAGACATAACCGGGAATGCGGAACACGCCATGGCTGTGGGCACCATCGCGTTCGGCGCCGGCGCAGTTTTGCGCCAGCACCCGGGCGACGTCGCCAGAGGTGCCATGACGCAGGAAGATCTGCTCAAGCAATGCCGTCAGCTGGTCCAGGGACAGGTTTTGCGAGGCAACAGTAGATACAGGATCGTGTGGCGCGGACATCTGAAGCTCCAGACTAATTATTTTTTGGAGGGGGCAACAGCGTAGCTAGACCGCCGATTAACAACGCGCCACCAGTGACCTGTCAACCTTTCGATAGCAGGCATCTGCACGAATCCCCTGGCCCCGTGCGTTAACTATCTACCACCCGCGCCACAGCACCGACTTTTAGTCTCGACACTCAAACCCTATGCGCCCGCAGCCGCGCCCTATTTGAGATTCGACGATGCCTACACCTAGCGTCCCACTGCTTTTTCCCGAAGCCTTGAAGTCCCCCGGGTTCTGGGTCGACCTGGGCAAAACCCATGGACTTACGCAAAAGGATTTCGAATGGTTCAGTCACCTGGAACTGGCCACCCAGTCCTCGCGCAGTCAACAGCGCCCGCCGATGCTCGCCGAAAGTATCCTGCTGACTATCAACGGTCATGCCCCGACACCCTTGGCCGGCAGTTTCGTGTTGAGCGACACCCCGGACGATAAGGGGCTGATTCTCTACACGCCCTATGGCGGCATCAGGAAGCTCGACAGTCGCGAAACCTTGATCGATGAGCTCGAAAAACAACTGAACCCCGCGACCGAAGACGACGATCTGCTCGCGTTCATGTCGCTGGCCCGGCGCAAGACACTCGCAGCAACCAGGCACATTAAAGTGAGCTTCGAGGCCATCGAGGGTGAAGTGTTTGAGCATCAGCGAAACGCCCTCACCGCTAACCAGGGGCTGAATGATCAAGCCTTGCTCGACGAATTAAGTGAACTGCCGACACTCGAATCGCTGCTCGACACCCTTCTCGATGAGCTGCTGGGCTCATCGTTTCCGGGGTTGGAGCAGAGTCTGACCCGGGTCAACTTTTACGCCACCTCTCCCACCGAGCAAGACAATCCACCTGTACGGCGCTGGCTCCAATCCATGTCTTTGAGTGCCGCAGTGCTGTCGTACTACCGCGACCAGCGGTGGCCTGCGGGGCAGGAGCCTGAATTTTTCCACCCCAAAAGAACGCCACAGGGTAACGACCAGCAACACTGGGAAACTGCCGTCAAAACCGCTTCCGGCAAACTCATCAGCCTGCTTTCGCGGCAGGTCGAGCGCTTTTGGAGTGGCGGCAGCGCCGACGGTGCGACGCGTCGCGAGTTTTTCGCCCGAGCCATTCGCGAACAGGCGCGGGCAGATATTGTGCTCAAGCGCGAAGCCGAAATCATCACTGCGCAACAAAGCACCGCCTTGCACACACTGATTCAACCGGCTGCCGGCACGGCCCGCAGCCCAACGCTGGAGACCGTACGACTGTGGGAATACCAGGCCAATTACGTAGAACTGGCGGGGTCGCTGATGATCAGCCACGCCAACGCCTACCTCTACACCCCGACTCAAGGGCTGCAGGTGTTGGCAGATTACAAGGACTTGAAAGACACCTTGCTGAGTAAGTTCAAGGCCAGCGGTCACGAGGACGAAATCTACGGCCTCCTGAGCCTGGAGGAGCGTAACCGCTTTATCGGCTTCAATCAGCCGCAAGTCACCGGAGAAGTGGTGTCCGGGGCAATATTCACGACGCTGTTCGAAGCGATCATCCGTAAACAGCTGCAAAACCTGGAATACGTCCTGCAAGTGTTTCGTCACAGCGACGGCACCGTCGACATCCATGCCTTGTTTGACAAGGCGCTGGATATACGCGCCATGATCAGCGAGCGTTTACTCGCACTGGAGGCCAATGGGCGCTGGAGTACCCGGCCGGTGTTAACGGGCTCCCAGCAACCGTCCACGGTGTTGGCGGATAAAGCCGCTGCCTTCGAAAAAACCTTCAACGACGTAGAATCGGCGATCAAGACGGAGTTTGCGGCGCAACCGCTGGCCTCGCAGGCGGTGCAGCAGACCTACCTTGCGAACATGAAACCCCGGTTGGCCCACGCTCTTTCTGTGGGTCTTCGCGGGGAAGCCAATCTGCGAGTGATCAATTCAACGCTCCGCAAAGCCGACCGGGCGATCGTCGATACGATATTCAACCCTGATCAGCCTGAGCGGAAAAACCGCCGCGCGCTCAATGGATTCCGGCCCGATGCCTACAAACTGGTCCTGGAATGCTCCGGCGAAAAAAACGTCCTGCCGCTGGCCAATTGCGTCGTGCTGACCGAGCGTGGCGGACTCGACCCCCAGCATTCGGGGCGGGCCATTTTGTGGACACCGGCCGAGGGACTGGAAGTCTTCAACCATGTCAGCGACTTGAAACGGGTGCTGAACCAGCGCTTGCTCGACCCTCTGCAACGCTTGGCATTGCTGGAAAACCTCACGCCCACCCAACGTAAATTCCATCGACGTTACTCACTCGGGTCACTGCGGCTGATTGAAGGCAATGTCCTGCACGAGCTGGCGCAATCGTCCATTGAGCGTTTTTTGGCAGGCTGCGAATACGTGCGCTCGCAATCACTGACATCGGCGCAACAGGTCACCGCGCTCGAGCAGTTGGCACAAACGGTCAGCGATACCAATTTGCACAGGGCCGCAGCCATCGCCCGGGCCATCAACCACCAGCAATCCTTGCCGGCGTGGCTGGGCATGGCCGGCGTCGACGAACAGCAATTGCACATCGAACTGCTGGAGCAATACCGCCACAACGTCACCGACGACAAGGATTACCTGCACGGGCTGCCAACCCTGCGCACCTTTGTACATGGTCGATTGAAATCGTTGCTCGGTAGCCGATTCCCCACTGCAGTACTGGACCCCGACAACATCGCGATCACTCCCAACCTGGCCCTGGCTGGCCCCTCCCGAACCCTGACCGAGTTTGCCTTGAACCATGTCAGCGTTGCTCAAGGCACTGGGTTCACGATTAGGTCAAGCGAACGGGAGCCGCTTCCTCAAGGCCTGGACCAAAGTGCCATCCGGCAACTTCTGTTGTCACTCGACGTCCAGACAGCCTTTGCTAAACAAGTGACAGGCAAGCTCCTGGAAGACAGCGACGAAGCCGCTACCCGCAAGCAACGTTTCATGCTTCAACTGCCCTGGCAATTGATGCAGCATGCCCATGCCCTGCACCTTCAACAGCGGCTGTCTTCCACGGCGTTCGATTTGATCCGGCAAGTGCTGGATATGCCAGACAACCTGGCCCGCGCATCGGTGCAAGGTGCTCACGCCCTCGTTCGGCCGCTGGAATTGATCAAGACCGCCGGTGGCAACGCCACTGCAACCCTGGGGCTGTACCTGATCGGCCCCGGCCCCAGGCAGGAAGGCCCGCAAGTGTTGTATACGCCTTACCATTCAGGCTCGGTGTTCACCGAGTTCGAGAATGAGGCGAGCCTGGTCTCGGCGTTCTGTAAAATCGGACCGCTACAGGACTTGCTGATTCGCCGCCTGCCGGAGGATCAGCGCACGCTGTTCAGCAACTTGCTCCAGGACACCGTCGGGCAACCCAGCGAGATCACCCTCGCGTCCTCCCCGCTCGAAGGCAACCTGCTGGCGCAGCTATTTACCGACAACGTCACGCTGCTATCGCACCTGCTTGGCAGTCAGTCCGAAATCACCGCTCAGGCGGAATGGGAGGCGGCGAAAAACCTGTTCAGCAAGGGCATCAAACTGGTCGCGGGCCTGTTACCCGGCAAACTCGCCTATGGGCCGTTCCTGTGGCATAGCTACAAGCACTTCAAGGACTCCGCCGAAGCCTTGCAGGAGCACCACTGGAAACAGGCGCTGCAGGAGTTCATTGCCGGCGCCGTGCAAATGGTCTCGCTGGGGCGCTTGTCGCTGCACGCCTCGACCGAGGCCGTGCCCGCCACGGTGGAAACAGAACCTGTAAAGACCGATCTGGCCTCTGCGCATTGGTCACAATTAAAGCCGACCGCACCGGCACGCACCTTGCTGCAACCCTTCGAAGCCACGACCGTGGCATTGAAGGATCTGGTTAAAAACCAGGCGGATGGCACCTACGATGATTCCATCGGCAAACTTCGCTATGCGGCGATCGCCGGGAAGGTTTATCGCGTCGCCAAACCCGGCGCCGTCTGGCGCATCACCAAGACCCTGGTAGACGGCCCTGCGCTGCGCAGTACGCCGAGCCAGCAACTCGTCATCGATCCGGACCGGCATACCGTGCACTACGGCAAGGCCGTGTCGAAGATGATCAACGAATACACAGCAAGCCGTGAAGTCAGCCGAATCCTGAACATCGAAGCCGTCGGCATGGAGCAGATCCGGGCTCGTCACCCGGCAAAAGCCAGTCAAATCGTGAAGGCCATCGATTTGGCCCGTTATTACGCCTTCAACAGCTTGCACAATCTCGCGCAGGCCCGGCACCTTGTTAAGGGCACCCGGCTGGACGGTTTATTCAAAATCGTCTTTGATGTCAAAGACGTCGATACCGACCTGCTCGACAAGATAAAAAAGGCGATCACGCCGATCTGCACGGCACTTGTCGACCCGGATGATGACTTGATGAACACCGAACGCTTTGTCGTCGGCTCCACCAAAGACCCGCAGGACGTGTTGATCGCCTTCGTGATCGACGAGGATTCACGCAGACATGTGCATTTCACCCAGCGGTTTTTCGATCAACAACTCGGCCAATACAACGCTTGCCTGACCGAACCCTTCGATGTCGACGGACATGCACAGGCCGCCACTCTGATTCATGAATTCTCGCACGCCATTACCCAAAGCGCAGATATTGCCTATCTTGAAGCGAGGCGCCCCTTCAGCGACCTGATCAGCTCGATCACCAGCTTTGGCGCCTCTTTGAAAACCCGGCAGGAACGCTATCAACGAGAAGCGCTGTCCCTGGCGACCCCGAGGGATGAACTCTTCGCCCGCTGGAGCAACGAATTGCAGGAATGGATCAGCCTGGACTCGATTCCCGGCGCCGAAAACGCAGGCAAGGCCATCCTGAAGATTACGGGCTGCAAGAAAATGGCAGATGCTCGGAGCGCCTTCAGGAACCCGGTCAACGCGGATCTGCGCATCGACACCATTTTGCGCAACGCCGACTCGATTGCGTATCTGATCTGCCAAATGGGTCGACAACTCGATCCCGTGCCCGTATCCACCCCCTGAACGCCATAAAAATGCGCCGAACCTTAGTTTTGCGCATTGCGCTTGTCCGGGTCCGAATCGAAAATAATTACACTTTGATGGGTAATTGCCATGATCGATGTTTCTCGCAGACTTCCCTCAAGGTTAGAATGCGCGAAATCAGGATGAGTCAATGACCGACACCCCACTCTCGCCAGCCCAATATGACGCCATCACCGATGCCGCTGCGCATTGGTGCATGCGCCTGCATGCCCCTGACTGCACGGCGCAGGAGCGCCAGGCGTTCGAACAATGGCTAGACGTTCATCCACTGCATGCGTCCGAATACGAGGCCATGCTCGAGATCTGGGAAGTGGCTGGCGACCTGCCGCGTCCGGAAACGGTTGTGCCCCTGGTTCGCGCCAGGCCGCAGACACCCTGGCGGGCCTTCGGCATGGCCGCCGCCGTGTGTGCGCTGGCCTTGCCGTTGGCGGCCTACAGCGGTTGGAACATGGGCTGGTTGCCTGACTCGTACGAGCATTTCGAGGCGAGCGACAACGTTCGCCAGGTCACCCTCAAGGACGGCAGCAAGGTCGAACTGAACCTGGGCACCGAGCTGACGTACAGCAACTACAAGGATCAGCGTCGGGTCACCTTGAAAAAAGGCGAGGCCTTCTTCAGTGTCAGTCACGACGCCAGCCACCCTTTCGTCGTCAAGGCCGCCGAAGGCAAGGTCCGGGTCACCGGCACCCGCTTCAACGTCTGGATGTATGAAGACCAAGTGAAAGTGAACCTGGTCGAAGGCTCGGTACTGGTCAGCAGCAACGATGACCTGCCGGGTGATGGGCTACGACTCGGCCCGGCCATGCAGGCCAGCTTTCGCCATGGCGACCTGATTCCGCGGATCAGCCAGACTTACGACGACGACAATTCCCTGGCCTGGCTCAACGGCAAGCTGGTTCTCGATGACCTGGCGCTGAGCGAAGCGCTGCCGCTGATCAATCGCTACCTGCATACCCCGGTGCAGGTGGCCGACAATGCCACTGGCGCGATCCGCATCGGCGGCATCTACAACATCCGCGAGCTCAACACCCTGGTGGCGACCCTGCCCAAGGTGCTGCCGGTGTACCTGACCCGTAACAAGGACGGCAACCCGATCCTGAACGCCATCCCGCAGCAACCGCCGAAAAGCTGAAGGCCGCCACCCTGACGGGGTGCGGCCTTCATTGTTTGCCTCACATGCCAGCGATTCTACTGCGCGGCCACCTTCCCGGCCTTGTCATCCTGCTCGTGGATCGTCTGCGCCTGGTAGTGCGGATCGGAGGTGATCTGTTGCTCAGTGAACGGCAACACACTCAACTGCTTGTGCGAAAACGCCAGCGTCTGGTCCCGGGCGTACTTCGACGCCGGGTCGCTGGACAGCGAAAACGCCAACAGGCCTTTGGCCTGCGGGCCCTTTTCATCGAAGGTCACCACCTGCAGATAGCTGGTGCCGCTGACCACTTCGCGTTTGCCATCGGTGCGGGGTACGCTTTGAATGGCGTTGTATACCCCCAGCGTGCCCGGCCCGCCATGGATCGGCGTCTGCTGGCCGCCGCTGCTGACCACCTGGATGTCACCCCAATGGCTGTTCTGGTTGAGACCTGACGCCTTGACCTGCTCGATCGAGGCCAGCATGGCCTGGCGCAGCGCTTGCGCCACCTGCGCACGATCGACCGCCAGGCCGCGCGGGGTGTGTTGCGGGTCCAGTGGATCGAACGCCACACGCCAGACATCAGGCGCCTGCTCCAGAGCCTCCATGACATTCTGGAAGTGCACGAAGCCAAGGCCGCTGTCGAGATTGGCCTTGCGATCCCAAGCCTTGAGACTGGCACACAGCGGCGCCAGGGTTTTCCCATCGCTGCCCAGGTCCGCCGCGCAGAACTGCAGCAGGTCGGGCATCACTTGCGCTGCCTGATACACCTGGTCATCCAGCACCATGTGCTGCAAATCGGCTGCGGCGACCGGACCGGCCTTGGCCAGCGTTCCCAGGCGATCCAGGGCAAAACGCGAGCGCAGTCCCAGGGGCTGGCCGTCCTGGCTGATCAAGGGTGAGAAGCCGGTCAGCGGTTGCGCCGGATTGGCCATCCACGCCGAATCGTTGGAGTGCTGCACGAAGTCCTTGCGCAACAGTTGCGGCAACTGGTCCGCGGCAAAAATACCGGGTTGCGCGGCCCGGGGGTCGATGTCCCAGGCACAGGCGCTGTTGGAACCGTCGAGCACGATCAACTGCAGGCCGATCCGCGGATCGCTGCACTGGGCCAGCTTCGCCGCACTCACGTTCGGCACCACCGACAGGTTCATGTACAGCGTTTGCCCCTGATCGTCCGCTGCCAGCGTGTTGACCCACGGGATGCCCTGGATCTGGTGCACCGAGGCCTGGAACTCCTTGAGGCTGCCGGCACGATTCATCGCGTACCACTGTTGCAGCACCCGGTCATTGTCCAGGTTGGCGTCGCGCAGGCTGTAGGCAAACTGCCGATCCCAGTCGAGCTTGCCCGGCCACTGCACAATCGGGCCGAACTGCGAGCTGTAGACCACATGGGAAACGGCCTTGACCGAGCCATCCGCCTGCTTGACGTCGACCGTCAGGGTCTGCTTGTTCATGGGCAGCGACTTGCCGTCGAGCAGATAGCGGGTTGGATCCTTGGGGTCCAATTGCAGGCGATACAAGGTGAAGTGCTTGGACGAGTCCACGGTGTGGGTCCAGGCCAGATGCTGGTTGAAGCCGATGTTGATCAGCGGCAGGCCAGGCAACGCGGCGCCCATCACATCCAGTTTGCCGGGGATGGTCAGGTGCATTTGATAGAAGCGCATCCCGCCGACCCAGGGGAAATGCGGATTGGCCAGCAACATGCCGCGACCATTGAAGGACCGATCGCTGCCCACCGCCACCGCGTTGCTGCCGCGGTCCAGGGCAAAACGCTGCATACGCAGGTCCGCCACTTGGAACGCTGTCTGTTTGCCGTCATTGCCGGCGACCGCAGCCGGCGGCGTGGCGCCCGCCAGCGCTTCGGCGAACTGCCCGACGCCACCTTCCACCAACAGGCGGCGGGTCAGCTTGACCAGGTCCATGGCAGTGATTTCCCGCACCCAGTCGCCCTGGCACTGCGCCGGCAGCCCCTGGGCCCGACGCTCGCTCAGGGCGCGGTTGTAGCCGGCCACATAACCTTCGACCAGCCCGCGTACTTCAGGGGTTTGCGCCTGCCAGAACCCGGCCACGGCCTGCGGGGTGTTCAACCAATTGAAAAAAAGATCGCTGACCTGGTTTTCGCGCTCCTCGACCGTCAGTTGGTCGGGACCAAAAAACCGTGAACGCTGACCGTTCACCGTAACGATCTCATTGGCCAGCAAACACAGGTTATCCTGAGCGTAGGCATAGCCGATGCCGTAACCGAGGCCCCGCTCGTCCGCGGCGCGGATATGGGGCACGCCAAAACTGGTCCGGCGGATATCGGCACTGGCCTGCTCCAGCTGACTGCGCGCATTCGCCGCAAGACTCAGCCCCAGAAACACACCCGCCAGGCTCAACCTGGTCAACTGGCTGGAAATAATCACATTCGCTCCTGATCGAAAAACGAGGGTCACAGTTCTGCGTACTGACACGCACTGCGCATCCTGTTAGGGACGAATCAAACGAGAAAAATTTAGGAGACTGGATGGCGGTCCCGGGCCGCACTGCAAAGGCGCCTGACGCAGCGCTCACACAATGATGACGAAATTTCTACATTTAAGTCTTCATGATTTGTGACGCTCATACGTCTTGTTTTGTAAGAGCGCCCAATTTTTCCCGATCAGGCTCTGAAAAGGAGTTTTTGCAATGTACAACTCGCAACTGCCAACGGACGGTAGCAACGCGCCAAAGGGCAGGGTCAGTGTTTTCGACCAACCTGCCGAGCGCAACGGCAACGAGCGGATCCGCGTCCTGCTCAAGAGCTTTGGCTTGCGGACCAGCCTGATTCGCCTCAAAGTCATCGACGCCCTGCTGTCCGCCGCCGAAAACGACCGCAGCCTGGGCGTGCGCGGCGTGCACACCCACTTGCTGGAGCTGGACATTCCCCTGTCGTTTCTGAGTGTGCGCGAAGTGTTGAAACGCCTGTGCAGCGAAGGCGTGATCGTCCTCAATGCGGATAAAAGCTACAGCCTCCACCCCCGGGCCGCCGCCCTGCTGCACAACGACTGATCAAGCCAGGGCCGGAGCCACCGCTCAGGGCTTGACCTTGCGGCGCATCACGCCGTTGATGACCACCACGACCACCGCCACGCCAATGGCGATGTACTGGAACAGTTTTTCGCTGATGACGCCGGTGTTCTGCAAATAAGAAAGGCCAAACATGGTCCCCAGTACCACGAGGGAGATCAGAATCGAGTATTTCAAACGTTGCGACTGAGTCATTGGCAATTCCTGAACCTGAAAAATGTATCTGCTGTGTACCCCTTCGCATGCCAGGCCGGCTGCGATGGGGGGCTCATGTTACCGCCGATGAAGATTTTTAGCTTTATCACGGCGATGGCGTCCTCGAATATTGCATCGCGCTATCGGGCCTCTTCGCTGGCAAGCCAGCTCCTGCAATGATTTGCGCTGGTCGCCGCGGACCTGTAGGAGCCCGGCTTGCCGGCGAAGGCGTCCTCGAATATTGCATCGACCTTTAGGGCCTCTTCGCAGGCAAGCCGGCTCCTACAATGATTTGCGCTGGTCGCCGCGGACCTGTAGGAGCCCGGCTTGCCGGCGAAGGCGGCCTCGAATATTGCATCGACCTTTCGGGCCTCTTCGCCGGCAAGCCGGCTCCTACAATGGTTTGCGCTGGTCGCCGCGGACCTGTAGGAGCCCGGCTTGCCGGCGAAGGCGTCCTCGAATATTGCATCGCACTATCGGGCCTCTTCGCTGGCAAGCCGGCTCCTACAATGATTTGCGCTGGTCGCCGCGGACCTGTAGGAGCCCGGCTTGCCGGCGATGGCGTCCTCGAATATTGCATCGCGCTATCGGGCCTCTTCGCTGGCAAGCCAGCGCCTACAATGGTTTGCGCTGGTCGCCGCGGACCTGTAGGAGCCCGGCTTGCCGGCGAAGGCGGCCTTGAATATTGCATCGACCTTTCGGGCCTCTTCGCTGGCAAGCCGGCTCCTACAATGATTTGCGCTGG
>NZ_JANHLK010000050.1 GCF_028682635.1 Pseudomonas putida | reverse complement strand
TGTGCATGACACCGATCAAAATGTGGGAGTGAGCTTGCTCGCGAAGACGGCCGACCCGTTGACAGAAATGTCGCCTGACCCACCGCTTTCGCGAGCAAGCCCGCTCCCACAGGGGGTCTCCAGCGCACCCGGCATTTGTGCTCGGCGCCAATCAAAATGTGGGAGCGGGCTTGCTCGCGAAGACGGCCGACCCGTTGATAGAGATGTCGCCTGACTCACAGCCATCGCGAGCAAGCTCGCTCCTACAGATCAGCGCGGCGCCTTGCCCGCCACCGAGTACAGCACCTGCTGGTTACGGGTTTTCATGAACTCGTCCAGGCTCTGGCCGCGCATGGCGGCGTACACCTGCAGGTTGGGAATGCCGAGCACCGCGGCGAGTTTTTCCAGCACGAAGAAGATCGCCCCGTACTGGATCAACCCGCGCCAGTCACGGCGGCGCAGCAGCTCGCGTTCCTCTTCGCTCAAGCCGCCTTCCTCGAACAGCGCCTCGGGCGTGTCGAGAAAACGCTGGCGCCATTGCGGCTCGATCATGCGGTGCAGGAACTTGTTCAGCCGATAGCCCTTGGCGCTGCGCTCCAGGGTGAACGGATAGGTGCCCTCGAGTTTTTCGATGCCCGCCAACTGGTGTTGCATGTGCTGCAAGTGACGCGCGTTGACCTCGGCGGGCACAGGCCGGTCCTGGTTTTCCAGCAACAGGGTGGCGATGCCGGTCATCGACGGCAGGTAGTAGTCCTGATGCAGGTTCTTCACCGTGGCCGACAAGGCGCCGCGCATGATCAGCCAGGTGATCACCTCCGAGCCTTCCATGCCGCCCAGGGTGGCGTACTCGGCGTGGGTCATTTCGGTCAGGCGCACCGGGTCGTTGACCAGCAGATCGATGAACTGCTCGTCCCACTGCGGATTGTTGAAACCACAACGCTCGCCATGCACCTGGTGGGACACGCCGCCGGTGGCGACAATCGCCACCTTCAAGTCTTCGGGATAGCTTTCGATCGCCCGGCGCAGCGCCTGCCCCAGCTTGTAGCAACGCAACGCGGTGGGGATCGGGAATTGCAATACGCCCACCTGCAGCGGCACGATTTCCACCGGCCATTCAGGTTCGCAGGGCAATAGCGCCGACATCGGCGAAAAGAAGCCATGATCCAGCGGTTTGTCGCGGAAGAAACTCATGTCGAATTCATCGGCCATCAGGCTCTGGCCAATGTGCCGCGACAGCGCCGCATGCCCGCCAACCGCCGGTAACGAACGTGGGTTGCCACCTTCGTCAGCAACCTCGTAACGCTCATCGACGCCCAGGGAGAACGCGCCGTAATGGTCGAAGAAAAACGACGTCACGTGGTCGTTGAAGATGTAGAACAACACGTCCGGCCGTTGCTCCTTCAACCATACCTTGATCGGTTCGAAGCCTTCGAAGATCGGCGCCCAGGCCACTTCATGCTGTTTGTCGTGATCGACTGCGAAGCCGATGGTAGGTGTGTGGGAGACGGCGAGACCACCGATGATGCGTGCCATGACGAGTTCCTGTGTTCGAAGATAATTATTGCGCCAGAACAGCCTGGCTGACCCGACGCCGTGCATGACCATTGGCCAGGATCGCCAGCGCGGCGATGAAGGCCGGCAAGCTCAACAGGGTGAACAGCAGCGGCAGGCCCAACCCGAGGCTGAGCACCGCACCACCAATGAGAGAGCCGAAGATAGCGCCGAAACGACCGATGCCCAGCATCCAGCTCACCCCCGTGGCGCGGAAATCCGTTGGGTAGTAACCGGGCGCAAAGGCGTTGAGACCGGTCTGCGCACCGCTCATGCAGAAGCCTGCCGCGACGACGCCGAATGCCAAAAGGCTCGACTCCAGGCTGAAAGCCCCCAGCAGCAGGATGAACGCGCCGCCCAATGCATAGGAGGTCGCGATGACTGCGTTGGGATTACGTCGGTCCATGGCCCAACCGACCAGGATCGCGCCGACCGTGCCGCCGATCTGGAACAGGCCGGTGATGGTCGCTGCGCGTTCGATGGACAGGCCACCTTCGCGCAACAGCGTCGGCATCCAGCCCATGGTCAGGTAGATCACCAGCAGCCCCATGAAGTAGGTCATCCACAGTGCCAGCGTGCCGAAGCGGTAACCCTCGCTGAACAACATGCGCACCGGCGCCTTATGCTGGACCTGGGGCTCGCTGATGGTGAATGTCGTGGCCGCCGAGAAACGCCCGCCCAACTTGTTCAACACCTTGGCGATCTGACTGGCCGGGGCATTCCGTGCCGCGAGGAAACGCGGCGACTCGGGCAACAGCAGCCAGAGGAACGGCAGCAGCACCAGCGGCAGGATGCCGCCAGCGAGCAATACCGATTGCCAACCGTGGTGCGGGATCAACCAGGCCGCGAGAAAACCGCCCAGCCCCGAGCCCATGTTGAAACCGGTGAACATGAGGGTGATGAACAGCGAGCGATTGCGCTCCGGCAGGTATTCGGAAAGCAGCGTGGTGGTATTGGGCATTGCGGCGCCCAGCGCGACCCCGGTCAGCAACCGCAGGATTGCCAATTCGTAGGGGTTGCGCGCAAAGGCACAGGCCAGGCTCAGCACGCTGAAACCCGTCACGGCAATCAACAGCACTTTCTTGCGTCCCAGGCGGTCGGCATAAGGGCCGGCGGTCAAGGCGCCAATGGCCAGGCCGACCATGCCGGCGCTCATCACCGGGCCAAAGGCCGCCTTGGAAAGCCCCCAGTCCTGGGTCAGCGAAGGCGCGATGAAACCCATGACCGCGACATCAAAACCATCGAACAGCACAACGAAGAAACACAGGCTCATGATCAGCCACTGGTACCCGGCAACCGGTCGGTTGTCGATCCACGCTTTGATATCGACCGTGTCGTGACTCATGCTTATCACCTTCTTGTTTTTATAGAAATTCCGACTGGCGTGGCAGCGGCGACAGGCCCATCAGCCATCCGCCAGCCAAACCCTGGGCGTGACTCTAAAGGCGCACGGGCCTGCCCCGCCTCTGGGAAATCCTTAAGCGGGTATCGGTTTTTCTTATCGGGTGATTTTCGAGGTGATGTCTACAATGAGCGTGAATCGACAAACAGGGTTACTTCATCCTCAAACTGCAAGGTTGTCAGGAGTAACGACATGAACACCTACCGGCCCATGAACTGCGATCTGCATGACTATCTGGAGATCGCCTGCCTGCGCGGTTATCGACTGGACATCGAGTTGCACGATGGCTCACGCCTGGTCGCCACTGCGTTGACCACGCGAACCTCCAGCGACAAGGAAGAGTTTCTGCGCCTTGAAACGGCTGATGGACAGCAGGAGGTTCGCCTGGACCACCTGCTGGCCATTACGCCACTGGATGCGAATGCACAGTTTGGCCGGGTGGTATTTTCCGATGCCTCCTGCACATTCTGAGGCCTGTGTCAGACCAGCGACATGCCGCCGTCCACGTGCAATTCGATGCCGTTGACGAATGCACTGTCGCTGGACGCCAGGTACAGCGCCGCTTGTGCCAGCTCATGGGCCTCGCCCAGGCGGCCTGCCGGAATCATGTCCGCCATCATTTGCACAAACCCCGGGCGATGTTCTTCGGTGACGCCCAGTTTGCCAATGATCGCCGTATCCACCGGGCCTGGGCTCAACACGTTGACGCGGATGCGCCGCGCGCGCAGCTCCAGCGCCCAGTTGCGCGCGAATGCCGCGATGGCCGCTTTGGAACCGGCATACACCGCATGCCCGTCGAGCACTTTGCTCGCCGCCAGGGAGCTGGTCAGAATGATGCTGCCACCGTCGCGCAGCAACGGCGTGATCGCCTGCACCCCGAAGAACACGCCACGGGTGTTGATGTTGAACTGCGCGTCGTATTCTTGCGGCGTGACCTGCTGCGATGGCGTCAGGGTGATGACCCCGGCATTGGCCACGTAGACATCCAGCGCACCGAAGCGCGCCCGCACCTGTTCGGCCACCTCGCCATGGTGTTCGAGGCTGGCGACATCGCCCTTGATGCCGATGGCGCCATGGCCGATCTGGCGTATCGCCTCATCGAGTATCTCCTGGCGGCGCGCCGTGATGATCACCTGCGCCCCCTCTTTGGCGAACAGACACGCGGCGGCCAGACCAATGCCGCTGTTGCCGCCGGTGATCACCGCGACCTTACCTTGTAGACGTTGCATCTGCTGACTCCACTTGTTGAAGGAGCGCAGTATTATGTCGCGCGCATCCCCGCCAACCAGTCCAGCACCAGGCACATCTGTTGTGCTGCGGAGTCACAAGATGTCCAACCTGTTGAACCAGTCGGCCAGCCTGATCGCCTTCGTCCGCGCGGTAGAAGCCGGCTCGTTCAGCGCCGCCGCGCGCAATGCCGGCACCACGCCCTCGGCCATCTCCAAAAGCATTGCCCGGCTGGAAACGGAGCTCAACGCCAAGCTGTTTCGCCGCTCCACGCGCATGCTCGGCCTGACCCCCGAGGGCCAGGCATTTTTCGAGCGGGTCGCGCCGCTGTTGCGCGCCATCGACGACAGCGCCGATGCGCTGCGTCACACCGGTGGCGCCCGCGGTCACCTGCGGGTGAGCATGCCCAGCGACCTTGGACGCCTGTTGCTGCCGAGGATCCACTCGGTGTTTCTCAGCGACCACCCGGACGTGGAGCTGGACCTGACCTTGCTCGATCACCATGTGGACGTGATTCGCGAAGCCTACGACGTGATTTTTCGCGTCGGCAGCCTCCTCGACAGCGACTTGAAAAGCCGTACCCTGGCCCAGCTCGACATGGCCCTGGTCGCCTCCCCGGCGTTCCTCGGCGAATGGGGCACCCCGACCTCCATCGAGGCACTGCGTGCCCTGCCCTTCGTGCGCTATCAATTCAATGGCCGAACCCTGCCGATCGTCTTTGCCGACGGTGAAACCCTGGTCCCCCACGGTCGCATCGGCCTGGACTCGGGGTTCGGCCTGCGCGGCGCCGCGCTCGGCGGCATGGGCGTGGCCTACCTGATGAAATGCACGGTGCAACAAGACCTGGATTCAGGCGCCTTGGTGCAAGTGCTGGCCGACCACCCCCTGCCATCGCTGGCGGTTCATTCGCTGCACGCCTTTGGTACGCTGACCCCGATCCGGATCAGACTGTTCGCCGATTTTGTGCAGCAGGAACTGCAGCGGTTGGGCGGCCAGTAAAACCGGGGCCCTGTGCTAGTCTCCTTCGTCTAACCTGCGCTGATGCGTTTGCATGAACCGCTTCCCCTGGTGATGGAGTTCGACATGAAAAACACCGCTTCCTGGCTGACGATTACCCTCATAAGTCTTGTGCTTTGCGCCTGCGCCGCCGTCGATGCTGGAAGTGGTGGCGCCGGCGAGATGGAAATCCGCTCGGGGAAAATCGAGCAGATCACCATGACGCAGATGCAGACCAACCACGACAGCGGCGTCGGCGCCATTCTTGGCGGACTGGCGGGCGTGGGTATCGGCAGCCTGATCGGTTCGGGCACCGGGCGCGATGTGGCCATGGTCGCCGGCGCCCTCGCCGGTGCGGCGGGCGGCAACTACGCCGAGAAGAAAAAGTACGATCAACCGCAGCAAGCCCAGCAGATTATCGTGCGCACCAAAAGCGGCGTGCTGGTGTCGGTGACCCAGCCGATCAATGCCGCTCTGAGCAAAGGCCAGAGTGTCTATATCGAAGGCACCGGCAATGAAGCCCGGGTAGTGCCGCAGGGCTGATCATCACCCCGCCGTCGAGCACCGATAGTTAAAAGCCCCGGGCCTCAACAGCCCGGGGCTTTTTATTGAACGCGAATTGAATCAGACCGTTCGTCGTCCAGAGATGAAAATACCCCTTGACACTAATCAGCTTCTAGAGGACTATCACTTACATCGGATGCGATCTAAACGCATACGACACCAATCGAACCTGACCGCCCCCTTGAGGATTCACCCCATGAGCAAGATCGAAAAAGTCCTGGCCACCGGCAAGACACACACCAGCCTGAGCAACGCCGGCAACACCTTGCGCGGTCATAACGGCAACCTCGACATCGAACTGTCGACCCCAGGCGCTGCCCAGCCCGCCCATGTTTTCGCCGCCACCCAGCCGCACCCGAGAGCCGAGCAACTGTTCGCCGGGGCCTGGTCGGCCTGCTACACCGCCGCCGTCGGCCTGGTGGCCGCAGAGCGCAACATCGCGCTGCCGGCGGACCTGGCCGTCGACATCGAAGTGGACCTGGGCCAGACGGGTCCGGCCTATTTCCTTCAGGCCCGACTGACCCTGCGCGTGCCGGGGCTGGCACAGGACGTCGCGACGGAACTGGCGCACATCGCCGATTCCATCTGCCCCTACTCCAAGGCGACACGCGGCAATATCGACGTTGCCCTGAGCGTTATTACGGCCTAACTTAACATCGTATGCGACACAGTCGCACACGACCAAAATATCGGTAAACCTGAGGAAATCATCATGAGCAAGATCGAAAAAGTCCTGGCCAGCGGCAAGACCCACACCACCCTGAGCAGCGCCGGCACCACCTCGCGCGGCCATAACGGCAACCTCGACATCGAACTGTCGTCCCCCGGCAGCGCCACTCCAGCGCACGTGCTGACCGGTGTGCAACCGCACCCGAAAGCCGAGCAGCTGTTCGCCGGGGCTTGGTCGGCCTGCTACATCGCAGCGGTGGGCCTGGCCGCCCAACAGGCGAAGGTGACCCTGCCGGCCGATACGGCCGTGGACATCGAAGTCGACCTGGGCCAGACCGGCGCCGCCTACTTCCTCCAGGCCCGCCTGACCCTGCGGGTGCCGGGCCTGTCACAGGAAGTCGCGACCGAGCTGGCCCACAATGCCGATGCGATCTGCCCCTACTCCAAGGCCACCCGCGGCAACATTGACGTCGCCATCAACGTCCAGACCGCGTAACCCATGGCACGGCCGGTTCCCGGGGGGACCGGCCAGGCGGCCGCAGGGTTAGTGCTCTTCCGATACCATCGCATACGATGTACAGTCTCAGTCTGCAGCCTGCCCAAAGAGAACCCCCCATGAAAAGCACCGACAAGACGTCCGCCCTGGATCTCAAGCTCTCCGACTTCCTGTGTTTTGCGGTCTATTCCACCAACCTCGCGTTCGGCAAGGCCTACAAGCCGATGCTCGAACGACTCGGCCTGACCTACACCCAATACATCACCCTGGTGGTGCTGTGGGAACAGGACAACCAGACCGTCGGCAGCCTCGGGGAAAAGCTGTTCCTGGAATCCAACACCCTTACCCCGATCCTGAAAAAGCTCGAGGCGATGGGTTACCTGAAACGTCAGCGCGACCCGGAAGACGAACGCCAGGTGCGCATCAGCCTGACCGAGGCCGGTCGCCAACTACGCACCGAACTGACCGAAGACGG
Source organism: Pseudomonas putida (assembly GCF_028682635.1). GTDB lineage: Bacteria > Pseudomonadota > Gammaproteobacteria > Pseudomonadales > Pseudomonadaceae > Aquipseudomonas > Aquipseudomonas putida_AE. Next base: position 12,344 of record NZ_JANHLK010000050.1, on the reverse strand, counting down.
CTTTCCGCAAACGGGCCTCGATCCCGACGATTTCGCACAGATGCAGCAGGCGATCGTGGCGTTGCGCAACAATCTGATCCGCACGACCAATGCCGATAAATAATCTCTGAAGCTGTAAAACCGGTCCCCCCACAGCGGTTGCCCGGAAAGTCCCGATTGCGGTGGCTCGTCGCTCAAAGGTAGTATTGAGAACGATTCACACTAACATCTGGAAAATCCACCGGTGCAACCTCCTTCGACCAGCAAGCTGAGCTACTTTTTCAGCGATCATCACCGTTGGCTGCTGCAGCATATCCAGCGACGGCTGCGCAATCATGCGGACGCCGAGGACACTGCCGCCGATACGTTTTGCCAGATGCTGATGGCCCGGGTCGATCCCGACAGCATCGAACAACCCCGCGCCTACCTCTCGACCATCGCCCGACGGCTCATTTTCGATCGGCATCGCCGGCGCAAGCTGGAGTTGGCGTATCTCGAACGCCTGTCCACCCTGCCCGAGATGCTCGCCCCGTCCCCCGAAGAACAGCTGCAGCTGATCGAAGCCCTGGTCGCCATCGACCGGGCGCTGGATGGCCTGCCGACGGTGGTCAAGGCCACCTTCCTCTACAGCCAGCTGGACGGCATGAGCTATGTGGCAATCGCCCAAAAGCTGGGCCTGTCGGAGCGCACGGTCAGCCGCTATATGAAGCAAGCATTGCGCCAGTGCTACCTGAGCGAGATGGCGACATGAAAACAGAGCGCCTGGACCCTGTCAGCGAGCAGGCCATCGACTGGATGGTGCGCCTGCGCGCCGGTACCCCCACGCCCGCCTTGCAGGCACGTTTCGATGCCTGGCTGGCCAAGGACCCGGCGCACGCCCAGGCCTGGGCCAGATTGCAGGAGCGCCTGGGCGGTTCCTTCAACACCCTGCGCGCCCTGGATCGACGCTTGCCGGGGCACACCGAGCATGCCCGCCAGGTGCTCTTGCAACCGCAGGCATCGCGGCGCGATGCGCTGCGGGTAATCGCAGGTTTAGGCCTGCTCGGTGGCGGTTTGTGGCTGGGTGCGCGCAGCCCGCTGGGCGACAGCCTGTTCGCCGACCTGTCCACCGGACGGGGGCAGCGCGAGGATTTCAACCTGGCCGACGGCAGCCGCCTGAGCCTCAACGCCGACAGCGCGGTGGACCTGCAATTCGACGGCCAGCAAAGGCTGGTCATCCTGCGCCACGGCGAACTGGTGATTCAGGTCGCGCCCGATCCGCACCGTCCGTTGCGCGTGCGCACCGCCCAGGGTGAGGTGCGCGCGTTGGGCACGCGTTTCCTCGTCGCCCAGGAGCAGGACGCCAGTCGTGTGGTGGTGCTGGAGCACTCCGTCCAAGCCACGCTCCTCAATGGCACCCGACGTGACCTGCAGGAGGGAGAATCCGCCCTGCTCTACGCGCGGCACATCGAACCGGTTTCTGGCGATCAGCGTTATCGCGCCGACTGGCTCGGCGGGCGCCTCAATGTGCTGGACGAGCCCCTGGAAAACGTCGTGGATGCGCTGCGCCCCTACAGTCGCGGTTTTGTTCGCCTGGCCCCTGAAGTGCGTGACTTGCGGGTCCAGGGCGTGTTCCCGCTCAACGACCCTGCGCGCACCTTCGCGGCGCTGGCGGAAACCCTGCCGATCCGGGTCGATCACTACAGTCCGTGGCTGACGTTGATTCGCGCAAAACTGGCCAAAGAATAATTTTTTTTGCAAATCACTCTTATTCGTGTCCGGTTTTCATTTCTCGTCCCACCTATCTCCTGACACTCACACCTTCAGGAGAATGCTGTGTTCAACCCGTGGTCCCACTCGCTTTCCGTCGCCGTTGCCCTGGCCACCCTGGCAGGCCCTGGCCTGTCACAGGTGCAGGCGCAGACGCAAACCCTGCCATTCAATCTGCCCGCCGGCCCGCTCGCCAGTACCCTCAATGCCATTGCCAGCCAGAGCGGACAAATCATCTCGCTGGAGCCGGCGCTCGTGCAGGGCAAGCAAGCACCGGCGGTGAAGGGCCAGATGTCCGCTGAAGAAGCGATGCAGCGGGCGTTGACAGGCAGCGGCCTGCAATTGCGGGTGACCGCCCAGGGCAACTTCAGCGTCGAGCCAGCCACCACCGACAGCGCTACGCTGCAATTGGGCGCGACCAATATCATCGAAAGCAGCAACGACGCCACCACTGAGGGCTCGGGCTCCTACGCCGCACGGGCGGTGACCATTGGCAAGGGCACCCACACCCTCAAGGAAATCCCGCAGTCGGTCACCGTCATGACCCGCAAACAGATGGACGACCAGGACCTCACCGACCTCAAGGACGCCGCCAACAAGACCACCGGCCTGGTCGGCGTCCAGGGCGTGGGCAAGGGCATGATCCTGACCTCCCGCGGTTTCCAGATCGATGACTGGCAATATGACGGCGTGCCGATCCCGCGCAACACCTACGCGCTGGGTAACTGGGCCACCCAGGACCTGATCTTTTTCGATCGCATGGAAGTGCTGCGCGGCGCCTCCGGCCTGCTGCAGGGCACCGGCAGCCCCGGCGGCGCGATCAACCTGGTGCGCAAGCGCGGCCAATACGCCCCTACCGTAACGGTTACCGCAAAGGCCGGTTCCTGGGATCACTACGGCCTGCAACTGGACGCCGGCGGGCCCTTGAACCAGGCCGGCACCATTCGTGGGCGTTTCGTCGCCGACGAAGACCAGAGCGATTCGTTCATCGACTACGAATGGAGCAAGACCCACTCGCTGTACGGTTCGCTGGACTTCGACCTGCGCGAGGACACCACCCTGGGCCTGGCAGTCAGCTACTCCGATGCCGAGTCGCGCCCGATGATCCGCGGCCTGCCGCGCTATTCCGACGGCAGCCCCCTCGATGTGTCGCGCTCCACTTACACCGGCGCGCGCTGGAACCATTCGGACATCGATGTCACCACCGTCTACACCGATCTTGAGCACCACTTCAACGACGACTGGGCCTTCAAGGTCGGCGCCGTGCGCATGACGGAAAACAACAAGTCGAAAAACCAGCGGCTGCAAAGCAGCGGCGATGGCCTGGAAGCCGACGGCAGCGGCGTGCAGTACGCCGACTTCGTGACCGATTTCGACGCCACCAAGCTCGGCCTGGACATGAACCTCATCGGTCACTTCGACGCCTTGGCCATGCAGCACGAAGTCATGATCGGCGGTAACTACTCCAAGTACACGTCCGACGACAAGTTCGCCCGAACCTTCAACGACAGCACCGACACCATCTTCGGCATCGACCACGACCGCCCGGAAATCAGCTACGACGGGATACTCAATACCCCCGGCGGCCGGGCAACGCCGAGCAAATACGACATTCGGCAAAAAGGCCTGTACGGCAGCTGGCGGGTCAAGCCGATCGAACCCCTGACCCTGGTGCTCGGCTCGCGGGTCAGCTGGTACGACTACAGCTACAAGTCATGGAGCCAGCTCGCATTCAGCGACGTGGTCAACGCCGACCCGGAAAGCACCGCCAACGAAACCGGGGAAGTCACGCCCTACGCCGGCATCATCTATGACCTGAACCGCGAATGGGCGGTGTACGCCAGCTACACCGACGTGTTCGAACCCCAGGCACTGCGCGACGCCAGCGGCAAGATGCTCAAGCCGGTGATCGGCAGCAACTACGAAGTCGGCCTCAAGGGCGAGCTGATGGACGGCCGGGTCAACACCTCCCTGGCGCTGTTCCGTTACGACCAGGAAAACCGAGCCCTCAACGACCTGGCCTCGGGCTTCGCCTGCGACGGCTGGTACTGCTCGATTGCCGCGGGCAAAGTGCGCAGCCAGGGGCTCGACGCGGAAATCAGCGGCGAAGTGCTCACCGGCCTGCAGCTGTTTGCCGGTTATACCTACAACACCACCAAGTTCCTCGACGACCCGGAAAACGAAGGCAAGGTCTTCAGCACCTGGACACCCAAGCACATGCTGCGGGTGTGGAGCGATTACCAGTTCAGCGGCGACTGGAACCGTGTCAGCACGGGCCTGGGCTTCACCACCCAAAGCCATACCCTGGGCTATGAACACACCTACGACGTGCCGGGTTACACCGTCTGGAGCGCACGCGCCGGCTACCAGCTGACGCCGGAGATCGGCCTGGCGCTGAACGCCAACAATCTGTTCGACAAGCACTACTACACGGCGGCGTACAACCAGCTGAGCGGCAACAACAATTTCGGCGAACCGCGTAACCTGATGTTCAGCGTGAAGTACACCCCGGAGTTCTGACACTGAACACCAGGCTCAACACAGGGGGGATCCGATGGGTTCGAGGGTTATTTATCCGACTTGATGGAGGTCCAGACCCGGGTCCGCACCCTTTCCAGCTTCTGCGGCAACGGCTGCACGACGTACAGGGTTTTCAGCGCCTCAGGTGTCGGCGTCAGGTTCGGGTTGCCGGTGATTTCCTTGTTGATCAGAGGCAACGAGTCCGTGTTGGCATTCGGGTAACCGAGGAAGTCGCTGATCGGTGCGATGACTGTCGGGTCGAGCAAGGTGTTGAGGAATTCGTGGGCTTCCTCGACGTTCTTCGCGCTTTTCGGAATGGCAAAGGTGTCGAACCAGATCGGCGCGCCCTCCTTCGGCAAGCGCCAATCGACCACCACCCCATTGCCCGCTTCCTTGGCGCGATTGCCGAACTGGTAGAAGCTGCCGGAGTAGCCGATGGCCACGCAGATATCACCGTTGGCGATATCGGTCATGTACTTGGCCGAGTTGAAGTAGGTGACATAAGGGCGAATCTTCAGCATCAGCGCCTTGGCTTTTTCGTAGTCATCGGGGTTCTGGCTGTTCGGGTCCAGCCCCAGGTAATGCAGGGCCAACGGCAGTATCTCGGAAGGCGAGTCGAGCATGGCGACACCACAGGCCTTGAGCTTCTCCATGTTCTCGGGCTTGAACACCAGGTCCCAGCTGTCCACCGGCGCATTCTCGCCCAGCGCGGCCTTGACCTTGGCCGGGTTGAAGCCGATCAACACAGTGCCGTACATGTAAGGCACGCCGTACTGGTTGCCGGGGTCGTTCTTGTCCAGCAACTTGAGCAGGGCCGGGTCCTGGTGCTTCCAGTTGGGCAGCTTGGCCTTGTCCAGTTTCTGGAACACACCGGCCTTGATCTGGGTTTCGATGAACTGGTTCGACGGCACCACCAGGTCATAGCCGGAGTTGCCGGTCAGCAGCTTGGCTTCGAGGGACTCGTTGGTGTCAAAGGTGTCCCAGGTGACCTTGATGCCGGTCTTGTCGGCGAATTCCTTGGGCACGGACGGCAGGATGTAGTCCGCCCAGTTGTACACCCGCAATTCGCGCTGCTCGGCTTGTACGGCACTGGCCAGCAGTGTCAGCCCGCAAACGGTGGCACCCAATAGGCGTTTGATTGTGTCCATGGATCAATTCCCCAAGTCAGCTCGATGGTTTTTATGTGCTGTACGCGGCAGTGCCCGGCAAAACCGCCAAGGGCAAGGAAGATCAGGTTCGTATTTATCGATGGGGAGGCGGGTGCGCACCCGCCTCCGGTTCCGATTCTTGCCCACCGCCCGGCCGGTTCATAGCGCGGGGTTGGCCAAAAGGAGATCGAAATGGCCATTATCGGTGTCCGGGCAGCGCCTCCTCCTCGGGGTACGGCCACTCCACCGCATGGCTCGCGAGGTAGGCGCTGACGGCAGCGTTCAAGGTCGGATAAAACGCCGCCTCGCCAAACCGCTCGAACAACCCGAAGCGCTTGAGCTTGTCCTTGACCGGGTCCTTCATCTCGGCCAGGCGCAACTCGATGCCCGCCGCTTTCAGGGTGTCATCCAGCTCGGCCAACATGTCGGCGCTGGTCACGTCGACGCTGGTGACCGGTTCCGCCGCCAGCACCAGCCAGCGCACGGGGGTTGGCGATGCGGCCACGGCGTCCAGTACCCGCTCGTGGAACAGTTCGGCGTTGGCGAAAAACAGCGAGGCATCCCAGCGAAAGATGACCAGGCCGGGAATCAGCCGCGCGTCCGGGTAGCGCTTGATGTCGTGGAAGCCCCTGACCCCTCGCGCGCGCCCCAGTACCGCAGAGTATGGGCGCCAGCCATCCCAGAGGAATTCGATGACCGCAATCAGGATGGCCAGGCCGATGCCCTCGATCGCCCCCAGCACGGCCACGCCCACCGTGCAGACGATCGACAGCCAGAACTCCCAGCGCTGCATGCGATAAATGCGCCGCAGGTCGGTGATCTCGATCAGGCCGATGGCGGAGGCGATCACCACGGCAGCCAAGGCGCTGTTTGGCAGGTCCTGCAACAGGTTCGGCGCCACCACCAGCAGCAAGGCAACCGCCACCGCGCCAACGACGCCGGTCAACTGGGTCTTGGCGCCAGCGGCTTCGGCCACGGGTGTACGGGAGGAACTGCTGCTGATCGCGAACCCCTGGAACAGTCCGGCGGCCAGGTTGGCAATGCCCAACCCGACCATTTCCTGGTTCGGGTCGACATAGGTGCGGGTGCGCGCCGCGTACACCCGCGAGAGCACGCTGGTATCGGCAAAGGACACCAACGCCACGGCACCACCGCCGATCAGCACGGGCACGATATCGGCGCTGGTGATCCAGGGAATGGCGAACGACGGCAGGCCCTGGGGTAGCGGGCCGAGGACCTTGACCCCCGCCCGCGCCGCCAGGTCCAGCACATCCACAGCGATCGTCGCACCGGCCACCGCGATCAGGATGCCGGGTATGCGCTTGTGGCCCTTGAGCAGCAGGATCACCACCAGGGTGGCGGCACCGACCATGAACGCGGTCCAGTTGGTTTTGCCCTCGATCAGCGCGCTCGCGATGGCCCACAGGTTTCGCAGCGGCCCCTCGGCATCAATGGAAAAACCGAAGAACTTCGGTAACTGGCTGATCAGCACCGTCAGCGCAATCCCGTTCATGTAGCCGTAGCGAATCGGCTTGGACAGCAACTCGGTGATGAAACCCAGGCGCGCGATGCCGGCGAGGATGCACACGGCCCCCGAGACGATGGCCATCATTCCCGCCAAGGCGACTGCGCGTTGGGGATCACCGCCCGACAGGGGCAGGACCACCGCGAGAATGACGGCCGCCAGCGAGGAATCCGGCCCCAGCACCAGGATCCGGCTGGGACCGAACAGCGCATAGGCGATCAGTGGCACGATGGTGGCGTACAGGCCATAGATGCCCGGTACCCCCGATGCCACTGCATAGGCAATGCCCACCGGCACCAGCATCGTGGTCAGTACCAGCCCGGCCATCAGGTCGTGGCGCAACCACGCCACGTGGTAGCCGCGCAGCGTGCGCAGTCCGGGGAACCAGCGGCCCCAGCCAGCCTGGTCTTCGCTGGTGTCACGGCGCACGATACGGCCCGGTTCCGCCGCGGGCGGGGAAGCGTCTGGCTGGCTCATGGGACAATGGCCCCCGGGTGCGTACCCATCAGTACTTCTCGGCGATCCGCTTCAGCGGATAATCCGGTTCGCGATAGCCGCCCGGCTTCTGCCGCTTGGGCAATACCACCTTGTCCCGCGCCACTTCTTTATAGGGGATGCGGCTGAGCAGATCGCTGATGATGTTCAGGCGTGCCCGCCGCTTGTCGTTGGAGTTGGCCACGAGCCAGGGGGCATGCTCGCTGTCGCTCGCCTCGAACATGGCGTCACGCGCTCGCGAGTAGTCGAACCAGCGGCTGTAGGACTTGAGGTCCATGGGGGTCAGCTTCCAGATCTTGCGACCATCCTTGATGCGCGCTTCGAGTCGACGGGTCTGTTCCTCGGGGCTGACTTCCAGCCAGTACTTGAGCAGGATGACCCCCGAATCGACAATCGCGCGCTCCACGTGGGACACCGATTTGAGGAAGAGGTCCACCTGCTCCTGGGTGCAGAAGCCCATCACCCGCTCGACGCCCGCGCGGTTGTACCAACTGCGATCGAAGATCACCACTTCGCCCGCTGCGGGCAAGTGCGGCAAGTAGCGCTGCACGTACATCTGGCTCTTCTCTCGATCGGTGGGCGCAGGCAATGCCACCACCCGGAACACCCGCGGACTCACGCGCTCGGTAAGGGCCTTGATCGTGCCCCCCTTGCCGGCGCCGTCGCGCCCCTCGAACACGACGCAGATCTTGATGCCCTCGGCTTTCACCCATTCCTGCAACTTGACCATTTCGACGTGCAACAGGCGCAACTGCTCAAGGTAATCCTTGTTCTTCAGCTTCTCGTCTTGCGCGGAACGCCCCTTGGGCGCGCCCTTCTTGTCCTTTGCCATGACCCAGCCCCCACTCTTGCTTGAGTAATTGACCTTTGACTTGCCCGACCAACGGCATGAGTCTAGTTCATGGTTCAAGGTAGCGAAGACCGCGCCTGCGACTTAATCTCCGAGCCACTGCAATCATCCGTGGGACGCCTCGCCACCTGGCATCCCGTCGCTGGAACGAGGAGTTGAAGAATGCCCCTGACACTCTATTACCACCCGCTTTCGTCGTTCTGCCACAAGGTACTGGTCGCGCTTTACGAGCATGGGATCGACTTTGAGAGGCGAATCATCGATCTTTCCAGCGAGGAAGACCGGGCGGAACTCTCGGCGTTATGGCCCCTGTGCAAATTCCCGGTCATCCGCGATGACGCGCATCCGAACGGGTTGGCGGAGTCGAGTGTGATCATCGAATACCTGGACCGGGCTTATTCGGCCCAACACTGCCTGCTGCCCGGCGATTGCGATACCGCGCTGCAAGTGCGCCTGTGGGACCGTTTTTTCGACCAGTACGTGCAGGGGCCGCTGCAACGGATAGTCGCCGACCGCCTGCATGGGACGAACGGCGACCTGACCGGGGAACGGGCCATGCTCGCCACGGCCTACGGCATGCTCGAGCGCCAGCTGGCCTCGCGAACCTGGGTGGCCAGCCCGGACTTCAGCCTGGCCGACTGTGCCGCCGCGCCGGCCCTGTTCTATGCCAGCACGCTGGTACCCTTCCCCGGCGGCCACCCGCACTTGAGCGGGTATTTCGACAGGCTGACGCAACGGCCATCCTTCCAGCGCGTCATCGACGAAGCCAGGCCCTGGTTTGCCTTTTATCCATTTGCCGAGGCCATACCCCAACGGTTTCGCTAGCGGGCGTGCCCGTTGAAAAAACTTCCCCAATGTCGGGGGTACTTTCTCCCGGACGGTTGCGAGTGTGGCGTTCCCGGCCTATGGTCCAGACACAACAATTTCACGACTGGCGCGATGATTCGCCGCCGTCTTTTTGTCCATCCATGGTGCTAGCGCAACGAGGTGAAGACATGCCCAACGACTCCCGCCCTGCCGTACTCGAACTGATCGGTAACACGCCACTGGTACGCGTCAGCCGTTTCGATACCGGACCCTGCACGCTGTTTCTCAAGCTCGAATCACAGAACCCCGGCGGTTCGATCAAGGACCGCATCGGCCTGGCGATGATCGATGCCGCCGAACGCGATGGCCGCCTGCGACCCGGTGGCACCATCGTCGAAGCCACCGCCGGCAACACCGGCCTGGGCCTGGCGCTGGTCGGCCGCGCCAAGGGATACCGCGTGGTGCTGGTGGTACCGGACAAGATGTCCACCGAGAAGGTCTTGCACCTCAAGGCCATGGGCGCCGAGGTGCACATCACCCGTTCCGATGTCGGCAAGGGCCATGCGGAGTACTACCAGGACGTCGCCGCGCGGCTGGCGGCGGAAATTCCCGATGCGTTCTTCGCCGACCAGTTCAACAACCCGGCCAACCCCCTGGCCCACGAATGCAGCACCGCGCCGGAAATCTGGGCGCAGACCCAGCATGATCTGGACGCCATCGTCGTCGGTGTCGGTTCGGCGGGCACCCTCACCGGCCTGACCCGCTTCTTCAAACGCGTGCAGCCGGATCTGGAAATGGTCCTGGCCGACCCGGTCGGTTCGGTGATGGCCGAATACAGCCGCAGTGGCACCCTCCCCACCCCCGGTTCCTGGGCGGTGGAAGGTATCGGCGAAGACTTCATTCCGTCGATTTGCGACCTGTCCAGCGTGCGCCACGCCTATTCGATCAGCGACGAGGAAAGCTTCGATCATGCCCGCCAATTGCTGAAGGCCGAGGGCATTCTCGGCGGTTCGTCGACCGGCACCCTGCTGGCGGCGGCATTGCGCTACTGCCGCGAGCAGACCCAACCGAAACGGGTGGTCAGCTTTGTCTGCGACACCGGTACGCGCTACTTGTCGAAGGTCTACAACGACCAGTGGATGAACGATCAGGGCCTGCTGCAACGCAAGTCCTACGGCGACCTGCGCGACCTGGTCGCGCGGCGCTTCGAGGATGGCCGGGTGATCAGCGTCGGCCCCGACGACACTTTGCTTACCGCGTTCCAGCGCATGCGCCTGGCGGATGTGTCGCAACTGCCGGTGCTGGTGAACGGCAAACAACTGGTCGGGGTGATCGACGAGTCCGACATCCTGCTGGGCGTGCATGAAGACGTTAAGCACTTTCGCAAGACCGTCTCCAGCGCCATGACCGACAAACTGCAAACCCTGTCCCCCGGCGCCTCACTGGCGGAACTGGAGGCAGAACTGGGTCGTGGGCTGGTGGCGATCATCCAGGATGCCTCGGGTTTCCACGGCCTGATTACCCGAACCGACATGCTCAATCATTTGCGGAGATCCCTGCCATGAGTCAGCACGATGAACATGCCCCGCCACGGGGCTTCGCCACCCGCGTGATCCATGCCGGGCAAACGCCGGACCCTTCGACCGGCGCGCTGATGCCGCCGATCTACGCCAACTCCACCTACCTGCAACAGAGCCCCGGGGTGCACAAGGGCCTCGACTACGGGCGCTCGCACAATCCGACGCGCTGGGCGCTGGAACGCTGCGTGGCCGACCTCGAAGGCGGCACCCGGGGCTTTGCCTTCGCCTCGGGCCTGGCGACCATTTCCACGGTACTGGAGCTGCTCGACGCCGGCTCGCACGTCGTCTCCGGCAACGACCTGTACGGCGGCACCTTCCGCCTGTTCGACAAGGTGCGCCAGCGCAGCGCCGGGCACCGCTTCAGCTTTGTCGACCTGACCGACCTGGCGGCGTTCGAAGCATCCCTGCAGGACGACACGCGCATGGTCATGGTCGAGACCCCGAGCAATCCGCTGCTGCGCCTCACCGACCTCGCCGCCATCGCCCGCACCTGCCGCGACCGGGGCATCATCTGCGTGGCCGACAACACCTTTGCCAGCCCGTGGATCCAGCGTCCGCTGGAACTGGGCTTCGACATCGTGCTGCACTCCACCACCAAGTACCTCAACGGCCACTCCGACGTGATCGGCGGCATCGCCGTGGTCGGGCAGGACGCCGAGCTGGCCGAGCGCCTGGGTTTCCTGCAGAACGCGGTGGGCGCCATCGCCGGGCCGTTCGACGCCTTCCTCACCCTGCGCGGGGTCAAGACCCTGGCGCTACGCATGGAACGCCACTGCAGCAACGCACTGGAACTGGCGCAATGGCTGGAACGCCAGCCGCAAGTCGCCCACGTCTACTACCCGGGCCTGCCCTCGCACCCGCAGCACGAACTGGCGCGCCAGCAGATGCGCGGCTTCGGCGGGATGATCTCCGTCGACCTGAACACCGACCTGGCCGGCTCCCGGCGTTTCCTGGAAAACGTGCAGATTTTCGCCCTGGCCGAAAGCCTGGGCGGGGTGGAAAGCCTGATCGAGCACCCGGCGATCATGACCCACGCCACCATCCCCGTGGAAACCCGCGCGCAACTGGGCATCGGCGATGCGCTGGTGCGGTTGTCTGTTGGGGTGGAGGATGTCGAAGACCTGCGCGCAGACCTGGCGCAGGCGTTGGCACGGATTTAGGAGTTGCCTTCTCGGATCGCCCCATCGCAGCGATGGCGGCCTGACAGCCGCCCCATCTCTCACGGCTGCACCCGATCCACTGTAGGAGCTGGCTTGCCAGCGATGGCTGGCATAACGGCCACCATCGATCGCCAGCAAGCCGGCTCCTACAGATCTGTGTCACACCACAAATTCAACACACACCCGTAAATCCCTGTAGGAGCTGGCTTGCCAGCGATGGCGGCATAACGGCCACCATCGCATCGCCAGCAAGCCGGCTCCTACAGATCGGTGTCACGCCACAAATTCAACATACCCCGCAAACCCTGTAGGAGCTGGCTTGCCAGCGATGGCGGCATAACGGCCACCATCGCATCGCCAGCAAGCCGGCTCCTACAGATCGGTGTCACGCCACAAATTCAACATACCCCGCAAACCCTGTAGGAGCTGGCTTGCCAGCGATGGCGGCATAACGGCCACCATCGCATCGCCAGCAAGCCGGCTCCTACAGATCTGTGTCACACCATAAATCCAACATACCCCGCAAATCCC
>NZ_JANHLK010000005.1 GCF_028682635.1 Pseudomonas putida | reverse complement strand
CGCGGGACTCAAGCGTGCTTCGCAGCTGGCAATCCTCAACGCCAACTACATTTCCCGTCGCCTGGAAGAGCACTACCCAGTGCTCTACACCGGCAGCAACGGCCTGGTCGCGCATGAATGCATCCTCGACCTGCGCCCATTGAAAGACAGCAGCGGCATCAGCGTCGATGACGTGGCCAAGCGCCTGATCGATTTTGGCTTCCACGCCCCGACCATGTCCTTCCCGGTGGCCGGCACCCTGATGATCGAGCCGACCGAAAGCGAATCCAGGGAAGAACTGGACCGCTTCTGCGACGCCATGATCCGCATCCGCGAAGAAATCCGCGCAGTGGAAAACGGCACGCTGGACAAGGACGACAACCCGCTGAAGAACGCCCCGCACACCGCGGCGGAAATCGTCGGCGAGTGGTCGCATCCGTACAGCCGTGAGCAAGCGGTTTACCCGGTAGCGTCGCTGATCGAAGGCAAATACTGGCCGCCGGTCGGTCGTGTGGACAACGTCTTCGGTGATCGCAACCTGGTCTGCGCCTGCCCATCGATCGAAAGCTACGCTTAAACGAATGGGGGGCGGGTTTACCCGCCCCCACTTCCACGAACACCGCTCCCCCCTGTAGGAGCTGGCTTGCCAGCGAAGACGGAATATCAGCCGACACAACTGTTGCCTGACACACCGCCTTCGCTGCGATGCGGCGACCCGACAAGCCAGCTCCTACAGGATCTCCACAAGATTTGCGCCAATTCCTATAACAAGAAACCGGAGAACAACCATGTCGTTAAGCGTGTTCGACCTGTTCAAGATTGGCATCGGCCCCTCCAGCTCCCACACCGTCGGCCCGATGCGCGCAGCTGCGCGTTTCGCCGAAGGTCTGCGCCGTGAAGGGCTGCTGCAAGCCACCGCCTGCGTCAAGGTCGAGCTGTACGGCTCGCTCGGCGCCACCGGCAAGGGCCACGGCAGTGACAAGGCTGTGCTGCTCGGCCTGGAAGGCGAACACCCGGACACCGTGGATACCGAAACCGTCGCCGCCCGCCTGCAAGCGATTCGCGGCAATGGTCGCTTGAACCTGCTCGGCGAACACAGCATTGCGTTCAACGAGAAAGAACACCTGGCGATGATCCGCAAGCCCTTGGCCTATCACCCCAACGGCATGATCTTTCGCGCCTTCGATGCCGCCGGCCTGCAAATCCGCAGCCGCGAGTACTATTCGGTCGGCGGTGGTTTTGTCGTCGATGAAGACGCCGCTGGCGCCGACCGCATCGTCGAAGACGCCACCCCCCTGACCTTCCCGTTCAAAAGCGCCAAGGACCTGCTCAGCCACTGCACCACCTACGGCCTGCCCATCAGCCAGGTGATGCTGACCAACGAAAGTGCCTGGCGCCCGGAAGCGGAAACCCGCGCCGGCCTGCTGAAAATCTGGCAAGTGATGCAGGACTGCGTCGCCGCCGGTTGCCGCAACGAAGGCATCCTGCCCGGCGGTCTCAAGGTCAAGCGCCGGGCGGCCGCGCTGCATCGGCAACTCTGTAAAAACCCCGAATCGTCACTGCGCGATCCCCTGTCGGTACTGGACTGGGTCAACCTGTACGCCCTGGCGGTCAACGAAGAAAACGCCAACGGCGGGCGCGTGGTGACAGCCCCGACCAACGGCGCGGCCGGGATCATCCCGGCAGTCCTGCATTACTACATGCGTTTCATCCCCGGCGCGAACGACGACGGGGTGGCGCGCTTCCTGCTGACCGCTGCGGCCATCGGCATCCTTTACAAGGAAAACGCCTCGATCTCCGGCGCCGAAGTCGGCTGCCAGGGCGAAGTCGGCGTGGCCTGCTCCATGGCGGCGGGCGCCCTGTGCGAAGTGCTGGGCGGAACCGTGCAGCAAGTGGAAAACGCTGCGGAAATCGGTATGGAACACAACCTCGGGCTGACCTGCGACCCGATCGGCGGGCTGGTGCAAGTGCCTTGCATCGAGCGCAACGCCATGGGATCGGTCAAGGCCATCAATGCCGTGCGCATGGCCCTGCGCGGCGACGGGCAGCACTTCGTGTCCCTCGACAAGGTCATCCGCACCATGCGCCAGACCGGCGCCGACATGAAAAGCAAATACAAGGAAACCGCCCGTGGCGGTTTGGCGGTCAACATTATCGAGTGCTGATGCGCGCTCATCTGCACACTTCTCCAGGAGTTGAATATGTCCACCGAACAACTGTTGAAAACACCGTTGCACGCCCTGCACATCGAACTGGGCGCGCGCATGGTGCCGTTCGCCGGCTATGACATGCCGGTGCAATACCCACTGGGCGTGATGAAAGAACACCAGCACACCCGCGAGCAGGCCGGCCTGTTCGATGTCTCGCACATGGGCCAGATCCGCCTGACCGGCGCCAATGCCGCCAAGGCCCTGGAAACCCTGGTGCCCGTGGACATCATCGACCTGCCAGTGGGCATGCAACGCTACGCGATGTTCACCAACGAGAGCGGTGGCATCCTCGACGACCTGATGGTCGCCAACCTGGGCAACGACGAACTGTTCCTGGTGGTCAATGCCGCGTGCAAGGACCAGGACCTGGCCCACCTGCGCAAGCACATCGGCGACCAGTGCACTATCGAGCCGCTGTTCGAAGAACGCGCCCTGCTCGCCCTGCAAGGTCCGGCCGCCGTGACCGTGCTGGCACGTCTGGCGCCAGAAGTGGCAAAGATGACCTTCATGCAGTTCGCCCGCGTGAACCTGCTGGGCGTGGACTGCTTTGTCAGCCGCTCGGGTTACACCGGTGAAGACGGTTTTGAAATCTCGGTTCCTGCCGCCAGCGCCGAAGCCCTGGCCCGAGCCCTGTTGGCCGAACCTGAAGTGGCGGCCATCGGCCTCGGCGCGCGTGACTCGCTGCGCCTGGAAGCCGGCCTGTGCCTGTACGGCCACGACATGAACACCGAGACCACCCCGATCGAAGCCAGCCTGTTGTGGGCCATCTCCAAGCCACGTCGTGCTGACGGTGCGCGCGCCGGTGGCTTCCCTGGCGCTGAAAATGTATTCGCCCAGCAACAAGGCGGTGTTACCCGCAAGCGCGTTGGCCTGCTACCGCAGGAACGCACCCCGGTGCGCGAAGGCGCGGAAATCGTCAACGAAGCCGGCGAGATCATCGGCAGCGTGTGCAGCGGCGGCTTCGGACCGACCCTGGGCGGCCCGTTGGCCATGGGTTACGTCGACAGCGCCTACATCGCCCTCGACACACCGGTATGGGCAATCGTCCGTGGGAAAAAAGTGGCTTTGCTTGTAAGCAAAATGCCATTTGTTCCACAACGCTACTATCGCGGCTGATTGACTGTTCCTATAAGTAACGCGGTTGCTCTTACACTGCACTAATGTGTAACGCAACCGCCATAAAATAGTGCATCGTTTGGCTCTAAGCTTCGATTATGAACTTTGCTTATAACGATCGAAAACATTTGAACGCCGCCAGTGCATAAGCCCGGGCTAGTTGTCAGGGGTGGCAGGAACCTGAGCAAATCCGGGGCTTCCAGAGGGCTTGTTTTTTCTCCCGTAGTTGGCGTAGAGTTTGTTCACTGTGTTTGCATGGGTCGCTTGGAATCGTGACCTGGGCAGTAGCCTACAAGTTAGCTACATCCCGTTCGACGTCTTCTTACTCTCCTGCAACCAGCCCCAGTACTCTTTCATGAGAAAGAGACTGTCATTAATTTTTTGCGTCAAAGGAAATAAGAAATGTCCCAACGTCAGAGCGGTACCGTCAAGTGGTTTAACGACGAGAAAGGTTTTGGTTTTATCACTCCTGAAAGCGGTCCGGATCTGTTCGTGCATTTCCGCGCCATCCAGGGCAACGGCTTCAAGAGCCTGAAAGAAGGCCAGAAAGTGACTTTCGTCGCCGTGCAGGGCCAGAAAGGCATGCAGGCTGACGAAGTACAAGCAGAAGCCTAATCTTCTGTAACGAAAAAGCCCCTGATGGTGACATCAGGGGCTTTTTTGTGCGCGTAAATCCGTAAAATGGCTTCTTTTTGTGCCCAGAGGCTGCCATGTCGAAACACCTGCTCAAACCCCAGGGCAACTTCCCCGCCGTCGGCCTGGGTCGTCGCCTGGCAGCGATGTTCTATGACTTCCTGCTGTGCACCGCCCTGCTGATCGTCACCAGCGGTGTCTACAAGATGATCCAGATGGCGATCATCGGCGAAGAGAAAATGCGCACCCTCACCGAAGCGGGCGCGCTTGATGGCGATCCTCTGCTGTCGACGGTGCTGTTGTTCGTGCTGTTCGGCTTCTTCGCCAAGTTCTGGACTTACTCAGGCCAGACCCTGGGCATGCAGGTGTGGGGCGTGCGCGTACAGAATGCCGATGGCTCGTCCATCAGCCTGTGGCAGGCGCTGTTGCGCTTTGTGGTGTCGATCGCATCGTTGCTGTGCGTGGGCCTGGGGTTCCTCTGGTCGCTGTTCGACAAGCAGAAACGCAGCTGGCATGACATGTATTCCAATACCCAGCTGGTGCGGATCCCGAAGAAGACCAAATAATTTCCGGTAAGCACAAACCAGTGTGGGAGCGGGCTTGCTCGCGAAGAGCGCGTGTCAGGCAACATCTATGTCGACTGATACGCCCTCTTCGCGAGCAAGCCCGCTCCCACAGTTTTTATGCGACCTGCCTGATAGATCTCAGGCGTTCCCGGCCAGCTTCATCCGCGCCGCCTGGGTGAAGTCGAGCATCCGCTTCAACGGCCGAATCGCCTGCGGAATCAACGCCGGATCAACAAAGATCTCGTTCGTCCCCTCCTTCAAGCTCTTGAGCGTGCGCTCAAGGGTGTTCATCGCCATCCAGGGGCAATGCGCGCAACTGCGGCATGCCGCGCCGTTACCGGCCGTTGGCGCCTCGATAAAGACCTTGTCCGGGCACAACTGCTGCATCTTGTAGAAGATACCGCGGTCGGTGGCGACAATCAGGGTCTTGTTCGGCAGGCTCTGTGCCGCTGCAATCAACTGACTGGTGGAGCCCACGGCATCGGCCAACTCGATCACCGAGGTCGGCGACTCCGGGTGCACCAGGATCGCCGCATCTGGATACAGCGCCTTCATGTCTTCGAGCTGCTTGGACTTGAACTCTTCGTGAACGATGCAGGCACCGTCCCACAGCAGCATGTCGGCACCGGTCTGACGCTGAATGTAGGTGCCCAGGTGCTTGTCCGGCCCCCAGATGATGGTTTCGCCGTTATCCATCAGGCTTTCGACGATTTCCAGCGCACAGCTCGACGTCACCACCCAGTCCGCGCGGGCTTTGACCGCCGCCGAGGTATTGGCGTAAACCACCACCGTACGCTCCGGATGCTGGTCGCAGAACGCGGAAAACTCATCGACCGGGCACCCGAGGTCAAGCGAGCAGGTCGCTTCCAGGGTCGGCATCAGGATGCGTTTTTCGGGGTTGAGGATCTTGGCCGTCTCGCCCATGAATTTCACCCCTGCGACCACCACGGTCTTGGCCGGGTGGGCGTTGCCGAAGCGAGCCATCTCAAGCGAGTCGGAGACACAGCCACCGGTTTCTTCGGCCAGGGCCTGAATAACCGGATCGCAATAGAAGTGAGCCACCAGCACCGCGTCCTGAGCCTTGAGCTCGGCGGCGATGGCAGCACGGTAATAGGCCTCCTCTTCGGCGGTCAGCGGCTTGGGCTGCTTGGCGTCGAGGTGGGCCTGGACCAGAAGGCGTTCGGAAATCTGCGTCATGTTCGCAAGACCTGCAGGCGCTTAAGCGCGAAAGTCGAGTATACACCCCAGCTCTGGACCCTTGAGGGTACCGCCGGGAGAGTGAGTAATCATCAGAGCTTTGAAGAGGCGCAAGGCTACAGAATATCCGCGGGATGCAAAAGATGATTCTGACCTGAGCCACGCAGTGCTGGCCGGGATCGGCGAACGCACAAATCGCAGGCAAAAAAAAACCCGGAAATCCTCACTTGCGTGGGCCTTCCGGATTTTCTAAACCGCCAAAAATGGTGGGTCGTGTGGGATTCGAACCTACGACCAATTGGTTAAAAGCCAACTGCTCTACCAACTGAGCTAACGACCCGCTGTGTGGTGGCGCGTATAATACTGATTTTTAAGGACTATTCAACACCTATTTTAAAAAAAATCAAAAATAACGTGTTGGGTCGCTGATTCCGGCCGCCGCGAAGCCTTCCGCTCGCTGGCGGCAGCTGCTGCACTTGCCGCAGGCACGGCCGTCATCGTCGGCCTGATAGCAGGAAACGGTCAGGCCATAATTCACCCCAAGCCTGGTACCCGCCTGAACGATCTGTGCCTTGCTGAGATGTTGCAGCGGCGCCTGAATGCGAAAACCCATTCCTTCTACACCGGCCTTGGTCGCCAGATTGGCCATGCGCTCGAAAGCCTCGATGAACTCGGGACGGCAGTCCGGATAACCGGAGTAATCCACCGCGTTGACACCGCTGAAGATGTCCCGTGCACCAAGCACTTCCGCCCAGCCCAGCGCCAGGGACAAGAACACCGTGTTACGCGCAGGCACGTAAGTCACCGGAATACCTTCAGCCGCGACTTCCGGGACGTCAATGCTGGTATCGGTCAGTGCCGAGCCGCCCATGCCGTTCAGGTTCAGCCCGATCACCTTGTGTTCGACAACACCCAGGTCTTTGGCCACACGTTCGGCGGCGTGTAACTCAGCGTGAGACCGTTGGCCGTAGTCGAAGCTCATGGTGTAGCAGCTGTAGCCTTCGGCACGCGCCATGGCCACGACGGTTGCCGAGTCCAGGCCACCGGACAAGAGGATCACCGCGCGTTTTTCAGCAGTATTGAGTGGTTCAGTCATTTCAGCGCCCCGGCTCGTCATTCCAAAGATATTTATGCAGCTGCAATTGCAAACGCACTGGCAGGTTGTCCGCCACCACCCAGTCGGCCAGGTCTCGCGCATTGAGATCATGGTGGCTTGGCGAGAACAGGACTTCACCGGCGCGCTTGTCCAGACCGTACTGGATCAGCTTGGACACGGACCAGTCATAGTCTTCCCGCGAGCAGATGACAAACTTCACCTGATCGTTGGGCGTCAGCAGCTCGATGTTTTCGTAGCGGTTGCGATGCGCTTCCTTCGACCCCGGGGTCTTCAGGTCGACGACGCGACTGACCCGGGAATCTACCGCCGAGATATCGATCGAGCCACTGGTTTCCAGTGACACTTCGTAACCGGCATCGCACAGGCGCTTGAGCAATGGAATGGCATTGGGCTGGGCCAGGGGCTCGCCGCCCGTGACACAGACGAAGCGCGGGCGAAAGCCGGCGACCTGCTCGAGGATATCGTCGAGGGTGCGGATGGTGCCGCCGGTGAAGGCGTAGGCGCTGTCGCAGTATTGGCAACGCAGAGGGCAACCGGTCAGGCGCACAAAAACAGTGGGCAGGCCAGCGGTCCGCGTTTCCCCCTGCAACGAGTAGAAAACTTCGGTAATTCTCAATGTGTCTTGCATAGTCGCCACGGGCGTAACAGCTAAACAGGCTGTCCGCCTCCGTCAGGCACTTCAAGAAGCCCCGGCAATGCGCAGGCCCCAAAAAGCGTGTTTCATAAAAAGGGCGTGAATTCTAACGAAAAAACCCGCGACAAGCGCGGGTTTCTTCGAAAGGGGTCAAGCAGCCCTTACATTTTTTGCAGATCACGCTGGGCCAGCTGAGCGGCAGACGTGCCCGGATACTGGGACACAACCTGTTGCAGAATGCCTTTTACCTTGTCGGGATGACCCAGGCGGCGCTCTACGTCAGCGAGCTTGTACAGCGAGTCAGGCACTTTGGCGTGCTTGGGGTACAGCTGCGAAACCTTGGCAAAGGCCTGACCTGCACCTTGCAGATCGCCTTTGGCCAGGTTCACTTCGCCCAACCAGTACTGGGCATTGCCTGAGTACTGGCTGTTCGGGTACTTGCGCAGGAATGCGGCAAAAGCCTGGCTGGCCTTGTCGAAATCCTTGGCCTTGATCAGGTCGAAGGCAGCATCGTAATAGAGCTTTTCCTTCGCCGGATCCGCCGGCTCGCTACCCGCGGCGGGTGCTTGAGCGGCTGCCGCTCCGGCACCCGCAGCTGCGCCAGCCGCTGCTGCACCGGGGGCGTTCAAGTCGCCACCGGCAGGAGAATTCTCAGGAGTCGCGGCAGGTGCAACGCCGCTTCCTATGCGCCGATCAAGATCCTGGTATCGCTCCAGGCTTTCCTGCTTCATGCGCGCTACATCATTTTGCAGTTCTTCGATCACACCCTGTTGGCGCGAGATCTGATCCTGCATTTGTTGCAGTTGGTTGAACAACTGACCCTGTGCCGAGACAGGGGTCGAAACCCCTCCCCCGGCATAGGCGCCGTTCGTACCGTAACCTGCAGGCGGATTACTGCTCCCGCTATTGTTATAGCCGGAGTCGTTGTCGACCACAGGAACCGCAGCCCACGCCGCAAGCGGCGCGAGACTGAGAGCCAGGACAGTTACAGCACGACGGCACGTTCGCATGACGAATTACTTACGCAGTTCGACGCGACGGTTTTGAGCCCAGGACTGCTCGTCGTTGCCGGTAGCAACTGGACGCTCTTCGCCGTAGGAAACCAGTTCCAGCTGAGCTGGGGAAACACCTTGCAGTACCAGGTAGCGCTGAACGGCTTTCGCACGACGCTCGCCCAGTGCCATGTTGTACTCACGAGTACCACGTTCGTCGGTGTTGCCTTCCAGAACAACGCGAGCGCCGTTTGCTTTCAGGTCCTTGGCGTGAACGTCCAGAGCGCGCATGGCTTCTGGCTTCAGGTCCGAACTGTCGTATTCGAAGTAGAAAGTGGTGATAGCGCGCAGTGCAGCTTCTTCGCTCAGGGAGCCGTCAACTGCACCAGTGTTTGCGCCGTAACCAGCGTTTGGATCTACCGCGCCTTCACCGGCATTGTCGCCGCCTTTGGACGAGCAACCTACAGCTACAGCCATGGCCAGTGCCAGCGCAGCAAATTTACCAAACTTCAGCATTTCCATCGTGAAACTCCTAATGAACCCCAGTGTGTTAAGTACAACGTATAGCGCCGCGTCAGTTCAGGTAAGGGGACCAGGAAGGTTCTCTGACTTCGCCTTGAGCGGTAGGAAGCGGGAGCCTTACGCGTCCATTGATAGACACGAGCATCAAGACTCCCCGGCCCTGCTGGCGGGTGGCGTAGATTACCATGGTGCCGTTGGGCGCGACAGTAGGCGACTCGTCCAGAGTGCTATCAGTGAGGATTTTTACACTACCGCGCTGCAAATCCTGGGCCGCCACCTTGAAATTGGTGAAGCCATCCTGACGGTGAATCATGACAAGCGTCTTTTCATCGGCCGACAGTTTAGGGTTGGCGTTGTAGTTACCGACGAAAGTCACGCGCTCGGCACCGCCCCCACCCACACTGGTCTTGTAGATCTGCGGCTTGCCGCCACGATCGGACGTGAAGTAGATGGTCGAGCCATCCTTGCCCCAGAACGGTTCGGTGTTGATGCCAGGACCGTTGGTGACGCGGGTGATCTGACGCGAGCCCAGGTTCATCACATAGATGTCCGGGTTGCCGTCCTTGGACAGTACGAACGCCAGGCGATTGCCATCCGGCGACCAGGCTGGCGCGCCGTTCAGGCCTTCGAAGTTGGTGATCTGCTCACGGCGACCGGTGTCGATGTTCTGCATGAAAATGCGCGGACGCTTCTGCTCGAACGAGACGTAGGCGATACGCTTGCCATCGGGCGCGAAACGCGGCGACAGGATTGGCTCACGCGATTGCAGCAGGGTCACGGCACGGGCACCGTCATAGTCCGAACGCTGCAGCGTGTAACGGGTGTTCTTTTCGGAGAAGCGCTCGGCCGTCACGTACAGCAGGCGAGTCGAGAACGCACCCTTGATGCCGGTGAGTTTTTCGAACGACTGGTCGGCGATGTAGTGCGACATGTCGCGCAACTGATCGACGCTGCCCGACACGCTGCCGGTCAGCACTTGCTGCTCGGTGGCGACGTTGAACAGGGCGTATTGCACCTGCAGGCGACCGCCCGCCGGGGCAATGCTGCCGACCATCACGTACTGGGCGCCCAGCGCCTTGAAGTCACGGAAGATGATTTCGCTGGCCTGGCTAGGCTGGCTGATCATGTTCTGCTTTGGAATCGGCGAGTAGTAACCCGAGTTGCGCAGGTCGTTACCGATGATTTCCGCCATGTCGTCCGGCAGCACGCTGCCGCCCTGGTTGCCAAACGGCACGACCGCGATCGGGGTGGCCCGATCGCTGCCGCTGGTGACCAGAATGTTTTTCTCATCTGCCATCGCCATTCCTGCCATGCAGCAGATAGCGACAAGCATTCCTCGTAGAAGGTTTCTCACGGGGCTAAATCCTCAGGCGTGAATGTCATCTTGAATGAACGATACGGAGCAAAATCGCTCGGCTTCATTCCCTGCATTTCTGTCAAACGTCCAATATTCTTGACCGCCGCTACAGCAGACGCATCAAACGGACCGTCACCACTGGACTTGGCCACGCTGGCCGAAGTCACCGTACCGTCCGGCAACATGCCGATTTGCAGCACGACCGTCATGCCTTTGCGGGCCGAAGGTGGACGAGCCCAGCCTTCCGCTGCACGAAGACGAATCAAATCATCAAAACTGCCGGCGACTTCGTCACCGCGCTCATCGGCCAAGGCCTGCTGACGCTGCGGCGTATCGGAAAGCAAATCTGCCAGGGCCTGGGCCTTTTTGTCTTCGGCGGATTTACGCGCCGCGTCCTGCGATTTTTTCTTCGCAGCATCGGCAGCAGCTTTCTTCTTCGCTTCCTCGGCGACTTTCTTCTTCGCCTCTTCAGCTTCAGCTTTCTTCTTGGCGTCTTCGGCGGCTTTCTTCTTCGCGTCTTCGACGATCTTTTTCTTCGCTTCTTCAGCAGCCGCTTTCTTGGCCTCTTCTTCAGCAGCCTTCTTGGCTTCTTCTTCCGCTTTCTTCTTGGCTATATCAGCCAATTGTTTCTCTTCTGCCTTCTTGGCTTCGGCGGTCTTCTTCGCTTCGTCGGCTTTCTTGGCTTCATCGGCCTTCTTGGCCTCATCAGCCTTTTTCGCCTCTTCCGCTTTCTTCGACTCGTCGGCCTTCTTGGCTTCCTCGGCCTTTTGAGCCGCGTCTTCTTTCTTTTGTTCCGCAGCCTTTATCGCTTCCTGCTCGACCTTCTTCTGTTCCAACTGCTCGACTTCGGTCTGGCGTGCGGCGGATTTCTTCGCCTCACCCGCAATCTTCTGATTGGTCTGGGTGGTTGCCTGACTTTTCGATTTCAGCTGGTACAGGGTCGCCTGGACAATCGGCTTGGCCGGCGGCAACTCCGGAGTAAAGGCAAAACTGACAAACAGCATGCCGAACACCAGCACGTGCAAGCCAATCGCCCAGACACTAGGCCAGAAGTAGCTTTCCGAGGCGGACGGCTCTCGCTGTTGCTGCATCAGGGCGCCTCGGTAATCAAGCCAACATTACCGACGCCGGCTTTCTGCAACCCGCCCATGGCGCCCATGACGGAGCCGTAGTCGACAGTCTTGTCGCCGCGAATGAAGACCTGGGTGCGCTTGCCGTTATCGTTACCGGCGGCAATGATCTTGGTTACTGCACTGGTCATTTGCGGCAGGGTCATGGCCCTGTCCTGTTGCTTCTCGGTGTCGACTTCGCTGCCAAGGTTCCAGTAATAGGTCTTGTCAGCCTTGATCGAAATGGTCAGGACCTGGGTGTTGTTGTCCTGCGGCAAGGCTTCGCTGGAAACCTTGGGCAGATCAACTTTCACGCCCTGATTGAGCATCGGCGCGGTCACCATGAAGATGACCAGCAGTACCAGCATCACGTCGATGTAAGGCACTACGTTCATCTCGGCAACCGGCTTGCGCTTTTTGCGAGCTCGAGCGATTAAAGCCATCTGGAAATTACCTGCTTATTCTTCGCTGGTGTGCACTTTGCGGTGCAGGATCGCCTGGAATTCATCGGCGAAGGTGTAGTAACGGCCCAGCAAGGTTTCACTGCGAGCAGCAAAACGGTTGTAAGCGATAACGGCTGGAATGGCCGCGAACAGGCCGATCGCGGTGGCGATCAGGGCTTCGGCGATACCCGGGGCAACGGTGGCCAGGGTCGCTTGCTGGGCAGTCGCCAGGCCACGGAAGGAGTTCATGATGCCCCAGACCGTACCGAACAGACCGATATACGGGCTCACGGAACCGACAGTGGCGAGGAACGGCAGGCTCTGCTCGAGCTTTTCTTCTTCACGGGAAATGGCCACGCGCATGGCACGGGCCACGCCTTCCATGACCGCCTCGGGATCGACCCCAGGCTGCTGGCGCAGACGGGAAAATTCCTTGAAGCCGGCGCGGAAGATCTGCTCGACACCGGAATCCGGGTCCGGGTTGCTACCCGCCTGACGGTAGAGTTTGGACAGGTCGATACCCGACCAGAAGCGCTCTTCGAAGCTCTCCAGGGCGCGTCGACCGGCGCGCAGCAGGTTGCTGCGCTGAAAGATCATGATCCATGAGGTCACCGATGCGGCTACCAGGGTCAGCATTACCAGTTGCACCACGATACTGGCATTGCTGACCAGGCTCCACATGGAGGAATGGTCGACGACGTTAGCTTCCACGCTTTATCTCCTGCTTTGAGTGTGTACCCGCGCCGCTCACGGCGGCAAAGGCCGCTCGTAGAGCTTCGGGAATGGCCCGGGGTTTCAAACTTTCAGTGCGCACACAGGCCACCAGAAACTGCCCTTCGCAGAGCAGTGCATCATCCGTGGCCCGCCTGACCTGCTGCTTGAAGCGCAGGCTGGCACGGTTCAATTCGATTACTTCAGCGCTTACCAGCAGCTCGTCGTCCAGTCGCGCCGGCGCGTGGTAGCGCGCTTCGCTGGAATGCACGACGAACAACAGGTCCTCACCGGCAAGCTTGGATTGGGCAAAGCCCAGCTCTCGTAGCCGCTCGGTTCGAGCCCGTTCCATAAACTTGAGGTAATTGACGTAATACACGATGCCGCCCGCATCGGTGTCCTCGTAATAAACGCGACAACGATGTGCGAAAGGCTCAAGCCCGTTTTGCGCGCGCATACTCTAGTGCTTACTCCTCGGGTTGCCAATCCGGCCAGGCAACTGTTTTTCAATGTTCTGCGGCTTTCGCGCAAAAGTACGGTCCTGGGACCACACATTGCCCGAAAAAATCAGCCCGCAAAGTTAATTAATCGTCCACGGCATCAAGGAACTCGTCTACCACGGGCATTTCGCCCAATCGTGACGGAATGTTTAATCCGAAATGCAGGTACGCATGCCGGGTCACTACCCGCCCCCGCGGCGTGCGCATGATGTAGCCCTGCTGGATCAGGTACGGCTCCAGCACGTCTTCAATGGTGTGACGCTCTTCGCTGATCGCCGCGGCCAGACTATCCACCCCCACCGGCCCACCATCGAACTTCTCGATCATGGTCAGCAGCAGACGTCGGTCCTGGTGATCGAAGCCACGCTCGTCGACATCCAGCAGGTTCAGGGCCAGGTCGGCAATCGGCTTGGTGATGTGGCCTTTGGCGCGCACTTCGGCGAAATCCCTTACCCGGCGCAGCAGACGGTTGGCGATCCGCGGCGTGCCACGGGCGCGGCGAGCGATTTCGAAGGCGCCCTCCGGGTCGAGCGGCAGGCCGAGGATGTTCGCCGAACGACTGACAATCGTCGAGAGGTCGGCGGTGCTGTAGAACTCCAGGCGCTGGACGATACCGAAACGGTCACGCAACGGGTTCGTCAGCATCCCCGCCCGGGTGGTCGCACCGACCAGGGTGAACGGTGGCAGATCGAGCTTGATCGACCGCGCGGCCGGCCCTTCGCCGATCATGATGTCGAGTTGGAAATCCTCCATGGCCGGGTACAGCACTTCCTCGACAATCGGCGACAGGCGATGGATTTCATCGATGAACAGCACGTCGTGGGGCTCAAGATTGGTCAGCAGCGCCGCCAGGTCACCTGGACGCTCGAGGACCGGGCCTGAGGTGCTCTTGATCGACACGCCCATTTCCTGGGCGATGATATTGGCCAGGGTGGTCTTGCCCAGGCCCGGCGGGCCGAAGATCAACGTGTGGTCCAGGGACTCGTTACGCCCGCGGGCAGCCTGGATGAACAACTCCATTTGCTCGCGAACGGTCGGCTGGCCAATGTACTCGGCCAGGCTGACGGGGCGTATCGCCCGGTCCTGGACTTCCTCGCGATCACGGGGGGCACCCGTGGCGGCGATCAGACGGTCAGCTTCAATCACTTAGATCATTCCCTTCAGGGCACGACGAATCAGGTCTTCGCTGCTCAAGCCTTTCTCCTTGATCGCGGAAATCGCCTTGCTGGCTTCCTGTGGCTTGTAGCCCAGGGAGATCAGCGCGCTGACCGCGTCGTTTTCGGCGCTGTTGACCGGCGCTGGCCCGTCCGGCTGGTTCGGCACCAGGGCAAACATGGCCGGCACGGTTTCCCAGGCCTTGAAGCGATCCTTGAGCTCAACCAGCAGGCGCTCAGCGGTTTTCTTGCCCACGCCCGGCACCTTGGTCAGCGCCGAGGTATCCTGGGACTGCACGCAACGCACCAGCTCGTCGACTTCCAGGCTCGACATCAGGGCCAGGGCCAGTTTCGGCCCTACACCATTGAGACGGATCAGTTCGCGAAAAAAGTCTCGCTCGCGCTTGCCGACGAAGCCATAGAGTAACTGCGCGTCTTCGCGTACGACCAGATGGGTGTGCAGCGTCAGCGGTTCACCGACCGACGGCAGGCGATAAAGCGTGGTCATGGGCACTTCAAGCTCATACCCCAGGCCATTTACATCCAGAATCAGGTGCGGCGGCTGTTTCTCAGCCAGTGTGCCGCGTAAGCGTCCAATCACGTTACAGATCCTTGAGCGTTGGCCAGCCCTGGGCCAGCGACTGAGAGAACAAGGGTTTTGCGCCGACAACCCAGGCGCATCACCCTCATTCCAGAAAAATGATTGCTGATGCTATCAGAGACGCAGGCGCCCGCCACGACTGCGTGCGGCGCCCAGGCCATGGGGCAACAGGCTGGAGCGGGTGTGCGCATGGCAAATGGCAATGGCCAGGGCGTCGGAGGCATCGATTTGCGGTTTGCTGGTCAGCTTGAGCATGTGCATGACCATCATTTGTACCTGCTCTTTGTTGGCCGCGCCGGTGCCGACGACCGCCTGCTTGACCTGGGTGGCCGTGTATTCGGCGATCTCCAGGCTTTCTTCCGCGCCAGCCACGATGGCCGCGCCACGGGCCTGCCCCAGCTTCAGGGCGGAGTCGGCATTGCGCGCCATGAACACCTTCTCGATGCCCATGGTGACAGGATGGTAGGTCTGAATGATCTCGCGCACGCCGCGGTAGACAATCTGCAGGCGCTCATGCAGCTCGCCGGCACCGGTACGGATGCAGCCGGAGGCCACGTACTCGCAGCCACGTCCGGTATCGCGTACCACGCCATAACCGGTAATGCGCGAACCGGGGTCGATACCAAGAATTAAAGTCATAACGCCTATAACGCTGATGCGAGTATCCGAGGAAATTGTAGGAGCTGGCTTGCCAGCGAAGGCGGCCTCAAGACTTGCAAAAGTTCAAGGGCCTCTTCGCTGGCAAGCCAGCTCCTACAATGAGGGCGTAGCATTCAGCTTAGTTGTGCGGCGACCGACTCTGGAATGTCCGCATTGGAGTAGACGTTCTGCACATCATCCAGGTCTTCGAGCATGTCGATCAGCTTGAGAACTTTCTCGGCGCCTTCCAGGTCCAGCTCGGCGCTGGTGGTCGGCAGCATGACGATTTCCGCGTCATCGCCCTTGAACCCAGCCGCTTCCAGCGCGTTGCGCACCGCGTAGAATCCGGTGAACGAGGTGAACACGTCGATAGAGCCGTCTTCGTTGGCGACCACGTCATCGGCGTCGGCTTCCAGGGCCGCTTCGGTCAAGGCATCTTCATCGACGCCTGGCGCAAAGCTGATTTGCCCTTTGCGTTCGAAAAGATAGGCCACCGAACCGTCGGTGCCGAGGTTGCCGCCGCACTTGCTGAACGCATGGCGAACTGCCGCCGCGGTACGGTTGCGGTTGTCGGTCATGCACTCGACCATCACCGCCACGCCGCCGGGGCCGTAACCTTCGTAGGTCAGCTCTTCGACGTTGTCGGCCTCGGTCGCACCGGCACCACGGGCAATGGCGCGATCGATGATGTCGCGACTCATGTTCGCCCCAAGGGCCTTGTCCAGGGCCAGGCGCAGACGCGGATTCGAGCCCGGCTCGCCACCACCCTGACGGGCCGCGACGGTCAGCTCACGAATCCACTTGGTGAAGATCTTGCCTCTCTTGGCATCCTGACGTTCTTTGCGGTGCTTGATGTTCGCCCACTTGGAATGACCTGCCATAACTCGCTCCGAATTCTCTTTGAAACATTGCCCGCCACGCTGCATCGCGCCGGCCGGCAAACAAAAAATCTTGAACTGCTGTAGGTATAAAGAAAGGGCGCATCCACAGATGCGCCCTCCTGAGCCTTACTCAGCCTTGG
This sequence comes from Pseudomonas putida, assembly GCF_028682635.1. GTDB lineage: Bacteria > Pseudomonadota > Gammaproteobacteria > Pseudomonadales > Pseudomonadaceae > Aquipseudomonas > Aquipseudomonas putida_AE. Next base: position 329,435 of record NZ_JANHLK010000005.1, on the reverse strand, counting down.
GCGTTTCGCGCAGACGAATGTGCAGTTCGCGCAATGCCTTGGCATCGACCTGGCCCGGTGCCTGCGTCATGACGTCCGCCGCGCTCTGGGTTTTCGGGAAGGCGATCACTTCACGGATCGACTGGGCGCCGGTCATCAGCATCACCAGACGGTCGAGACCGAAAGCCAGGCCACCGTGCGGCGGCGCGCCGTATTTCAGGGCGTCGAGCAGGAAGCCGAATTTCTCTTCCTGTTCCGCTTCGTTGATACCCAACAGACGGAACACCGACTGCTGCATCTCTTTACGGTGGATACGGATCGAACCGCCACCCAGCTCGGTACCGTTCAAGACCATGTCGTAGGCGCGGGACAGAGCGCCAGCCGGGTTGGCTTCCAGCTCTGCCGGGGTGCACTTCGGCGCGGTGAACGGGTGGTGCAAGGCGGTGAAGCTGCCGTCGTCGTTTTCTTCGAACATCGGGAAGTCGACGACCCACATTGGCGCCCACTTGCAGGTCAGCAGCTCCAGGTCGTGGCCCAGCTTGATCCGCAGCGCGCCCAGGGCTTCGCTGACGATCTTGGCTTTGTCGGCACCGAAGAACACGATATCGCCGTCGACCGCACCGACGCGATCGAGGATCACGTTGAGGTTGGCCTCAGGAATGTTCTTCACGATTGGCGACTGCAGGCCCTCGACGCCTTTGGCGCGCTCGTTGACCTTGATGTACGCCAGGCCCTTGGCACCGTAGATGCCGACGAACTTGGTGTAATCGTCGATCTGCTTGCGCGGCATGCTCGCCCCGCCTGGAACGCGCAGGGCGGCAATGCGGCATTTAGGGTCGTTGGCCGGGCCGCTGAACACCTTGAAGTCGACTTCCTTGAGCTGGTCGGCAACGTCGACCAGTTCCAGCGGGTTACGCAGGTCCGGCTTGTCGGAACCGTAGCGGCGCATGGCCTCTTCGAAGGTCATGTGCGGGAACTCGCCGAATTCCAGGCCCAGCACTTCCTTGAACAGGTTGCGGATCATTTGCTCGGTCAGGCCCATGATCTCTTTTTCATCGAGGAAGCTGGTCTCGATGTCGATCTGGGTGAATTCCGGCTGGCGATCGGCACGCAGGTCTTCGTCGCGGAAGCACTTGGCGATCTGGTAGTAACGGTCGAAACCGGCGACCATCAGCAGTTGCTTGAACAGCTGCGGCGATTGCGGCAAGGCGAAGAACGAGCCGGCGTGGGTACGGCTAGGGACCAGGTAGTCGCGAGCACCTTCAGGGGTGGCACGGGTCAGGATCGGCGTTTCGACGTCGAGGAAGCCGTTCTCGTCGAGGAAGCGACGGATGCTGGTGGTCATGCGCGAACGCAGGCGCAGCTTTTCGGCCATTTCCGGACGACGCAGGTCGAGGAAGCGATAGCGCAGGCGGGTTTCTTCGCCGACGTCGGAGAACTCGTTCAGCGGGAACGGCGGGGTTTCCGACTCGTTCAGCACTTCCAGTTCATAGCCCAGGACTTCGATCATGCCAGACGCCATGTTGGCGTTGGTGGCACCGGCCGGACGCAGGCGAACCTTGCCGGTGATCTTCACGACGTACTCGCTGCGCACGCGATCGGCAGCGGCAAAGGATTCAGCGCGGTCCGGATCGAACACCACCTGGGCCAGACCGTCACGATCACGGATATCGAGGAAAATCACCCCACCGTGGTCACGACGACGGTGGACCCATCCGCAAAGGGTAATTTCCTGGCCTTCCAGGCTTTCGTTCAGTTGGCCGCAATAATGGCTGCGCATCATGGTAGTGGTTTCACTTCTCGTAATTCGACATTCGGTTGGAGAGCTCGCGTCGATCCGCTGACGGATGACGCAAGAACTCGCGCGTGTGGTTCAACTCAGGTCCGCAACCCTAGTCAGCTTTGTCGCCGCCGGCCAGGTTCTTCTTGGAACCGGTCTTGAAATCGGTCTCGTACCAGCCGGTGCCGCTGAGGCGGAAACCTGGCATGGACAGCATCTTCTTAAGCTCTGGCGCCTGGCACGCAGGGCAGTCGACCAACGGTGCATCGCTGATCTTTTGAATGGCTTCCAACTGATGACCACAGGAAGCACATTGGTAATCGTACATCGGCATGGGGGTTGTCTCGGCGATCAGATTGCTACCGCGCACGCTGGGTTTTGCGGCAAAGAGCGGGATTATATCCATTAAATGCAGCCTGTGCAGCCGTAAGACTGCACAGATCGACACGTTGCTCCTTCATTCATCCGGTTCAAGCCATGACCGGGTAACGCCCTTCCTTGCGGCTGTGGACAACACAGACCACCCGCACCAGCCCGCTGAAATTTCTCACCCCACCATGACGCAAATGCACTTCGCGATCGACATGGGACAGCAGCGCGCTGACCGAACAGCAATTGACCCTGGCCATGTCGCCCAAGATATCCCAATACACCTGTTCAAGCCGCAAACAGGTGGCAAAGCCATTCAATCGCACCGATCGCGATTGCGGCCGGGCCAGTCCCATATCGAACTCACTGACAAATGGGTCGATTCTTATATCCCTGGCCGAACCGATCCGCCCCTCGTCTCTTGCGCCTTCATATTGCATATCGCTGACACTCCTTTGCCATGTGCGGTTTCCATAAAAGCAATTGCATGCCTATAAAAACGTGAGGGCAAAGTTATAGCCAGATGACTTTAGGACCGTCCGCGTAGGATAAGCCAACAACTGAAGGCGGATAAGGGAGAGGGTCCTAGTCGAGCGCTTTTCCCACAGCTACAAGCGAAAAATCGCTCAATCGACAGGGCGTCTATCCGAAGAAAGGCAGCGCGCGAACAACAGTGCCATCCACGCGCTGGCGTATCACTGATCCAGCAGTGCGCGGAGCATCCACGCGGTTTTCTCGTGGACCTGCATGCGCTGGGTCAGCAGGTCAGCCGTAGGTTCGTCGCTGACCTTATCCAGCAGCGGGAAGATCCCCCGGGCGGTACGCGTGACAGCCTCCTGGCCCGCCACCAGTTGCCTGATCATGTCTTCGGCAGCAGGCACACCCTCTTCTTCCTTGATTGAGGACAGGCGCGCATAAACGGAATAGGCACCCGGCGCCGGAAATCCGAGCGCGCGAATGCGCTCGGCAATCGAATCGACCGCCAAAGCCAACTCGTTGTATTGCTCCTCGAACATCAAATGCAGGGTGCGGAACATGGGACCCGTCACGTTCCAATGGAAGTTATGGGTCTTCAGGTAAAGCACATAGGTGTCCGACAGCAGCCGCGAAAGTCCGTCGACGATGGACTTGCGGTCCTCTTCACTGATACCGATATCGATTGCCATGTTTTTCCCCTAAAGGTGATGAAGTTCATCCAACAGGTGCAGGACCACTCTAGCAAGCCTGTCGCCAGGCTGCAGCCCGGAGGTCCTGCCATACGCCGGCAAGAGGCCCCGATGCACCGCTGGACTCCTTGATTTGAGTAGGCTGCAGCTTTGCTGTTAAATAGGCAGCGTGTCGTCAGTGCCTATTTTTTCGGGCGCGGCGCATAGGCTGATACCGGGTACGTGTCCACCGCCTCTTATTTATTCCGAAGCGAACCGTGCGCCATCAGCTCTTCCTTGTGAGCTGTCTTAACGTGAGTTAATCAAAATGTTGAAAATCGTCCACCTGCTGATAGGCGCAGCGGCTTTGCTGCTGTCCTTCATCCCTAGCCTGCGATCCGAAGCCTTACCGTACCTGCAACAACCTGAAGCGCTTTACCTGGCCTTTTTCGGCCTGCTCAACCTGACGCTTGCCCCGGTTATCCCTTACTGGAACAAAGGCCCGCGCCATCAACTGCAAAACCTGGTCAGCGCCCTGCTGGTGCTGGCTGTCGCACTGCAAACCGTGACACTGATCGCGGAGATGCCGGTCATTGCCGGTCAGCCTGCCGTGCTGTTCAGCCTGGTCGCAGCCTTTATCGCTGTTGCCCTGCACCTGGCCATCAGCTTCTACAAATCGTCACCGGCCGCCGCTTCGCCAAGCTATGACATGAGCAACCGCGATACCGGGACCGTCAAGTGGTTCAACACCTCCAAAGGCTTCGGCTTTATTTCCCGCGACTCCGGCGATGATATTTTCGTGCACTTCCGGGCCATTCGCGGTGAAGGCCATCGCGTTCTGGTCGAAGGTCAGCGCGTCGAGTTCTCCGTCATGAATCGTGACAAAGGCCTGCAAGCCGAAGACGTCATCGCCGCCCTGCCGCGTCGCTGATAGAAAGGCAATAAAAAAACCGCGAACATGTTCGCGGTTTTTTATTGCCTGCACTTTCAGTTAAAGGGCCGCGGCGCTCAATAATGCGGTGGCGGCGCTTCTTCTTCAAAAGACTCGAACTGGCCGACCATTTCCTCTTGCCGCTTGAGCAGCGCGGCCATCTGCAGCTGCAGGCGTTCGACCACCCGCTGCTGCGCCACCAGGACATCATTCAATGCCTGGATGGTGTCATCCTGAAACGCCAGTCGGCTTTCAAGGTCGGTTACGCGCTCTTCGAGGCTCATGGCTCAACCCTCCGAAAACTTGAAATCATCGGTCAACACCAGGCGCAGCCGTTCGCGAATCGCCGCGACCTGCTCTGCACTGTAGGGCCTGGCCGGATGTTTGCCCCAGACCGGCGCCGGCCAGGCCGCGTCTTCACGCTTGCGCACGATCACATGCATGTGCAACTGGCTGACCACGTTACCCAATGCAGCGACGTTCAGTTTGTCCGCATCGAACGAGTCCTTGAGCAGCTCTGACAACGCGGTCGTTTCCTGCCACAGCTGCTGCTGATCGGCGACACTCAACTGAAATATCTCACTGATATCGTCCCTGCGTGGCACCAGGATGAACCAGGGGTAGTTCGAGTCATTGGACAACAGCAACCGACAAAGCGGGAAATCACCGATCGGTAGTGTGTCTTGTTGAAGTCGTGGATCTAAAGCGAACACTGCGCGTACTCCCGCCAGGTCATCATTTTTCAGCTTAGCGCCCATCCAGAGAGGTCGTACGCCAGGCCACCGGACGGCAGCATACCCTGCCGGCTTCACGGCGAACCACTGCCTGGACCACTCGAGGACCTTCAAAGGGCTCAAGCCCGCCCCGAGATGAGACATTTTCTGCGAAAACGCACCAACACCGAACCAGACAGCTGATAAAAAACGCCGAAATGACCAGAAAACCAAGGCCTGTTCACGCCACGCAAGATGCCCGACTGTGTGAATTCAGCACAGTCATAAAAATTTTTTGCACCAAAACCGCACAGCGCGTCTACGCTGAGTGCTTCGCATATCCGCCAATTACTCACTGGCGGGGTGAACCGGTAACGCTTTTGCATGTCAGGCGACTCAACAGGAGGCTGAAACACGATGCCAACCATGGCGTCAAGCCCGAAGAAAAGAAGCATGAACCCCCCGGTTTCATGAGGTTTTTACCGCATCAGGCAGCCTGTCAGAAAAAAACATCGGTGGAGTTCTGATTTGTGCACGCTTGTTGCATTGTTACCCACATCGTCTATAAGGCACCGCGGGAAGCGTGCAGCCTCAAGACCAAAAAAACAGTGGCAGGGTAGCCCGATGGAGATTCAAACGTTTCACCAGGGACTCTTTTTATCGATGCGCCAGCCCAGAAAAACAGCATTAAAAGTTGTCAGTCCGGTTGCATCGGGGCTGTAAATTTGCGACATCTAGCTAGCCGTTTACGACAGGGTCGTAAAGAAGCTGAAAGGTTAGATGCGCAAGTATCGCCAACATTGTCGGCGTGATATAAGTTTGCGCCGACACAAAAAGAAAGAGCCGCCCAGATAATAAAACAGGTGGAGCGGCAGTACTCTTCTAAAAACCAAAGGAGCAAATCACGATGCGCGTGATGAAGTGGAGCATGATCGCACTGGCTGTTGCAGCAGGCACCTCGCAGTTCGCAATGGCGTCCTCCCAGGACGAATCCAAGGGTTTCATCGACGATTCGAGCCTGAAACTCAAAACCCGTTTTGAGTACATGAACCGCGACTACAAGAATGGTGCAAGCAACCCTAGTTCCGGTACTGCCGGCTACCGTCAGGATTCCGGTCTGAGCCAATTGCTCACCTACGAATCGGGCTTCACTCAAGGTATTGTTGGTTTCGGCCTCGACGCCATGGCCATGGGTTCGGTCAAAACGGACGGCGGCTCAGGCAAGCGCGGTAACGGCCTGTTCGCCAACGACAGCGAAGGCAACCCGGAAAAATCCCAGGGCAAGGTAGGCGGTGCAGTGAAACTGCGTCTGTCCGACACCACCCTGAAATACGGCCAGCAATTCGTTGCAAGCCCTGTATTCGCTACCGACGACAGCCGTCTGCTGCCAGAAGTCGCTACCGGTACCCTGCTGACTTCCAAGGAAATCAAAGGCCTGGAACTGAGCGCTGGTCGCTTCACCGCGCTGAGCAAGCAAACCGGCATGGCCCGTGACAGCATCGGCGGCGTGTCCGATGAAGACGGCAACCACGGCAAAGGCCTGAGCGGCGGCATCAACATCTTCGGTGCCAGCTACGCCTTCACCGACAACTTCACCGCTGCACTGGCTGCATCGGATGCTGAAGAGTACTTCAAGAAGTACTACGCAAACCTGAACCTGACCCTGCCGATCAACGACGAACAGTCACTGAACTTCGACCTCAACGCTTACAAAACCAAAGGCGATAAGCGCGGCGACACCATTGACTTCCTCGGTGACGGCGTTCTGGGCGTGGACAACAACCTGTGGTCCCTGGCAGCGGCATATAGCCTGGGCGCTCACAAGTTCACCCTGGCCTACCAGCAGTCGAGCGGCGACAACGCTTACTACTACGGCGTTGACGGCAACAGCACCATCTTCGTATCCAACTCCATTCAGATCTCCGACTTCGTGGGCCGCGAGGAGAAATCCTACCAAGCTCGCTATGACCTGAACATGGCGACCTACGGCGTTCCTGGCCTGAGCTTCATGACCCGTTACGTAATGGGTGACAACATCAAGACCAACGGTCTGGGTGAAGGTAAGGAAAACGAGTGGAACCTGGAGTCCAAGTACGTCGTACAGGAAGGTCCAGCAAAAGACCTGTCGTTCCGTGCTCGTTTCGCCAACTACCGTTCGAACGGTGCATACAGTGCCTATTCGGCTGACAACTATGACACCCGCCTGATCATCGAGTACCCGCTGAGCATCCTGTAATCAGGGTGTAACACCGGAACTCCGTAGATCAAAAACCGCTCACCTCTTCCGGTGGGCGGTTTTTTTATGCCTGCCACATAACAAACACTGCAGCAAGCAACTTGCGCGCATAACGTTAATACTTTTTTCAATGAACCGATCAATAGTCACAAAAAAACCCAAGAGACCATTAGCCTCTTGGGTTTACGCAGTAACAAACAGACTTACTGTACCGACGCTTCCTGAACCACGCGAACTACACGCTGGGGAAATGGAATGTCAATACCCGCAGTCTTCAAACGATCACGGGACTGTTCGTTAAACATGAACATCACATCCCAGTAATCCGCTGTTTTCACCCAGACCCGCAGGGAAACAGTGATCGAACTGTCACCCAGGGTCGAAATCACTGCCTGAGGCTCCGGATCGGCCAGCACCCGCGGATCCTTGGCCAGCTCGAGCAAGACTTCACGGGCCTTTTGCAAATCCGCTTCGTAATCGACACCCACATCAAACACCACCTTGCGGGTCGGTTGACGGTTGGTGTTAGTGATGATGCCATTAGACAGGTTGCCGTTAGGCACGATGATGGTCTTGTTGTCGCCGGTGCGCAGCACGGTATGGAAGATCTGGATGCTGTCGACGGTGCCGGCAACCCCCTGGGCTTCGATCCAGTCACCGATACGGAACGGACGGAACAGCAAGATCAGCACACCGCCGGCGAAGTTCGCCAGGCTGCCCTGCAACGCCAGGCCGATGGCCAGGCCCGCCGCACCGATCGCCGCCACGAACGAGGTGGTTTCCACACCGATCATCGACGCCACGCTGACAACCAGCAGGATCTTGAGAATGATGTTCGCCAGGCTGCTGATAAACCCTTGCAGGGCAAGGTCAGCATTACGCAGGGCGATCAGGCCGCCGAGCTTTTGCGTGACCTTGTTGATCAGCCACCAGCCGATCGCCAGGGTGATCACCGCCAAGAGCACACGGCTGCCGTATTCCATGATCATCGGGATCCAGGACTGCGACACCCTGACCAGGTTGTCTACTTCAGCATTCAAATCCATCTTGGTTCTCCTGATGTGCGGCTACGCGGCACACGAAAAATAAAGCGGCAGAAAGACCGAACCCTATCCGGATCAATCGTTTCTGCCGTTGCTTGGGCCTCGGACGCCGAAAACGCCAAGAGGTTCCCGCCCAAAGTCAGTCGCGGAAGTTGTTGAACTGCAGCGGCATGCCGAATTCCTTGGCGCGCAACACAGCGATGGCTTCCTGCAGGTCGTCACGCTTCTTGCCGGTGATGCGCACTTGCTCGCCCTGGATGGCCGCCTGGACCTTGAGCTTGGCGTCCTTGACGTGAGCGACGATTTTCTTCGCCAGCTCCTTGTCGATGCCTTCCTTGAGCACAGCGTCCTGCTTCATCAGCTTGCCCGATGCGAACGCATCCTTGACCTCAAGGCACTGCACATCGATCTTGCGCTTGACCAGGGCCAGCTTGAGGATCTCAATCATCGCTTCGAGCTGGAAATCCGCTTCGGCGGTCAGGTTGACGGTCAGGTCCTTTTCCTTGAACTCGAAGCTGCCTTTGCCTTTCAGGTCATAACGACGATCGAGTTCCTTGACGGCGTTCTCGACCGCGTTGGTGACTTCGTGTTTGTCCAGTTCGGATACCACGTCGAACGACGGCATGTAATCTCTCCAATAAATAGGGCACGCTCAATCAAGAGGGAGCACGCCTGGCTTGCGGTTAAAATCCGCGCTGATTATAACGGGTCTTTCCCATCATTCACTGCGAGCCTCCCATGCGCGCCTCAAACAGAGCAAAAAGCTGATGTCCACCACCTGGCATGTTCTAGGCGCCGGTAGCCTCGGTACGTTGTGGGCCACCCGTCTGGCGCGGGCAGCAGTTCCGGTGCGACTGATCCTGCGCGACGCGGCGCGGTTGCAGGTGTACGAGGCGGCAGGCGGCTTGACCCTGGTCGAACAGGGCCAGGCACAGCTCTACCCGGTGAGCGCCGAAACGGCGGACAGTACCACCCCGATCCATCGCCTGCTGGTCGCCTGCAAGGCCTATGACGCGGACCAGGCCGTGGCACAACTGGCGCCCCGCCTGGCGCCCGGCGCCGAGCTGATCCTGTTGCAGAACGGCCTGGGCAGCCAGGACGCCGTGGCGGCGCAAGTGCCGCAGGCGCGCTGCATTTACGCCTCAAGCACGGAAGGCGCCTTTCGCGACGGTGACTGGCGCGTGGTCTTCGCCGGGCACGGGTTCACCTGGCTGGGCGATGCCGGGCATCCCGTCGCACCGATCTGGCTGGACGACCTCGACGCCGCGGGCATTCCCCATGAGTGGAGCACCGAAATCCTCACCCGGTTGTGGCGCAAACTGGCCCTCAACTGCGCGATCAATCCGTTGACGGTCCTGCACGATTGCCGCAATGGCGGGTTGCAGGAGCACCACTGTGAGGTCGCCACCCTGTGTGGCGAACTGATGGAGCTGCTTGAGCGTTGCGGCCAGCCGGCAGCCGCGGAAAACCTGCAACAGGAGGTTGAACGGGTGATTCACGCGACCGCCGCCAACTACTCCTCGATGTACCAGGACGTCAGCAACCGGCGCCGCACCGAAATCAGTTACCTGCTGGGGCATGCCTGTAAAGTCGCCGCCCGGCATCAACTGAACCTGCCGCACCTCAATCAGCTTGAGTCGAGGTTGATCGCACGCCTGCACAGCCTTGGATTGCCCAGCGACTGAGCAGCGGCTACGCTGGCCACTTGTTCCTTTGCAGCGATAAACCTGATGCCATTGCGCCAGCGTCTTGAAAACCTCCCTGTCGGCCAGAAACTGCTGGCCGCCCTGTTGGTGCTGTTGACCACCGTCCTGCTGGTTGCCAACCTGACCTTTATCAGCGCCGCGTACTACATCTCCCAGGAAAGCATGGCGCCCCAGGCTCTGCAGACTATCGGCCGGCTGGTCTCCAACCCGAGCCTGGTGTCCGAAGCGCTGCAGTCACCAGAAAGCGCCCAGCGCCTGCTCGATGAGCTCGACAGCTATTCACCGCTGCGGGCCGCGGCCCTGTATGACGGCAAGGGCGAGCGCCTGGCGCAGTTGCAACACGGCGATCACCTGAGCCTGCCCAAGCGTTACCGGCACATCGAATCCTGGCAGGTCACCGAGTTTCGCAGCAACCAGGTCATCACCCTACCCCGCCCCGGCAGCGCACCCGGCCACCTTTTGCTGGTGGCCAGCAGCGAACTGCCCATGGCGTTCTATACCGGCACCCTGACCGCCAGCCTGGGCATCCTGATTTTCAGCGTGCTGCTGTGGCTGATCATCGCGCGGCAGATCAAACGCCTGATTACCCAGCCGATTCATCAGCTGGAAGAACTGTCACGACAAGTGACCCGGGAAGAGAACTACGCCCTGCGAGCCTCCCGGGGCAACCACGATGAAATCGGCAGCCTGGCCGAAGCGTTCAACACCATGCTCTCGCGGATCGAGGCCCGGGAGCAGCAACTCAAGCGCGCCCGTGACGACTCCCAGGCCGCCTATGACCAGGCCCAGGGCCTGGCGGAAGAAACCCGTCACACCAATCGCAAGCTGGAACTCGAAGTCCAGGTACGCAGCAAGATCGAGAAAAAACTCACGGGGTTCCAGAATTACCTCAACAGCATCATCGACTCCATGCCTTCGGCGCTGATCGCTCTCGACGAACAGCTCTACGTGACGCAGTGGAACCAGGAAGCCAGCGCCCTTTCCGGCACGCGACTGGACGAAGCCTTGAACCAGCCTATCTTCCTCGCCTTCGAACCGCTCAAGCCTTTCCTGCCGCAGCTCAAGCAAACCGTCGAGCAGCACACGGTGGCCAAGATCGAGCGCGTGACCTGGGTCAAGGACGATGAACCGCGCCACTACGCCCTGACCTTTTATCCGCTGATGGGGGGTGCCGGGCGAGGCGTGGTGATCCGCATCGACGACATCACCCAGCGCCTGTCCCTTGAGGAAATGATGGTGCAGTCGGAGAAAATGCTTTCCGTCGGTGGCCTCGCCGCCGGCATGGCCCACGAAATCAACAACCCGCTCGGCGCGATTCTGCACAACGTACAGAATATCCGTCGCCGCCTGTCCCCCGAACTGCCGAAGAACCTGGAACAGGCCGAGCAAGTCGGCATCGAGCTGTCGACCGTCAACCAGTACCTGCAAGCGCGGGAAGTACCGCAGCTGCTCGACGGCATCCAGCAGGCCGGTGCACGGGCGGCGAAAATCGTCACGCACATGCTCAGTTTCAGTCGCCGCAGCACCCGACAAATGGCCCCGTGCGACCTGCCGGCGCTGATCGATCAGGCGGTGGAAATCGCCGGAAACGACTTCGACCTGGCCATCGGTTTCGACTTCAAGGGCCAGGCGATCATTCGCCAGTTCGACCCGGCGCTGGGGCCTGTACCCGGTACCGCCAACGAATTGGAACAGGTGCTGCTCAACCTGCTGAAAAACGCCGCGCAAGCCATCCACTTGCGTGAAGATGACCGTGAACCGGGGCGAATCATCCTGCGCACCCGGCTCAATCCACCCTGGGCGGAAATCCAGGTCGAGGACAACGGCATCGGCATGAGCGAAAGCGTGCGCAAGCGCACCTTCGAACCGTTTTTCACCACCAAGGAAATCGGCCAGGGCACCGGCCTTGGCTTGTCGGTCTCGTACTTCATCATCACCAATAACCACAAGGGCCAGATGGAAGTGCAATCGACCCTGGGCCAAGGCACCTGCTTTACCCTGCGCCTGCCATTGGCGAGCACCCCGCTCGTCTCTCATGAACTCAACCAGCTATCGAGGTAACCATGGGCTTTCGCCTGTCGAAGATTTACACCCGCACCGGCGACAAAGGCGAAACCGGCCTGGGCGACGGTCGCCGCGTGCCCAAGGACCACCCACGGATCGAGGCCATTGGCGAGGTGGATACGCTGAACAGCCAGGTCGGCGTATTACTGGCCGGACTGGCGGCAGAAAGTGCCCGGTATCCGGGGTTGCAGGAAGTAATCGAGGTATTGGCGCCTTGTCAGCACCGGTTGTTTGACCTCGGCGGTGAGCTGGCGATGCCGGAGTATCAGGCGTTGAACGCCGGTGAAATCGAGCGCCTGGAGGCGGCGATTGATGTGTGGAATGAAGAGCTGGGGCCGCTGGAGAATTTCATCTTGCCGGGTGGTTCGGCGTTGATTGCCCAGGCCCATGTCTGCCGGAGCCTGGCGCGCGGTGCCGAGCGCCGCTGTCAGCATTTGAATGCGCTTGAGCCGTTGGCCGGGGTGGGTTTGGCGTACATCAATCGGTTGTCGGATTTGTTGTTTGTGGTGGCGCGGGTGATTGCCCGGCGGCAGGGGGTTGCGGAGATTTTGTGGCAGCCGGCGGCGAAACCTGAGGTTTAGTCGGCGTCTGTCAGACCCTCATCGCCAGCAGGCTGGCTCCCACAGTGGATTTGTGGCGCACACAAAACCTGTGGGAGCTAGCCTGCTGGCGATGAGGCCCTCTGCATCATAGGAAAATCAGGCTTCAGGCCAAAACGCCCGAATCCCCGCCACACCCTGGGCACCGGCAGCCCATGCCTTCTGAACTTCCGCCGGACCAACGCCGCCCAGCAGAAACACCGGCTTGCTGAAGCCAGCGATCAAGCTCGAAGCCTGCTCCCAACCCAGCGGCTGCGCGCCAGGATGAGTCAGGGTCGGTTGCACCGGCGACAAGGTCACGAAGTCGACGCCCATCTCCTCGGCCAACGCCAATTCCTCGGCGTTATGACAGGACGCGGCCAACCAGCGCGATGCGGGCAGCGGTCGACCGGCGGCCGCGTACTTGCGCAACTGCGCCGAGGTGATGTGCCATCCAGCGGAAGGAAAATCCCCCAACCACTCGAACGGCCCCTTGATCATCAACTGCGCCTTGCCAGCACACAGCCCTGCCGCATCCACGGCCAGGTCGCGGTACTTGGGGTCATAACCATTCGGCGCGCGCAACTGGATCAGCTTGATGCCGCCCGCGATGGCTTTCTGGATACCCCGCAGCAAGGCCGGAGTTTCCAGGTCTTCCGGGGTAATCAGGTATTGCTCGGGCAAGCGGGCAGCCGCCACGATTGGCCGGTTGGCTTCAGGGAATTCGTAACCCGACAGGTCACGCGCCGACACCCAGGCCAATGGCTGGCCTTCGGCGCCGTGCGGCTCGCCGGTGAACGCCGAGACTTCCCAGACATCCAGCAACACCTGTTTGTCCGGGTAATCATGGCGGACCTTGATCAGCGGGCGCGCCGCGCCGACCACAATACCCAGTTCTTCCTGCAGCTCACGGGCCAAGGCGCTTTCAACCGACTCGTCGGCCTCGACCTTGCCACCGGGAAACTCCCACAGGCCGCCTTGGTGCTGAGTGTCGGCACGCCGGGCGATAAGGATCTTGCCGCTGTCATCACGGATGACGGCGGCCGCTACGTGTACTCGTTTCACCGCTCGATTTCCTCCAGTCCGGCCTTCTGCCAGGCCTTGAAGGCTGGCCATTGGTAGATGGTTTGAACATAGGCTTCGTCAGCCTCGGGCAGCTTCACCTGATAGGTGCGCAGGCGCACGGCAATCGGTGCGAAGAATGCATCGGCCAGGGTTACGCGGCCAAACAGGTACGGACCACTTTCGGTCGCGGCGGCGCGGCACTCGGCCCACAGGGCGGACATGCGCTCGATGTCGGCCTGGACATCCGCCGGTGTCGGTGTCAGCGGTGCATCATGGCTCAAATCAAACGGCATGTTGCCGCGCATCGCGAAGAAACCGCTGTGCATCTGCGCACACGCCGAACGCGCCTGGGCGCGAGCGCCAACGTCCTTGGGCCAGAGGCCAGCGTCGGGAAACTGTTCCGCCAGGTATTCGGCAATCGCCAGGGAATCGGCGATGGTGCCATGCTCGGTCTTCAACAGCGGGACCTTGGCGGTCGGCGAGTGTTTGAGCAGGCGTTCGCGGGTGTCCGGCTGGTTCAGCTTGATCAGTTCTTCGGTGTAGGGGGCGCCGGCCAGATCAAGGGCCAGGGCGCCGCGCAGGGACCAGGAGGAAAGCAGTTTGTCGCCGATGATCAGGTGCAGGCTCATGTTCAAGCGTCCTTAAGCTAAAGGGATGCCTGTAGGAGCTGGCTTGCCAGCGATAACGGTAGCGGCCTCATCACATGTTTCGGGGCAGAGGACGCCTTCGCCGGCAAGCCGGCTCCTACAGTTTCTGCAACGTTACGTACGGTACTCGGCGTTGATCTTCACGTATTCGTGGGACAGGTCGGTGGTCCAGATGGTTTCGCTGCAATCACCGCGACCCAGCTCGATACGGATGGTGATTTCTTCCTGTTGCATCACCGCCGCGCCCTGGGCTTCGGTGTAGGTCGCAGCGCGGGCGCCACGGCTGGCGATGCACACTTCACCGAAGAACACATCGATCTTGCTCACGTCCAGGTTCGGCACGCCGGCACGACCGACAGCTGCGAGGATACGACCCCAGTTCGGGTCGGACGCGAACAGTGCGGTCTTGATCAATGGCGAGTGGGCCACGGTGTAGCCAACGTCCAGGCATTCCTGGTGATTGCCGCCGCCGTTGACTTCAACGGTAACGAATTTGGTCGCGCCTTCGCCATCGCGAACGATCGCCTGGGCCACTTCCATGCACACCTCGAACACCGCTTGCTTGAGCTTGGCGAACAACTCGCCTTCGGCACGGGTGATTTCCGGCAGTGCCGCCTGACCGGTGGCGATCAGCATGCAGCAGTCGTTGGTCGAGGTATCGCCGTCGATGGTGATGCGGTTGAACGACTTGTTGGCGCCGTCCAGCATAAGGTTCTGCAACACATCGCGGGCGACCTTGGCGTCGGTAGCGATGTAACCGAGCATGGTTGCCATGTTGGGACGAATCATGCCCGCGCCCTTGCTGATGCCGGTGACGGTGATGGTCACGCCGTCATGCTGGAACTGGCGGCTGGCACCCTTTGGCAGGGTGTCGGTGGTCATGATGCCGGTGGCGGCAGCTTCCCAGTTGTTTTCCGACAGATCGTCGAGGGCGGCTTGCAGTGCGCCTTCGATTTTCTCGACCGGCAGTGGTTCGCCGATTACCCCGGTGGAGTACGGCAGCACCAGGCTGGCATCGACACCGGTCAGCTCGGCCAGTTTGGCGCAAGTACGCTCGGCCGCGGCCAGGCCCGGCTCACCGGTACCGGCGTTGGCATTGCCGGTATTGGTCAACAGGTAACGCACCGGGCCTTGCACGCGCTGCTTCGCCAGGATCACCGGGGCTGCGCAGAAGGCGTTCAGGGTGAATACGCCCGCCACCGTGGAGCCTTCGGCACAACGCATGACCACAACATCCTTGCGCCCCGGGCGCTTGATACCGGCCGAGGCGATACCGAGTTCAAAACCGGCAACCGGGTGCAACGTTGGCAAAGGACCAAGACCAACAGCCATGAATGCGTTCCTCTATAGATGATGTCTGCACCGCTTCAGCAAAAGCGGGGGGTTGAAATGGCAAAACGCCGCGACGGCATGAGCCGGTCGCGGCGCGGGTATTTCAGCGTATGAAACGGGGGTTACTGGATCTGCCCGTGGCAATGCTTGAATTTCTTGCCCGAACCGCAGTAGCACAGCTCGTTACGGCCCAGCTTCTGCTCGTTGCGAACCGGGGCGGTGGCCAGAGCCACATCGACCTCTTCACCCACCTGCTCCGGCTGCTCCAGGCCAGGGGCCTCTTCATGCAGGAACTGCATGCGAGCGGCCAGTGCTTCGGCTTCCTGGCGCAGGCGCTGCTCTTCTTCGATCGGATCTTCGCGACGAACCTGAACGTGCGACAGCACACGGATCGAGTCGCGCTTGATCGAATCCAGCAGCTCGGAGAACAGCGTGAACGACTCGCGCTTGTACTCCTGCTTCGGGTTCTTCTGAGCATAACCACGCAGGTGGATGCCGTGGCGCAGGTGATCCATGGTCGACAGGTGGTCTTTCCACAGGTCGTCCAGCACGCGCAGAACGATTTGCTTCTCGAAGGTGCGCAGCGCTTCGGCGCCTGCCTGGTCTTCTTTCTCGTTGTACGCGGCGATCAGCTCCTGCATCAGTTTCTCGCGCAGGGTTTCCTCGTACAGGTGATCGTCTTCGTCGAGCCACTGCTGGATCGGCAGTTTCACGCCGAAATCGCTTTCCAGGGCCGCTTCCAGACCCGCCACGTCCCACTGCTCTGGCAGCGATTGCGGTGGAATGTGTGCGCTGACGGTAGCGTTGAGCACGTCCTGACGGAAGTCGGCAATGGTTTCACCGATGTTGTCAGCGGCCAGCAACGTGTTACGCATGTGATAGATCACTTTACGCTGTTCGTTGTTGACGTCGTCGAACTCGAGCAGTTGCTTGCGAATGTCGAAGTTGCGGCCTTCGACCTTGCGCTGGGCCTTTTCGATGGCGTTCGTCACCATGCGGTGCTCGATCGCTTCGCCAGGCTGCATGCCCAGGGCCTTCATGAAGTTCTTCACCCGGTCAGAGGCGAAGATGCGCATCAGGCTGTCTTCCAGCGACAGGTAGAAACGGCTGGAACCGGCGTCGCCCTGACGACCGGCACGACCACGCAACTGGTTGTCGATACGGCGCGATTCGTGACGCTCGGACGCGATCACCTGCAAACCACCCGATTCGAGCACCTGCTGGTGACGTTTCTGCCAGTCGGCCTTGATCTGGGCAATCTGCTCAGGGGTCGGGTTTTCCAGGGTCGCGACTTCCACTTCCCAGTTGCCGCCCAACAGGATGTCGGTACCGCGACCGGCCATGTTGGTGGCGATGGTCAGCGCACCCGGGCGACCGGCCTGGGCAATGATCTCGGCTTCCTTTTCGTGGAACTTGGCGTTCAGGACCTTGTGTTCGATGCCTTCCTTGTTGAGCAGGTCGGACATGCGCTCCGAGGTTTCGATAGTCGCGGTACCCACCAGCACCGGACGGCCCGCGGCCATGCTTTCCTTGATGTCAGTGACGATGGCCGCGTATTTCTCGTCGGCGGTCAGGAACACCAGGTCATTGTAGTCTTTACGGGCCAGCGGCTTGTTCGTCGGAATGACGATGACCTGCAGGCCATAGATCTGATGGAACTCGAACGCTTCGGTGTCGGCCGTACCGGTCATGCCGGACAGTTTGTTGTACAGACGGAAGTAGTTCTGGAACGTGGTCGATGCCAGGGTCTGGCTTTCGGCCTGGATGTTCAAGTTTTCCTTGGCTTCGATGGCCTGGTGCAGGCCTTCGGACAAACGACGGCCCGGCATGGTACGACCGGTGTGTTCGTCGACCAGTACGACCTGGCCGTCCTGCACGATGTATTCGACGTTGCGATGGAACAGCTTGTGCGCGCGCAGACCGGCATACACGTGAGTCAGCAGGCTCAGGTTGTGCGCCGAGTACAGGCTCTCGCCTTCGGCCAGCAGGCCAAGGCGGGTCAGCGAATCTTCGACGAACTGGTGACCGGCTTCGTTGAGTTCGACCTGACGGGTCTTCTCGTCCACGGTGTAGTGGCCAGCCTTGGTGACTTCGCCCTCGACTTCCTCGACGTGCAACTCCAGCTGCGGGATCAGTTTGTTGATCTCGATGTACAGCTTGGAGCTGTCCTCGGCCTGACCGGAAATGATCAGCGGGGTACGGGCTTCGTCGATGAGGATGGAGTCGACTTCGTCGATCACGGCAAAATTGAGTTCGCGCTGGAATTTTTCTTCCATGCTGAACGCCATGTTGTCGCGCAGGTAGTCGAAACCGAATTCGTTGTTGGTGCCGTAGGTGATATCGGCGGCATAGGCCACGCGCTTCTCTTCCGGCGGCTGGAACGGCGTGACCACGCCGACCGTCAGGCCGAGGAATTCGTAGAGCGGACGCATCCAGTTGGCGTCACGACGGGCCAGGTAGTCGTTCACCGTCACAACGTGCACGCCCTTGCCGGACAGTGCGTTGAGGTAAACGCCCAGCGTTGCCACCAGGGTCTTGCCTTCACCGGTACGCATCTCGGCGATCTTGCCTTCATGCAAGGTCATGCCACCGATCAGCTGGACATCGAAGTGGCGCATGCCCATGACGCGCTTGCCGGCTTCACGGGCGACCGCGAAGGCTTCCGGCAGCAGCTTGTCGAGGGTTTCCCCTTTGGCGAAGCGGGCCTTGAACTCATCTGTCTTGGCACGCAATTGATCGTCCGAAAGGGCCACCATTTGCTCTTCGAAGGCATTGACGAATTGCACCGTCTTGAGCATGCGCTTGACTTCACGCTCGTTCTTGCTTCCAAAAAGTTTCTTTAACAAAGGCGCAAACATATCGGCAGGATCTTCCACACTAAAGGGATGGAGGGCGGCCCCGTGAGTCGCCCGAGCAGCCCTCATGGCCGCATGCGAACGAGCATTCTACCCGGAAACGGTGGTGAGGAAAGTGGCGTTGTTCCACGATGCTGGCACAGCGTTGTAACGGGGCTCACTTAAAATAAGGGCAAATCGCTGAACTTCAAGTCATTCACGGCAGAAGTTACTCGTTGATTTAATGGGTAAAGCGCGCGCAAAGCAATGGGTCGGGCGCATCCGCTGCTTTCTGCTACCATGGCGGCTCTGTTACTTCAGGTGTCTGATCATGGCATTTCGCCCTCTTACGGCCAGAGCACCCGCCGTCCTGCTTCGCGAAGCCAAGCCTCTGAAGGCCATTCTCGGCCACGCTCAACGCCTGGGTCATTTGCAACGTTTGCTCGAAAGCCAGCTGCAACCCGCCGCGCGCGCCCATTGCCACGTGGCGTCCTGGCGTGAAGGCAGTTTGTTGCTGATTGTCACCGACGGTCATTGGGCCACTCGTCTGCGCTACCAGCAAAAGCGCCTGCAACGGCAACTGCAGATGTTCGACGAGTTCGCCAATCTCACGCGAATCCTGTTCAAGGTCCAGCCGCCCACCGTTCAGCAAGGTGCAGCGGGGCATACCATGGATTTGTCCTTTGATGCGGCCGCGACCATCCAGGCCACGGCTGACGGGATCAGCGATCCGAACCTGCGGGCGGCGCTGGAGCGGTTGGCGGCGCACGCCAAGTCCAAGGAATGACATAGAACATATGTGGGAGCGGGCTTGCTCGCGAATGCGGTGTGTCATTCGACGAAAATGTTGACTGGTGCACCGCATTCGCGAGCAAGCCCGCTCCCACATTGATCGTGCCCACTCAAGATGGATTTATCGGCTTTTTTTGCCACCTAATAATGAACCCATCAGTCCGCGCACCAATTGCCGGCCCAACTGGTTGGCAGCCTGGCGCATCGCCGATTTCAGTGCCTGCCCCGCCGCCGTGCCGAGGAACTCTCCGGCCTGTTCGGTGAAACTCGGCTCCTGGGCCGCCGGTTTACCCGGCGCCGCCTCGGGTTCCGGCGCCAGGCCCTTGCGCCCCATCAACACTTCATAAGCCGATTCGCGATCGATTGGTTTGTCATACCGCCCTTTGAACGGCGAGCCGCCGATCAGCACGGTGCGTTCGGTGTCACTCAATGGCCCGATCCGCGATTGCGGTGGCGCCACCAGCACGCGCTGGACCATCTCCGGCGTGCCCTTGTCCTGCAAGGTGCCCACCAGTGCCTCGCCGATGCCCAGCTCGGTGAGCACCGACAGGGCGTCGAACGCCGGATTGGGTCGGAAGCCGTCGGCCACCGCCCGCAGGGATTTCTGCTCCTTGGCGGTGAACGCGCGCAAGCCGTGCTGGATGCGCAGGCCCAGCTGTGCCAGCACGTCGTCCGGCAAGTCACCGGGTGACTGGGTGACGAAATACACCCCCACGCCTTTGGAACGAATCAGCCGTACCACTTGCTCCAGACGCTCCTGCAACGCCTTGGGCGTGCCGGCGAACAACAGGTGCGCCTCGTCGAAAAACAGCGCCAGCAGCGGTTTTTCGGCATCGCCGCGCTCCGGCAGTTGCTCGAACAGTTCGGCCAACAGCCACAGCAGGAAGGTCGCGTAGACCTTCGGTGCTTCATGCACCAGGCGACTGGCATCGAGCAAGTGAATGCGTCCGCGGCCATCGGCGGTCGGTTGCAGGATGTCCTCGAGTTGCAGGGCCGGCTCACCGAACAGCGCTTCAGCGCCCTGCTGCTCCAGGGTTGCCAGGCGCCGTAACAGGGCCTGGCTGGAGCCGGTGGTCATCAGCGCCGCGTCATCACCGAGCAGTTCGGGGTTGTCCTTGAGGTGATTGAGCAGCGCCTTGAGGTCCTTCAGGTCCAGCAGCAACAGGCCTTCACGGTCGGCAACCTTGAACGCGGCATACAGCGCCGACTGCTGGCTGTCGGTCAGTTCCAGCAGGCTGCCCAACAGCAGCGGCCCCATTTCGCTCAATGTCGTGCGCAATGGATGACCGGACTGACCATGAATGTCCCACAGGGTCACCGGATACGCCGCAGGCTTGTAGTTCAGCCATGGCATGCCGGTTATCCGCTCGGCGATCTTGCCCTGGGGGTTGCCGGCCGCGCCCAGGCCGCACAGGTCACCCTTGATGTCGGCGGCAAACACCGCCACGCCGGCATCACTGAAGGCTTCGGCCATACGTTGCAAGGTGACAGTCTTGCCGGTCCCGGTCGCGCCTGCGATCAAACCGTGGCGGTTCGCCAGGCGCATGGCCTGCGCGATCGGCTGCCCCGCGAGGTCGGCGCCGATAACAAGTTGCAATGAATCAGGCATTTGGTCACCCATGGTTAATCTTTGGTCCTACACGGCCGATAGAAATAACGACAAAGCAGACAGACACAAATTTGTCGGACATTTCCCTTAAGGAGCGACGGAAATATCTCTTGCTTTCAACATTGCCCATCGTGCGTCCCTTTATAAAAGCACGCGCAGGACATTAAGACCTTAGCGGAACCCCAAGCCATGAACAAAAATCTACGCTTCAGCCATAAAATCCTGCTTGCCGCCGCCCTCATCGTCATTGCCACTTTCGCCTCATTCACCCTGTATAACGACTATTTACAGCGCAATGCCATCCGCGAAGACCTGGACAACTATCTCAACGAGATGGGCGACGTCACCGCCAGCAACATCCAGACCTGGCTGACCGGTCGTATCCTGCTGATCGAGAACCTCGCGCAAAACATTGCCATCAACCCGGAACCCGCCAACGTTGCCACCCTGCTGGAACAGAAAGCACTGACATCGACGTTCATGGCGTCCTACCTGGGTGACGCCACCGGACACTTCACCATCCGCCCGGACGCGAAGATGCCGGACGGCTTCGACCCACGGGTTCGCCCTTGGTACAGGGGGGCGCAAAACAGCAGCACGCCGACCCTGACCGAACCCTATGTCGACGCGGCGACCGGTCAGACCATCATTTCCCTGGCCATGCCCTCGACCAAAGCCGGGCAAGGCGTCGGCGTGGTGGGCGGCGACCTGAGCCTGCAAACCTTGATCGACACCCTCAGCGCCCGGGATTTCGACGGCATGGGCTACGCCTTCCTGGTCAGTGCCGACGGCAAGATCCTGGTCCACCCGGACAAGGCCCTGGTCATGAAGTCCCTGGGCGAGGCGTACCCGCAAAACACCCCGCGCATCAGCCGCGACTTCAGTGAAATCGTGGTCGACGGCAAGACCCGCATCGTCACCTTTACCCCGATCAAGGGCCTGCCGTCGGTCAACTGGTACATCGGCCTGTCGGTGGACAAGGACAAGGCCTTCTCGATGCTCAGCGAGTTCCGCGCCTCGGCGGTGGTTGCCACGGTGATCGCCGTTGCCATCATCATTGCCCTGCTGGGCATGTTGATTCGCCTGCTCATTCAGCCGCTGCACGTCATGACCCGGGCCATGGCCGATATCGCCGACGGCGAAGGCGACCTGACCAAGCGCCTGGTGATCCAGAACAACGACGAGTTCGGTAGCCTTGGCACCGCCTTCAACCGCTTCGTGGAACGTATCCACGGTTCGATCCGCGAAGTGTCCTCGGCCACCGGCCAGGTCAACGAAGTGGCGTTGCGCGTGGTCGCCGCCTCGAACTCCTCGATGTACAACTCCGATCAGCAAGCCTCGCGCACCAGCAGCGTGGCCGCGGCGATCAACCAGCTCGGTGCCGCCACCCAGGAGATCGCCCGCAATGCCGCGCACGCGTCGAGCCAGGCCAGCGATGCCCGTAACCTGGCCGAAGATGGCCAGCAAGTGGTGGACCGCAGTATTGCCGCGATGAATAAACTGTCGAACATGCTCAGCGCCTCGAGCAGCAACATCGAATCGCTCAACAGCAAAACCGTGAACATCGGGCAGATTCTCGAAGTGATCACCAGCATTTCCCAGCAGACCAACCTGCTGGCGCTCAACGCCGCCATCGAAGCGGCGCGGGCCGGTGAAGCCGGGCGTGGGTTTGCCGTGGTGGCCGATGAAGTGCGTAACCTGGCGCATCGCACCCAGGAATCGGCGCAGCAGGTGCAGACCATGATCGAAGAACTGCAGGTCGGCGCTCGCGAGTCGGTCAGCACCATGAGCGACAGCCAGCGCCACAGTCAGGACAGCGTGGAAATTGCCAACCTGGCCGGCGAGCGCCTGAGCAGCGTGACCCAACGCATCGGCGAAATCGATGGCATGAACCAGTCGGTGGCAACCGCGACCGAGGAACAGACCGCGGTGGTCGAGTCGATCAACGTCGACATCACCGAAATCAACACGCTGAACCAGGAAGGCGTGGAAAACCTGCAATCGACGCTGCGCGCCTGTTCGGACCTTGAGCAACAGGCGGCGCGGTTGAAGCAGTTGGTGGGCAGCTTCCGAATCTAGCGTCTGAAAGGGCCTTTTCGCGGGCAAGCCCGCTCCTACAAGATCGCGTGATTCTGTAGGAGCGGGCTTGCCCGCGAAGGCAATCGCCCAAACTCCGCGAATCCTCGCTGACACCCCACCTGCTGAACACCAACCGAACATCTATTCTTCAATAAGGTCAACCAAGGGAGAACAACGGACCGGAGGGATGTTCATCGTGCATATCGCTGACATAACCATGTTCTACGCCCCTGCCAGCGGTGGCGTGCGCACTTATCTGGATGCCAAGCATCATCGCCTGTGCATCCGGCCAGGCATTCGCCACAGCGTGCTGATACCGGGGGCTGTCCTCAGCGAAAAGGATGGCATCTACACGGTTCCGGCACCCGCCCTGCCCTTCGGCAAAGGTTATCGCTTCCCGCTGCGTCTCGCGCCCTGGCGCAATGTCCTGCAGGATCTGCAACCCGAGCTGATTGAAGTCGGCGACCCTTACCTCACCGCATGGGCGGCCTTGGATGCGCGCCGCCAACTGGACGTGCCGGTAATCGGTTTTTATCACTCCGACCTGCCGCTGCTGGCCAGCAATCGCATGGGCAACTGGGTCACGCCAAACGTCGAGGCCTATGTCAGCAAGCTCTACGGCAACTTCGACCGGGTGCTGGCGCCGAGTCAGGTCATGGCCAACAAACTGATCGGGCTGGGGGTGAAGAATGTTTTCGTGCAGCCCCTGGGGGTCGATCTCCAGATGTTTCATCCCAATGCACGGGATACCGGTCTTCGGGCCGAGCTGGGCCTGGACGAAAACACTCATCTTTTGATCTTTGCCGGGCGTGGTTCCAAGGAGAAGAACCTGCCGGTGCTGCTCGAATGCATGAAACGCCTGGGCCGACATTACCACCTGCTGCTGGTCGGTTCGTCGATGCCGACCTCGGTGCCGGGCAACGTCACGGTTATCGACGAGTTCTGCCCGGCCACGCAAGTTGCCCGTCTGATGGCCAGTGCCGATGCACTGCTGCACGCCGGCGACCAGGAAACCTTTGGCCTGGTGATCCTCGAAGCCATGGCCTGCGGCATCCCGGTGGTGGCGGTGGCAGCCGGCGCGTTCGAGGAAATCATCAACGATCAATGTGGCCTGTTGTGTGCCCCCAACGATCCGTTGGCCATGGCCAACGCGGTGCGCGAGCTGTTCAGCCAGGGTAGCGCAGCCCTCGGCCAGCAAGCCCGTCGCCATGTCGAACGGCATTACGCATGGGACGCCGTAGTCAACAGTCTGCTCGGTCACTATCACGCCGTCCTCGGCAGCCAATGGCCGCGAGCCGCCAATGCTTGACCCCACGGAGGCACCCGGCCTGCTGTTGGTACTGCACGATGTCGCGCCACCGACCTGGGCCGATTACCAACCCTTTGTCGAAGCCGTCGATGCACTCGGCGACGTGCCAATCACCTGGCTGGTGGTGCCGGATTTCCACAAACACAACGACCTGCAAGCCCACCCGGCATTTCGTCGTCAGCTCGGCGCACGGCTCGAGCGCGGCGATGAACTGGTGCTGCACGGTTACTTTCACTGCGATGACGGGCCGAGGGCGAGCAATCCCCGCGACTGGTTCATGCGCCGGATCTACACCCACGAAGGCGAGTTCTACAGTTTGTCTCGCGAGGCCGCCCTCACCCGCCTCCACGCCGGCATTGAAATGTTCCAGCGATACGATTGGCCACTGCAGGGCTTCGTCGCGCCGGCCTGGCTGATGAGCGAAGGCACGCGCCAGGCCTTGAGCCAATTACCGCTGAAGTACACCAGCGACGCGCAGCATCTTTATCGCTTGCCGGAATTCGCTGCGATCGATGCCCCAGGACTGGTCTGGAGTGCACGCAGTGCCTGGCGTCGTGGCATGTCGAAACTGCTCAGCCAGCAACTCGAACAACGCTGGCGAACCGCACCGGTGATTCGCCTGGGCCTGCACCCGGTGGACATGCGTCATGCGTTCTCACGGACGTACTGGTTGCAAACCCTCAAGCGCCTGCTCGATGAGGGCCGCGTACCCATGACCAAGGCCCGTTGGCTGGCCTTGCACAGCCAGCGCATGGGGCGCGCGGCATGAGTCGCTCGATTCTGCTGTGCATCGGCCTGCTCGCCGCGGTGCTGATTCCCTGGCTGCTGGGCGGCAGCGAAACCTGGTCACGGCTCAATGACTTTCCGCTGAGCAGCTTGCTGGTCATGTTCGGCATGATCCTGCTGTGTTGGCTAGTCAATACGATGCGCCTGCGCCTGTTGCTGGGGGATCAGCGCAACAGGGTCGGCACGCTAAAAAGCCTCGGCGTGGTGATGGCCGCCGAATTCGCCTATTGCGCCACGCCGGGTGGCAGCGGCGGGCCACTGACCATCATGGCGTTGCTGGCGCGCAACGGCGTGCGACCGGCCAGGGGCAGCGCGGTATTTGCCATGGATCAACTGAGCGATCTGTTGTTTTTCCTCTGCGCATTGAGCGCAATCCTGATTTACGCCCTGTTCCAGCATCTCAGCCAGCACATGGCGTGGTTGCTGACCGTCAGTGCCCTGTCGATGTTCGGTGGCCTGGTCAGTTGCGTGGTGGTGGCGCGCTATCATCGCCTACTGATTCGTTTGGGCGGCCGACTGCTGGCGCGCCTCAACGTCGAGCCCTCGAGCCGTATGCGCTGGGCACGAAAACTCCTGCACTTCCTGGCGGCGTTCACCGACACCCTGAAGCTGCCCCTGCAGACGCTGGTCATTGTGTTTGGCTTGACGTGCGTGCATTGGATCCTGCGTTACAGCGTGTTGTACCTGGCACTGCGCGGGCTCGGCGCTGAATTGCAGTGGGCCTGGAGTTTTCTGATCCAGATGGTTTCATTGAGTGCAGGGCAGTTCAGCCTGTTGCCAGGCGGTGCGGGGGCTGCTGAATTGACGTCGGCGGCACTGTTGGCGCCCATGGTCGGCAAATCCACGGCGGCGGCGGCCATTCTGATCTGGCGGGCGGTGACGTTTTACTTCTATCTGCTGGCCGGCGGGCCGGTATTTCTGTTGATGCTCGGACGCCCGCTGCTCAAGAAGCTGATGAAGGGCGTGTATCTGTAGGAGCCGGCTTGCCGGCGAAGGCGTCCTCAAGCGTTGCGTTGGTCTTTCTGGCGCCTTCGCTGGCAAGCCAGCTCCTACATGCCATCTTCCGGGCTCATCTCATCAGGGTCGTAACGGCTCAAACAACCCTCGCCCAAAGTGGCGGGTGCCTTGGAAGTGGCTTTGTCCAGTGGATCGGCCATGGTCATGTCCTCGGTTCAAAAACGGCGAAGGGCCTGCAGCGATTGAACGCCCAGGCCCTTCGAATTTCAACCGTGACGAGCGCTGATCAGAACACCACGGTTTTGTTGCCGTGTACCAGCACCCGGTCTTCCAGGTGGTAGCGCAGGCCACGGGCCAGCACCATTTTCTCGACGTCACGGCCGAAACGTACCATGTCTTCAATGCTGTCGCTGTGGCTGACGCGCACCACGTCCTGCTCGATGATCGGGCCGGCGTCCAGTTCTTCGGTCACATAGTGGCAGGTAGCACCGATCAGCTTCACCCCGCGCAGGGAAGCCTGGTGGTACGGCTTGGCACCGACGAACGACGGCAGGAAGCTGTGGTGGATGTTGATGACCTTGTGCGCATATTCACGGCACAGCTCAGGCGGCAGGATCTGCATGTAGCGGGCCAGTACAACCACTTCGGCATCGTGCTGCTTGACCAGGCGTGAGACCTCGGCGAATGCCGGCTCCTTGTCCTGGGGATTGACCGGTACGTGGTAGTAAGGGATGCCGTGCCATTCGACCATGCTGCGCAGGTCGTCATGGTTGGAAATCACGCAGGCGATTTCACAATCCAGCTCATCGCTGTGCCAGCGATGCAACAAGTCGGCGAGGCAGTGAGACTCGCGGCTGGCCATCAGCACCACGCGCTTCTTCTGCTCGGTATCGGTGATACGCCAGTCCATCGAGAATTCTTCGGCAATCGGCGCAAAGGCCTCGCGCAAGGCCTCGATACCGAAAGGCAGCGAGTCGGCACGAATTTCGTGACGCATGAAGAACCAGCCACTCAGATTGTCCGAGTGGTGGCTCGCTTCAGTGATCCAGCCGTTGTGTGACGCCAGAAAGTTACTGACTTTGGCAACGATGCCGACGCGGTCCGGGCAAGAAATCACCAGCCGAAAAGTGCGCATGAGGGGGAAACTCCAGAACTTCGCAAAGTCGGCCATTCTAACGATTGCGCAGCAAATCTGCAGTATTGATCACGTGTTGCCTTGGCCGATGGCTTGCGCCAGGGTTCCCACGCCACCGGGTTGACGCCCGCCACACTGTACTTGGCCCATCGACAAGCAGCGGTTTGTAAATAGGTGTAGCACAAGCATTGAACTATTTAATTGCGTATCCAATGCGTGCTGACTTCACTGGATTTTAATTAAATAAACTCCAGTTTAATGTTTACTTGATGATACACCCTGACTATTATTGCCGCACTGTCACCTGCCATCCAGCGTTCTACATAAGGTAGTAATCATGTCCTTGATCAACGAATACCGTGCCACCGAAGAAGCTATCAAAGAGCTGCAAGCCCGTTTGAAGAACCTGTCCCAAGACGACAAACTGCAGACCGAGCTGGAATTCGAAGGCAAACTGCGCACCCTGATGGGCGAATATTCCAAGTCCCTGCGCGACATCATCGCGCTGCTGGATCCAGAAGCCAAAACCAAAGCCCCACGTGGCGGTGCAGTAAAAACTACCGGCACCAAGCGTGCTCGCAAAGTTAAACAATACAAAAACCCGCACAACGGCGAAGTCATCGAAACCAAAGGTGGCAACCACAAGACTCTGAAAGAGTGGAAAGCCAAGTGGGGCGGCGACGTGGTTGAAGGCTGGGCTACCCTGCTGGGCTGATCCTGCGCGCTTGCCGCGAATCGATTGCGAAAAAAAACGCCAGCCTACGCTGGCGTTTTTTATGCCCGGAATTTAACCCTTGGACATTTTCGATTTCAAAGATTCAAACGTTTGCGTAAATCCTGAACATATTCCTGCCAATCATTGAGCACCGCCTGCTGCATCGATGTCGCTGTAAGGGCCAATTGGGCTGCGGCCTCTACGAAACTATCCAGCGTATTGGGCGCGCCGTATTCAGGCACTGACAAACGTTTCTGGCAGAATATTCGCCAGCGTTCCTGCTCATCGAGACTCAAGGTATCGGGAAAGTTACGTGCTCGATATCGAAACAACAGCTCGGGCAAACGTTCATCATCGAAAGGCCATTGCTGTTGTGCCAATTGCAGCGGATCGACTGTTCTGACTTGCTCGCAGAGACGCCGATCACGGTCGCCGATAAATCCGTCGTATAACTGTTGTTCCGGATCCTCGCTCAAGGAGAAATCTTCACGGGCATAAATCGCCAGAACTTTAGCTTGCCAATCTTGCTGCGCGTCACTTAGTCGCAGTGCTCGTGCCTGGTAAAGCGCAACATCCATTCCCAGGCGCAGCTGATCTTCCGGACGAAGTACCGATAAAGGCGCCACCACGGGGCATTTATTGACGTGGATAAGCTTGAGCGGTACTGGCAACTCCCCCTCTGCCAGCTCTTCGTGACGGGTATACAAGCGCTGACGCAAGGTTTCGGCATCGAGATCGAGCAAGCCCTGCGGGTCGAGGTGCAGGTCGCAGACGATCAGTGCGTTCTTGTTGCGCGGGTGCCAGGCCAGGGGCAACACCACGCCGACATAGTTGCGCGCCGCAGAAAAGCGTCCCGACACATGCACCATGGGCTGCAGCAGCCGTACCTGGTCCAATACCTTTTGCTTGCTGCGAAGTTGAAATAACCACTCATACAATTTCGGCTGTTTTTCCCGGATCAGCCGCGCCAGGGCGATCGTGGCGCGAACGTCCGACAGCGCTTCGTGGGCATTGCCATGATCGATGCCGTTGGCGGCGGTCAGGCGCTCAAGCTTGAGCGTCACCCGCCCCTCAGCGTCCGTCGGCCAGACAAGGCCATCGGGGCGCAAGGCATAGGCCGCGCGCACGACGTCGATCAGGTCCCAGCGGCTGTTACCGCCCTGCCATTCCCGCGCATAAGGGTCGAAAAAATTTCGGTACAGGCTGTAGCGGGTCATCTCATCGTCGAAGCGCAACGTGTTGTAGCCCGCGCCGCACGTACCTGGCGCGGCCAGTTGGGCATGGACCCGGGTCATGAAGTCGGCTTCGCTCAACCCGTGCTCGGCCAGTTGGGTGGGCGTGATGCCAGTAATTGCGCAAGCCGCGGGATGCGGCAGGATGTCGTCGCTGGGCCGGCAGAAGAGGTTGACCGGCTCGTCGATTTCATTGAGGTCGAAGTCAGTACGCAGCCCCGCCATTTGCAGCGGGCGGTCGCAACGGGGATTGATGCCCGTCGTTTCGTAGTCGTACCAGAAGATGGAAGTCACGGGCTATTCCTGAACTGAAGATTGGCCAAGTCTAGGCGTTCCCGTCCCGCTCCGGCCAGCAATCCTGCCATTCAATCATCCCCGGTTACTCAATGTGCAATACATAGTTATGTCGTTTTGACCGGCGAGGCTGCTAGCATCCGGTACAGAGACAAACCGATCAGGCCACACCATCAGGTTGCCCATGCTCGACGTCACAGCACTGCCACGGAAAGCAACGCTGCCCCCGCCACTGGACACGCGGTATCAGGTCGAAACGCCCGAAGGCATCGACTTGCCACTGCGCCCGGCCGGGTTGATGGTGCGCGCCCTGGCATTTTCCATCGACCTGGTCCTGCGCGGGTTGATCCTGGGCCTGTTGTTCATCGTCCTGGCGATGCTCGGAAAACTCGGTGCCGGCCTGGTTTCGATCCTGCTGTTCGGCGTGAGCTGGTGGTACATGGTGCTGTTCGAAGTCTTCAACCAGGGCTGTTCGCCGGGCAAACAATGGATGGGCTTGCGCGTCATCCAGGACGATGGCACGCCTGTTGGCTGGTCCGCGTCACTGTTGCGTAACCTGCTGCGATTTGTCGACATGTTGCCGTTCGGCTACTTCCTTGGCGCCATCAGTTGCCTGCAACACCCCAACTTCAAGCGCCTCGGTGACCTGGCCGCCGGTACACTGGTGATCTACCGCGAACAACTGCTCACCCGCCCGCAACTGCCCCCCGCGCAACCCCGTCGCCCGCCCTTTGCCCTGACACTGTCCGAGCAACGCGCCATCCTCGGGTTCGCCGAACGCCAGGCCGGACTGTCCGACGCCCGGGTCAACGAGTTGGCAACGATCCTCGCGCGCCCCTTGCAGGTTACGCCACCCCGGGCCGTCGCCGAACTCAACGGCATCGCCCACGGCTTGTTGGGTCCGGCATGAAACAAAGCCTTTTCGAACATCGGCACATGGCCGAATGGGAGCAGTTTTCCCTCATGCTGGACAGGCTGGAGCGTGGCAGGAAAGCCGATGGGGCCGTTCAATTTCCAGCCGATTATCGGCGCATGTGCCATCACCTGGCGCTGGCCCGCGAGCGTGGTTACAGCAGCTTCCTGATCGACTCGTTGCAGCAACAGGTGTTGCGCGGACATCAACAACTGTATCGGCATCGCAGCCAGCTCGGAGCCAATGCGCTGGGTTTCATCCTGGCCGGCTTCCCGCGGCTGGTACGCGAACAATGGCGCTTCGTGCTCGCCGCCAGCCTGCTGTTTTTCGGTAGCCTGATTGCGTTTGCAGGGCTGGTGTATCTGTTTCCGGACCTGGTCTATAACCTGATCCCGGCCGACCAGGTCAGCGACATGCAAAGCATGTACGACCCCGAGGCCGGTCACCTCGGGCGCTCGATGGAGCGGGCGGCCAGTGAAGACTGGGCGATGTTCGGCTACTACATCATGCACAACATCGGGATCGCCTTTCAGACGTTCGCCAGCGGCTTGCTGTTTGGCCTGGGCAGCGCTTTTTTCCTGGTCTTCAATGGCTTGATGATCGGCGCGGTGGCCGGGCACCTGACGCATATTGGCTATGGCCAAACCTTCTGGTCATTCGTAGTGGGGCACGGTGCCTTTGAACTGACGGCCATTGCCCTGGCCGGTGCCGCCGGCCTGCAACTGGGCTGGGCGTTGATCGCACCGGGCCCCCTGCCCCGTGGCGAAGCCTTGCGCCTGGCGGCCCGCAAAAGCGTGCTGCTGATTTGCGGCGTGATGCTGTTTCTGCTGATTGCGGCATTTATCGAGGCCTACTGGTCTTCGATGACGGCCCCGGCGCCCCTGACCAAGTACCTGGTCGGTGCGGCCCTCTGGGTGCTGGTGGCGGTTTACCTGTTATTCGCCGGAAGGACCCGCCATGCGCCTGAGTGACACCACCGTGGTCATTCGTCCCAGACCCACCTTCGAAGCCATGGACCTCGGCGTGCTGCTGAGCCAGCGCCACCGACGCCTGCTGATGACCAGTTGGGCGATTGTCACCTTGCCGGTTTTCGCCTTGCTGACATGGTTGCTGTGGGATTCGCCGACCCTCGCCGTGTTCATCTTCTGGTGGCTGAAGCCGGCCTTCGAACGCTTGCCGCTGTACATCCTCTCCAAAGCCATCTTTGGCGAAACGCCCACCCTCAAACAGGCACTTTACCAATGGCCACGGTTGCTCAAGCCGCAACTGCTGGCCAGCCTGACCTGGCGCCGCCTGAGCCTGAGCCGCAGCTTCCTGCTGCCCGTGTTGCAGCTCGAAGGCCTGGGCGCAGAGGCACGCCAGCAACGATTGCAAGTGTTGTTGCAGCGCGACGCCGGCGCGGCACGCTGGCTGACCGTGATCGGTGTGCTCCTGGAAAGCGCGTTATGGATTGGCTTGATGGTGCTGTTCTACCTGCTGCTGCCACC
This sequence comes from Pseudomonas putida, assembly GCF_028682635.1. Lineage (GTDB taxonomy): Bacteria > Pseudomonadota > Gammaproteobacteria > Pseudomonadales > Pseudomonadaceae > Aquipseudomonas > Aquipseudomonas putida_AE. The sequence goes on along the minus strand of NZ_JANHLK010000005.1, from coordinate 297,705 downwards.
ACAGGTCGCACTCGACTGGAGCTGGCAGTCGCTGATCAGCGCCGCGACGCAGGATTGGCACTGGCTGGAACACCTGTCCAACGGCTTCTACGCCCTGGTGCTGGTGGTGTGGGAACCGGTCTACGTGGCCGCAGGCTTCAGCCTGTATCTGAACCGGCGCACCGCGCTCGAGGCCTGGGATATCGAGCTGGTGTTTCGCCGCCTGTCCCAGCGTTTGAGCGGCACAACCCTTGCCCTGTTGCTGGCAGTGTCCTTGCTGTTGCCCATCGCACCCACCGTCCTGGCGGTCGAACAGGCCCCGGCGGCGCCAGACAGCCCGCGCCTGCTGGAGCAATCCCTGACCAGCCAGGCGTCCCGGGACAGCATCAAGGCGATCCTCGATCAGCCACCGTTCAAGAACAGGGAAACCGTCACCCGCTATCGGTTCGGCGAAAACCAGGCCGGCGACGAAAGCGCGGACGACGACAACATGCCTCAATGGCTAAAGAGGCTGCTGCAGATGTTTGACCAGCAGCACTTCGGCGCCGTGGCCACACTGATCGAAGTCACGCTGTGGGCCGTGCTGCTTAGCGCCATCGGGGCATTGATCTGGTACTACCGTGAGTGGTTGCAGGCGTTCGTCAGCCGACGCCCGCGCCCCGTCGAAAAAGCCCCACGCGCGCTTCCTGCGCAGGCCTTCGGCCTGGACCTTGACCGCGAAACCCTCCCGCCCGACATCGCAGCCAGTGCCGAAAACCTCTGGCAGAGCAACCCGCGCGCAGCCCTTGGCTTGCTTTATCGCGCCCTGCTCAGCCGCTTGTTGCACGACTTCGACCTCCCGCTCAAAGCCGCCGACACCGAAGGCCAGGTCCTGGAACGCATCGAGCAACTGCAGCAACCGGACCTGTTGGCCTTCAGCAAAGACCTGACCGTGCACTGGCAAAACATGGCCTACGGGCACCAACTGCCGCCCGCCCATGCGCAGCGCCAACTGTGTGACGCCTGGCGTGGTGTATTTGGCCCGGGAGCCGCCCGTTGAACCGGCGCACCTGGCCGATCATCGGCGTAGTGAGCGCTGCGCTGCTGGGCGCGCTGACGATTTATCTGTACCTGAAGGCAACGCCCTACCCGGTCGAAATCGACCACGGCCCGGCGCCGGAGGCCCTGGCTAATCCCTACCTGGCCGCCGAGCATTTCCTGCGCAAACAGGGCTTGAGTGTCAGCCATGCCAACAGCCTCGATATCCTGCCGAGCCTCACGCCAAAGCATCACAGCCTGTTGTTGCTCGGCGACCGCTACAACATGACACCCAGGCAGATCGATCAGGTGCTGGACTGGACCCGGGCCGGCGGGCGCCTGCTGTTCGTTGCGCAGTCGTTATGGGATGAACAGACCGGGCAAAGCAATGACCTTTTGCTGGATCGGGTGCAACTGCAGCAATCGCTGAGCAAAGACCTCAAGGACCCGCCACCCGGTACGCCTGGCGACCCCTTCGCGCAATTGACCAAACTCTATCTGGAAAATGAGGACGCACCGGCCTACGCCGGCTTTGATACCGCGTTCCATCTCGAAGATCCGAAGAACCTCGCCCAGGCCTGGGCCAACAGTGGCAAGGCCACCCATATGATGCAGCTGAACCACGGACTCGGTTCGATCATCGTGGTGACCGACGCCGATCTGTGGAAAACCCCGGCGATCGATCAATACGACAATGCCTGGCTGCTCTGGTACCTGACTGTCGATACCGCTGTGACCCTGCTGTTCAACACAGAACACGACAGCCTGCCGACATTGCTGCTGCGCCATTTCCCCCAGGCGCTGGTCGCCTTGATCGCCCTGGTCGGGCTGGCTTTCTGGCACTTCGGCGTGCGCCAGGGCCCTCTGCAGCAACCACAACCGAAAGCCCGGCACCAATGGCAGGAACACTTGCGCGCCAGCGCCGATTTCATGTTGCGCCACAATGGCCAGGACAGCCTGCTGCAAGCCTTGCGGCAAGACATACTGTGTCGTGTGAGACATCGCCATCCTGGCTACGAACGACTCGATGCCATCGAACAATGGCGGGTGCTCGCCCGCCTGGGCGGGCAACCCGAGAGCACCGTCAGCCAAGCCATGAGCCCGCGGCCGAAGCAGCGGCTTTCCAGTGCTGAATTCAGCCGCCAGGTCGCCCGTCTGCAAATTTTGAGGAATGCGTTATGAGTCAACCGACCGAGCCCGATGCAATCAACCACGCCACTGCGCAACGCCAGCGCGCCAGCCAGCTGGCCCAGACCGTGCGCCATGAATTGCAAAAAGCCGTGATCGGACAGGACACTGTCATCGACGACGTGCTGACCGCCCTGCTTGCCGGCGGCCACGTATTGCTCGAAGGCGTGCCGGGCCTGGGCAAGACGTTGCTGGTCAGGGCGCTGGCCCGCTGTTTCGGCGGCGAGTTCGCGCGTATCCAGTTCACCCCGGACCTGATGCCCAGCGATGTCACCGGGCATGCGGTGTACGATTTGCAGACCGAGCAATTCAAACTGCGCAAAGGTCCGTTGTTCACCAACCTGTTGCTGGCCGACGAGATCAACCGCGCCCCGGCAAAAACCCAGGCAGCGCTGCTCGAAGCCATGCAGGAACGCCAGGTCACCCTCGAAGGCCGCGCCCTGCCCATCGCTCAGCCGTTCATGGTGCTCGCCACGCAAAACCCCATCGAACAGGAAGGCACTTACCCGTTGCCGGAAGCCGAACTCGATCGTTTCATGCTCAAGGTGCGCATGGACTACCCCGACGCCAAGCAAGAGCTGGACATGGTGCGTCAGGTCAGCCGCTCTACCCGTGCCGACATGCTCGATGTGCAACCAATGCGCACTGTGCTGCAAGCCAAGGACGTGCTGGTCCTGCAACGCATAACCAGTCATTTGCCGCTGGACGAACAAGTCCTCGATTACGCCGTGCGCCTGGCTCGCACCACCCGCAGCTGGCCCGGCCTGACCCTCGGCGCCGGGCCTCGTGCGTCCATCGCGCTGGTACGCTGCGCACGGGCACGAGCCTTGTTGCGCGGCGGCGAGTTCGTGATACCAGATGACATAAAAGGCTGCGCTCTGGCGGTGTTGCGCCATCGCGTGCGCATCGCGCCGGAGCTGGATATCGAAGGGCTGGACGTCGATCACGTGCTGCAGCAACTGCTCGATCAAGTACCGGCGCCACGGCTGTGAAACCTTCGCGCCTGCTGCTGATCTGGCTCGCGATCCTGCTGGTCATCGGCATCGTGCCGGGCACATTGCGGGCGCTGGACATGGCTGTTCCCCCAACGCTGTTCTCGATCAACTGGGGCTTGCTGCTGGCGCTACTGGCCCTGGCCATAATCGACGCGATCCGCCTGCAACGCCTGCCCTCCCCCCGCGTACAACGACAAATGCCCGGCAGCCTGGCCCTCGGCCGCTGGAGCGAAGTACGACTGCAAGTCGAGCACGACCTTGCCCTGCCACTGAACATCCAGATCCATGACCACGTACCCGATGGCCTGAGCTTCGAGAACCTGCCCCTGTCGGTCGAACTGCAACCCGGCCAGCACAGCCACGTCGGCTATCGCCTGCGCCCGCTCAAGCGCGGTCACTTCACCTTCGATCACTGCGAAATCAACCTGCCGAGCCCGCTGGGCCTGTGGTCCGGCAAGCGCCTGCTGCACGTGACGGACAGCACCCGTGTCTACCCGGACTTCGCCCGACTCTACGGCGGCCAACTGCTGGCGGTGGACAACTGGCTCAGCCAACTCGGCGTGCGCCAGCGCCAACGACGTGGCCTGGGCCTGGAGTTTCATCAGCTACGGGAGTTTCGCGAAGGCGACAGCCTTCGCCAGATCGACTGGAAGGCCACCGCGCGCCAACGCACACCGATTGCCCGGGAGTACCAGGACGAGCGTGATCAACAGATCATCTTCATGCTCGATTGCGGTCGACGCATGCGCAGTCAGGACGGTGAGTTGGCGCATTTCGATCACGCGCTCAACGCCTGCCTGTTGCTGAGCTACGTCGCGCTGCGTCAGGGGGATGCAGTGGGCCTCAGCACCTTTGCCAGCGATCACCCGCGCCACCTCGCCCCGGTGAAAGGCGCTGGCCAGCTCAACGTGCTGCTCAACACGGTCTACGACCTGAACAGCACCCAACACAACGCCGATTATCAAGCGGCTGCCACCCAGCTACTGGCTCGGCAGAAACGCCGGGCGCTGGTGCTGCTGATGACCAACCTGCGCGATGAAGACGATGAAGAACTGCTGACGGCCGTCAAGCGATTGAGCAAACAGCATCAGGTGCTGGTCGCCAGCTTGCGGGAAAGTGTCCTCGAGACTACACGCCTGTTGCCGGTGCAAACCTTGTCGGAGGCACTGAGCTATTGCGGGACCGTTGAATACCTGAATTCACGCGCAGCACTCCATGAGCGTTTGAACGCCCATGGAGTACAGGTAGTGGACATGCAACCCGAGGCGTTGGGGCCAGCATTGGTCACGCGTTACCTGAACTGGAAAAAAGCAGGAATGATTTAGAGGTCTCCCTGTTCCAGAACACAGCAAAATATTTGCTGTATCAGGCCGAAGCCGGCAACGGCTGAAAACTGAAGTATCGCTTCAATGCCTGCACCAACTGGCCATACTCCGGCGGTGCCCGTTGCAGGCTGAACCCAGCGTCGTAATGGTGGGGCGTTGCGTCCTCGTGGCACCACAGGCAACACGCCTGCAAATCGATGACTTGCATACCCCCGTCGCTCGCGGGGATTTTCAGGCGCAAACCGAAATCGGCACCGATCATCATCGGCAACTGACTGACGAGCATCAGCCCGTCTGCGGAGACGTTGCCCAGAAAGCCGATCGGCTTGTCGGTGACGCTGTTGAACACTCTCAGAAAATACGGCAGTTGATGCCGCTCGATACGGCGGTCAGTGAACATGCGCAATTCGCCCAGCAAGGCCCTTAAGCAGGGCCGCACTAATGCTTCGGAACGGGCCTGCCTGCGGTTGAATCAGACATGGGCGCGCTCTCCCCGCTCCTGGTGCGACAGTCCATGAACCGCTGCCGCTTACTCCTGCCGATCACGGGTGTTACGTCGGTTTGAAGGCAAGGCTTTCAAACCGCTTTATTCGACTATAGCTCACCGTCGTCGCTGAGCCAGCGCTGAATGGGTAACGTAATCAGAAGCGGGTAGGACGCACCGCCGCCGCACTGCGCAGCGGATAGTGACCCAGCGCCTGCAAGGTTTCCAGGCGCGCCTGGGCGCGGTAGGCGTATTCGCTTTGCGGGTACGACGCGATGATGAACTGGTAGGTTTGCGCCGCATCGACAAACAGCTTCTGCCGTTCCAGGCACAGACCGCGCAGCATCGACACTTCCGGCCACACATAAGGCCGCGCGCGGCTGGCGCGTTCGACCTTGGACAGCTCGAGCGTTACCTGCTCGCAATTGCCCCGGTCATAGGCGCTGTAGGCAAGGTTCAAATGATGGTTCATCGACCAACGGGTGCAGCCCACGACACTGAGGGCAAGGACGGCTATGAGCACGAATCGCATGGGAGTTCTCCTGACTTGAGCTCTGTATCGACCCATGGGCGAAAATCTTCAGGCGACCGGTCAGCAAAAGTGTCCGGTTCAATAAACAAACGAATAAGTAGTGCACATGAACAATGACTACACCCCAAGAGCATAGTAGCCTCACTCAGCGCTTGAACTCAGGAGTCTTTGCATGTCCGTCCGTCGTACCAAAATCGTCGCCACCCTTGGCCCGGCCAGTAACTCGCCGGAAGTCCTCGAACAACTGATCCTGGCTGGCCTGGACGTCGCCCGCCTGAACTTCTCCCACGGCACCCCCGACGAGCACAAGGCTCGCGCGAAGCTGGTGCGTGACCTGGCAGCCAAGCACGGTCGTTTCGTTGCCCTGCTGGGCGACCTGCAAGGCCCGAAAATCCGTATCGCCAAATTCGCCAACAAGAAGATCGAGCTGAAGATCGGTGATCAATTCACCTTCTCCACCAGCCATCCCCTGACCGAAGGCAACCAGCAAGTGGTCGGCATCGACTACCCGGACCTGGTCAAGGACTGCGGCGTGGGCGACGAACTGTTGCTCGACGACGGTCGCGTAGTGATGCGCGTCGACACCGCCACAGGCACCGAACTGAACTGCACCGTGACCATCGGCGGCCCGCTGTCCGACCACAAGGGCATCAACCGTCGCGGTGGCGGCCTGACCGCTCCGGCCCTGACTGAAAAAGACAAGGCTGACATCAAGCTCGCCGCGGAAATGGAAGTCGACTACCTCGCGGTGTCCTTCCCGCGTGACGCCGCGGACATGGAATACGCCCGTCAACTGCGCGACGAAGCCGGCGGCACTGCCTGGCTGGTGGCGAAGATCGAACGCGCCGAAGCCGTGGCCGACGACGAAACCCTCGACGGCCTGATCAAGGCGTCCGACGCCGTGATGGTGGCCCGTGGCGACCTCGGTGTGGAAATCGGCGACGCCGAGCTGGTGGGCATCCAGAAGAAGATCATTCTGCACGCACGCCGCCACAACAAGGCCGTGATCGTGGCGACCCAGATGATGGAGTCGATGATCCAGAACCCGATGCCGACCCGCGCCGAAGTGTCCGACGTAGCCAACGCCGTGCTCGACTACACCGACGCCGTGATGCTCTCGGCCGAAAGTGCTGCCGGCCTGTACCCGCTGGAAGCCGTGCAGGCGATGGCGCGCATCTGCGTCGGCGCTGAAAAGCACCCGACCAGCAAGACCTCCAGCCACCGCATCGGCAAGGAATTTACCCGCTGCGACGAGAGCATTGCGCTGGCGACCATGTACACCGCCAACCACTTCCCGGGCGTCAAAGCGATCATCGCCCTGACCGAAAGTGGCTACACCCCGCTGATCATGTCACGTATCCGTTCCTCGGTGCCGATCTACGCGTTCACCCCACACCGCGAAGCCCAGGCCCGCGCGGCGATGTTCCGTGGCGTGTACACCATCCCGTTCGACCCGGCTTCGCTGGCGCCGAACGAAGTCAGCCAGAAGGCGATCGACGAGCTGGTCAAGCGCGGCGTCGTACAGAAAGGCGACTGGGTCATCCTGACCAAGGGCGACAGTTACCACACCACCGGCGGCACCAATGGCATGAAGATCCTGCACGTTGGCGATCCAATGGTCTGAGTGACACGCTGAAAACCAAAAGCCCTGCCATGTGAATGGCGGGGCTTTTTTGTGCCTGAAACTTCGCCATCAGAAAGCTTTTGTATCTCAAAATAATCGACAAACCTGTCAATTCTGATAGTTGTTCATTTTCCCCCGCCCCCGTCTCATAGAGAGCAGCAGCACCGTTCTGTTTTTGCGGAACGGGCAGAGGATGCGAGTGCAAAGGCACTCGCCCATTACATCAAGGGAAAGTGCAATGACCACGGAGCAAATACATTCTTCGACTTTATCAGGCGAACTGGACCCCATTTTTGGTGAAAACGGCTTGGCCTTCCTCCGTTCACCAAACCCCGATTTCCCAAACTGGTCCTCACGGGTTGTCGCTGTAGGTCCTGACGATATGATCTACATCGCGGGAGTTCTATATGATGATGTCAACGGAATGCTCTACGCGCTGACACGTCTGAATGAAGCTGGCTCTGTCGACACCAGCTTTGGCAAACAAGGTTTCTTCTACGATTTTTTTTACGGATCCGCTAGCTCCAGCTTCTACGCCGAACAGATTGCATTTGTGAATGGCAGAGTTCTGCTGACGGGAACGCTGTTTTACCGTGTAGGCGGCGTGAGTGAGCGGGAAAAGGCCGCCGTTCGTTTTCTACCCAATGGCACCATTGATGAAGAATTTGGCGAACAAGGAAAAGTCATTATCCCGGTTCCTAAAACGACTGCTGATTTACACGCCGTATCCGCGTACAACGAAAAATGTCTGGAAATCGAAAAGGCAAGATGTGTTTCATCCGATTCTCTGAATAAGCTTGCGCCCTACGCGCGCGAAGCTTCGCCAATTACCGACGATCGCATCATATTGCTTCATTATTCTGGCACCTTCGCCTCGATTGATGCCTGGATCATCTGCTTGACTCCAAGCGGGGAACTTGACCTTTCATTCAATGAATCGGGTTTTGTCCGTGTCAGACATGACATGTTTAACTTCTTGCAACTGAGTAGCCTGATCGTCGACGATGCGGGCAACTACATCAGTGCCGGCCACGTCAAAACAGGTTACTTCAATCCCCCTGAAGCAGTTGTTCTAGTAAAACACAGCAAAGACGGCAAACTGGATAAATCCTTTCAACGAGACGGATTTCTGGTTATGGAAGATGAAGACCCACTCTATTACCGGGAGGTTGCCAATATAGTAAAACAACCCAACAATCGCATTCTGTGCACAGGTTCAAGGCATTCAAGACACGACACTGCGATCTCCGGATTTTTAATGAGTCTGGAAGCTGACGGTTCGAACAATATCCAGTTCAACGGTGGAAAACCGGTATTTATGAACATAAATTCATCCAGTACGTATTTGTACACTGCTGACTTCCTGCCTGACGGAAGCTTTCTGACTACCGGACTTTTAGAAAGATATCGCAAAGAAAGTCATTACGCTATCTCGCGTTTCTTTTACAACGGCGTTCATGACAAGGACTATAACAACGGGGTGGGCTGGCTTGACTATAAAGAAGCGGTAAACATTGGTTTGTATTCTTCAGCCATTAAAGACAACAAGGCCTTTTTTGCGGTGGAATTTAAAGAAGAAACTGTAGTCATCCGCGCAGTAGCAAAAGGACTGATGCCCTGAAAAACAAAAGCCCTGCCATGTGAATGGCGGGGCTTTTTTCGTTTAAAAAATAGTCAGATAGACGATTTCACTGCCCCTCACCTGTCAGATCTGACAGTAGACAGCCCTCTTGCCCAGCCCCTTTAATCGATCCGGTCAACCGCGGCTATCGCTGCCATCAAGGCTTTCTCGCGCCAGGCTGTTGCGGGCTCGTCATTGGCAGCCCTTGTCGACGGACAACTCACCCCATTAAAGGAATAGAACGATGAGCCAATACACAACGCTGACCACCGCCGACGGTGATCTCGATCCACGGTTTGGTCTTGAAGGTAGGGTGTCTGTGCTTATCCCTGGTGCCAGGTCCACTATAGCCCAATGTATTGTTGTAGGCCCTGACGACAACCTTTATGTCACCGCATCAATAGAGCCAAGTAACAATATTCGCGAATTCACTCCAGCCGTGGTTTGCCTGCACAAGAACGGGGCTATAAACGAAGCGTTCGGTAACAAAGGAATCGTCATCCAGCGTTTTACTCCTCAACTTGGAGTACGAATGCAACAGATACATTTTCTCGAGGACGGGACTGAAACAAAAATCCTCCTTTGCGCTGTCGACAATACCAACGACATTAATGTACTCATTCGCCTTCACATCAACGGGCGGCTGGATGAAACGTTTGGCGAGAATGGCCTGCTAAAGGTAATACTGCCTGCACCCCTTTCCGATAGCCCGGAACAAATGCCCACATCGCAGGCATCAAGCGACATCGGCGCCTCAGGGATCAGCACGGTAGCCAATGGAAAAATCTACCTTGCCAAACACGTTTACATGGCAGGCTTGATCGCCGACATCGGCATAATCACCCGGCTCAACGCTGACGGCTCGCTGGACCTCAGCTTCAACAAAACCGGTTATGTCGCCGTTGCTCATGGATACTGGGCTAATACCACCATCAACGACATCTTCGTGCAGAACGGAAAAATCACCGTGTGCGGATCGCTCTATAAACGCGATAGCTCCCAGCACTACGGCATGCTTGCTCGTCTGAATGACGATGGCACTCTCGATCAGACCTTTGCTGAAAATGGGTTTGCACTCGTCCCGGAAGCGACGTTCGATAGACTCACTCAATACGCCGAAGACAGTATTCTCGCTGCTGGCTCGACGTTATCGCCTGCCCAGGGTGTATTGGCTTGTTTCACCAAAGAGGGTCAACTCGACCAAAAATTCAATGGTGGAAAAATTCTTTATCAATCCGACACAGAGAGAGGCGCTATCAGATTCCATGATGTTGGTATAGTCCAAGAGAAAATCATCGTGGCCGGGAAGTTGATACCGAATGCGGGCCTTCACTCATTAATGGTGGCTCGCTACCAGAATGACGGAACCCTGGATCCCGGCTTTGGCAACGGGAAGGGTTTGGTGTATGTACCTCAAGACACCAGTTTTGGGTTCAGCACCACAATGGCCCTGCAAAAGGATGGGAACGTGTTGCTCATCCGCGAAACTGTCGCCATCCCGGATCGGACCTTGATAGCACGCGTACTGAACACGAACCAGGAATAGCAGCACCACACGGCACGTTGGCGACCCGCAGGTCTGAGTGATCGGTTGCTGGAAAAAAGCCCCGCCATTTGAATGGCGGGGCTTTTTTGTTTTGGATCTGCAAGATGTGTTGCCTGGGGAGGCCTCATCGCGGGCAAGCCCGCTCCCACAGGTTTTTGTGGTGGTCACATGATTTGTGAACAACACCGGCCCGTGTGGGAGCGGGCTTACCCGCGAAGAAGCTTGTCAGGGCGGTTCAGTCGTAGCGTCAGCAGGCCGCGGTCGCGTTCAATCTGGATGGCATCGGGCATGGAAGGTCTCGCATCTGAAAAATCAGCGCTCAACCGCGGGGCAGGAAGACGTCGGCCAGCAGTTGGTTGCGTGGCAGCCCCGCCAGGTACAGGCGCCGGGCAAAGGCATCGACGCTGTCGGGGGATCCGCAGAGCAAGGCCTGGGTTTGTCGCGAAACAAGCCGCAGTTGCGCCAAAGCCGCGGGCAACTCGGTCGGTGTCCACAGCTCGATGCTGAGGTTCGGACGGCTGGCGGCCATGGCTTGCAGAGGTTTGGCCAGATAATGCTCGTTGGCATCATGGGCCAGGTGGATGACCCGAATGGCGCCCCGATGATCCTGGCGCAAGGCTTCTCGCAAGACGCCGAACAACGGTCCCAACCCGGTGCCGGCCGCCATCAGCCACAGCGGTCGGTCGTGCCAGTCCGGGTCGTAATGCAAGGCTCCGCCGCGCAACTCGCCGAGACGGATCGGGTCGCCGATGTTCAGCTGACGGGCTAAATCGCTGAATTCCCCCGACTGGCGACAATCGAGGTGAAACTCGAGAAAACGGTCCTCTTCCGGCAGGCTGGCCAAGGAATACGGCCGTGCGACGTTGCCCGCCCACAACACCAGATGCTGCCCGGCGCTGTAGCGCAACGGGCGTTGTGGCGCCAGGCGCAGGCGCAAAACGCTACTGCTCAACCAATCGGCCGCAGCGACCTCGGCCGGACGGCCATCCTCTTGCGGGTCGAAGGTGTGCACCTGCAAGTCCTCGACCACCTGACACTGGCAGGCCAGGCGCCAGCCTTGCTGGCGCTGCTCTGCGCTCAGGGCATCGGGGCGGCTGTCGCTCGGTAATCCTTGCACACACTGCACCAGGCAGGCATGACAACTGCCGGCGCGGCAGCTGTAGGGTACCGGCACGCCGTTCTGATTCAGGGCATCAAGCAGATTGGCGCCGGTTGCCACCGACCATTGGCGATCGCCCACGCGTAATTCAGGCATCGACGTTTTCCCACGCCGCCGCGCAACGATTGCGGCCGTCACGCTTGGCGCGATACAGCGCCTGGTCCGCCCGCTGCAAGGCTTCGTCAAGATCATCGCCCATGTCCAGCAGGGTCATGCCCGCGGACAGGCTGAGACTACCGACCTTCAAGCCGATCAACTCGACATCGATGAAGGCGAGGCGCAGCCGCTCGCAACAGGCGGTCAAGCGCTCGGCATCGCAATCGGGCAGCAACACCACGAACTCTTCTCCACCATAGCGTGCCAGGACATCGCCGTCGCGCAGGCAGGCCGACGCCACGCCGGCAAACGCCTGCAGCACCTGATCCCCAGCCGCATGACCATAAATGTCGTTGATTCGCTTGAAGTGATCGAGGTCGATCAGCGCCAGGCCATGCACGACGCCGGCGTCCATGGCTTTGAGTTCGCGCGAAGCCAGGCGCAGGAAATGCCGGCGATTGAACAATCCGGTCAACTCGTCGGTGGCCACCAGGTCCTCGAGCTGACGCATCATCCCGCGCAAAGTGTCCTGGTGCGCCTGCAGGGCGAAGCGGCGTTGACGCATGCGCAGGCGCGAGGCCTGGACGTAGCGGGCGTACAGTTCCAGCCAGACCAGCACGATAAACAGTATGCACACCTGCAACACGGCCAACGCCGGATCGGCCAGCTGAAAGTGGTAGCCCTCCCACAGGGTGATCGCGCTGAAACTGAAAAACACCAGCAGCGCGCACCGCGCAAATGCACGGCGCGACAGATGAAATAGCCCGAACAGCAGAATCAGCACGTAGAACACCAGGAACGCGCCGCGGGACTCATCCAGATTGGCAATCAGCCAGGTTTGCCAGCCTAGCCCCAGCAGCACCTGCGCCTCGGTCAGGCTGGGGTCGGAAAAACGCAGGTTGCAGCCGCTGTAGAACACCACGAACAACGCCGCCTGGCTGATGACCACCAGAGCGCTGCCAACGGCGACATTGGCCAGCGGTTCATCGTAATGGCCGGTGAAAAACGCCAGCCACAGCAGCAACAAAGCCAGGGCATAAGTGCCGGCCGCGAGGGCAAACCGTTTGAGTAACAGGCGCTGGATGGCGTTATGGGTCAACCGTTGACTCACCCTATGAAAGGAGACTGACAGAGCGTCCTACTCTACAGACCGATAACCACTTTAGTGGTGCGGCCGATAAATGACCATTCAATTTTCGGGCTGACCCGATTCGGGGATCGGGATCGACCATGCGACCAAGGTTTGACCACCGGCGCGTGTACCCGCCAGCAAGGCGCGTTATACTGCCGCGCCTTTTTAGCGTCGCGCCAGCAGCCCCGGCGTGCCTTGAAAGGTGCTTGCAACCGACCGATGCACCCAAGCTGCAAGCACCTTATTGAATGTTCCCGTCTTTTAGAGGAGCGCGACTCATGACCGTGATCAAGCAAGACGACCTGATTCAGAGCGTTGCCGACGCCCTGCAGTTCATTTCCTACTACCACCCCGTGGATTTCATCCAGGCGATGCACGAAGCCTACCTGCGCGAAGAATCGCCAGCAGCCCGTGATTCGATGGCGCAGATCCTGATCAACTCGCGCATGTGCGCCACCGGCCACCGTCCGATTTGCCAGGACACCGGCATCGTGACCGTATTTGTCCGCGTGGGCATGGACGTGCGTTGGGATGGCGCCACCATGGGCCTGGACGACATGATCAACGAAGGCGTGCGTCGCGCCTACAACCTGCCGGAAAACGTCCTGCGTGCTTCGATCCTCGCCGACCCGGCGGGTGCTCGCAAGAACACCAAGGACAACACCCCGGCCGTTATCCACTACTCCATCGTTCCGGGTAATACCGTGGAAGTGGACGTGGCGGCCAAGGGCGGCGGTTCCGAGAACAAGTCGAAAATGGCCATGCTCAACCCGTCCGACTCGATCGTCGACTGGGTGCTCAAGACCGTTCCGACCATGGGCGCCGGCTGGTGCCCACCGGGCATGCTCGGCATCGGCATCGGCGGCACCGCCGAGAAAGCCGCTGTCATGGCGAAAGAAGTGTTGATGGAATCCATCGACATCCACGAGCTGAAGGCCCGTGGCCCGCAGAACCGCATTGAAGAAATGCGCCTGGAGCTGTTCGAGAAGGTCAACCAGCTGGGCATCGGCGCCCAGGGCCTCGGTGGCCTGACCACCGTGCTCGACGTGAAGATCATGGATTACCCGACCCACGCCGCCTCGCTGCCGGTGTGCATGATCCCGAACTGCGCCGCCACCCGTCACGCCCACTTCGTGCTCGACGGTTCCGGCCCGGCTTCGCTGGAAGCGCCACCGCTGGACGCCTACCCGGAAATCGTCTGGGAAGCCGGCCCGTCGGCCCGTCGCGTCAACCTCGACACCCTGACCCCGGAAGAAGTGCAGAGCTGGAAGCCGGGCGAAACCGTCCTGCTCAACGGCAAGATGCTCACCGGTCGCGACGCAGCGCACAAGCGCATGGTCGAGATGCTGAACAAAGGTGAAACCCTGCCGGTGGACCTCAAGGGTCGCTTCATCTATTACGTCGGCCCGGTCGATCCGGTGCGCGAAGAAGTGGTTGGCCCGGCTGGCCCGACCACCGCAACGCGGATGGACAAGTTCACCCGTCAGATCCTCGAGCAAACCGGCCTGCTGGGCATGATCGGCAAATCCGAGCGCGGCCCGACCGCTATCGACGCGATCAAGGACCACAAGGCCGTTTACCTGATGGCAGTGGGCGGCGCGGCTTACCTGGTAGCGCAAGCGATCAAGAAATCCCGTGTTGTCGCTTTCGCCGAACTGGGCATGGAAGCGATCTACGAGTTCGACGTGAAAGACATGCCGGTGACCGTTGCGGTCGACAGCAAGGGCGAGTCCGTACACATCACCGGTCCTGCCATCTGGCAGCAAAAGATCAGTGAAAGCCTGGCGGTAGAAGTGCAGTAAGCGCTTCGGCTGTCTGAAAAAGGCGACAGGGGATTCAACCCCTGTCGCCTTTTTTATTACCTGCACAAGGCGTGGGAATACCGAAGAGCGCCATGTTATCGTGCGCCCCCTCCGTACACCTGTGTAATGCCCAGCATGTTTGAGTCCTCTCGCCCTTTGCGCCTGGCGCTGTATACCCTGTTGATCATCGCCGGCGCCGCCCTCGCCGCGACCCTGGCCGTTCGTCAAACGGTGCGCCAGTCATTGGTCGATGACGCAGCCCGTGCCAATCAGCAACTGGCGCTTTACGCCACTTCCCTGCACACCCTGATCGAACGCTACCGCGCCCTGCCCTCGGTGCTGGCACTCGACCCGCAGTTGCGCGACGCACTCAAAGGCCCGGTGAGCCCCGAGCTGGCGCAGGAATTGAACCGCAAACTGGAAAAAATCAACGGCGCCGCCGAATCCTCGACCCTGGAGCTGCTGGATCGCACGGGCCTGGCCGTGGCGGCGAGCAACTGGCGCTTGCCCAGCAGCTACGTCGGCCACAACTACGGTTTTCGTCCCTACTTCAGCCAGACCCGCACCCAGGGCACCGGGCGTTTTTACGCCGTTGGGGTCACCAGTGGCATTCCTGGCTATTTCCTCTCCAGCGCCGTAACCAACGACGATGGCCAGTTCCTCGGGGCCATGGTGGTGAAACTGGAGTTTCCCGAGCTGGAACGCGAATGGCGCCAGGGTAGCGACACCCTGCTGGTCAGCGATGCCCGCGGGATTATCTTCATCGCCAACCAGTCGGGCTGGCGCTATCGGTACCTGAAACCGCTGAGCGACAGCGATCACGCCGAACTCAAGATCACCCGCCAATACGACAAGCAGCCGCTGACGCCGCTTCAATACCAATCATTGCGCCGCTTCGACGAGAACAGCGACCTGGCACGGGTCGATGGCCCCGACGGCCCTGCCGATTACTTGTGGGAATCCCTGCCGCTGGCCGCCGAAGGCTGGACCCTGCACCTGCTGCGCCGCCCGCAGGTTGCCTTCGAAGACAGCCGCAACGCCGCGCTCGCTGCGGCGGGTATCTGGCTGACGCTGGTGTTTTTGCTGCTGTTTCTCACCCAGCGCTGGCGCCTGGCCAAGCTGCGCCAACGCAGCCGCGAAGAACTCGAACAGCTGGTAGAAGAGCGTACCCGCGACCTGCGCACCGCCCAGGAAGGCCTGGTGCAATCGGCCAAGCTCGCGGCCCTCGGGCAGATGTCCGCCGCCCTCGCCCACGAGATCAACCAGCCGTTGACCGCCCAGCGCATGCAGCTGGCGACCTTGCGCCTGTTACTGGATCACGGTCGCGTCGACGACGCCTACAGGGCGCTCAAGCCGGTGGATGACATGCTCACGCGCATGGCCGCCCTCACCGGCCACCTGAAGACTTTTGCCCGCAAAAGCCCCAGTGGCTTGCGCGAACGCCTGGACCTGGCAGCGGTGGTGGACCAGTCCCTTGAGCTGCTCGACACGCGTCTGCGCGATGAACAGGTCAGCACCGTGCTGCACCTGACGCGCCCGGCCTGGGTGCGGGGCGATGCGATTCGCCTGGAACAGGTACTGATCAACTTGCTGCGCAATGCCCTGGATGCGATGCAGGACAAACCCTGCAAACGCCTGGAAATCCGCCTCGAAGCCGACGAACAATTGTGGCGCCTGAGCGTCATCGACAACGGCAGTGGCATCGCCGAGGAAAACCTGGCGAAAGTGTTCGACCCGTTTTTCACCACCAAACCGGTGGGTGATGGCCTGGGCATCGGTCTGGCCGTATCCTTCGCCATCGTTCACGAATCGGGCGGACGCCTGAGCGCTGATAATCACGACAACGGCGCGGTGTTCACCCTCACCCTGCCCATCGACGCGGAGGCTCAAGACCCATGCTGAATTCAGTGATGGTGGTCGACGACGAAAGCAGCATTCGCAGCGCCGTCGAGCAATGGCTGAGCCTGTCGGGTTTCGAGGTGCAGCTGTTCAGCCGCGCCGACGAGTGCCTGGCGCAGTTGCCCAGGCATTTTCCCGGGGTGATTCTCAGCGACGTGCGCATGCCCGGCATGAGCGGCCTGGAACTGCTGGCCGAAGTACAGCGCCGCGATGCCGACTTGCCGGTGATTCTGCTGACGGGCCACGGCGACGTGCCGATGGCTGTCGACGCGATGCGCGATGGCGCCTACGACTTCCTGGAAAAACCCTTCAGCCCCGAAACCCTGCTCGGCAGCTTGCGCCGGGCGCTGGACAAGCGCCGGCTGGTCCTGGAAAACCGTGCCCTGCACGAACAGGCCGACAACCGCGCCAAACTTGACGCCACCTTGCTTGGCGTCTCCCGTGGCTTGCAGACTTTGCGCCGGCAGGTGCTCGACCTGGCGGCGCTGCCGGTCAACGTGTTGATCCGCGGCGAAACCGGCAGTGGCAAGGAGCTGGTTGCCCGTTGCCTGCACGACTTCGGCCCGCGCGCCGACAAACCCTTCGTCGCCTTGAACTGCG
The DNA here is from genome assembly GCF_028682635.1 of Pseudomonas putida. Taxonomy (GTDB): domain Bacteria; phylum Pseudomonadota; class Gammaproteobacteria; order Pseudomonadales; family Pseudomonadaceae; genus Aquipseudomonas; species Aquipseudomonas putida_AE. The sequence goes on along the minus strand of NZ_JANHLK010000005.1, from coordinate 280,706 downwards.
CGGCCATCCCCGAACAACTGTTCGAAGCCGAACTGTTCGGCCATGAAAGCGGCGCATTCACCGGCGCCCAGGGCAAGCGCATCGGCAAGCTCGAATACGCCGATGGCGGCACGCTGTTTCTCGATGAAATCGAAAGCATGCCCCTGGCGCAGCAGGTGAAATTGTTGCGGGTGCTGCAGGAGCAAAAACTCGAGCGATTGGGTTCGAACCAGAGCATTCGCGTGGATCTGCGGATCATTGCCGCGACCAAACCGGACTTGCTGGAGGAAGCGCGGGCCGGACGTTTTCGCGAGGACCTGGCTTACCGCTTGAACGTCGCCGAGCTGCGCCTGCCGCCGTTGCGCGATCGCCGCGAAGATATTCCATTGTTGTACGAGGCCTTTGCCCGGAGTGCCGCCGAACGCCTGGGTCGCTCCTTTGCGCCGTTGAGCGGGCCGCAGTTGAGTCATCTGCTGAGTCACGACTGGCCGGGCAATGTGCGTGAGCTGGCGAACGTGGCCGAGCGCCAGGTGTTGGGGCTTGGCGAGCCCGTGCCGGCGGGCATCGAGCCTGGGCAGTCACTGGCGGCGCAGCAGGAGGCGTTTGAAGCGCAGTGCCTGCGCGCAGCGTTGACCCGGCACAAGGGCGATGTGAAAGCGGTGCTCGAAGAGCTGCAACTGCCGCGCCGGACTTTCAATGAAAAGATGCAGCGGCATGGATTGAGCCGGGAGATGTTTTTGTAGTGACTGTGCAGGCCTCTTCGCGAGCAAGCCCGCTCCCACAATGACCGAGCCGGTCGCGAATTTTGTGTACGACACCCGCCACTGTGGGAGCGGGCTTGCCCGCGAAGAGACCAGTTCAGGCAACACACCTGCCAGGACCTAAGCAGTTTTCCGCTCAAGCCCAGCCTTTCATGAGCGGATTTCCGCTCATCAACTCCCCTAAACCCCTCTAAACCGCCCCTCTCCCCGTTGGCACAGCTCCTGCTATAGCCCCCGCAGGCTGCGTTTAATCGCGCTCCACAAAAACAATTAAACGAAGGATCCTTCAATGGATAACTCCAACGCCCTGCCACTTGGGTCGGCTGCCGCGCCGGCCAAAGCAAGAACCACCGCCAGTCGCATCAAATCGATCTTCAGCGGTTCCGTTGGCAACATGGTCGAGTGGTATGACTGGTACGTCTATGCCGCCTTCTCCCTGTACTTCGCCAAGACCTTTTTCCCCAAAGGCGACACCACCGCACAACTGCTGAACACCGCTGCGATTTTCGCCGTGGGCTTCCTGATGCGTCCAATCGGGGGTTGGCTGATGGGCCTGTACGCCGACAAAGTCGGACGCAAAAAGGCGCTGATGGCCTCGGTGTACCTGATGTGCTTCGGCTCGCTGTTGATCGCCCTGAGCCCGGGTTATGAAATCATCGGCATCGGCGCGCCGATCCTGCTGGTGTTCGCCCGTCTGCTGCAGGGCCTGTCGGTCGGTGGCGAATACGGCACCTCCGCCACCTACCTCAGCGAGATGGCGACCAAGGAACGTCGCGGTTTCTACTCCAGCTTCCAGTACGTGACCCTGATCTCCGGCCAGCTCATCGCCTTGGCCGTGCTGATCATCCTGCAAAACGTACTGACCACCGAAGAGCTGTATGCCTGGGGCTGGCGTATCCCGTTCGCCATCGGCGCGCTGTGTGCCGTGGTCGCGCTGTACCTGCGTCGCGGCATGGAAGAAACCGAGTCGTTCACCAAGAAGGAAAAGGCCAAGGAAAGCGCGATGCGCACCCTGATGCGCCATCCGAAGGAACTGATGACCGTGGTCGGCCTGACCATGGGCGGTACGCTGGCGTTCTACACCTACACCACCTACATGCAGAAATACCTGGTGAACACCGTCGGCATGAGCATCTCCGACTCCACCACCATTTCCGCCGCCACGCTGTTCCTGTTCATGTGCCTGCAACCAATCATCGGCGGGCTTTCCGATAAAATCGGTCGCCGGCCGATCCTGATCGCCTTCGGTATTCTCGGGACGCTGTTCACCGTGCCGATCCTCACCACCCTGCACACCATCCAGACCTGGTGGGGCGCGTTCTTCCTGATCATGGCGGCGCTGATCATCGTCAGCGGCTACACCTCGATCAACGCGGTGGTGAAGGCCGAACTGTTCCCGACCGAAATCCGCGCCCTGGGCGTCGGCCTGCCGTATGCCCTGACCGTGTCGATCTTCGGCGGCACCGCTGAATACATCGCGCTGTGGTTCAAGAGCATCGGCATGGAAACCGGGTACTACTGGTATGTCACCGCGTGTATCGCCGTGTCGTTGCTGGTGTACATCACCATGAAAGACACCCGCAAGCATTCGCGGATCCTCACGGACTAAGTCCAGGCGCGTTTGACAAAAGGGGGCAGACCGTCGGGGTCTGCCCCTTTTTTGTTTTTCCTGCGCTACATGAAAAATCCTTCACTGCCGTGGGAGGCAGATTAATCACGAGTTAATGCGCTCCCCTCATCCTGAACCTGCCTGATCGATTACCTGTGATGCGCTCATTCAGACCTTGAAAGCGAAAACGCCCGCAGGCCTTAACATCAATTTAATCGATTGTTTTTAGCATAATTTTGCGCTTTTTAATCAGTTTAATTGGCGTAGCATAAAACCCATGCCCAAGACACAAAACGCCAAAGAACCTGGAGAAATGAAGATGAAAACCAAACTGTTCCTCGCCATCGCCCTGTCCGTACTGGCCGCCAACACCTTCGCCGCCGACGGTTACGACCGCACAGGCTCCGCCGTTGCCGCCGATGGTTATGACCGGACTGGCTCCGCTACCGTCGCTGCAGACGGCTACGACCGCACTGGCGGCGCTACCGTCGCTGAAGATGGCTACGACCGTACTGACGGCGCTACCGTCAGCTGATTGATTCAGGCGGCACCACAGCCCGGCTTCGGCCGGGCTTAGTCATTTCTGTGGCACCGAAAATCTGCGGGCAAACCATATAACCTGTGGGAGCGGGCTTGCTCGCGAATGCGGTTTTACATTCAACATTTCTGTTGCATGACACACCGCTTTCGCGAGCAAGCCCGCTCCCACATTGTCTGAGTCCGTACTGGAAAAATGTCGGCGGTCCTTGCACCATGTCCGCCTCCCGCAAGTGCCAGGAATTCCCGCCATGCCCGACGACATCCACTATTACGAACCCGCCAACGGCCACGGCCTGCCCCACGATCCCTTCAATGCGATCGTCGGCCCGCGTCCCATCGGCTGGATTTCCTCACAGGATGCCGAAGGCCGCTTGAACCTGGCGCCCTACAGCTTTTTCAACGCCTTCAACTACATTCCGCCGATCATTGGTTTTTCCAGCGTCGGGCGCAAAGACAGCCTGAACAACATCGAACAGACCGGCGAATTCGCCTGGAACCTGGCCACCCGGCCATTGGCCGAGCGGATGAACCAGAGCAGTGCCATGGTCGAGCCGCAGGTCAACGAGTTCGAGCTGGCAGGGCTGAGCACCGTCGCCTCGAAAGTCATTCAGGTGCCACGGGTCGCCGAAAGCCCGGTGTCCTTCGAGTGCAAGGTCACGCAGATCATTCAGTTGCAGCGGGCCGATGGCAATGTGGTGCCAAGCTGGCTGATTCTCGGCGAAGTGGTCGCCGTGCATATCGCCAAGTGGCTGTTGAAGGATGGCGTGTACGACACCGCCGCGGCAGAACCGATTCTGCGCGGCGGCGGGCCGGCGGACTATTTCCAGCTGGGGCCTGAGGCGTTGTTCAAGATGTATCGCCCGGGGGCGGTGAAGTAATTACCAGAGCAGGTCGGTGTCTTCCTTCACATCCTTGAGGCGGGTCAGCTCCTTGGCCGCCGCCAGATCAGCCTCATTGGCCGTCTTGAAGGTCTGGCCTTCCAGCACTTTGTGAAAACGCGGGGCGCCGGAACCACCCAGCGCTTTGACGGCGATAGCGGCGTAGTAACCACCCTCACCCGGTACTACGGCGGAAACAGCTTCGAAGTGTTCAAAGGCTTTACGTGCCATGTCGCGAATCCTGGCTGATTGAGAATGCCGCCATTAAACCCTCAACCGGCCAGTTTGTGTATATCTGCCCCGGACTGGCGCAAGGCCTGCGCCGCCGACACATCCTTGAAGGTGTGAAAATCCAGGCTGTTGACCACCAGTTCCTGCACCAGCTCGGCAAAAACCTCCATCGCCGGGGTGCTGAAATACGCGGTCATGGCCTGCTGGTTGACCCAGAAACCGGACACCAGCCACAACTCGGGGTCGCATAACGAATGCTGCAAGGCAAAGTTCAGGCAACCGGGTGCAGCGCGGGACGGTTCGATCAGGGCGCTCAGGCGCACACCCAGCTCTTGGGAACGCCCGGCGCGCGCTCGGACAAAGGCCATATGACTGACGGGGATCTGCTTGGACATGTTCAACCCTCCCGGGGAGTCGCGTGGCAGCCAGGGGCGGGCTGCGACAGGATCAAAGGTTAAAGGCCTCTGCGCCTGTGTCGTTAGTCGATTCCTGCTGGCGCGTTGCACAATCCTGCGAACGTGCATCAGTCACCTGTAACAATGCGTAAAACATTGTCGGGGTTATACCCTGTAGGAGCTGCCGCAGGCTGCGATCTTTTGATCTTAAAAACAAAATCAAAAGATCGCAGCCTGCGGCAGCTCCTACAGGGGTTTGGCAGTGTGCCAGGTCGCTGGGTAGGCGAAGGGATGAAGACACTCCGTGCAGAATCAGGCAAGCATCAGGCAGGATGTGTCTACCGCTGCTGCTTGCACAAACTTATGCTCTAGCCATCACCCAAGCTTTGCCGAGGATGCCTTGCATGTCGTCGTTCGATCAATTTCAAGCCCCGCTTGACACCGACATGGAAAAGCAGCGCGCGGAACTGGCGGCGATCATCCGTCGCAACACCGCCGAAGATGGCAGTTATGCCACTGCCATCGGCTCGCTGTTCATGTCGCGCCACAGCCAGTCCCACGAGTTCGCTCCGGTGCTCGCGCAACCGGCGCTGTGCATCATGGCCCAGGGACGCAAGGAAGTTCAGCTGGCCAACGAGTACTTCAATTACGACCCGCTGAACTACCTGGTGGTCTCGGTCTCGATGCCGCTGAGCGGGCGGGTGATCGATGTGTCGGCCGAGGAGCCGATCCTGGCCTTGCGCCTGGACATCGACCCGACGGAAATCACCGCGCTGATCGCCGACGCCGGCCCCCTTGGCGTACCCACCCGGCCGACAGGGCGCGGGTTGTATGTCGAACAGCTCGACAGCGCCATGCTCGACGCCGTGCTGCGCCTGGCGCGGTTGCTCGACACACCCAAAGACATCGCCATGCTCGCGCCGCTGATTCGCCGGGAGATTCTCTATCGGTTGTTGCGCAGCAAGCAGGGACACCGGCTGTATGAAATCGCCATTGCCAACAGCCAGAGCCATCGCATCAGCCAGGCGATCAAGTGGCTCAATGGCAACTATGAGCAGCCGTTGCGCATCGATGATCTGGCAAAGGAAGTGAACCTGAGCGTGTCGACCTTGCATCACCGCTTCAAGGCGATGACGGCGATGAGTCCGTTGCAGTATCAGAAGCAGTTGCGCTTGCAAGAAGCCAGGCGGCTGATGCTGGCCGAAGGATTGGAGGCTTCGGCGGCGGGATATCGAGTGGGGTATGAAAGCCCTTCTCAGTTCAGCCGGGAGTACAGCCGGTTGTTCGGGGCACCGCCGTTGCGGGATCTGGCGCGGTTGCGGTTGTCGGTTTGATCCGGCATTCGCGGTGCCGTGACCGGCGCCTTCGCTGGCAAGCCAGCTCCTACAAGGGATCGCTGTAACCTGTAGGAGCTGGCTTGCCAGCGAAGGGGGCCTGTCAGGCGCCCAGTACCCGGCAAGCCTCGACCGGCAATGTCACCGACACCGGATGCCCAACGCTCAAACCAAAGCCCTGGCACGGCGTACTCAACGCCGTAAACGACACCCCGGAACACTCCACCGTAGTCTCGATGGTCGCGCCAATATCCCGCACGAACGTCACCTTGCCCAGCAAGCGGTTGCCCGCCGTGGCCTGCGGCGCCGACAGTTGCAGGTCTTCCGGACGAATCAGCATCTTCACTTTTTCCCCCACCACAATGCTGCTGCAGATCGGCACTTGCAGTGCATCACCGCCCGGCAGGCTGACCTTGCCGTTGCCCAGCGCCGTGGCCGGGAAGATGTTGCCCGAACCGATGAAGTCCGCGACGAATTCGTTGGCCGGGTGCCGGTAGATCTCGATCGGCGTACCCACCTGCTGCACCTTGTGCTCGCCCAACACCACGACAATATCGGCCATGGTCATGGCTTCGCGCTGGTCGTGGGTGACCATGATGGTGGTGATGTTCAGGCGCTGTTGCAGCTGACGGATCTCCACCTGCATCGACTCGCGCAGCTTGGCGTCCAGCGCCGACAGCGGTTCGTCGAGCAAGAGGATTTTCGGGTGATTGGCAATCGCCCGGGCAATCGCCACGCGCTGACGCTGGCCGCCGGACAGTTTCGCCACCGGCCGATCGATCATCGGTTGCAGCTGGATCAGTTCCAGCAACTCCACCACCCGCGCCTGCTGGTCAGCCTTGCTGACCCCGCGCAGTTTCAGTGGATAGGCAATATTTTCGCCCACGGTCATGTGCGGGAACAGCGCCAGGGACTGGAACACCATGCCGAAATTACGCAGGTGCGCCGGGGTGTGGCCGATGTCCTCGCCGTCCAGGCGAATCTCGCCACCGCTCAGGGTTTCCAGCCCGGCGATCATCCGCAGCAAAGTGGTTTTGCCGCAACCCGAGGGGCCGAGGAAACACACCAGTTTGCCCTCGGGCAAATGCAGGTTTACATCCTTTACCGCGCAGGCCGAGCCGTAATGTTTCTCGACGTTTTCCAGAATCAGACCAGACATAAATCACCTCAAGAAATCAGAACGAAACGCCACCTTCACCGACCAGCTTCTCCAGCGCCCAGATCAGGACGAAGTCGATCAGCACGATCAGCACGGCAAACGAAAATACGGTGGGGTCGAGCGAGGACACGGTGCGGCTGTACATCCAGATCGGCACGGTCATGACGTCGATGGTGTAGAGAAAATAGGTCACGGTGAACTCGTTGAACGAGACGATGAACGCCAGCAGCATGCCCGCCAGGATCCCCGACTTCATCAACGGCACCACCACGTCGACAATCGCCCGCAGCGGTGAAGCGCCAAGCATTTGCGCGGCCTCCTCGACTTCGCTGCCGATCGAGAGCATGGCCGCCGTGCAGTTCTTCACCACGAACGGCAAGGCCAGGATCACATGGGCAATCACCAGGCGCGAGGTGGTCATCTGGAACGGCAGGCTGTCGAACACCAGCAGCAACGCCAGCCCCAACACCACCATCGGGAACACCAGGGGCAGCGACATCAGTTGCAGGGCCACGGCCTTGCCACGGAACTCACAACGGGTCAGGGCATAGGCTGCCGGCACGGCGATGATGGTCGCAAAAACCATGGTCAGGCACGACACCATCAGGCTGGTGGTCATGGCCTTGCCCAGGCTCAGCACATCGCTGGCATCGGGTGAGACGAAGGTGTGCCAGGCGGCCTTGTACCATTGCAGGCTGTAGCTGCTCGGCGGGAAGTCGAGGTTCGACGCGCCGCTGAACGACATCACGATCATGGTCAGGATCGGCAACACCGCCAGCAGCAGGATGAAGCCCGAGAGGATGCCGGCGAACTTGCCGGTTTCGCCCGGCAGTAGCCCATAGCGTTTCTTGGTCAGGGTGCTCATTGCGAAGCCTCCAGCATGCGCCGACGGCGGCCAGTGATGTATTCGGACAGGGTCATGATCGCGAGGGTGGTGACGATCAGCACCACGCCGGCGGCGGAGGCGGCGGGCCAGTTCATCAGTGGGGCGATCTGGTCATGCACCATCACCGCCAGCATCGGCACGCGGCGGCCACCGAGCAGCAACGGCACCACGAAACTGCTGGCGTTGTAGGCGAACACCAGCGTCGCGCCGGTGATGATCCCCGGCATGCTCATCGGCAACACCACCTGGCGGAACACCTGGAAGCGACTGGCGCCCAGGGTCGCGGCGGCCTCTTCGTACGTACGGGCGACGCCGCGCATGGCACTGGCGATCGGCAGCACGGCCAGCGGGAAGGCGGTTTGCACCAGGCCCATCAGCACGCCGTTCTGGTTGTACAACAGCATGATCGGGCGCTTGATCAGGCCCAGGCCCATCAGTGCCTGGTTGAGCATGCCGCCGGGGCCGAGGATGACCAACCAGCCGTAGCTTTGCAGCAGCAGGTTGACCAGCAGGGGCAACAGCACCGCGGCGAGGAAGATCCGGCGCACAAACGGAGAGGTCAGCCGCGACATGGTGTAGGCCACCGGGATCGCCAGCACCACCGCGATCACCGCGCTGATCAGCGCCAGGCGCAGGGTCAGCATCAGGGATTTGAGGTAGTAGGGTTCGAGCAATTGGGCGTAGCTGGCCAGGCTGAACCCGGACCATTCCGCGCCCTTGGTGCCCACGCTCATGCGCAGCACCAGCAGGCTGGCGGCAATCAGCACGCCCAGGAACAGCATCGACGGTGTGAGGAAAAACCAGGCGCGGGCCGTCGGCGAAACGCCCCGACTCGGGCGCGACTCAGCGGCGCTGACCGAATGGGTCAAAGGTTGGTGTTCCATAGCAAAGGTCTCGTCAATGGAAAGCAGCTGAAGAACACGTCCTTCAAAACCACCGTGAACCCTGTGGGAGCGGGCTTGCTCGCGAAAGCGGCCTGTCAGTCACATGCATGTTGAAATGTGCTGACGCATTCGCGAGCAAGCCCGCTCCCACATTGGATTTGTGGTGTTCCAAAGAGCCGGTGTTCGTCAAACGATCAGGAAGAAAAGATTTCCGTGTAACGACGAATCCATTGGTCATGCACGGTGGCCAGGAAGGCGTTGTCGTGCATGATCGCCTTCTCGGCAATCTGCTCCGGCGTGAGAATGAACGGGCTCTTGCGCGCTTCGGCGGAGATGATCGCCTTGGCGTTGACCGGGCCGTTGTAGATGTCTTCAGCCATCTTGCCCTGCACCAGCGGGTCCAGGGAGTGGTTGATGAAGGCGTAGGTCAGGTCGGTATCGCCCGGACGATTCTTCGGCATCACCGAGAGCATCAGGTCGGTGTAGAAACCTTCCTTCATGCCGAAGGTGGCGCCCAGGCCGTAGGCCGGATCGCGGATCTGTTTCGGGAAGAATGCCGGGGCGTACAGGCCGCCCATGTCCAGGGAACCGGTGCGGAACAGCTCGGCGATCTGGTTCGGGTTTTCGCCCAGGGTCACTACGCGGTCTTTCAGCTCGGCGAGTTTCTTGAAGCCCGGCTCGATGTTGTGCTCGTCACCACCGGCCAGTTTGGCGGCGATGATGATCAGGTCCATGGCCTCGGTCCAGTTGGGCGGCGGCAGGAAGATGTTCGGCGACAGGTCGGCGTCCCACAGGGCGGCGTAGCTGTCCGGCGCTTGCTGGATGGTGCGGGTGCTGTAGACCAGGCTGTTGCACCAGAGCAGGTAACCGATACCGTGGCCATTGGCGCCGGTACGGTATTTTTCCGGTACGTCGACCAGGTTGGGAATGCGGTTGAGGTCGGGTTTTTCCAGCAGGTTGGCGGCGGCCAGGCCTTCGGCGCCGACGCCGGCCAGGGTGATGATGTCGTACTGCGGACGATCACCGCCGGCCTTGAGTTTGGCGACCATTTCCGAAGTACTGCCGGTGCGGTCGGCGATGACCTTGCAGCCGTACTTGTCTTCGAAGGTCGCGGCGATGTTGCGCAGTGCAGCCAGGCCGGTGTCGTCGGACCAGGTCAACAGGCGCAGGGTCTTGCCTTGAAAGCGGGTGTCGCTGGCATTGGCCTTGACGAATGGCAGGCTCATGGCCGCCGCGGCAACCGAGGCTACGCCCACGGTCTTGATGAATTGACGTCTGTTCAGATCATGCTCGCCCATTACGGACTCCCTTTGTTTTTGTAGGTATAAGGCAGGTCGAAACTGTTGCATCCGCGCGGCTGGAGCAGCGGGTTACCCCTCGTATTTGCGGGGCTTGGCTGAACCAGTGAGTTCATCCTGAGGTGGTGCAAAACACCTGACTATCGATAAAAAATCATCGAAGCCATGACGCCAACGCATGCCTCGCCATGAGGCATGCGTTCACCGTTTTCGTGCCGTCAGACGGCGCGAATCACGTGTTTGATTTCCTGGAAAGCCTGCAAGCCCCACGGCCCCAGTTCACGGCCGATGCTGCTCTGCTTGTAGCCACCCCAGGCGGTCTGCGGGAAGATCACTTGCGGCGCGTTGATCCACACAAGCCCCGCCTGCAAAGCGTTGGCGACGCGGTCCGCCGCCTCGGCATTGCGCGTGACCACGCTGGCGACCAGGCCGAACTGGCTGTCGTTGGCCAGGGCAATCGCTTCGGCCTCGGAGGCGAAACGGCGCACGCAGATTACCGGGCCGAAAATCTCTTCACACCACAGCGCACTGTCGAGGGGCACGTCAGTGAAAACCGTCGGCTGCAAAAAATACCCGCGCGGCAGATCCGCCGGACGATTACCGCCGCAAACCAGCTTGGCGCCCGCACTCAAACCACGATCGATGTGGCCGAGCACGCGCTGGTATTGCGCCTGATTGACCAGCGCGCCCATTTCCACGTTCGGGTCGAACGGGTCGGCCACGCGAATGGCTTCGGCGCGGGCCTTCACCCGGGTGAGGAATTCATCGGCCAGTTCATCGGCGACCAGCACGCGGCTGGTGGCGGAGCACATCTGCCCGGCGTTGAAGAAACCGCCCCCGCAGGCCACGTCCACCGCCAGGTCGAGGTCGGCATCGGCCAGCACCAGCAAGGAGGATTTACCGCCCAGTTCCAGGCTCACGCCCTTGACGGTTTCCGCGGCACGCTGCATGACCTGCACGCCCACCGCGTTGCTGCCGGTGAACGATACTTTGGCGATACGCGGGTCTGCCGACAACGGTGCGCCAACGGCCAGGCCGGTGCCGCACACCAGGTTGAACACACCGGCAGGCAAGCCGGCCTGGGCAATGATCGTCGCCAGTTCCAGTTCCGGCAGCGGCGTCACTTCCGACGGTTTCAGCACCACGCAGCAACCGGCGGCCAGGGCCGGGGCGAGCTTCCACGCGGTGGTGACCATCGGGAAGTTCCACGGCACGATCAGGCCGACCACACCGCACGGCTCGCGGCGCAGGCGCGCACTGAAGTCGTCAGTCGGCAGTTCGACCGGGCTGTCCTGTTTCGCGTCCAGCCCTTCGGCCAGACCTGCGTAATACTCGAACGTGGCGATCACGTCATCGACGTCGATGGCCGCCTCGAACAAAGGCTTGCCGTTGTTGCTCGACTGCAAATGCATGAGTTTTTCCCGACCGGCCCGCACGCCTGCCGCAATCGCGCGCAGGATCGCACCGCGCTCGGCACCGCTGGTTTGCGACCAGGCGGCGAAGGCCTTGCTTGCCGCGCCCACGGCCAGGTCGACGGCGCGTTCGTCACCGCCATTTACGGTGGTCAACAGCGCTTCGGTGGCCGGGTTGATCACGCGCAAATGTTCGTCGCCCGCCGACCATTGGCCGTTGATGTACAGGCCATCCAGGGTGGTTGGAAAACTCATTTCGACACCGCCTTGGTCCACTCGGTCTGATCGATTTCAATCAGCGTCGGCCCCTGTCGATCAGTGGCGACACGCAATGCCGTACGCAGTTGTTCAACGCCATTGACCGCCTCGGCGGCGCACCCCAAGGCCTTGGCCACACCGATGAAGTCCGGGGTGTAGATGTCCACGCCGACCGGTTCGATATCCCGGTTGACCATGTACTTCTTGATCTCTTCGTAGCCCTGGTTATTCCACAGCAGCACGATCACCGGGGTGCGCGCTTCCACGGCGCTGGCCAGTTCCGGCAGGGTGAATTGCAGGCCGCCGTCGCCGATCAGGCACACCACCGGAGGACGTGCGCCGCCTTCGACGGTGCCGCCCAACCAGGCGCCAATCGCCGCCGGCAGGGCGTAACCCAGAGTGCCGTAACCGGTCGACGAGTTGAACCAGCGACGCGGGCGCTCGGGGTTGAACGTCAGGTTGCCGGTGTACACCGGTTGGGTGGAATCGCCGACGAATACCGCGCTCGGCAGTTCGTGCAGGACGGTTTCCAGGAAGCGGGTCTGGGCCAGGGTCGGTGCATCCCAGGTGGCGGCCAATTCTTCACGCAAGCGGGCGGCGCGCACCTGGCCCCAATCGTTGCGGCGTTCGGCCAGCGGCTTGTGCGACAGGGCGCTGAGCAAGGCCTGGGCGGCGTTGCGCGAGTCGGCCACCAGGGCCACGTGTGGCGGGTAGTTGCGTACGGTCTGGTCTGGATCGATATCGATGCGCAGCAGCTTGCCGGGGATCTCGAAACCACCGGCGAAGGTGACGTCGTAGTCGGTCTCGGCCAGTTCGGTACCGATGGCCAGGACCACATCGGCCTCGGCGACCAGGGCGCGAGTGGCGACCAGGCTCTGGGTCGAACCGATCAGCAACGGGTGAGCGGAGTGCAGCATGCCCTTGGCGTTGATGGTCAGCGCGACGGGGGCGTCCAGCAGTTCAGCCAGTTCGGTCAGCTCGGCGGCGGCATCAATGGCACCGCCACCGGCGAGGATCAACGGCCGCTTGGCGCCCGCCAACAGATCGGTCATGCGCGAAACGGCGGACGGCGAAGCACCGGCGCGGTCGATGTGTACCGGCAGGCTGGCGAGCAGGTCGTCGGCTTCTTCAACCAGCACGTCCAGCGGAATTTCGATGTGCACCGGACGCGGGCGACCGGCCTGGAACAGCGCGAAGGCACGGGCCAAAACACCCGGCAATTCCGACGCCGACATCAGGGTATGGGAGAACGCCGCCACGCCACCGACCAGTGCGCTCTGGTTCGGCAACTCGTGGAGCTTGCCGCGACCGCCGCCCAGCTGGTTGCGGGTCTGTACGCTGGAGATCACCAGCATCGGGATCGAGTCGGCATAGGCCTGGCCCATCGCCGTGGTGATGTTGGTCATGCCAGGGCCGGTGATGATGAAGCACACACCCGGCTTGCCGCTGGTGCGGGCATAGCCGTCGGCCATGAAGCCGGCGCCCTGTTCGTGACGCGGGGTGACGTGGTTGATGCTCGAACGGGCCAGCCCGCGATACAGCTCCACGGTATGCACCCCGGGAATGCCGAACACCTGCTCGACCCCGTAACCTTCGAGTAACTTGACCAATACTTCGCCGCACGTCGCCATGTGATTGCCCTTCCTGTTCGTTTGAGACGCCGGGCCTGCGCAGTGTTTATGATGGATTGGCAGGTCCAGGGATGGCCTCATTGGAACGGGCGACACGTAGCCGCAACAATGGATAAAAAGTCATACTAGCCATGTCCTCACGTCATACCTTGGATCCCAATGAAACGATTGCCTCCCCTGCCGGCGCTGCACACTTTTCTGATTACCGCGCAGTGCTGCAACTTCACCCGGGCCGCCGAGCAACTGCACATCACCCAGGGCGCCGTGAGCCGGCAGATCGCCGGGCTGGAAGATCACCTGGGTTATGAACTGTTCATTCGCCAGGCCCGAGGCCTGGACCTGACCGCCGAGGGACGCGAGTGGTTGCCACGGGTCCAGCAGATTTTCGGCCTGATCGACGAAGCCGTTGAGCAGATCGGCGAGAAGCGCGAAACCCTGCAACTCAAGGCCCCGACCTGTGTCATGCGCTGGCTGTTGCCACGGCTGTTGCAGTGGCAAAAAGAACGCCCGGACGTGCCGGTCGAGCTGACCACCACGGTCAAGCACGGGGTGGATTTTCATCTCGAACAATTCGACGCGGCGGTGATGTATGGCGCGTCGCCGGACGACTCGCTGGTGGCGCAAAAACTCTTCGACGAGCAACTGACACCGGTGTGTTCGCGGCCCATGCTCGAAGGCCCCTTGGCCCTGCAGACACCGACCGATCTGCAACAACACCTGCTGCTGCACCCCACCCGCGACGAACGGGACTGGAAGGCCTGGTTGAAAGCCGCGGATGTGCAGTTGAGCAATGTCGGCAAGGGCCAGCATTTCGAAACCCTGGACCTGGCGATGTCGATGGCGTCCCAGGGGACCGGCGTGGCGATTGGTGACTGGTCGCTGATCGGCGACGACCTGAATGCCGGACGGCTGGTCATGCCTTTCGAATTGAAGGTGAAAACCGGGCTGGCGTATTACCTGGTGTTCCCGGAAAAACCAGGACCTTCAGCGAAGTTGCGTGAGTTGATGGGATGGTTGGTGGAGCAGGCCCAAAGTCGCTGAGCCCTGTGTAGGAGCTGCCGCAGGCTGCGATCTTTTGACTTTGCTTTTAAAAAACAAGATCAAAAGATCGCAGCCTGCGGCAGCTCCTACAAGGTACCGCGGGTTACCACTTCATTTCGCCCTTGGCGACCTTCGCGCTCAGCTCCAGTGAGCTCTCTTCACCCAGTGCCGGGTAGCGCTTTTTCATCGCTGCAATCAGGGCCGCCGAATCCTTGGCCTTCGCAGTTTCTTCGTCGAAGGCCTTGATGTAATCAGCGGTGAACTGCACGCCGGCCAGGGAACGGGCGCTGTCGCCGAGGTAGTGACCCGGCACGATGGTTTTCGGCTTCAGGGTTTCGATCGAGTGCAGCGTTGCCAACCAATCGGCATGGGACTGCGGGGTCTGGGTGTCGGCCATCCACACATGGATGTTCTCTGCCACGACCACGCCACCGACCACGGCCTTGATCGACGGAATCCACACGAAGCTGCGATCCGGTTGCTTGCCCGCAAGGCCGACCACCTGCAGTTTCTGCCCTTCGAGCATCAGGCTGTCGCCCTTGAGCACGTCCGGCACGACGGTTCTGGCCGGCACATCGGCGCCCATTTTCGGGCCCCAGAACGCCAATTTGCCGTCGACGGTTTGCTTGATGTGATCAACGGTCGGCTGCGATGCGAGCACTTTGGCCTTGGGGAATGCAGCGGTCAGGGTATCGAGGCCGAAGTAGTAGTCCGGGTCGCCGTGGCTGATGTAGATGGTGGTCAGTTGCTTGCCGCTGGCGCGGATTTTTTCCACCACCTGTTCGGCCTGGGATTTGCCGAACTGGGCGTCCACCAGGATCGCCTCCTTCTCGCCGCTGACCAGCACCGAAGTCACCGGGAAAATCGCTTTTTCGCCGGGGTTGTACACATCCAGGGTCAGTGTCGACGCGGCTGCGTGTGTGGCAAAACCGAGGGCAGTGGTCGCCAGCAAAATGCGCTTCAGGGTGGTGAAACCGATCATCTGTTGCTCCGTTGTTTGATGGCCAAGGTTGGCCGATAACAGAGCTTAATTGCCTGGTTCAGTACAAAAAATGCGATGCTTGAACATAGTTTGTTTCTGAAATCGGGCAAATCATGGATCGTCTGCAAGCAATGAGGGTGTTCGTCACAGTGGTCGATCTCGGCAGCCAGTCAGCTGCGGCCGATCATCTGGAGCTTTCAAGGCCGGTGGTTTCGCGCTATCTGGCGGAATTGGAAGACTGGGTCGGCGCACGCCTGATGCACCGCACCACGCGCAAATTGAGCCTGACCGCCGCCGGCAGCGAAATACTTCCCCGCTGCCGGCAGATGCTCGACCTGTCCACGGACATGCAGGCCGCCGTCAGCGTATCGGACGATGCACCCCGTGGCCTGCTGCGCATCAGCGTCAGCACTTCGTTCGGCCAGGCGCAACTGGCCGATGCCATGGCGGCCTACGTCAAGCGCTACCCGGGTGTCAGCATCGACATGCAGATGCTCGATCGCACGGTGAACCTGGTGGATGAGCGCATCGACCTGGCGATTCGCACCAGCAATGACCTGGACCCGAACCTGATCGCCCGTCGGTTGACGGTATGTCGCTCGCTTATCTGCGCCGCCCCCGCCTACCTGCGCGAACACCCGGCGCCCCAGCGGATCGAGGACCTGAGCCAGCACAATTGCCTGACCCACTCGTACTTCGGCAAAAGCCTGTGGCACTTTGAATTCGGGGGAGAACAGGTTTCGGTACCCGTGCAAGGCAACATCAGCGCCAACGAAGCCAGTACCCTGCTGCGCGCCACACTGGCCGGCGCCGGCGTGGCCATGTTGCCCACCTATCAGGCCGGCGTGCACATCCACAGCGGTGAGCTGGTCCGTCTGCTGCCCCAGGCCGAGCCAAGGCAGATGAACGTGTACGCGGTGTATGCCTCACGCAAGCACATGCCGACGGCGCTGCGCAGCTTGCTGGATTTTCTGGTGGCGAGGTTTCCCGAAGAACCGGAGTGGGATGTTGGCCTGTAACACCGCCCTCTGTAGGAGCGAGCTTGCTCGCGATGGTCGCCAACGATGACGCTGGGAACCTGATACCCCGCGGCGTTCTCAGGCTCATCGCGAGCAAGCTCGCTCCTACAAGGGTTCATCAGTGTTCTGAATACGGCGCTATTGCTGGCAACTCCCCGCCCCTGACCTATGCTCAAGGTAATACCCACGGGTATTCGTTCAGAGGTCTACGCCATGAACATCAAAACAAGAAGGTACCTCGCCATCTTCATCACCTGCGCGGTCACGCTCGGCCTGTATGGCGCCGCCGCCTGGCGCGTCGAGCAGCTGCGCAACCTGCCCCGGGAATACGCCAGCTGCAATTTCGAGCGCTGCATTCCCCACAACGCGACCCTCAACGCCTTGCGGTAACCAGGGTCAGGCCTCGTTGTCCTGATCGGCCTTCAAGCGGTCGCGGAACGCTTTTGGCGAGATTCCCACCCGGCGTCGGAACAGGCGCGTGAAGTTGGTCGGATCAGAGAACCCCAACACGTCGGACATTTCATAGATGGTCATGCTGGTGTAGGTCAGCAGGCGCTTGGCCTCCAGCAATTGCCGTTCGTGCATGATCTGCAACGCCGGCTGCCCCGCCAGCTCACGGCAGGTGCCATTGAGGTGCGAAACCGAAATCCCCAGGCGATGGGCCAGGTCCTCGACCTTGACGTGCTGGCGATAGGTCTCCTCCACCAGCTGGATGTAGCCATTGAGGTATTCCCGCGCCCGTTGCGGTCGTTGACTGGCCGACCGGCGCTGGATCACCTGGCGGCTGACCCACACCATGATCACGCTGACCAGCGAATGCATGAGCATTTCCCGCGCCGGTTGATGGCTGGTGTATTCGTTCTGCAACGCACAAAACAGACTGTTCAAGTACTCGGCGTCCTGTCCCGCCGGGTAGCTCTCGGCCTGGGCCAGGGCATTCACCGAATGCCCCAGTTGCCCCTGAAGATGCGTGATCAGCGGCGCCGCGAGGGTCACCACGAACCCTTCGACATCTTCACTGAAGCGGAAGCCATGCACCGACAGCGGCGGCAGGATCTGGATCGCCGCTTCAGTCAGTTGCGTACGTTTGCCTTCGATTTCAAGCTCTGCCTGACCTTTGAATACGAAGAGCAACTGACATAAATCGGCGTGACGGTGGGGTTTGATTTCCCATTGATGTTCGCGACTGCGTTTGGAAATGGTTTCACAGTGCAGCAAGTCCGGAGTCGGCCAATCCAGGCTTTCCCCGTAGAGCTTGAACACCGGAATCGAAGGCAGGTCAGGCTTGTTCATCACTTCAATCCAGGTTTCGGAATGGACGACGGGCGATAATCGCACCGATTGGCAGAATGTACAGCTATCCGCTCAGTTTTCACCTTCAATTGACAGACCCGCAAGGGAAAAATGCAAGCACTCGATCCATAAAAATCATTCACCGACCCCCGTCGCGTGTAGCTTGCGAGTCATAAAAACAATGAAAACACTGAAAACCCAAGTTGCCATTATCGGTGCCGGTCCGTCCGGTTTGCTCCTCGGTCAGTTGTTGCACAACGCCGGCATCGACACCGTCATTGTCGAGCGTCAGGCTCCGGACTACGTGCTCGGGCGAATCCGTGCCGGGGTACTCGAACAAGGCATGGTAGAGCTGTTGCGCCAGGCTGGTGTGAGTCAGCGCATGGACGCCGAAGGGCTGGTCCACGGTGGCTTCGAACTGGCGCTGGATGGCCGTCAGGTGCACATCGATCTGCAGGCCCTGACCGGTGGCAAAACCGTGATGATCTACGGTCAGACCGAGGTCACCCGCGACCTGATGGCCGCTCGTCAGGTCGCCGGAGCGCAAACCATTTATCAGGCCGCCAATGTCGTTCCCCACGGCATGAAAACCGATGAAGCGTTCGTGACCTTCGACAAGGACGGCGAAAGCTGGCGTCTCGATTGTGACTATATTGCCGGATGCGACGGCTTCCATGGCGTGGCGCGCCAATCGATTCCCGCCGAATGCCTGAAGGTCTTCGAACGGGTCTACCCGTTCGGCTGGCTGGGGATCCTGGCCGATACCCCGCCTGTCCATGAAGAGCTGGTGTACGCCCGCCACGAGCGCGGTTTTGCCTTGTGCAGCATGCGTTCGGCAACCCGCACCCGTTATTACCTGCAGGTACCGGCGGACGAAAAGGTCGAGGCCTGGTCCGACCAACGCTTCTGGGATGAACTCAAGACCCGCCTGCCGCAAGCGTTGGCGGAGAAGCTGGTGACCGGTCCGTCCATCGAAAAGAGCATCGCGCCGTTGCGCAGTTTCGTGGTCGAACCGATGCAGTACGGGCGCATGTTCCTGGTCGGCGACGCAGCGCACATTGTCCCGCCCACCGGGGCCAAGGGCCTGAACCTGGCGGCCAGCGATGTCAGCACGCTGTTCAATATCCTGCTCAAGGTCTATCGCGAAGGCCGTGTCGATCTGCTGGAGAAATACTCCGAGGTCTGCCTGCGCCGGGTGTGGAAAGCCGAGCGGTTTTCCTGGTGGATGACCTCGATGCTGCACCGCTTCGACGATCACGACGCCTTCAGCCAGCGCATTGCCGAATCGGAGCTGGACTATTTCGTCGATTCCGAAGCGGGCCGCAAGACTATTGCGGAAAATTACGTCGGTCTTCCCTACGAGGCTATCGAATAGCTTGCTATCGACTTAAACTGGCGAGCATCCCGCTCGCCTTGCCTCTGGCGGGTCTACCACTGCCGAAGGTTCACCCGTGACCACTCTCCACCAGCCTGAATTGCCCAAACCGGCCATCCGCAGCGTGCTGATCGCGCTGATGCTGGCGACTTTCCTCGGTGCGCTTGACCAGACCATCGTTGCCGTGTCGATGCCGGCCATTTCCGCGCAGTTCAAGGACGTCAGCCTGCTGGCCTGGGTGATTTCCGGCTACATGGTGGCGATGACGGTGGCGGTGCCGATCTACGGCAAACTGGGCGACCTGTACGGCCGGCGCAAACTGATGCTGTTCGGCATGGGCCTGTTCACCCTGGCGTCAGTGTTCTGCGGCATGGCCCAGAGCATGGAGCAGCTGGTGCTGGCACGCATTCTCCAGGGTATCGGTGCCGGTGGCATGATCTCGGTCAGCCAGGCGATCATCGGTGACATCGTGCCGCCCCGCGAGCGTGGCCGCTATCAGGGCTACTTCAGCAGCATGTATGCAGTGGCCAGCGTCGCCGGCCCGGTGCTGGGCGGGTACATGACCGAATACCTGTCCTGGCGCTGGGCTTTCCTGATCAATCTGCCGCTGGGCCTGGGCGCGTGGCTGGTAGCCAATCGCACGCTGGTGGGCTTGCCGATTCCGCAACGCAAGCCGGTGATCGATTACCTCGGCACGCTGTTGATGATCATCGGGCTGACAGCCTTGTTGCTGGGCATTACCGAATTCGGCCAGGGCCATTCCTGGCGCAGCGCCGAAGTATTGGGTTTGCTGGCTTGCGCGGCGGCCGTGCTGGGCTTGTTCGTGCTACATGAACGACGGGCGGCGGAGCCATTGTTGCCCATGCACCTCTTCGCCAACCGCAATGCCATCCTGTGCTGGTGCACGATTTTCTTCACCAGCTTCCAGGCCATCTCGATGATCGTGCTGATGCCACTGCGGTTCCAGAGTGTCACCGGTGCCGGTGCAGACGCCGCCGCCCTGCACCTGCTGCCGCTGGCCATAGGCTTGCCGATCGGCGCGTATTTCGCCGGCCGCCGTACCTCCATCACCGGTCGCTACAAGCCGATGATCCTGGGCGGTGCCCTGCTCATGCCGCTGTCGATTATGGGCATGGCGTTCAGCCCGCCCCAGGCCTTCTGGTTGAGCAGCCTGTTCATGCTGCTCTGCGGGATCGCCTCGGGCATGCAGTTTCCCACCTCGCTGGTCGGCACGCAGAACTCGGTGCAACAGCGGGACATCGGCGTCGCCACCAGCACCACCAACCTGTTCCGCTCATTGGGCGGTGCGGTGGGCGTGGCCTTGATGTCGGCACTGTTGCTGGCGTTGCTGCAGGATTCGAGCTTCGCCCATCTGGCCGGCGCTTCGCTGCTGGCCGAGGGTCATTCGGGGAATGTTTTACTGGACGGCCTGAACGCCACGCCGGGGGAGGCACAAAATGCCTTGCGCGCTGAATTGCTGCTGACGTTCCGGCATTTGCTGATGATCAGCGCGGCGGTATCGCTGCTGGGGCTGGCGGCGGCGATTGGCATGCCGAACATGTTGTTGCGCGGACGGGAAGACAAGGTTCTGTAGGAGCGTGGCTTGCCGGCGAACCAGACGCCGCGGTGTGTCTGTAATACCGCGTTATCGTTGTTCGCCGGCAAGCCGGGCTCCTACAGGTCTGCGATCTCAAGGGCTGTAATACCCCACAGCCACCAGGAAATGCCCAACCTTTTTCAGGTAGGCATGCTTGTTCTCGACCTTCCCGGTCACCGGGTTTTTCCAGCGGTACTCATACTCGCCGTAATCCTGTTTCGCGATCAACGCCAGCATCGGTTCACCCACCGGCTTGCCATCCGGATCCTTGATCATGCTGAAATCAGTGTTGATCAATCGCAGGTTAGTGCCATGGGCCACGTAGCGCCCGGTATTGATGTCGACGACAAAGACATACAGGTCATCCTGCAGATATCCGCCCTTCAGGGAGTTGATCGCCGCCAGGGTGCCCTTCTCGTCCTTGGCCAGGTCGGTCGCCGCCTTGTTCAGCAAGGCCATGGCCTGTTCCGCCGAGGCCCGGGGCAGGTAGTAGCCGACCGCGAGAATGCGCTGGCCGACGCGCTGATAGTAGACATGCTTGCGCTCCACCTTGCCGTCGGACCAGTTCTGCCAACGGTATTCCGCTTGCTGGATGCCATTGCCCTCGGGCGTTTTCAGCGCCTCCTTGAAGGCCTTCTGCAGATCCGGCCCGAGCACATCCGACACATCGCGGCCAATCAGCGCCGCCGAAGGCCCGCCGCTGGCGAGCATCACACCCTGGGTATCGACCACGAAGACATAGCGGTCCTGATCGACGAACTCGCCCTGGCGGCTGAACGCGGCGAAGGCCTTGTCGCCATTGTCGTGGTAGTAGGCCAGGGCCTTTTCGAGCAAGGCGATGGCGGCCTGGCTGTCAGCCTTTTCCGTCTCAGCCGCTTGAACCTGGCCCAGGCACATCAGCAGCATGCCGCATAACCAGGCCAACTTGTGCACAACTCCCATGGCGCGTCCCTCGTTCTTTTTTGGTGTTTCAAGAGCGTAGACGGCAATGGCGTGGGTGCGGGAGGGATTCATTCCCGGCGAACCGGGAATGAACCAGGGTTTACTGGCGAGTGCGCAACTGCTGCTGCAGGTACTGGATCTGCGCTTGCAGGGAATTGATGGTCCGGGTGACCTGGCTGCGGAACGCATCGAACTCCGCCAGGTTGGCGCTTTGAGAAGCGCCCGAACGGTTGTCCTGCTGGCTTTTGAGGACAACGATGTCCTGCTCCAGACGGTCGATGGCGGCGCCTGGATTGCCCTGTTTCTTCAGCGCCGTGATGTCAGCCCCCAGGCTTTTAAGCTGCGCATCGAATTTTTCGGTGTCCGCCGGGGTGTCCTTCAGGGTGGTCAGTTCAGCGCTCAAGGCTTTGACCTGCGCCTGCAATTGCGTATCGGCATTCTGCTGCTCGGTGTACTGGGCAGTCATCTGTGTCAGGCGCTTGTCGAGCTCGCTGGTTTGCGCGGTCATCTGCGCCAGGCGCTTGTCCAGGTCCGAGGCCTGGCCGGCGACGCCCAGCTGTTGTTTGCCCTGGTCCTGCAACTGGTTTTCCAGCTGTTTGATTTGCAGTTTCAGCGCTTCGCTGTCGCTGGTGACGTTAGTCTGGCTGGCGACCACCTTGCCGGAAATATCCTGCAGGCGCCCCGCCGCTTCTTCACTGATACGCGCAAAGCTTTCCTGGGTCGCCACCAGCTGTTGCTCCATCAGCGAAATCTGCTGGAAGCTCCACCAGGCAAGGCCCGCGAAGGCAAAGAACAAGGCGCCGACCAGGGCCCACAAAGGCCCTGTGCTCGCCGCCTTGACCCTGACCGCGGGCGGTGTGCGCGAATGCACGGTGGTGCGGGTGGTCTTCGGGTAATCATCGTCATCGAGGATGTCTGCACGCAGGCTCGGTACATCGTCGAAGTCATCGTGGGCATCGTTACGCATGGACATTGAGTCAACCTTTGTGAAACACGGTGATGGCTTGATGCGGCGCAGTATAACCCCCCATGGCCGCATCGATTGACCCCGGACCCGAACCTCGGTTCAGTGCGGCAGGTATCAGCGAAGGTCCTGGGCCTTCCACCAGGCGCAGAATTCATCGAGCGCCGTCCAGAGACTGACCTTGGGGTCGTAGTCCAGATAATGCCGGGCGCGGCTGATATCCAGGGTGAAATTCTTCTTCATGACCTGCATGCCCAGGCGCGACAGGGTCGGTTCGGGACGTCCCGGCCACAGCTTGCAGAACCCCTCGTTGAGCGCCGCGACGCTGTAGCCCAGGCCGTAGGAACGGTAGCGCGTCACTTGTGGGACTTCCATCCTGCGCATGACGTAATTGACCACGTCCCACAACGGGATCGGCGTTCCGTTGCTGATGTTGTACACCTTGCCCAGGGCTGAACCGCTGGCCAGCAAACTGCTGAGCAAGGCTTCATTGAGGTTTTGCACACTGGTGAAATCGACCTTGTTCAAGCCGTTGCCGATGATCGCCAGGCGCCCCTTGCGCTGCATGTTCAGCAGCCGCGGGAAGATGCTCATGTCACCGGCACCGGTGACGAAACGCGGACGCAGCGCCAGGGTTTCAAGGCCAAACTCCTGGGCACCGAAGACTTTCTGCTCAGCCAGGTACTTGGTCGCCGCGTACGGGTGCTTGAAGCGTTTGGGCACTTGTTCTTCGGTCAGCCCCAGGTGATCGTGGCCATCGAAATAGATCGACGGCGACGACAGATGCACCAGCCGCCGCACCCGCTGCTTCAGGCAGGCTTCGACCACGTTTTCGGTGACCTGGACGTTGCCCAGATGAAAGTCCTGATAACGCCCCCACAATCCAACGGCACCGGCGCAATGCACCACGGCCTCAACCCCGGAACACAGGTCGTGGGCCAGGATCGGATCGCTCAAGTCGCCCTGGACGAACTCGGCGCCACGGCGCACCAGGTGCTCGACACTTTCGGCCCGGCGACCGTTGACCCGCACGTCCAGGCCCTGCTCCAGGGCGAAACGCGCAAAGCGCCCGCCAATGAAGCCGCTTGCGCCGGTGACCAGAATTTTCATGAAGTATTCCTTCGGATACAGCTGCGAGATTCAAGCTTCAAGCTGTAAGTTAAATATGATGCGCAGGTTGTTCTCTTGCCGCTTGCAGCTTGACGCTCAAATCTGCCCGAAGGGCACTAGACATTGCCTGGACGCCTGCACCAATTGCTCGGTCAACAACCCCAGCAACTGACCGCCATTGCGCCAATGATGCCAGTACAGCGGCACGTCGATCGGTTTATCTGGCAACAACTCCAGCAAAATGCCGCGTTCCAGCTGCTCGCGCACCTGCAGTTCCGGCACCAGGCCCCAGCCCAGCCCGGCCTCTGTGAGGCGAATGAACCCTTCGGACGAGGGGCACAGGTGGTGTTCGAAACCACCATCGACGCCCAGGGACGCCAGGTAGCGATGCTGCAGGAAGTCGTCCGGGCCGAAGACCAGCGCCGGGGTTCGGGCCAACTGATCGGCACGCACGCCGTGAGGAAAGTGTCGCGCAATGAACGCTGGGCTGGCCAGGGCCCGATAGCGCATGGCGCCGAGCAATACGCTGCGCGCACCGGCTACCGGGCGCTCGCTGGCACACAGACACGCCGCGACTTCGCCGGCGCGCATGCGCTTGAGGCCGACGGTCTGGTCTTCAACCACCAGGTCCATCAACAGGTGTTGCTCTGCGCAAAAATCCCCTACCGCCCGGGCCCACCAGGTCGCCAGGCTGTCGGCATTCAGGGCGATCCGCAGGCGTTCGGGCAGGCCCTCCTCGTCCAGCGCCGGCACCAGCGTCTGCAAATCCCGCTCAAGCAGGCGCACCTGCTGCACGTGGTTGAGCAAACGCCGACCGATCTCGGTCGGTGACGGCGGCGTACCCCGCACCAGCACCGGTTGACCGACCCGCGCCTCGAGCAGTTTGATGCGCTGGGAAATGGCCGATTGCGACAACCCCAACACCTGGGCCGCCCGTTCGAAACCGGCCTGCTCGACCACCGCGGCCAGGGCAGAAAGCAATTTATAGTCGAACATCAGTTTTCCTAATGAGCGATCAGCAATATTGGTTTTTCTTATACAGGCTCGTACTGGAGAATGGCTAGCAAGAACTCTCCAACAAGGACCACCGATATGGCTGGTGAAACGTCATTGGCAACGCTGCTGCGCAGCATGAGCCCGCAACTCAACGCCGGCGACTACGTGTTCTGCACCCTGGGCGACGGCCAGTTGCCGGCGGGCCTGGACATCGTCGGCAGCTTTCGCGAGCAGGAAGGCCTGACCGTGATTCTCGAACGTTCCCAGGCTGAACAGGCCGGTTTCAGCTACGACTACGTCGCCGCGTGGATCACCCTGAACGTGCATTCGGCCCTCGAAGCGGTCGGCCTTACCGCGGCGTTCGCCACGGCCCTGGGCCAGGCAAGCATCAGCTGCAATGTGATCGCCGGTTATTACCACGACCATTTGTTCGTCGGCCAGGCCGATGCCGAGCGCGCCATGCAAGTGTTGCGCGACCTGGCGGCGAACGCGGAGTAAAAGCCATGTGGCAAAGTTATGTGAACGGCCTGCTGGTGGCCTTCGGCCTGATCATGGCGATCGGCACGCAGAATGCATTTGTGCTGGCGCAAAGCCTGCGCCGCGAACATCACCTGCCGGTGGCGGCACTCTGCGTGGCCTGCGACGCCTTGCTGGTGGCCGCCGGTGTATTCGGCCTGGCGACGGTGCTGGCACAGAACCCCACCCTGTTGGCCATCGCCCGTTGGGGTGGCGCGGCGTTTCTGTTGTGGTACGGCAGTCAGGCGTTGCGCCGCGCCTGCTCGAAACAGAGCCTGCAACAAGGTGAAAACCAGACCGTGCGCTCATTGCGCGCGGTAATGCTCAGTGCCCTGGCGGTGACCCTGCTCAATCCCCACGTCTATCTGGACACCGTGTTGCTGATCGGCTCCCTCGGCGCCCAGCAAACAGAACCCGGCGCTTACGTGGTAGGCGCGGCGAGTGCTTCATTGCTGTGGTTTTTCACCCTGGCGCTGGGTGCGGCGTGGCTCGCGCCATGGCTGGCTCGCCCGAGCACTTGGCGTATTCTTGATCTGTTGGTGGCCGTGATGATGTTTGCCGTAGCACTGCAGCTGATCACCGCTGGTTGAATTATTCCAAACGGCTCTGGAACCTCTATTCCACACAGTTGTTGCGTGGTTATGCCGCCACCCCGGTGCTATGATCCGAATCCCTGCGCCGCAAAGAGTACAAACTCCCCGGCGCTTGTTTGGCCGCCCGTGATCGGCCTTGCGCTCACCGCAACAGACCTGATTAGGAGAATCATCATGGCTTTCGAATTGCCGCCACTGCCGTACGCACACGATGCCCTGCAGCCGCACATCTCCAAGGAAACCCTGGAGTTTCACCACGACAAGCACCACAACACCTACGTCGTGAACCTGAACAACCTGGTGCCAGGCACCGAGTTCGAAGGCAAGACCCTGGAAGAAATCGTCAAGACTTCCTCGGGCGGCATCTTCAACAACGCCGCTCAAGTGTGGAACCACACTTTCTACTGGAACTGCCTGGCGCCAAACGCTGGCGGTCAACCAACCGGCGCGCTGGCTGAGGCCATCAACGCGGCCTTCGGTTCGTTCGACAAGTTCAAGGAAGAGTTCAGCAAGACTTCCATCGGCACCTTCGGCTCCGGCTGGGGCTGGCTGGTGAAAAAGGCTGACGGTTCCCTGGGCCTGGCCAGCACCATCGGCGCCGGCAACCCGCTGACCAGCGGCGACACCCCGCTGCTGACCTGCGACGTCTGGGAACACGCTTACTACATCGACTACCGCAACCTGCGTCCGAAGTACGTCGAAGCGTTCTGGAACCTGGTCAACTGGAAATTCGTGGCTGAGCAGTTCGAAGGCAAAACCTTCACCGCTTAAGCTCGATGCCCCAAAAAAACCCGGCTTTCATGCCGGGTTTTTTGTGGGTGCAGAAAATGAAGGCAATAAAAAACCCGCTGACGAATCAGCGGGTTTTTTATTTGGCAACCACAGGATCAGAAATCCTCCAACCGCCACACTTCATAAGCCGGCGTCTCATAGGGGTGACTCTGTTTCAGAGCCGCCACCACCGAGCCAATCAACTCATCGGCCACCACAAGCTCGACCTTCCATTCCTCGACCCGTTCGACCTGCCCGGCCTCACCAATGAACGGCGTACTGCCGTCCAGTGGACGAAACTGGCCCTGGCCCAACACCTGCCAGGCGCAGTGATCGTAAGCGCCGATCCGCCCGCCACCGGCAGCGAATACGGCGCTCTTGACCACTTCGACATGACTGTCGGGAACGAAAAAAGCGAGCTTGTACACAGCTATCAGTTAACCCAGACGCGAGCATTACGGAACATACGCATCCAAGGCGCGTCTTCGTTCCAGTCTTCCGAACGCCACGAGTTCTGCACGGCACGGAACACACGCTCCGGGTGCGGCATCATGATGGTCACGCGACCGTCGCGGCTGGTCAAACCGGTGATCCCGCGCGGCGAGCCGTTCGGGTTGGCCGGGTAGCTTTCGGTGACCTTGCCGTGGTTGTCGACGAAACGCATCGCCACGCAACCGGACAGATCGGCTTCCAGCAACGCTTCTTCGCTGGCGAATTCGGCATGGCCTTCACCGTGGGCGATGGCGATCGGCATGCGCGAACCGGCCATGCCCTGCAGGAAGATCGAGTTCGACTCCTGGATCTGCACCATGGCTACACGGGCTTCGAACTGCTCGGAACGGTTACGCACGAAGTGCGGCCAGAACTCGCTGCCCGGGATCAGCTCGTGCAGGTTGGACATCATCTGGCAACCGTTGCACACGCCGAGGGTGAAGCTGTCGTTACGCTCGAAGAAGCCCTGGAACGCATCACGGGCACGGCTGTTGAACAACGCCGACTTGGCCCAACCTTCACCGGCACCCAGTACGTCGCCGTAGGAGAAACCGCCGCACGCCACCATGCCCTTGAACTCGTTCAGGTCGACACGGCCGGCGAGGATGTCGCTCATGTGCACGTCGATCGCGTTGAAACCGGCGCGGTCGAACGCGGCCGCCATTTCCACCTGACCGTTGACGCCCTGCTCACGCAGCACGGCAACCTGTGGGCGGATGCCTTTCTTGATGTAAGGCGCGGCGATGTCCTGGTTGACGTCGTAGCTCAGCTTGACGCTCAGGCCCGGGTTGTCTTCTTCCAGCAGGACGTCGAACTCTTGATCGGCGCAGTCGGCGTTGTCGCGCAGACGCTGGATCTGGTAGCTGGTCTCGGCCCACTGGCGTTGCAGCAGACGACGCTGGCCTTCGAACACGGTGTCACCGTTGAAGGTGATGTTGATCTGGCCATTGTTGATCGGCTGACCGATCACCGACACGCACTCGCCCAGGCCGGCAGCGCTGAACTGCGCGAGGATGTCCGCGGTAGCGTCCTGGCGAACCTGGATCACGGCGCCCAGTTCTTCGTTGAACAGGATCGCGGCGATGTCGGCGGACGTTTCCGCCAGGCCATCGAGGTTCAGGCTCAGGCCGCAGTGACCGGCGAACGCCATCTCGACCACGCTGGTCAACAGACCACCGTCGGAACGGTCGTGGTAGGCCAGCAGGTGACCGTCGGCGTTGAGGCCCTGGATCACCGCGAAGAAGGCCTTCAGGTCTTCGGCGTCGTCGACGTCCGGCGCCTGCTTGCCGAGCTTGCCGTGAACCTGCGCGAGGATCGAGGCGCCCATGCGGTTCTGGCCACGGCCCAGGTCGATCAGGATCAGGTCGGTGGTGCCCTTGTCCATGCGCAGTTGCGGGGTCAGGGTCTGACGGATGTCAGTCACTGGCGCGAAACCGGTCACGATCAGGGACATTGGCGAAGTCACGGACTTGTCCACGCCTTCATCGCTCCAGCGCGTGGCCATGGACATCGAGTCCTTGCCCACCGGAATGGTGATGCCCAGCTCAGGGCACAGTTCCATGCCGACCGCTTTCACGGTGTCGTAGAGACGTGCGTCTTCGCCCGGGTGACCGGCGGCGGACATCCAGTTCGCCGACAGCTTGATGTCGGAGATCTTGCCGATGCGCGAAGCCGCGATGTTGGTCAGGGTTTCGCCGATGGCCATGCGGCCCGACGCCGGAGCGTCCAGCAGTGCCAGCGGAGTGCGCTCGCCCATCGCCATGGCTTCACCGGTGTAGACGTCGAAGCTGGTGGCGGTGACGGCAACGTCGGCCACTGGAACCTGCCACGGGCCGACCATCTGGTCGCGGGCCACGAGGCCGGTGATGGTGCGGTCGCCGATGGTGATCAGGAAGCTCTTGCTGGCCACAGCCGGGTGATGCAGGACGCGCTCGACGCACTCGCCGATGTCCAGGGTCGACGGATCGAAATCGTCGCCCAGCTCGTTTTCACGTACCACCGAACGGTGCATGCGCGGGGCTTTGCCCAGCAGCACTTCGAGCGGCATGTCCACCGGGCTGTTGCCGAAGTGGCTATCCGTAACAGTAAGCTGCGGCTCGGCAGTGGCTTCGCCGACGACGGCAAACGGGCAACGCTCACGTTCGCAGATTGCCTTGAAGCGCTCGAAGTCGGCCGGGCCGACTGCCAGCACGTAGCGTTCCTGGGATTCGTTGGACCAGATTTCGTGCGGGGCCATGCCCGGCTCGTCGTTTGGAATGTTGCGCAGTTCGAAACGGCCACCGCGGTCGCCGTCGTTGACCAGCTCCGGGAAGGCGTTGGACAGACCGCCCGCACCCACGTCGTGGATGAAACTGATCGGGTTCTTGTCACCCAGCTGCCAGCAACGGTCGATGACTTCCTGGCAACGGCGCTCCATTTCAGGGTTTTCACGCTGTACGGAAGCGAAGTCCAGGTCCGCCGAGCTGGTGCCGGTGGCCATGGAGGAAGCCGCGCCGCCACCCAGGCCAATCAGCATCGCCGGGCCGCCGAGCACGATCAGCTTGGAGCCGACCAGGATCTCGCCTTTCTTGACGTGTTCTTCACGGATGTTGCCCATGCCGCCAGCCAGCATGATCGGCTTGTGGTAACCGCGCACTTC
This sequence comes from Pseudomonas putida, assembly GCF_028682635.1. Classification (GTDB taxonomy): domain Bacteria; phylum Pseudomonadota; class Gammaproteobacteria; order Pseudomonadales; family Pseudomonadaceae; genus Aquipseudomonas; species Aquipseudomonas putida_AE. Next base: position 251,122 of record NZ_JANHLK010000005.1, on the reverse strand, counting down.
ATCGCCGTGCGGGGTGCTGATCGACTGTTCGAAAGTACGGAAGTAACCGGTCAGCGCCGGACGACCGAATTCGTTGTTGAACGCAGCGCCGCCCAGCGGGCCTTCGATCATGATGTCCAGCGCGGTCACGATGCGCTCGGGCTTGCCGTACGGCACTTCCCACGGCTGTTCGAAACCCGGGATCTGCAGGTTGGACACGGTGAAGCCGGTCAGGCCGGCCTTCGGCTTGGCGCCACGACCGGTCGCGCCTTCGTCGCGGATCTCGCCACCGGAACCGGTGGATGCGCCCGGGAACGGGGCAATCGCGGTCGGGTGGTTGTGGGTCTCGACTTTCATCAGGATGTGCACCGGTTCCTGCACCGCGCCGTACTGGCGGGTTTCAGGGTCCGGGAAGAAACGCCCGGCCACGGAGCCGACGATCACCGAAGCGTTGTCCTTGTATGCCGACAGAACGCCTTCGCTGTGCATCACGTAGGTGTTCTTGATCATGCCGAACAGGCTTTTTTCCTGGCTCTCGCCGTCGATGTCCCAACTGGCGTTGAAGATCTTGTGACGGCAGTGCTCGGAGTTGGCCTGGGCAAACATCATCAGTTCGATGTCATGCGGGTTGCGCTTCAAACCGACGAAAGCGTTGACCAGGTAGTCGATCTCGTCTTCGGCCAGGGCCAGGCCCAGCTCGGTGTTGGCTTTTTCCAGCGCGGCGCGGCCGCCACCCAACACGTCGATCGCGGTCAGGGGCTTGGGTTCGGCGTGGCTGAACAGGCCGGCGGCCTGTTCCAGGTTGCCCAGGACGATCTGGGTCATGCGGTCGTGCAGTGCATCGGCAATCAGCTGGGCGTCAGCATCGCTGAACTGGCCGGCGACGTAGAAGGCAATGCCGCGCTCCAGGCGCTGGATCTTGCCCAGGCCGCAGTTGCGAGCGATGTCGCTGGCCTTGCTCGACCATGGCGAGATGGTGCCGAAACGCGGCAACACCAGGAACAGACGACCGGTCGGTTCCTGGACCGGAACACTTGGACCGTACTTCAGAAGGCGCGCCAGCACCTGCTGTTCGTCGCCGGTCAGGACGCCGGTAACTTCGGCGAAGTGAGCGAATTCAGCATACAGGCCGCTGACAGCCGGAACCTTCTGGCTCAGTTGCTCAAGGAGCTTGCTGTGGCGAAAGGCAGAAAGGGCAGGAGCGCCGCGCAGGATCAACATCTTCGGGACAGCCTCGGGAAGGGGTGTGCTTTGAGGCCGTGCATTCTAGCCTAAACAGCCCGCGACAGCACCCGAAACGCTACGCACGGTTGCACTCGGGTGTCGATCTGTGTTTCTGCCCCGAGAGTCAGGATAACCGGGCGTGTGGCGACAGCTTATTTTTACTGTATCAAAATGCACAAAAGGTCCATTCCTGCGGGCTTTCGGCCGGTTTTTCGATCGCTAGCAGATAGGCCCTTCGCTGTCGAGATATGGCGCCCGTGGTCCTTTGCGTATACTGCGCAGATGTTTTCCCCAACGGCTTTGCGTCCGCGGTACGCCAAATGGCTGATCGCAACCGGACTCTTCCTGATGCTCAGTGGCTGTGTTGATAAACCCAACACACTGGAGCGCGTAAAGGAGGATGGTGTGCTGCGGGTGGTTACCCGGAACAGCCCCGCCACCTACTTTCAGGATCGCAACGGTGAAACCGGCTTCGAATACGAGCTGGTGAAGCGCTTCGCCGACGATCTGGGGGTCGAGCTCAAGATCGAGACGGCCGACAACCTCGACGACCTGTTCGACCAGGTGGGCAAGCCCAATGGCCCGGTACTGGCGGCCGCTGGCCTGGTCAGCAGTGAAGCGCGCAAGAAGCAGGTGCGGTTTTCCCACTCCTACCTGGAAGTCACGCCACAGATCATCTACCGCAACGGCAAGTCGCGCCCTACCGACGCCAAGGATCTGGTCGGCAAGAAGATCATGGTGCTCAAGGGCAGCACCCACGCCGAGCAGCTCGCACAGCTGAAACAGAAATTTCCCGGCATCGAATACGAAGAATCCGACGCGGTCGAGGTCGTGGATCTCCTGCGCATGGTCGACGAAGGCCAGATCGATCTGACACTGGTCGACTCCAATGAAGTGGCGATGAACCAGGTGTACTTCACCAACATCCGGGTCGCCTTCGACCTGGGGGATGCCAGCAACCAGAGCTGGGCCGTGGCCCCGGGCGACGACAACAGCCTGCTCAACGAGATCAACGAGTACCTCGACAAGGTCAAGAAGAACGGCACCCTGCAACGCCTCAAGGACCGTTACTACGGGCATGTCGATGTGCTCGGCTACATGGGCGCCACCACGTTTGCCCAGCACTTGCAGCAACGCCTGCCCAAGTACGAACAGCACTTCAAGGCGTACGCCAAGAAAGAGAAAGTCGATTGGCGCCTGCTGGCGGCGATCGGGTATCAGGAGTCGCTGTGGCAACCGACCGTGACCTCCAAGACCGGCGTGCGCGGCCTGATGATGCTGACCCAGAACACCGCGCAGGCCATGGGCGTGTCCAACCGCCTCGATCCGAAGCAGAGCATCATGGGCGGCGCCAAGTACCTGGCCTACATGAAAGAACAGTTGGACGATTCGATCCAGGAACCGGATCGCACCTGGTTTGCCCTGGCCGCCTACAACGTCGGCAGCGGTCACCTCGACGACGCCCGCAAGCTGGCCGCCAAGGAAGGATTGAATCCGGACAAATGGCTGGACGTGAAAAAGATCCTGCCGCGCCTGTCCGAGAAGAAGTGGTACAGCAAGACCCGTTACGGCTACGCCCGTGGCGGCGAACCGGTGCATTTCGTGGCGAACATCCGTCGCTACTACGACATCCTGACCTGGGTCACGCAGCCGCAGCTTGAAGGTGATCAGGTCGCCGAGGGTAACTTGCATGTGCCCGGCATCGACAAGTCCAAGCCGACCCAGGAACCTGCCCCCCTCTAACATCCACCACCAAACAACTGTGGGAGCCAGCCTGCTGGCGATAGCGGTTCATCATTCAACATCTTTGTTGACTGACTCGCCGCTATCGCCAGCAGGCTGGCTCCCACATTGGTTTTGTGTTGTTGCTCAGGCCTTGGCAGCCGCCAGAATCAGCGCCTTCATCTCCGACACCGCCGATTTGAACCCCACAAACAACGCATGGGCCACCAGCGCATGGCCGATGTTCAATTCGTTGATGCCCTTGATCGCCGCCACCGCCTCGACGTTGTGATAATGCAGGCCGTGGCCGGCATTGACGATCAGGCCTTGAGTCAGGCCGAACGCTACGCCATCGGCGACGCGCTTGAGTTCTTCAGCCACTTCGGTCGGCGTCTCGGCGTCGGCATAACGCCCGGTGTGCAGTTCGATGGCTGGCGCACCGACGCGACGCGAGGCGTCGATCTGCCGTTCGTCGGCATCGATGAACAGCGACACTTCCGAACCGATCTTCGACAGGCGCTCCACCGCGGCCTTGATCCGCGCTTCCTGCCCCGCCACATCCAGCCCGCCTTCGGTCGTCAGTTCCTGTCGGGTTTCCGGCACCAGGCAAATATGCGCCGGGCGAATACGCTCGGCGAACTGCATCATTTCCTCGGTGACGCCCATTTCGAAGTTCATGCGGGTTTGCAGCACGTCCTTGAGCAGCAGCACGTCGCGCTCCTGGATGTGCCGGCGGTCTTCACGCAGGTGCACGGTGATGCCGTCAGCGCCCGCCTCTTCCGCATCCAGTGCCGCCTTGACCGGGTCCGGGTAGCGAGTGCCCCGGGCCTGACGCAGGGTGGCAACGTGGTCGATGTTTACGCCAAGAAGAATGCGGGTGCTGGTGGTCACGGAAGCGCTCCAGAATCAGAAAAAGTTCGGTGCACAGCATACGGGGAGACTACGGCTTGCGAAACAGCTCGCGACTGACCAGAGGCCGGCCACCCAGGTGAACGGCCAGTGCCTGGCGCATCAAACGCTTGGCCGCCGACAACGCACCCGGTGCGCTCCAGTCAGCTTCAGCCATGGCCAGCAGCTCCGTGCCATTGAACAGCCCGGGCTGCAGCAGATAGACCCGCTCCAGGCCCGCATCCACCTGCAAACGATAGAGGCCGTCTGGCGCAACGGGTTGGTCGTGGATATCGGTTATCAATGAAAAGCCGTAGCCCAGGTCATCCAGCAAACGCCATTCGAACGAACGCAGCAACGGCTCCAGCGCTCGACCTTCGGCCAGGGCGAGCAAAGTCGCCGCGTAGTGATCGAACACCGCAGGGAAAGGGTCTTCGGCGGGTAGCAGGCGAATCAACAGCTCATTGAGATAAAGCCCGCTGAACAGCGCCTCGCCGTTGAGCCAGGTGGCGATGCCGGCACTCTCCATGCGCCCGACGTTCTTCAGCTCGCCCCGCCCGCGAAACTCGACCTCCAACGGCACGAACGGGCGCGCCAACGTCCCGGCCTTGCCCCGCGCACTGCGCAATACCGCCCGCAGCCGACCTTGCGGCGTGAGGAAGTCCACCAGGGCGCTGCTTTCGCGGTAGGCGCGGGAGTGGAGGACGTAGGCGGGTTGGGGGATGGGTTGGGACATGGAGATCAGAGCTCTCAATGAATAAACGCAGTTTTACAAGCAACCCAAAACCAATGTGGGAGCGGGCTTGCTCGCGAAAGCGGTGTAACAGTCAACATCAATGCTGAATGTTACATCCTCTTCGCGAGCAAGCCCGCTCCCACAGGGTTTTGCTGTGTATCTGAAGCCCCAGTTACAGGTCGCCGTAACCCAGCGAACGCAAGGCGCGCTCGTCATCGGACCAGCCACCCTTCACCTTCACCCACAGGTTGAGCATGATCTTGGAGTCGAACAACAGCTCCATATCCTTGCGCGCTTCGGTGCCGATGCGCTTGATGCGCTCGCCCTTGTCGCCAATGATGATCTTCTTCTGGCCATCACGCTCGACGAGGATCAGGGCATGGATGTGCAGGGTCTTGCCCTGCTGCTTGAACTCTTCGATTTCAACGGTGATCTGGTACGGCAGCTCGGCGCCCAGCTGGCGCATGATTTTCTCGCGTACCAGCTCGGCGGCGAGGAAACGGCTGCTGCGGTCGGTGATCTGGTCTTCCGGGAAGAAGTGATCGTTTTCCGGCAGATGATCAGCGATGACCTTTTCCAGCGCGTCGAGGTTGTGCCCGTGCTGCGCGGAAATCGGGATGATCTGCGCGTTCGGCAGCTGCTCCTGCAACCAGCTCAGGTGCGGCATCAGCTCGGCCTTGTCTTCGATGCGATCAGTCTTGTTCAGTGCCACGATCAGCGGGCCGGTCACGTACTGGACGCGCTCGAGGACCATCTGGTCTTCGTCGGTCCACTTGGTGCGATCGACCACGAAGATCACCACGTCGACGTCTTTCAACGCCGCCGAAGCGGTCTTGTTCATGTAGCGGTTCAAGGCCTTCTCGCCACCCTTGTGCATACCAGGGGTGTCGACGTAGATCGCCTGCACATCGCCCTCGGTCTTGATGCCGAGCATGTTGTGACGGGTGGTTTGCGGCTTGCGCGAGGTGATCGCCAGCTTCTGGCCGAGGATGTGGTTGAGCAACGTGGACTTGCCCACGTTCGGACGGCCGACGATGGCAACATAGCCACAGCGTGTTGCGTTTGTATCAGTCATTGCCATTCTCCACACCCAGGGCAATCAGTGCTGCGGCGGCCGCTACCTGTTCGGCAATACGACGGCTCACACCCTGACCTCGGCTTTTTTCATTCAATAGGATGATTTCACATTCGACGAAGAACGTCCGGCAATGCGGTTCACCCTGGATATCCACCACTTCGTAACGCGGCAGCTCGCAACCACGGGACTGCAGGAATTCCTGCAGGCGGGTCTTTGGATCTTTGTTGGTGTCGACCAGCGTCAGGCCTTCGAACTCTCCGGCCAGCCAGGCCAGCACGCGCTCGCGTGCCACTTCCATGCCAGCGTCCAGGTAGATCGCACCAATCAGCGCTTCCAGGGCATCGGCCAGGATCGACTCGCGACGGAAACCGCCGCTTTTCAATTCACCGGAGCCCAGGCGCAGGTATTCGCCCAGGTCGAAACCACGGGCCAGTACGGCCAGGGTCTCACCTTTGACCAGGCGTGCGCGCAAACGCGACAGCTGGCCTTCGCGGGCCAGCGGGAAGCGATCGAACAAGGCCTCGCCGGCGACGAAGTTGAGGATGGCATCACCGAGGAATTCCAGGCGCTCGTTGTTACGCCCGGCAAAACTGCGGTGAGTCAGGGCCAGGACCATCAGTTCCTGATCCTTGAAGGTGTAGCCGAGCTGACGCTCGAGACGGCTTAAGGAGACGCTCACGGTTTACCCACGCTGAGTTCGTGGTTGGATTCCACCGCCATCGCCGTGAGTCGGCGCAGGCTTGGGACAATTAACGCTGTGTTCAAAAATAACGTCCTGAATATCGTTGTTTTCATGCAACTGTCGCCGATTGTACCGACTCCAGAAATGCATTCGGCGCTGTGTTCAACAGCGCCGTGTTTGATTACTGGATCAGGCCAACCCGCGAGAAATTCGGCAGGTGACTGAGTTTGGGTTCCGGCCAGCTCATCCAGACTGCGAAGGCCTTGCCGACGATATTCTTGTCGGGAACCATGCCCAGCAGATCCTTGGGAATGGCTGGATCATCCCAGTAGCGACTGTCGTTGGAGTTGTCGCGGTTGTCGCCCATCATGAAGTAGTGCCCGGCTGGCACGGTCCAGGTACGGTCCGGCGTTGCGCGGTAGCGGCTCATTTCCTTGCGGATCAGGTGCTCGGCGACACCGAGTTTTTCCTTGTAGAGCTCGGCGCTGCCCAGCGTGCCCGGCTCGGAGCCGACCAGCTTTTCGGCAATCGACTCGCCGTTGACGAACAGACGCTTGTCCGCGGTGTACCGCACCGTGTCGCCCGGCAGCCCCACAACACGCTTGATGTAGTTGACGTTCGGATCGCTCGGGTAGCGGAACACCATCACATCGCCACGCTGTGGCTCACCGACTTCGATGACTTTCTTGTCGATCACCGGCAAGCGGATCCCGTAGGAAAACTTGCTCACCAGGATGAAGTCGCCGACGTCCAGGGTCGGTTTCATCGAGCCGGACGGGATCTGGAACGGTTCCACCAGGAACGAACGCAGCACCAGCACGATGAACAACACCGGGAAGAACGACTTGCCGTATTCAACCAGCAGCGGTTCCTTGCTCAGCTTCTCGACCACCACCCCGTCAGGCTGGCTGACGCTGCCCTGATAGGAAGCGATGGCGGCACGCCGACGCGGTGCCAGGATCAACAGATCGAGCAACGCCAACAGGCCGCAGACGAACACGGCGATGACCAGCAACAGCGGGAAATTTAGTGACATAGGACCTAACTATCCAACCTGAGCACGGCAAGGAAGGCTTCTTGTGGAATTTCCACGTTGCCGACCTGCTTCATGCGTTTCTTACCGGCCTTTTGCTTTTCCAGCAGCTTTTTCTTACGGCTGACGTCACCGCCGTAGCATTTGGCCAATACGTTCTTTCTGAGCGCCTTGACGGTTGTACGCGCCACAATCTGCCCGCCAATGGCGGCCTGGATTGCCACGTCGAACATCTGCCGCGGAATCAGTTCTTTCATCTTCTCGGTCAACTGGCGACCTTTGTAGTGCGCATTGTCACGGTGCACGATCAGCGCCAGGGCGTCGACCTTGTCGCCGTTGATCAGCACGTCCAGTTTCACCAGACTAGCCGATTGGTAACGATCGAAATGGTAATCCAGCGAAGCATAGCCGCGACTGGTGGATTTCAGGCGATCGAAGAAGTCCAGCACCACTTCGTTCATCGGCAAGTCGTAGGTCACCTGGACCTGGGAGCCGAGGAACAGCATGTCGACCTGCACGCCACGTTTTTCAATACACAGGGTAATGACGTTACCCAGGTGCTCTTGCGGCACAAGGATATTGGCGCGCACGATCGGCTCGCGCATGTCTTCGATCGAAGACAGATCCGGCAATTTAGACGGGTTATCGACGTAGATCGTCTCACCGGTCTTGAGCAGCAGCTCGAAGATTACCGTCGGCGCCGTGGTGATCAGGTCCAGGTCGTACTCGCGCTCCAGGCGCTCCTGGATGATTTCCATGTGCAGCATGCCGAGGAACCCGCAACGGAAGCCGAAGCCCAGGGCGTCGGAGCTTTCCGGGGTGTACTGCAGCGACGAGTCGTTCAGGGTGAGCTTTTGCAGGGCTTCACGGAAGTCTTCGAAGTCGTCGGAGCTGACCGGGAACAGACCGGCATAGACCTGCGGCTGAATGCGCTTGAAACCTGGCAGCACATCGACGTCCGGTGTCGAGCTCAAGGTCAGGGTGTCACCCACCGGTGCACCGTGAATGTCCTTGATACCGGCAATGATGAAGCCCACTTCACCGGCCTTCAGGTCGACGGTAGCGGTGTGTTTCGGGTTGAACACGCCCACGCTGTCCACCAGGTGGATCTTGCCGGTGGACTTGACCAGGATCTTGTCGCCCTTCTTCACGCGACCGTGGCGCACGCGCACCAGGGACACGACGCCCAGGTAGTTGTCGAACCAGGAGTCGATGATCAACGCCTGCAGCGGATCTTCGATGTTGCCGGTTGGCGCAGGAATGGTGGTGACCAGGCGCTCCAGCACTTCATCGACGCCCAGGCCGGTCTTGGCACTGCAAGTGACCGCGTCGGTGGCATCGATGCCGATGATTTTTTCGATTTCTTCTTTGACGCGGTCCGGATCGGCCTGTGGCAGGTCGATCTTGTTCAGCACCGGCATCACTTCCAGGCCCTGTTCGATCGCCGTGTAGCAGTTGGCAACCGACTGTGCCTCGACGCCCTGACCGGCATCGACCACCAGCAGCGCGCCTTCACAGGCGGCCAGCGAACGGCTCACCTCATAGGTGAAGTCAACGTGGCCGGGGGTATCGATGAAGTTCAGCTGGTAGGTGACGCCATCGCGAGCCTTGTAATACAGCGTAACGCTGTGCGCCTTGATGGTGATCCCGCGCTCACGCTCAAGATCCATGGAATCCAGTACCTGGGCTTCCATTTCACGCTCGGCCAGGCCGCCGCACATCTGGATGAAGCGATCGGCCAGCGTCGACTTGCCATGGTCAATGTGGGCGATGATGGAGAAATTGCGGATATGACTCAAATCACTCACGGATCAACACTCAAAAAGGCTGCAGGCATAGCCCGCCGAAAAATAGCCGGGAATTGTACCTGATCCACGGCGCAAGCGTCACGTTTGCAGGCCAGACGGCCCGTACAAAAACGCCCCGGTCTGGTGACAGGGGCGTTTTTCATCATCGGCGCAGCGCGGAACAGGCCGCCATCAACCGGCGCGACGCAACAACCAGAGCCCGGCCAGGGCACAGACACTGGCGGGCACGAGCACCGCGAACAGTGGCGAAAAACCGAACACCAGGCTCGAAGGCCCGAGCAAATCCTGGGCAATACGGAAGGTGAAGCCCACCAGTACGCCAGTGAACACCCGCTGACCAAGGGTCACAGAGCGCAGCGGACCGAAGATGAAGGAGATCGCCATCAGCACCAGGGCCGCGGTGACCAGGGGCTGCAACACCTTGACCCAAAATGCCAGCCAGTATCGGCCGTTGTTCAGCCCCTGGTCCGCCAGATAGTGGATATAGCCCCAAAGCCCCGAGATCGACAGCGATTCCGGCGCCATCACCACCGTACTCAACAGTTGCGGGCTCAACGCCACTTCCCAGCGCTCGACCGGAGAGGTGACCACTTCGGTGCTCTTCTCGTGGAATACCGTGGTGGTGACATCGGACAACTGCCAGTGATCCTTGTCGAACTCCGCGCGCTTGGCGAAGCTCGCCGACAACATGTGGCGTTCCTTGTCGAAGTGATAGCGGGTCACGCCATACAGCAGGCCATTGGGTTGCACGGAGTTGACGTGGATGAACTCGTCACCCTGGCGATGCCACAGGCCGTGCTTGGCACTTTGCGCGTCGCCACTGCCCTGGGCCAGCGAGCGGTTGGCCTGGGCGGTGCTTTCGGTCGCCGGCGCCACGTATTCGCCGATCAGCACCCCCACCACCATCAGCACCAGCATCGGCTTCATGACCGCCCAGACGATGCGCCCGATGGACACACCGGCCGCACGCATGATGGTCAGCTCGCTGTTGCTGGCCAGGCTGCCGAGACCGATCAGGCAACCGATCAGGGCTGCCATCGGCAGCATGTCGTAGAGCCGGCGTGGCGCCGTCAGCAACACGTAGCTCAGGACATCGAGCAGGGTGTAGGTATCGCTGGCGTCGCCCATCTCGTCGATGAACGCGAACAGCGTGGCCAGGCCGAGAATGATCCCCAGTACCGCCAGGATCGCCACGAATACGCTGCTACCGATGTAGCGATCGAGCTTAACCACGGGCCACCTCCCGCGCGCTGCGACGACTCGCCCGCTTCAATTGCAAGGGTTCCCAGTAGAGCAGGCCCAGGCCGATGACCAGGAATATCCCGTGCACCCACCACAAGCCCAGCGCCGGCGGGATCTTGCCCTTTTCGAGGGCGCCGCGCGCGGCAATCAGGATGGTCAGGTAAGCCATATAAAGAAGGATCGCCGGCAACAGCTTGAGGAAACGGCCCTGGCGCGGATTGACTCGCGACAACGGCACCGCCATCAAGGTAACGATGAACACCAGCAACGGCAGGGACAGGCGCCATTGCAGCTCGGTGCGGGAACGGATGTCGTCGCTGCCCAGCAAGGAGCCCGTGGTCATGGCGTCACGGTCGGTCACTTCGTCGCTGACGTCCGGCTTGGGCAGCAGCACGCCGTATTCGTCGTACTTGATCGCCCGGTAATCAGCCTGCCCCGGGTTACCGTCATAGCGGTAGCCGTTGTCGAGGATCAGGTAGCGGTTGCCGTCGGGGCGGATTTCCTGCCGGCCTTTTTCAGCCACCAGTACGGAGATCCCGCGATCCTTCTTGTCGGAACTGATGTTCTTTTGCGAAATGAAGACCCCCGCCAGGTTGATGCGGTCGTCTGTCAACTGCTCGGTATAGGTCACCCGCGTACCGTCGCGCAGGGCCTGGAAGCGGCCTGGCTCGAGGGTGTCGAACTCGGTCAGGGCATCCTGCTTGTTCAGCAGCAACTGGAACTGATTGGCACCCTGGGGCGCCAGGCTCAGGCTCAACCAGGCAACGACCAGGGCAACCAGGGTCGCCGGGAACAGGGTCATGCGAAACAGGCGTTGCTGGCTCATGCCCGTGGCCGACAGCACGGTCATCTCGCTTTCAAGGTACAGGCGGCCATAGGCCAGCAGGATCCCGAGAAACAGGCCCAGCGGCAGGATCAGCTGCAGGAACCCTGGCAGGCGAAAGCCCATGATGAGGAACAGCGAGCCCGGATCCAGTTGACCCGAAGCGGCCTGCGCGAGGTACTTGATGAAGCGTCCACTCATGATGATGACCAGCAACACCGCACTGACGGCGCTCAAGGTCAACAGGACTTCGCGGGATAGATAACGGAAGACAATCAAACCAGACACTCCAGGGTTGTCAGGCTAAGGCGGCCAAACAAGCAAACACATCAGACAGCCCGCATTGCAGAACTGCTGAAAAAAGATGGCGCATTATCCTGTGATTGGGTGCGCCTGTCACTGCGCAATGCGCGGGCAGGTATGTAGGAGCGAGCTCGCTCGCGATGGTCGTCAACGATAACGCGTGAAGCCTGACACCCCGTGGCGCTCTCAGGTTTTTCGCGAGCAAGCTCGCTCCTACAGTGGCCGACGAAACCGTGAAGATCGTACAACACAGGGTTGTCAGGCCCCGCCGGCGAGGTTCAAACTGCCGCCTTCGTCGCCGGTCGATCCTGGCGCCTCTCTCTTTATAAGCAAGCGCTGCCCGCACCTTGTCCAGCGCTTGCGTATCGACCATCAATTCAGGGACCCGGACATGGAACTGGTTGTAAAAAGCGTCAACCCGCAAACGTTGAAAACCGCCACGCTGGTGGTCGCCGTCGGCGAAGGCCGCAAGCTCGGCGCTGTTGCCAAACAGCTCGACGAACTCAGCGCCGGCGCCATCAGTGCCGTGCTCAAGCGCGGCGACCTGGCCGGCAAGGTTGGCCAGAGCCTGTTGCTGCACAGCCTGCCGAACCTGAAAGCCGAACGCGTATTGCTGGTCGGCGTGGGCAAGGATGAAGAACTGGGCGACCGCCCGTTCCGCAAGATCATTGCCGGCATCCTCTACACCCTCAAGGGCCTGGGTGGCAGCGATGCCGTGCTGGCACTGGATGAAATCGTGGTCAAGGGCCGTGACAGCTATGGCAAGACCCGCCTGCTGGCCGAAACCCTGGTGGACGGCGAATACCAGTTCGACCAGTTCAAGAGCCAGAAAGCCGAGCCACGCGCCCTGAAAAAAGTCACCCTGGTGACCATCAAGGCCGCCGAGGCTGAAGTGCAACGCGCCGTGAACCACGCCACCGCGATCGCCAACGGCATGGCTTTCACCCGCAACCTGGGCAACCTGCCGCCGAACATCTGCCACCCGACTTTCCTCGGCGAGCAGGCCAAGAGCCTGGGCAAAGAGTTCAAGGACCTGAAAGTCGAAGTCCTCGACGAGAAGAAGATCAAGGCCCTGGGCATGGGCTCGTTCTACGCGGTCGGCCAGGGCAGCGCCCAGCCTCCGCGCCTGATCGTCATGCAATACAACGGCGGCAAGAAGTCCGAGAAGCCTTACGCCCTGGTCGGCAAGGGCATCACCTTCGACACCGGCGGCATCAGCCTCAAGCCGGGTGCCGGCATGGATGAAATGAAGTACGACATGGGCGGCGCCGCCAGCGTGTTCGGCACCCTGCGTGCCGTGCTCGAACTGAAGCTGCCGATCAACCTGGTGTGCATCCTGGCTTGCGCCGAGAACATGCCGAGCGGCAACGCTTCGCGTCCGGGCGACATCGTCACCACCATGAGCGGCCAGACCGTGGAAATCCTCAACACCGACGCCGAAGGCCGCCTGGTGCTGTGCGACGCCCTGACCTACTCCGAGCGCTTCAAGCCGCAAGCGGTGATCGATATCGCCACCCTGACCGGTGCCTGCGTGGTTGCACTGGGTTCCCACACCTCGGGCCTTTTGGGCAACAACGACGAACTGATCGGCCAACTGCTGAGCGCCGGCAAGGCTGCCGACGACCGCGCCTGGCAACTGCCGCTGTTCGATGAGTACCAGGAACAGCTGGACAGCCCGTTCGCCGACATCGCCAACATCGGTGGCCCGAAAGCCGGCACCATCACGGCGGCCTGCTTCCTGTCGCGCTTCACCAAGAACCTGAACTGGGCGCACCTGGACATCGCCGGCACAGCCTGGACCAGCGGCGGCAAGGACAAGGGCGCCACTGGTCGTCCGGTTCCGTTGCTGACCCAGTACCTGCTGGACCGCGCCAAAGCCTGAAACCAATGATCCCGGGTGGCGTTGCCTGCCAGTGACGCCACCCCGGCTCAGGAACCGCAATGACCAAAGTCGACTTTTATATCCTGCCCAGCGCCGATCCTTCGGCACGCCTGGACTTTGCCTGCAAGCTCACCGAGAAAGCCTGGCGCATGGGCCACCGCATCTACCTGCATTGCAGCGATGCGACCCAGCGCGATGATCTCGATGCGCGGCTGTGGGCGTTCAAGGGCGAAAGCTTCGTGCCCCACGGCCCTGCCGACAGCGAACCAGACGGCTTGATTGTCCTGGGATTGGGCGAAGACTGCGGTCAGCATCAGGATTTGCTGGTCAATCTCGACCTGAAAGTCCCGGCCTTCGCCAGCAAGTTCGCCAGAGTGGCGGAAGTGGTGGTGGAGGATCCGACGATCAAGGCTGCTGCGCGGGAGAGTTTCCGTTTCTACCGCGAACAGGGCTATCCTCTGCAAGATCACCGTTTACAGCGACTCTGAGCATTCCGATGGACACTCCAAAACCGCTGCAACAATCCGCGCACCTGCTGGACGACCTCGAGTCGATCCGCCAACTGCTCGGCGATGACAACCTGCAACCACCGCTGCTGACCGATACGGTCGAAGAAGGTGACCAGGAACAGATTCCGATGCTGTTCGACACCGTCAGCGAGCCTGCGCCGGTCGTCGAACCACCCGCCCCCAAACCCGCCGCTGATCCGGCACCGACGGCCAGTAAAAGCGCCGACGCCCTGCTGTATCTCGACAGCGAATTGCGCGCCGCCGCGCAATTGATCATGCAAGACGTGATCGACGACTTCGCGCCGCACATCGAAACCGAAATCAAACGCCGCCTCAGCGCGCGAATGGAACGGCTCCTCAGTCAGTACAACGACTGAGCCATACACAGATCCCCTTGTGGGAGCGGGCTTGCTCGCGAAGGCGTCGTGTCAGTCAGCATCAATATTGAATGTACGACCGCATTCGCGAGCAAGCCCGCTCCCACATTTGATCTTGTCGCGCCTTTGATAAGGCGCCCTGTCCGCACTCGCTCGCCCTGCGCCCCATGCCCCGCTATACTTGCCGGCTTTTCCTGAACAAATGCCAATAGGGTCCCGCCGCGCATGGATAAGACCTACCAGCCGCACGCCATTGAAACTTCCTGGTACAACACCTGGGAGTCAGAGAATTACTTCGCCCCGCAAGGCGCGGGCGAGTCCTACACCATCATGATCCCGCCGCCGAACGTCACCGGCAGCCTGCACATGGGTCACGGCTTCAACAACGCGATCATGGACGCCCTGATCCGTTTCCGCCGCATGCAGGGTCGCAACACCCTGTGGCAACCGGGCACCGACCACGCCGGTATCGCCACGCAAATGCTGGTGGAGCGTCAACTCGAAGCCCAGGGCCAGAATCGCCACGACCTGGGCCGCGAGAAATTCCTCGAGAAAGTCTGGGAATGGAAGGATCAGTCCGGCGGCAACATCAGCCGTCAGATCCGTCGCCTCGGCTCTTCCGTGGACTGGAGCCGCGAGCGCTTCACCATGGACGACGGCCTCTCTGAAGCCGTTAAAGAAGCGTTCGTGCGCCTGCACGAAGACGGCCTGATCTACCGCGGCAAGCGCCTGGTCAACTGGGACACCAAGCTGCACACGGCGATTTCCGACCTTGAAGTGGAAAACCACGACGAGAAAGGTTTCCTGTGGAACCTGAAATACCCGCTGGCCGACGGCGCCAAGACCGCTGAAGGCAACGATTTCCTGATCGTCGCGACGACTCGTCCGGAAACCATGCTCGGCGACTCCGCCGTCGCGGTTAACCCGAACGATGAACGCTACAAAGCCCTGATCGGCAAATTCGTCGAGCTGCCGCTGGTCGGCCGCCGCATCCCGATCATCGCCGACGATTACTGCGACCCTGAATTCGGCACCGGTTGCGTGAAAATCACCCCGGCCCACGATTTCAACGACTACGAAGTCGGCAAGCGCCACAACCTGCCGCTGCTGAACATCTTCGACAAGAACGCCCACGTGCTGCCAGCCGTGCAGGCATTCAACCTCGATGGCACCCTGAACGAAACGATCGACGGCAAGATCCCGGCGGAATATGCCGGCCTGGACCGCTTCGAAGCGCGCAAGCAGATCGTTGCAGCCTTCGAAGCCGCAGGCCTGCTGGTCAGCGTCGACGATCACGCCCTGAAAGTGCCGAAAGGCGACCGCTCCGGTACCATCATCGAGCCGTGGCTGACCGACCAGTGGTATGTGTCCACCAAGCCGCTGGCCGAACCTGCGATCGCCGCTGTTGAAGACGGCCGCATCCAGTTCGTGCCGAAACAATACGAAAACATGTACTTCTCGTGGATGCGCGACATCCAGGACTGGTGCATCAGCCGCCAACTGTGGTGGGGCCACCGGATTCCGGCCTGGTATGACGAGTCGGGCAAAGTCTACGTCGGTCGCGACGAAGCCGAAGTGCGCGCCAAGCACAACCTCGGCCCGGACATCGCGCTGCAACAGGACAACGACGTACTCGACACCTGGTTCAGCTCGGGCCTGTGGACCTTCTCCACCCTCGGCTGGCCGGAACAGACCGAGTTCCTGAAGAAATTCCACTCCACCGACGTGTTGGTCACCGGCTTCGACATCATTTTCTTCTGGGTTGCCCGGATGATCATGCTCACCATGCACTTGGTGAAGAACGAAGACGGCACACCTCAGGTACCGTTCAAGACCGTGTACGTGCACGGCCTGGTGCGCGATGGCCAGGGCCAGAAGATGTCCAAGTCCAAGGGCAACGTCCTTGACCCGCTGGACATCATCGACGGTATCGAGCTGGAAGAGCTGGTGCAGAAACGCACCTCCGGCATGATGCAGCCGAAACTGGCGAAGAAGATCGAGAAGCAGACCCGCGAAGAGTTCGCCGAAGGCATCGCCAGCTATGGCACCGACGCCCTGCGCTTCACCTTCTGTTCGCTGGCATCCACCGGTCGCGACATCAAGTTCGACATGGGCCGCGTCGAAGGCTATCGCAACTTCTGCAACAAGATCTGGAACGCCGCGCGCTACGTACTGGACAAAGGCGAAGACTGCGGTCAGAACGGCGAAGCCTACGAGCTCTCGCTGGCCGATCGCTGGATCATTTCGCAGCTGCAACGCACCGAAGCTGAAGTGACCCGTCAGCTCGACCAGTTCCGTTTCGACCTGGCCGCGCAAGCCTTGTACGAGTTCATCTGGAACCAGTATTGCGACTGGTACCTGGAACTGTCCAAGCCTGTGCTGTGGGACGAAAACGCACCGGTCGAACGCCAGCGCGGCACCCGTCGCACCCTGGTTCGCGTGCTCGAAGTGGCCCTGCGCCTGGCGCATCCGTTCATGCCGTTCATCACCGAAGAAATCTGGCAGCGCCTCGCGCCGCTGGCCGGTATCGAAGGCAAGACGATCATGCTGCAACCTTGGCCAGTGGCCAATGAAGCACGCATCGACCAGGCCGCCGAAGACGACATCGAATGGCTCAAGGGCCTGATGCTCGGCACCCGTAACATCCGTGGCGAAATGAACATTGGTCCGGGCAAGCCGCTGCCGCTGTTCCTGAAGAATGTCAGCGCCGAAGATCAGCGTCGCCTGACCGAAAACGAAGCGCTGCTGAAGAAGCTGGCGCGTCTGGAATCGATTACCGTGCTGGCGGCTGGCGAAGAAGCCCCCCTGTCCGCCACCGCACTGGTTGGCGAGATGGAAGTGCTGGTACCGATGGCCGGCCTGATCGACAAGGGTGCCGAGCTTGCGCGCCTGGACAAGGAAATCCAGCGCCTGCAAGGCGAAGTGCAGCGCGTCGGCGGCAAGCTGTCCAACGCCGGTTTCGTTGACAAGGCGCCCGCTGAAGTCATCGAGAAAGAACGCGCCAAACTGGCCGAAGCCGAACAGGCTCTGGGCAAGCTGGCGGAGCAACATGCGCGGATTGCCAGTCTGTAACGGCAGATCGCAATAAAAAAGGGAGGCCCTGGTGGCCTCCCTTTTTTTCTTGAACACCAAAACTCCCCTGTAGGAGCTGCCGCAGGCTGCGATCTTTTGATCTTGCTTTTAAAAACAAAATCAAAAGATCGCAGCCTGCGGCAGCTCCTACAGGGGGCACACCGATTGTGACAGGATGTGGGACAATGCCCGCCACTTTCAGCCATACCCGAATCGATCACACCCATGACCGCCCCCCGCACACCCAGACCTGCGCGCAAGAAGCCCGAATCCGCGACCCCGGCCAAGGCTGTGGAGCCACGTGAAAAGGCCAGCCTGCACCCGCGCAATCGCCACCAGGGTCGCTACGACTTCCCGGCACTGATCAAGAGCACGCCGGAGCTGGCGAAGTTCGTGATCATCAACCCGTACGGCAAGGAAAGCATCGACTTCGCCAGCCCGGACGCGGTGCGGGTGTTCAACCGGGCGCTGCTCAAGGCGTTCTACGGCATCGCCCACTGGGACATTCCCGCAGACTACCTGTGCCCGCCGGTGCCGGGTCGTGCGGACTATGTGCACTTTCTCGCAGACCTGTTGGCCAGCATCAATAACGGCGTCATCCCCCGCGGTGCGGCCGTGAAGGTGCTGGACGTGGGCATGGGCGCGAACTGCGTGTACCCATTGATCGGTCACAGCGACTACCGCTGGCAGTTCCTTGGCTCGGAGATCGACGCCACCGCCATTGCCGCCGCCAAGGCCATCATCCAGTCCAACGGCTTGAACAAGGCCATCCAGGTTCGCCAGCAGGGCAACCGCAAGCATATTCTGCTGGGTCTGCTGGAGAGCGCCGAGCGCTTTGACCTGACGATGTGCAACCCACCCTTCCACGCCTCGCTGGAGGAAGCCACCCGGGGCAGCAGCCGTAAATGGCGCGCGTTGGGCAAGGCCGATCCGAAACGCAAACTGCCGGTGCTGAATTTCGGCGGTCAGGCGGCGGAATTGTGGTGCGAAGGCGGCGAGGCACGGTTCGTCACGCAACTGATCAGCGAGAGCGCGCAAGTAGGCCAGCAGGTGTTGTGGTTCAGCACCCTGGTGTCCAAGGCCTCGAACCTGCCGGCGATTCAGACCGCCCTGAAGAAGGCCGGTGCCCTGCAAAGCCAGGTGGTGGAAATGTCCCAGGGTCAGAAGCAGAGCCGATTCGTCGCCTGGACCTTCAAGACCCCCTCCGAACAGCAGGTATGGCGCGAGCGTTGGGCGCAGAAAAGCTGAGCCACTGCCTGGTAAATCGCGGACACAAAAAAACCGTGCCCGGATCGCTCCGGCGCACGGTTTTTTTTAACAAGTCTTACTTGTTAACAGCGTCGGTCAGGCCTTTGGCCACAACCAGCTTGATCACTTTCTTGGCAGCGATTTCGATGGCAGCGCCAGTCGAAGGGTTACGGCCAGTACGGGCAGGACGCTCAGTCACTTTCAGTTTGCCGATACCTGGCAGAGTGATTTCGCCGCCGTTTTCCAGCTGATCAGCAACGATTTGGCCCAGTTGGTCCAGAGCGTTACGCGCGGTAGTTTTCGGCGCGTCGATAGCTTCAGCGATGTCGGCGATCAGTTGGTCTTTAGTAAGAGCCATGTAGTGTTCCTTCCCTATCAAATTCATATGGATTGCAGAGTGCAGTGTCAGCCATCGAGCCCGATCTTCTGGATCTGGCACCCTCGGTTGAATAACCACGGGATCGGGGTTATAGATTCCGAAATCAGGGTTTGGTTCGACCTGACAAATGCTGAATGCACGCTTAACGCAGTGACTACGCGTAAGACCGGGCAAAACTAGCACAGAGACGGGGAAATATCCGCCTCTAGCTACCCAATTGGTCAGCTTTATTGCTCTAAATCGGGAAAAAAACGCATAAGCACCACCGGTCGCCCTGGAAATGCCCTTCGCACCGCGCCAAATCCAGTGGTTGCGGTACACTGGGCGCTTTTTCGGGGAGCGCGCCCTCCCGTCTTCAATCAGCCGAGAAGCCCATGCCGATCCGTCATTGCATCGTCCACCTGATCGACAAAAAACCCGACGGCACACCAGCAGTTCTACACGCTCGCGACTCCGAGCTGGCCGAGTCGAGCGCCATCGAGAACATGCTTGCCGACCTCAACGAAAGTTACAACGCGAAACAAGGCAAGGCCTGGGGTTTCTTCCATGCTGAATCCGGGGCGCATCCGTTCAGCGGCTGGCTGAAGGAGTACTTCGAGGGCGGCAAGGATTTCACCGCCTTCAGTCGCGTGGCGGTGGAGCACCTGCAAAAGCTGATGGAAGAGTCCAACCTCTCGGTCGGCGGCCACGTCCTGTTCGCCCACTACCAGCAAGGCATGACCGATTACCTGGCCATCGCGCTGCTGCATCACAGTGAAGGCGTTGCGGTGACCGAACAGCTGGACGTGACCCCGTCCCGGCACCTGGACCTGGGCCAATTACACCTGGCGGCACGGATCAACGTGTCCGAGTGGCAGAACAACAAGCAGTCCAAACAGTACATTTCGTTCATCAAGGGCAAGAACGGCAAAAAAGTCTCGGAGTATTTCCGCGACTTCATCGGTTGCCAGGAAGGCGTCGACGGCCCCGGCGAAACCCGCACCCTGCTCAAGGCCTTCAGTGACTTCGTCGAAAGCGAAGACCTGCCCGAAGACGACGCTCGCGAAAAAACCAAGACCCTGGTGGACTACGCCAGCAGCCAGGCAAAGCTCGGCGAGCCCATGGGCCTGGAAGAGTTGTCCGGGTTGATCGACGAAGAACGCCCGAAAGCCTTCTACGACCACATCCGCAACAAGGACTACGGCCTGTCGCCGGAGATCCCGGCCGATAAACGCACCCTGAACCAGTTCCGCCGCTTCACCGGCCGTGCCGAAGGCCTGTCCATCAGCTTCGAAGCGCACCTGCTGGGCTCGAAGATCGAGTACGACGAAGAAGCCGGCACCCTGATCATCAAGGGACTGCCGACCTCGCTCACCGACCAGCTCAAGCGCCGCAACTGATGCTGGGCAACGTACTGAAGAAATGCCTGCTGATCCTGCTGGTGGTCGTGGTCTATCAGAACTGGGGCAAGATCGAGCGGGTGTTCAACCCTTCGCAAGTGGTGTCCGAGCAGACCCAGGCCAAGGCCAACGTCGTGCTCTACGCCACCGAGTGGTGCGGCTACTGCAAGCTGACCCGGCGCTTTCTCGATCAGAAGGGTATCCCTTACAAGGAGTTTGATATCGAGAAGGATGCCGAGGCGCGCGAGGCCTATCAGGCGTTGGGTGGCGGTGGGATTCCGATCATCGATGTGAACGGGACGTTGATTCGCGGGTATGACCCGGATGCGATTCTGGCAGCCTTGAAATGACCTTCGCTGACCTGTAGGAGCTGGCTTGCCAGCGAATGCGGTGGTTCAGCCGGTACATTTGTCGACTGAACCACCGTCTTCGCTGGCAAGCCAGCTCCTACAGGGTCGTGTATGGCGGGGTTATTGTGCTTCGATGCGGAAACCGAATCGCGGAACGTGCACATGCACCACGCCGCTGCGCTCGTCTTCTCGACGCACAATCAATTCCTCGCTGCCAGCGAACATCAGCTTACCCGAGACAGGATCGACGCCGTAGTCAGTGGCGGCGATCACCACTTGCTGCCCCACCTTGAAACCATTCGGATCTTCGAACGCTTCATCCGGCAATGCAGCAGGCGTCGCATCGCGGGCCACGCTCAGCGCTTCCTCGGAAGTCATGTCACTCGGCGCACCGTGGCCAAACCCCAGCACCCGCGCCAACCACGCCGAGACTGCCGGATAGTTATCCACAAGCGGCGAGGTCACGGGCGTTGCCTTGAGGAACCACAGCGGGTGAGCCATGGCAAAGTCGGCAATCGACGGCTCGCCGAACAGGTAATCCCCCTCTTCGCGCTGCAGCTGCTGCTCCAGGCGCGCCATGATCGTCGGCCATTGGTGCCTGGCCTGCTCGGCGGACAAGCGGGTGGCACTGCCGCCACTGAACAGGCCCGCCCGGTCGGCGATGAACGCCTTGATCGCTTCCGGCGGCATATTGCCGAAACGCACCGCTATCGATTCCGGCTGGAACACCAGGCTGACCGCATGCTGGAACACCACCGAATCGGCCCACGCCGCGAAGGACGCGGCGATCATTTCCTGCCCCTCGGGGAAGAACGCCGGCAGGGTTTTTTCCTGCTCAAGGCGACGGGCGATCATGGCGGTGTCGCAATAAATATCCGCGCCGATCTGCAACACCGGGGTCTTGCGGTAGCCACCGGTCAAGGCGGTGAGATCGGGCTTGGGCATCACGGGCGAGATCGTCACCGAGCGCCAGGACAACCCCTTGAAACCCAGGAGCAGCCGGGCTTTTTCGGCGAAAGGGGACGTCGGGTAATGATGCAGAATCAACTCGGACATGCTCGGCTCCGCCGCAAAGATCAGGAATCCGCAGCTTAGCGCGCATTCGCAGGGCAGCCTACAGATCCACCTGATGGGAACTTATCAGTCAGATTGATAAGCAGGCGGCGGCGCTGGCCACCAGACATTCCTTCGCGCTCTTCCTGAGTTTCTTGATCAGCCGCTCCTGGCGCAGCGCTTCGCTTTTGTCGCGACAGAGTTCGGTATAGACCAGCGCCACGGCCGGGCTGGAGAGAAAAAAGCGCGCGCCCTTGCCGCTCTGGTGAGCGGCGAAGCGGCGCACAGGATCATCACTGATCCCGCAGTAGAGCGAGCCGTTGGCCGCCCGCACGAGGTAGACGAACCAGGGTTTGCTCACCGGTGAATCGGCGTCGGGAGGATTTTCGCTGAGGGTGGTCACGGCACGATCGAGGCTTGAAAGGAAACAAGCCGCGATCTTATCAGCGACTGGCCTGGAATGCCTTCAGCCCCTTTCGGGCCTGCGCGCGGACGGCGTTGCGCACCAGCGGACTCCAACCCAGCAGCAGGCCTTTGAAACCCAGCGCCTGACGCGACCACTTCCACAAATCAAAGTGATCGTGATGCTCGCAAATCTTGCCGTCGCGAAAGACGAATCGTGCCTGGATGTCGTTGACCACGGTGTTGCCAGTCTGGCTGAACAGGTACGTCGCCACCCAATGAGCAGCACCGGTGCGCTCATCTGCACGAACGTCATCGAAGGTCAGGGAAAAATCCTTGGCCCGGGTGGTCAGCATCCGCCACATATCACCCGCGTCGCGCCCGCGAAGCTCGCCGAACGCCGGATCACTGAACACCACGTCATCGGTATAGCAGGCGCTCATGGCCTCGGCATCCAGCCGTTGGAAGGCTTGGTAGAACTGGGTGATCAATGCGCTGTGGGCATCACTCATGGGCAGGCTCCGTTCAATCGATGGATGGCCTGCACGATAGTCTGCAAATACGCCGAACACTATCGGCATTCGCCAGGCGAATACCGACAGTGCGCAGGGGTCAGACCTTTTCGCTTTCGACTTGTACGTACAGTGCGCGCCCGGCACCGAGGCCGGCGATGATCGCACCCAGGCCGATGACGCCGAAGATCCAGCCCACGGCGTTCCAGCCACCGGTCCAGTCGTGCACGATGCCGACCGCGAATGGCCCCATCGACGCCAGGGTGTAACCGAAGCCCTGGGCCATGCTCGACAGGTTCGCCGCCACATGGGAGTCCCGCGAGCGCAGCACGATAAGGGTCAACGCCAGGCTGAACGTGGCGCCCTGCCCCAGGCCCAACACGATCGCCCAACCCCACAGGCCTTCGATCGGCGCGTACAGGCAACCGAACAGACCACCCAGGGTCAGCGCCATGACGATCACGATCGCCAGGCGCTGGTCCTTGCCGCGCGTCGCCAGCCAGGGCGCGGCGAGGGAGCTAACCAACTGAACGATCACCGAACCCGAGAGCACCAGGCCGGCCTGGGTCGGGGTCAGGCCACGACCGATCAGGATCGACGGCAACCAGCCGAACACGATGTAGGCCAGGGACGATTGCAGGCCCATGTACAAGGTCACTTGCCAGGCCAGCGGGTCGCGCAGCAGGCCGCGAACCCGATAGGCCACGTTGTGCGCGCCGTGTTTCTGCCCGACCTGGGGCAACCAGAAAATCGCCGCGACCAGCGCGGGAATCACCCAGAAACCGAGGCCCATTGCCCAGCTCTTGTCGAAGTGTTCGCTCAGCGGCACCGTCGCGCCCGCCGCCATGGCCGCACCGAGGCACAGGGCCATGGTGTAGACACCGGTCATGGTCCCGGCCTGTTTGGCGAAGTCACGCTTGACGATGCCAGGCAGCAATACACCGATCACACCGATGCTGGCGCCGGCCAGTACGCTGCCGGCGAACAGGCCGATCTCGCCAAAGGAACTGCGCAGGATGATCCCGCCCGCCAGGGTCAGGAGAATGCCCAGCACCACCCGCTCCGCACCGAAACGACGCGCCAGCACTGGCGCCAGCGGCGCGAACAGGCCGAGGCAGAGCACCGGCAAGGTGGTCAGCAACCCGGCCTGCGACGCCGACAGACCCAGGCTTTTCGATACTTCGCTGAGCATCGGCGCCATGCTCGACAGCGCCGGGCGCAGGTTCAGCGCCACCAGGATCAATCCCAGCAGCAATAGCCACGGCCGAACCAGGAGCGGCTGGGTTTGCTGGACCTGTTCGTCATCGGCCTCGGCGTCGATCAGCAACTCTTCCAGCTCTGCCGTGCGCTTGGGGGATGGGAGATCTCTGGACATGGTGTTCTCGGTTTCAAGGTTCATTGATCAACTGCCTCGACAGGGCTTTGGCCCGTTCCGGGTCGCGTTGCTCCACGGCATCGAGCAGTTCGACGTGCAGATCGAAGACCTCCTGGCGCCGTGGCGTGATGTTCAGGCAGTGGCGCAATTGCTCGCCGACAACGCTGGAGAAATAGCGATACAGCTCGCTGAGGGTCGGGTTGTGCGCGGCGTCCACCAGGCGGCGGTGGAACACCAGGTCACAGGCAATGTAGGTATCGAGATCGCCGTGATAGTGGCTGCCGCTGACGCCCAGTGCCTCGCGCAATGCCACCAGGTCCTCATCGGTACGACGCAGGGCGGCCAGCCCGATGGCCTCGACTTCGAGGATGTGCCGGGTTTCCCGCGCCTGCTCGAGCGAGCAGCGGGACAGCGCCTTGAGGGTGTCCAGCGGGTCGACCAGGGCCCGCAGGTAACTGCCGTCACCCTGGCGAATCTCGATCAACCCGGAGAACGCCAGCACCCGCATGGCTTCGCGCACCGTGTTGCGGCTGATGCCCAGTTCGGCGGACAGCTCGGGTTCGGTTGGCAGGCGCTGCCCCACCGTCCAGGCGCCCTGGTTGATGCGCAAGCGCAGCTGCTCCAGGGCCTGATCGACCAGGGAGCGTTTAACTAACGGAGAAATTTCTGACATGGGATTCGCCCTGTCATCCAATCATAGGATGAATTTTCTGACATGTTAGTCAGCTTCATCCAATAGGACAACCCTCCCCGCTCCCACAATTTGCAGGCGAAAAAAAACCCTTCACGAATAACCGTGAAGGGTTTTTCGATGCCCGAGTATCAGGCTTCGGTCTTGGCTGCCGCAGCTTTGGCCGCCGCGTCCTTGATCAGGGACTGCAGCGAACCGTCAGCGGACATCTCAGTCATGATGTCGCTGCCGCCGACCAGCTCGCCCGCTACCCACAGTTGCGGGAAGGTTGGCCAGTTGGCGTATTTAGGCAGGTTGGCGCGGATTTCCGGGTTCTGCAGGATATCCACGTACGCAAATTTTTCGCCACACGCCATCACGGCCTGCGATGCTTTCGCGGAGAAGCCGCACTGCGGGGCATTCGGCGAGCCTTTCATGTAAAGCAGAATGGTGTTGTTGGCAATCTGCTCTTTAATCGTTTCGATGATATCCATGGAGCACCTCGGCTGAACTTTCCGACTCATGGGTCGGCACGGTGGCGCATTGTAACGGAAAGCCGAGCGCCCTGCTCGGTCTCTCCGTCAGATGCGATCAGGCCGCTACCACGGTCACCGGCACACCGTTCAACGCCGCGTTGCCCGACAATTCATCGAGCTGACACTCGTCGGTCAGGTCATTGGCGCTGGAACCCGGCTGGCCGCTGGCGATGCTCATTTGCACCCCCGGCCGCGCGTGGCCCCAACCGTGCGGAAGGCTGACCACTCCTTTCATCATATCCAGGCTGGCCAGGACTTCCACCTCGATGACCCCGACCCGCGAACTGACCCGCACCCGCTGCCCGTCGGTGAGCCCGCGACTGGCCAGGTCCTCTGGATGCATCAACAACTGATGACGCGGCTTGCCCTTCACCAGACGGTGATAGTTATGCATCCACGAGTTGTTGCTGCGCACATGTCGCCGGCCGATCATCAACAACTCATCGGTGGTCGGCGCCTGCAATGCGGCGAAGCGCGCCAGGTCGGCGATTATGGCGCCGGGGGCCGCCTGGATTCGCTGGTTGGCGGTTTTCAGCCGGGACGCCAGGTTGGATTTCAGCGCGCCCAAGTCAATCCCATGAGGATGATCGAACAGAGTGGCCAGCGACAGCTTGTGCGGCGACGCATCGCCGTACGACCCCATGCGCAGACCGCGGTCGATCATCTGCGCCGGGGCGATGGTGGGCTTCAACTCCTTGCCCGTCCTCGCCGCGAACGCCTTGGCCAAGCCGACAAAAATCTCCCAGTCGTGCAAGGCGCCTTCAGGCTTGGGCAGGATGGCGCGATTGAAACGGCTGACGTTGCGCACCGCGAACATATTGAAGGTGGTGTCGTAATGATCGTTTTCCAGCGCCGAGGTGGACGGCAGGATCAGGTCGGCATAACGCGTGGTTTCATTGATGTACAGGTCAATGCTGACCATGAACTCCAGGCCGTCCAGCGCCTGTTCCAGCTGGCGGCCATTGGGAGTGGACAATACCGGGTTGCCCGCCACGGTGATCAACGCGCGAACCTGCCCTTCGCCTTCAGTCAGCATCTCTTCGGCCAAGGCCGACACCGGCAGCTCACCGCCATACTCAGGACGCCCGGACACCCGGCTCTGCCACAGATTGAAATGCCCGCCCGAGGTCGAGGCCACCAGATCCACCGCCGGCTCGGTGCACAAGGCACCACCGACGCGGTCGAGGTTGCCGGTGACCAGGTTGATCAACTGCACCAGCCAATGGCACAGCGTGCCGAACGCCTGGGTCGAGACGCCCATGCGGCCGTAGCAAACCGCGCTCGGCGCTGCGGCAAAATCCCGGGCCAACTGGCGGATCTGCTCCGCAGGCACCGCGCACAATGGACTCATGGCTTCGGCGCTGAAACCTGCCACGGCTTCGCGTACCTCATCCAGACCGTCCACCGGCAAATGACTGGCGCGGGCCAGGCCTTCGGCGAACAAGGTATTGAGCAAACCGAACAAAAGCGCCGCATCGCCACCGGGACGCACGAACAGATGCTGGTCGGCGATCGCCGCCGTTTCGCTGCGACGTGGGTCGACCACCACCACTTTGCCGCCCCGGGCCTGGATCGCCTTCAAGCGTTTTTCCACATCCGGCACGGTCATGATGCTGCCGTTGGAGGCCAGCGGATTGCCGCCGAGAATCAGCATGAAGTCGGTGTGATCGATGTCCGGTATTGGCAACAGCAGACCGTGGCCGTACATCAAGTGACTGGTCAGGTGATGCGGCAACTGATCGACCGACGTCGCAGAAAACCGGTTGCGGGTTTTCAGCAGGCCAAGAAAGTAATTGCTGTGGGTCATCAACCCATAGTTGTGCACGCTGGGGTTGCCCTGGTAAACCGCCACCGCGTTTTGCCCGTGGTGCTCCTGAATCGCCGCCAGGCGTTCGGCCACAAGGTCGAAGGCGGCGCCCCACTCGATCGGCTGCCATTCGCTGCCCACCCGCAGCATCGGTCGATGCAGGCGATCCGGATCGTTCTGGATGTCTTGCAGGGCCACCGCCTTGGGGCAGATATGGCCGCGGCTAAACGTATCCTGGGAGTCGCCCTTGATCGAGGTGATCTGCAGGTGGCCTTCGAGCTCAGTGGTTTCGATGGTCAGGCCACAGATGGCTTCACACAAATGGCACGCACGGTGATGGAGAGTCTTGGTCATGGCCAGTCTCTGTCTTGTTCTGGGCGGGCAATAGCGACCGCGGGAACAAAACTATGGCGCCTGCCCTGCCACCGCGCCAGCGACGTTCGTCTTGTGAATCGGCGGCCATCAGGCCTGCCGATAACCGCCGGCAATCAGCTCGACGGCAGTCTTGGCGGCACCTGGAAACCGACTGTCCCAACACCATTACCGTCCCGCTTGTTTGCAAACCTCCACGGCGCCGGTGTACAAATGCTTGGCTGCAGTCAGGAAACAGGCTTCAAAAGCGCTATCGCGGTTACCCCATAGCCCCTCCGAATCCCCTAAAAACCGTAGCCCTATTGGTAAGACGCGACATTTAATTATAAGATCGCGCCTTCCCCTATTTCGTCGCCCCGTGCGGCTTACGCCGCAGGTCTCGCCCGTTGTTCCGTTAAACAAGGCTTTGAGCATCTGCGGTTTGTAGCAAAAAGGTAGTCAATGATGAGCGCAAGGCACTTTCTCTCCCTGATGGATTGCACGCCCGAAGAGCTGGTCAGCGTGATCCGTCGAGGCGTTGAGCTCAAGGACCTGCGTAACCGCGGCGTACTGTTCGAGCCCTTGAAAAACCGCGTGCTCGGGATGATTTTCGAAAAGTCCTCGACCCGCACCCGAATTTCCTTCGAAGCCGGCATGATCCAGCTTGGTGGCCAGGCGATCTTCCTGTCGCCTCGCGATACCCAGCTGGGCCGTGGCGAGCCGATCGGCGACTGCGCGATCGTCATGTCGAGCATGCTCGACGCCGTGATGATCCGCACCTTTGCCCACAGCAACCTGACCGAATTCGCCGCCAACTCCCGCGTGCCAGTGATCAACGGCCTGTCCGACGACCTGCACCCGTGCCAGTTGCTGGCCGACATGCAGACGTTCCTCGAACACCGTGGCTCGATCCAGGGCAAGACCGTGGCCTGGATCGGCGACGGCAACAACATGTGCAACAGCTATATAGAAGCGGCGATCCAGTTCGACTTCCAGTTGCGCGTTGCCTGCCCGGAAGGCTATGAACCCAATCCAGAATTCGTGGCCAAGGCCGGCGATCGAGTCACCATCGTTCGCGATCCGAAGGAAGCCGTGCGGGGTGCACACCTGGTGAGCACCGACGTCTGGACCTCCATGGGCCAGGAAGAGGAAACCGCCAAGCGCCTTCAGCTGTTCGCCCCGTATCAGGTCAACTGCGCCCTGCTCGACCTGGCCGCTGACGACGTGCTGTTCATGCACTGCCTGCCAGCACACCGTGGCGAGGAAATCAGCGTCGACCTGCTCGATGACAAACGCTCGGTGGCCTGGGATCAAGCCGAAAACCGTCTGCATGCGCAAAAAGCCCTGCTCGAGTTCCTCGTCGAACCGGCGTACCACCACGCATGAGCCAGCCATTACTGCTTAACCTGCGCAACCTCGCCTGCGGCTATCAAGACCAGCGCGTGGTGCAAAACCTCAACCTGCACCTGAACGCCGGTGACATCGGCTGCCTGCTGGGCTCTTCAGGCTGCGGCAAGACCACCACCCTGCGCGCCATCGCCGGCTTCGAACCGGTGCACGAAGGGGATATCCAGCTGGCGGGCGAGACCATCTCCAGTGCCGGTTTCACCCTCGCGCCAGAGAAACGCCGGATTGGCATGGTGTTCCAGGATTACGCGCTATTCCCGCATTTGACCGTGGCCGACAACATCGCCTTCGGCATTCGCAAGCATCCGAACAAGGATCGCGTCACCGAAGAACTGCTCGAGTTGGTCAACCTGAAAAACCTCGGCAAGCGCTACCCCCACGAGCTTTCCGGTGGCCAGCAGCAACGGGTCGCCCTGGCGCGTGCATTGGCGCCCGAACCGCAATTGCTGCTGCTGGACGAACCCTTCTCCAACCTCGACGGTGAATTGCGCCGCAAGCTCAGCCACGAGGTGCGCGACATTCTCAAGGCCCGTGGCACCAGTGCGATCCTGGTGACCCACGACCAGGAAGAAGCCTTCGCAGTCAGCGATCATGTCGGCGTGTTCAAGGAAGGCCGGCTGGAGCAGTGGGATACGCCCTACAACCTCTATCACGAACCGCTGACGCCCTATGTGGCCAGCTTCATCGGCCAGGGTTACTTCATCCGCGGTCAGCTGAGCAGCCCGGAGTCGGTGCAGACGGAGCTCGGAGAATTGCGCGGCAACCGTGCCTACACCTGGCCGGTCGGCGGTGCGGTGGATGTATTGCTGCGTCCGGACGATATCGTTTATGCGCCCGACAGTGCCTTGAAGGCGCGGATTGTCGGCAAGTCTTTCCAGGGCGCCTCGACGCTTTATCGCCTGCAAATGCCCACCGGCGCGCAACTGGAATCGATCTTCCCGAGCCATGTCGATCATCTGGTCGGCGCAGAGGTCGGCATTCGTGTCGCGGCGGAACACCTGGTGCTGTTCCAGGCGTCCGGCAGCATGGCGGCGCAGATTCCGCCGGTTGATTCAGGGGTTCGGCGCTACAGCCCTGCGCACTGATCCCCCCTGTAGGAGCGAGCTTGCTCGCGATGGTGGTCAACGATAACGAGGGCTGCCTGAATGCACGCGGTGCCCTGACGTCCATCGCGAGCAAGCTCGCTCCTACAGTTCAAGCACGGCCAATCTCGGCAAATTTCGCCTGGGTATGCTCCGCCAGCACCGCCGGTGCCAGTTCGACTTCCAGCCCCCGCCGTCCCGCACTGACAAAGATGCTCGCCAACGGCTGCGCCGAGCTGTCGATAAAGGTGCGCAAGCGCTTCTTCTGCCCCAGCGGGCTGATACCCCCCAATAGATAACCGGTGGAGCGCTGGGCCGCCGCAGGGTCGGCCATTTCGACTTTCTTCACCCCGGCCGCATGCGCCAGCCCCTTCAAGTCCAGGCTTCCGCCAACCGGCACCACCGCCACCAGCAACTCGCCTTTCTCACTGGCCGCCAGCAGGGTCTTGAACACCTGCGCCGGGTCCAGTCCGAGCTTCTCCGCGGCTTCCAAGCCATAGGAAGCCGCCTTCGGGTCATGTTCATAACTGTGCACGCGGTGTTCGGCCCGAACCTTTTTCAGCAAATCCAATGCGGGTGTCATGACAGCTCCAGACTGGGTGGCAGTAGAAAAATCCTGCGCCGGATTCTAAGACATTGATCCAAAAAAGGCTCTATCGCCGAACCGTTGCAAAAAAGCGCCCCGGCCACTCGCTGACGCGGTCATTCACACAACTTATAGATTATTTGTGACCGATGGTTCACTTTCGACCTTTGACAGCAGCGTTTCTTGACTATATTTTGTCGTTTCTGAATCTGAATGAAAAGTCCTACCGCAGTGCCCAGCTGTAAAACGGGAACAGGATGGGGATCCTGCCTCAATCAAGAACGCGCTTTGACCCTACTGGAATGAAAGCGTCAGACAAGAAAAACAATGAGGTTTCAATGACAACTGCTTTACGACAACCGTCACTCTCGAGCCAATGCATGGCCGAGTTCCTGGGAACTGCGCTGCTGATCTTCTTCGGCACTGGGTGCGTTGCCGCGCTCAAGGTCGCGGGTGCCAGCTTTGGCCTGTGGGAGATCAGCATTATCTGGGGTGTCGGCGTGAGCATGGCGATCTATTTGACCGCAGGGGTTTCCGGCGCTCATCTGAACCCTGCCGTGAGCATCGCGCTGAGCATTTTTGCCGACTTCGAAAAGCGCAAACTGCCTTTTTATATCATCGCCCAGGTGGCTGGCGCCTTTTGCGGCGCCTTGCTGGTGTACACGCTGTACAGCAACCTATTCTTCGATTTCGAACAAACTCACCAAATGGTTCGCGGCTCCGCAGCCAGCCTTGAGTTGGCGTCGGTGTTTTCCACATTCCCCAACCCAAGCCTGTCCACCGCCCAGGCATTCCTGGTCGAAGTGATCATCACCGCCATCCTGATGGGCGTGATCATGTCGCTGACCGATGATAACAATGGCCTGCCCAATGGCCCGCTGGCACCGATCCTGATCGGTCTGCTGATTGCGGTGATTGGCAGTTCGATGGGGCCACTGACCGGTTTCGCGATGAACCCGGCACGGGACTTCGGCCCTAAACTGATGACTTTCTTCGCCGGCTGGGGTGAAATTTCCTTCACTGGCGGCCGCGATATTCCGTACTTCCTGGTTCCGGTATTTGCACCGATTGTCGGTGCCTGCCTGGGGGCTGCCGCCTACCGCGGCTTGATTGCCCGTCACCTGCCTGACGCCGCACCTGCTACAAAGGATGCAACACCAGCCATTGACGGCAAGCCCAGAACCTCTTGATACCCTTGGTGCGCGACCCTGCCCATTTTGCTCGCGCGCCAGGCTTCACTCCCCTATTTCGTCCAAGGCAATCGACATGACCGACACTCAGAACAAGAACTACATCATTGCCCTCGATCAGGGTACGACCAGCTCGCGCGCGATCATTTTCGATCGCGACGCCAACGTGGTCTGCACCGCCCAGCGCGAGTTCGCGCAGCATTATCCGCAAGCCGGCTGGGTCGAACATGACCCGATGGAAATCTTCGCCACCCAGAGCGCGGTGATGGTCGAGGCCCTGGCGCAAGCGGGACTGCACCACGACCAAGTCGCGGCCATCGGCATCACCAACCAGCGTGAAACCACCGTGGTCTGGGACAAGAACACCGGCCGACCGATCTACAACGCGATCGTCTGGCAATGCCGACGCAGCACCGAGATTTGCCAGCAGCTCAAACGCGATGGCCACGAGCAATACATCAGCGACACCACGGGCCTGGTCACCGACCCGTACTTCTCCGGCACCAAGCTCAAGTGGATTCTCGACAACGTCGAAGGCAGCCGCGAACGCGCGCGCAACGGCGAGCTGTTGTTCGGCACCGTCGACAGCTGGCTGATCTGGAAATTTACCGGCGGCAAGGTGCACGTCACCGACTACACCAATGCCTCGCGCACCATGCTCTTCAACATCCACACCCTGGAGTGGGATGCGAAGATGCTGGAAGTGCTGGATATCCCGCGGGAAATGCTGCCGCAAGTGAAGTCGTCGTCGGAAATCTACGGTCACACCAAAAGCGGCATCGCCATCGGTGGTATCGCCGGCGACCAACAGGCCGCGCTGTTCGGTCAGATGTGTGTCGAGGCCGGGCAGGCGAAAAACACCTACGGCACCGGTTGCTTCCTGTTGATGAACACCGGTGACAAAGCCGTGAAATCCAACCACGGCATGCTCACCACCATCGCCTGCGGCCCCCGTGGCGAAGTCGCCTACGCGCTGGAAGGCGCGGTTTTCAACGGCGGTTCTACCGTGCAATGGCTGCGCGACGAGTTGAAGATCATCAACGATGCCCACGACACCGAATACTTCGCCAACAAGGTCAAGGACAGCAACGGCGTGTATCTGGTGCCGGCCTTCACCGGCCTCGGCGCGCCGTACTGGGACCCCTATGCCCGTGGCGCGCTGTTCGGCCTGACCCGCGGCGTTCGCGTCGATCACATCATCCGCGCCGCGCTGGAGTCGATTGCCTACCAGACTCGCGACGTGCTCGATGCGATGCAACAGGACTCCGGCGAACGCCTCAAGGCCCTGCGTGTGGACGGCGGCGCGGTGGCGAACAATTTCCTGATGCAGTTCCAGGCCGACATCCTCGGCACTCAGGTCGAGCGTCCGCAGATGCGCGAAACCACGGCACTCGGCGCCGCTTACCTGGCGGGCCTGGCCTGCGGTTTCTGGGGCAGCCTGGACGAACTGCGTGGCAAGGCAGTGATCGAGCGCAAGTTCGAGCCGACGCTGGATGAAGCGGCGAAGGAAAAACTCTACGCAGGGTGGAAAAAAGCGGTCAGCCGCACCCGCGATTGGGCGGCGGAAGACGAAGCTGAATAAACCGCGATACAGGCTCGTATCTGTATGTAACTGGTAGGGAGCAGATTCCTGCGGCATCATGGGCAAATTTTGCACGGCAGCCCAAAGGACGCCCCATGAATCTGCCTCCCCGTCAGCAGCAAATCCTCGAACTGGTCCGTGAACGCGGTTATGTCAGCATCGAGGAAATGGCCACGCTGTTCGTTGTTACCCCGCAGACCATCCGCCGCGATATCAATCAACTGGCGGAAGCCAATCTGTTGCGCCGCTACCACGGTGGCGCGGCTTACGATTCCAGTGTTGAAAACACCGCCTACGCCATGCGCGCCGATCAGATGCGCGATGAGAAACAGCGCATCGGCGAAGCCATTGCCGCGCAGATCCCCGACCACGCCTCGCTGTTCATCAATATCGGAACCACCACCGAATCCATTGCCCGCGCCCTGCTCAACCACAATCACCTGAAGATCATCACCAACAACCTGCATGTGGCCTCGATGCTCAGCGCCAAGGACGACTTCGACGTGCTGCTGACCGGGGGCAATGTGCGGCGTGACGGCGGTGTGGTCGGCCAGGCCAGCGTCGATTTCATCAACCAGTTCAAGGTCGACTTTGCCCTGGTCGGCATCAGCGGCATCGATGAAGACGGCAGCCTGCTGGATTTCGATTACCAGGAAGTGCGGGTCTCCCAGGCGATCATTGCCAACGCCCGCAAGGTGATTCTCGCCGCCGACTCCAGCAAGTTCGGGCGCAACGCCATGATCCGCCTGGGGCCGATCAGCCTGATCGATTGCCTGGTCACCGACCAGGAGCCGGTGCCGGCGCTGACGCAGTTGTTGAATCAGCACAAGATTCGCCTGGAAGTCGTTTAACCCTTCTCAACATCAAAAGATCGCAGCCTTCGGCAGCTCCTACAGGTTTTGCATATCCCTGTAGGAGCTGCCGAAGGCTGCGATCTTTGCTTTTATGTTCGAATATTTTCCTTTAACCGCCCTTCGATCAGTTTTTTCAATCGAATGCGACTGGCTGTGGGCGTCTTTATGGGCTAAGATTTTCGCAAATGAACATTAATGTTCGAATTCAAATACAGAAAATCAAAGAATTCCGAGGCCTTAGCCGATGCCCACTACTACTTTGCCTACGCCGCCTCTCGCCGAGGTCTACGATATCGCCGTCATCGGTGGCGGCATCAATGGCGTAGGGATCGCGGCAGATGCCGCCGGTCGCGGCCTTTCGGTGTTCCTTTGCGAAAAGGATGATCTGGCCAGCCACACCTCGTCGGCCAGCAGCAAGCTGATCCACGGCGGCCTGCGCTACCTCGAACATTACGAATTCCGCCTGGTGCGCGAAGCCTTGGCCGAACGCGAAGTGCTGCTGGCCAAGGCCCCGCACATCGTCAAGCCGATGCGCTTCGTGTTGCCCCATCGCCCGCACCTGCGTCCGGCCTGGATGATCCGCGCAGGCCTGTTCCTTTATGACAACCTGGGCAAACGGGAAAAACTGGCGGGTTCGAAAAGCCTGAAGTTCGGCCCGGACAGTGCGCTGAAAAGCGAAATCACCAAAGGTTTCGAATACTCCGACTGCTGGGTCGACGATGCGCGCCTGGTGGTACTGAACGCCATGGCAGCCCGGGAAAACGGCGCCCACGTCCACACCCAGACCCGTTGCGTCAGCGCGCGCCGCACCAAAGGCCTGTGGCACTTGCACCTGGAACGCGCCGATGGCAGCCTGTTTTCGATCCGCGCCAAGGCGCTGGTGAACGCGGCCGGCCCCTGGGTCGCCAAGTTCATTCGTGACGACCTGAAAATGGAATCGCCGTATGGCATCCGCCTGATCCAGGGCAGTCACCTGATCGTGCCGAAACTGTACGAAGGCGATCACGCGCACATCCTGCAAAACGAAGATCAGCGCATCGTCTTCACCATTCCGTACCTCAATCACTTCACCCTGATCGGCACCACCGACCGTGAGTACACCGGCGATCCGGCCAAAGTGGCGATCACCGAGGCGGAAACCGAGTACCTGCTGCAAGTGGTCAACGCCCACTTCAAGAAGCAGATCAGCCGCGACGATGTCGTGCACAGCTATTCCGGCGTTCGTCCGCTGTGCAACGACGAGTCCGACAACCCGTCGGCCGTCACCCGCGACTACACCCTGGCGCTGTCGGGCAGCGGCGAGGAAGCGCCCCTGCTGTCGGTGTTCGGCGGCAAGCTGACCACTTACCGCAAGCTGGCCGAATCGGCGCTGGCGCAACTGGCGCCACACTTCCCGCAGATCAAGCCAGGCTGGACCGCCACCGCCACCCTGCCGGGCGGCGAAGACATGAGCACACCGCAGGCACTGAGCTCGCTGATCCGCGACAAGTATGACTGGATCCCCAGCGAAATCTCGCGCCGCTGGGCCACCACCTACGGTAGTCGCACCTGGCGCATGCTCGAAGGCGTACAAAACCTCAATGACATGGGCGAACACATTGGCGGCGGTCTCTACACCCGTGAGGTCGATTACCTGTGCAGCGAAGAGTGGGCGACCAGCGCCCACGACATTCTGTGGCGTCGCAGCAAACTCGGTTTGTTCACCACCCCTGAGCAACAACAGAGGCTCGCGGATTACCTGAGCAAGGTCGAGCAGAACCGCAGCAAGATCGAAGCGGCCTGATTTCCCCTCCTTTGTAGAGCCCGGCTTGCCGGCGAAGGCGTCCTCAAGACTTGCGCCAGTCTGTCGGGCGCCTTCGCCGGCAAGCCGGGCTCCTACACATGCGCGTTCGGCTTTCCGAACGCGACTTGGTGGTCGATTCGGTAAACCGGATATCTTCTGCCCCACAATGCCCTCCATAAATATTTAATCTCCTTATAAATCAACAAAATATGTCCTACTGCCTGGCCTGGCACGAGTCATGCTCTACACTCTTGGACGAATGCCTGTTGCGCCAACACTTCAGGAGCCGTCAGGCATTCGAAGCACAAAAGGGCCGAACAACTGGCTCCATAAAAAAAACAATGTCGAGGAAAATTTGATGCGCATCGTTCCCCATATCCTGGGCGCAGCCATTGCTGCCGCTCTGATCAGCACGCCAGTTTTCGCCGCCGAACTCACCGGCACCCTGAAGAAGATCAAAGAGTCCGGTGTCATCACCCTCGGGCATCGTGACGCTTCCATTCCTTTCTCCTACATCGCGGACGCCTCCGGCAAACCGGTCGGCTACTCCCACGACATCCAGCTGAAAGTCGTCGAAGCCCTGAAAAAAGACCTGGACCTGCCGAACCTGCAGGTCAAGTACAACCTGGTCACCTCGCAAACCCGTATCCCGCTGGTGCAGAACGGCACCGTGGACCTGGAATGCGGTTCGACCACCAACAACGTCGAGCGCCAGCAACAAGTCGACTTCTCCGTCGGCATCTTCGAAATCGGTACTCGCCTGCTGTCCAAGGCAGATTCCAAGTACAAGGATTTCCCGGACCTGGCCGGCAAGAACGTCGTGACCACCGCCGGCACCACGTCCGAGCGCATCCTCAAGGCGATGAACGCCGACAAGCAGATGGGCATGAACGTCATCTCCGCCAAAGACCATGGCGAATCGTTCCAGATGCTGGAAACCGGCCGTGCCGTGGCCTTCATGATGGACGACGCCCTGCTGGCCGGTGAAGCGGCCAAGGCCAAGAAGGCCAGTGACTGGGCCGTGACCGGCACTCCACAGTCCTACGAAATCTACGGCTGCATGGTGCGCAAAGGCGACGAGCCGTTCAAAAAGGCCGTGGATGACGCCATCAAGGCCACCTACGCGTCGGGCGAGATCAACAAGATCTACGAAAAATGGTTCATGCAGCCAATTCCGCCAAAGAACCTGAATCTGAACTTCCCGATGAGCGACGAGCTCAAGGCCCTGATCGCCAATCCGACCGATAAAGCGGCTGACGACAAGAAATCCTGATTTCTGACTAACCTTATCTCCTGGGAGGGCCCTGGCCCTTTCAGGAGGTGGTCACTTCCTGCTGGCATTTTTGGGAAACACTCGAACCGGTGGCTGTCGAGCCGGGAGCGTGTGCCTGATCGTAAAGATCAGGCGGGAACGGAGCTTCCCCCAAGCGGGTACCTGTACATCGATCGATCTGAGGGGAGACCCTAATGAATTACAACTGGGACTGGAGCGTGTTCTTCAAGTCCACCGGCGTGGGCAGCGAGACGTATCTCGACTGGTACGTGTCCGGTCTGGCCTGGACCATCGGCATCGCCATCGCGGCCTGGATCATTGCCCTGACACTGGGTTCGATCCTGGGTGTCATGCGTACCGTGCCGAACCGCATCGTATCGGGCATCGCCACCTGCTACGTCGAACTCTTTCGTAACGTGCCGCTGCTGGTTCAGCTGTTCATCTGGTACTTCCTGGTACCCGACCTGCTGCCAGCCGACCTGCAGGAGTGGTACAAGCAGGACTTGAATCCGACCACCTCGGCCTTCCTCAGCGTTGTCGTGTGCCTGGGCCTGTTCACCACCGCACGGGTTTGCGAACAGGTGCGCACCGGTATCCAGGCGCTGCCCCGCGGCCAGGAATCCGCTGCCCGCGCCATGGGCTTCAAGTTGCCGCAGATCTACTGGAACGTGCTGCTGCCCCAGGCCTACCGGATCATCATTCCGCCGCTCACCTCGGAATTCCTGAACGTCTTCAAGAACACCTCCGTGGCCTCGCTGATCGGTCTGATGGAGCTGCTGGCGCAGACCAAACAGACCGCCGAGTTCTCCGCGAACCTGTTCGAAGCCTTCACCCTGGCCACGCTGATCTACTTCACCCTGAACATGAGCCTGATGTTGCTGATGCGCCTGGTCGAGAAGAAAGTCGCCGTGCCTGGCCTGATTTCCGTAGGGGGTAAATGATGGAATTCGACTTCTCGGGCATCGTCCCGGCCATTCCCGGCCTGTGGAACGGCATGGTCATGACCCTCAAGCTGATGGTCATGGGCGTGGTCGGCGGGATCATCCTC
The DNA here is from genome assembly GCF_028682635.1 of Pseudomonas putida. Lineage (GTDB taxonomy): Bacteria > Pseudomonadota > Gammaproteobacteria > Pseudomonadales > Pseudomonadaceae > Aquipseudomonas > Aquipseudomonas putida_AE. The sequence goes on along the minus strand of NZ_JANHLK010000005.1, from coordinate 212,897 downwards.
GGCACCATCCTGGCGTTGATGCGCCTGTCCCACAGCAAACTGCTGTCGAACATTGCCGGTGCCTACGTCAACTATTTCCGCTCGATCCCGTTGCTGCTGGTGATTACCTGGTTCTACCTGGCGGTGCCGTTCGTGCTGCGCTGGATCACCGGCGAAGACACCCCGATCGGTGCGTTCACCTCCTGCATCGTGGCGTTCATGATGTTCGAAGCGGCGTACTTCTGCGAAATCGTCCGCGCCGGTGTGCAGTCGATTCCCAAGGGGCAGATGGGTGCCGCCCAGGCACTGGGCATGAGCTATGGCCAGATGATGCGCCTGATCATCCTGCCGCAGGCGTTCCGCAAGATGACCCCGCTGTTGCTGCAGCAGAGCATCATCCTGTTCCAGGACACCTCGCTGGTGTACGCCGTCGGCCTGGTGGATTTCCTCAATGCTTCGCGCGCCAGTGGCGACATCATTGGCCGCTCCAATGAGTTCCTGATCTTCGCAGGTCTCGTGTACTTCATCATCAGCTTTGCCGCCTCGCAGCTGGTCAAGCGTCTGCAAAAAAGGTTCGCCGTATGATCTCTATCAAAAACATCAACAAGTGGTATGGGGACTTCCAGGTGCTGACTGATTGCAGCACCGAGGTCAAGAAAGGCGAAGTGATCGTGGTGTGCGGGCCGTCCGGTTCCGGCAAATCGACCCTGATCAAATGCGTCAATGCCCTGGAACCGTTCCAGAAAGGCGACATCGTGGTCGACGGTACGTCCATCGCCGACCCGAAGACCAACCTGCCGAAACTGCGTTCGCGGGTGGGCATGGTGTTCCAGCATTTCGAATTGTTCCCGCACCTGACCATCACTGAAAACCTGACCATCGCGCAGATCAAGGTGTTGGGCCGCAGCAAGGAAGAGGCCACCAAGAAAGGCCTGCAACTGCTGGAACGTGTCGGCCTCTCAGCGCATGCCCACAAGCACCCGGGCCAACTGTCCGGCGGTCAGCAGCAGCGCGTGGCGATTGCCCGTGCGCTGGCGATGGACCCGATCGTCATGCTGTTCGACGAACCGACCTCGGCGCTGGACCCGGAAATGGTCAACGAAGTGCTCGACGTGATGGTGCAACTGGCCCACGAAGGCATGACCATGATGTGCGTGACCCACGAAATGGGCTTCGCCCGCAAAGTGGCCGACCGCGTGATCTTCATGGACCAGGGCAAGATCATCGAAGACTGCAAGAAAGAGGAGTTCTTCGGCGACATCAGCCACCGTGCCGAGCGTACGCAGCACTTCCTCAACAAGATTCTGCAACACTAAGAAAACACCGCTCCCCAAATGTGGGAGCGGGCTTGCTCGCGAAAGCGGTGTGAAAGTCGCACCTGTTTTGAATGTGCCGCCGTCTTCGCGAGCAAGCCCGCTCCCACATTGGGTCAGCGGTGATTTCAAGATTTGTGTTGTGGTTGACCCAAGGCATCTGTGATGAAATGCGACCCCACTCTCTATCGCGCCACGTCGCCATCACTCGCCGTGAAACCCCGCCTGATTCGCCATCTGTTCCTGCCGCCGCTGATCATCGCGCTGATGATCGGACTGGGTTATATCGGCTTCTGGACCAGTGAACACTATGGGATCCGCAGCCTCGGCGAAAACGGCCAGCGCCAGCTGGAACTGCACGCCCGCGCCGTCGAAAGCGAGATCAGCAAGTACACCTACCTGCCCAGCCTGCTGGAACTCGAAACCAGTGTTTCCAGGCTGCTGGCCGACCCGACGCCGGAACACCGGCAGACCGTCAACGATTACCTCGAAGGCCTGAACCGGCGCAGCCGCAGCCGGGCCATCTACGTGATGGACACCACCGGCCGTGTCATGGCCACCAGCAACTGGCGCGATGTCGACAGTTACCTGGGCGAAGACCTGTCCTTCCGTGCCTATTTCCAGAACGCCGTGCGCGGCCAGCCCGGACGTTTCTATGGCATCGGCAGCACCAACGGCGAACCCGGTTACTACCTGGCCCATGGCCTGGAAGAACACGGCAAGATCATTGGCGTCGCGGTGGTCAAGGTGCGCCTCGAAGCCATGGAAGAACGCTGGCAGCGCGCGCGCCTGGAAGCCTTCGTCAGCGACGAGAACGGCATCATCATTCTCTCCAGCGACCCGGCGCGACGCCTCAAGTCAGTGGTGCCGCTGAGCGAAGACACCAAGGAAAAGCTCGCCCGCAGCCTCCAGTACTACTGGTTTCCGCTGAACGAATTGCAACCGCTGGCCCGGGAAACCCTGTCCGAGGGCGTGGAAAAACTCACCTTCCCCGCCAACAGCGAACTGGTCTCCGATGATGAAAACATCAGCTACCTGTCGCAAACCCGGCCCTTGAGCGATACACCGTGGAATTTCACCCTGCTCACGCCACTCCAGGATTTGCGCAGAGAAGCGATCAACCAGGGGATTCTGGTCGCCGTGGCATTTGCCCTGGTGGCGTTCCTGCTCATTGCCTGGAACGAGCGGCGCAAGGTGATCGCCACCCGCCTGGCCGCCCGGGAAGCCTTGCAGGAAGCCAACAATCAACTGGAGCGTCGGATTACCGAACGCACCACCGACCTGCGCGCCAGCAACGAACGGCTCAAGGGTCAGATCCGCGAACGCCGCCAAGCCGAAGAGACGCTGCGCCGTGCCCAGGATGAACTGGTGCAGGCTGGAAAACTCGCCGCGATCGGGCAGATGTCCACCAGCATCGCCCACGAATTGAACCAGCCGTTGGCGGCGTTGCGCACCCTGTCCGGCAACACCGTGCGTTTTCTCGAGCGCGGTCAGCTTGACGTGGCCAGCACCAACCTCAAGACCATCAACGAATTGATCGACCGCATGGGCCGGATCACCGCCAGCCTGCGCTCCTTCGCCCGGCGCGGTGACGACAAGGGCCAGGCCTGTCTCGGCAAAGCCGTGGACGCCGCCTTGCAATTGCTCGGCGGGCGCTTGGAAAGCGCCCATCTGCAATTGCATCGGCACTTCGACGATGTGCAGGTGCGGATCGACCAGACCCGCCTCGAGCAAATCCTGGTCAACCTGATCGGCAATGCCCTGGACGCCATGCAGGCGCAACCGCAGCCGGAACTGTGGCTCGAAGGCGAAGTTTTCGATGGTAAATATCGGCTGCGCGTACGGGACAATGGCCACGGCATCGATGCCGAAGCGCGCAAGCACCTGTTCGAACCGTTTTTCACCACAAAGCCCGGCGAACAAGGCCTGGGCCTCGGCCTGACACTCTCCGCGAGCCTGGCCGCCGCCACTGGCGGTCACCTGGGTGTCGAGCACCCGGCCAGCGGTGGTACCGCTTTCGTCCTCAGTTTACCGTTGGTAAGCCCCACTCCCGCTGAGCCAATATGAACAACGACCTTAGTGTATTGATCGTCGAAGACGACCCCCATGTGCTGCTCGGCTGCCAACAGGCGCTGACCCTGGAAGACATTCCCTGCATCGGTGTCGGCAGCGCCGAGGAAGCCCTGGAACGGGTCGGCGACAACTTCGCCGGCATCGTCATCAGTGACATTCGCCTGCCGGGCATCGATGGCCTGGAACTGCTGAACCGACTCAAGGCCCGCGATCGCAGCCTGCCAGTCGTGCTGATTACCGGTCACGGCGACATTTCCATGGCCGTCGGCGCCATGCAGAAAGGCGCCTACGACTTCATGGAGAAACCCTTCTCGCCCGAACGCCTGGTGGATGTCGCCCGTCGTGCCCTGGAGCAACGCAGCCTGGCACGGGAAGTCTCGTCGTTGCGCCGGCAACTGGCCGAGCGCGACTCCCTCGAAGGGCGGATCATCGGCCGCTCGCCGGCCATGCAGAACCTGCGCGAATTGATCGCCAATGTCGCCGATACTTCAGCCAACGTGCTGATCGAAGGCGAGACCGGCACCGGCAAGGAACTGGTCGCGCGCTGCCTGCACGACTTCAGTCGTCGGCACACCCGGCAATTCGTCGCGCTCAACTGCGGCGGCCTGCCGGAAAACCTCTTCGAAAGCGAGATCTTCGGCCACGAAGCCAACGCCTTCACCGGCGCCGGCAAACGGCGGATCGGCAAGATCGAACACGCCGACGGCGGCACGCTGTTCCTCGACGAAGTGGAAAGCATGCCCCTGCCCCTGCAGATCAAACTGTTGCGGGTGTTGCAGGAGCGCACCCTCGAACGTCTCGGCTCGAACCAGAGCGTGGCGGTGGACTGCCGGGTGATCGCGGCCACCAAATCCGATCTCGACCAGTCGAGCAAGGCCGGTGAATTTCGCAGCGACCTGTATTACCGCCTCAACGTGGTGACCCTGGAACTGCCGCCCCTGCGCGAGCGCCGCGAAGACATCCTGCAATTGTTCGAGTACTTCTTGCAGCAGTCGTCGTTGCGCTTCGACCGCGCCGCGCCGGAACTCGACAACCAGACCCTGTCAAACCTGATGAGCCACGACTGGCCGGGCAACGTGCGCGAACTGCGCAACGTCGCCGAGCGCTTTGCCCTGGGCCTGCCGGCGTTCAAGAAACCCGGTGCGGGCGGCAGCGCCCAAGGCCTGGCCTTCGCCGAAGCGGTGGAGGCCTTCGAGCGCAACCTGCTGAGCGACGCCCTGCAACGCAGCGGCGGCAACCTGACCCAGGCCAGCCTGGAACTGGGCATGGCCAAGACTACGCTGTTCGACAAAGTGAAAAAGTACGGCCTGAGCCATTAAGCGAGACCTGTGTGGACCTGATACTCAAAGCAACCCTGGGCGCGGCGGTGGTGGTGATCCTCGCCGCCCTGGCCAAGACCCGGAACTATTACATCGCCGGGCTTGTGCCGCTGTTCCCGACCTTTGCCCTCATCGCCCATTACATCGTCGGCAAGGGCCGTTCGCTGGATGACCTGAAGACCACCATCGTGTTTGGCATGTGGTCGATCATTCCGTACTTCATCTACCTGGCGACCCTGTATGTGATGGTCGATCGAATGCGCCTCGAGGCGTCGCTGGCCGTCGCGGCCGTGGCGTGGTTGATCGCGGCGACGGCATTGGTCAGCGTCTGGGTTCGCCTGCACGGCTGATCCGTGCGCTAAAGAAGGTTGTGGTCAGCCACAGGCTCGATCTGCGCCCAATGCGAAGTGTCCTCGCGATGCGCCCGCAGATAGGGCAACACGGCTGCCAGCAATGGCGCCTTGAACGCTTCCTGAAAACGATGCGCCAGGCCCGGTATCAACTTCAACTGGCTGCCACGCAGATGCGCCGCCAGGTGCACGCCATGCATCACCGGCAACAACGGATCGGCCGTGCCATGCACCACCAGCGCCGGCACCCGTAGCTGATTGAGCAATGCCACTCGGCTCGGTTCGGCCAGGATCGCCAGGATCTGGCGCTTGGCGCCCTCGGGATTGAAGGCCCGGTCGTACGCCTGTGCCGCCTGCTGCAGCAACGCCTGGCGATCATCAGTCACCGCCGGACTGCCCAGTGCCGCCAGCAGGTCCGCCTGTTGCTCCAATGCAACTTCACGGTTGGGCGCACCCCGACGCGCCAGCAACTGCAACAGCGCCGCACTTGGCGCGGGCAAGCCTTCGGCTCCTGAAGTGCTCATGATCAGGGTCAGGCTCTCGACCCGTTGTGGCGCCATCGCTGCCATGTGCTGGGCAATCATTCCGCCCATGCTCGCGCCCAGCACGTGGAATTGCTCGATGTGCAACGCATCCATCAGCCCCAGTCCGTCGTCCGCCATATCGGTCAGGGTGTATGGCGCCGACACAGGCAAGCCGAGCTTGTAGCGCAGCACTTCGAAGGTCAGGTTGGCCTCGGCCGGCGTCTGCCGCCAGGTCGACAGGCCGACATCGCGATTGTCATAACGAATCACCCGGAAACCTTGCTGACACAGCGCGACCACCACCTCGTCGGGCCAGTGAATCAACTGCCCGCCCAGCCCCATCACCAGCAGCAGTGCCGGGTCGGATGCACGGCCAATGCTCTGGTACGCCAGGCTTACCTGGGCCAGATCAACCCGTTGGGTTGCAACATTGACGTCACAGCGAGACGCCGCCAGAGACGGCAGGCCGCACAACAGTGCGGCCAGGAAAACCATTCGTGAAAAGAACCAAGCACCCATGGAAAAACACCAAAACGCAGAACCCCAGTAGAGCGCGAGTCTGATGAAGTTTGTTCAAGCGCGCTGCCACAGTTGCGTGACAGTTTCATGAATGCCGCTCAATGGTCGATGCGATAACTATGTAGTGCCACCGGCACAGGGGATTTTTCTTAAATGGCGCTTGATCAGGAGTGGACCCGCCGCTCCTCATGGATGAGCCACGCAATCATGACCGAAAGACTCCCAACACTCGCACCCTCCTCGCCGACCGCCATCCCCGAGTTTTCAACGCTGACCAGCAATCCCCACCAGAGCCTGTTGCAAAGCGCCTTGGCGAGCTGGCAAGCCTGTCAGGAAAGCTTGCAGGCACTGTTCGCAAGCGCGCCGCTGGATGAAGGCGCGACGGCCTATTGGCAGGCCCGTGCCCCGGGTACACCGCTGTCGCGCCGTGATCGGGCCGAGCAGCTATACCGCGCTCACATTGAATCAGCGGCGCAACTGGGGTTCGCCCTGAGAACCCTGGGTGCCGAACAATTGAAGCCCCTGTGGTTGATGCTGGACGCCGGGACCGAGACGGTGCATCTGGACGACCAGCCCATCCATTGCGAACAACTGGCGCTGAAGTTGAGTGACAACAGCCTCTGGAAAATCCCGGCGGCCTGGGTGATCACCGTGGGCAACCAGCAACCCGTCGCGCAATTGCTCTACCTGCCCTCTCGCCCGGTTCCCGTCCAGGCCTTCGAGGAGCGCAGCGACATGGAGCATTGGCTGTCCGCGCAACTACTTGCTCCGTCCGAGTTACCTAGCCACTACAGTTTTCAATACACGACCACTACCGGGCCATTGACCACAGGCATCAGCGAGCTGTTTGCGCCCGAACTGCAAGCCCGGCGTGCCGGAGCGTTTGCCCAGGCGCCAAGCCTTGAGAGCCTGGAGTTGACCGAAGGCTTTGGCGATGAGGATCGATCAGCGCTGTTCGATAGCCTGTCTGCCGATATTCCCCTGGCCATGCGCCTGACCTCGCTTCGCCAACAGCAGGCGGCGCTGGAAACACTGCTGGGAGAGGACAGCGCTACTGACCTTCAGCGGATATTCGAGGACACCCTCAAGGCTCTGGAAACGGCGGAACAGGCTGCCGACAGGGCCGCATCCGCCCTGCTTTACCGATCGCGCGTCCTCGACCTGACGACTTTCAACCGAGAGTCCAGCGCGCTTTATCAGGCCCACAAGGACGGGTTGCAGGCCGAGGCCAAACTGCAGAGGTCGCTCAATCAGCTCGACAGTTCCCAGTTCGACATGCTCCAGGCCATCCTGGAACCGTCTGCGGCTGACGAAGCCGACTCCGATGTCGTGGCGGCCAGTCTGTCGTTGATCGAACACACCAGCGGCAACCAGACCCAGGCGTTGGAGGGGCCGTTTGTCATCACCCGCTCCCAGGTGCTGCTCGATCCCGCCGCGCCTCACAGCCTGCTAATTTACTGGCCCGGCATTGGCGGCGGCTTGCAACGCTTCGCCAGTCGCAGGGACCTGGAGCTGGAACTGTTCAAGATCCGCGAACAGGATCCGGAGCTGACCCTGCAGCTGACAAAAATCAGTTGCGATCCGTTGCTTTACAGCCAGGATAAACAGATCAGTCGCTTTGAAGAACAGGCCGCGCAAATACGCCAGCGCCATGCCGACCCGGCACAGGCGGCAGAACGCGCCGATGAACTGGAAAAGCTGCGGCGCAAAACCCTGGCCAAGCTGCAGGTCCCGGTTAACCCAGCCCGTCATCTGGCTCTGGCGCAGCGCCTGGAACAAAGCCGCAGTGCCGGCATGGCTTCGCGTCTGCCCACCTGGCTCGCGACATTGTCGGTGTCAGCCGGCGCCGAGCTGAAAAAGCTGATCGAGGCCTATATCCAGGCCATGCATCGCAGTCACGCACAACTGGAAGCAGCCCTGGCGCCCCGTGACGCATTCACCCGTCAACACCTCCAGGTGCGGTTGCGCGATGACTTCTCGATTGAAGGGGAGTTTGACGTCCAGCTGGACCTGCCGGATTCGGTCAAGCTGGAAAAACAACTGGCCGACGGCGCGGCGCCAGGCACCCCGCAAAAACTGGTGGCGGTGCCCAGTGCCACGCGCAGCCGAATGTCCCTCGAGGAGCTGGCCCAGCTCAATATCGATAACACCCCGTCCATGCAGCTGGAGCCTCTTTCACTGCGACTGGCCCAGATGCGGGTGCACGTCAACGCAACGGACGAAAGCGAACGCCAGGCACTGGTGACCGGCATCACAAACACCTACCTGCGCAAGGTCCTGCCCGAACTTGACCTTGCACAGCGCTACGAAGATCTGATCCGTAATACCTTCATGGGCTCGGCCAGCGAAACGCCCTTCGTCAGGGAGCATCGCCGCGAATGCCTGGTCGAGCCCTGGCGCCTGATGCTCAAACTGCAGGGTCAATGCGCGCACCTGCAAAACCAGATCAACCAGGACCAGCTACAGGTCCTGACCATTGCCATCGATGCCCAGGCCCCTGAGGCCTGGCAAGCGAACGGCAATCGTATCGTACTGTTCCCGGCCTACCTGAGTGCCGGCGGCAAGGACACGCCAAACGAAGGCCCGACCACCCTGTCCGGCGTGACCTTCATTGAAGAGCAGGTCAGCGGGATGACCCTGCTGTATCTGCCCGACAGCCCCGACGGCCAATGCCTGCGCCGCTACGACAGCCTGGAGAGCGCTCGCCGGGCCTTGTTTAATCTATGCCTGCGCAGCGAGATGGTCAGCTACCTGGCCGGCCGAGCCTTGAAAGGCAGCGAGGCGGCCCACGCAAGCCGCATCAACCAGGCCGTGTTGAAGCATTTCGACGCCATGATCGGCGTTGGCCTGGCGTGGCCATCGACGACTTCGCTGGCCGAACATTTGCTCAATGCCCACATGGGCCGCCTGATCGAAGCCCATCGCGACACCTCGCGCTCACGCACCGACCTGTACCTGGAACGCTACGCGCTCAGCGGCTCGAAGGCGTTCAACTACATCAAGATGGCGATAGGCCTGGTGCCCTTCGTCGGTGCGGGAGTTGCGCTTTATGATGCCTGGAGCAGTGCCAACAACGCGGTCGCTGCTCTGTCGCATGGCGAGGTGGCTGAGGGCCTGGCAGAGATAGAGTCGGTGTTGTTGTCGTTGATCGATGCCGCCATGGACATCGCCGGTACTTCGCCGGCCACCCGCTCGACCACCGTCGTCCGCTCGCTGGCGCGTGCTCGTCAGTTGATGGCGCTGGGCAAAGGCGCCACGGCATTGCGGTCGACGTCAGCACGCCACGCACGACATATCGCCCAGCGCTTCGCCGGATACGAGTATGAAAAACCGATTTCCCTGGCCGGCTTGCAACCGCTCGAGCACGGGGTCTATCGCAATGTCTACCGGCATGCCGACGGCGACTTCATCACGCGCCAGGGCCGCATCTTCCAGGTTGAACCCAGTGCGGACTCACGCGGCTTGAGACTGAGCGGCACGCGGAAAAAAACCTACCGGCAACCCATCGCGCTCGATGAAGCCGGCCAATGGGATACCTGGTTCGGCGTTTACGGGTCGACCTTCGAAGGCGGCGGGCTGGGTGGCGGCGGCGTGCTCGGGCATCTGGCCGATGCACTTGACCCGATCTGGCCTGCTGCCATTCGCGAACGCCTGCCAAGGTGGTGGGCCGATCGGGTGTTTCGTCGTCACAATGCACTGACCGACGCCGCCGACAACTTGGCGCCGCAAATCGATGCTCGGGTCTCGCGCACCAATGCGGCACTGGAAAAGTACAACAGTGTTGCCGCAGAAGCCCGTCCGGCCCTGATTCAGGAGACCGAAGCAGCCTGTATCGGCGACATCGAACTGGCCAGCGGGCATTACCAGACGCTGGTCGAGCTGGCGCCCCTGGCACATGGCAACAAACGACGCCTGCTCAGTGAAATGCAAAGTCATGACGCCCTGATAATCGCCGACAGGCAAAAGCAGAGGGTTTTCTTTGCCAACCATCGGTCTAATCCGCTCACCGACCGAATTGACGCTCTAATCGATCAACTGGACGAACTACCAGACAGTGCGCTCGCCGAACGCGTTCGGATTCTGCACGACATTCGAAAGCTACGCCTGGAAGTCATCGGCCACCTGGAACAGATTGAAACGGCAATGCGCGACCTCAACCGGTGGTACGAGCGCATTACGGTCAGAACCGAAAAGGCACAAATGACATCTGAAGTAGAGGCGTTGAACGGACGCCTCAACGAGCCCACTCTGCTTTACCTGAGAACAGCTCATCTTCTGGAGACGGTCAATCGCTTTGACACGGTACGGGATCTGTCCTGGTTCCATCTACAGACCCAAGCCGAAAGCCTGCGCATCAACGTCGACCGTGCATTGTTCACTCAATTCAGCCTGCAGGAGGTCCCTGCCACCCGAGCCCAACGCAATCAGATTTTCCAGGAATGCCTCGAGCACTACAGCCAGTTCCGTCGCGGCATGAATGCCTGGACCGCCAGCGATCCCCAGCACTTCTATCTCGACGCGGTCGCGCCCTTGCTGGAGGGTATCGAAAAAATGGCCCAACGGGCACGCAAGGGCATCGACCAACCTGCGCCAGTCGTGCCGGCCGGGCAACGCAGCAAGAAGGTCTTCATCACCGAAGACGACCACTTGTTGATCGGGGGGGAGCGCTTGGAACCAACGACCCAGAAACGTCAATACATCCTGACCGGGAAGGGTGGTGTCGAGGAAATATGGGAACAGGGTGCAAACGGCAAGTCTCGCTTGCTCAATCCTCCCGAGCCAATCGCTCGCCCCGTGCAAAAGGACGCGGCTGCCATGATCGAAGATGCGCGTAATCGCCTGCAGTCGCAGCCGGCCTACCGGTCGAGGATTCAAGCCTATGCAGCGCAGGATATGCTCCCGGTCGATCTGGAGCACATGATGGTCAACGAGGCCAACGAACTGAAGCGCCGGGCGCTCGATATCGAAGCCATTTCCCCACAGAGCCCCGTCATCGAGCAACTGCGTAACAAGGCAGTGGAATTGATTGCCACCGGACGTCGGATGCGCACCCGTCAGTCACTGCGCAGCAAAAACCCTACGGATGGAATGCTCGATGATCTGATCAGCCAAAATGCCGCAGAGATACGCAAGACCAGTGCGCTGAAAACCCTGGGCAAACGTCCTGATCGGCGAACCGATTACTTGCAGGAATACGAAATATGGGACATGACGGCAACACCTCCCACGCTGTTGTGGTATGCCCATTTCCACTACGCCAAGCCGGCCCCCGCCTTTCTCGAGTTCGAAAAAGCGCATCTTAAGTTGCCTGAACATCGTGCCTTGACCCACGCAGATAACGCCAACCTGCCTTACGCCGATATCGGCAAGAAATCAGCGGCGCTCAGACATTTCGATCAGGGCTGACAGGCCGCACGGGAGCGGTCAAGCCGCTCCCGTGCGGGTTCCTCAAGCCAGTTGGCTTCGCAGCTGGCGTGCTGCCGCCACCATATTCACCAACGCCGCTTCAGTCTCCGGCCAGGCGCGGGTCTTCAACCCGCAATCGGGGTTGACCCACAACCGCTCGGCCGGAATCCGCTTCACCGCCTTGCTGATCAACTTGACCATCTCGGCCGTGTCCGGCACCCGTGGCGAGTGGATGTCATAGACACCCGGACCGATGTCGTTGGGGTAGTCGAACGCTTCGAAGGCCTGCAGCAACTCCATGTCCGAACGCGAGGTTTCGATGGTGATCACATCGGCATCCATCGCCGCGATGGCCTCGATCACGTCGTTGAATTCGCTGTAGCACATGTGGGTGTGGATCTGCGTTTCATCACGCACGCCGCTGGCGCTCAAGCGGAACGCCTGCACCGCCCAGTCCAGGTATTCCTGCCATTGTGCCCGACGCAGCGGCAGGCCTTCGCGGAATGCGGCTTCGTCGATCTGCACGATCTTGATGCCGGCCGCTTCCAGGTCCAGCACTTCGTCGCGCAGGGCCAGCGCCAGTTGCTGTGCCTGGACTTTGCGCGACACGTCTTCGCGGGGGAAGGACCACATCAGCATCGTCACGGGACCGGTGAGCATGCCTTTCATGACCTTGTCGGTCTGGCTCTGGGCATAGGTGATCCAGTCGACCGTCATGGCTTTCGGGCGGCTCAGGTCGCCGTAGATGATCGCCGGTTTCACGCAGCGTGAACCGTAGCTCTGCACCCAGCCAAAACGCGTGAACAGATAGCCTTCGAGCTGCTCGGCGAAGTACTCGACCATGTCGTTGCGTTCGGCTTCACCGTGCACCAGCACGTCCAGCCCCAGGCGTTCCTGGATTTGCACGGCGTGGCGAATTTCGTGGTGCATGGCGTCGGTGTAGTCGTTGGCCGACAGCTTGCCTTGCTTGAAAGCCTGGCGCGCCAGGCGAATCGATCCGGTCTGCGGGAACGAGCCGATGGTGGTGGTCGGGAACGTCGGCAGTTTCAACCGTGCACGCTGTTGCTCGATGCGTTGGGCAAACGGCGATTGGCGCTGGCTGTCCGCTGTGCCAATGGCATCGATGCGGGCTTGCACCTGGGCTTTATGGATGCGCGGAGATTCAGCGCGGCTGGTGGCAATGGCACGGCTTTCGGCCAACGCGGCTTGCACCTTGGGCGCTTGCGGATCGTTCAGGGCATCGCGCAGTACGGCGATTTCGCCACATTTTTGCACGGCAAACGCCAGCCAGCTTTTCAGCTCGGGATCGAGTTTGTCTTCGCGCTCCAGGTCCACCGGGCTGTGCAGCAACGAGCAGGAGCTGCTGACCCAGAGGTTGTCGCCAAAGCGTTCCTGGGCAAATTGCAGTTGTGCCAGCACCGGTTCCAGCTCGCAGCGCCAGACGTTGCGGCCATTGACCAGGCCCACCGAGAGGATCTTGTAGGTCGGCAGGCGATCGAGCACGTGCAGCAGTTGATCCGGCGCGCGCACCGCGTCGATGTGCAAGCCTTGCACCGGCAGGCCGACGGCCAGGCCGAGGTTGTCCTGCAGGCCGCTGAAGTAGGTCGCCAACAGCTTTTTCAGCGGCGAGTATTGGAGGATGTGGTAGGCGCGTTCAAAGGCGTTTTTCCATTCCTGCGGCAGGTCGAGGGTCAGGATCGGTTCATCGATCTGTACCCACTCCACCCCTTGGGCAGCGAGGCGCCCGAGGATTTCGTTGTAGACCGGCAGCAGGCGTTCCAACAGCTCGAGTTTGTCGAAGTCGTCGCCCTTGACCTTGCCCAGCCACAGGTAAGTCAGCGGGCCGATGATGACGGGCTTGACGGTGTGCCCCAGGGCCTTGGCTTCCTCGACTTCGTCGAACAGCTGTTCCCAGCTCAGCTTGAACTGTTGGTCTGCGCTGAATTCCGGGACCAGGTAGTGGTAGTTGGTGTCGAACCACTTGGTCAGTTCCTGGGCGTATTGCGCCTGGCCGTGCTCGCTGCCGCAACAGCTCACGGTGGCGCCACGGGCCATGGCGAACAAGGTGTCCAGGGTCGGCAGGCCGCGTTCGTCCCGGGTGCTGTCGAAGCGCTCGGGGATCACACCGAATGCCAGGGAATGGGTCAGTACCTGGTCGTACCAGGCGAAGTCGCCGACCGGCAGCAGGTCGATGCCGGCGTCTTTCTGCAATTGCCAGTGGGTGTTGCGCAACTGGCGACCGACGCTGTGCAGCGCCTGCTGGTCAAGGTCGCCCTTCCAGTAGGATTCGAGGGCTTTTTTCAGTTCGCGGTCGGCACCGATGCGGGGAAAACCAAGGGTGTGGGCTACGGCCATGTCGAATTGCTCCTGTAAAAGATGGCGCTATTGTCGACAGCCAAGGCATCATGAGACAAACTCAACCTTTTCGTGTTGATCACAAGTTTTCCTCATGGAGCCCCCGGTGCTTGAAATCCGTCACCTGAAGACCCTGCACGCCTTGCGCGAAGCCGATAGCCTGGTGGATGCGGCCGACCGCCTGCACCTGACCCAGTCGGCGCTGTCCCATCAGTTCAAGGAGCTTGAGGAACGCATGGGGATGCCGCTGTTCGTGCGCAAGACCAAGCCCGTGCGTTTCACCAGCGCCGGTTTGCGCCTGCTGCAACTGGCCGATGCCACCTTGCCGCTGCTGCGCGCGGCCGAGCGCGACATCGCGCGGTTGGCCGGAGGCACCGCCGGGCGCCTGCACATGGCCATCGAATGCCACAGTTGCTTCCAGTGGCTGATGCCAACCATCGACCAGTTCCGCGATGCCTGGCCGGAAGTCGAGCTGGACCTGGCGTCCGGCTTCTCTTTCGCCCCCCTGCCCGCCCTGGCCCGTGGCGACCTGGACCTGGTGGTGACGTCCGACCCGGTGGATCTGGTAGGGATCACCTATGTGCCGCTGTTTACTTATGAAGCGATGCTCGCGGTGGCGAACCAGCACCGTTTGGCCAACAAGGCCTACATCGTCCCGCAGGACTTGCTCAGCGAAACCCTGATCACCTACCCGGTGGAACGTGACCGGCTGGATATCTTCACGCGCTTTCTGGAACCGGCCGACGTCGAGCCGGCCCAGGTCCGCACGTCGGAACTGACGGTGATGATGATGCAGCTGGTGGCCAGCGGTCGCGGCGTGTGCGGCATGCCCCATTGGGCGCTGCATGAATACAGCTCACGGGGCTACGTGAAAGCCAAGCGCCTGGGCGAGAAAGGTTTGTTTGCGACGCTGTATGCGGCGATTCGGGCCGACATGCTCGATGCGCCGTACATGAGGGATTTTTTGCTGACGGCCAAGGACACGTCGTTTTCGACGCTGGATGGGGTAAGCGCCGTTCGTTGAAATGTGGGAGCGGGCTTGCTCGCGAAAGCGGTGTATCAGTCAGCTTCAATGCTGAATGTTGACCCGCATTCGCGAGCAAGCCCGCTCCCACATTCTTTGATCGGGGTGGATTTAGAGTTCGCGCCACATGTGGATCTTGTCGAAGTAATCCTCACCCACCCGCACTGCCATCGGCTCCAGGCCGAACTGGACGAAGCCGCAGCGCCTATAGAGGTTGAATGCGGCATCGTTGCCGGCGGTGACGGTCAGTTTGATCACCCGCAGATGTTGATGGGTCCGCGCCTCGGTCAGCACCGCCTGCACCAGTTGCCTACCGAGCCCGTGCTGGCGCACGTGAGCGGACACATACATGCCAAACAGCGTCGCCTTGTGCCGGGCTTTCTCCCGGGGCTCGAGCGCCAACCCGGCGATGCCCGCCAACCGGCCCTCGTCAAAAGCGCCGAACACCACATCCAGCTTGCCGGTCAGGCGCGACTCCCACCAGCTCAAGGGCATCGTTGCACGTTCGCGCACGCTGGAGGTGAACGCCCGGGGGTGTCGATCGTAGGCCTCAAGCGTCATCGTCCGATAGTCCAGCGCATGGCTGGTATCCAGTCGCTGAATCAACATGTTCAGGCCATCCGTTTTTGCTCGAGCATCAAGCGCAACGCCAGCGCCGACAAGACAAAGCCCATGAAATAACGCTGCATCGCCAGCCAGGTCGGATTGCTGACAAACCATGACGCGATGCCGGCCGCGAACAGGGCGATCATCAGGTTCACGCAGAAACTGACGCTGATCTGGGTCAGGCCCAGGACGATACTTTGCGTGAACACCGAACCGTGCTCGGGGCTGATGAACTGCGGGAACACCGACAGGTAGAACACCGCAATCTTCGGGTTCAGGGCGCTGGTGAGAAAACCCATGGTAATGAGCCTGCGCGACGAGTCCGGTGGCAGCTGCTGCGCTTCGAACGGCGAACGCGCACCCGGCTTGACCGCCTGCCAGGCCAGCCACAACAGGTACAGCGCACCGGCCCACTTCAACACTTCATAGGCCATTGGCACCGCCAGGAACACCGCGGTCAAACCGGCCGCGGCGGCGAACAGATGCACGAAGAAACCCGCGACCACGCCAAGCAACGAGGTGACCCCGGCCTTGCGTCCCTGGCAGATCGAACGGGAGATCAGGTAGATCATGTTCGGCCCCGGTGTCAGCACCATCAGCAACGCGGCAGCGGCGAAAATCAGCAGGTCTTGAAGCGGGATCATGGGCGAAGTCCCTTGCGTAATGATCAGGCGATAGCGGTCAGCGAAGCTCGATAAAACGGCAGGATCAGGTCCCGTGTCAATGGCGCCAGAACGACACCACCGTCGCTGGCCGGATCGATCCAGATCACTTCTTCGATCTCGGCAGCCGGGGTGACTTCGGCATCGATGCTCAGCAGAAACAGTTCGGCCTGCACGACAAAACCCGGCTCATTGGCGGCGGGGGCCGAGAACTGCCCGAGGAACGTGGCGTGCGCCGTATCGATCAGCAGACCCAACTCTTCTTCCAGCTCCCGGGCCAGTGCGCTGACCGGTTTTTCATCGGCCTCGATCTTGCCACCCGGTTGCATGAACGCCTGGGTGCCGCGCTTGCGCACCAGCAGGGTTCGCCCGTCGGGGCCGATCAACAGGGCGGCGGCGATGTGGATAAGTGCAGAGGGCTGGGCAACAGACATTGACATTAAAAAGGCCTTTGACTCAAAAACGCCATTATATTCGACATTGATGTTGGCTGACGCACCGCCATCGCGAGGTGGTTTGTGTATTGCCAAAGTTTTTGAGTCCGAACCCAAGGAAACCGTATGAGCCTGTCACTCCTGAGCCGCTACGCCTTCTTTGCCGTCTGCGTGATCTTCACCCTCGCCAGCCTGCCCTTCCTCGAGCACGACTGGCTCTGGCCCATCACGGCCGTCACCGGCGTGCTCAGCCTGATCGGCCTGTTCGATCTGCTGCAAAGCCCCCACGCAGTGCGCCGCAATTACCCGATCCTGGGCAATATCCGCTATCTGGTCGAAGGCATTCGTCCGGAAATCCGCCAATACCTGCTCGAATCCGACAGCGACGCCCTGCCCTTTTCCAGGGCCCAGCGCTCGCTGGTCTATTCCCGGGCCAAGAATGAAAGCGCCGACAAACCGTTCGGCACCTTGATCGACGTCTACCAGTCGGGTTTTGAATTCATCGGCCACTCGATGCGCCCGGCGCCCTTGAGCGACCCGAGCGGTTTCCGGGTCACGGTCGGCGGCCCGCAATGCACCCAGCCGTATTGCGCGTCGGTGTTCAACATTTCGGCCATGAGCTTCGGCTCGCTCAGTGCCAACGCCATCCGCGCGTTGAACCAGGGTGCCAAGCTCGGCAACTTCGCCCACGACACCGGCGAAGGCAGCATAAGCCCTTATCACCGCGAACACGGTGGCGACCTGACCTGGGAACTGGGCAGCGGCTACTTCGGCTGTCGCACCAGCGATGGCCGCTTCGACCCCGAGCGTTTCGCCGCACAGGCCCGAACGCCCCAGGTGCGGATGATCGAAATCAAGATGAGCCAGGGCGCCAAACCCGGCCACGGCGGGATCCTGCCCAAGCACAAGGTCACCCGCGAGATCGCCGACACACGCGGCATCCTGATGGGCGAAGACTGCATCTCGCCGTCCCGCCACAGTGCGTTTTCCACGCCGATCGAGATGATGCATTTCATCCAGCAACTGCGCGAGCTGTCCGGTGGCAAACCGGTAGGCTTCAAGTTTTGCCTGGGTCACCCGTGGGAGTTCATGGGCATCGCCAAGGCCATGCTGGAAACCGGCATCCTCCCGGACTTCATCGTGGTCGACGGCAAGGAAGGTGGCACCGGCGCCGCGCCTGTGGAATTCACCGACCACATCGGCGTGCCGATGCGCGAAGGCCTGCTGTTCGTGCACAACACCCTGGTCGGCCTGAACCTGCGGGACAAGATCAAGCTCGGCGCCAGCGGCAAGATCGTCAGTGCGTTCGATATCGCCAGCGTGCTGGCCATCGGTGCCGATTGGGCCAACTCGGCGCGCGGTTTCATGTTCGCCATCGGGTGCATCCAGTCGCAAAGTTGCCACACCAACAAATGCCCGACCGGCGTCGCCACCCAGGACACCCTGCGTCAGCGTGCGCTGGTGGTGCCGGACAAGGCCCAGCGCGTCTACAACTTCCACCGCAACACGCTCAAGGGCCTGGCCGAGATGCTCGCTGCCGCCGGCCTTGAACATCCATCGCAATTGTCGGCCAAGCACCTGGTGCGGCGCATGTCGGCCACCGAGATCAAGCTGTTCTCACAGCTGCATGTGTTCCTCAAGCCGGGGGAGTTGCTCACCGGGGAAGTGAATGGCGAGTTTTATTCGCGGATGTGGCAGATGGCGCGGGCGGACAGTTTCGAACCCAACGAAGAGGCTGCGGCCTGACCTTCACGGCTCCGACATTGCGCTTTACCAATGAAGCGATTTGATCGGGGCCGGCTCTTTCATCACGATAAATCCGTAATCACCAATCAGGTAAATCCGGTAGAACTGGCTCTCCACCAACGGCGTGTAACCTAGATAACCCACCCGCGTCGCATTGCGCCGCTCCTTCTCCGCCACCACGTTGGTGATGCCGACCTTGGGCAGGTTTTCCGCCAGCATGTAGAAGTCGACGTTCAGCAGGTAATGCAACACCGGCATCTGCTTGAACGAACCCGCCGCCCCCAGCAGCCAGTGATCGGAATAGGTCACCGACATGTAGATGCGCTTGGCGTCACGCAAGGGTTGATGGCTGGCGATGTTATGTTCAAGGCTGCTCAGCGCGCTGCCGGCGAAGGCTTTCTGCACCGTCAGGACCCGGCCATAGGCGAACGACAACGACAACATGGCCAGCAGCGGCACCAGCAACAGCAGCGGCAAGCGTTCGTGGAGTGTGGCCAGGGCCAGGTGACTCAAGTAGAACAGCAGCACCAGCAACACCGCGAATCCCATCAGGGTCCTGGCGCCTTCGTTGAAGTCGCGAAAGACCAGCGCGACGCCGGACACCAACAACACCACGACCGGCACTGTCAGCAAACACAGCAGGCCGATCAGCAGTCTCTTCGGCCCGCTGTCCTTGCGCTCGATAACCTTCAATCCCAAACACACTGCACCGGCAATGGCACAGAGCACCAACCCGGCCGCCACCCAGGCAAATCCGCCATGGAACAGCAGCACGACTTTTTCCAGCACCCGCGCAATGTTGATGTGGATCTGCAGCAAAGGCTGCGCTGCCCAGTCCAGCAACACCGTGCGACCCTGCCCCATGAAGGGGTATGCACTGACAAGGTAAATCAGCCATCCGAGAAACAGCTGGGCGATTCTCCAGCCGATCAAACCGCCCCAGCGCGGCCAGGCCACTTTGTCATTGACCGCCCTGAGCACTTCAAGACAGCACAGGCCGAGAAACACATTGACGCTGATTTGATACAGGCCCAGCGCCAGCGCAATCAGGAAAGAAGGCACCAGCCATTGCAGGCTGCGCGAAGGGTGACGAAAGGTGATGGCGTAGATCACCGCCACCACACTCAAGGTCATGACCGGGCCGTCGTATTGATAGGTCAGGTTTTGCAGGAAGAACGGGCTGTACCAGAGCGGCAACAGCACCAGGCAGCAGCCGAAGGTCGGTTCGCGGAAGTGATGAAAGGTCAGGCTTGTCAGTGCCCAGGACATGGCCAGGGTGGCGATCAACAACGGCAGCGGAAAGATGTTCGGCGCGCCACTGCTGAAGGTCAGCGCGTTGTAGAACAACTCGGCGAACAGACGCCCTTCCTTGGCCCAGGCTATGCCGGCCGACAGCGAGCGCCAGTTGTCATCGATGTAGGGATAATCCGCAAGGATCAGCGGCAGCACGTACACCAGGGTCGCCAGCAGAAAAAACAGCCAGGCCTGGCGTCGAGTGAGTTCCTTGGTGAAGAAATCGCTGAACCTGCCCATGCTAGGGTTTGCGCCTGTCTTTGCCGCCGACGATGTCCTTGACCACATAGCGCGGCCGGTGCTTGGCTTCGATGTAGATCCGCCCGACATACTCACCGAGGATGCCGATGCCGATCAGTTGAACGCCGCCGAGAAACAGAATAGCGGTCATCAACGAAGGGTAACCGGGCACGCTGTTACCGAAGAAAATCTTGTCCAGCACCATGTACACCGCATAGAGCACGGCAAAGATCGACACGCACCCGCCGACGTACGTCCATAACCGCAGCGGCACCGTACTGAACGAGGTCACGCCTTCCAGCGCGAGGTTCCACAGTTTCCAGCCGTTGAACTTGCTATCCCCCGCCACCCGCCGGGCGCGTTCGTACTCCACCACCACGGTGTTGAAGCCGGCCCACGACAGCACGCCCTTCATGAACAATTGATGCTCGGGCAAGGTGCGAATCACGTCCACCACCTTGCGATCCATCAGCCTGAAATCCCCGACGTTTTCCTCGATCCGGGTGTAGGAAATTCGATTCAACAGGTGGTAGAACAGCGCTGCGCTGTGGCGTTTCAAGTAACTGTCGGCGGCGCGGTCGCGGCGCTTGGCCAGTACCACATCCGCGCCTTTTTGCCATTGTTCGATCAACAGCGGGATGACGCTGATCGGGTCCTGCAGGTCTACGTCCATGGGGATCACCGCATCGCCGCTGGCATATTCCAGCCCGGCAAACAGCGCCGGTTCCTTGCCGAAATTGCGCGAGAAATTGATCAGCAGGACCTGTTCGTCCGCCTGCGCCAGGGCCGCCACCTGTTCGGCCGTGCCATCGGAGCTGCCGTCATTGATGAACACGATCTCGACTTCGGTCGCGTCGAGTTTCAACTCTCGTCGTACCGCCTGGTAAAACAGATTGATCGCCTGTTCTTCGTTAAACACCGGGACGATAAGCGAAACCTTCATACGTCACGCTCACGGAACACCACGTACTTGGAAAACAGGAAACCGAACACCAGGCTCAACGCAGAAAACAGCGCCACGGTCAGCAACCCATGCAACCGCCAGACATCGCCGACATGGCCGACGCCCAGGCTGAGCGCCCCCATCGCCAGCATGAACAACAGGTAACCGCCGACTGACGCCTTGGCATCAAAGGTATAGAGCGCATTCATATAAAAGGAAAACGAGGCCGCTACGCAAAAGGCTGCCAGGTTGCTGGCCGCTTGCGTCAAGCCGAAGCCCACGCTCAAGAGAAAAAAGATCTGCCAGTGAATCAGCGTATTGGCGACGCCGATCACGGTGTAGCTGGACAAGCCCTTGTATGAAAGTCTCACGTGACGCTCCTGCGATTGAACGCTGCTCACACAAACATTTGAGCTTGTCTACTGTCAGAAATCGCAGGAATACCGACCTTTCAGACCAGCGGTCGGGCTCTGCGCCCACCTCAGGAGACATCCCGCAATACCCCGCCTTTGCAATTACCAGCGAATCAGTCCACCCTGCGCGCCGCCAATAGGCGGCAAGCAACTTTTTGCGCCTTCGGCCCATCCTTTGTTCAATACCTGTTTACCAGCGAGCCTGCCGTCATGACGTTAGCGCGCGATCACCGGATCGATTTTTTTCGCGGCCTGGCACTGATCTTCATTTTCTGGGATCACGTGCCCCACAACCCCTTGGGTCAAATCACCCTGCGCAACTTCGGCTTCAGCGATGCCGCCGAAGTCTTCGTGTTCCTGGCCGGTTACGCGGCCGTCCTGGCCTACGGCAAAGTCCTTGCGCGGGAAGGTTTGCTGATCGCCTGGGTGAAAATCCTGCGCCGCGCCTGGGTGCTCTATGTGGTGCACATCTTCCTGCTGGCGATGCTGATGGGCATTGTGTTCTTCGCCAACAGCCATGTGGAAACCCGCGACCTGGTGGAAGAAATGGGCATGCACCATTTCATCAGCGACCCCCAGCAGGCCTTGATCGATGAGCTGCTGTTGCGCTTCAAACCGAACCTGATGGACCCGCTGCCGCTGTACATCGTGCTGCTGGCGGGCTTGCCGCTGGTGCTGCCGATACTGGTGCGCAAGGTCTGGCCGGTGGTGGCGGTGTCCTTTGCGCTGTACCTGACCGTACCGTTGTTTGGCTGGAACCTGGCCGCGATCAAGGATGGCGTGTGGTACTTCAACCCCGTGGCCTGGCAACTGCTGTTTATCCTCGGCGGCGCGGCGGCGATTCATGCGCAACGCCCACGTTTGCCCGACACCCGGCCGCTGGTGCGCCAGCCGTTGTTCATGACGGCGGCGGTGTATGCATTGATCGCCGCGGTGCTGACGGTCGCCTGGCGCTGGCCGCAGATCCACGACGCCCTGATGCCTGCGAGCCTGAGCAATCTGCTGTACCCGATCAGCAAGACCAACCTGTCGCCTGTGCGCCTGTTGCACTTTCTCGCGCTGGCCTACGTCGCCGCGAAACTGTTGCCCGACACCGGCTGGACGCAAAACTGGCTGGCACAGCAATGCTGCCGCATGGGGCGTTTTTCCCTGGAGATCTTCTGCCTGGGCGTGTTGCTGGCGCCCCTGGCGGACATGCTCAATGCGCTGACGGACGATGCGTTCGCCATGCAGGTCTTCACCGCGTTGGTGGGGGCTGGGTTGATGGCGTTGCTGGGGGCGTGGCTGGAATTCAACAAGCGCTTGAATCGACCGGCTCCCGCCGTCGCCGCCTTGTAGGAGCTGGCTTGTCGAGTCGCCGCATCGCACCTTCGCTGCCAAGCCAGCTCAGGTTGATTGGCGTCGTGCCCAAGATCTGTGCGCGCTGGTGATCCCCTGTAGGAGCAAGCTTGCTCGCGAAAGCGGTGGGTCAGATGACATCTTGATTGACTGATCAGCAGTCATCGCGAGCAAGCTCACTCCCACATTTTGATTGGCGCCGTGCACAAGATCTGTGTGCACTCGAGATCCCTTGTAGGAGCAAGCTTGCTCGCGATGGCGGTGGGTCTGGCGGCATCTATATTGACTGATCAGCAGTCATCGCGAGCAAGCTCACTCCCACAGTTTGATTGGCGCCGTGCACAGAATCTGTGTGCACTGGTGATCCCCTGTGGGAGCGAGGATAGCCACGGATCCGTGCCAAACATAAAACATTGTAGGAGCCCGGCTTGCCGGCGAAGGCGGTCTTGAGTATTGCGCTGGTCTTTCGGGCTTCTTCGCTGCGATGCCGCGACCCGACAAACCAGCTACAGGATGAAAAAAGCCCCGATCATTTGACCGGGGCTTTTGCATTTCAGGCGTTACGACTTACGAAGCCGAACCCACCGCACCTTGCGTCGCATTGGTCGGTTGCAGCTTGAATACGTAGAACAACACCGTCAGCAACACCAGGAACGCCGGGCCGACATACAGCGCCACGCGGGTGTCCGGGAAGTACGCCATCAGGCCGACCACCAGCACCAGGAACGCCAGCGCCAGGTAAGAGCTGATCGGGAACAGCCACATGCGGTACTTGAGGCCGGCACGCTCGCTGGCGCTCAGGCCTCTGCGGAACTTGAGCTGGGCCAGCAGGATCATCACCCAGGTCCAGATCGCGCCGAAGGTGGCAATCGCCGTCACCCAGACAAACACCTTCTCAGGCACCAGGTAATTAAGCAGCACGCCCAGCAGCAGGGCGCCGATCGACAGCAGCAAGGCGCGACGCGGCACGCCGTTGCTGGAGGTCTTGGCGAAACCGGCTGGGGCCTGGCCGTTCTGCGCCAGGCTGTAGAGCATGCGCCCGGTGCTGAAGATGCCGCCATTGCAGGACGACAGCGCGGCCGTGATCACCACGAAGTTGATGATGCCAGCGGCGGTCTTGATGCCCAGGCGCTCGAAGGTCATCACAAACGGACTGCCCTGGGTGCCAATTTCGTTCCACGGGTAGATCGACAGGATCACGAACAACGCGCCAACGTAGAACAGCAGGATCCGCCAGAACACCGAGCCGATGGCGCTGGGAATGGTCTTCTGCGGGTTCTTCGCTTCACCGGCGGTCAGGCCGATCATCTCCACGCCGAGGTAGGCGAACATGACCATTTGCAGGGACATCAACACGCCCTGCACGCCGTTTGGCATGAAACCACCGTGGGTCCAGAGATTGGAAATCCCCAGGGCCACACCGTCGTTGCCGAAACCGAAGGCGATGATGCCGATACCACCCAATACCATCGCAATGATGGTGACGATCTTGATCAGGGCGAACCAGAATTCGAATTCACCGAAGGCTTTCACCGCGATCAGGTTGATCGAGCCCATGCTGACCAGCGCGGCGAGCGCCCAGATCCAGCGCGGCACATCGGGGAACCACACGCCCATGTACACCGCCACGGCGGTGATTTCCGCGACACAGGTCACCAGCCACAGGAACCAGTAGTTCCAGCCGGTCAGGAAGCCCGCCAGCGGGCCGAGGTAGTCCTGGGCGTAACGGCTGAACGAGCCGGCGACCGGGTTGTGCACGGCCATTTCGCCGAGCGCGCGCATGATCACCAGGATGGCCAGGCCGCCAATGATGTAGGACAGCATGATGGCCGGGCCAGCCATTTCGATGGCCTTGGCCGAACCCAGGAACAGACCGACGCCGATACAGGCACCGAGCGCCATCAAGCGAATATGCCGTTCGCCGAGTTCGCGTTTGAGCGGGCCGCCTTGAGCGGTCTCGCCGTGGGGCAACTGATTGCCTACGGGCATGGGGTACAACCTCGTCTTGTTATTGGATATATCCACCGAGCGGCGAAGCGTTGACCGATAAGCCAGCGCCTCCCGTAACCGATCCTGCTTCATGGGCAGAACCGTCTTGCAGGGCAAAACCTGCGCGATCAGCGGGGGGTGCAGTATAAAAAGCTCGCGACAGAGATTTTCACTCTATAAATCACAAAAATCAGGTGTAAATCTCGGTAAAAGCGCTATCTACGGAGATGGATTGCCTAGGCTTTGTAGGATTTTTCGCTTTTGAAACGGCGGCGAGTATTGCACGGTATTGGTGCGTCGTCATGTTTCGGTAATGCTCTGGACGCCTCTGGATCGGCCCTGTAGGAGCTGCCGAGTGCAACGAGGCTGCGATCCTTTGACTTTGTTGTGTGAAAGCAGGATCAAAAGATCGCAGCCTGCGACAGCTCCTACTAAGCTTCAGACAAGTCCGATCAATCTGCGCGTGAATGGATCAATCGACTATGGGCGCTTTAGAACAAACCGATTCGAGTAAAAACGTGGTCCAGACTGAACCTGTGGATGAAGCGCCAATACCTGAAAAACCTCCTCGCAGTCGCGTCAAGCACGGCTGGAAAGCGTTTTGGCTGTTAGTGGTGATCATTGCAATTGTCCTGGGCCTCGCGGCGTCCAAGGAGATGCGCACGTCACGGTTTCAAGCTCGGGAAGCCAGCAAGTTCGCCAAGACCCTGAGCTATGAACTCAAACCCGGTCCCACCGACTCGATCCGCTACCCTGGCGCTGGCCCCTTCGATTTGCGCCTGGGTTACAGCTCGCTGGGCGAGTTCCTGCCGCGCCTGCTCAAGCGTGATTACGTGATTTCCGCCCAGACCCGGTTTTCTCCTGCCCTGATGGACTACACGGGCAAGGGCCTGTTCGTGCCTTATGCGGAGAAAATCCAGGCGGGATTGTCGATCACCGATTGCCGCGCCAACCCCTTGTACCAGTACAAGTATCCGCAACAGCTCTATTCCAGCTTCGAGGCGATCCCGCCGGTGGTGGTCAACAGCCTGCTGTTCATCGAAAACCGCTTTCTGCTCGACCCACGCCAGCCCCTGGCCAACCCGGCTGTGGACTGGCCGCGATTCGGCATGGCGGCCTATACCCAGGTCGCCAAGATGCTGCACCTGCCCGGTCAATCGGCAGGCGGCAGCACCCTGGCCACGCAACTGGAGAAATATCGGCACTCACCCGACGGGTTGACCGTGTCGGGCGGGGAAAAGATTCGCCAGATGGTTTCCGCCACCGTGCGCGCCTATCAGGATGGGCCGCAAACGCTCAAGGCCCGGCAGAACGTGGTGCGCGACTACCTCAATAGCGTGCCGCTGTCGGCGGTGCCGGGCCACGGTGAGGTCCATGGCATGGCCGAGGGTTTGCGCGTGTGGTACGGCGCCGACTTCAACACGGCCAATAAAACCCTGGCGAGCGATGCCACGGATGCAAAGAGCCTGGCGGACAAAGGCCTGGCCCTGCGCGAAATGCTGTCCTTGATGATTGCCCAACGTCGTCCTTCCCATTACCTGACCAAGGGTCGCGATGAACTGGCCGACCTCACCGACAGCCACATTCGCCTGCTGGCACAGAACGGCGTGATCGATGCCCCCTTTGCCGCCGCGGCATTGGCGAGCAAAGTGACCTATCGCGACTGGGCCACCCAACCGACCATTCAACCGATCGAAACCAACAAGGGCATCAGCGTGGCACGCAGCCGCCTGGCCGGGCTGCTCAATCGTCCGCTGTACGATCTCGACCGGCTCGACCTCTCGGCCACCAGCACCCTGCAAGGCGACCTGCAAACCCAGGCCACCGCCTACCTCAAGCGCCTGGCCGACCCTGCCTATGCCGCTGAAATCGGCCTGATGGGCGAACGCTTGCTGACCCCCACCAGCACCACCCAGGTGCGCTACAGCTTCACCCTGTTCGAACTGACCCCGGATGGCTCGCGGGTGCGGGTGCAGACCGACAGCACCGACCAGCCGTTCGACATCAATGAAGGCAGCAAACTGGAACTGGGCTCCACGGCAAAAATGCGCGTGCTGACCACTTACCTGCAGATCATTGCCGAGTTGCACGACAAATATGCCGAGATGAGTGTCCCGGACCTGAAGAAAGTCGAGGTGCCGGAGCAGGATCGCCTGAGCCGCTGGGTGGTCGACTACCTGATCCAGAACAAGGACCACGGCCTGCAACCCATGCTCGGCGCCGCGCTGGATCGCAAGTACTCCGCCAGCCCCGGCGAAGCGTTTTTCACCGGTGGCGGCTTGCATGTGTTTCATAACTTCCGCAAGGAAGACAACGGGCGCAACCCGACCTTGCGCGATTCCCTGCGTGAGTCGATCAACCTGCCGTTCATTCGCCTGATGCGCGACCTGGTGCGCTACACCACCTATTCGGGCCCCAACAACCGGGCCGAACTGCTCAAGGATGATCGCGACCCTCGGCGCCAGGAATACCTGGCCTCGTTCGCCGACCGCGAAGGCACGTCGTTCCTGCTCAAGTTCTGGAAGAAATACAAGAACAAGGACACCCAGGCGCGGCTCGAGACCTTCCTCGACAGCATGCGCCCGACCCCCATCCGCCTGGCCGCCGTACACCGTTACCTGTTACCCCACGCCAGCCAGCAAAGCTTCAACACCTTTGTGCGCTCGCACCTCACAGGCGAAAAGTCCACCGACAAGGAGAAACTCACCGACGAGCGCCTCGAACGCCTGTACCTCGCCTATGGTCCCGGCACCTACGACTTGCCCGACCAGGGCTTCATCGCCAAGGTCCACCCGTTGGACCTGTGGATGATGGGCTACCTGCTGACCCACCCGGACGCCACGTTCAAGGACATCGTCAAGGCCAGCCAGTTCGAGCGCCAGGAAGTCTACAGCTGGTTGTTCAAGAGCCGTCACAAGGGCGCACGTGACAACCGTATCCGCACCATCCTGGAAATCGAAGCGTTCCTCGACATCCACCAGCGCTGGCAGAAAGTTGGCTATCCGTTCGATCACCTGGTGCCCTCGCTGGCCACTGCCATCGGCAGCTCCGGTGACCGGCCGGCGGCGCTCGCCGAGCTGATCGGCACCATCCTCAACGACGGTGTGCGCATGCCGACCCTGCGCATCGACAGCCTGCACTTCGCGGCGAACACACCCTACGAAACCAAGCTGATCAACGACCCGGACGTCGGCAAACGGGTGATGCCATCCGAAGTCGCCACGGCCATGCGCGAAGCCTTGTCGCAGGTGGTGGACGCCGGTACGGCCAGACGTGTATCCGGCAGTTTCATCACCCCGGATGGCAAGGCGTTGGCCATGGGCGGCAAGACCGGCACTGGCGACAACCGTATCGAAGCCATTGGCTCCGGTGGGCGAATTCTCAGCTCCAAGTCACTCAACCGCACGGCCACGTTCGTGTTCTACATCGGCGACCATCATTTCGGCACCCTGACGGCATTCGTGCCGGGGCGCTCGGCCGAGGCGTTCACGTTCACTTCGGCGTTGCCAACCCAAGTGCTCAAAGGCATGGCGCCGATTCTCACCCCTTATTTACAACCAGGGAGTAATACACAGTGCCTGCCCGTAGAGGTGGCACGGCGTTGAGGAACCCGGGTAGTAATTAATTATTTTCGGCATGGAAAATCCCGCTGTTTCGTACGGACGAACAGCGGTTTAACAGCAAGAATTCAGACTTTTACTTTGGGCGATGGAAGATAGGCTGGTGACTTCCATTGGTACTCAAGGTTTATTAAAAGTGAATGAACTACAAGGACGTACAACCGATAATAATGGCCGCCACTACGACTTCATTAAAAATCGAATTCCGTCTGTCATCCAGGCGGCTTCTCTGCAGCGGATACAGGCACTGGACGCCGCTAAAAAGGGCCCCTCGCGCTGGGTCACGACAGCCTCGAACTACAATCACAACCGGCTGAAAAATGCCAACCTGGAACTCTGGGCAACACACAACAAGGTCGATAAGGCCCTGGACAAGCTACAAAATATTTACGAATTCGCCGAACCGCTATTAAGTGCTGCCCTGAAAAAACATTACGGCGTCGATGACGACGTTCGAACAACTTACTTACATCTTTACTTGCCTAAAGAACGACCCTGGTATGCCCTCAATATCTCAAGTGGCGTCACCACTCGTACTGTTTCCCTGCTGGATGCCGCCTTGCATAACTTCGCTCTCTCCGAAACATGCGAAGCGGATTCCGATTTCATCAGTCAGCCCGATGAACGCGGACTGTTCGACATCAAGCCGATCAAACGCAAAATGTCGATTGCCCAGTTCCAGACCCTGTGTCGCGAACTGGACATCGGCGCGCAATACACCGAACACCTTGAAAGCTTTTTGCTACCCGGCGATCCGGTCGCAGAGACTTACCTGAAACGCAGCGTGGTCAAAAGCCAAAAAGCCGCGTTCACGGCGGCTGCACAACTGGCCGTGATGACTGGCGACATTCAGCGCGACACCCTTCAGCTCGTACTCGCCATGCTCGATGGCCAGCGCAACCTCACCTTCAAGGGCAAAATAGTACAGTTCGGCGAATTGTCGATCATGGGTACGGCGCTGACCGG
Source organism: Pseudomonas putida (assembly GCF_028682635.1). Taxonomy (GTDB): domain Bacteria; phylum Pseudomonadota; class Gammaproteobacteria; order Pseudomonadales; family Pseudomonadaceae; genus Aquipseudomonas; species Aquipseudomonas putida_AE. The sequence goes on along the minus strand of NZ_JANHLK010000005.1, from coordinate 183,785 downwards.
CATCGTGCTGATTTCGCCAGACCTTGAGCGAACCCGCGAGGTCGCGCCGATCATCGCTTACCTCCCTCATGATCCCGACCATCCCCTGAAGGAATACCCGTCGGTCACCGACTTCCTGAACGAACTGACCCGCCAGTTGCGCGATAACAACTTCATCCCTTCCAGCGGCATGACCTATCGTCAATACTTCAGCCAGTTCGTCGATCAGCCCGAGCGCGGGGCGTTTTTTGCCGGGCTGCAGCAACGTCTGTTCACAATTGAATGGCATCAGAAGGAGCCCCTGGATCAACGCCCGACATGGCGCGAGGAGCCCGTGCCTACCCCGCACCTGCAATTTGCCGTGACACCGGTCAGCGGTGATCTCTGGGAACATCTCTTTCAGAAAAAACTGAACAAGATCCTTAACGACGCCAAGCACATTGCCGTGTCCACCGCCGACACCGACAGCAATGCCCGCTGGGCCTGGTGGGACAATTTCAAAAAAGTAGTTTCCGACATCTTCAATGTCGCGCTGATGGTCCTCACCCCGTTCGTACCCGGCCTGGGCGAATTGATGATGGCCTATACCGCCTACCAGATCACCAGTGACGTTATCGAGTCGTTGGTAGACCTGGCCGAAGGCTTGTGGATCGAAGCCGCCGAACATATCGTGTCCGTGGTGACCAATGTCGTGGAGTTGGCGATTTTCGCGGCGGGGGCCGAGCTTGGGAAAATCCCCCGGCTGAGGCTCTCGGCATTCATCGAAAGCCTGAAGCCTGTCGTACTCCCCGAGGGTCAGACCCGCCTGTGGAACCCCGATCTCACCCCCTACGCGCTGCCAGACTTCAAGTTGCCGGCCGACAGCCAACCCAATGCATTGGGACTGCACACCCACGAAGGCAAGCACATCCTGGCGCTGGATAACCAGCATTACGAAGTCCAGCGGCAAGACCCGATAACACAGCGCTATCGCATCAAGCACCCACAGCGCCCGAACGCCTATTCACCTGAGCTTGAGCACAATGGCCTGGGCGCCTGGACCCATGAAGCTGAAAACCCGCGAACCTGGGACAGCCCGACGCTGATGCGTCGACTCGGCCATGGCGTGGACGGATTCAGTGACGCCGAACTCGAGCAAACCCGCATTGCCAGCGGTACAGAGGAAGGCGAGCTGCGCCGGATGTACGTCGACAACACCCCGCCACCACCGCTCCTGGCGGACAGCCTCGAGCGCTTGCAACTGCAGAAGCAGACCCGCCAAGCCATCGAAAACATCCGCACCGGCGACGCGCTTGAACCGACCGCTTACTGGTTCGAACCGCTGGCGACTTATCTGGACGGCTGGCCCACGGAAAAAGCCCTGAAGGTCTACGAAAACGCCGATCTCACAGGACACTCTCGTCACTATGGCAATGCCGAGGCTACGCCGGCGCAAACCCTGTCCGTCAGTCTCTCTCACATCACCAGCGGTGAACTGCCACAAAGCCTTGTCGATTTTCTGAGTAACGAAGAACTGCGCGACTTGATCGGCAGTCACCCCGCCAAGCAGGAGCAGATCAAGGCCTTGCGCAATCGCCTGGCTGATCTGGCCAACAGCCTCGAACCGGATATTTTCAATCAGCTCTACCGGGCTGCGCAAAGCTCCGACACCCCCTCCGTTCAACTGCTTTGCACCACGTTCCCGGACTTGCCGGCCAATGTGGCGCAGACGCTGCTGACCCGTGCCAGCGCCACCGAGTTTGAACGCATGACGGACCATCAACAGATACCGTTGCGCCTGAAATCCCTGGCCCGTGAAGCAGCCTTCGAAGCACGAACCAATCATGCCTACGAAGGGTTCCAGGATGATGTGCAGATGGTGGCGGACACGGAACGTTTGGTGCTGAACACCCTGAGAATTTTCACCGATTCGTTCGGTGATTTGCGTATCGAAGTCCATGACGGCACCTACGACGGTGACTTGCGTTGCAGTGTTGGCCCCGAGGACGCTTCGACCCTGCGCAAACTGATACGGGAGCAGCCGGGAAAATATGCCGTTTATGACGCTTCAAACACCCCACTGCATGCAGCCGATGATTTTTACCAGGCAGTGCTCAACGCGCTACCCGCCGACCAACGTGCTCGCCTGGGTTATCGACCCGGCCAGGGCGCGCAGTTCAAGCAGTGGGTGATGGTGAAAACCGAGGCACCGGCTGAACGTCGGACCGTGCTGGCCGAGCCACCGATTCGCGCGACCCAGGATTTGCAGACCGAACGGTTACTGCGTGGCCCGAGCCTTTCTACCGTTGCAGAGACGCCGGAAGAACGGGTGCGAGAGATCTATCCGCATTTCAATGAACGGGAGGTCGCGATATTTGTAGATTCGCTGGGCGAGCCAGACGAAGCGCTCGAGACGCTCAAACGCCTGGAACGCGAACAGTACGAGCTGGGTGAAATTCTCGACAAATGGCGCAACCAGCAACCGGAGCACTGGGGCCCTGACAGGAACGGGTTTTTAAACGGTGGTGGGCAGCATATTGCCGACCGGCTCATGCAATGTTTCGAAAGGAAGTCGACCGTGTTCGGCGAGCGCAGCACGCGCCTTGAAGACGGCTACGTATTGGACCTCTCAGTCGAATTAAGCCGCTACGATCTCGAGTTGTGGTGGAAAAAGCTGCCGGATATCCAGCGCTACCTCGATCAGATAGAAACCCTGAACCTGGATCGCACGACGTTTTCCGCCAACGCCGGCGGCCTGCTGAAAAACTTTTCGAAACTACGACAATTGAGTGCCAGGGGCTGCCAATTGACGCAACTGCCGGAAGGTATCGGCGCCATGCACTATCTGCGAACCCTGCGCCTGATGAGCAACCGGATCAGGTTGACGCCGCGCGCTGTCGAGCACCTCAAGCACCTGACGCGCATGGAAACCATCAGGCTGGACGACAACCCGCAGCTGGGATTGATGCCAAACGTGGAGCGCATGCCAAAACTGAAGATCCTGAGCTTGAGCAACACCGGCGCGACCACCTGGCCTGAGGGCCTGCTCAACAAGCGCCGGCCGCGGGGTTTTCTACTGGACCTGATGCAAAACCCGCTCACCGAGATTCCAAGCGTGGTACCGGGTTCCGATGACGCGCGCCTCGTGGCGCGGGCACGGCTCTATGTGAAAGACCTCTCGGACGCCAATCGTATCGCCTACCAGGACTACAGGCGCTCGGTAGGCCTGAATGCCGAGCAGGTCTATTCGGCCATGGCCGATCGAGCGATCGATCAATGGCCCATGTCGGACGACTCCCAGTGGTGGAGCGACCAGGCGACCGGTTTGGGGACTTTCAGAGTGGAAGCCTGGCACGACTTGATGAACGAGCCGGGCGCCGAAGATTTTTTCGCCTTGATCCAGAAGCAGACGCGGTCTGCCGATTATCTTGCGGGAGGTGACCTGCGCCAACAACTCAGTGATAGGGTGTGGCGGATGATCGAAGCCATGGACCTGGACAGTGACCTGCGCACAGAGCTGTTCGAGATGGCAACATCGCCTACCACCTGCGCCGATGCCGGGGCCCAGGTGTTCAACCACATGGGCATCAAGGTGCTCGCAGCCGAAGCCTATGCCTTGTCGACGTCGGCCACCGTCCTGGAAAGCCAACTGGTCACGCTGGCAAAAGGTGCCGCGCGCCTGATGCGGGTCGATGACATCGCCCGCGCCGATTTCGGCAGTCGTACCGGTACGCCCGATGAAGTCGAAGTGTACCTGGCCTATGAAACCGGACTGGCTGAGCGCCTGGGTCTGCCGTGGCAATCGCAGGCAATGCTTTATCGAGAAGTTGCCGGTGTCAGTGCCGAGACCCTCGACATCGCTTTTGATACGGTGATTTCGATGGGAGAAGGCGATGGCTTGATCAACGACATGCTCACCCAGACATTCTGGGAAACCTACCTGCGCAACACTTACCCGCGTGAGTTCCAGCGTAATGCCCGAAATTTCGAGCTCAAAAACGATCTACTCGAAGAACTGCGGGACGCACAACGCGCCTGGTCTGAATCGCCAGGATCGTCGATTGAGCAACGACAAAAGAGCAAGCAACGGTTGCTGGACCTCGCCACGCAACTCAATGTTGCGCCAACCACCGTGCTCACCGCAGAGCGAATGAGCGACGCGGTGTACGAAGGGTTACAAAACGACATCGGTTACGAGGAACAACAACTGAGCAGGCGGTTGACCCGTGAGGCCCTGCAACGCGCCGGGCAGTAGTCGATCCCTGGCCAGGATACGCCCCTGAAGGTCACCTTCAGGGGCGTGCATTCATACCTCCGAATCCCAGATGACATTGACCCAACCCGAATATTGTCGGGGCTGTCGCGGCTTGATCATCTCCCCGACTTCGTCCGGGGCAATCTCGAAATGCAGCGTTCCCGGTTTGCGGTCCACATAGATGCCTGGCTGAAACAATTCGGTACCGCTGCCATCCATCAACAACCGACGGCGATTGACGGCTAACCCGTCAGCGTCGGTCAACCCATGGGGCAGGCTCACGCTGACCAACAGCGGGACGGTATGACCGGACAGGGGTTCATACAACGAGCAGGTCTTGCTGTCTTGGGAGTGCTGGCATTCCAGGCTCATCTTGAACCGCGAGCTGGCGGAGATGTTGAACGTCTGGTCGCGCAACAGACGCGTCGGCTTGCGCCCCTGGGTGAGCCAGGATTGCCAGCCACCCTGGGGTATCAGCTCCACGCGATTGCCGCCCGGTGGCACTTCGACTTTCAACGTGTGCTGAACCTCCAGCTCAAAGTTCAAGAGCATCTCGGTATCGTTGGGAACCATGACATCGCCCATATCGAAGTCGCCCCCGGGGCCGACGCGATAACTCAAGGCACCCGTATAAGAACCTGATGACATGCCCAGAGGATTCGGCGTTCGAAGTTCGTAGGCGAAATCCAGATAGTTGTAAGCCATTGCCGGAATGGGAAACAGGGTCGACTTGAGACAGGTACCCGCGACAGGCGTCCTCCAGAAAAAAGAGTAGGAGTAAGGGGAGTAGAATCCAACGCCACTGTACACGCAGGGCGGGGGGGCATAGACCCAGCTCGATTGGGTCCACAATCTCTGGTGCGCTTCATCTTCCGGGGCCCCTGTCAGCTTGGAGGCTTTTTCGCTTAGAGAGTACTGTGAGCCGAACCCTGCAATGCGTACCTCCACTTGCTCCGACTCTCCTGTACTGATGTTCCTCACCGTCAGGGAGCGCCACTGTGCCGGCACGCTAAAGATGGCACTACTGCGTGGATCGGTGTCAGGCAGCATCGGCCTTGTTGACTCGAACCTCAGGGGTAGCCGAATGCTGAACATGTTCAGCCGATTACACTCGACGGGGTTGGACACGCAATACCCACTGTTCGGTGTTTGATTGATGAACTTGTTGTCCATGGGCTTCGATGAATCCGGCCGAAACAGCGCCTTGATGTCCGTGGAAGCACCCATCGCTGGTTCAATGCTCCCTGCAAGCAACACCATGACCCAGGCTAAACGACTGGTTTTTCCTGATATTTTTTTGAAGTTCATCGCCTTTCACTCAAGCCTCCGGCAATACCGCATTGAAGATCAAATTGACGCTGCCAAAATAGCTGCCGGGTTTGTAGACTCCATCGGCAGGTGGCATGGGCAGGATTTCCAGCAACACCCGTTTACCCGGCGCCGCATCGCTCAGGGAAACCACTTCGCTGCTTTGCAGTTCGCTCAAAGCCGTGCCGTTGAAGAGCACCTGCAAGCCGATGTCATGGGCCGCGAATCCGTTGGACAAATAGGGCCGACCTTCAAGCCTGGCCTCTATGGCGCCCGCTTCGTTCTTGACGTCGAAATACTTGCGCAAGCCGCCCAGCGTCGAGGCGCTCAGGTTCCAGGGCAGTTGTTGTTCGCGGTGGATCCAGCCGGGGTCAGCGGGAATGACGTAAAACCCCAGGGTCGGAATGGTGACGAACACGTCGAACGTTTGCACTTCCCGGGCCGCAAACACCGACAGGCTGGCCCACGCAAAGGTCGTAGCAACAAGCACCCGTGAAAGTTTCTTGAACATGGCGTTATCCCTTCACATCAAGTTTTTTGCTGCTCTGGCCTTCCACCAGCGTGAAGTGGTACTGACGACCCGCCTGTTTTTCGAAGGTGAACGTGCGGCCCGCGAGAATGTGGTGTTTGGCGGTGGGTTGGCAGTCTTGTTCGTTCTTGATCGAGCAGTCGCGAAACTCATCGACCACCACGACGGAATTGCCGTTGTTGCGGATTCGATAGTTGCCCGGGTCATTCTCGATGGCACTGTTGAAAACCGTGTCCTTGGGCCGGACAAAAAACACCGCGCCATAACCAGCCAACACGGTGACCCCGGCGGACAATTCCTTTTTATAGTCATCGCGCTCTTCACTGGAGACCGCGAACTCATCCTCTTTCTCGGGCACCACCGGCACGAAACGCACGCGGAAATAGCGCTCTTTGTCCCGCTCGCCCATGAACAACAGGCGTGTGCCCTGCATGCCGTTGGCCGGCACGATCAGCCGAGCCGGGCTGGCCATCAGGCCATCGCGGGAATTGCCGTCGGCATGGGTCTTGAGCGGCACTTCCTGTGATGTGCCATCGGCGCTGTAGAGAATCTCGAGGATGTTGACCTTGACGAACGCCGTACTGTCGCCGCCATTGAAAACGCGTTTCAAGAAGGTACTTTTGTCCCCGTCCAGATAGTCATACACGGTGCCGATATTGATGTTCGGGGCGGCCTGGGCCACCTGGGTGAGCAGACAAAAACCAACAGTTGCCAACAGACGTTTCATCGTCCTGTACCTCGTCGAATGGATGTGCAATAACGCAAAGACCTAGACTTCGGAGTCCCAGATAATCGTGACCTGGCCCGAGTAATGCCGCAGTTGTCGCGGCTTGATCATTTCCGCAACTTCGTTCTGGGCAATCTCGAAATGCAGCGTTCCCGGTTTACGGTCCACATAGATGCCTGGTTGGAATAGTTCGGTACCGCTGCCATCCAGCAATAACCTGCGGCGGTTGATGGTTTGCCCGTCAGCGTCGGTCAACCCATGGGGCAGGCTCACGCTGACCAATAGCGGTACCCCATGTCCGGACCGGGGCTCATACAAAGAGCAGGTCTTGCTGTCTTGTGAGTACTGGCATTCCAGGTTCATTTTGAAACGCGAACTGGTGGAAATACTGAATGTCTGGTCGCGGAACAGACGCGTCGGTTTCAGGCCTTGTTGCAACCAGCTCTGCCAGCCATTCTGGGGTTCCAATTCAACGCGGTTACCACCAGGAGGAATCTCAACTTTCAATATGTGTTCAACATCCAGCACAAAGTCGAGCACGATCACGTTGTCTTCGGGCTGCATGATGTCGCCGAGATCAAAATCCTTATGGGGACCTACTTGAAACACGTGCTGGCCGGTGTACTGACCCGCGACCATTTGCAGCGGGTTGGGGGTCGTCAGCTCATAGGTGATGTCGAATGTCAGATAACGAAAGGGCTGTGGGATATTGACGAGCGCACGCTTGGCACACACCCCGGCACCCACCGGGTGTCTCCAGAAGCTGTTGAAACCAATGTCATCGCCCGCCCCGTCAAGACCTGTGCAAGGTGGCCCCGCGTGCATCCAGATTCCGTGTTCCCACACAAAATTGTGCCCGGCCCCATCCGTCAATTCCGGTGCGGGAAGTGGCAGCATGTAGGCGACGCCCATACCTGCAACCCGGAATTTGACAACTTGCGGCGGCGCGGTGGGATGCGTCACAACAATGTCCTGCCAGTCCGAGGGTATGTTGAACATGGCTCCCTGGCGTGGATTCGAATGCAGTCCCTGGATCGTGGCAATCGAATGGGAAGGAATCGGTAATCGGAGGCTGAATAAATTAGCTTCGCGGCATTGCGATGGGTTATCCAGGCAAAATCCGCTGTTCGGGGTTTTGTTGATGAATTCGTTGTACTGCGGGTTTGTCGGATCCGGCCGGAAGGTGGCGCTGATTTGCTGAGTCACCGCCCCCACGGAAGCCGGCAGCAGCATCGCCAAGCTGAAAAAACACGCGGCGCTGCCACCCAACCGCTTCGGTAATACGCGAAAAAACTTCACTGTCCTGCCCCCTTGAAATACGTCCGAGACGGTTTAACCCGCCTCCCCTTCCGCCTGCCCGATACCCGCCAACGTATCCGGCGTGCAGCGCAGATCGCCGATCATCAACACGTTGTTTTCAGTGCGCCCAAGGCTCGGGTCCAGGCGGAACTGGCAGAGCAACTGGTTGCCGTGGCGCACCTCCAGCGTCGGTGAGCCTGCATTCATTTCCATGGAGAAAAACCCGTCCACTTCACTCACGCCGCGACTGGCGTGGTTGATGATGTGGTGGCCCTTGAGCGGATTGCCCTGGGGGTCGATCAAGCGGCCGAGCACGGTGAGGGTTTTCATCACGCGGACCTGGCGATATTCCACGCCGCCCTTGTTCAGGTGATAGCTCGAACGGGCGGGCTGGATGGTCGCGGCAGGCACGTGATTGCCCTCGAAATCGAAGCTCACCGAGCTGCTTCTGTAGGCGGTGATCGGCACGAAATTTCGCCCCGGGCGCAGCACCGCGCTGCCGCCACTGAGGTCGTCGGCACGCAGGGCAATGCCCTCGATATCGGACTCCACGTCGATGATCATGCCGGCGCCGTTACGGTGGTACTGGCTGGTCATGACCATTTTCTGTCCGCCAACGGCCACGGTGCTGTCCAGGTTCAGGCCACCGGTGAGGTCGTTGTTGTAGGACGAGCGCTGAATGAAACCGTCGCCGTTGACCAGGTCCGAGGTCATGGTCGCCATGGCGTTCAGACCGATGCCATAAGTATCGGTGATGGCCGTCGCCGAAACGCTCTGCAGCAGGTGATCCTGCAAGTCCTTGCGGTAGGTGACCGAGGCATTGTTGTCCCGCCCGCCATCGCGGTCGGTGCGCGAGCCGATACTGCCCGAGATCTGCTCGCCCGGCCCGCCCAAGGCCAGGGTCAGGCTCAAGTCGACGCCACGATTTCTATCGTCACCGGAGCTGTAACTGCCAGGCCGATCGAACAGCGACAGCCGCCAGTTGGCATCGCTGCCGAACAGGCGCGTGCGCTGGGTCCAGCCGAGATCGACGCCGGTGCCTTCGGTGTTGCCTTCACTGTGGGAGACCCGGGCGTTGAGCGAGTTTTTACTGTCGAGCCGATGATTCACCGACAACGAAGAGTTGCTGGTCTGGCCGACAAACACGTTGCGCTGCCGCACCCGTGTACCATCGGGCAAGGTGTCGTAGAGTCGGGTCGTGTCGAGCCAGCTGCGGGTGTGGCTGGCGACGATGCTGCCGCTGCCATAGGACCAGAGCCCCTGCACATCGAGGCCGGTGCCGTAGTCTTCGGTCTGGTAGACGTTGGCAAAGAGATTGGCATTGTTGACGATCGCCCAATCGACCGACGTGCCGTATTGCAACGTGTCGCGCACCTGCCGCCCGCTTAAGCCCAGGATGACCCGCGGGTGCAGCAGAAAGTTGAAGGCCGCGCCGGCGGTCATGTCGCCGTCGTCCTGCTCGTCCCAGTTACTGAGCACCTTGGATTCACGGCCGGCAAACAGGTTGTAGCGTCAGCGCTCGTCGTGATTGCGCCAATTGTTGGGTTTGTAGATCAGCTCCTGTGTGCTGGAGGTGATCTGCCCGTCCTCGATCAGGCGCACTTCCACTTCATAAATGCCGCCGGGTAGCGGCCGGGTATCGAGGGTCTGCAATCCGGCCGGTACGGCCTGGGTATTGATCAACAGACCGTCGCGGTAGATTTCCACCGACCCCTGGCGATTGGCGGTGACGTAGACCGGATAGACCGCCGGTTTCGGGTTGTTGATGGCCAGGCTGTCGGAGCTGCCATACATGACACCCACCGCGGTGTCGGGGCTGGTGCCGAAGGTACGCGGTTGGCGGGTCAGGCCTTCGGACGAGGGCGTGAAAAGACCCAGGCGCAGGAAGTTGCCCTCCAGTTCGCGTTGGGTGTACAGCTCGTTGACCGAGTGATAGAGCTGGTTATCCAGACCACCCAATCGAGACAATTGAATGTTGGCCGCTTGCGTCCAGTTGCCCAGGCTGCTGCTGGCCTCCAGGCCATAACGCCCACCCAGGTCCTGGTTCTGGCCACCGTTGAGGTTCAACTGGTTGCGCACGATCAAGCCGGTACTGCCGCCTTCGGGCAGGCTGTAGTAACGCTGCACCTGGTCGTCGCGCTCGGCGTTTTCGGTCAGGATCGAAACCAGGGAATTTTCCAGGCTGTAGTGCACGGCCAAAAGCTGTTCCGGGCACTTGGCCTGACACCCGCCCAACGCTATGCCTTGCTTGAGATAGCTCGACCAGGTATCGCGTTCACTGGCCTTGATGGAGCTGTCGCTGACATCAGTGAAGTCAACGAGGGTGATGCGATCGTCGCGCGATAACACGACCATCGCCTCACCGAGAAATTGTTGATCAAGTTCCACGCGCACCGCCAGCGGCACATCAAAGAAGTGCTCTTCAAACTCACTCGGTAAACCTTTGGCTTGCGCCAGCAAACTTCGAGGCGTCTGGCTGTTATCCATGGGCGCAGCCAGGGCGCTTGCACAAAAACACAGGGCAAGCGCCGTCGCGATGGGCGTCATCGGGAACATGAACGGAATTCTCTGAAGATAAATGCATTGAAACCCGATCGACGGACAGAAGTTACCCGTCGACCGGTATTTGTCATCAAACTGGGACAGTGCCCTGGTGAATAACCGTATTACTGGGTGATGCGAGGAATGGCGTCGAAGACCACCACTGGATTGGCGGTATACAGGCCGGTCTGACCATCGCCCGGTTTGGCCGCCGTAATACGCATCTCGGCACGCATCCCGCCATTGGACTCGGTGTCACCCACCACTTCCTGAGAAGTGCCGGTCAGTGTTACGCCGTTGAAGGTGTAGGTCAGTGGAATGTTTTGCGCTGGATTGCCATTGAACAATGGCTGCGGGCCGCCTTCGACGTAAGCATTCACCGAGCCGTTGGTGTGCTGGATGTCGAACATGCCGGCTACATCGGTCAAGGTACCGGTGCCCAACTGGTACCGCATATTTTCGTCTTTGCCGAAATCCGGGTTCACAGGCTGGGCATGAAACACCTTGCTCGGAATATCAGCGGTGATGTTGATGGAGGTGCGCGCTTCTTCCGCAGCGAACGCCATCGAAGTGCTGAGGGCCAGGAGGGTCATCGGGACGGCGATTGCAAACTTCTTGAACATTGTCGAGTACCTGTGTTTTCAAAGGATTGGTCTGTAGAAAGTTTTGATGATCCGTGCCAACAACCAGAATGATGGCGTTTCGGTTCAACTTTCGACACGGAGAATGATTGACCAATTTCCTAAGAAAGTAAGTACGAAAACTCTGCGCAACATGTAGTAAAAGTGACTCACGCATCGACAGAAAAAGCATTCAAATCAGACAACTACGACATTTACCCATCAGCCATATCCTACACACAGTTTTATCTGAAAAAGCATACAGACAAAAACTAAAACAACTTCTGTAAGAACCATACTACTTAGCCAGTAACTAACTACTGACAATAGTTGGAAGCCTGATAATTAGTTTAATTACTCTAAAATAGCCAGCACTCCTTTCTCCCGCCGGACCGACGGGCGCGGCGCACCTACCGACCGCTGGTCAAAAAAGCTTGCACGGGGCATAAGATATATCTTACGTTGTATCTAGACACGACAGGAGAAGGAAAAAATGAGAGACCATCATTCCCCCCACCGCGAACACGGCGACGGTCGCGACGGCTTCGAAAAACGCCCCGGCCGCGAACGCGGCGGTCGCGGACCCCGGGTATTCGCCCCCGGCGACCTGAAACTGCTGTTGCTGGCCCTGATCGCCGAACAGCCCTGCCACGGCTACGACCTGATCCGCCAGATCGAAGGCATGTTCGACGGCGCCTACAGCCCCAGCCCCGGTGTGATCTACCCCACCCTGACCTTTCTGGAAGAAAGCGAAATGATCCAGGGCGATGCCGAAGGCGGGAAGAAACGCTACAGCGTGACCGACGCCGGCCGCCTGTCCCTGAGCGATCAGGCCATCGCCCTCGAAGGCGTGCGGGTGCGCATCGATGTCAGCAAACGCTCACTGCGCGGTCATGATCGCCCGCCGGAAATCCACGAGGCGGTGCATAACCTGCGCCATGCCCTGCAATTGCACCACGGCCGCTGGAGTGCGCAAGAGATCCAGCGCGTCGCCACCCTGCTCAACAACACCGCCAAAGCCATTGTCGACGGCCCAGCCGTTCAGGCTGGCCAGGAGATCGCCGAATGACCGCAGTCGATACCTCAACCATTCACCGTGTGATGCACGAGATCAAGCGTCGCAAACTTGAAGTCCTGCGCGTCGTTGACCTGACCCCGCGCATGCGCCGTATTACCTTGGGCGGCCCTGAGCTGGCCGGTTTCATCAGTCTCGGCACCGACGACCACGTCAAACTGCTGTTCCCGCAGGACGCGGCGCAACAGGCGGCACTGGACACCCTGGTACTCGGCGCCGGCAAGGACGACGGCCCAAAGCCGGCCATGCGCGACTACACCCCGCGCCGCTATGACCTGGATGCCCTGGAGCTGGATATCGATTTCGTCCTGCACGGCGACGGCCCTGCCTCGACCTGGGCCGAACAGGCTCAGCCCGGGCAGTTCCTGCACATCGGCGGGCCACGGGGTTCGATGATCGTGCCGGACATCTTCGACAGCTACCTGCTGATCGGCGACGAGACCGCCCTGCCCGCCATCGCCCGACGCCTTGAAGGCCTGGCGGCCAATCGCAAGGCGCTGGTGATTGTCGAAGTGGAAAACGGCAAGGAACAGCAGGTGTTGGAGAGTGCTGCCGAGGTCAATGTAATCTGGGTGCTGCGCGAAGGCGGCAAGGATCATCTGCTGAGCACCGTGCGCCAGATCCAGGTGCCCGCCGGCAGCCTGTACGCGTGGGTGGCGACCGAGAGCAAAGTGTCGCGGCAGATTCGTCGGGTGTTGCTCGATGAGCATGGGCTGGATGAGCAGTTCGTCAAGGCGGTGGGTTACTGGCGGCTGGATGACAGCGACGAGGAGTGACCGGCTTCAGGGCCCCATCGCCAGCAGGCTGGCTCCCACATGGGATCTGTGTACACCACACCCTAGTGGGAGCCTTGTGGTGCCATGCTGGTTCAAATGATGGTGAGTAAAATCGGGTCTGAATCTGTAGTCAGACTCGATTCTCCTGTTCCCTGATAACGCAATTCCACTATTCGACCCTTGAACCATTGCAACTGCGCCAGGGACAGCTCGACCTCCAGGTCTTGGCTCTGTTGATATTCACCGTCTTCCGGTTCTGCATCTGGCGATGAGGGTACCCACTCGCCTGCGGCGATGTCGGCACCTTTCAATTCGGGGTCTTCAGGATCGCCGATAATGGCATAGACAATGCCTTCCAGATAAAGCTGTGCGGTATTGGAGATGCCGAGGCGCAGAGGTCCCTTGAACGTGGCGAGTGTAATCGTTGCTTGGGGGGGAGAGCCGGTGACGTCGATATTCAGCGTTGGCGCAGGATTGGCCATGATGAAAGCTCCTTGTAGTTTAGCCATCAGGTGCACGGCAGAAGCCGGCACTTGGCTTCAGGGGAGACTTATCCGCTGCGGGCTTGTTGGGGGGAACTGTTAGAAATAACAGTTCCGACCAGTGGTGCAATGCAGAGGTCAGGCGCTGCGGATTCAGGGCAATTCGGGATCTTCTACCCGTTCCGTCAGATAATCGACGCGTTCGACGCTGCCATCACCCAATACGTAGAATTTTTTTCGTAGGATTTTCCAGGTGGTTCCCGGCATCCAGTGGAATTCGACATAGTCTTCATTGTTGACATGGAGGTCGAACACTTGGGACATCTCGTAAGCCATCTGTAGTGTTTCGGTTGGAAATACAAATTGATGTCTTATTGGCATGGCTGAATACCCCAGCAGTGATTGAACTGCCGATTTAGCCTGCCTCGTTGACCGCGCATAACTGTTAGAAGTACCAGTTACGATGACTGGTCATGGTAGATCTTGTTTTTGCGGTGGTCGACGTATGCCACCAATGCCCCCCTGTAGGAGCGAGCCTGCTCGCGATAGCGCCAGCCCAGCCAACATAAATGCTGAATGAGCTACCACCATCGCAAGCCCCCCACAGGCCTCAAACACTAAGCTTCAGCCTTTGCCGCCCGCGTAGCTGACAACCCAACCTCCCGCTCCCGAGCCAGCACCTTCACCGCATCATCCACCAACGGGAGAGCGCGTTACGTGATTGGGAACTGCGTAGAGGGGAAAGCCAAATCTCAAACGGATTGATACTGCGCATTATCCAACTCCTTGATATGAGGAGCTGCCACGTTCGTTTCCACACGAATGGGTGACAGCTGTGCGCAGGGTGGAAAACCGGGAATCAAGGAAACCGGCACGTCCGAAGACGTCCCACGCACAGCCGCCATAACTCACGCCGCAGACACAAAAAAAGCGCCGGCAGACGTGATGGGGGCGCTGTTGCGCCTTGAATTACACGGGCTTCCACACCCGGTCGCTGAATTGGCAGCGACGGTGGGAGGGTTTCGTGTGGTCCCTTTTCCCGCAACCTTCGAGAGCGCTGAACAATGATTTGGTCAGTCACCGCCGGAAAAGCGGGACGTAAAAGCGGACAGGCTTATTTCCCAGCTAAGAGCAATAAATCGTCCCCTTTGTTCGTTTTTCACGACTAGACATTCGCACTATTAACGGCGGATAGGGGGGAACCTGGCGTTAAATTCTAAACCTGCTTCTAAACCAGCCCTGGCTATATCCGCCTGCATTCTTCGAGGATCTTGTCCAGCTTCTCGAATTTGTCGAGCCCGCATTTGCATCATGTCATTTACTGCTCGTTCTCGCGCTAGGGCCCGATGTAGCCGCAGTTCTCGCGATTCTTGGGGTGGTAGTGGGCGGTTGCCACGTAAATCACTTGGATGACCTCCAGCTGCGTCGCCTTGAAGTTGATTGTGTTCAAGGCTCGGCTCTTTTACTTTACCGTCCCATACAACACGTCTGTCGGGGTCAATTTTACCGGCTAGCAGATTCGGGTTTTGATTAGGCCTACTCGTAGACGGAAAATAGCTGGGCCTCTCGTGCGGTGGTGGTCCGTCGTATCCGTGGTATAGGCCCGTGGTTGGTTGAATGTCGCTGATAGCTGGACTGTTATTTCCTCTTGGACCCGGTGTTGAAGCGGTAACGGTACTTATTCTGCCTAACGCCTTCAGTTCCCCTGTTTTTTCAGGACGCATTGGGCCGAGAGGAGCTGAAGCCATTAGGCTTTTGGAACGGCTTGGCCCCGTAATATCGGCGCCACCAAATAGAAAGTTAAAAATATTGGCTCCCATCTTACCCCATCGAACATGCCCCGTCGGATCCGAAAAATTCACCGGATCCCCCACGCAATACACATACGTATTCAACCCGCCATTTCCAAACGGACTCCATCTATCTGGGCTATGGAAGCGCATGAATATCGGGTTGTAAGCGCGGTAGCCGTTGCCCAGTAAATACCAGCCGATGCGCGCCTCACGCAATTCACCGTTGAAACCTAATCGCGTCGCAACTTCCTGCTGCCCGGATTGTTGACCGTAGGCAGAATAGGCGATGGAGTTGGGCTTGCCCCCTGCGATTTCGGCGAACACCGAGTTCTTATTGTCGGTTGCCAGCAGGACAGTGCGTTGCCCAAGCGAGTTGCGATGGTTATCAGCCATAGGGTCAGTCATGAAAAGGTCTACCTTGTTGAACTTTCCGACTTTATTCAAGGCCTCCAGTTTGATTCATTCTGCATAGCGTTGGGTACTAGCAGAACTGCTAGTACCCATTGGCGGACTTGCTCCGGGCGGCGTTCCGACGTAAGCGGTGGTCAGCTGACATCTCTATCGACTGGTCGGCAGTCTTCGCGAGCAAGCCCGCTCCCACATTGGATGATTGCCATGTACAGGATCTGCGTTCGCAGGCGATCCACTGTGGAAGCCTGCTCGCGATGGCGATATTACCTACACTACAAATCCAGGCCTATATTGCGACGCCCCAGCCACCGATCCCAGCCGATCACCATTAACGCAATCAAGACAAACCCCACCAGCAATCCCCCGGCATTGATGAACACCTGTGGATAACCCAGTTTCTCGACATCAATGAATGGGTAGGGATAAACCGCCAGCACATGCCCACGCAGCAGCGAATAGGCGAAGTAGGCCAGCGGATAGATCACCCACAATCCGATGTGTCCCACCCGCAGCCTGCCCTTGGGCACGCAACGCCACCAATACACCAGGAACAGCAGCGGCATCACGTCATGCAGCAACTCATCGGCCAGCCATTGCCAGCCTTCTGGATGCCATAGATGACGCAGCAACAGGTTGTAGGCCAGGCTGACCACAACGATGCTCACGGCAATGCCACTACTGACCCACGGCTGCAGGAACCAGCGACGCGCCGCCGATTCGCGGGACGTCGCTGCACAGGTCAGCACGGTCGCCACCAGGGTGTTGCTCAGTACGGTGAAATAGCTGAAGAAACTCACCAGGCCGCCGAGCAGACTGGCGCCGAAATTCCAGCGCGCAAAAAAAATCAGGTACAGCTGGATACTCAGGCCGGCCCAGCCCAGCACGGCCGCCAGTGTAATCAAGCGTCGCTGCATACCCTGCGCGGGCGGCATGTCAAACCGGACGCTTGGTGCGCATCAGTTTCACGTATAGACGTTCGACTTTCTCCCGCGCCCACGGGGTCTTGCGCAGGAACGTCAGGCTCGACTTGATGCTCGGATCGCTCTTGAAGCAACGGATATCGATGCGCTCGGCCAGCCCCGACCACTCGTAGTGTTCAACCAGCGCGTTGAGGATCTGTTCCAGTGTCACGCCGTGCAGCGGATCGGGGTTGTGTTCGTTCATGCCAGGCCTTCGAGCAGAGTGGGAATTGGAAGCCGCGCACCTTACGTTAAATGTAGGTGAAACGGAAAAGATCGCAGCCTGCGGCAGCTCCTGCAGGACTGTTACCAAATCTGAAAGGATGCATGTCGGTAAAAGCGCTTTCTCTATTTGTAACAGAACATTATCCTTACGCCCGCCCAAGCTGAAACGCTTCTGCCGTCAGCTTTGCTTCTGTCGTTTACGTTCATCCCCCAGAAAAAGATCAAGAATTCCTTCTCTATGCCTGAATTACGATTCTCGAAAGACAGCGCTGTCTTTGCGCATGTCGCATGCCTGCTCACAGGCCTCGGCGCTTTCAGCCTCGCCACTTGCGCCCAGGCGGCGCCCGCCTTCGACAGCGACTCACCGTGGATGCTCGGTGACTGGAACGGCACCCGCAGTGAACTCTCGGCAAAGGGCTACGATTTCAAGATCGACTACACCGGCGAAATGGGCAGCAACCTGCATGGCGGCTACGATCACGATCGTACCGCTCGCTACAGCGATCAGTTCGCCCTGGGCACTCACCTGGACCTGCAGAAAATCCTCGGCTGGGACGACGCCGAGTTCCAGCTGACCATCACCAAGCGCAGCGGCAACAACATCAGCAACGACCGGATCAACGACCCACGGGTCGGCGGTTTCACCTCGGCGCAGGAAGTCTGGGGTCGTGGCCAGACCACGCGTCTCACCCAGATGTGGTACCAGCAGAAATTCCTCGACCAGAAACTCGACATCAAGGTCGGCCGTTTCGGCGAGGGCGAAGACTTCAACAGCTTTCCCTGCGACTTCCAGAACCTGGCGTTCTGCGGCTCCCAGGTCGGCAACTGGGTGGGCGACATCTGGTACAACTGGCCCGTCAGCCAGTGGGCGATGCGGGTCAAGTTTCACCTGACACCCGAGTTGTACGCGCAGGTCGGCGCCTATGAGCAAAACCCGTCGAACCTCGATCGCGACAACGGCTTCAAGCTCAGCGGCAGCGGTACCCAAGGGGCCATCCTGCCGGTGGAGCTGGTGTGGACGCCGAAGCTCAATGGCCTGCCAGGTGAATACCGTGCCGGCTATTACTACAGCAACGCCAACGCCACCGATGTCTACAAGGACAGCCACGGCCAGCCTGCCGCCCTGAGTGGCGAGGCTTACCGCAGCGCATCGAGCAAGCATGGCGTGTGGCTGGGCATCCAGCAGCAAGTCACCAGCATCGCCAGCGACCACTCCCGCGGCCTGAGCCTGTTCGCCAACGGCACGATGCACGACAAGAAAACCAACGCCATCGACAACTATGTCCAGGCCGGCCTCGTCTACAAAGGCCTGTTAGATGCCCGCGCCAGGGATGACATCGGCTTTGCCATGGCCCGCGTGCACGTCAACCCGGCGTATCGCAAGAATGCCGAGGCGAGCAATCAGGCCAAGGCTGTCTTCGACTACGACGACCCGGCCTTCCTGCCGCCGCAGGACACCGAATACAGCGCCGAGCTCTATTACGGCGTGCACGTCACGAACTGGCTGACCGTGCGCCCGAACCTGCAATACATCCGCCACCCCGGTGGCGTGAACGAGGTCGATGACGCGCTGATTGGCGGGATCAAGATCCAGTCGTCCTTCTAACCAACACCACAAAACCCCTTGTAGGAGCGAGCTCGCTCGCGATGGTCGTGAACGATAACGCAGCGAAAACCTGACACCCCGCATCGTTCTCAGGTTTTTCGCGAGCAAGCTCGCTCCTACAGGGGATTGCGTGAACCCGATAGATATATCTGAACCATGCCCACGCGGGATCGTCATCTACAGTGAACCTGCGCGGGACCACTTGAAACGTCACGGAGAACCACACTATGAGCACTGAAGGTGCTTTGAGTCGAAGCCGTCTATTGCCGACCTTGCTCGGCATACTGCTTCTGGTAATGGGCCTGGCCATGCTGGCCGGCGGGATCAAGCTGAGCATGCTCGGCGGTTCGCTGTACTACCTGCTGGCCGGTATCGGCCTGGCGCTGACCGGCATCCTGCTGATCGCCGCGCGCCGCGCCGCGCTGGGCCTGTACGCACTGGTGCTGTTCGCCAGCACCGTCTGGGCACTGTGGGAAGTCGGTCTCGACTGGTGGCAACTGGTGCCGCGCCTGGCGATGCTGTTCGCCCTGGGCCTGGTCATGTTGCTGCCGTGGTTCCGCCGTCCACTGCTGCGTAATGGCGCCGCCCCCATGGGCACCGGCGCCCTGAGCGTGGCCGTGGTGATCGCGGGCGCAACCGCCCTGGCCAGCCAGTTCACCAACCCGGGTGAAATCAAGGGTCAGCTGGACCGCGACAGCGTGCCGGGCATGACCAACACCGCCCCGGCCATGCCTGACGGTGACTGGAACTCCTATGGCCGCAGCGCCCATGGCGACCGTTACTCGCCGCTGGCGCAGATCACCCCGCAGAACGTCAACAAGCTGGTACCGGCCTGGACCTACCGCACCGGCGACCTGCCAGGGCCGAACGACCCGGGTGAAACCACCGCCGAAAACACCCCGCTGAAAGTCAACGGCATGCTCTACGTGTGCACGCCGCACAGCCAGGTGATCGCGCTGGACCCGGACACCGGCAAGGAAATCTGGCGATTCGATCCGAAGCTGTCGACGCAGAATGCGGCGAACTTCAAGGGTTGGGCGCACATGACCTGCCGTGGCGTGACCTATCACGATGACGCGGTGTATGCCTCCGAGCAGAGCCCGACCGGTTCGGCCAGCCCGGCCCCGGCCAGCGCTTGCCCGCGCAAGATCTTCCTGCCGACCGCCGACACCCGCCTGATCGCCCTGAACGCCGACACCGGCAAGATGTGCGAAGACTTTGGCGACAAGGGCCAAGTCGACCTGCGCGCCAACATCGGCGGCTTCACCGCCGGCGGTTACTACTCCACCTCGCCTCCCGCGGTCACCAAGGACCTGGTGGTGATTGGCGGCCACGTCACCGACAACGTCTCCACCGACGAGCCGAGCGGCGTGATCCGCGCGTTCGACGTGCACACCGGCAAACTGGTGTGGAACTGGGACAGCGGCAACCCGGACGATACGACGCCGATTGCCGAGGGCAAGACCTACACCCGCAACTCGCCAAACATGTGGTCGATGTTCGCGGTCGATGAAAAACTCGGCATGCTCTACCTGCCGATGGGCAACCAGACCCCGGACCAGTTCGGCGGCGCGCGTACCCCCGAATCGGAACTGCACGCGGCCGGCCTGACCGCCCTGGACATCGCCACCGGTAAAGTGCGCTGGCACTTCCAGTTCACCCACCATGACCTGTGGGACATGGACGTCGGCGGCCAGCCAACCCTGATGGACCTGAAAACCGCTGACGGCGTGAAGCAGGCCGTTTTGGCGTCGACCAAGCAAGGCAGCATCTACGTGCTGGACCGCAGCACCGGTCAGGCCATCGTGCCGATCAACGAAGTGCCGGTGCCGCAAGGCGCGGTGGAAGGCGACCACACCTCGCCGACCCAACCGAAATCCGACCTCAACCTGATGCCACCGCCGCTGCAGGAGCGCGACATGTGGGGCGTCACGCCGTTCGACCAACTGATCTGCCGGATCGACTTCAAATCCATGCGCTACGACGGCCCGTTCACCCCGCCATCGCTGCAGGGTTCGATCGTCTATCCCGGTAACTTCGGCGTGTTCGACTGGGGCGGTATCTCGGTTGACCCGGTGCGTCAGATCGCATTCGTGAACCCGAGCTACATGGCGTTCAAATCGAAGATGATCCCGGCCGCCGAAATCGCCGCCCAGGGCCCGCGCAAAAGCGAAACCGAAGGCGTGCAACCCAACAAGGGCGCGCCGTACGGTGTGGTGCTCGAAGCCTTGCTGTCGCCAATGGGCCTGCCGTGCCAGGCGCCGGCGTGGGGCTACGTGGCCGCGATCGACCTGACCACCCATGAAAAGATCTGGATGCACAAGAACGGTACCGTGCGCGACAGCTCGCCGGTTCCGATTCCCCTGAGCATGGGCGTACCGAGCCTGGGCGGCACCTTCACCACCGCCAGTGGTGTCGGTTTCCTCAGCGGCACCCTCGACCAGTACCTGCGAGCCTATGACGTGAAAAACGGCAAGCAATTGTGGGAAGGTCGCCTGCCGGCAGGCGCGCAAACCACGCCGATGACCTACACCGGCAAGGACGGCAAGCAATACGTGCTGGTCGTGGCTGGCGGTCACGGTTCACTGGGCACCAAACAGGGTGACTATGTGATTGCGTACAAACTGTCGGAATAAGCGACAACCGTAGTTAAAACCAGGGCGACTCTCGCAAGAGGGTCGCCTTTTTTGTGCCCTGAAACCGGCACTCGGCCCCTTGCCTCAGCGCCACAGCCGTCTAACATCAAACAAAAGGAAATTTTGTCCCAATCCCCTCAAGTTGAAGGACTCGACTACCGACACAGTACTCATTGGGCAATCGCCCCAGACCACAGCAAATCGGCCAAGCAGCAGGCAAATTCCCCCAGGGTGAATTGTCCCTTTGACTGCCATCACGGGATTGCCAATACTCATGGCAACTTGACGCTACCCGCACGGAACAAGGAATAACCCTTTGAAGCTGGAACTCAAGAACAGCTTGTCGGTGAAGTTGCTCCGGGTCGTGCTCCTGTCGGCATTGATCGTCGGCGTTGTCTTGAGCTGCGCGCAGATTGTTTTCGATGCCTATAAAACACGCCAGGCCGTCGCCGGCGATGCCGAACGCATCCTCGACATGTTCCGCGACCCCTCGACCCAGGCCGTCTACAGCCTGGACCGGGAAATGGGCATGCAGGTGATCGAAGGCCTGTTCCAGGACGATGCCGTGCGTCAGGCGTCCATCGGCCATCCCAACGAAGCCATGCTGGCGCAGAAATCCCGTGAGCTGCAGCACTCCAGCAGTCGCTGGCTGACCGACCTGATCCTCGGCAAGGAACGCACCTTCACCACCCAGTTGGTGGGACGCGGCCCTTACAGCGAGTACTACGGCGACCTGAGCATCACCCTCGACACCGCCACCTACGGCAAGGGTTTTATCGTCAGTTCGGTGATCATCTTCATTTCCGGGGTATTGCGTGCCCTGGCGATGGGACTGGTGCTGTACCTGGTCTATCACTGGCTGTTGACCAAACCCTTGTCGCGCATCATCGAGCACCTGACCGAAATCAATCCCGACCGCCCCAGCGAGCACAAGATTCCTTTGCTCAAGGGCCACGAGAAAAACGAACTGGGGGTGTGGATCAACACCGCCAACCAGTTGCTCGAATCCATCGAGCGCAACACCCACCTGCGCCACGAAGCGGAAAACAGCCTGTTGCGCATGGCCCAGTACGATTTCCTCACCGGCCTGCCCAACCGCCAGCAATTGCAGACGCAGCTGGACAAGATCCTGGTCGATGCCGGCAAGCTGCAACGCCGGGTCGCGGTGCTGTGTGTCGGGCTCGATGACTTCAAGGGCATCAACGAACAGTTCAGCTACCAGACCGGCGACCAGTTGCTGCTGGCCCTGGCCGATCGCCTGCGCGCCCACAGCGGACGCCTGGGCGCCCTCGCCCGCCTGGGTGGCGACCAGTTCGCCCTGGTCCAGGCCGATATCGAGCAACCCTACGAAGCCGCCGAACTGGCGCAAAGCATTCTCGATGACCTGGAAGCGGCGTTTGACCTGGATCACCAGCAGATCCGCCTGCGCGCGACCATTGGCATCACCCTGTTCCCCGAGGATGGCGACAGCACCGAGAAGCTGCTGCAAAAAGCCGAGCAGACCATGACCCTGGCCAAGACGCGCTCGCGCAACCGCTATCAGTTCTATATCGCCAGCGTCGACACCGAAATGCGTCGGCGTCGCGAACTGGAAAAAGACCTGCGCGATGCACTGACCCGCGACCAGTTCTACCTGGTCTACCAACCGCAGATCAGTTATCGCGATCACCGGGTGGTCGGCGTCGAAGCGTTGATCCGCTGGCAGCATCCCGAGCACGGGATGGTACCTCCGGACCTGTTCATCCCGCTGGCCGAGCAGAACGGCACTATCATCGCCATCGGCGAGTGGGTGCTGGACCAGGCCTGTAAACAGTTGCGCGAGTGGCACGACCAGGGCTTCAGCGACCTGCGCATGGCGGTCAACCTGTCCACCGTGCAGTTGCACCACGCCGAGTTGCCACGGGTGGTCAACAACCTGCTGCAAATGTATCGCCTGCCACCGCGCAGCCTGGAATTGGAAGTCACCGAGACCGGCCTGATGGAAGACATCAGCACCGCCGCCCAGCATTTGCTCAGCCTGCGCCGCTCCGGCGCGCTGATCGCGATCGACGACTTCGGTACCGGTTATTCGTCACTGAGCTACCTGAAAAGCCTGCCGCTGGACAAGATCAAGATCGACAAGAGCTTCGTGCAGGACCTGCTCGATGACGACGACGACGCGACCATCGTTCGCGCCATCATTCAACTGGGCAAGAGCCTGGGCATGCAGGTGATTGCCGAAGGCGTGGAGACCCTGGAGCAGGAGGCCTACATCATCTCCGAGGGCTGCCACGAGGGTCAGGGCTATTTCTACAGCAAACCCCTGCCGGCGCGGGAGTTGAGCGCTTACCTGAGGCAGGCCCAGCGTAGCAACGCCGCCATCTTGTAATCCCTATGTGGGAGCGAGCTTGCTCGCGATGGACGTTAACGATAACGCGTGCTGTCTGAATAAACGCGGCGCCCTGACGTTCATCGCGAGCAAGCTCGCTCCCACAAGGTGAATAAGAAATATTTCCAACCACAACCCTTTACACATAATGCGAAAGATTTGCATTATGTCGCAGTTTTGCGCGCTGGACGCGTTATACCACCCCCTCTCGAAGCAGGATGTTCGCCATGATTCGTATGCCTCTGGCTACCGCCAGTCTGTTGGCCATCGCAATTTCCCTCGCCGGTTGCGGTGAAGGTAAAGACAAAGAAAAAGCGGCCGCTCCTGCGCCAGCGGCCAGCACCGCTGCTGCCCCGGCCGCTCCAGCCGCTGCACCTGCCGCTGCCAGCAAGGTCGACGAAGCCGCTGCCAAGGCCGTTGTCGCACATTACGCCGACATCGTGTTCGCCGTTTACAGCGATGCCGAATCCACTGCGAAAACCCTGCAAACCGCTGTTGACGCTTTCCTGGCCAAGCCGAACGCCGACACCCTGAAAGCCGCCAAGGCTGCCTGGATCGCCGCCCGCGTTCCTTACCTGCAGAGCGAAGTGTTCCGCTTCGGCAACACCATCATCGACGACTGGGAAGGTCAGGTGAACGCCTGGCCACTGGACGAAGGCCTGATCGACTACGTCGACAAATCCTACGAGCACGCACTGGGTAACCCTGGCGCCACGGCCAACATCATCGCCAATACTGAAATCCAGGTCGGCGAAGACAAGGTCGACGTGAAAGACATCACCCCGGAAAAACTCGCCAGCCTGAACGAACTGGGCGGTTCCGAGGCCAACGTCGCCACTGGCTACCACGCCATCGAATTCCTGCTCTGGGGCCAGGACCTGAACGGCACCGGCCCTGGCGCCGGCAACCGTCCAGCTTCGGACTACCTGGAAGGCAAAGGCGCCACCGGCGGTCACAACGATCGTCGCCGCGCCTACCTGAAGTCCGTGACGCAATTGCTGGTCAGCGACCTGGAAGAAATGGTCGGTAACTGGAAGCCGAACGTGGCCGACAACTACCGCGCCACCCTGGAAGCGGAACCGGCTGAAAGCGGCCTGCGCAAAATGCTGTTCGGCATGGGTAGCCTGTCCCTGGGCGAACTGGCGGGCGAGCGCATGAAGGTTTCCCTGGAAGCCAACTCCCCGGAAGACGAACACGACTGCTTCAGCGACAACACCCACAACTCGCAGTTCTACGATGCCAAAGGCATCCGTAACGTGTACCTGGGCGAATACACCCGCGTCGATGGCACCAAAATGACCGGCGCCAGCCTGTCGTCCCTGGTGGCCAAGGCCGACCCGGCTGCGGACACCGCGCTCAAGGCCGACCTGGCCGCCACCGAAGCCAAGATGCAGGTCATCGTCGATCACGCCAACAAGGGTGAGCACTACGACCAGCTGATCGCTGCCGGCAACACCGCCGGCAACCAGATCGTCCGTGACGCCATCGCCTCACTGGTCAAGCAGACCGGTTCGATCGAAGCCGCCGCCGGCAAACTGGGGATCAGCGACCTGAACCCGGACAACGCTGATCACGAGTTCTGATCAACGCAGGCCAGCCTGTGCATAAAAATGCCCCGACACGTTCGGGGCATTTTTTTTGTCGCTTCGCTTGCCTCAGATGCGGAAAACGAAAATATTCACCGCGCCACCCTCCACCGGCCGCTGGATACCGCCGATCAATGTCACCAGGTTGTTGTCAGCTTGAGCTTGAACGAACAACGCACGGGTTGCAGGGTCCATCTGGTGAGTCCTTGGACCGACATAGCTGCCGCCCTCGACCACGTCCCCCACGACGCTGCGTAAGGTCAACCAATACAGCGTCTCACGCCCCGGACGCCGGAAAATCAGCTCGGACCCGGCACCGCCGGGGACCACCTGGTAGCGACTGCCGGTCAATCGCTCGGTCATCAATGTCCGTAGCGTACTTCCAGATCCGCTACTGAGCGCGTCATGCAACAGCACATCAACCCCTTCAGTGCTGAAATGCAGCCGACTGTAATAACCTGGAGGGCTGTTGAGCGTCCAGGACCCATCCAGTGCCCTCGGCGCTCTCGGCAGCATCGACAACGGATCACCCAATGACGCTCGGGTTGCCGAGGGCCCGAAACGCCAGTTCTGCAGGGTGCGCCGCATCGAAGTGATCCCCCAGCCGGTTGGCCCCGCTGGATTGGCCTGATTGAACAGGCGGTTGGCCACCTGCAACCGCGAATCCACGGTCAACGTCGCAAACCCATCCTCCACGTACGCAGCGATACTTTTCTCGAAAGGCAACTCGATCGGATGTACCCACCGGGACAGTGTCGTACTGAAGGTGGCCACTCTTGGCTGGCTGAACAGATCAGACCGCAGCAACTGCTCGAATTGCACAAAATTATTGATCTCGATGGCCGGGTCGTACATGAAAACCAGCCCCTCTCTCACGGTTCCCCCGGCAGGCAGGATCGGATAATAGCGCTCGTCGATCTTGACGTAGTCGCGCCCGACCAACGCCGGGTCGCCCGCCGTTCGTCGATAGATCCCCATTTGCGCGTTTTGCAACTGAAGCTGGGTCGCATCAATGACTTGCCCCCAATCGGCAAATTTCTCATTGGCTGGACGGGCCGGGCGCGACGGGGCGGGCGCCGGTCGACTCGGCCCTGGCGTCGGCTCAACGGGTGCCGGTCGAGTGGTGTCGGTAACCTCGCCGCCGCTCCATGAGCGCGAGAAATCCAGGCCTCTGAGGCGTAATTGCAAACGATGGGGAGAGATCGTCAGGTACGGGTCGAAAACACTCAGGTCCATCCCTCTGCGCAGGTGATCAACCAGACTCAATTCGAACTCGCTTTGACGTCCTCGCGGAAAAAGGAACGAGTCGAACACGCGCCTGGCCTGTGTTTCGTCAAGAAACGGTCGAACATCCCTGAGTGCTCTCTCGGTGACTCCGCCGCCCAACCCGGGCGCATCGTGATGAGTGCCGATTTCCCAGTGCCCCGCCGAATCCTGGCGAATCGGTGAGTAATGCCCCTGGATCGGTTTGCGAGCGTCCCTGACTCGCCAGGCGTCCTCGAAACCTTCATCGATGATCGAGTACCAGTGGTTTCGGTCATTGAGGAAATACTGCTTTGAACCATCGACTTTCGATGTTCTGTAGTGGATGCCCTTGCCCTCCCACCCCGGCAAGGGCAACAGCCCCTCGGGCTTTTTCCCCAGAGCCATTTCCGGGTTCAACCATCGCGCGCCTGGAGCGACCTTCAGCCCGCCACTGACATGTCGCGAGCCGACAAACCCATCGGCCAACGCACCGACAAACTCGCCCAATGCCCGGACGACGTGATGGGCCGCGGCGGTTCGGTCTCCCAGGCTCGCCGCTTCCACCACGTTGAAGACGGAATACAGGCTCCTGGCCAGGCCGATCGGCAAGGTCACCCGCACCGGCAATACCATCATCAGGACATCAAGCGCCGTGGTGGCAACGCTGATTCCAGTCTCGACGTTGGTTTGCTCGGTGGTGGTCACTTGAGCCGCTGCATCGTTGATCGCAAAATTGACCTCGGTTTCGTAGGCGTCCTCAAAGAGGTTGTTGGCAATCCTGGACATGTGAACCATTGAAAGGTCGCCCCGACCTCTCAACGTGGACCGGACATGGGGTTGGAACGCCCGCTCTACCCGCCCAACCAGATACTCCCGCCATTGACTGTCATGGGTGAAATCAAGCGTGAAGCGCTCAGCGACAAACTCATGAAACACCCGTCCGCCAGGCGCCTGGGGCGTATACGCCACAATCGAGCCGCCGGCCGCGGACGTACGGAACAACAACACCCCGCGTACCCGCTGACCGCGCAGCTTCAGATGTTCTACCACCACCCGATGCCCCTCGACCTCGCGACGCTTATCGTCGTCGACCGGCGCATCGAGCACCGTCTGTACCCAGTTGAAACCACGTGCCAGCCGGTCCGGGTAAAAATCGCCATTGATCTTGGCTTCAATGGCGTCCAGGCGCAGCTGCCGTTCCATGACCCGGGCATAAGCTTGCTTGCGAACCGCCGCCTGCGGGGAAGTGATCAATGCGTCCTTCAAAAAAGCGTCGTAATTTTTACCGACGTTGAGCCTGCGGACCAGGTCCTTGACCTGCTCAAGGCTCAAGTCGTCAAACGTCTCGGCCGATTTCGCTGCCTGCATATCCTCGGGCTGCAAGGCTTCCTCGGGCTTGTCGCTGCCCTCGACCTTCAAGGTCATCCTGGAGAAATGGGTGAAGTTGAAATCCAGTCCACCGACATTTTCCAGGGCCAGCTCGGTCAACGTCCGCTTGCGGTGCTTGTACAGCGGCTCGCCGGGGTCGCGGATGGTGGAGCCGGGCGCGCCAGGGGGAACGACAATCGGAGGGACTGATGGCTCCTTGCTGTGGACGATGATGTCGTCCGGATTGACCGTCAGGCCATACTCGCCCTCGAGGGCCGCGCGAAGTCGGCGATTGCTGTAGGCCAACAGGTCACGGCGGTTGCTGAACTGGGTTAATGACGGAAACCCTTCGGGCTCGGACAGGTTGGCCAGTTCCTCGCCATAACTGGCCGTTGCCGTGGCCCAGGCATTTTTGTCGGTTTCGTCGGCATCCTGCAGAAAGGCCGCCAACCGGGCCCGGCAGCGCTTTTTGATCCGCGCCCACAAGACCTGCTCGACATCAAAGGCCCTGCGCAAATCGGTCACCCGGTCAAATCCGCAGGGCAGGTCCGCCTTATCGATGTGCGCCCCCGTATCCTGGTACCTGTCAACGGTCGAGGCGAGGTTTTCGCGAATCAGCAGGCACTGCGATTCAATGCCATGGCTGAAGGGAGAGTCCAGACGCTCCAGGTAATGCACCCGATCGCGTTCAGGGGCAGCACGATGCAAGGCCAGGCCGCGGGCCTGGTCCTTGTCGGCCACCAAGGCCAGCAACGTCGTGAACTCGGCGCCATGGCTCAATCTTCGATGCAGTTCGCGGTCAAGGCTGGCCAACGAGTCGAACGCCTCAAGACCCATGGCGGGGACAAACAACAACACCTGGCCCACATTGGCTGTCGGCGCAACGGGACGAATCGTCGGGGCAGCGTCCTTGGTATCCCACTTCACCTCCGAGTCTTGCGGGTCCCGTGCGGTCAGGATGAACGCACCATGCAGCGGGATATGGGCTGCCTCATCGTCCGTGAGGGCCAGCCCATACACACAAGGACGATAACTTTTTAAAATCTGCCGAGCCTGGGCGGTCGGGTAGCGCAACACTTTGCCGAACAGCGCCTCATCGGTGGCGTCGAGCAAGCCATCACCCTTGAGCAAGGCGACTTCGGCTTTCAGCGCCTCGGTTCGAGTCTCGATCAACCATTGCTTGCGGGTTCGCGAATCGGTCGGGCCCACGGCGCCAGCCCAGTATTCATCCAGGTACTGTCCATAGTTCGCCAGCAACCCGCCGGCCAGGTCATCGAGAAATGTATCGAACGCCCCGGGCGTGAGCGCGGTCAGGAGCGTCGCCTCCTTGCCCGCTTCGGGTACTCGATAGAAGCGGGCCTTGCGACTGGTAAAGTCCGCCGCTTGCCCGGTGACGATACGTTGCACCACCGCGTCCATCAGGCTGGACGACATCGACTGGATATCGAACGTGTCGTCCGGCTCCCCGGTGGACGCGTCGTCGGTTTCGAGACACTCGATAAAGCTGCGCAGCAGATCCAGCGACGGCGTCAGATCAGGGAACGCCTTGTCGAAGTGCTGTTGCACGAAAGCATGGAAGGCAGGTTGGCCCTGGAACAGCTCTGCGGTCTGGATACTCAGTGCCGACAACTTCCTGCTCTGGGTGATTTGCAAGGAATTGTCCCGGACGGCAGGTAACGCTGCCAGGGATGAAGGTTCATGCAGCATGGCGAATCTCTTCTGTGGGTAAACAGCCCCCATCGTGCCCCTGGGAGAACCCCCTGGTGCGTTACATATGTATTGGGTGCGTCAGGCCTGGGTCTATGTCCCAAATCAGGCAAACGATAATTCCTCTTATTCAAAACCCCCTGCCCTGTTAGACTTTGCGCCCTTGTTTTGCTCGTCTTGCAGGATGTCTGATGCCCTCGCTGCCTCTTCGCTTGTCCGCACTGTTGCTGGCCCTGTGCCTGAGTGCCTGCGATGACGCCCCGAAGTTCACCCAGGCCGAACCCGGTGAAGCCCGCTCCGGCGGCAGCACGACCGTGCGCAAGACCGACCAGAACGCCTTTTCGCTGCCCTCCGCCAACCTGCCGCCGTCACGGCGCGTGGACTTCAGCGTCGGCAACAGTTTCTTTCGCAGCCCCTGGGTGATCGCGCCTTCGACCACCACCGCCCGCGACGGCCTCGGCCCGCTGTTCAATACCAATGCCTGCCAGGGCTGCCATATCAAGGACGGCCGCGGTCACCCGCCGCCCGCCGATGCGTCGAATGCCGTGTCGATGCTGGTACGCCTGTCGATTCCCGACGCCCCGGCCTACGCCAAGGTCA
This sequence comes from Pseudomonas putida, assembly GCF_028682635.1. Classification (GTDB taxonomy): domain Bacteria; phylum Pseudomonadota; class Gammaproteobacteria; order Pseudomonadales; family Pseudomonadaceae; genus Aquipseudomonas; species Aquipseudomonas putida_AE. The sequence goes on along the minus strand of NZ_JANHLK010000005.1, from coordinate 153,711 downwards.
TCGAGCAGCAGGGCGTCGTACCGGAGCCGGTCTATGGTGGGCAGTTCCAGGACATGGCCGTGCCTGGCGTCACCCCGGAAGGCAAGGTGCGGGTCGAGTACACGCCGGTGCCGATTCGCTTCAAGGACGGCACCGAAGTCCAATTGCGCAAACCGAGCCTGAACATTACCCAACTGAACTACGGCCCGATGCACCCCGACACGCGATTCTCGGCACGGGTGGCACCGCCGATGATTGGCCTGGGCTTGCTGGAGGCCATCCCGGAAGAGGCGATCCTGGCCAATGCCCAAGCGCAGGCAAAGGCCAATAACGGCATTGCCGGGCGTCCGAACCGGGTCTGGGATGACGTGCAGCAAAAAACCGTGCTCGGGCGATTTGGCTGGAAAGCCGGGCAACCGAACCTCAATCAACAAAATGTGCATGCGTTTTCCGGTGACATGGGCCTCACGACCAGCCTGCGCCCCTTTGACGACTGCACCGACGCGCAAACCGCCTGCAAACAGGCACCAAGCGGCAACGGCCCCGATGGCGAGCCTGAAGTCAGCGACAACATCCTGCGCCTGGTGCTGTTCTATACCCGCAACCTCGCCGTGCCGGCGCGCCGCGATGTCGGCACGCCCCAGGTGCTGGCCGGCAAAAACCTGTTCTACCAGGCCGGCTGCCAGTCCTGTCACACCCCGAAGTACACCACCGCCGCCAACGCCGCCGAACCTGAACTGGCCAATCAAGTGATTCGCCCCTACAGCGATCTGCTGCTGCACGACATGGGCGACGGCCTGGCCGACAACCGCACCGAGTTCCAGGCCAGTGGCCGCGATTGGCGCACCCCGCCGTTGTGGGGCATTGGCCTGACGCAGGCGGTCAGTGGCCATACCCAGTTCCTGCATGACGGCCGCGCCCGCAACCTGCTTGAAGCCGTGCTCTGGCATGGCGGCGAGGCAACAGCGGCGCAGCAACAGGTTTTGACTTTCAATGCCGAGCAGCGCGCTGCGTTGCTGGCGTTCCTGAATTCCCTTTAATACGCATCTTCCAGCGGGAGCCCGACATGTTCCGTCCCAAATTGTTGTTCACCAGCCTTGCCGCACTCGCCCTGGGCGCCTGCTCGCCGCAGGACCCGCAGGCCGTTACTTCGGCAGCGATCGCCAAGTCGGTGATCCTGCCGACCTACACCCGCTGGGTTGAAGCCGACCGCCAGTTGGCCGTCAGCGCCCTCGCCTACTGCGAAGGCAAGGAAAACCTCGAAACCGCCCGCGCCGACTTCCTGCACGCGCAAAAAGCCTGGGCCGAGCTGCAACCGCTGCTGATTGGTCCACTGGCCGAAGGCAACCGTGCCTGGCAAGTGCAGTTCTGGCCGGACAAGAAGAACCTGGTCGGTCGTCAGGTCGAACAACTGGTCACCGCGCAACCACAGATCGATGCCGCGGCGCTGGCCAAGTCCAGTGTGGTGGTGCAAGGCCTGTCGGCCTACGAATACATCCTGTTCGACAGCAAGCCTGATGTGGCTAACGCCGAGCAGAAGGCCAAGTACTGTCCGCTGCTGATCGCCATTGGCGAACGCCAGAAACAGCTGGCCGAAGAGATCCTCAAGAGCTGGAACAACACCGACGGCATGCTCGCGCAGATGAGCAAGTTCCCGAACCAGCGCTACGCCGACTCCCACGAAGCGATCGCCGATCTGCTGCGTGTGCAGGTGACCGCCCTCGATACCTTGAAGAAAAAGCTCGGCACGCCGATGGGCCGCCAGAGCAAAGGCGTGCCGCAGCCGTTCCAGGCCGATGCGTGGCGTAGCCAGTCGTCCCTGAGCGCCCTGGAGGCCAGCCTCGCCGCCGCCAAAACGGTGTGGGAAGGTGTCGACAATAAAGGCCTGCGCGGCCTGTTGCCGAGCGATCAAAAGCCATTGGCCGACAAGATCGACGCGGCCTACGCCGCCTCGTTGAAACTGTTCGCCAGCAGCCAGCGCTCGCTGACCGAAATGCTCGACGACGACGCCGGTCGCCAGCAACTCAATGATCTCTACGACAGCCTCAACGTCGTCCACCGCCTGCACGAAGGCGAGCTGGCCAAGGCGCTGGGCATCCAACTGGGCTTCAACGCCAACGACGGTGACTGATGAGGGCAAGTTCCATGCTGCGACGCCAGGCGCTGAAGTTAGGGAGTTTGCTGCTGGGTGCGGTGACACTGGGCGGCTGGACGCTGTCCAGGCACAAGGATGAAAGCCCGCTGCTGCTCTCGGCGCGGGACGATACCGACGGCAAGCACTACGCCGTCGGTTACCGGCTGGACGGCACCCGGGTGTTTGCCACCCAGGTCGGCCAGCGCTGCCACGACATCATCAACCACCCGGCGCTGCCGATCGCGCTGTTCGTCGCCCGGCGTCCGGGCACCGAGAGCTACCTGATCGACCTGCGAGACGGCACGCTGCTGCAAACCGTGACGTCGCAGCCGAACCGGCACTTCTACGGACATGCGGTGATTCACCACAGTGGTGACTGGCTGTACGCCACAGAAAACGACACCACTGATCCGGGTCGCGGCCTGCTTGGTGTCTACAAGTTCGAAGGCGAACGCCTGGTCCACAGCGGCGAGATCCCCACCCACGGCATCGGCCCGCATCAAGTGTCGTGGATGCCCGATGGCGAGACCCTGGTGGTGGCCAACGGCGGCATCCGCACCGAAGCCGAAAGCCGGGTCGAGATGAACCTCAATGCCATGGAGCCCAGCCTGGTGCTGATGCAGCGCGACGGCACCCTGCTGAGCAAGGAAACCCTCGGCCAGCAGATGAACAGCGTGCGTCACCTGGGCATCGCCAGCGACGGCACCATCGTTGCTGGCCAGCAATTCATGGGAGCGGCTCACGAGCACTCGGAGCTGCTGGCGATCAAGCGTCCCGGCCAGCCGTTCGTGGCGTTCCCGGTGCCCGAGCATCAATTGCAGGCCATGGGGCACTACACCGCCAGCGTCGCGGTGCACAGCGACCTGCGCCTGGTCGCCTTGACCGCGCCCCGGGGCAATCGCTTTTTCATCTGGGACCTGGACAGCGGCGAAGTGCGCCTGGATGCGCCACTGCCCGATTGCGCCGGGGTGGGTGCGGTGGCCGACGGGTTTGTCGTGACCTCGGGCCAGGGCCGTTGCCGTTACTACGATTGCCGCCAGGAAAACCTGCTGGCAAAACCGCTGGAGCTGCCTGCGGGGCTCTGGGACAACCATCTTCACTTGATGGCGTGATGGAGATCTTGTAGGAGCCGGCTTGCCGGCGAAGGCGCCCCAAAGATCGCTGCAAATCCAACGGCCCCTTCGCCGGCAAGCCGGCTCCTACAGATGGGGGGAAGCCCCAAAAAACATCCATTGGAATCACCTGCGGAGTCGGGGTAAGGTTCCCGCCTGTCTCACCTGATTTTCTCCAAGGAACTGGAAATATGCTGCGTCGCCGCATGCTGATCATGTTGGGTGTTGTTCTGTTGGTCGTGCTGGTCCTGGCCGGTTACAAAGCCTTCTCCATCTACACGATGATCCAAGGCTTCTCCGCGCCCAAACCGCCGATCAGCGTCGCCGTGGCCACGGCAACCGAACGGCCATGGCAGGCCCGCCTGCCCACGGTCGGCACGCTCAAGGCGCTGCAAGGCGTGGACCTGAGCCTGGAGACCGACGGCACGGTCGTCGATCTGCAGTTCGAGTCCGGGCAGAAGGTCAAGGCCGGTCAACCGCTGCTGCGCCTGGACAGCGCCGTGGAAACCGCCTTGCTCGAAACCGCCCAGGCCGACCTCGGGTTGGCCCAACTCGATTACGGTCGCGGCAGCCAGCTGGTGGGCAGCCAGGCCATTTCCAAAGGCGAGTTCGATCGCCTGTCGGCGGTACAGAAAAAGAGCAAGGCCACGGTCAATCAACTCAAGGCGGCGCTCGGCAAAAAAAGCATCGTCGCCCCCTTCAGCGGGACCATCGGCATTCGCCAGGTGGACGTTGGCGACTATCTGGCCAGTGGCACCATGATTGCCACCCTGCAAGACCTCAGCAGTCTCTACGTCGACTTTTTCGTGCCCGAGCAGTCGGTGCCGAAGGTCGCCATCGGCCAGCCGGTGGAAATCATCGTCGCGGCCTACCCTTCCCTGACCTTCCCCGGCACCATCAGTGCGATCAACCCGAAACTGGAAAACAGCACGCGCAACATGCAGGTCCGCGCGACCCTGGCCAACCCCGATGGCAAGCTGCTGCCCGGTATGTTCGCCAGCCTGCAGGTGATGTTGCCCAACCCGCAACCGAGCATCGTCGTGCCGGAAAGCGCGATCACCTACACGCTCTATGGCAACTCCCTTTATGTGGTCGCAGAGAAAAAGGCCGAAGACGGCAGCCTCGAAAAGGACGACAAGGGCCAGCCGGTCCTGATCGCTGAACGGCGCTTCATCGAAACCGGTGAACGCCGCGACGGCCAGGTGGTGATCACCAAAGGTGTGAAGAACGGCGAAAAAGTGGTCACGGCCGGCCAGATCAAACTGGACAACGGTGCGCACATCGCCATCAGCGACGACAAGACCCTGGCCGAGAAGAACAGTCAGCCTCGCGCGGACTGATCAAGGAACCCCCAATGGCTTTTACCGACCCGTTCATCCGTCGCCCGGTGCTCGCCACCGTGGTCAGCCTGCTGATTGTGCTGCTGGGCTTCCAGGCCTGGAGCAAGTTGCCGCTGCGCCAATACCCGCAAATGGAAAATGCCCTGATCACGGTCACCACCGCGTACCCCGGGGCCAACGCCGAAACCATCCAGGGCTATATCACCCAACCGCTGCAACAGAGCCTGGCCAGCGCCGAGGGTATCGACTACATGACCTCGGTCAGTCGCCAGAACTTCTCGGTGATCTCGATTTATGCGCGCATCGGCGCCAACAGCGACCGCTTGTTCACCGAACTGCTGGCCAAGGCCAACGAGGTCAAGAACCAGCTGCCCCAGGATGCCGAAGACCCGGTGCTGAGCAAGGAAGCCGCCGATGCCTCGGCACTGATGTACATCAGTTTCTTCAGCAAGGAACTGAGCAACCCGCAGATTACCGACTACCTGTCGCGAGTCATCCAGCCGAAACTGGCGACCCTGCCGGGCATGGCCGAAGCCGAGATCCTCGGCAACCAGGTATTCGCCATGCGCCTGTGGCTGGACCCGGTGAAGCTGGCCGGTTTTGGCCTGAGCGCCAGCGACGTGACCAACGCGGTACGCCAGTACAACTTCCTTTCCGCCGCCGGCGAAGTGAAAGGCGAGTACGTGGTCACCAGCATCAACGCCAACACCGAACTCAAATCCGCCGAAGCCTTCGCCGCGATCCCGCTCAAGGTCGACGGTGACAGTCGTGTGCTGCTAAGCGATGTCGCGCGGGTCGAGATGGGCGCGGAGAACTACGACACCATCAGCTCCTTCGGCGGTACGCCCTCGGTGTACATCGGCATCAAGGCCACGCCCGCAGCCAACCCGCTGGACGTAATCAAGGAAGTGCGCAAGCTGATGCCGGAACTGGAGGCCCAGCTGCCACCCAACCTCAAGGGGGAAATTGCCTACGACGCCACGCTGTTCATCCAGGCGTCGATCGACGAGGTGGTGAAGACCCTGTTCGAAGCAGTGCTGATCGTGATCGTGGTGGTGTTCCTGTTCCTCGGTGCGTTGCGCTCGGTGGTGATCCCGGTGGTCACCATTCCGCTGTCGATGATCGGCGTGATGTTCTTCATGCAGATGATGGGTTACTCCCTGAACCTGCTGACCCTGCTGGCGATGGTGCTGGCCATCGGCCTGGTGGTGGACGACGCCATCGTGGTGGTGGAAAACATCCACCGTCACATCGAGGAAGGCAAGACACCGCTGGACGCCGCCATCGAGGGCGCCCGGGAGATCGCCATGCCGGTAGTCTCGATGACCATCACCCTGGCGGCGGTGTATGCGCCGATCGGCTTCCTCACGGGCCTGACGGGAGCCTTGTTCAAGGAGTTCGCCCTGACCCTGGCCGGTGCGGTGGTGATCTCCGGCATCGTCGCCCTGACCCTGTCACCGATGATGTGCGCCCTGCTGCTGCGCCACGATGAAAACCCCACGGGCCTGGCCCACCGCCTGGACATGATTTTCGAACGCCTCAAGCGCCGTTACCAGAAAATGCTCCACGGCACCCTCAACACCCGGCCAGTGGTGCTGGTGTTCGCGGTGATCGTGCTGTGCCTGATTCCGGTGCTGCTCAAGTTCACCAAGTCGGAACTGGCACCGGATGAGGACCAGGGCATCATTTTCATGCTGGCCAACGCTCCCCAACCGACCAACCTCGACTACCTGAACACCTACACCGACGAGTTCATCGAGATCTTCAAGGCGTTTCCCGAGTACTACTCATCGTTCCAGATCAACGGCTTCAACGGTGTGCAATCGGGCATCGGCGGTTTCCTGCTCAAGCCCTGGAACGACCGCAGCCGCACGCAGATGGAGATCCTGCCCGAGGTCCAGGCCAAACTGGAAAGCATTTCCGGGTTGCAGGTTTTCGGCTTCAACCTGCCCTCCCTGCCGGGCACCGGCGAGGGTCTGCCGTTCCAGTTCGTCATCAACACCGCCAACGATTACGAGTTGCTGCTGCAGGTGGTCGACCGAGTGAAAAAACGCGCGATGGAGTCCGGCAAATTCGCTTTCGTCGACGTCGACCTGGCCTTCGACAAGCCGGAAGTGGTGGTGGACATCGATCGTGCCAAAGCGGCCCAGATGGGTGTGTCGATGCAGGACCTGGGCGGGACACTCGCGACCTTGCTGGGTGAGGCGGAAATCAACCGATTCACCGTTGATGGGCGCAGCTACAAAGTCATTGCCCAGGTCGAACGGCCCTTCCGCGATAACCCTGACTGGCTGAACAATTACTACGTGAAGAACACCCAGGGCGAACTGCTCGCCCTCTCGACCCTGATCAGCGTGACCGACCGGGCGCGGCCGCGGCAACTGAACCAGTTCCAGCAACTCAACTCGGCGATCCTGTCCGGGGTACCGCTGGTGAGCATGGGTGAAGCCATCGACGCCGTGCGCCAGATCGCCAGGGAAGAAGCGCCGGCAGGCTTTGCCTTCGACTATGCCGGCGCATCGCGGCAATACGTCCAGGAAGGCAGTGCGCTATGGGTCACCTTCGCTCTCGCATTGGCGATCATTTTCCTGGTGCTCGCAGCCCAGTTCGAAAGCTTCCGCGACCCGCTGGTGATCCTGGTGACCGTACCGCTGTCGATCTGCGGCGCATTGCTGCCGCTGTTCCTCGGCTGGTCGAGCATGAACATCTATACCCAGGTCGGGTTGGTGACGTTGATCGGCCTGATCAGCAAGCACGGGATCCTGATCGTCGAGTTCGCCAACCAGTTGCGCAAGGACAAGGGCCTGACGCCCCGCGAAGCGGTGGAGGAAGCCGCGTCCATTCGTCTGCGTCCGGTGTTGATGACCACGGCGGCGATGGTGTTCGGCATGGTGCCCTTGATCATCGCCACGGGGGCGGGCGCGGTGAGCCGGTTCGACATCGGTACGGTCATCGCCACGGGGATGTCGATCGGTACGTTGTTTACCCTGTTTGTGTTGCCGTGCGTGTACACGCTGCTGGCCAGACCCGATAAACCTTAAAATCAAAAGATCGCAGCCTGCGGCAGCTCCTACAGGGTGTACGCCGATCCCCTGTAGGAGCTGCCGCAGGCTGCGATCTTTTGATGTTGCCGTTAAACAAAAGGCCTCGCATTTAGCGAGGCCTTTTATTTGGGCTTCAATCTGTTCAACTTTGCGGCCTCAGTCCTTGAGAAAGTCCGAACATGAACAGCAACAGATCATGATCGGGTTGAGTGGCCACGGATGCCTTGGCAACTCGTGGCAACGGACAGTGCGCATCACTGTGTACTGAACTGAGGACTTGCGTGCGGGGCTGCTCCCATGCCGCCACCGCGAGTGAAGCAACTGCCAAGGCTCCTACCAGAAACAAACCTCGCGCAACTTCAAGTTTCATTTCTATAAACCTTTGATAGCGCTGCCAAACGCCGTCTCATAAAAATAGACGAGTTTCTTCCAGTCCGTCGTGCTGAATGACGAGTGGCGGCGCAGCTGCTTCATGTCATGGGCAGCCGCCTGGCGGGCGCTCAAGCGCTGCCGGCACTTCTCCAGATCGATCAAGGCAACCTCGACTTTGGCCGCCTCGCCCTCACCGGTGACGCGAACAAATACGTGCTTGATATAGATGCAGCTGTGTTGCCAACGCCCCTTGTGCATGCGCGCCAGATTATCGGCCAGGTCCTTGAGCACGCGATCGTGCACAGCCTCGCCATGGCGCTCGCGTCCACCACCTTCGTACCACTTCTCGATTTCCTCGAAGCCGTCCAGGGACTTGGTCACCAGCAATGCGCGCCATTTGTGCACGGGATCGCGTTGTGCTTCACAGAAAACGATTTCCGGAACTCGAACATTGAGTAGGCGAAGGCCGGTGAGTGCATCACGCTCACGCAACACCGTCGGCCGTCCGAAAGGGTGCAAGAGCCCCCGATGGATATGGCCGGTCTGGCGTTTTACGTAGAGCAACTGCCCATCACTGCCCATCAGGCGCTGCACGCCACTCTCACCACCGCGCCGGACGTTGGGCTCTTCCACCCATTCTCCGCGCTGATTCCAGAAGAAATCGAATCGGTCCTGGGAGGCCAGGCCCGATCCTGCTGCACACTGCTCTGCCATCTGTTACCTCTTGCGCAATACGTAAACTCGCCACATGGCATAGAGCGGCAAAAAGTCGATACGTTCCTGAATACGGAAACCTGCCTGCTCAAATTCTTTTTCTACGACAGCTGCCGGTAACACAAATCGATTTTGGTAACCTTCCTGCCCACGGGTTCTCTCCGCACGCTTGCGTTTCCAGGCTTTGAAATTGCCGTCGACCCATAGCGAGAGGATGACGCTGTCGCGGCTGACGCGCTCGAACTCGCGCAAGATCGCCAGTCGATGCTCGGCTTCACCGATGTGGTGGAGCAAACGCATGCAGAAAATACTGTCGACGGCGTTATCCGGCAACGCGATGTCGAACGCAGACGTCTGCAAGGGTTGTACCCGTTTCACCACTTCAGCCGGCTGCGACTGTGTAGCGATCTTGATCATGGAATCGGAGTTGTCGGCACCGATGATCACGCGGTTGGGTTTTTCCGCCAGCATCGGCCAGAAACGCCCGGCACCGCAGGGCAGATCGAGGACCAGGCCCGGCTCGCCAACCAACGCCAGCGCCTTGCGCGCCATTTGCACGTCGCGCCAGTGGGACAAGCGGCGACCCACGCCATCCTTATGCTTTTGCAGGTAACGTTGAGCGTGTTGATCGTCGTATTTGTTGGAAAAATCCAGTTTGATCGGGCCATCCACCATCTTCAATGTCTCCTGAGCTTCTGATGCCGACCACCTTAGGTAGCGATGTGTCAGTTTCAGGTCATGCAATTGTGAAAAATTTGTCATGTACAACCCAGAATCATTTCAAGGTTTTACAATTCAGCGATACCGATCAATTCACATTCGATGTATTGAACTGGACCTGAAAACGACAGCCATTGGGTTCCATGGTCGTGAGGCTGACGCTCCAGCCCTGGTTTTCACAGATCCTTTGTACTAACGATAGCCCAAGACCCAAGCCCTCTCCGCGTTTCTCGTTACCCCGCACGAAAGGTTCGAACATCGCTTCGCGTTTTTCCTCGGGAATGCCCACGCCACTGTCCTCGACCATGAACCCCGTGGGCATCAGGCTCAGGCGGATAAACCCACGGTCGGTGTAATGCAGCGCGTTACGCAACAGGTTGCCCATCACCGCCTGCAGGAGCGTCGCGTTGTAACGCGTCGTGTGTGGGCTTCCCCAGTCGACGATCAGCTTGAGACCTTTGGTCTCGATCGGCTCGCGCCACAGGCTGATCAACCCGTCGGCCACTTCGCCCAACGTCTGCTGCGCAGACATGCCGGCATCTTCGCGCTGAGTGCGAGCCAGCATCAGGAAGGTTTGTACCAGCTCGCGCATTTCTTCACTGGCGCGGGCAATTCGCTCGACCTGGGCACGGCCGCGCTGATCGATGCCGGGGTTTTCCAACAGCAACTCGCAGGAACTGGCCAGCACCATCAAGGGTGTGCGCAGTTCATGGCTGACGTCGCTGGTGAACATGCGCTCGCGGGTCAGCGCCTGGCGCAAACGGCCGAGGGTCGCGTCGAAGGCCACGGCCAGTTCACCCACTTCATCGGCCGCATAATCAGGCGCCAGCGGCGGCGCCAGGCCCAGCAACTGATCGCGATGACGTACCTGGCGCGCCAGCCTGACCACCGGCGCCATCACCTTGCGTGCCAGTACCCAGCCGAGGAACACCGCCAGCGCCAGACTCAGCACGAACCCCACCAATACCACGGCAAACAGCACCCGCTCGCGTTCTTCGAAGTCACTCTGGTCTTGCAACAGGACATAGCGCCGGCCATCGACGATCTCGACCATCGCGTGGTACGACAGCTGCTCGCGGAAGACTTCGTGAAAACCCGAGTCCAGGTGGCGCAAATCCTTGGGCAACTCGAAATCGCCCGGCCCGCCGCTGAAATAGAACAGTTGGTCCGGTTCCGGGCGGTGGCTCCAGTCCGAGACGTTGTCCATCAGCAACAGGCGCTGCAAATCACCGCCCAGGCCCGCCGAGATCAGTTTTTCTTCCACCAGGTGCACGGTGAAGACGATACCCATGGCAAAGGCGCCCGCCACCAGTGCGCTCATCAGCGCAAAGGCAATGATGATCCGTTGCGAAAGGCTCTGTTTAAACTCCATCACGCCCCTCGGCCAGGCGGTAACCCACACCGTGCACGGTTTGCAGCAGCGGTTTGGCGAACGGCTTGTCGATCACCTGGCGCAATTGATGGACGTGGCTGCGCAGGCTGTCGCTGTCCGGGCAGTCATCGCCCCACAGGGCCTCTTCGAGAATTTCCCGGCGCAGTACATGCGGGCTTTTCTGCATCAGTACCGCCAGCAACTTCAGGCCCACCGGATTGAGCTTGAGCAAGCGGCCTTCACGGGTGACCTCCAGGGTGTCGAGGTCATAACTCAGGTCGCCGACCTGCAAGGTCCGGCGACCGCCCCCCTGGGTGCGACGCATGACCGCTTCGACCCGCGCCGCCAGTTCGGACAAGGCGAAAGGTTTGATCAGGTAATCGTCGGCACCGGACTTGAAGCCTTGCAGCCGGTCATCCAGTTGATCGCGAGCGGTGAGCATGATCACTGGAGTGTCGCGGCGGGCATCTTCGCGCAGGCGTTTGCACAGCGTGTAACCGTCGATGCCAGGCAACATGATGTCGAGCACGATCAAGTCGTAATGCTCGGTGGCTGCCAGATGCAGGCCCGACAAGCCGTCCTGTGCGCAATCCACGGTATAGCCCTTGAGTCCCAGGTAATCGGCCAGATTGGCCAGGATATCGCGGTTGTCTTCAACCAATAAAATTCGCATGGGCATCTTCTCCGTACACAGTGACGGCCGTCTTGGCCCGCGCAGCTTAAGGCCAAGTAAGCCTCAGGGCCAGGGTTGTGTGCAGGCGTTTGCCTGGCGAAATGACCGGCTCGAGCCTCAACGTTTTTTTTCACTATCGGTTCACAGGTTGACGACAGGATAGAGCGCAGACTCCGCGCGGCTGCGTACTCAAGAACATTCCACTGACCAAGGATTTGCCATGGTTTCGATCTCTGCACGCCCCGCTTCCCGACCGCTCAACTTCTGGGTGTGCCTGGGTGTTCCCGCCATTGCAGCCATCATTCTGGTATTGCTCGAACTGACGACGTTGGACATGGACCTGGCCAGGCTGTTCTACGACCCGGTCGCCGGGGATTTCATCGGGCGGCACAGTTATTTCCTGGAAACCGTCCTGCACGACCGGGCCAAGCAACTGGTCATAGCCTTTTCGGTGCTGGCAATCTTCGGCTTTGCCGGTTCATTCTTCATGGCCCGGCTCAAACCGTTCAAGCGGGAATTGGGCTGCCTGGTGCTGTCCCTGGGGCTGGCGACGTCCTTCGTCACCCCGATGAAAGCGGTAACGGCGGTGCAATGCCCGTGGAGCCTCGAGCAGTTCGGCGGCCACGAGACCTACAGCGAATTGTTGAGCCCGCGTCCGGCCACGGAGAAACCGGGTCGTTGCTGGCCTGGCGGTCACGCCGCGACCGGTTTCACCCTGTTTGCGCTGTTTTTCGTGTTGCGTGATCGCCGTCCACGCATGGCACGTGCGGCACTGGTTTTCGCCTTTGCCCTGGGTTCGGTGTTTTCCATCGGCCGGATGCTGCAGGGGGCACACTTTTTCTCGCACAACGTGTGGACGGCGGTGTTTTGCTGGCTGATTTGCCTGGGGTCTTATTACTGGATTCTGTATAGGCCTGCTTCGAGGGTTGAGCCCGTGGTCAATGTTCAAACGGCCTGAGCCTGAACGAAGATCAAAAGATCGCAGCCTGCGGCAGCTCCTACAGGGGGAACGCATTTCCATGTAGGAGCTGCCGCAGGCTGCGATCTTTTGATCCGGGCAATAATAAAAAACCCCGCCTGCTTTCGCAGGCGGGGTTTTTTAGTACAGGGGTAAGGCTGGCTTACATCATGCCGCCCATGCCGCCCATACCGCCCATGTCTGGCATGCCGCCGCCAGCACCGCTGTCTTTCTTCGGTGCATCAGCTACCGCAGCTTCGGTGGTCAGGATCAGACCGCCGATCGACGATGCAGCTTGCAGCGCGGAACGGGTGACCTTGGTAGGATCCAGGATACCCATTTCGATCATGTCGCCGTATTCGCCAGTCGCAGCGTTGTAACCGAAGTTACCTTTGCCGTTCTTGACTTCGTTGACCACAACGCTTGGCTCGTCACCGCTGTTGGCAGCGATCTGACGCAGCGGTGCTTCAATGGCACGGCGCAGAACAGCGATACCTACGTCCTGATCAGCGTTGTCGCCTTTCAGATCGTTCAGGGTTTGCAGAGCGCGGATCAGCGCAACGCCACCGCCAGGTACCACGCCTTCTTCAACGGCTGCACGGGTAGCGTGCAGGGCGTCTTCAACGCGGGCTTTCTTCTCTTTCATTTCAACTTCGGAACCAGCGCCAACCTTGATCACCGCAACGCCGCCGGACAGCTTGGCCAGACGCTCTTGCAGTTTTTCACGGTCGTAGTCCGAGGAAGTCTCGGCAACCTGGGCACGGATCTGGTTGATACGTGCTTCGATGTCGCCTTGAACGCCAGCACCGTCAACGATGATGGTGTTTTCCTTGGACAGGGTCACGCGCTTGGCGTTACCCAGGTGCTCAAGGGTAGTGCTTTCCAGGCTCAGGCCGATCTCTTCGGAGATCACGGTACCGCCGGTCAGAACGGCGATGTCCTGCAGCATGGCCTTGCGACGGTCGCCGAAGCCCGGCGCCTTGACGGCTGCGACTTTGACGATGCCACGCATGTTGTTCACAACCAGAGTCGCCAGGGCTTCGCCTTCAACGTCTTCGGCCACGATCAGCAGTGGACGGCCGGCTTTGGCAACGGCTTCCAGCACTGGCAGCATTTCGCGGATGTTCGAGATCTTCTTGTCGACCAGCAGGATCAGCGGGCCGTCCAGCTCAGCGACCATGGTCTCTGGCTTGTTGACGAAGTACGGGGACAGGTAGCCACGGTCGAACTGCATGCCTTCAACAACCGACAGTTCGTTTTCCAGGCCCGAGCCTTCTTCAACGGTGATCACGCCTTCTTTACCGACTTTTTCCATGGCTTCGGCAATGATGTCGCCGATGGAGTTGTCGGAGTTGGCGGAGATGGTACCTACCTGAGCGATAGCCTTGGTGTCAGCGCATGGCTTGGACAGGGCCTTCAGCTCTTTGACGATCGCGATGGTCGCTTTGTCGATACCGCGCTTCAGGTCCATCGGGTTCATGCCGGCAGCGACGGCTTTCAGGCCTTCGTTGACGATCGATTGAGCCAGAACGGTAGCGGTGGTGGTGCCGTCGCCTGCGTCATCGTTGGCACGGGAGGCAACGTCTTTGACCAGCTGCGCGCCCATGTTTTCGAAACGGTCTTCCAGTTCGATTTCTTTGGCTACGGAAACGCCGTCCTTGGTGATGGTCGGAGCGCCGAAGCTCTTCTCGATGATCACGTTACGGCCTTTCGGGCCCAGGGTCGCTTTTACCGCGTCAGCCAGGACGTTGACGCCTTTGAGCATTTTCTTGCGGGCGGAATCGCCAAACAGAACTTCTTTAGCAGCCATGATCGATATTCCTTAAATACTTTGTAGTAACGGGAAAATGAGCGGGTAATCAGCCTTCGACAACAGCGAGGATTTCGTTCTCGCTCATTACCAGCAGGTCTTCGCCGTCGACTTTCACTGTGTTGCTGCCGGAGTAAGGACCGAACACAACCTTGTCGCCCACTTTCACGGACAGTGCACGCACTTCACCGTTTTCCAGTACGCGGCCGGTGCCGACAGCGAGGATTTCGCCGCTGTTGGCTTTTTCAGCAGCCGAACCTGGCAGGACGATACCGCCAGCGGTTTTCTTTTCTTCTTCGCTGCGACGGATGACGACGCGGTCATGCAGAGGACGAAGCTTCATTGTCGATCTCTCCTAATTGTGGTTTTCATCGGCCGGTGTAGTCCCGGCGGGTTTAACAAAGTCCGGCGGTGCCGGGTGCGGTTCGTCGAGCGAACCGCGGAAGTCTGTCTGGCGTGCTCGCCAGAAACCTTGCGGTGACCGTTACATAAGGGCGTACAAGCTGATTACAAGGGCGGGGATCGAAAAATTTTTTACGCCGATCTCCCGAAAACGAACACGGCACCCGAAGGTGCCGTGTGCAGGTGACGTATCACTTGGTATCGCGGTGTTCGAACTCGCCTTCGATCACATTGGGCTCGCGACCGAGCGGCTCGCGGGGTGCGGGACCGCCACGGGGCGCAAGATCATCGGCGAACGCACGCTGGCGGATCGCTTGTTCCTCGGCACGCTGGCGCATTTTATTGGCCAGCAGGCGACGGCTGACCGGCAGCAACATGACCAGGCCGATCACGTCGCTGATGAATCCCGGAAGGATCAACAGGCCCCCGGCCAAAGCCAGCATCAGGCCCTCGAGCATGGTCTGGGCCGGCAGCTCGCCGCGGTTCAGGCTTTCACGGGCACGCAGCGCCGTGGCCAGCCCGGCGACGCGCAACACGAACACACCGAACATCGAGCCGAGAATGATCAGCAGCAGGGCCGGGAAAAACCCGATTGCCCCTGCCACCTTGACGAATATGAACAGCTCCAACACCGGGAACAGCAGAAAGAGCAACAAAAAAGGGCGCATCAAATGGTTCCTCAACGCAAGAATGCCTTGCCAGTAATCCTTAGATGACGTCGCCGTTTCGTGAATTCAAGCGTCGGCCACTGCATTTTTCGGCCAATGTTCGGCGTGAGCCAGGAAAACCAAGGCTTCGCGAACTTGTGTCGGCGTATTACAAGGCGCTTGGAACGGCAACCAATGCAGCCCTTGACCGATCAGCAGGTGCATACCTTCGCTGTCGATGCCCACCAGCCTGGCTGGCGAGGTATTCGGCAGGCCGGCCAGTTCGACGTAATGCGCGATGGCCTTGGCGTGATCGGCGTTCATGTGCTCGATCATGCTCAGCTCGGCCTTGCCGGCAAAGGGGTTGGCCAGGGTCAGCTCGTTGACCCAGTGAATCGCGCCGAAGCCGCCGATGTAGCGATGACGCACCGGCGTGAGCACCCAGAAATCGAAATCGTGGGCCTTGTGATAACTCTGCGAATCCGGGAAATAGCGGTAGTAACGTTCGGCAGCGGCTTCGATGGCTGCCTCGTCTTCGATCTGTTGCGCCTCGGCCAGGTACGTCAGGCGACCAACGGCCTGGACATCTTCAGCGCCTCGCTCGCCCACGAACAGCGAGCATTTTGGATCCTTTTGCAGGTTGTGGGTGTGCTGGGCGATGCGGCTGATAAGGATCAGCGGCCGGCCGAGCTCGTCCAGGCAGTACGGAACCACGGAGCCGAACGGGAAACCGGGCATCGATTTGGAGTGTGTCGAGAGCACCCCACGGTATTCCTTGAGGAGCAATT
Organism: Pseudomonas putida; assembly: GCF_028682635.1. Classification (GTDB taxonomy): domain Bacteria; phylum Pseudomonadota; class Gammaproteobacteria; order Pseudomonadales; family Pseudomonadaceae; genus Aquipseudomonas; species Aquipseudomonas putida_AE. The sequence continues at coordinate 137,646 of NZ_JANHLK010000005.1, read as the reverse complement.
CTCGTGCATTCTTAGCCGCTTCAACGCTCAATTTATGACTCCTTATTAAGAATCCGTCGTAAAAACGGATCAGCTACTGGCACAGGTACCAGTTGACCATTGGGGGCAGTTCTCATGTGCCAAGGTAGGCGTGATGGAGAAGATGCCTTATGAAAAAACACCCAAACCTACCGGGGCATTACGAATGCAACTCACTGACAAAGTAATCATTATCACTGGCGGTTGCCAGGGTTTAGGCCGCTCCATGGCCGAGTATTTCGCCGCCAGGGGCGCGAAGCTGGCGCTGGTGGACCTGAACCAGGAAAAACTCGACGACGCCGTTGCCGCCTGCAAGGCCAAGGGTGTCGAAGCCCGCGCCTACCTGTGCAATGTGGCCAACGAAGAGCAAGTAAGCCACATGGTCGCTCAGGTCGCTGACGACTTCGGCGCGATCCATGGCCTGATCAACAACGCCGGTATTTTGCGTGACGGCCTGCTGCTCAAGGTCAAGGATGGCGAAATGACCAAGATGAGCCTGGCCCAGTGGCAGGCGGTCATCGACGTCAACCTGACGGGCGTATTCCTGTGCACACGTGAAGTCGCGGCGAAAATGGTCGAGCTGGACAACAGCGGCGCGATTATCAATATCTCGTCGATTTCCCGCGCCGGCAACGTCGGCCAGACCAACTACTCCGCCGCCAAGGCCGGTGTCGCTGCGGCGACGGTGACCTGGGCCAAGGAACTGGCGCGCTACGGCATTCGCGTGGCCGGCATTGCACCGGGCTTCATCGAAACCGAAATGACCCTGAGCATGAAACCTGAAGCGCTGGAGAAGATGACGTCGGGGATTCCGCTCAAGCGCATGGGCAAGCCGGAAGAAATCGCCCAATCGGCGGCTTACATCTTCGAGAACGACTATTACACCGGTCGGATTCTGGAGCTGGATGGCGGGTTGCGGATTTAAGGCATACACAGAACCTATGTGGGAGCGGGCTTGCTCGCGAAGGCGGTAGATCAGTCAACTAATCTGTTGAATGTCACACCGCCTTCGCGAGCAAGCCCGCTCCCACAATTGGATCGCGTTTCTTCAACCGATCAATCGTCGCTGATGCTGATGTTCGGCATCGCCGGCGTCAACGCCTCCTGCAACACGATCCGTGCGCCGACATGGCGCGCCAGCTCCTGGTAAACCAGGGCGATCGGGCTGTCAGGCTCGGCGATCACCGTTGGCTTGCCGCCATCGGCCTGCTCGCGGATGGCCATTGCCAGCGGCAACGAAGCCAGTAGCTCGACGCCATACTGATTGGCCAGCTTCACCCCGCCGCCCTCGCCGAACAGATGTTCGGCATGCCCGCAGTTCGAGCAGATGTGCACGGCCATGTTTTCCACCACGCCCAGCACCGGGATGTTGACCTTGCGGAACATCTCCACGCCCTTGCGTGCGTCCAGCAGTGCCAGGTCCTGGGGGGTGGTCACGATCACCGCACCGGCCACCGGGACTTTCTGTGCCAGGGTCAGCTGGATATCCCCGGTGCCTGGCGGCATGTCGATGACCAGGTAATCCAGGTCGCCCCACGAGGTCTGCGTCACCAGTTGCAGCAAGGCGCCAGAGACCATCGGCCCGCGCCAGACCATCGGCGTGTTGTCGTCGGTGAGGAACGCCATGGACATCACTTCGACGCCGTGGGACTGGATCGGCACGAACCATTTCTGATCCTTGATCTGCGGCCGGGTACCCTCGGCGATGCCGAACATGATGCCCTGGCTCGGACCATAGATGTCCGCATCGAGAATGCCGACCTTGGCCCCTTCGCGGGCCAGGGCCAAGGCCAGGTTGGCGGCGGTGGTGGACTTGCCCACGCCGCCTTTGCCGGACGCCACGGCCACGACGTTCTTGACGTTGGCCAGACCCGGGATCTGTGCCTGGGCCTTGTGCGCGGCGATCACACTGGTGATGTCGACGCGGGCAGTGCTGACACCGTCGAGGCCTTCAATGGCCATTTGCAGCATCTGCGCCCAACCACTCTTGAACAAACCGGCGGCATAGCCCAGTTCCAGCTGCACGCTGACGCGGTCGCCCTGGATCTCGATATTGCGCACGCACCCGGCGCTGACCGGATCCTGGTTCAGGTAGGGGTCGGTGTATTGGCGAAGGACGGCTTCCACCGCTGCGCGATTGACGGCGCTCATGGGCAACTCCGAAAACAGGACTGGGAATAGATGGCGGGTATCCTACCCCTTCTGTCTTCCGGACGGCATGCCCGGCAACGATTTGCAGGGGTGAAATATCTTTGCCGGCGCTTTATAGTGGCCGACCTCCGTTTCATCAAGTAGCCGAGCCCCATGTCCGAGCCACGCAAGATCCTCGTCACCAGCGCCCTGCCCTATGCCAATGGTTCGATTCACCTCGGCCATATGCTGGAGTACATCCAGACCGATATGTGGGTGCGCTTCCAGAAGCACCGCGGCAACCAATGCATTTATGTCTGCGCCGACGACGCCCACGGTTCGGCGATCATGCTGCGCGCGGAAAAGGAAGGCATCACCCCGGAACAACTGATCGCCAACGTCCAGGCTGAACACAGCGCCGACTTTGCCGAGTTCCTGGTGGACTTCGACAACTTCCACTCCACTCACGCCGAAGAAAACCGTGAGCTGTCGAGCCAGATCTACCTCAAGCTGCGCGACGCCGGGCACATCGCCCAACGCTCGATCACGCAGTATTTCGACCCGGAAAAGAAAATGTTCCTGGCCGACCGCTTCATCAAGGGCACCTGCCCGAAATGCGGCACTGAAGACCAGTACGGCGACAACTGCGAAAAATGCGGCGCGACCTACGCACCGACCGACCTGAAGGATCCGAAGTCGGCAATCTCCGGCGCCACCCCGGTGCTCAAGGATTCCCAGCACTTCTTCTTCAAGCTGCCGGACTTCCAGGAAATGCTGCAGGCCTGGACCCGCAGCGGCACCCTGCAGGACGCCGTGGCGAACAAGATCGCCGAATGGCTGGATGCCGGCCTGCAACAGTGGGACATCTCCCGCGATGCGCCGTACTTCGGCTTCGAGATCCCCGACGAGCCGGGCAAGTACTTCTACGTCTGGCTGGATGCACCAATCGGCTACATGGCCAGCTTCAAGAACCTTTGCGACCGTACGCCGGAGCTGGACTTCGACGCGTTCTGGGGCAAGGACTCGACCGCCGAGTTGTACCACTTCATCGGCAAGGACATCGTCAACTTCCACGCCCTGTTCTGGCCAGCGATGCTCGAAGGCGCGGGTTACCGCAAGCCGACCGGCATCAACGTGCACGGCTACCTGACCGTCAACGGCCAGAAAATGTCCAAGTCCCGTGGTACCTTCATCAAGGCCCGGACCTACCTCGACCACCTGTCGCCGGAATACCTGCGCTATTACTACGCGGCCAAGCTGAGCCGTGGCGTCGACGACCTCGACCTGAACCTCGAAGATTTCGTGCAGAAGGTCAACTCCGACCTGGTCGGCAAAGTCGTCAACATCGCCAGCCGTTGCGCCGGGTTCATCAACAAGGGCAATGCCGGCGTGATGGTCGAGACCAACGCCGCGCCGGAGCTGACCGAAGCCTTCCTGGCCGCCGCGCCAAGCATCGCCGACGCCTATGAAGCCCGCGACTTCGCCCGCGCCATGCGCGAGATCATGGGCCTGGCCGACCGCGCCAACGCCTGGATCGCCGACAAGGCACCGTGGTCGCTGAACAAGCAGGAAGGCAAGCAGGATGAAGTCCAGGCCATCTGCGCCACCGGCGTCAACCTGTTCCGTCAACTGGTGATCTTCCTCAAACCGGTATTGCCGCTGCTGGCCGCCGATGCCGAGGCGTTCCTCAATGTTGCGCCACTGACCTGGAACGATCACGCGACCTTGCTCGCCAACCATCAGTTGAACGAGTTCAAGCCGTTGATGACCCGTATCGACCCGGTCAAAGTGCAAGCCATGACCGACGCCTCGAAAGAAGACCTGACCGCCAGCCAGACCGACACCGGCGAAGCCACACCAGCCGGTAATGGCGAGCTGGCCAAGGATCCGCTGTCGCCGGAAATCGAGTTCGACACCTTTGCCGCGGTTGACCTGCGCGTCGCCCTGATCGTCAAGGCCGAACACGTGGAAGGTGCCGACAAGCTGCTGCGCCTTACCCTGGACATCGGTGACGAACAACGCAACGTGTTCTCCGGCATCAAGAGCGCCTACCCGGACCCGTCCAAGCTCGATGGTCGCCTGACCATGATGATTGCCAACCTCAAGCCACGGAAAATGAAGTTCGGCATTTCCGAAGGCATGGTGATGGCAGCCGGTCCTGGCGGTGAAGAAATCTACCTGCTCAGCCCTGACAGCGGCGCCAAGCCTGGTCAGCGGATCAAGTAAGGCACTGCGGTAAACCGATCCCACAGTCGTGCCTGGCGCGACTGTGGGATTTTCATGTCTGGCCCATACTATTACTGAACTCGGGCATTACTTGTAGGAGCTGCCGCAGGCTGCGATCTTTTGAATTTGCTTTGAAAAAGATCAAAGATCGCAGCCTGCGGCAGCTCCTACAGGGTTATCGAGCAACGGATACGGACGATCATGACCGAAACCCTGCTTACGCTTATCGGCACTGCCCTGCTCAACAACTTCGTGTTGCACTGGCCGCTGGGTGTCGAGCCGCTGCTGGCCAGCGAACGTCGCCAGGTCCATGCCTTGGGCATCGCCACGACCTGCCTGATGCTGATTACCGGGGTGCTCGGCTATGCGCTGTATCACTGGTTGCTGGTGCCGCTGGAGATGACGGCGCTGCGCCTGTTTGTGTTTCTGCCATTGAGCGTGCTGCTGATCGGCCCGTTGTTGCAGCTGCTTTCCCGGATGTTTTCGACATTGTCCTTCGAAGGCCTCTGGCCTTTGCTGCTGTGTAATGCCGGGGTGCTCGGCGTGGCATTGCTCAACGCCCGGGAGGACATGGGATTTTTTCACGCCACAGCCTTGAGCCTCGGTGCCGGGCTGGGCTTCTGGCTGGTACTGAGCCTGTTCAACGACCTGCGCCAGCGCACACTTGATAACGATGTGCCCCTGCCCTTTCGCGGCCTGCCGATCGACCTGGTCGGTGCCGGCCTGATTGCAGTGGCCTTTCTCGGATTCAGCGGACTGATCAAAACATGAGTCTGATTCAACGCATCGACGCCCTCTTGCCGCAGACCCAATGCGGCAAGTGTGGCCATCCCGGATGCAAGCCGTACGCCACCGGCATTGCCAACGGCGAGCCGATCAACAAGTGCCCGCCCGGCGGCAGTGAAACCATCCACGCCCTGGCCGAACTGTTGCACGTACCGGTGCTGGAGCTGGACGTCAGTCGCGGCTCGGCCCCGGCGCAGATTGCCTATATCCGTGAGGCCGAATGCATTGGTTGCACGAAATGCATTCAGGCCTGCCCAGTGGACGCCATCGTCGGCGCGGCCAAGTTGATGCACACGGTCATCATCGACGAATGCACCGGGTGCGACCTTTGCGTGGCGCCTTGCCCGGTGGACTGCATCGAAATGCATCCGCTGCCATTGAACAGCGTGCTGCCGATTGTCGGTGGCCTGGCTTTCAGCCTGGAGGAGCAACGGGCACGCGCCGCCAAGCGCGATCATGCGCGGCGCCGTTTCGAGCAGCGCAACGCCCGCTTGCAGCGTGAAGAACAACAAAAAACTGCCGAGCGCGAGGCCCGTGCGCAACGGGTCGTCCAGCCCAGCGAAACGATCCTCGACCCGGTACAGGCAGCCCTGGAACGCGTCCGCGCGCAAAAGGCGGCGAATGCCGATGCGGCCCTGAAAAAAGCCAAGATCGACCTGGCGATGAGCCGGGCGCAGTTGAACAAGTCGCTCAAGGCCTTCGGTCATCCGCCGACCTTCGAACAGCAATCGCAGTTGATTGTCCTGCAACAGCAGTTCGAAGCCGCTGAGCAGGCTTTGGCCCAACTGGAACGCAGTGCGCCACCTACCCCGTCACCCGTCGCGGCTCCGGCGCAGGACGCCGAGCTGAAACGCGCAAAAATTCAGCTGGCCATGCGCCGCGCCGAACTGAAGAAAGCCCAGGCCAGCGCAGCACCCGCCGAACAAATCGAAGCCCTTGAGCGGGCCCTGAGCGAAGCCGAACGCCAGGTGGATGCCCATGCCGCCCCTTGAACCGGTCGACGAGCGCCTGCAACAGGCGATGAAACTGGTTCTGCTGGCGACGTTGCCAGGGATGCTGGCGTTATTCTGGTTCTACGGCTGGGGGGTGTTGCTCAACCTGATACTGGCAGGCGTCAGTGCGCTGGCCGCGGAAGCGGCGGTACTGCGCTTGCGCCGGCGTGCGCTCAAGCCGACCTTGAGCGACGGCAGCGCCCTGGTCAGTGCCACGCTACTGGCCCTGGCCTTGCCGCCCTACTGTCCCTGGTGGCTGACGGTCAGTGCTGCCGCGCTGGCCATGGTGTTCGGCAAGCACCTGTATGGCGGGGTCGGCAGCAATCCGTTCAATCCGGCGATGCTCGGTTTCGCCCTGGTGATGGTGACGTTTCCGCAACAGATGACCCAATGGCCTGCCTCCCAGGGCATGGACCTGTGGGGTGGTGTGCAGCAAGTATTCGGTGTCGGCCAAAGCCCGGACGCCTGGGTCCGGGCCACGGCACTGGACAGCCTGCGGATCAACAAGAGCCTGACCATGGACGAACTCTTCTCGGCCAATCCGGCCTTTGGGCGTTTCGGCGGTCGCGGTGTGGAATGGGTGAACCTGGCTTTTCTCGCCGGCGGCGCGTTTTTGCTGCAACGCCGCGTATTCAGCTGGCACGCGCCTGTCGGCATGCTCGCCAGCCTGTTCGTCATCAGCCTGTTGTGCTGGAACGGTTCGGGCTCAGACTCCCATGGTTCGCCGCTGTTTCATCTGCTCACCGGCGCCAGCATGCTGGGCGCATTCTTCATCGTCACTGAACCGGTATCCGGCGCCAAAAGCCCCGGGGCGCGACTGCTGTTTGGTGCAGGAGTCGGGTTGCTGACCTATCTGATTCGCACCTGGGGCGGTTACCCGGACGGCGTGGCCTTTGCCGTGCTGCTGATGAACCTCTGTGTACCGGCGCTGGAGCGGCTGGTCGCGGCCAGGCAGGAGCGGATCGCACCATGAGCCGAGCGTCGAGCGCCGCCATCCTCGCGTTACTGACTGCCCTCGGAGCGGGCCTGACCTATCTCGCGCAACACAGCAGCGCGCCACGGATTGCGGCTGAGCAGCGCCTGATCGACAGTCGTTACCTGCTCGACCTGCTACCGCCCGACAGCTACGACAACCAGCCGCTGGACCAACCGCTCAAGCTCGACAACACCGCGCTGGGCAACAGCACGCTGCTGACGGGTTATCGGGCGACCAAGGTCGGCCGAGCCTATGCCGTGCTTTTACGCAGCCAGACCCTGGGCTACGCGAGCACCATCGATTTGCTGATCGCCATCGATCTCGACGGCAGACTGCTGGGGGTCAAAACCCTCAAGCAAACGGAAACCCCGGGGCTCGGCGCACGAATCGCCGACTGGCCCAATACCTGGCTTGCAGCCTTTTCCGGCAGGTCGCGAATCGATCCGGGCGACAATGGTTGGGCCTTGAAAAAGGACCAGGGGCAGTTCGACCAGATTGCGGGAGCGACCATCACCTCAAGAGCGGTGATCAATGCCACCCATGACGCCTTGCGTTATTTCGATGAGCATCGGCCCTCACTGCTTGGGAGCCCCTCCGATGAGTAATCCATTGCGGTTGCAGAACACCTTGATGCTCGCGCCGCTGATTGGCGCCACCGACTCACTGGTGAATGCCCTGGGCCTGTGGTTGCTGTTCATTGTCGTGATCAGTGGGTTCGGCCTGTGCATGAACGCCTTGCGATCGCGCCTGCTCCCGGCAACCCACTTGTCGGCCAGCGTGCTGCTTGCCGCAACGCTGACCAGTTGCGCAGAACTCGGCGCGCAGGTCTGGTCGCTGCAATGGCACCAGCATGCCGGGATCTATACCGGCTTGATCGCCTTGCAATGTGTCGTACTGGAGCGCTCCGATTTCTTCCAGAGCCCCTGGCGAGAGCGCTGGCGTCTGTGCGGCCTGTTCGGCGCATCGATGGTGGCTATGGGCCTGCTGCGTGAACTCATCGGTTACGGGACACTGGGCAACCACCTACCCTGGCTGGCTGCTGTAACACACGCGGATTGGCCGGGCTGGGTACTGACCGCTGACGGTGGCCTGCGCCTGGCCACGCTGGCCCCCGGAGGCTTCATACTGCTGGGATTGCTGATCGCCGCCTGGCAAGCCTGGCACCGCCCGACACGCTCAAACTGACTGCCTTCGAGGAAACGCTTCGCCCATGAATGCCGCAAAACGTCTGGAAATTTTCCGCAGGCTGCATGAAGACAACCCAGAACCGAAGACCGAACTGGCCTATTCCTCAGCCTTTGAATTGCTGATTGCGGTGATTCTTTCCGCGCAATCGACCGATGTCGGCGTGAACAAGGCCACGGCAAAACTGTTTCCGGTTGCCAATACTCCGGCGACGATTCATGCCTTGGGGGTCGAAGGATTGTCGGAATACATCAAGACCATCGGCCTGTACAACAGCAAGGCAAAAAACGTGATCGAGACCTGCCGTCTGCTGGTTGAGCGTCATGCAGGCGAAGTGCCGCAAACCCGTGAGGAACTCGAGGCGTTGCCTGGCGTTGGCCGCAAGACCGCCAACGTGGTGCTCAATACTGCATTCCGCCAGTTGACGATGGCCGTGGACACTCACATTTTTCGGGTCAGCAACCGCACCGGCATTGCGCCCGGCAAGAATGTGGTTGAGGTCGAGCATAAATTGATGAAATTTGTGCCAAAGCAGTACCTGCTCGACTCCCATCACTGGCTGATCCTTCACGGACGTTATGTTTGCCTGGCCCGCAAACCTCGCTGCGGCAGTTGCCGGATCGAAGACTTGTGCGAATACAAGCACAAGACCTCGGACGATTGAGCCGCTATTGGGTTTATCAATATATCGATTGAAAAAATCTTTTTTACCCGTCGCAGGATTGTCGATATAAGGAGCCCCAAAGGCCTTCTTCGCCTGGAGTAACTAAATGAGCACTGGCAAAGAGCAATTGGATGTAGATGACGACTTCACCCCCGTAGAGGCTGATGATGCCGAGCCGGTGGTTGAAGTAGCGAAAACCAACCTGAGCAAGCGCCGGACCATCGACAATCTGCTGGAGGAGCGCCGACTGCAAAAGCAATTGGCCGATTACGATTTTGACTTGTAAAACCTAAAAGCCTCCCGAAACGGAGGCTTTTTACCAAGTGCCGAACCGCGATCAACGCTCGCCTGGTGTACTCCGTCAGAGGCAGGCTCATCATGCCAGACCATTACGCTGGGCCAGTTCAATCAGATCGACCAGGGAGCGCGCATTGAGCTTTAACAGTAGTCGGGTCTTGTAGGTACTGACGGTCTTGTTGCTGAGAAACATCCCATCAGCAATCTCTTTGTTAGTCTTGCCCCGGGCCAACTGCTGTAGCACCATCATTTCCCGCCCAGAAAGACGATCCACCATATCGGCTTCACTGGCGTTGCCAAGACTGGCACGCACAGTGTGCAAGGCCTGATTTGGAAAGTAACTGTAGCCTGACAATACCGCCTTTATTGCACTGAGCAACTCCGTGAGATCCTGTTGTTTACAAACATATCCGGCGGCTCCCGACTGCATGCAGCGCATGGAAAAATGACCAGGTGACTGGGACGTCAATATCAGCACTTTCATCGGCATCGCAGCCGAGGTCAGTCGTGCAATGACTTCCAGTCCATCGAGTTTAGGTATTCCTATATCCAGGATGACAATGTCCGGCATGTATTCACGGGCTAGTTGTAATGCATCCACACCATTATCTGTTTCTGCAATGACTTCGTAGCCATGACGCTCCATCAGCATTCGTACCGCAAGACGAATGACGGGGTGATCATCCACAATCAGCACTTTATTCATGGGCAAGTCCAATTTCGCTGTTCGAATTTTTAGAGCCCGCACAATAGCCTAGTCGTTTCCCCCCTGGCATGTCGCCTCCCCCAACCACTTGCACCGAGAGACATTCCCTACAAAATTCACAGATTTTTCCTACAAAAAATCGAGCAAATCGTTAGGCGGAAAACTTTTTTTGAAGTCTTGACTTTCCAATTGCGATTACTTTTTTGTATCGACCTGCAACGAAAAAATGAGCGGAGTTTTATTTTCAGACAGCGATCAGACATGTGCCGCCCTACCCAACCGCGCAAAGGTAATTGGGATAATCCAATATCCACACTAACTCCAGAAATATCACACACAACTTATCCACTCGTTCTTACAGCAAAAATCACCCCATCATCGATTATAAGAAAACCGTAAACAAGAAAACGCCTACCCGACATCAAATAAATTAAAAAACAGAAACCATGGATGCCCAACATGCGTTAGATGGATTAAATTCAAACCAATCAAGCAATAGCTATCGAGGAACTTAAAATGGACAGGATTAAAAAAAGAATAAACAACCCCATGACAGTGATTGCGATATTCGCAACACTGTCTGAAACATCAGCTGCGATTTCACTGCCCTTTCTTGATGATGATGATAGAGACATCTACGTCTGGTTCCTGATCAGCTTTCCTTTTTATCTGCTGTTGCTATTCTTTGTCACTCTCAACTTCAACTATCGATCGCTTTACGCCCCCTCCGACTTTGAGAAGGGAAAACACTTCATAAAAGTCATGGACGGTCTCGAGCAATCCGAGAACAAGAAGACTCGAAAGTCCCCGACCAGGGCATCGGGTACTGGCGACCAATCCACTCGCCGCCCATCGAAAGCACAAGACCCACCTTCAGCAACAGTTTCTGCCAAAGCCCTTTCGGCGCATCACCACGTACGTCTACCCGAACGATTGAAGGACCTGTATGTGATTGATGCACGCAGGATGACAGGCCAGGCCGAGTTCAGCCATTTGTTGGAGAGCATCCAGATCGAACCGGGAAAGGCTGCACGTGCAGTGGTGTTCCTCACCTGTACCGAGTCGGATTCAAAACTGAGGGAAAGCGCAGCCGCTCCTTCAAAACACGTGAAGAAACATTGCCGCACAACGTTCTGTGCTGCCTACAACTTAAATTCACAGGGTTTGACGGTCATTGACCAACATTTGCCCATCGACGCACGGCAACCCGAAGCGTTTGACGATCGATCAGAAGGGAATGATGAGAGGAGTCATAGCAAGGCGGGAAAGAACACTGATACGGGCAGGTAGCAACTCCCCCCCTTTTAAATGTGCGGCCCTGTCGACGACCGGGCCACACATTCCATTGCGTCAAAGGTCTCAGAAAAGCTTGCGACCTTTGTTCGCCGCGATGCGCATGCGCAAGGCGTTGAGCTTGATGAAGCCCGCTGCGTCGGCCTGGTTGTAGGCGCCGCCATCTTCTTCGAAAGTCGCAATGTTGGCGTCGAACAACGACTCGTCTGACTTGCGACCGGTGACGATCACGTTGCCCTTGTACAGCTTCAGGCGCACAACGCCATTCACGTGAGCCTGGGACGCATCGATCATCTGTTGCAGCATCAGACGCTCAGGACTCCACCAGTAACCGGTGTAGATCAGGCTGGCGTACTTGGGCATCAACTCGTCTTTAAGGTGAGCCACTTCGCGGTCCAGGGTGATCGATTCGATCGCACGGTGGGCGCGCAGCATGATGGTACCGCCAGGAGTTTCGTAGCAGCCACGGGACTTCATGCCCACGTAACGGTTCTCGACGATGTCCAGACGGCCGATACCGTGTTCGCCACCGATACGGTTCAGAGTCGCCAGCACGGTGGCCGGGGTCATTTCGACGCCGTCCAGCGCGACGATGTCGCCATTGCGGTAGGTCAGTTCCAGGTACTGCGGCTTGTCGGGAGCCTTCTCCGGGGAGACGGTCCAGCGCCACATGTCTTCTTCGTGCTCGGTCCAGGTGTCTTCCAGCACACCACCTTCATAGGAGATGTGCAGCAGGTTGGCATCCATCGAGTACGGGGATTTCTTCTTTCCGTGACGCTCGATCGGGATCGCGTGCTTTTCAGCGTAATCCATCAGCTTTTCACGGGACAGCAGGTCCCATTCGCGCCACGGAGCGATCACTTTCACACCTGGCTTCAAGGCGTAGGCGCCCAGTTCGAAACGAACCTGGTCGTTACCCTTGCCGGTGGCGCCGTGGGAAATGGCGTCAGCACCGGTTTCGTTGGCGATTTCGATCAGGCGTTTGGCGATCAACGGGCGAGCGATGGAAGTACCCAGCAGGTACTCGCCTTCGTAAACGGTGTTGGCGCGGAACATCGGGAAAACGAAATCGCGCACGAACTCTTCGCGCAAGTCGTCGATGTAGATCTCTTTCACGCCCATGGCTTGAGCCTTGGCACGTGCAGGTTCGACCTCTTCGCCCTGACCCAGGTCAGCGGTGAAGGTCACCACTTCACAGTTATAAGTATCCTGCAGCCACTTGAGGATCACCGAAGTGTCCAGGCCGCCGGAATACGCCAGAACGACCTTGTTTACGTCCGCCATGCCATCACTCCACGGGGTTCTACGGAAAGCCGTCAAGTCTACCGCCCGCGCAAGATAATTTACAGTGGCGCGACAGCTTATGACGACGAAGCGACAGATTATGTCGAGAGCGCGACGATGACCAAGGGGTCAGGAAGTCGCCGAAGCGGCAGGCTTCGTCGCTTGGGGTGCCACCTGCTCCGCGGGGGCTCCGCGCTCCAGGCGTATCGCTACCCGGCGGTTTTTCGCGCGGTTGGCGTTGCTGATGTTGGGGGCCAGGGGATAACGCTCGCCATGGAAACGCAGGGTGATTTGCGATTCCTGGACGCCATTGGCCTTGAAGAAGTCCATCACCGCCAGCGCCCGACGCCGTGACAGGTCACGATTGGTCAGGCGGTTGCCGCTGTTATCGGAGTGGCCGTCAAGCTCGATGCGATTGACCGTCGGATCGGCTTTCATGTACTCCAGCATGACTTGCAGCCTGGCCTTGGCGGCCGCATCCAGATCGATACCGCCACCGGGAAAGCCAATCTGGGATTGCTTGACCTGATCGAAGTTCTGCGGCAGCAACTTGGCCACGCAGCCCTGATACTCGGCAAATGCCTTGGTAAACCGGACCGGCAACAAGCGCACCTCCGACACCCGGCCATCGCCCGAGGAATTTCGAACCACAGGACTGCGTCCGTCGATCAGGCCGCTGATCAAGCGTGCGGCCTGGGCCTGGGAGCTGTTGAAGAGGATGTTGCCGCTGCCGATTCTCACCGTGCCCAGGTTGATATCACCGCGTCCCGGCTGCCAGGGTGCAGCGGCCGCCAGCAAGGTGGCAGAACCACCGCCCATCATTGCGTTGTAGGCATTCAAACGAAACGTCGCCTGTTCCCCGGCGCGCCGCACGAATTCACCCGAGCCGAAATCGGTGATCGGCTGAGTCAGCCGGCATTCGAATTTGTCGCCTTCGACCGTCCACTCGATGCTCTCCAGGCGAGTCTGGAAAGTGAGTGCCATCGCGGGAAGGCTGGCAAACACGCTGAGCAAGGCTAAATAACGCTGGCGCACGGGAGGCTCCACTGGCTTCTACGACAAAAAGACCGACACACAGATGTTCACGGCATACCTGTTGGATATCGGAAGCTTCCCGTAAAACTTGATAGCGAGTGCCTGCAAGAGTCTTTTCCGGTAGCATTCCCCTCAGTTTGACCCGCCTGGAATCCCCTCATGTCCGACCGCCTGACCCTGCTGCGTCCCGACGACTGGCATATTCATCTTCGCGATGGTGCCGTGTTGACCAATACCGTCGCGGATGTCGCGCGCACCTTTGGCCGCGCCATCATCATGCCCAACCTGGTACCACCAGTGCGCAATGCGGCTGAAGCCGACGGCTATCGCCAGCGGATTCTCGCTGCTCGCCCGGCCGGCAGCCCGTTTGAACCGCTGATGGTGCTGTACCTCACCGACCGCACCCAGCCTGAAGAAATTCGCGAGGCCAAGGCCAGCGGTTTCGTTCACGCCGCCAAGCTGTATCCGGCCGGCGCGACCACCAACTCGGACTCGGGCGTCACCAGCATCGACAAGATCTTCCCGGCCCTGGAGGCCATGGCCGAAGTCGGGATGCCTTTGTTGATCCACGGTGAAGTCACCCGCGGCGATGTCGACGTCTTCGACCGCGAAAAAATCTTCATCGATGAGCACATGCGCCGTGTGGTCGAGCGTTTCCCGACCCTCAAGGTGGTGTTCGAACACATCACCACCGCTGACGCCGTGCAGTTCGTCAACTCGGCTTCGGCCAACGTTGGCGCGACCATCACCGCGCATCACTTGCTGTACAACCGCAACCACATGCTGGTGGGCGGGATTCGGCCGCACTTCTACTGCCTGCCGATCCTCAAGCGAAATACCCACCAGGAAGCCCTGCTCGACGCCGCCACCAGCGGCAGCGAAAAGTTCTTCCTCGGCACCGACTCGGCGCCCCACGCCCAGCACGCCAAGGAAGCAGCCTGTGGCTGCGCCGGTTGCTACACCGCTTATGCCGCGATCGAGATGTACGCCGAAGCCTTCGAACAGCGCAACGCGCTGGACAAGCTCGAAGCCTTCGCCAGCCTCAACGGCCCGCGTTTCTATGGCCTGCCGGCAAACACCGATCGCATCACCCTGGTCCGCGAAGAATGGACCGCCCCGACCAGCCTGCCGTTTGGCGAGCTGACCGTTATCCCGCTGCGCGCCGGTGAAAAACTGCGCTGGCGCCTGCTGGAGGAACACGCGTGAGTGAAGACCATTTCGACGACGAACAGGAAGGTCAAGGCGGTGGCGGCGGTTCCCGTCACCCAATGGCCGCCAGGTTCCGTGGCTACCTGCCGGTTGTCGTCGACGTAGAAACCGGTGGTTTCAACTCGGCCACCGACGCCTTGCTGGAAATCGCCGCGACCACCATCGCCATGGATGAAAAGGGTTTTGTGTACCCGGATCACACCTACTTCTTCCGGGTCGAGCCGTTTGAAGGTGCGAACATCGAAGCGGCCGCCCTGGAGTTCACCGGGATCAAGCTCGATCACCCGCTGCGCATGGCCGTGAGCGAAGAGTCGGCGCTGAACGATATCTTCCGCGGCGTGCGCAAGGCGCTCAAGGCCAACGGTTGCAAACGGGCGATCCTGGTTGGGCACAACAGCAGTTTCGACCTGGGCTTCCTCAATGCCGCGGTCGCGCGCCTGGACATGAAACGCAACCCGTTCCATCCATTCTCCAGTTTCGATACCGCGACGCTCGCCGGCCTGGCCTATGGTCAAACCGTGCTGGCCAAGGCCTGCCAGGCTGCCGATATCGACTTCGACGGGCGCGAGGCGCACTCGGCCCGCTACGACACCGAGAAGACTGCCGAGCTGTTCTGCGGCATCGTCAATCGCTGGAAACAAATGGGCGGCTGGGAAGACTTCGGCGACTGATTCGTTTGTAGGAGCTGGCTTGTCGGGTCGCAGCGATGGCGGCATAACGGCTACCATCGCATCGCCAGCAAGCCGGCTCCTACAGGGTTCCAGACATTTTTCGCGCATAAAAAACCGGCCCTGAGGCCGGTTTTTTTGTACCTGGTACCTTACAACGCAGCAGCGTGCTCGGTCAGGTAAGCCGCAACGCCTTCTGGCGAAGCGTTCATGCCTTTGTCGCCTTTTTTCCAGTTGGCAGGGCAAACTTCGCCGTGTTCTTCGTGGAATTGCAGAGCGTCGACCAGACGCAGCAGCTCTTCCATGTTACGGCCCAGCGGCAGGTCGTTGATGATCTGCGAACGGACAACGCCTTTGTCGTCGATCAGGAACGCGCCACGGAAAGCAACGCCGTCAGCGGACTGAACGTCGTAGGCCTTCATGATTTCCTGCTTGATGTCGGCAGCCATGGTGTAACGCACTGCGCCGATACCACCATCGTTTACCGGGGTGTTGCGCCATGCGTTGTGGGTGAAGTGCGAGTCGATCGACACAGCGACCACTTCAACGTTGCGTGCCTTGAATTCGGACATGCGGTTGTCCAGAGCGATCAGCTCCGACGGGCAAACGAAGGTGAAGTCCAGTGGGTAAAAGAACACCAGGCCGTATTTGCCTTTGATGGCCGACGACAGGGTGAAGCTGTCCACGATTTCGCCATTGCCGAGTACGGCCGGTACGGTGAAGTCAGGGGCTTGTTTGCCTACGAGTACGCTCATTGGATATCTCCTGGTGTAGAAGCGTTAAGAACAAGGTTTGCGTCAGCCTGCCACCCTCAGGCGACAGCCCTGTGACACGAACCCGTTTCGAAAAGACCGGCCATCATACACTGCGTTTTTGACCTGTCCGTAACGGTTTCTCCCCTGGGCGTAAAAAAGGACGAAGGGTATTTCGGTTGACGGCGCGTCGCTGGTCAACCGTTCGTCAGGCCTGTCAAAAACCCTTCCCAAAGCACTTTGACAATCATTCTCGTTAACATTAAGATCCATCGCATTCGAGACATAAACAGCGACGGTTTTCACTTATGTATGTTTGCCTCTGCACTGGCGTCACCGACGGCCAAATCCGCGATGCGATCTATGAAGGATGCTGCAGCTACAAGGAAGTGCGCCAGGCCACCGGCGTTGCCAGTCAATGCGGCAAATGTGCCTGCCTGGCCAAGGAAGTGGTCCGCGAGACCCTGACCAAATTGCAAACGGCCCAGGCGGCGATCCCTTTTCCTGTTGAATTTACCGCTGCGTAAATACCCTATTTCAAAGAACCGGACGTATGTCCGGTTTTTTTATGCCTGAAAATCAATTGCTTAGGCTCTAGACGCGGAACACAAACATTCTTATTCCGATTAATTTTCATTTATTATTCAATAACTTAGGTTTGACACTCTTAGTTGTGCGGCTCAAACTCTGCCTTATAGACAGCTAATACAGGGCAGGACCCCATCATGAAAGGCGACGTTACAGTCATCCAGCATCTCAACAAGATCCTTGCCAATGAGCTGGTCGCGATCAATCAATACTTCCTGCATGCACGCATGTACGAAGATTGGGGCCTGAACAAGCTCGGCAAGCACGAGTACCACGAATCCATCGACGAGATGAAGCACGCGGACAAGCTGATCAAGCGCATCCTGTTCCTTGAAGGCCTGCCGAACGTCCAGGACCTGGGCAAGCTGCAGATCGGCGAGCACACCGAGGAAATGATCCAGTGTGACCTGCGTATCGAGAAGACCGGCCATGCCGACCTGAAAGCGGCGATCGCGCATTGCGAAACAGTCGGCGACTTCGGTAGCCGTGACCTGCTTGAAGATATCCTCGAATCCGAAGAAGAACATATCGACTGGCTGGAAACCCAACTGGGTCTTATCGACAAGATCGGTATCGAGAACTACCTGCAATCGCAGATGGGCGACGATGAGTAAGTTCTACTGCGCCAGTCTTGATGCAAAACAAAGCCCCGCTCTCTTTTAAAGAGACGGGGCTTTTTTGTTTCATTTTGCGAGGGTTTGAACAGTCCCGGTGGATTTTCCTAAAGCCTGCCCCCCACAAGTCGATAACCTGGCATCGATAGCTGTGGCTGATCCACGGATCGCCTCACCACCTTTTTCCACAGAAGGTTTTTATGTCCTCCACCAAAGCCCGCGCAGATTCACTTTCGCTTCTGCTGTTTACCTTGCGCAGTGGCAAGCTGATGGCGATCAACCTGCTCAAAGTCAGTGAAATCATCCCTTGCCCGCCACTGACCAAACTCCCCGAAGCGCATCCCCACGTCAAAGGCATCGCCACCCTGCGCGGCACTTCATTGTCGGTGATCGATCTCAGCCGTGCCATCGGTGAGCGCCCGCTGGCAGATCCTGATGGTGGGTGCCTGATCGTCACGGACGTCAGCCGCTCCAAGCAAGGTTTGCATGTACAGGCGGTGAGCAAGATCGTGCACTGCCTGACCACCGACATCCGTCCTCCCCCCTTCGGCTCTGGCGGTTCGCGCTCGTACATCACCGGCGTCACCTCGGTGGACGGCACTCTGGTGCAGGTGCTGGACATCGAAAAGGTCATCCATGGCATCGCCCCGGTGCCCATCGACATGGCGCCGACCGAGCTCAGCATGGAAGATGCCGAGACCCTGGGCAGCGCGCGCATCCTGGTGGTCGATGACAGTCAGGTCGCGCTGCAGCAATCGGTGCACACCTTGCGCAACCTGGGCCTGCAATGCCACACGGCGCGCAGTGCCAAGGAAGCCATCGACTGCCTGCTGGACCTGCAAGGCACCGCCGAGCAGATCAACCTGATCGTCTCCGATATCGAAATGTCCGAAATGGACGGCTACGCCTTCACCCGCACCCTGCGTGAAACCCCGGATTTCGCGCACCTCTACGTGCTGCTGCATACGTCCCTGGACAGTGCGATGAACAGCGAAAAGGCGCGGCTTGCGGGCGCGAATGCGGTGCTGACCAAGTTCTCTTCGCCGGAGCTGACCAAGTGCCTGATCGACGCGGCCAAGGCTGTGGCCGAACAAGGTCATTGAGTCTTGGACGAGCAATTCTGCTTTCTCATGCGCCGCTGTCTCGCTGAAGCCGTGCCCGCCATCACCTGGCCCCCGGGAATCGTCCTGACCGGGTATCGTCCCGAACAGGCAGAAGAAGTTCATCGCTTGATGGCTCAGGGTCACGCGCAAGGCGGCGGCCGCGTCCCGGGCCTGGACGAATGGCAACAGCGATTTGAAACCGATCCTGAGTATGATCCGACATTGTGTTTCATCGCTCTGGATGCCCAGGGTATCGTGGGCGTCTGTCAGTGCTGGACCAGCGCCTACATCAAGAGTCTGGTGGTGCATCCACGGGCTCAAGGCCGCGGCTTGGGGCGAGCCTTGCTGCTCAATGCCTTCACCGAATTTCAACGGCGGCGCGAAGGCTACGTCGACCTGAAAGTGCTGGAAGGCAACCTTCGCGCACAGCGGTTGTATGAAAGCGCCGGGATGTATGTGGTGCGCCGGGAACCGGTTCCGGTCTGACCCGTCCCTCGCCGAGCCGCGCGTTCGCCCCCCAAGCCTTCAGGCATACTCACACCTTGGCCAACCCCGCCCAAGGATCCCTGAACCATGAAAGCTGTCACCCTGACCTTCGCCTGCCTCACTGCCCTCGCCACCCAGGCCTACGCCTCCAGCCCCGAGGCCTGGGCCGCCTTCGACAAGGCCGTGCTCGCCAGTTGCACCAAGGCCAGCGACCTGGCGAACGCCAAACCCGTCGGCAACGCCGCACAATTCGATGATCGGGTCGGCTACACCGCCCTGCTGCTGCAAGGCCAGTACCCGCAAAAGCACATGAAAGGCCAGCAAGGTACCGAACTGTGCCTCTACAACAAGAAAAGCAAAACGGCTTACGTGACCGAGTGGGACTCCATACGTGCAAACTGACACCGCTGTCAGTTAACAGTCACTTTCCTGACCGGGTCACGGGGCTATAACGTAGAAAGACAAAGCTGCGAACACTTCCATTTCCCGACCCGGTGCCCCTCTCGCATGCGAACCCAGAAAAAATCCGTTCTTCTAGCAGCCTTTCTGATCGTGCTGGTGGCGCTGGGCGCGTGGTACCTGATGAAACCGTCCACGGTTAAAGTCGCCGCACCGACCGCCATCCCGGTGCGCGTGATCAACGTGGTGGAAAAAGACGTGCCCCGCTACGTCACCGGCATCGGCTCGGTGCTGTCGCTGCACAGCGTGGTGGTCCGACCGCAGATCGACGGCATCCTCACCAGGATCCTGGTCAAGGAAGGCCAACTGGTGAGCAAAGGCGACCTGCTGGCCACCATCGACGACCGATCGATCCGCGCCAGCCTGGACCAGGCCAGGGCGCAACTGGGCGAAAGCCAGGCGCAACTGCAAGTGGCCCAGGTCAACCTCAAGCGCTACAAGCTATTGAGCGTTGACGACGGTGTGTCCAAACAGACCTACGACCAGCAACAAGCGTTGGTCAACCAGCTCAAGGCCACCGTCCAGGGCAACCAGGCGTCGATTGACGCGGCCCAGGTGCAGTTGTCCTACACGCAGATTCGCTCCCCGGTCAGTGGCCGTGTCGGTATTCGCACAGTGGACGAAGGCAACTTCCTGCGCATGACTGACGCCTCAGGACTGTTTACGGTGACCCAGATCGACCCGATCGCCGTGGAGTTCTCCCTGCCGCAGCAAATGCTGCCGACCCTGCAAGGCCTGATCAGCGACCCGGAACGGGCCAGGGTCAAGGCCTACATCGGTGCCGACACCGACGGCGAAACCGGCAACCTGCTGGGCGAAGGCCGCCTGACCCTGATCGACAACCAGATCAACGCCAATACCGGCACCATCCGCGCCAAGGCCGAATTCAGCAACGCCGGACAAAAACTCTGGCCCGGCCTGTTGGTGACGGTAAAGATTCAGACAGCGCTGGATAAGGATGCGCTGGTGGTACCTCCCACCGTCGTACAGCGTGGCCTCGATCAGCACTTCGTCTACCGGGTAAACGGCACCAAGGTTGAAACCGTGCCGGTACAGATGGTTTACCAGGGCAGCGGCCAGAGCATCATCAAGGGGGTGAAACCGGGTGACGTGCTGGTCAGCGACGGTCAATCGCGGCTCAAGCCCGGCGCCACGGTGCAAGTGCTGACAGAACCGCCGCAGGTCGTGCAATCGGAGGCGGCGCCATGAAAGGCCACGGCTCGATATCCGCCTGGTGCATCGACCACCCGGTGGCCACGATCCTGCTGACATTTGCCCTGGTGCTGCTGGGGGTCATCGCGTTTCCGCGCCTGCCTATCGCGCCGCTGCCGGAGGCGGAATTTCCGACAATCCAGGTGGCCGCCCAGTTGCCTGGTGCCAGCCCGGAAACCATGGCGTCATCCGTGGCCACGCCCCTTGAAGTGCAGTTCAGCGCCATTCCCGGCGTGACGCAAATGACCTCGAGCAGCGCCCTGGGCTCGACCAACCTGACCCTGCAATTCACCCTCGACAAAAGCATCGACACCGCGGCCCAGGAAGTCCAGGCCGCCATCAACACCGCGGCAGGCAAACTGCCCAAGGACATGCCGAACCTGCCGACCTGGCGCAAGGTCAACCCGGCCGACAGCCCTGTGCTGATCCTCAGCGTCAACTCGTCGCTGATGCCTGGCCCTGAACTCAGCGACCTGACGGAAACCCTGTTGTCCCGCCAACTCAGTCAGGTCGACGGCGTCGGCCAGGTGTCCATCACCGGGCAGCAGCGCCCGGCGATCCGGGTCCAGGTGTCCGCCGACAAACTCGCCGCCATCGGCCTGACCCTGGCAGACATTCGCCTGGCGATCCAGCAGACCAGCCTCAACCTGGCCAAAGGCGCGCTGTACGGCGAATCGAGCATCTCGACGCTTTCGACCAACGATCAACTGTTCCACCCCGACGAATACAGCCAGTTGATCGTTTCCTACAAGGACGGGGCACCGGTTCACCTCAAGGATGTGGCGAAAGTCGTCAACGGCTCGGAAGATGCCTACGTCCAGGCGTGGGCGGGCTCGCAACCGGGCGTCAACCTGGTGATCTTCCGCCAGCCGGGCGCCAACATCGTCGAGACCGTGGATCGTATTCAGGCCGCACTGCCGGCGTTGCAGGCGATGTTGCCGGCCTCGGTGCAGGTCAAGGTGCTGATCGACCGCACCCAGACCATCCGCGCTTCGCTGCATGAGGTGGAAATCACCTTGATGATCGCCGTGCTGCTGGTGGTGGCGGTGATGGCGCTGTTCCTGCGCCAACTGTCTGCCACCCTGATCGTGTCGGCAGTGCTCGGTGTGTCGCTGATTGCCAGCTTTGCGCTGATGTACGTCATGGGTTTCAGCCTGAACAACCTGACGCTGGTGGCGATCGTGGTGGCCGTGGGCTTTGTGGTGGACGATGCGATCGTGGTGGTGGAGAACATCCACCGCCATCTCGAGGCCGGTGACGGCATGCGCGAGGCCGCGATCAAGGGCGCCGGCGAGATCGGATTTACCGTGGTGTCGATCAGCTTCTCGCTGGTGGCGGCGTTCATTCCGTTACTGTTCATGGGGGGTGTGGTCGGACGCCTGTTCAAGGAGTTCGCCCTGACCGCCACCTCGACCATCATGATTTCGGTGGTGGTGTCCCTGACGTTGGCGCCCACCTTGGCAGCGCTGTTCATGCGCGCGCCCGTGCACCACGCCCACGACAAACCGGGCTTCGGCGAGCGCCTGCTGGCGTGGTACGAAAAAGGCCTGCGCCGTGCCCTCGCCCACCAGAAATTGATGATTGGCGTGTTCGGTTTGTCGCTGGTGTTGGCGGTCGCCGGATACATCTTTATTCCTAAAGGCTTCTTCCCGATCCAGGACACAGGCTTCGTTCTCGGTACCACCGAAGCAGCTGCGGATATTTCCTACGGCGACATGGTGAAAAAACACCTGGCGATGGCCGAAATCGTCGCCGCTGATCCTGCGGTTCAAGCGTTCTCTCACTCGGTGGGCGTCTCGGGCAGCAACCAGACCATCGCCAACGGCCGTTTCTGGATCGCCCTGAAAAAACGCGGCGACCGTGATGTGTCAGCCAGCGAGTTCATCGACCGGATTCGCCCGCAATTGATGAAAGTACCGGGCATCGTCCTGTACCTGCGTGCCGGGCAAGACATCAACCTCAGCTCCGGCCCGAGCCGGGCCCAGTACCAGTACGTGCTCAAGAGCAACGACGGTGCTGTCCTGAGCACCTGGACCCAGCGCCTGACGGAAAAACTGCGCGGCAACCCGGCCTTCCGCGACATTTCCAACGACCTGCAACTGGGCGGCAGCATCACCCATATCACCATCGACCGCAGTGCCGCGGCACGCTTTGGCCTGACGGCCAGCGATGTGGATGAAGCGCTGTACGACGCCTTCGGCCAGCGCCAGATCAACGAGTTCCAGACCCAGATCAACCAGTACAACGTGATCCTGGAACTGGACACCCGGCAACGGGGCAAGGCCGAGAGCCTCAACTACTTCTACCTGCGCTCGCCCCTGAGTGGAGAAATGGTGCCGCTGTCGGCCCTGGCGAAATTCGACGCGCCAACGGTGGGGCCGCTGTCCATCGCCCATGACGGCATGTTCCCGGCTGCCAACCTGTCGTTCAACCTGGCACCCGGTGTGGCGTTGGGCGATGCGGTGATCATGCTCAATCAGGCCAAGGTAGACATCGGCATGCCTACCGCCATCAGCGGTAATTTCCAGGGCGCGGCCCAGGCGTTCCAGAGTTCGCTGGCCAGCCAGCCATGGTTGATTCTGGCGGCGCTGGTGGCGGTTTACATCATTCTCGGCGTGCTCTACGAGAGCTTCGTGCATCCACTGACCATCATCTCGACACTGCCCTCGGCCGGGCTGGGCGCGGTGATCATGCTGTGGATCTGCGGCCAGGACTTTTCGATCATGGCGCTGATCGGGCTGGTGCTGTTGATCGGCATCGTCAAGAAAAACGGCATCCTGATGATCGACTTCGCCCTCGAAGCGCAGCGCAACGGTGGTTTGTCGCCGGAAGAGGCGATCTTCAAGGCCTGTATCACGCGGTTCCGGCCGATCATCATGACCACCCTCGCCGCCCTGCTCGGCGCCCTGCCGCTGATGCTCGGCTACGGCACCGGCGCGGAACTGCGCCAGCCCCTGGGGATCGCCGTGGTCGGCGGCTTGCTGGTGAGCCAGGCACTGACGCTGTTCACCACCCCGGTCATATACTTGTGGCTGGAGCGTTTATTTCATAGGCAAACTCTCCCACCAGCAGCTTCGCCGGTACCGGCGTTGGCGACCACAGACTGAGGCGGGGTCATGCGCGTCCTGATTATCGAAGACGAAGAAAAAACCGCGGATTATCTGCACCGCGGCCTGACGGAACAGGGATACACCGTGGACCTGGCCCGCGATGGCGTGGAAGGCCTGCACCTGGCGCTGGAAAGCGACTACGCGGTGATCGTCCTCGACGTCATGCTGCCGGGCCTGGACGGATTCGGTGTGTTGCGCGCCCTGCGCGCGCGCAAGCAGACCCCGGTGATCATGCTCACCGCCCGCGAACGGGTGGAAGACCGCATCAGGGGCCTGCGTGACGGTGCCGACGATTACCTGGGAAAACCGTTTTCCTTCCTCGAACTGGTGGCCCGCCTGCAGGCGCTGACCCGACGCAGCGGTGGCCACGAACCGGTGCAAGTGAGCATCGCCGACCTGTGGATAGATCTGATCAGCCGCAAGGCCACCCGCGCCGGTACGCGCCTGGATCTGACCGCCAAGGAGTTCTCGCTGCTCAGCGTGCTGGCCCGTCGCCAGGGTGAAATCCTCTCGAAAACCGCCATCGCCGAAATGGTCTGGGACATCAATTTCGACAGCGACGCCAACGTCGTCGAGGTCGCGATCAAACGCCTGCGGGCCAAGCTCGACGGGCCGTTCGAAGAGAAACTGCTGCACACGATTCGTGGCATGGGTTATGTGCTGGAGAGCCGGGGTGTCCAGTAATTCGATTGCCCTGCGCCTGAGCGGGATGTTCACCCTGGTGGCGCTGCTGGTGTTCCTGTTGATCGGTTGGGCGTTGTACCAACAGGTCGACAAAGGCCTTGGCCTGCTGCCCGAAGCGGAACTCGATGCGCGCTACAGCGTGCTCGAATCCACCGTCGGCCGCTTTGGCACGCCCGAGCATTGGGTGAAGATCAATAACAAGCTCAAGCTGCTCGGCGAAGAAGACAAGCGCATCAGTTTCTGGATCGTCAGCGGCGATCCGAACTACGAATACGGCAATCCTACACCGAGCATCCGTGCCTTTGCCGCAGGGCCGCTGGGCATGCGCGACATGCAACTGGCGGATCAGCCCTACCCGCTGAAGGTGCTGGTCAGCCAATTCCCGGCCAAGGACCAGCGCCCGCCCCTGCGCTTCATGATCGGCATCGATACCGAAACGTTTTTCCATACCCAGCACCAGTTGCTGATCGCCCTGGTCAGCCTGGCGGTCATCGGCGTACTGATGGCCTCGGCGCTGGGTTACTGGGTGGCGCGGATCGGGCTCAAGCCGCTGATCAAACTGTCCCAGGAAGCCCAGCGCCTGGCCCCGCCGTTGCGTTCAGGCCGCTTGCGCCTGTCATCGCTGCCGCCGGAACTGAATCAGTTCGTCGACTCGTTCAACTCGACGCTGGAGCGGGTCGAACAGGCCTACTCGCGACTGGAATCGTTCAACGCCGATGTCGCCCATGAACTGCGCTCGCCGCTGACCAACCTGATCGGCCAGACCCAGGTCGCCCTGACGCGCGGGCGCTCGGCAGAGCATTATTTCGAGGTGCTGCAATCGAACCTTGAAGAGCTCGAGCGACTGCGCTCGATCATCAACGACATGCTGTTCCTGGCCAGCGCCGACCAGGGCAGCAAGGCCACCAAACTGACGTCCACCTCGCTGGCGGAGGAAGTGGCCACGACTCTGGAATACCTGGATTTCATTCTCGAGGATGCCCAGGTACGGGTTCAGGTCAGCGGCGATGCCCTGGTGCGAATCGAGATCGCCCACCTGCGCCGGGCCTTGATCAACCTGCTCAACAACGCCGTGCAGCACACCAGCCCCGGACAAATCATCGAGGTACGGATCGAAGCCGGCGAGCACCAGGTCAGCATCGGCGTGGCGAACCCGGGCGTACCCATTTCCAGCGAGCATCTGCCGCGCCTGTTCGAGCGCTTCTACCGGGTCGATGCCTCACGCGCCAACAGCGGCAACAACCACGGGTTGGGGCTGGCCATCGTCAAGGCGATTGCCCTGATGCATGGCGGGGATGTGTTCGTGCGCAGTGACCATGGGATGAATACCTTTGGTATGCATTTGCCGGTCTGACGGCCGCAATGGATTGTGGCATGACAGAGGATTTGCGGGGTGTGTTGGATTTGTGCTGTGACACCGATCTGTAGGAGCCGGCTTGCTGGCGATGGCTTCGATGGGATCGCCATCGCCAGCAAGCCGGCTCCTACAGTGGATCGGGTACAGCCACGAGCGATCTTTGCTCTTTGCGTAACAGTCCTTTCATGAATCCGCTCTTTTTCCTTTCTCCCAAGCCCCTTATCTTTGCCCGCACCAAACAGCACTTGCCAAGCAAGAAGGTTTAAAAGATGTCCAACAGTATGGGTATTGCCAGCGCTTTCGTTCTGTCTTCTCTGTTCCTGTCTCCGTTCGCCATGGCCGAAGAGTCGCAGGCCTTCGTCGCGCAAAATGCCGCCCGAGCCGCCGCTTACGAAGAGCACCAGATCGAGATGACCGCCAAAGCCCAGGAGGCCACCCAAGCCCCACAAGCGTCGAGCATTCAGGTCAAGCAGGCTGAAAAAGACAGCTGATTTGCGCGCATCGCTCCAGTTTCCCTCGACACTTTCCATCGGCTCTTCCCAATGAAAAGTTGTCTTCAAAGCCGCTGCCATCAGCGGCTTTTTTTCGTTGTGGTTTTACAACCCGCTGCGTCCTCCCCGCTCCAAAAAAAACCGCTGCAACTGCAAGAACAATGATGTTCCCCCGCTGACCCAGGAGCTTTACCCCCCGTGCGTTTCCCACTCAGTTCCCCTGCGCTGTTCGTTGCAGTCGCTGCAACGATGGCCACTAATACTCACGCTGCCGATGCTGCCCAAGGTTTCACCGAAGACGCCAGCCTCACACTCAACGCACGCAACTACTACATGAACCGCAACCGCCTGCAGCAGGCAGACGACAACATTGAATGGGGCCAGGGTTTTCTCGGCATCTTCGAGTCTGGCTTCACCGAAGGCACGGTCGGGTTCGGCATCGATGCCCATGCCATGCTCGGGCTCAAGCTCGACGGTGGCGGCGGCACGGACAATTCGAGCATCCTGCCGGTCGGCGATGGCAACGGCAAAGCACCGCGCTCGTTTTCCACCGCAGGCGGCACCTTGAAAATGCGCGCCTTCGATACCGAATTGAAGGCCGGCGACCTGTTCCTCACCAACCCGGTGATTGCCGGCGGTGAAACCCGCATGCTGCCCCAGACCTTTCGCGGCGTCAGCCTGAGCAACCACAGCCTTGATGGCTGGTTGATCGAAGGGGGTCAGGCGAGCTTCACCAAACCCTATAACCAAAGCGGCCACATCCGCATCGGCACTTCCTATGGCAGCCTGCCGGAGGGTGACGAGAGCCAGCATCTCAATTGGGCCGGCGTGGCCTGGAGCGGTTTGCCAGGCCTGACCAGCAGCCTGTATGCCGCCGAGCTCAAGGACATCTGGAACCAGTACTACTACGACCTCGATTACACCTATGCGCTCAACGAGGTTGTCAGCCTCAACCCGGGCCTGCACTTCTATCACACGCAAGACACCGGCGATGCGCTGCTCGGCCGCATCGACAACAACACCTACAGCCTGCATTTCACTGTGGGCGTGGGCAATCACAGCGTCACTGCCGCTTACCAGCGGGTCAACGGCAATACGCCGTTCGACTACATCAGCCAGGGCGACAGCGTCTTCCTCGACAACTCCCAGCAATACTCGGACTTCAACGGCCCGAACGAACGCTCATGGAAACTCAAGTACGCCTATGACTTTGTCGGACTCGGCCTGCCGGGTCTGACTTCGGCGCTGTCCTGGTCCCGAGGCGAACTGGACCTGACCAAGGTCGATCCCGACAGCCCCGGGTATAGCGCGTGGTACAGCGCCGACGGCAAGAATGCCCGGCACTGGGAGCGCGACGTCGAACTCAAGTATGTGGTCCAGGCCGGCCAGGCCAGGAACCTGGCACTGCGTCTGCAATGGGCAACCAACCGCGGCGGCAACGGCTATGGGGCACTGGACCAGGACACCGACGAGTACCGGGTGATTTTCGACTACCCGCTCAATGTCTTCTAAGCTTCTATAAACAAAAAGGCCGGCAGGTTTTGCTGGCCTTTTTTTTATCCGGGTGTCCGGGACGCTGCCCGATTCTTGTCAAAGAATGTCCCCGACGTCTAGACAGCAGAAGCCAGAACCATGAGCGAGCGCGCGACAACTCACCCAACAACCCGATCCAGGCAATCCGAGCGGCTGGTGATGCTCGGCAGCGTGTTGCTGGTGCTTGCCATCCTCAGCATTGTCGCGTTTCTGCTGGTGCGTGAACGCGCCAATGCCGAACTGTCAGCCAGCCGCTCCGCCTCCAACATCGTGCAATTGATCGAAGCCGACGTCCTGCGCAACGTCGAGCTCTACGACGTGTCCCTACTCGGCTTGATCGCAGCCTCACGACGTGAAGACCTCATGCAGGTCTCCCCGCAGATCCGTCATCTGGCCTTGTTCGATCGCGCCACTGCGGCCCCCTACAAGGGTGACATTCTGTTGCTCGATCGGGAGGGTAACGTGCTCGCCGACTCGGCTTCACGAGAACCCAGGGCAGGCAACTTTGCCGACCGCGAGTACTTTCAGACCCACGTGAACAACAGCGACCCGGGCATGTTCATCAGCCGGCCTTTTCGCTCCCGGATGGCCAACAACGAATGGCGCATCAGCTTCAGTCGCCGGATTAGTGGCGCTCAAGGCGAGTTCCTTGGCGTCGCCGAGGCGGCCATGCGCCTGAGCTACTTCGAACAGCTGTTCAACAGCCTGAACATCGGTCCCGACAGCTCGATCAGCCTGATCAACAAGGATGGAATCCTGTTGGCCCAGGTCCCTCGCCTGGGCGAAGACCTGACCGGCACCGACTTCAGTACCCGTCCCAACTTCCAGCGCATCGTCAAGGAAGGCAACGGCAGCTTCAGCAGTGTCTCCAGTCGTTATCAAGACCAGCGGCTCTACACTTTTTCCCAGGTGGGCAATCTGCCGCTGATTGTCATCGTGGCGCTGTCGGGCGCAGAAGTGTTCGATTCGTGGCAACGCACGGCGTTGGTGGTCAGCCTGGCGACCATTGCCCTGTGTGCGTGCCTGCTGTGGCTGACCTGGCTGCTCTGCCGCGAACTGCGCCTGCGCCACCATGCCGAACTGGAACTGGCGCAACTGGCCGCCACCGACGCGCTGACCGGCCTGGCCAACCGCCGGACGCTGGACCAGACGTTGCGCCATGAATGGTTTCGCGCCCAACGTTCCGGCAAGCCATTGTCGTTACTGATGATCGACGCCGATCACTTCAAGGCCTTCAACGACCGCCATGGCCATCAAGCCGGTGACGAGGCCTTGCGCACAGTGGCCCAGGTGTTGCGCAGCCACGTGCGGCGGCCGACCGACCTGGTCGCGCGCTACGGTGGCGAGGAGTTTTCGGTGGTCCTGGCGGAAACCGACATGGCGGGCGCGCAACTGATCGCCGAGCACATTCGAGAGGCCGTCGAACAGCTTCCATTGATCGACGGCGCCGACTCGCCGATGACCGTGAGCATTGGCATCAGCACCTGGAACGCCTGCAGCGACATCAACCTGGAGGTGCTGATGTTTGCCGCGGACAAGGCGCTGTACCAGGCCAAGGAGACGGGACGCAATCGGGTGGTGGCGTTGTAGCGAGCGGCGAGCAAGATCGACAGACATAAAAAAAGGCCGCCCGAAGGCAGCCCTTAAAAAACTAGAGAGGTTTTTTACTTACACGGCCGCAACAGGGCGCATGTAAGAGATCGGTGCGGTGCTGGCATCTTCGAACGTCACGACTTCCCAGGCATCTGTCTGCTCAATCAACTTGCGCAGCAGCTGGTTGTTCAGTGCGTGGCCGGACTTGAAGCCCTTGAACTCGCCAATCAGGCTATTGCCCAGCAGGTAGAGGTCACCAATTGCATCGAGGATCTTGTGCTTCACGAACTCGTCTTCATAGCGAAGGCCGTCTTCGTTCAGTACACCATCAGCGTCGACCACAATGGCGTTTTCAACGCTGCCGCCGAGTGCGAGGTTGTGCTTGCGCAGGTACTCGATGTCACTCATGAAACCAAAGGTACGGGCGCGGCTGACTTCTTTTACGAACGAAGTGCTGGAAAAATCCACGCTTGCACTTTGTGTGCGGTCACGGAAAACCGGGTGATCGAAATCGATCTCGAAGCTCACCTTGAAACCTTCGAAAGGGACGAAAGTGGCGCGCTTGTCGCCGTCTTCCACAGTCACTTCCCGCAGGATGCGGATGAACTTCTTCGCGGCGTCCTGTTCTTCCAGGCCAGCCGACTGAATCAGGAATACGAAAGGTCCAGCGCTACCATCCATGATTGGCACTTCGGACGCGGAGAGCTCGACGTAGGCGTTATCGATGCCCAGGCCAGCCATGGCCGAGAGCAAGTGCTCCACCGTGTCCACTTTGACGTCACCGTTGACCAGCGTGGTCGACATGGTGGTTTCGCCAACGTTTTCCGCGCGTGCAGGGATCTGCACCACAGGATCGAGGTCGGCACGACAAAACACAATGCCGGTGTCGATCGGCGCAGGCTTGAGGGTCAGGTATACCTTCTCCCCGGAGTGCAGACCTACACCTGTGGCACGGATAATATTTTTCAGTGTGCGTTGTTTAATCATGGCTTGGGCCGCTTCAGCGCAAATTGCGAACTGGTATCAACAAAGGCTGGCGATGATAGCAGACCATGCCTTTGCTGAACACCAATCAACTTCATAGCCCTGATACATTTCATCAATCGGCCTGACGACGCAGGAAGGCCGGGATGTCCAGGTAGTCCAGATCATCTTGCGGATTCATCTTCGCGGCAGTCGCAGCACCGGCCTGGGCCTGGTTGCGCATGACGGTCGGACGGTCCAGGTCACGGTAGTTCACCGCTGGAGCTTCCTGACGAACAGGGGCCTGTTGTTGCGGCTGGGAAGCCATCGACGTGTGCACGGTATTGTCGATGATCTTCACCGGCTTCTCGATTTTAGCGCCAAGACCGGTCGCAACGACAGTCACGTGCAGCTCGTCGCGCATGTCCGGATCGATAACGGTACCGACCTTGACCATGGCGTGCTCGGAAGCGAAGGCTTCGATGATGCTACCCACGTCGGAGTACTCACCCAGGGACAGGTCAGGACCGGCGGTGATGTTCACCAGGATGCCGCGTGCACCTTGCAGGTTCACGTCTTCGAGCAACGGGTTGCGAATGGCCGCTTCGGTGGCCTCGCGTGCACGGTTCGGACCGCTGGCGCAGCCAGTGCCCATCATCGCCATGCCCATTTCGCTCATCACGGTACGCACGTCGGCAAAGTCGACGTTGATCATGCCCGGACGCTTGATGATGTCGGAGATACCGCGAACGGCACCGGCCAGAACATCGTCAGCCTTGGCAAAAGCCGACAAGAGGCTTGCGTCCTTACCGAGGATGGTCAGCAGCTTCTCGTTGGGAATGGTGATCAACGAGTCGACGCTTTCCGACAGCAGGCGGATGCCTTCATCGGCGATCTGCATGCGCTTGCGACCTTCGAACGGGAACGGACGGGTCACCACCGCAACGGTGAGGATCCCCATTTCCTTGGCCACTTCGGCAATGATCGGCGCAGCACCGGTACCGGTACCACCGCCCATGCCCGTGGTGATGAACACCATGTTGGTTCCCTGCAGGACTTCGGCAATGCGCTCACGATCTTCGAGAGCGGCCTGACGACCTACTTCAGGGTTGGCGCCAGCGCCCAGACCTTTGGTCACGCCGGTACCCAGTTGCAGGATGGTCCGCGCGCCAATGCTCTTGAGCGCCTGGGCATCAGTGTTGGCGCAGATGAATTCAACGCCTTCAATGTTGCTCTTGACCATGTGATTCACGGCGTTGCCGCCGCCACCGCCAACACCGATAACTTTAATCACCGGGCTTGCGGGGATGTTGTCTACGAGTTCGAACATTTTCCCTCTCCTTTACGTTCTCTAGTTTTTTCGCCTACTGCCTGTATCTACAACGGTGTTGCGGTGTTGCGGTAAATCTTAGAAATTGCCCTGGACCCAGCTCTTGATGCGATCGAGCAAGGCGCCTTTGGGTTCTTCGTTGCTGAAGCTGTCGCGGCTGCCGATACCCGAGAACGAGATGCCGTCGGATTGCTTCTGCAAGCCGTACATCAACAGGCCAACGCCCGTGGAATAAATCGGGTTGCGCACCACGTCATCCAGGCCTTTCACGCCGTGAGGCACGCCCAGGCGCACCGGCATGTGGAAGATTTCCTCGGCCAGCTCGGTGGCGCCTTCCATCTTCGCCGTACCGCCGGTCAGCACGATGCCGGCCGGGATCAGGTCTTCGTAGCCACTGCGACGCAGCTCAGCCTGGATCAGCGTGAACAGCTCGTCGTAACGCGGCTCGACCACTTCGGCCAGGGCCTGGCGGGACAGCTCGCGCGGCGGACGGTCGCCAACACTTGGCACCTTGATGGTTTCACCGGCGCCGGCCAGTTTGGCCAGGGCACAGGCGTAGCGGATCTTGATTTCTTCGGCGTACTGGGTCGGGGTGCGCAACGCCATGGCGATGTCGTTGGTCACCTGGTCGCCCGCGATCGGGATCACCGCGGTGTGACGGATCGCGCCTTCGGTGAAGATCGCGATGTCGGTGGTGCCGCCACCGATGTCCACCAGGCACACGCCCAGTTCTTTCTCGTCGTCGGTCAGCACCGAGTACGCGGACGCCAGTTGCTCGAGGATGATGTCGTCGATTTCCAGGCCGCAGCGACGCACGCATTTTTCAATGTTCTGTGCGGCGTTGACGGCGCACGTGACCACGTGGACCTTGGCTTCCAGGCGTACACCGGACATGCCCAATGGCTCGCGGACGCCTTCCTGGTTATCGATCACGTAATCCTGCGGCAAGGTGTGCAGCACCCGCTGGTCAGCCGGGATCGCCACGGCCTGGGCGGCGTCGAGCACACGCTCGAGGTCGGCCGAGCTGACTTCGCGATCACGAATCGCCACGATGCCGTGGGAGTTCAGGCTGCGGATGTGGTTGCCGGCCACGCCGACAAATGCCGAGTGGATGCGGCAGCCGGCCATCAGCTGCGCTTCTTCGATGGCGCGCTGGATCGACTGCACGGTGGACTCGATGTTCACCACCACGCCCTTCTTCAGGCCACGGGACGGGTGGGTGCCGATCCCGACGATTTCCAGCGTGCCGTCGTCCGCGACCTCGCCGACCAGCGCCACCACCTTGGAGGTGCCGATATCGAGACCGACGATCATTTTGCCGCTTTGCACGTTTGCCATGGTCCTGCCTCTCTTAATTCTTCGCGACAGCGGGTTGGGCTGTCGTAGGCGCTACTGGTTCCCGCCAGCCAACAGCGAGGCCGTTGGCGTAGCGCAGATCGATGCGCGCAATGTTCGTAATCTGTTCTTTGAGCGTCTTGTCATAGATGGCAATGAAACGGCGCATCTTCTCTACCAGGTTGCCGCGTCCCAGCAGCAGTTCGATCCCGGGCCCGGCACTGCCAGGGCCGGTCGTCAGGAACCAGCTGCCTCGTTCGCGCAACTCCAGGCGCGCAATCGAGAAGCCCAATGGCCTGAGCAGCTGGCTCAGTACCTGGTATTGCTGCATCACTTGCTGCTGGGCCCGCTGCGGACCGAACAACTGCGGCAAGTGTTCGTAATTGGCCAGCTCGCGCGGGGTAAACGCCTGCCCCTGGTTGTTCAATAGCGATTCGTCGCCCCAACGGGCCACCGGCAATTGTTCTTCCAGGCGAATCACCACCTGGTCCGGCCACACCCTGCGCACTTCGGCATGGGCAATCCATGGCATGGTTTCAAGCTCGGTGCGCATGCCCGCCAGGTCGATGGTGAAGAAGCTCGACGCCACGAACGGGGCGATTCGCTGCTGTACCGCCTGCTGGCTGATGTAGCTCAGGTCGCCCTGCACCGCGATCCTGGTGATCGGACGGTCGGCGTACGGCAACAAACGCTGCGCGCCTTCGTAGGTACCGAACCCCAACGCGACCAGCAGCACCGGCCAGAACAAGGCTTTGAGAACACCGAAGTTGGCTTTCGGCAGGCGCGCGGACATCGGCTCTTTGGCCACCATTCGGCTGGCACCCCGCGGCACCGGCTTGCGGCCGGGTGCGGGTGGCTGATGTCTCAACTGTGCGCCTTGCATGGTATTAACCTCGCGGCTCTTCGGTGCCGGCAGCGGGAACGCTGGCGGCCAGAATGGCCAGAACCAATTGCTGGAAATCCAGGCCGGCAGCGCGGGCCGCCATCGGCACCAGGCTGTGATCGGTCATGCCCGGTGCCGTGTTGACTTCCAGGAACCAGAACTGCCCTTCGGCGTCCTGCATCACGTCCGCCCTGCCCCAACCGGCGATACCCAGCGCTTCACAGGCTTTCGCCGTGAGGTCCATGAGTTCCTTTTCCTTGGCGCTGTCCAGGCCGCACGGAATGCGGTACTGGGTATCGTTGGCGATGTACTTGGCGTCGTAGTCGTAGAAACTGTGCGTCGTGCCCAGGGCGATTGGCGGCAACACCTGGTCACGCAGGGTGGCGATGGTGAACTCCGGACCGTGAATCCATTGCTCGACCAACACTTGCGAATCGTAGGTACTGGCCGCTTTCCAGGCGTCGATCAACTCAGACGCGGAACTCACTTTGGCCATCCCGATACTCGAACCTTCATGGGCCGGTTTGACGATCAAAGGGAAGCCCAGTTCCGTCGCCGCCGAAATACAATCGGCTTCGCTGCTCAGCACTGCGTGACGTGGCGTCGGAATGCCCAGGCTGTGCCAGACCTGCTTGGTGCGCAGCTTGTCCATGGCCAGTGCCGAGGCGAGGATGCCGCTGCCGGTGTAGGGAATCCCCAGGCACTCGAGCAGGCCCTGCATGCTGCCGTCTTCACCGCCACGGCCGTGGAGGATGATGAAGGCGCGGTCGATCTTTTCGTTCAGCAGACGCTGCAGCAGGTCATCGCCGACGTCGAGGCCAAACGCGTCCACGCCTGCGCTTTGCAGCGCATCCAGAACGGCATTGCCCGACTTCAACGACACTTCGCGTTCGGCACTCTTGCCGCCGAACAGCACGGCGACGCGGCCGAAGTCTTTCGGCGCGACGGTGCTGACGAGGTTGGCGTAGGCAGCAGTCATTTCAACTTCCCCTTCTCCGGCGCAGCAACGGCACCGGCGAACAACTCACTTTTCAACAGTTTCGGTGCAAGACCGCCGATATCGCCGGCGCCCTGGCACAGCAGGATGTCGCCGGCACGCAGCAGCGGCTTGACCAGCGGCGCGAGGTCGACTCCGCGCTCGATGTAGATCGGGTCGAGCTGCCCGCGCTGGCGGATGCTGTTGCACAGCTTGCGGCTGTCGGCGCCCGGAATCGGCTCTTCACCGGCCGGGTAGACTTCCATCAGCAGCAGGACGTTGGCGTCGGCCAGTACATTGACGAAATCGTCGTACAGGTCGCGGGTACGGCTGTAACGGTGCGGCTGGTAAACCATCACCAGGCGACGCTCCGGCCAGCCACCGCGGACGGCCT
Source organism: Pseudomonas putida (assembly GCF_028682635.1). Taxonomy (GTDB): domain Bacteria; phylum Pseudomonadota; class Gammaproteobacteria; order Pseudomonadales; family Pseudomonadaceae; genus Aquipseudomonas; species Aquipseudomonas putida_AE. The sequence goes on along the minus strand of NZ_JANHLK010000005.1, from coordinate 102,314 downwards.
TGATCACAGCCGCGACTTCGGTCGGGTGGTGACCGTAGTCGTCCACCAGCATCACGTTGCCGCCGTCCACCGGCAGTTCGCCGTAGACCTGGAAGCGTCGGCCAACCCCCTGGAACCCGGACAGGCCCTGGACGATGGCTTCATCGCTGACGCCTTCGTCGGTGGCGATGCAGATGGTCGCCAGCGAGTTCAGTACGTTGTGGTTGCCCGGCATGTTCACCGAAACATCCAGCGGCTCGCGGTCTGGGCGCAGCACGGTGAAGAAGGTCTGCATGCCTTGCTGGCGCACATTGATAGCGCGCACGTCGCAGTCTTCGCCGAAGCCGTAGGTGACGGTCGGACGCTTGACCAGCGGCAGGATTTCACGCACCACCGGATCGTCCAGGCACACCACCGCCAAACCATAGAACGGCAGGTTGTGGAGGAACTCGACGAAGGTTTTCTTCAGTTTGTTGAAGTCACCGTCGTAGGTCGCCATGTGGTCGGCGTCGATGTTGGTGACCACGGCCACCAGTGGCTGCAGGTGCAGGAAGCTGGCGTCGCTTTCGTCGGCTTCGGCGATCAGGTAGCGGCTGGTGCCGAGCTGGGCATTGGTGCCCGCGGCATTCAGGCGGCCACCGATGACGAACGTCGGGTCCAGGCCACCGGCGGCGAACACCGAGGCGATCAGGCTGGTGGTGGTGGTTTTGCCGTGGGTACCGGCGACGGCGATGCCGTGGCGGTAGCGCATCAGCTCAGCCAGCATTTCTGCACGGGGCACTACTGGAATACGACGCTCCAGCGCGGTGGCGACTTCCGGGTTGGAAGTGTTCACGGCACTGGACACCACCAGCACGTCGGCAGCCGCGGCATTCTCGGCGCGGTGACCGATGAAAATCTGCGCACCGAACGATTCCAGGCGCTCGGTGACCGGCGAAGCCTTCAGGTCGGAACCGGACACTTCATAGCCCAGGTTCAGCAACACTTCGGCAATCCCGCACATGCCCACGCCGCCGATCCCGACGAAGTGGATGCGCCGGATGCGGCGCATTTCCGGTTGCGGCATGGCTTTCTGATTCTCAACCATGGGCCACCTCCAGGCAGGTATCGACCACGTTACGGGTGGCATCGGGTTTGGCCAGGCGGCGGGCCGCAGTGGCCATATCGTTGAGTCGTTGTGGTTGCATCAGGACCTCTGTCAGGCGCGCGGCAAGATCCGCTGCACCGGTCGTTCTTTGCGGCATCAGGAAGGCAGCGCCTTCACGGGCCAAATAATCGGCGTTGCGGGTCTGGTGATCGTCGATCGCGTGGGGCAACGGCACCAGCATCGAGGGCAGACCGGCGGCGGCCAGTTCACTGATGGTCAGCGCACCTGCGCGACATACCACCAGGTCGGCCCAGCCATAGGCTTGGGCCATGTCTTTGATGAACGGCTGCACTTGCGCCTCGACGCCAGCCGCGAAGTAGCGCTGCGCAGTCACTTCATCATGGTTTTTACCGGCCTGATGGAACACTTCCGGGCGCAGGTCGACGGCGACTTGCGACAGGGCTTCAGGCAGCAGCTTGTTCAACGGTTCTGCGCCCAGGCTTCCGCCCAGGATCAGCAAACGCGCCTTGCGACCGGCCAGGGCCGGGCGCGGTGTTTCGAGGAACAGCTCGGTGCGCACCGGGTTACCGGTGGTCCGTCGGCTGCTCGACAGGGTAAAGGTGTCGGGGAACGCTTCACAGACTCGGGCGGCCAACGGCACCAGCAACCGATTGGCGGTACCCGCCACGGCGTTCTGTTCGTGAACGATCACCGGCACACCGGCCAGTTTGGCTGCGACACCACCAGGGCCGGTCACATAACCGCCAAAGCCCACCACGCAAGCCGGCTGCAAACGACGAATGATCGCCCGCGCCTGCCAGACCGATTTGAGCAACATGAACGGCGCCTTGAGCAGCGACAGCTTGCCCTTGCCACGCAAACCGCTGGCGTTGATCCGGTGCAGTTCGATACCGGCCATCGGAACCAATTCGTTCTCGATACCGCGTGGCGTCCCGAGCCAGTGCACGGTGTAACCGCGGGCCTGGAATTCGCGGGCACAGGCCAGTGCCGGGAACACGTGGCCCCCGGTGCCGCCGGCCATGATCAATACGTTAGCGCCCATGGTTCGGCTCCTCGGCGAAGTCGCTCTCATGGAACTCCATCTCTTCGCTGCCCAGGTGGGTTCGACTCTCCCACTCGATGCGCAGCAACAAGCCGAGACAGGCACAGCAGATCACCAACGAACTGCCGCCATAGCTGAGGAACGGCAGCGTCAGGCCCTTGGTCGGCAGCAGGCCGACGTTCACACCAATGTTGATCAGGAACTGACCGATCCACAGGAACGACAGGCCGTAGGCGACATAGGCGGCGAAAAACTGCTTGGCCTTCTCGGCCCACAAGCCGATGTACATGCCACGAATACAAACGAAGACGAACAGCGCCACCGTGCACAGGGAACCCACGGCACCCAGCTCTTCGGCCAGGACCGAGAACACGAAGTCAGTGTGGGCTTCCGGCAGGTAGAACTGCTTCTGCACGCTGTTGCCCAGGCCAACGCCCAGCCATTCGCCGCGGCCGAAAGCGATCAATGCCTGGGACAGCTGGTAGCCGGCACCGAACTGGTCGGCCCACGGATCGGCAAAGTTGGTCAGACGCGCCATTCGATACGGCTGCATCTGAATCAGCAACACCACCGCCCCGACCGCCAGGACCACCATCAGGGAAAACCGGAACAGCCCGACCCCGCCGAGGAACAGCATCGCCGCCGCCGCACCCATCATCACCACGGTGGCACCAAAGTCCGGCTCCATCAGCAACAGGCCCGCCATCGGCAGCAGCACGATGAACGGCTTGAAGAAACCCATCCAGCTTTCACGCACTTCTTTCTGGCGACGCACCAGATAACCGGCGAGGTAGATCACCACGAACACCTTGGCGATCTCGGAAGGCTGGACGTTGAAAAAGCTGAAGCCGATCCAGCGCATCGAACCGTTCACTTCACGCCCGATCCCGGGAATGATCACCATCACCAGCAAACCGAATGCCCCCAGCAGCATCAACCAGCCCAGGCGTTGCCAGGTGGCGATCGGGATCATCATGGTGACGATGCAGGCAGCAAGGCCCAGCACCACGTAGATCAGGTGGCGAATCATGTAGTACAGGGCGCTGCCGGACTGCACCGCCGCCACTTCCGTGGAGGCCGATGCAATCATCACCAGCCCCAGGCCGAGCAGCGTCAGGCAACCGACGAGCATCGGGAAGTCGAGGTCGATGCCGCGCCCGGTGATCAGCGGCGATGGGTACGGCTTGATGATGCCCCGAAGACTCATGCCAGTTCCTCCACGGCTTGGACGAACTGGTGACCACGGTCTTCGTAGTGCTTGAACATGTCGAAACTGGCGCACGCCGGCGACAGCAGCACCACGTCGCCCGGCCGGGCAGCGGCGCGGCATTGCGCGACGGCTTCGAGCAGGGAGCCTGCACGAATCAGCGGAACGGCATCGCCGATGGCCTGGCCGATCTTGTCGGAGTCGCGGCCCATGAGGACCACGGCACGGCAGTTGGCCGCCACCGGATCACGCAGGTCCTTGAACTCGGCCCCCTTGCCGTCGCCGCCGGCGATCAGCACGATCTTGCCGTCGATGTCCGCACCCAGGCCTTCGATGGCTGCCAGCGCGGCGCCGACGTTGGTGGCTTTGGAGTCGTTGTAGTAACCCACGCCATCCAGGTCGCGGACCCATTGGCAACGATGCTCGAGCCCGGCGAAGGTGCGCAGCGCCGAGAGCATGGCGTCGAACGGCAAGCCGACGGCGTGACCGAGTGCCAATGCCGCCAGGGCGTTGGATTGGTTATGGGCGCCGCGAACTTTCAATTCGCGCACCGGCATCAGGTTCTGGAATTCGAAGGCCAGGTACTTCTCGCCGCCTTCTTCGCGGATACCGAAGGCCTTGAAATCCGGTTTGGTCAGGCCAAAGGTCCAGCACGGCTGGCCCTCGCCCATCAACGGCCGGCTCAGGGCATCCTGACGGTTGACCACAAACTGCTTGGCGCCACGGAAGATCCGGTGCTTGGCCAGGTGATAGGCCGGCAGGCCGCTGTAGCGGTCCATGTGGTCTTCGCTGATGTTGAGCACGGTCGCTACTTCGGCGTTGAGCTGATCGGTGGTTTCCAGCTGGAAACTCGACAACTCCATCACGTACAACTCGACGTCGTCGCTGAGCAGGTCCAGCGCCGGCGTACCGAGGTTGCCGCCTACAGCGACACGTTTGCCCGCCGCCGCCGCCATCTCGCCGACCAGTGTGGTCACGGTGCTCTTCGCGTTGGAACCGCTGATGGCCACGATCGGCGCCTTCGCGTTACGCGCGAACAGCTCGATGTCGCCGGACAATTTCACGCCACGGGCAGCAGCGGCCTGCAGGGCCGGGGTCGCCAGTGCCAGGCCGGGGCTCACGTAGAGCTCGTCGGCACGGCACAGGAACTCGACGTCCAGCTCGCCGCAACGCACTTCCACCTGCGGGTAGTCACGCTTGAGCGTGGCCAGTTCCGGCGGGTTTTCCCGCGTATCGGCCACCGCAAACGCCACGCCCCGGTTCGCCAGGAAGCGAACCAGGGACATGCCGCTCTTGCCGAGGCCGACAACGATGCGGAAGTGGTCAGACGCGATCAGGGACACGGGTTTCTACCTCAGTTTCAGGGTGGCAAGACCAATCAGCACGAGAATCACGGTGATGATCCAGAAACGGACAATCACGCGTGGCTCGGGCCAGCCCTTGAGTTCAAAGTGGTGGTGAATCGGTGCCATGCGGAACACACGGCGACCGGTCAGCTTAAAGGACGCAACCTGAATGACGACTGACAGGGTTTCCATCACGAACACGCCGCCCATGATGAACAGGACGATTTCCTGACGGACGATCACGGCGATGGTGCCCAGGGCCGCGCCCAGCGCCAGCGCGCCGACGTCGCCCATGAAGACTTGTGCGGGATAGGTGTTGAACCAAAGGAAGCCCAGGCCGGCACCGATCAGCGCGCCGCAGAACACGATCAGCTCACCCGCGCCCGGTACATAAGGGATCAGCAGGTATTCGGCGAATTTCACGTTACCCGACAGGTAGCAGAAGATCCCCAGGCCACCACCGACCATCACGGTCGGCATGATCGCCAGGCCGTCGAGGCCGTCGGTCAGGTTGACCGCGTTGCTCGAACCGACGATCACGAAGTAGGTCAGGACGATGAAGCCTGCGCCCAGCGCAATGCTGTGGTCCTTGAGCATGGGCAGGATCAGGGTGGTTTCCACCGGCGTCGCGGCGGTCATATAAAGGAAGATCGCAGCGCCAAGGCCGAACACCGACTGCCAGAAGTACTTCCAGCGGCTCGGCAGGCCACGGGAGTTCTTCTCGATCACCTTGCGGTAGTCATCGACCCAGCCGATGGCACCGAACAACAGGGTCACCAACAGGACGACCCAGACATAACGGTTGGTCAGGTCAGCCCACAGCAGGGTGCTGACACCGATCGACGACAAAATCAGCGCACCACCCATGGTCGGGGTGCCGGATTTGGACAGGTGCGATTGCGGGCCGTCGTTGCGGACGGACTGGCCGATCTGACGGTTCTGCAGAGTACGGATCATCCACGGGCCATAGCACAGCGACAAAACCAGCGCGGTCAGCACACCGAGAATCCCGCGCAGGGTCAGGTACTGGAAGACCGCGAAGCCTTTGTAGAACTGTTGCAGATACTCCGCTAGCAGCAGCAGCATTAATGTTTCTCCAGACTGGTCCCGCACAAAGCGGCAACGATGTTTTCCATCGCAGCGCTGCGCGAGCCCTTGATCAAAATGGTGGTGTTTGTATCCTGCTCGGCCCCCAGGGCCTTGATCAGTTCAGCCTGCGTGCTGAAGTGAAAGGCTTGTGGACCGAAAGCGTCGACGGCGTGAACCATCATCGGCCCGACGGCGTACAGCGCAGAAACCTTGCCACGGGCGTATTCGCCCACGTCGCGGTGCCCCTGCTGCGCCCAGTCGCCCAACTCGCCGATATCCCCGAGCACCAGAACGGTGCGACCGGAAAAGCCGGCCAGTATATCAACGGCGGCGCACATGGAGGTGGGGTTTGCGTTGTAAGTGTCATCAATGACGCGCATGCCATTGCTGGCCAGTTGCGCAACGGTACGACCCTTGACCGGTTGCACCGCGCCGAGGCCGGTGGCGATGCCGAACAGCGACACCCCCAGGGCATGGGCGGCAGCCGCGGCAGCCATGGCGTTGGCGACGTTATGGGTGCCGAGCAGGTTCAGTTGAACGCGCTCCACACCTTCAGGACTGTGCAGGTTGAACGCCGGGCAGCCACGGGCATCGGTGGCCAGGTCGCTGGCGTAGAAATCGGCACTGACATTGCTCAGGGCGAAGGTCAGCACCTTGCGCTCGCCAGCGCGGGTCTTCCAGATGTCGAACGCCTTGTCGTCGAGATTGAGCACGGCGACGCCATTGGCATCCAGCCCATCAATGATCTCGCCCTTGGCTTCGACGATTTTTTCCGGCCCGCCGAACTCGCCGACATGGGCGGTTCCGGCATTGTTGAGAATGGCCACATGGGGTTTGGTCAGGCCCACGGTGTAGGCAATTTCACCCAGGCGCGAAGCACCGAGCTCGATCACGGCGGCGGTGTGTTCCGGTGCCAGTTCGAGCAGGGTCAACGGCGCGCCGAGGTCGTTGTTCAGGTTGCCGCGGGTGGCCAGCACAGGGCCACGGGTGCGCAGGATGCTCGCGAGCATTTCCTTGACCGTGGTCTTGCCGCTGGAACCGGTGATGGCGGCGACTGGCTGGGTGAATGCCGCACGATTGAGCGCGCCCAGTTGGCCCAGGGCCTGGCGGGTATCGGCCACCAGCAATTGCGGCAGCGCGCTGTCGGCGACTTCACGCTCGACCAAGGCTGCCACGGCACCTTTGGCCGCGACTTCATTGAGGTAGTCATGGCCATCGAAGCGCGGACCGGCCAGGGCAATGAACAGCTGGCCCGGCTTGATGGCGCGACTGTCGATGCTGACGCCGTCGAAGCTCGCATCTGCTGCGATCAAGCGTGCATTCAGCGCGCCGGTCAGTTCGCTCAGTTTCAAGGCTTTAAGCATGGGCCACCTCCCACGCGGTCAAGGCATGATCGGCCTCGACCAGATCGGAAAAGGCATGCCGTTCGCCGTTGATTTCCTGATAGTCCTCGTGACCTTTACCGGCCAGGACAATCACGTCATCAGCCGACGCACCGGCGATCAACTGGGCAATTGCCTGGCCACGGCCAGCCACGAAGGTCACTTTATCCACAGCGGTGAAGCCGGCACGGATGTCGTCGAAAATCACCGATGGATCTTCAGTGCGCGGGTTGTCGTCGGTGACCAGTACGCCATCGGCCAGACGCTCGACCACTTCGGCCATCAGCGGACGCTTGCCGCGATCGCGGTCGCCGCCACAGCCGAACAGGCACAGCAGCCGTCCTTTGACGTGAGGGCGCAGGGCCGTCAGGACTTTTTCCAGGGCGTCCGGGGTGTGGGCGTAATCGACCACCACCAACGGCTGGGTACCGCCGCCCAGGCGTTGCATGCGCCCGGCCGGGCCTTCGAGTTTGGGCAGCACCTTGAGAATTTCGTCCAGGGCATAGTCCAGACCGAGCAAGGCGCCGACCGCCGCCAGCACGTTGCTCAGGTTGAAACGACCCAGCAGCGTGCTGCGCAGGTGGTGTTCGCCCTGGGGCGTAACCAGCGTGGCGCGCACGCCGTGATCATCGAACTGCGCTTCGCGGCAATACAGGTAAGCGCTGCTGTCGAGCAGGCTGTAGGTGATCAGACGCGACTCGCGTTTTTCGGCAGCCAGTTGCCGGCCGAAATCATCGTCGAGGTTGACCACCCGGCACTTCAAGTCATTCCAGGCGAACAACCTGGACTTGGCTTCGCCATAGGCCTGCATGGTGCCGTGGTAGTCCAGATGGTCGCGGGACAGGTTGGTCATCACGGCCACATCGAATGCCAGCGCGGTGACCCGGCCCTGATCCAGGCCATGGGACGAGACTTCCATGGCAACCGCCTTGGCACCGGCCTTTTTCAGGTCGCCCAAGGTCGCTTGCACTGCAATCGGGTTTGGCGTGGTGTGCAGGCCGCTTTCCAGCGCGCCATGAAACCCGCTGCCGAGGGTGCCGACAATGCCGCAGTGCTGACCAAGCAGATCCAGTGCCTGGGCCACCAGTTGGGTCACACTGGTCTTGCCGTTGGTGCCAGTTACGCCCACCAGTTTCAGGTGATGGCTCGGCTCGCCATAAAAACGCCCGGCGATGTCCGACAGCTGCGCTGCCAGGCCCTTGACCGGAATCAGCGGCACGTCGGTGATCGGCAGCACGGTAGCGCCTTCCACTTCATAAGCCACGGCCGCAGCGCCTCGCGCAAGCGCATCGGCAATGTGCGCACGGCCATCGAATTTGCCGCCCGGCACCGCGAGGAACAGGTCACCCGCGCGTACGTTGCGACTGTCCAGCGCCAACTCACGGATCAACAGATCGTGGCCGGCGTGGGGGAAAATCTTGTTCAGGCTCAAAGACATCAGCCGCGCCCTCCATTGGCTTTCAGTGGAACGACCGGCGCTGCGTTCGCTTGTTGGGTAGGTGGCAGGTTGTCCGGGGTAACGTTCATCAGGCGCAGGGTGCCGGACATCACGCGGCTGAACACCGGCGCAGACACCAGGCCACCGAAGTAACCGGCCTTGGTCGGCTCGTCGATCACCACCACGATGGCGTAGCGCGGATCGCTCATCGGGCCGAAACCGGCGAACAGCGAGCGGTAGGAGTTCTCGGCGTAGCCTTTGGTGCCGACCGATGTTTTACGCGCAGTACCGGACTTGCCGCCTACGTGATAAGCCGGCACCTGCGCACGGAATACCCCGCGCGGCGCTTCGATCACTTGCTGCAGCATGCCTTGCATGGTTTTCGCGACGGCTTCCGGCAACACCTGGGTGGTCTGCGGCGCCTTGTCGGTTTTGATCAGTGTCAGCGGCGCCAGGCGACCGTTGTTGGCCAGGGCCGAGAAGGCGTGGACCAACTGGATCGCCGTCACGGAAACACCGTAGCCGTAGGACAGCGTGGCGGTTTCAGCCTTGCGCCATTCGCGGTAGTTCGGCAGGTTGCCGACACGCTCGCCCGGGAAGCCAAGGCCGGTATCCTGGCCGAGACCGACTTTCTGCGCCAGGCGGAAAATCGTCTCACCACCGATATCGAAGGCGATCTTGCTCATGCCGACGTTACTGGAATTGATCAGGATACCGGCAAGGTCAAGCACCGGACCTTCGCTCTTGGAGACGTCCTTGATGGTGTACTTGCCGATCTGCAGGGAGCCCGGGTACACCTCGACGGTGTCGCTCGGCTTCCAGCGTCCGGTTTCGATGGCGGCGCTCATCGAGATCGCCTTCATGGTCGAACCCGGTTCGAACACGTCGATCATCGCGCGGTTACGCATCATTGCCGGTTGCAGGTTGCGGCGGTTGTTCGGGTTGTAGGTCGGCTGGTTGACCATGGCGAGGATTTCGCCGGTCTTCACGTCCATGATCACCAGGCTGCCGGCCTTGGCGCCGTTCTCGATGATCGCGTTGCGCAATTCGCGGTTGGCGAGGTATTGCAGGCGCAGGTCAATGGACAACGCCAAGGGCTTTCCGGCCTTGGCGTTTTTGGTGACCTGGACATCCTTGATCAACCGGCCGCGCCGGTCCTTGATCACTTGCCGTTTGCCGGGGACCCCGGCCAGCCATTCATCGTAGGCGAGCTCGACCCCTTCTCGACCATGGTCGTCGATGTCGGTAAAGCCGACCATATGGGCGGTGACCTCACCGGCCGGGTAGAAACGGCGGAACTCTTCGATGCCGTAGACACCCGGCACTTTCAGGTCGAGTACGGCCTGGCCCTGCTCAGGCGTCAGCCCGCGCACCAGATAAATGAATTCCTTGTTGGCTTGTGCTTCAAGGCGCTCGGCCAGTGCCTTGGGGTCCTGCCCCAGTGCAGCAGCCAGTGCTGGCCACTTTTCCTTGGCCAGCTGCATTTCCTTGGCATTGGCCCACAAGGTGGTGACCGGGGTGCTGACGGCCAGGGGCTCGCCATTACGGTCGGTGATCAGGCCACGGTGAGCCGGAATCGGAATATGCCGAACGCTGCGCGCGTCGCCCTGACCTTTGAGAAAGGCACGGTCAACCACTTGCAGGTCAATGATGCGCCAGGCGATCGCCGCCACCATGACGCCAAGCAGACCCAGCACCAGGCGGAAGCGCCATGGAAAAAGAGCGCCTTCGAGTTTCATCATGGCGCCACCATCTGCACTTCGGCGGCGCCGGGAATGCGCATTTTCAGTTGTTCGGTGGCCAGCACTTCGATACGGCTGTGGGCGGTCCAGGTGCTTTGTTCAAGAATCAGGCGACCCCATTCGGCCTGCGCCTTGTCGCGCACGCTCAACTCGCCGTACAGCGTGTTCAGCAACTGGCGGTTCCAGTGGGCGCTGTAGGACACGCCAATGGCCGACACGAGCACGCCCACGAACAACAGCAGCATGAAAAAGCTTCCGCCGGGAAGTGGCTTGGCGAAGAGCTTGCTCACCGCAGCTTCTCCGCCACGCGCATGACAGCACTACGGGAGCGTGGGTTGGCCTTCAGCTCGGCGTCGGAGGCCGTCTGCGCTTTGCCATGGATTTTGATTTTCGGTTCGAAAGCGACATGCCGAACCGGCAGGTTGCGTGGCAGGTTGTCGGCTTCGCCTTTGACCAGCTTGCGCATGAACAGCTTGACGATGCGATCTTCCAGCGAATGGAAGCTGATCACCACCAGGCGACCGCCCACTTCCAGGCTCTCCAGCGCGGCTTCGAGACCGGCTTCCAGATCGCCCAGTTCGTTGTTGACGTGGATGCGCAACCCCTGGAATGCACGGGTAGCCGGGTTCTTGCCCTTTTCCCACGCAGGGTTGGCGACCTTCAGCACTTCAGCCAGATCGGCGGTGCGCTCGAACGGTTTGATATCGCGACGTTCGGCCACGGCACGGGCCATGCGCCCGGAAAAACGCTCTTCGCCGTATTCCTTGAACACCCGGGCGATTTCTTCCACGGGCGCGGTGTTGACGAATTCGGCAGCGCTGATCCCGCGGGACGGGTCCATGCGCATGTCCAGCGGGCCATCGTTGAGGAAGCTGAAACCGCGCTCAGGGTCGTCCAGCTGTGGCGAAGAGACGCCCAGGTCAAGCAGCACGCCGCTGACCTTGCCGTTCATGCCGCGCGCGGCAACTTCCGCACCCAGCTCGGCAAAGCTGCGCTGTACAACGACAAAGCGGCCGTCTTCGGCCGCTAGCGTCTGCCCGGTGGCAATCGCTTGAGGGTCTTTGTCGAACCCGAGCAACCGACCATCGGGACCGAGCTGGCTGAGGATCAACCGGCTGTGTCCGCCCCGTCCGAACGTTCCGTCCAGATAGCAGCCATCAGGACGTACGGCGAGAGCCTCGACGGCTTCGTCAAGCAGTACGGTGATGTGGTTAAAGCCGCTATCTATAGTCACAGGATCAATTCACGCAGGTTATCAGGCATCGCGCCCGGTTCTTGAATAGCAGCCAGGTCAGCGGCAGCAACCGCATCCCAGGCATCTTCGTCCCACAATTGGAACTTGTTCAGTTGGCCTACCAGCATCGCGCGCTTATCCAACTTGGCATATTCACGAAGACGCGGTGGAACCAGAAAACGACCACTGCCATCGAGCTCGAGGTCGACGGCATTGCCAATCAGTAAACGTTGCAGACGGCGGTTCGCTTCGTGAAGCGAAGGCAGTGCGCGCAGTTTGGTTTCAATAATTTCCCACTCATCGAGGGGGTAAACACACAGACACGGATCAACGGCATCAATGGTGACGATCAACTGACCGGAACTACGCGAAACCAGCTCGTCACGGTACCGGCTCGGCATAGCGAGACGGCCCTTTGCATCGAGACTGATTGCGTTGGCTCCGCGAAACACGTCAGCGTTTCTCCAAATTCTAGCGTTTTACGTTCAGAAAACCCACTTTACGCCACTTTCCGCCACTTGCGCACACTATAGGAATGCGCCCACCACACCGTCAAGGCGCGGATTACAGGAAAACCCTTACAGAACTGAGATTTAGGAGCATAAAGAGAGGAGCAATCAGAATCAGACGGATGAAACCGCCCAACAACTTGAATCAGCACAGGAGGCTGCGTTCAGAAGTTAAAGTGATTTATTAAGAGTAAGATTTTTTTGATATTACGAAAGTGATAATGAGGACGAATGTGAAAGGAGGGAAATTGCCATCATCGGACCCCTGCTCAATGATTTAAGCAGAGGGGAGAAAAAAGGTGGAGAGTCGATCTGTAAGCCGGGTTCTGTCTTGAACAGTCATTCGTCTACGATGGCCATCACTGGACATCTTTAGCAACCTACCCGGTCCCAGCGCGGGCCACGCCTTGGGACCCTATTTGGTCTTGCTCCAAGTGGGGTTTACCTAGCCACGAACTGTTGCCAGACGTGCGGTGCGCTCTTACCGCACCTTTTCACCCTTACCGGCGCCGAAGCGCTTAGGCGGTTATTTTCTGTGGCACTTTCCGTAGGCTCACGCCTCCCAGGCATTACCTGGCACTTCGCCCTATGGAGCCCGGACTTTCCTCCCCCCCCTAATTTTCATAGAGGGCAGCGACTGTCCGATCGACTCTCCGCCGCGAAGGTTACCGGCAGAGCGCCCGAAGAACAAGCGTTAAGCGCCGTTGCGCACGCCGGTGCGTCGGGTTTTACTCGCCCTTCTGTTTATCCAGCGCAATCTGATACAGCACATTCTTGCGTTCGCCGGTAATTTGCGCCGCCAACGCCGCGGCACGCTTGAGCGGCACTTCTTCGAGCAACAGATCGAGGATACGCATCGCTTCACTGCTGACCGCGCCCTCCTCCTCGGGGGCCGTCCAACCCGCCACCAACACCACGCACTCGCCGCGCTGTTGATTACTGTCCGACTCGACGAACTCGCGCAACTCGGCCAGCGGCAAGCCCTTGAGCGTTTCGAACGTCTTGGTCAGCTCCCGCGCCAGCAACGCCGGGCGTTCGGCACCGAACACCAGCTCCATGTCCTGCAGGCATTCGAGGATACGGTGCGGCGCCTCGTAGAAAATCAGCGTACGCGGCTCTTCCTTGACGAGTTCAAGACGCGCGCGTCGCCCCACCGCCTTGGCCGGCAGGAAGCCTTCGAAGATGAAACGGTCCGACGGCAAACCCGCCGCCGACAGGGCCGCAATCAACGCACAGGCCCCCGGCACAGGCACAACATTGATGCCCGCCGCACGCGCCTGGCGAACCAGGTGATAACCCGGATCGGAGATCAGCGGCGTACCGGCATCGGAAATCAACGCGACATCGTCACCCGCGAGCAGGCGGGTGATAAAGCGGCTACCTTCATCGCGCTCGTTGTGTTCATGACAGGCAGCCAGGGGCGTGGGAATGCCGAAATGCTGCATCAGGCGCTGGGAGTGGCGGGTGTCTTCAGCGGCAATCAAGGCCACCTCACGCAATATTTTCAGCGCCCGGGCACTGATATCGTCCAGGTTGCCGATGGGCGTCGCCACCACATAAAGCGAGCCAGCAGCGGAATTCAAAGCACCTGGAGCAGTCAAAGCGCACACCTCATGATCGATAAAACGGCCATTGTAGCGCGTAGCGACGTTCGCGATACGGGCAAGCAACACCCGCTTTTGCAGGCTTTTGTAGCGCACGGCAACATTTACACCAGCTAAATTGATCGTTTCTTACCAGCAACATCGCGCCCCGGCCAGTGCTTGGGTACAATTCCACGCTAATTTGATCGAGTATCAGGAACACTACATGATCGCTTGCCTGCGGCTGTTCTCTGCCCTATGCCTCGCTGCCTTGCTGGCGGCTTGCGCCAGCTCGCCCTCCTCCAGCCTTGGCGAACTTCCACGGACCCCGGATGCCAGCATCGAGCAACTGCTCGAAAAGGCCGCCCAAAGCAAAACGCCGGAAGACGCGGCACTGCTACGCCTGAGCGCAGCCGACCTGGCCTATCATCAGGGCAATGCCGGCCAGTCCGCGCAGATCCTGCAACAGGTGCCCGTTGAAACACTCAAGCCAGGCCAACAGATCTTCGCCAACACCCTGGCGGCTGAACTGGCCATGACCCGCAACCAGCCGAAAGCCGCGCTGACCGCCTTGAGCCACCCGAGCTTCCAGCGCCTGGGCGAGATGCCGGAAGAGCAACAGGTCCGCACCGGCACCGTTCGCGCCCGCGCCCTTGAAGCCGATGGCCAGACCCTGGCCGCGGCAAAGGAACGCATTTTTATCGCACCGATGTTGAGCGGTGAAGCGGCGAGCAAAAACCACGAGGCCATCTGGACCCTGATCGCTTCGCTGCCGACCGAGCAATTGCAGCCGACCACCGACGACGATCTTGGCGGCTGGATGGCCCTGGCACTGGCGGTAAAAACCGCTGGCACACTTGAACAGCAGCAGGCGGCGATCGACAACTGGCGCGCCCAGAACCCGAAACACCCGGCCGCCCGCCAGTTGCCGCTGCCACTGACCAACCTCAAGGACCTGGCCAGCCAGCCCCTGAATAAAATCGCCCTGCTGCTGCCGCAGGACGGCCCGCTGGCGTCGGTCGGCAAGGCATTGCGCGAAGGCTTCATGGCCGCCCACTACCAGGCACAACAGTCCGGACAGAAACCGCCGGCCATCGAGTTCTACGACAGCTCGCGCCTGACCTCGCTCGACGAGCTCTATCGCAAGGCCCAGGCCGATGGCGTGCAACTGGTGGTAGGTCCGCTGGAAAAACCCTTGGTCAAACAGCTGAGCGCCCTCCCGCAGCTGCCGATCACTACCCTGGCCCTGAACTACAGCGAAGGTGCTCAAGGTCCGGCCCAGCTGTTCCAGTTTGGCCTGGCCGCTGAAGACGAAGCCCGCGAAGTCTCCCGCCGCGCTCGCGCCGACGGCCTGCACCGCGCCGCCATCATGGTACCGAAAGGCGAATGGGGCGACCGCGTACTCAAGGCGTTCAGCCAGGACTGGCAAGCCAATGGCGGCAGCATCGTCGCCACCGAGCGTGTCGACCAGCCGGTACAACTGGCCCAGCAGATCGCCGACATGTTCCAGCTGCGCCAGAGCGAAGGTCGCGCCAAGAGCCTGCAAAGCACCGTTGGCTCGCAGGTAGCCGCCCAGCCGTCGCGTCGCCAGGACATCGAGTTCATTTTCCTCGCTGCCACGCCGCAACAGGCCCAGCAGATCAAGCCGACCCTGAACTTCCAGTACGCCGGTGACGTTCCGGTCTACGCCACGTCCCACGTCTTCAGCGCCAGCGGCGACGTCAACCAGTACAACGACATGAATGGCGTGCGCTTCTGCGAAACCCCATGGCTGCTGGACGCCAACGATCCGTTGCGCCGCCAGGTCACCGCGCAATGGCCTCAAGCGGGCGGCAGCCTGGGCCGTTTGTACGCCATGGGCGTGGACGCCTACAGCCTGGCACCCCGCCTGGGCCAGCTCAAGGCCCTGCCGGACAGCCGTATCGAAGGTCAATCGGGCAGCCTGAGCATGACCCAGAACCAGCGCGTAGTGCGCGAGCTGCCGTGGGCGCAGTTCGTCAATGGTCAGGTTCAACGCCTGCCGAACACCCCACGCTGATGCCTGAAAGGTCACGCCAGCAATGCGGTAAAGATGCCGAGCGCCATGCGCTCGAGCATCTTCAGCGACAAGGCCTGCAGCTACTGGCGCAGAACTGGTTGTGTAAACGCGGCGAGCTTGATCTGGTCATGCTGGAGGGCGATACAGTAGTATTCGTTGAAGTTCGCTACAGAAAAAACACTCAATGGGGTGGCGCGCTCGATAGCATCGATGAGCGCAAACGGCAAAAACTGATTTTTGCCGCGCAGTATTTTCTTCAGCGTGAGTCGCGCTGGGCCAACGCCCCTTGCCGCTTCGACGTGGTTGCGATCGACAGCGACCTCGATCAGTTGAACTGGTTGCAAAATGCCTTCGACAGCTGATTGCCTACGCCCCGAACCGGACACCACCACTCAACAATTTTGCTCTTTGCTTTGCGGGCTGCACATTCACGTGCCGGACAGCCGCGCTCATTAAGGTCACACAGATGGACATGCAATCCCGAATTCGCCAGCTTTTTCAGGCCAGTATCGACACCAAGCAACAGGCGATGGAAGTACTTGCACCGCACATCGAGCAAGCCAGCCAGGTGATGGTCAACGCCTTGCTCAACGAGGGCAAGATGCTTTCCTGCGGCAACGGCGGCTCTGCCGGTGACGCACAGCACTTCTCGTCCGAGCTGCTCAACCGCTTCGAACGTGAACGCCCGAGCCTGCCAGCCATTGCGCTGACCACCGACAGCTCGACGATCACCTCGATCGCCAACGACTACAGCTACAACGAAATCTTCTCCAAACAGATCCGTGCACTCGGCCAGCCGGGCGACGTACTGCTGGCGATTTCCACCAGCGGCAACTCGGCCAACATAATTCAAGCGATCCAGGCCGCACATGATCGCGAAATGATTGTCGTAGCATTGACCGGTCGCGATGGCGGCGGCATGGCGTCGCTGCTTTTGCCCGAGGACGTCGAGATTCGCGTTCCGGCCAACGTCACCGCACGTATCCAGGAAGTCCACCTGCTGGCGATCCATTGCCTTTGCGATTTGATCGACAGCCAACTGTTCGGGAGTGAAGAATGACCCCTAATCGCCTCGGCCTACTGGCCCTGACCCTATGCCTCGGCATCAGCGGCTGCACCTCGGTGGTCAATGCCAGCCGTG
Source organism: Pseudomonas putida (assembly GCF_028682635.1). GTDB lineage: Bacteria > Pseudomonadota > Gammaproteobacteria > Pseudomonadales > Pseudomonadaceae > Aquipseudomonas > Aquipseudomonas putida_AE. The sequence goes on along the minus strand of NZ_JANHLK010000005.1, from coordinate 85,476 downwards.
AAGCACCGATTGAAGATGACCGTGGCACCCGCACTTTCGGCAGCAAGATCGACGACTCATTGATCGACACCAAGGTCGGCGTGAACATCGCCAAGGCCGATCCGGCCCTGGACAACGACTCGCACATCGTCGTCACCAGCTTCAACGGCGTCGTACTGCTCGCCGGGCAAACCCCGCGTGCCGACCTCAAGGCCAAGGCCGAACAGGCTGCTGCCGCTGTTCAGCGGGTCAAGACGGTGCATAACGAACTGCAGGTGCTGCCACCTTCCGGCTTCCTTGCCCGCCAGAACGACACCTGGCTGACCTCCAAGATCAAGACCCAGATGCTCACCGACCCGAACATCCCTGGCTCGCGCATCAAGGTGGTGACCGAGAACGGCATCGTTTACCTGCTGGGGTTGTTGACCAAGCAGGAAGCTGCACAGGCGACCAACCTGGTGCAGGGGGTTTCCGGGGTGCAGAAGATCGTCAAATTGTTTGAATACATCGACTGATCTTTGTTTGTCGGGGATGGCGACGCTGGAACGCCATCGACCTGTAGGAGCCGGCTTGCCGGCGAAGGCGTCATTAAACATTGCGCTGGTCTTTCGACCGCTTTCGCCGGCAAGCCGGCTCCTACAGTGAAATAAAAAGGGCGATCCTTGCGGATCGCCCTTTTTTTATTTCACCACCTTCAAGCTCGGTCGACCGCTCGGTCGCGGCGGCTCGCTGTCCGGAGGCGGGATATCGTCATCCGGCTCGATCTCTTCCTCGTCCTCCAGGGGCGACTCCAGATCGAACACCATGCCCTGGCCATTCTCCCGGGCGTAGATGCCCAGGATCGATGCGATAGGCACGTACAGGGTATGCGGTACCCCACCGAAGCGGCCTTCGAAGCTCACCGCCTCGTTGTCCATGTGCAAATGACGCACGGCCTGTGGCGATACGTTCAGGACGATCTGGCCATCGCTGGCAAAACCTTGCGGCACCTGCACCGAGGGATACTCGGAATTGACCAGCATGTGCGGGGTGCAATCGTTATCAACAATCCACTCGTAGAGCGCACGGACCAGATAAGGTCGACTGGAGTTCATAGCGGCTCCTTAAGCCTTAGCGCATGTCGCGTTCGACACCAGACAGACTCGCCTGGAAAGCCTCACGCGCAAACTGGCGCTCCATGTAATCAAGCAGCGGCTTGGCTGGCCGCGGCAGTTCTATACCCAGAATCGGCAATCGCCAGAGTATTGGCAATAGGCAGCAATCCACCAGGCTTTGTTCCTCACTGAGGAAAAATGGCTTGTCGGCAAACAACGGCGACACGCCTGTCAGGCTTTCACGCAGCTCTTTACGCGCCACGGCGCGCGCTGCTTCCTTGGTCCGCGAATCCAGGATCAGATCCACCAGACCACACCAGTCACGCTGAATACGATGAATCAGCAAACGACTGTTGGCACGCGCCACCGGATAGACCGGCAACAGCGGCGGATGTGGGTAACGCTCATCCAGATATTCCATCACCACCGTAGACTCCCACAACGCCAGGTCACGATCGACCAGCGTCGGCAAGCTGCCGTAAGGGTTCACTTCGATCAGTTTAGGCGGCTGGCGACCAGCCTCAACGTAAATGATCTCAGCGCTGACACCCTTCTCTGCCAGTACGATTCGCACTCGGTGGGAATAGTGGTCGGCGGGGTCGGAGTAACAGGCCAACCGATTGGTCACGCCCATGGCGATCCTCCTCGCTTGTTGAAATTATCGGAAGCGGAAAAACGAGCGCGCCCAGAGGGCGCCTCCCGTAACGCCTGGTTCACCAGGCTCGTTACACCTTCAGAGGCGCCCTTGGGCGCGCGCGATTAACAGCAATTGCTTGAAGCTTTATCAGTGCACATCTTTCCAGTATTCGCGCTTGAGCAGATAAGCGAATACGAAGAAGAACGCCAGGTACAGCAATACGTACGTACCGATGCGCTGATGTTGCAACTTAACCGGGTTAGCCGAGTAAGCCAGGAAGGTTACCAGATTCTTGACCTTCTCATCGAACTGCTCTTCGGTCAGGGCGCCACTCTTCGGCACGATGGTCAGCTGATCGCACGCTTCATGAGTCAGCGGCGTACCGGTCAGCGGATCATATTGCTTCTTGCCGTCCTCGACGATCTGCACCTGCTTGCAACCGACGACCTGACGACCCTGCAGGCCGACCAGTACGTTAGGCATGCCGACGTTCGGGAAGACCTTGTTGTTCACACCCCAAGGGCGCGACGGGTCTTCATAGAACGACTTCAGGTAACCGTAGAGCCAATCGGTGCCACGAACACGAGCGACCAGGGTCAGGTCGGGCGGCGCCGCACCGAACCAGGTCTTGGCGTCAGCCGGCTGCATGCCGATGTTCATGTGATCGCCAATCTTGGCGCCGGTGAACACCAGCTTGTCGAGCATCAACTCGTGCGGAATGCCAAGGTCATCGGCAACACGCTCGTAACGCTGGAACTTGGCGCTGTGGCAGCCCATGCAATAGTTGGCGAACGTACGCGCGCCATCCTGCATCGCCGCCTTGTCAGCCACGTCGATGTCGACTTTTTCCAGCTCGGGGCCACCGTGCTCTGCTGCGAAAGCGAACACCGGCAGGGCAGCAAGCATCAATACAGCAAATAGTTTTTTCATCAGCCAGTCACCCTTTCCGGAACCGGTTTGGTCTTCTCGAGCCTGGTGTAGAACGGCATCAGAATGAAGTAGGCAAAGTACAGGAAGGTACATACCTGCGACAGCAGCGTACGGCCCGGAGTCGGCGCCAGGACACCCAGCACGCCCAGGATCACGAACGAAATGCAGAATACCCAGAGCCAGATCTTGCTCATCCAGCCCTTGTAGCGCATCGACTTGACCGGGCTACGATCCAGCCACGGCAGGACGAACAGCACGGCGATGGCCGCACCCATGGCGATTACACCCAGGAGCTTGTCCGGAACCGCGCGCAAGATCGCGTAGAAGGGTGTGAAGTACCAGACCGGAGCGATGTGCTCTGGGGTCTTGAACGCGTTCGCCACTTCAAAGTTCGGCTTCTCGAGGAAGTAGCCGCCCATTTCCGGGAAGAAGAACACGATCGAGCAGAAGATGAACAGGAACACCACCACGCCGACGATATCTTTCACGGTGTAGTACGGGTGGAACGCGATACCGTCCAGCGGCACGCCGTTTTCGTCCTTGTATTTCTTGATGTCGACGCCGTCCGGGTTGTTCGAACCGACTTCGTGCAAGGCCAGGACGTGCAGCACCACCAGGCCGAGAATCACGATCGGCAAGGCCACCACGTGCAGGGCGAAGAAGCGGTTCAGGGTGATCCCGGAAATCAGGTAGTCACCACGGATCCACTGGGTCAGGTCGTTGCCGATGACCGGGATCGCACCGAACAGCGAGATAATCACCTGGGCGCCCCAGTAGGACATCTGGCCCCAAGGCAGCAGGTAGCCCATGAAGGCCTCGGCCATCAGCGCCAGGTAGATCAGCATGCCGAACACCCACACCAGCTCGCGCGGCTTCTGGTACGAACCGTAGAGCAAGCCACGGAACATGTGCAGATAGACCACGATGAAGAACGCCGAAGCGCCGGTGGAGTGCAGCAGGCGCAGGATCGAGCCGTACTCGACGTCGCGCATGATGTACTCGACGGAAGCAAAGGCCTCTTCCGCCGAAGGGGTGTAGCTCATGGTCAGCCAGACACCGGTAACGATCTGGTTGACCAGGACGAGCAGCGCCAGGGAGCCAAAGAAATAGAAGAAGTTGAAGTTTTTCGGAGCGTAATACTTGCTGAGATGGTCTTCCCACATCTTGGTGGCGGGAAAGCGCGCATCAACCCAATCCATGAACTTGCTCATCACGCTTTCTCCGTATCGACGCCAACGACGATGATGTCATCGGTCTCATAGGAATGCGGGGGAACTGGCAGGTTCAAAGGCGCAGGTTGCGACTTGTAGACGCGGCCAGCCAGGTCGTAGTGGGAGCCGTGGCAAGGACAGAAATAGCCACCTACCCAATCCTTGCCCAAATCGGCGGGAGCGACTTCGGGACGGAAGGTCGGCGAGCAACCCAGGTGCGTGCAGATACCGATCAGCAGCAGAACCTCAGGCTTGATCGAACGGGTTTCCGGATCAACATAGGTTGGTTGAGTCGAGTTCTTGGAGGTCGGGTCAGACAACTGACCCTCGATCTTCTTCAGATTCCCCAGGATTTCCGGCGTACGGCGGACGATGAATACCGGCTGGCCGCGCCACTCAGCAATCATCTGCTGGCCTGGCTCGATCTTGCTGACATTCACTTTCACCGGTGCACCTGCGGCTTTCGCCTTGGCACTGGGAAACCATGACCCCACGAACGGGACCGCAGCCCCCACCGCTCCTGCAGCACCCACCACGGATGTGGCTGCTACCAAGAAGCGACGCCGGCCTGCATTCACGCCGTCATTGCTCATTCAGTCCTCTCCCATCAGCTTTGTGGCCTGTTAAATCAGGCATCTACTAAGTAAAACTCTGTACTTATAAAAATTTTGCCGAATGGTAATGAAAAGCCCCAATTCTGACAAGGTAATTACCCCGAGGCACCACTGCCAAGCCTTGGAGTATAGGGGCTCTGCTGATGTGGCAAGTTGTCACAGCGCAATTCTTTGAGAAAATCACAGGCACAAAAAAACGCCCAGCTCCGTGAGGAAACTGGGCGTTCTTTTTTGAACGTGGAAGCGAATTAACGCTTCGAGTACTGCGGACGCTTACGCGCTTTACGCAGACCAACTTTCTTACGTTCAACTTCACGTGCATCGCGGGTTACGAAGCCGGCTTTACGCAGAGCGCTGCGCAGAGTTTCGTCGTAGTCCATCAGAGCGCGGGTGATGCCGTGGCGGATTGCGCCAGCTTGACCACTCACACCACCGCCGATCACGGTGACGTAGATGTCGAACTTCTCGACAGTCTCAGTCAATTCCAGCGGCTGACGAACTACCATGCGGGCAGTTTCGCGGCCGAAGAAATTATCCAGCGAACGGTTGTTGATGGAGATGTTACCAGTACCCGGACGCAGGAAAACGCGTGCGGTTGCGGTCTTGCGACGGCCAGTGCCGTAATTTTGAGTCGCCGACATAATGAACTATTCCGTTAAATCTTCAGTTCTTGGGGCTGCTGAGCAGTATGAGGGTGTGCAGCGCCCGCATAGACTTTCAGCTTACGGTACATGTCGCGACCCAGCGGGTTCTTAGGCAGCATGCCTTTGACCGCGGTCTCGATCACGCGCTCAGGGGCCTTGGCGATCAGCTTTTCAAAGTTGATCGACTTGATGCCGCCCGGGAAACCGGAGTGGGAGTAGTACATTTTGTCAGTGGTTTTAGCGCCGGTAACACGGATCTGCTCGGCGTTGATTACGACGATGTAGTCGCCGGTGTCAACGTGAGGAGTGTACTCAGGCTTGTGCTTGCCACGCAGACGGCTCGCGATTTCGGTGGCCAGACGACCCAGGGTCTGACCAGCAGCGTCGACGACAAACCAGTCGCGCTTTACTGTTTCCGGTTTAGCAGTAAAAGTTTTCATTCTTTATAGCCTCAGGGGCCGCCCTGTAAATTAGACGGCGGATCTTACTGAATAGTGCGTACTTTGACAAGTCAAAGGCAGCCGGATACAGACGCTTTCGGGGGCTCGGGTCGGCGCGTCCGTTCAACGGCAAGATTCTTCGGCGGCGGCGCATCACTTCCACTGCAGAAAGAGGTGCGCAATTATGCAGATTGCGAAAAATAATTCAACCTGCTTTTATGATTGTTTTGCCCAGGGGAGCACCCGATGGACTATCGCCAGCTAGGCCGAACCAACCTGAACGTGAGCGCAATCTGCCTCGGCACCATGACCTGGGGCGAGCAAAACAGCGAGGCAGACGCTTTCGCCCAGATCGAGCGGGCCAAAGGTGCGGGGATCAACTTCATCGATACCGCCGAAATGTACCCGGTGCCGCCCAAGGCCGAAACCTATGCCACCACCGAGCGCTACATCGGCAATTACTTCAAAAGTCGCGGGGACCGTGCCGACTGGATCCTCGCCAGCAAGATCGCCGGCCCGGGCAACACCATCGACTACATCCGCGACAAGAACCTGCGACACAATCGCCAGCACATCACCGAGGCCGTGGATGCCAGCCTCCAGCGCCTGCAGACCGACTACATCGACCTGTACCAGCTGCACTGGCCGGAGCGCAGCACCAATTTCTTCGGGCAGTTGGGCTACAAGCACCAGACCGAAGCCAACCTGACGCCCCTGGAGGACACCCTCGAAGCGCTGGACGAACAGGTCCGGGCCGGCAAGATCCGCCACATCGGCCTGTCCAACGAAACGCCGTGGGGCACCATGCGGTTCCTGGCCCTGGCCGAGCAACGCGGCTGGCCGCGCGCGGTGTCGATCCAGAACCCCTACAACCTGCTCAACCGCAGCTTCGAGGTCGGCCTGGCGGAAATCGCCATCCGCGAACAGTGCGGCCTGCTCGCCTATTCACCGCTGGCGTTCGGTTTCCTGTCAGGCAAGTACGAAGGTGGGGCGCGCCCGCCAAAAGGCCGCCTGAGCCTCTACAGCCGGTTCAGCCGCTATTTCAACCCGCAGTCGGAAGCGGCCTGCAGCCGTTACGTCGCTCTGGCCCGTGAGCACGGCCTGGACCCGGCGCAAATGGCCCTGGCATTTGTGACGCAACAGCCGTTCGTGACCAGCAACATCATCGGCGCCACGACACTGGAGCAACTGGACAGCAACATTGCCAGTTTTGATCTGAAGTTGTCGGAGGAAGTACTGGAAGGGATCGAGGCGATCCACAAGGATCACCCGAATCCTGCGCCATAACCCGCACCTGTAGAAGCGAGCTTGCTCGCGAAAAACCTGAGCACACCGCAGGGTGTCAGCGTTATCGTTGACGCCCATCGCGAGCAAGCTCGCTCCTACAATGACCTGGCAATTATCTCCTTCATGATTTCATTGGTCCCCGCATAAATCCGCTGCACCCGCGCATCCGCCCACGCCCGGGCGATCGGGTACTCCCACATGAAACCGTAGCCGCCATGCAACTGCACGCACTCGTCGAGCACCTTGCATTGCAGGTCCGTGCCCCAATACTTGGCCATCGCAGCCGTCGGCACATCGAGCTTGCCTTGCAGGTGCAACTCCAGGCAGCGGTCGACAAAGACCCGGCCGATCTGGATCTCGGTCGCCATCTCGGCGAGCTTGAACCGGGTGTTCTGGAAGTCGGCAATCGCCTTGCCGAACGCCTTGCGCTCGCGGGTGTAGTCCAGTGTCCATTGCAACGCCGCCTCGGCTGAAGCCAGGCCGCCGATGGCGACGGTGAGGCGCTCCTGCGGCAACTCCTGCATCAAATACGCGAAGCCCATCCCGGCCTGACCCAGCAGGTTTTCCTTGGGCACCCGCACGTCCTGGAAGAACAGTTCCGAAGTGTCCTGGGCTTTCATGCCGACCTTTTCCAGACGCTTGCCCTTATCGAAGCCGGGCGTATCGGCCTCCACCAGGAACAGGCTGGTGCCCTTCGCGCCCGCCTTAGGATCGGTCTTGGCGACGACGATCACCAGGTCGGCGAGGAAGCCGTTGGTGATGAAGGTCTTCGAGCCGTTGATTACGTACTCGTCGCCATCGAGCACGGCGGTGGTCTTCACCCCTTGCAGGTCGGAACCGGCGCCGGGCTCGGTCATGGCGATGGCACTGACCATCTCGCCAGACACCAGTTTCGGCAGGTATTTGTGTTTCAGCGTTTCACTGCCGTAATGCAGGATGTAGGGCGCAACGATGTCCGAATGCAGGGAGAAACCGATACCGGTCAGCCCCAGGCGCCCCACCTCTTCGATGACCACCGCGCTGTACAGGAAGTCTGCCCCCAGCCCGCCGTACTGCTCCGGCAGATGCGAGCACAACATCCCCGCCTCCCCTGCCTTGTTCCAGAGTTGACGATCGATATAGCCCTGTTTTTCCCATTGCCCGTGGTACGGCACTGCTTCTTTTTCGAGGAACGTTCGCACACTGTCGCGAAAAAGTTCGTGCTCGGAACTGAACAAGGTTCTGGGAATCATGCGGCACCCTTTTCTTTGTTGTTAGAAGGATTGGACCTTCAGAGACTATGCCTCGTGTCCGATACAGGACACTGGACACATCCGACAAAAAATAAGACGATCCAGCCGTCTGGTGACCACTTTCCCCTATAAGAATAAAGTTGAATTATGTCTAACCAAGCCTCCACGCCTCTACGGCGCGTCAGCATCCTGGCCATTGACCGGGTTTTCGCTTCCACCCTCATGCAGGCCAAGGATTTCTTCCACCTCGCCAGCCTGCGCTACGGCAAACAACTGGGCCACGGCCTGACTCCCGCGTTCGAAACCCGACTGGTCAGCCCCGACGGCAAACCGGTCAACACCTTCAGCGACGTGATGATCCCGGTGGATGGTGGCCTGGAAAATGCCGACATCATCGTCATCCCCGCGTTCTGGGACGATTTCGATACCCTGAGCAAACGTTATCCACAGGTCCTGCCCTGGCTGCGCCAGCAACATGCGCGGGGCGCCGTACTGTGCGGCGAGGCCACCGGCGTGTTCTGGCTCGCCGAAGCCGGCCTGCTCAATGGCAAGGAGGCGACCACCTACTGGCGCTTCTTCAACGCCTTTGCGGAGCGTTTCCCGAAGGTCCAGCTCAACCAGGACAAGCACCTGACCGACGCCGACAACCTGTATTGCGCCGGCGGCACCACCTCGGCATGCGACCTGTACATCTACCTGATCGAACGCTTCTGCGGCGCCAACGTTTCCCAGGCCGTGGCGCGCGACATCCTCTATGAAGTGCAGCGCAGCTACTCGCCGGGAAGAATCGGCTTCGGTGGGCAAAAGCTGCACCAGGACGTGATCATCCTGCAGATCCAGCACTGGCTCGAGGAACACTTCGCCGATAAATTCCGCTTCGAAGACGTCGCCCGCGAACACGGCATGAGCATCCGCAACTTCATGCGTCGCTTTCAGACCGCAACCGGCGACAAGCCGCTGCACTACCTGCAGCGACTGCGCATCGAAACCGCCAAAGGCCTGCTGTCCGGCAGCCGCAAGAGCATCAAGACCATCAGTTACGAAGTCGGCTACGACGACGCGAGTTTCTTCGCACGCCTGTTCCGCCAGCACACGGAGTTGTCGCCGAACCAGTATCGGCAGCAGTTTCAGCAAGCAGCTTGAGCCAATGTAGGAGCTGCCGCAGGCTGCGATCTTTTGATTTTCAAGATCAAAAGATCGCAGCCTGCGGCAGCTCCTACAGAGGGATCTTCAGTGCATAAAAAAGGCCTGCATTTGCAGGCCTTTTCAATTTTACGAATCGCCTTACGGCTTGTGCGCGCGCGCGAGGAATTCGTGGGATTGCATTTCCAGCAGGCGACTCAGGGTTCGCTGGAACTCGAAGTTCAGGCGGCCGCCGGTGTACAGATCCTTGAGTTCGACTTCGGCAGAAATGATCAGCTTGACGTTGCGATCGTAGAACTCGTCGACCATGTTGATGAAGCGTCGGGCGATGTCGTCGGTGGTGACGCTCATCTGCTCGACACCGCTGAGCAACACGGCGTGGAAGATCTTGCCCAGTTCGATGTAGTCGTTCTGGCTGCGCGGGCCGTCGCACAGTTCGCGGAAGTCGAACCAGGCCACGTCGTCACAAGTGCGCAGGGCACGGATCTCGCGATTCTCGATCATCAGCACGTCGTTTTCGATCGCTGCGGTGCATTCCGGCGTCAGTGCGCGGAAGCTCTTGCGCAGGCTTTCGTGGGACGCTTCGTCGAGCGGGAAGTGGAACAGTTCCGCCTGCTCGAGGTGACGCAGGCGATAGTCGACGCCGCTGTCGACGTTGACGATCTCGGTGTTCTGCTTGATCAGGGCGATGGCCGGCAGGAAGCGCGCGCGTTGCAGGCCATCCTTGTACAGACCGTCCGGCACGATGTTCGACGTTGCGACCAGGGTCACGCCGTTCTTGAACAGCTCTTCCATCAAGGTGCCGAGAATCATGGCGTCGGTGATGTCGGAGACGAAGAACTCATCGAAGCAGATCACCCGGGCTTCGGTAGAGAAGCGCTTGGCAATGATGGTCAGCGGGTTTTTCTCGCCGCCCAGGGTCTTCATTTCTTCGTGCACGCGCTTCATGAAGCGGTGGAAGTGAGTGCGGGACTTTTCCTTGAACGGCAGCGCTTCGAAGAAGGTGTCGACCAGGTACGTCTTGCCGCGACCCACACCGCCCCAGAAGTACAGGCCCTTGACCGGTGCCTGATCCTTCTTGCCAAACAGTTTGCCCAGCAGGCCCGGCTTGTTCTGCTCGGCCGCGACCAGATCGTCGTACAGGCGCTGCAGATGGCGCACGGCAGTTTCCTGCGCGGCATCATGGAAGAATTCCGGGCGTTTCAGATCAGCTTGATATCGTTCTAGGGGCGTCATAATTCGTTAGCAAGGCAACAAAAACGGGCCGTCACTGTAGCGATGGCCCGTGGGAATGGCAATCAGCCCTTGGTCGGGCCGAGCCGTTGATTATTCCTGAACTGGCGTCAGCGCGATGCGCAATGCCTCGATCGCCACATCGCGCGCGGCGCTGTCAGCGAACGCCGGGCTGTCGCCCACGCACTGGCCTTCAAGCCAGACGCTGAAGCCCAGGTCTTCGCTGCGCACGTCCAGTGGCTGGCCCGATTGCAGCTGCTTGGTCACCTGACCGGCGGTTTTACCATCGGCAAAGTGACGCGACAGCAACAATTGCTCGCCATCGGCCGCCAACAGACGGAAGCGGAAACTGCCGTCGTCTTCGCGGAAGCTGACAAAACGTGCAGCCTTCGCCGCTTTCTTCTTCGTGGTTGCGGCCACTTGAGCCTGGGCAACGAAAGAACGCAGACCCACCGCTTCACGCAACTCGTTGAGGAAAGGGGTCGCGACTGCGCGAGCCTTTTTCGCACCGTGCTGCAGGATGTCTTCAAGGTCCGCCGGACGCTCGATCAGCTGGTTGTAACGCTCGCGGGATTCGCCCAATTCGCTGTCCAGCAGTTGGAACAGGCGATTCTTCGCCTCGCCCCAACCCAGGCCCTGCAGCAGATCGCTGCGGAACTCGTCAGCCTGCGCCGGGGTGGCAAACGCCTGGAACAGGGTGAACAGGTGCGAGTTGTCCGGATCCTTTGCCTCGCCCGGTGCACGGGAGTCGGTGACGATACGGGAAATCGCGTCCTTCATTTCCTTGGCGCTGCTGAACAACGGAATGGTGTTGTCGTAGCTCTTCGACATTTTCCGGCCATCCAGGCCCGGCAGCGTGGCCACGCTTTCCTCGATCAGCGCCTCGGGCATGGTGAAGAATTCCTTGCCCTGGCCAAACAGATGGTTGAAGCGCTGGCCGATGTCCCGGGCCATTTCCACGTGCTGGATCTGGTCGCGGCCGACCGGCACCTTGTGCGCGTTGAACATCAGGATGTCCGCGGCCATCAGCACCGGGTAGCTGTACAGGCCCATGGTGATGCCGGCGTCCGGGTCTTCACCGGTCTCGACGTTCTTGTCCACCGAGGCCTTGTAGGCGTGGGCGCGATTGAGCAGGCCCTTGGCGGCCACGCAGGTCAGCAGCCAGGTCAGCTCAGGGATTTCCGGGATGTCGGACTGACGATAGAAGGTCACGCGGTCCACATCCAGGCCACCGGCCAGCCAGGTCGCGGCGATTTCCAGGCGCGAGCGCTGGATGCGCAGCGGGTCATCGCACTTGATCAGGGCGTGGTAGTCGGCCAGGAAATAGAACGAATCGGCATTGCTGTCACGACTGGCAAGGATCGCCGGGCGGATGGCGCCGGCGTAGTTGCCCAGGTGCGGCGTGCCGGTGGTGGTGATGCCGGTGAGGATACGGGTACGAGTCGTCATGGGTAATCGCTTGTCAGACTGCAATCAATTCGAGAGACGCGGCAGGATCAGATCCTTGAGATCGGTCAGCTTGCCATGAAAAAAGTGTCCGCATTCTGCCACTTTCAGCAGCTCATGGGGACGTTCAAGCTGGTCGGACCATTGGTAAACCAGCTGTGGATCGATCACTTCGTCGGTTTCCGGCTGGATCAGGGTCAGTTCGCCGTGTTGCGGCAGTGGGTCCTGAGCACCCAGGCGCATGACCGCCGGTGCGACCATGAACAGATGCTTGAGCTGCTCGCCTTGCGCTTCCAGGCGGCCGCCGAGACTTGCTGCAACAAATCCGCCGAAGGAAAACCCGAACAGGGTCAACGGCAATTCCGGGTGTTTGGCGCGAAACCATTCGGCGACAGATTGGGCATCGTCGACTTCACCGGTGCCCATATCGTGAGAGCCTTCGCTGGCACCGACGCCACGGTAATTGAAACGCAGGGTGATCAAACCGGCATCGCGCGCAGTGCGCTGCAGGGTCGAGACCACTTTATTGAGCATGGTGCCGCCCTGCACAGGGTTCGGATGGCAGATAAGCGCCAGGCCGCGCGGCTGCTCATTGTCCAGGTACAGCGCTTCCAGTTGGCCGACCGGGCCATCAATCACTACAGGGGTTTCACGCATAAGCAAGGAAGGAACTCCGTGACCTCGAATCGGGTCGACTCGTCTAGCAAATTGTCTGCAACTGTCTATTGCGAGCGAATCGCGGTATACAGCGCAGGTTCGAGCCGTTAACGTAAAGCAAAGCCGTTTATAGAGGAAGGACTCGTGGAACACTCGCTCTTAGTTTGGTTGTTGCCGACTCTTGCCCTGGTTGTGGGTGTCGCCATTGGTTTCCTGATCGCTCGCCTGGCGCCGAATGCCGCGCCTAGCAGCACGCAACGTCAGCTGGACGATATTCAGGAACGTTTCGACAGTTATCAGAACGAGGTGGTGACCCACTTCAACAGCACTGCAACATTGGTCAAGAAACTGACTGCGAGCTATCAGGAAGTGCAGGATCATCTCGCCGAGGGTGCCAACCGCCTGGCCCTGGACGAGCAGACCCGTCAACGCTTGCTGGCCTCCCTGCACGCCGACGCAACGCAGGCTCCACGGGAACGCCTGACACCGCCGCGCAATCAGGAACCGCCGCGCGACTACGCACCCAAAGCCCCGAACGCGCCGGGCATGCTCGATGAGCATTACGGCCTGAAGAAGTAATCAGGTTACAGGTGTGAAAAAGCCCCTGTAGGAGCTGTCGAGTGCAACGAGGCTGCGATCTTTTGATTTTCAGAAGCAAGATCAAAAGATCGCAGCCTGCGGCAGCTCCTACAAAAAAACCGCCCGACCTGTGAAGATCGGGCGGTTTTTTTTACGCCTGACGCTTATGGGTACTGCTGAACGTTGCCTTGCTGCTGGGCACCATACTGCTGGCCTGGAATCGCCTTCAGGTTGACCTCTACCCGGCGGTTCTGCGCCCGGCCATTGACGTCACCGTTGCTGGCGACCGGGTTATCCGGGCCGGCGCCACGGGCGCTCAGGTTGGCACCGCTGACGCCTTGCGAGGTCAGGTAGGTCGCCACGCTCTGGGCGCGACGCTGGGACAGGTCCATGTTGTGCTGGCGGGCACCGGTGCTGTCGGTGTAGCCGACGATTTCGATCTGGTTCTGGTTGAACTCTTTCAGCGAACCGGCCAGGTTGTTCAGCGGCTGATAGAAGCTCGGTGCGATATTCGCCGAATCGGTGGCGAACGTGATGTTGCCTGGCATGATCAGCTTGATCTGGTCGCCTTGACGTTGCACTTCGACACCGGTGTTGGCCATGCTGGCACGCAGCTTTTTCTCCTGCTGGTCGGCGTAGTAGCCGTAACCGGCGGCGGAAGCACCCACGACGGCAGCACCGATCAGCGCGCCCTTGCCACGGTTGTCGTGGTTGATGGCAGCACCGGCCAGTGCGCCTGCGAGAGCTCCGAGGCCACCGTACTTGGCGGTTTTGCTCATGCCCGTGGAGCCGCTATCGGCCTGGCCCTGGCCCTGGCCCTGGCCGTCGTAGGGGTTGGGCGATGCGCAACCGGCCAACAGTGCCACGGCAGTAGCGACAATAATCAAACGAGGCGTGGTGAACATGTAGAGCTCCTACTTTTTTGCATTCTGTGGTGCAACGGACTCAGCATCGGACCCTTGCGGGCGTTGGATCATTTCGACCCGTGAAAATTCCACTTGTTACAAATCAGGCTCGAACAAAAGGGTTCTCGCGCATTTCATCGCCCAACCGGGTGTCCGGACCATGCCCGGCCACCACGGTCGCTCCTTCGTCGAGGGTATACAGGCGCTGCTTGATCGAACGCACGATGGTCGCCTGATCGCCTCCCCACAAATCCGTGCGCCCTACCCCGCGGCGGAACAAGGTGTCCCCGGCAATCAGCAGCTTCGCGTCGGCAAACCAGAAACTCATGGACCCCGGCGTATGACCCGGTGTGTGCAAGGCCACGCCACAGCCACAGGCCAGCTCTTCATCGTCGGCCAGCCAGCGGTCCGGCGACGGTACCGGCGTGTAGGGCACACCGAACATCTGGCATTGCATCTCCAGGTTGTCCCAGAGAAATTGATCTTCCTTGTGCAGATGCAGGGTGGCGCCGGTTTTTTCCTTCAACTGGCCGGAGGCCAGGAAGTGATCGAGGTGCGCATGGGTGTGAATGATGCTGACCACCTTCAGGCCCAGGGCATCGAGCCGCGCGAGGATCAGTTCGTGATTGCCGCCCGGATCGACCACGATGGCCTTTTTGGTGATCGGGTCGCCGATGATCGTGCAGTTGCACTGCAAGGGACCGACAGGGAAGGTTTCGCGGATCAGCGCAGGTTTGGCAGCGTCCATGGGTGTTCCTGGAAAAAATGGATGGCATATTCTCGCACAGCTCGACGACATCGCCGATGCCACCCATTGCCACTGCCTGATTGCGGAAGCGGACTACAACAAACAAGGAAACGTCTGATTTACGTCTGACAGCCCCGGATAGAACCCTGTGCACGGCATTTTGCCACTCCTCCGTTCCATCGGGAGCAGGAGCAATTTGATCGTAAACAAGGAGTTCTAGCAATGGCAAAGGGATATTTCATTCGCAAGGGTGACAAGACCACCTGCGGTGGCGAGGTGCTGGAGACCGATACCCGCATCATGATGTTTGGCTTCGCCCATGTTCGCGCAGGGGATCCGGTGTCCTGCGGCAAAAACGACAAAACCTACGAAATCGAGGGTGGCATCTCGTTCATGGACAGTCACGGCAGGCTGATGGCGGGCTCGTTGGACAGCCGCACCAGCTGCCCCTGCAACGCCGGGTTCATCCCCTCGTTTACCACCGCCACCTACGACTCCAGACAGGATGCTGCGCCGCCAGTGGCAAGGAGTGCCACTCAACAGGCGGCCGCGCCCGTTGCACCCAGCAATCCGGTGAAGCCACGACAATCCACTTTCACTTCAGCGCGGGCGCCCACACCAACGCTCAGCGAACGGCCAGGGACGGTCTGCGAGAACCTTTGGCGCGGCTACCAGCAGCGGGTCGAAAACGTCGTAGCACCGGGCGGTAAGCTGATCGCCGACCCGAAGGCGCGCAACAAGGCGATCAATGCCGCCTACGCCCAGCTGTGGCGCCATGACCCGCGTTTCCAGTGGGCTGGTCTTGCGGCCTTCGCTTTTCCAGCCAGTGCCGTCCCATCGAGGACGGACGCACCATTGGTTTTGGCAGTAATCCCTTTGCCAACCTGGCTGACATCGAACGGCGCATGATCTTTGTGCTCAAAGCCGCGGCGCAGTTTGACGATTTGCTGCACAGCGACCAGCGCGACCAAATTGAGCAATCGATTCGGGACATCGCCTGGGGTGGAGGCGTGCGATGAGCCTGCTGCAGCGCATAGGCTGGCGACGCGGTGCGTTGGCACTGGCGATCGCGGCCCTCCTGACGTCCGCCGCGATTCAAGTACTCTCGGATGAACCGGAAATCGCCCTGTTGATCGGCGAGCCGTACGAAGCCATGCGCCAGCGCTCCAGCGCAAGCATTGGCCCGGCCGTTCCCGGGCACTCGTGGTTCAGTATTCCGAAATCAGATGCACGCCTGCGTTTCATTGATCCCAAGTACGGTTTTGTAACGCCTCTGGCCCGTTTTTTCACGGTGATGTTTGATGATGAACATATCCACGGTGTCCGCATGTCCCCACAAATCGAGCCGCTATTACTCGACGACGCTCTCAAGGTCGTGCTGGATTTGCAGGAGCAATGGCGCAACGCTGGCTGGACCCCCATCAAGGTCGATTACTTCCCTTCATTCGCCGACACTCCTGAGTGGCGAGCCCAATTACGGGACGTTAACAAAGGCGGCACATCCTATTGGCACGCGTCCAACCGGTATCAAGTGATGTTGATTGTGAATCGATTCAAGGACCAGAAACGGCCCACAGAGGAGCGCTATCTCATCACGCTGTCACTGGCCACGCCATGGACGAACCCTTGACCATACTTCATAACGACGAACGTGCGATTTGCACTGGCGACGCGACCACGGCCTAGGACGCCAGCAAGAAAACCCGCGCAACGCTACACCAACACCCCCAACTCCTTCGCCCGCGCCACGGCCTGCGTGCGCCGCTCTACCCCCAGCTTGCTGTTGATATGGCTGGCATGGGTTTTCACCGTGTGCAGGGAAATGAACAGCTGGTCGCTGATTTCCTGATTCGAGCAGCCTTGGGCAATCAGGCGCAGGACGGCCATTTCCCGGGTGCTGAGTTGTTCCGAGGCGGGAGTGGGTTCCGGTGTCGGGCGAGAGGCCACGGCTGGAAGTTTTTCTGAGAGGTCCCGGGAAACCGTGGTCGGCGTGCAGAGTTGAAGTTGTCCGCGCAGCCAGTCCGGGTGCTCGGCCAATAGCCCTTCGAAGGGTTGCAACACGCCCCCGGCTGCGGCGTCCAGCGCCTGGATTAGCGCCTTGCGGGCCTCCGGTTCGCGTCCGCTGCCCAACAACAACGAAACCTTTTGCGTCAGCGCCATGGCACTGAGCATCTGCCGACCGGTTTGCTGGCCATTTTCCAGCAGCGTATTCAAACGCCCTTCGGCCAGCATCGGCTGGTTCTGGATTGCCTCCAGCAACGCTTGCTGCAATTCGATATGCAGCGGCAGTTGCGGATGGAATTCCGGGGGTGCGGCCGGCTGCTCGCCGTTGTAGGTCTGACCCAATCGGGTCAACCAGGCTTGCGCCAGGTCGGTACGCCCCTGGGCCAGCCAGAGTTCGCATTTGACCAGGGTAATCATCGCCAGGTAGTAGATCGGCGGCACGTCCCAGATGTGCATCAGCCGTTCCGCTTCGGCGAGTTCGGCAAAGGCCTTGGCGAACTCGCCGCTGCTGCCCTCAAGCCGGGCGATCACGCAATGACCAATCAGCACGCTGATGTCGCGACAGGCACGGGCCTCGCTCAAGCCGGCCTGCAAGCGCAACCGTGCGGCTTGGGGTTGCAGGCGCACGGCCAACAGAAAACCCTCGTACAGCGTCAGTCGGGCGCGTACTGCGAAGAGCCTCTGCGCAGGCAAACCCTGCAGGCGCTGCAGCCCCTGGCGGACTTCATCCAGCGAACGCAGCACTTCACCCCGCGCCTGCAATACTCGAGCGCGGTCGTAGTGCGCCAACGCCTCGAACAGCGGATTGCCAACCCGTTGCGCCAGCTCCAGGGACTCGCGGTTCAAATTCCTCGCACGCCACATGTCGCCATCAGCAATGGCCAGGTTGGACAGGGTCGAGAGGCACACCAAGCGCTGGCCATAACGCTTGCACGGCAGGCTCTCCAGCGCTTCGGTGCAATATCGTATGGTCAGTTCGCGGTTACCGCGCCCGCGCGCGATGATCCCGCTCAAGGCCAGCCATTGCGCCAGCATCGACTTTTGCGCGGTGGCCGACGGCGCCGGCAGGAAGCGGCTCAGGTGGCTGGCCAGTTCCTCGGCGGCGTCCAGCTGGCAGGCCAGCCCCAACGCCCAGCTGTAGAGCACGATCAAGCGCGGCGTGCTGATCAACAGGCTATCGGGCAAGTCCATTTTCCAGCGCAGCAACATGCCGACGTTCTGTTCGGCCAGCAGTTGTTCTTCGGAAAGGTTCTGCACCAGGTTGGCCGCAACGTCCAAATGTCCTGCCCGCAACGCCTGCTCGACCGCCTCATCGAGCAGGCCCTGGGCATTGAACCAGCGACAGGCGCGCAGGTGCAGGCTCGCGGCCGGCACCATCGACTGCGCGCCGGGCCGGGTGCGCAGCAGATCGGAAAACAGATGGTGGTAACGATACCAGTGGCCGTGCTCGTCCAGCGGCACCAGGAACACCTGGTGGGCGGCCAGGAAGCTGAGGATCGCGGCGCTGTCATGGGCGTCGCGCACGGCGTCGCATAGCTCACTGCAAAAGCGTTCCTGGGGGGCGGTGTCGTAGAGGAAGGCTTGTACTTCGGCCGGCAGGCAATCGATCACCTCTTCGAGCAGGTAGTCGCGGATCAGCCCTTCCCCGCCGTGCAGCGCCTGGGGCAACGCGCCTTGGGTGCCAGCCTCGGAGGCGGCGAGCAACCAGAAGCGCAACCCGGCTACCCAGCCTTCGCTGCGCTGGATCAGGTTTTCCAGCGCCTCGCCACGCAAGGAACTGCTGTGCCGATCGAGCAGGCTCAAGGCTTCATCGTGGGTCAGACGCAGGTCCTGCTCATGCAGTTCCAGCAACTGGCGCGACAGGCGCAATCTCGCCAGGTGCCAGTCGGGACGCTGGCGGCTGGTGACCATCACCAGCAAGCCGTCGGGCAGGTGATTGAGGAAAAACTGCAGGCAGCGATCGAGTACGGGGCCCTGGGCCAGGTGATAGTCATCGAGCACCAGCAAGAGCGGGGTGGCCGTCGACAGGTGCACGGCCAGTTCGTCGAGCAGCCCGTCCAGCCATTCTTCGAAGGCGAACGGCTGATGCCGCTGGCGCATTTTCAACAAGCCAAGGGACTGCCTGCCCAATTGCGGAAAGAAGTCCTGCAGACCTTCGAGCAACCGCTCGAGGAATCGGCCGGGGTCGCTGTCTCGCGGGCTCAACCCCAGCCACAGACTTTGCCAATGAGCTGGTAGCGCCTGACAGAACTCCACCGCCAACGAACTCTTGCCGAACCCGGCCGGTGCGCTGACCAGCAGCAACCTGCCACCCAAGCCTGCGCTCAAGCGCTCGCACAGGCGTGGGCGCAACACATGGCCGTCGGGCAATGGCGGTCGGAAAAAGCGCCCGTCCAGCGCGGCGACAGCGACGCTTGCAGGACCGGGTGGTGGGGACAGATCAGTCATGGCCGGCTCTTGTTTGAATTGCGGGTGGCGGCGTTGCAGATGTCCGCAGACTAGCGGTAAACGATGAGGGAATGAAGGTTATTGCTACAAATGGCTACAAAAACTCTAAACACTGTAGGAGCGAGCTTGCTCCGGGCGGCGTTCCGACGAGTAACCAGAGAGCGCCGCGGGCTGCCTGGTTTCAAGCGTTATCGTTGACGACCATCGCGAGCAAGCTCGCTCCTACAGAAAAAAAACGCCCCGAACCAGTCGGGGCGTTTTTCCAGAGGATGCGGCCTCAGGTCAGTGCACGTTAGCGAACACCATCCTGGCGCAACGCCGCCGGGGTGAAGTCGCTGGTGGTGGCGGTGAAGCCGAAGTCATACGCCGACTTCTCTTCGTTCTTCATGCCCAGCGCCAGGTAGCGACCCGATTGCAGGTCGTACAGGGTTTCCAGGGCGTACCACGGCACTTGCTTGTCGTAGTAGTTCTCGGCATGCGCCTCGGCAACGCGCCACAGTTGGTTGCGGCCGTCGTAGTGGTCGATCACTGCGGCCTGCCAGGTGTCTTCGTCGATGTAGAAGTCACGCTTGGCGTAGATGTGACGCTGGCCTTCCTTCAGGGTTGCAACCACATGCCAGACCCGGCGCAGCTCGTAGCGAGCCAGGTCCTGGTTGATATGGCCGGCCTTGATGATGTCGGTGTACTTGAGCTTCGGATCGTCGAGCTTGTAGGCGTCGGAGGCGATGTACATCTCTTTCTTGCCTTCGAGTTTCCAGTCGTAACGATCCGGCGCACCGTTATACATGTCCAGGTTGTCGGAGGTACGCAAGCCATCGGCAGCGGTACCCGGCCCGTCATAGGACACTTGTGGCGCACGACGCACACGACGCTGACCGGCGTTGTAGACCCATGCCGAACGCGGCTCCTTGACCTGGTCGAGGGTTTCGTGAACCAGCAGCACACCACCGGCCAGACGCGCCGGCGCGGTCACTTTCTGCTTGAAGTAGAACAGGATGTTGCCCGGGTTCGCCGGATCGTAATCCTTCATCTTGTCACGGAACACGAACTGGTCCTGGAAGTACACCAGGCTGAACGAGCCGTTCGGCTGTGGCGTGGCCTGGGTGACCAGACGGGTCACGCTGCCGCCGCGATAGCGGGTGATGTGGTTCCAGATCACTTCGACGCCGCTTTTCGGAATCGGGAACGGTATGGCGGTTTCGAAGTTCTCCAGGCCGTTACCACCGGACACCAGGTTGGTCTTGGTGGCGTTGCGCTTGATGGCGGCGAACACGTCATCCGGCACGGTTGCACCGCGATGGGAGGTGTAGACCGGCATCTTGAAGGTTTCCGGGTAGCGCTTGAACATCGCGTACTGACCCGGGGCGAGCTTGTCCTTGTACTGGTCGACGTTCTGCGCCGTGATGGTGAACAACGGTTTTTCGCTGGCGTACGGATTGGACAGGAAACCCTTGCTGTCGACAGTACCGGCGTTTTTCGGCATGGGCTTCCAGGCCGGGATCGAACCATCGGCATTACCGGCCATTTCGGCGCCCATCGGGGTCAGGCTCTTGCCCAGCTTGTCCGCTTCGGCCGCCGGGACCGCTGCCATGACACCGGTCGCCAGCAGCGAAAGCCCCAGGACACCGGCGTGGAACAGACTCTTGGTTATTTTCATGTGTATGTGCTCGTCCTGAAAATAGAGTGCTTAGAAGTTCACGCCGAAGCTGAGCGCAACGAAGTCGCGGTCATCCACGGTGGTGTACTTGCCGTCGAAGAAGTTGGTGTACGCCAGGCTTGCGGTGTAGGTGTTCTGGTACTCGGCATCGACACCCAGGCTGACCGCTTTGCGACCTTCCTCGAAGTTGCCGCCAGGACCAGGCGAGTAACCTTCCACGTCGTGGGACCAGGCCACGTTCGGCTTGAGGTTCACACCGGCGAATACGTCGTTGTATTCCCAGATGGCACGACCGCGGTAACCCCAGGAGTTGGCCGTGGTGAAGCCGTCGTTTTCGCAGTAGCGACTGACGTTGTTTTGCGGGCCGCCTGCCAAGGTACCGCTGTTCAAGGTCACGCACTGGTTGTTTGGCAATGGGCCAGGGCCATAGCTCGGGTCACGGCCGTAACGTGCCTTGGAATTGCTTTCCAGGCCGCCAACGTGGGTCCAGCCGACTTCACCCACCAGGGTCAGACGCTCGGCGCCCATCACCTGGTCGAAGAAGTGGGTCAGGGTCGTTTGCAGCTGGGTCACTTCCTTGCGGCGATAACCTTGTTGATCCTGCCCTGGGGTGCCCTGGAGCACGGACACGTTAGGGTTCAGCGGCGTCAGGCCGGAGAAGAGGATGTCGGTGGTGTTGAGCTGGACCGGAGCGTTCGGACGGTAGCTGAGTTCACCACTCCACGCGGTGCCTGTCGGCAAGGTGGTGGAGAAGCTCAAGCCGTACAGGCGGATATCCTCTGGGTATTCGACGTAGTAGCTGGAGTTACCGGCCACCACCAACGGCAGCAAGGTCGGTGCCAGGCCCGCCGCGACACCCAGGGGTACGCCGTTGCCCACCAGGCCGCCCACCAGGCCTGCGCCACTGTAGGCGCTCGCCGGGGCCCCGTGACCACTGAAAATCGGCGCACGGCTGTGGTAGTTCATGAAGTAGGCACCGAATTCGGTGTCCAGCGGATCGAACATGTACTTGAAGGAAACGCCGAACTGGCCGCTGTCACGGGCATCGCGATCCGGGCCACGACGCACGATCACGCCTTCGTCCGGGTTACCCCAGGTCACGCCCCGGGCGCCGAGAGTGTTGATCGCGGCATTGCGCAATCCGGCTGGCAGCCCAGCCGCCGCCAGGGCGCTGTTGAGGCCGTTCTGGGTGCGCAGTACCGCCAGGTTATTGTCGCAACCATCGGCGATCACGTCCGGTTGCGAGAAGAAGGTGCCGCAGTTGTCGGCGACCGTCTGGTCCCATTCGATCTGGTAGAAGGCTTCGGTGGAGAGGTTCTCGGTCAGGCTCTGGGACACGTAGAACATGTTGACCGGAATCAGGCCTTCCTTGATCTCGGCACCGGGACGACGGAATGCGGACACATCGATCGGGTTGATCGAGTTGATGCCGCCGCCGATGAAGGTACTTTCACCCCAGCTCACCACTTGCTTGCCCAGACGTACCGAACCTGGCTGATCGGCAATGGCGTAGTTGTGGTAGACGAAGGCGTCGAGGATCTGGCCGCCAGATGACTTGGCGCCTTCCTTGCGATTGTCGTCGCTGATGTCCTTGAACGGGCGGCTCTCGTCCTTGAGCTCGAAGTCGTACCAGTATTTGCCACGGACGAAAATGCCGGTGTCGCCATACTTCAACTCAAGGTCATGGATACCCTTGAAGATTTTCGAGAAGGTTTCACCGCTTTTGAAGTTCAGGTGACCGTCATCGGAAGTCTGGGACAGGCCGCGGCCGCCGTTGTTGACGCCGATGAGGTTTTTGTTGGCGCTTTCAGTAGACCAACTCGCGCCGATCGACAGGGAAGAGTCGAACTGACCTTCGATTTCACCGATGTTGAAACTGACGCCGAATGCAGGCCCGGCGAGCGTAGAGGCAAGGCTGACGGCCAGAGGCAGTTTAGCCCGGCGCCAGAACTGGTTTACTGATGTCATCGACGCTACTCCATGTGCATTTTATTGTTATGGCAAATAGCACTTCTAAAAACGCTTGGATAACAGGGAGCCATGGCTTCCCAAAGTCACTCCAAAGTTGCATCGCCCCGGTTTGTGCGTTTGCTCCGTTCTTAAAAATCCTTGAGCGGACTATAGCCAGCAGGTAGTACTGCTTGATCCCTCTAAAGTGTGATTTGAGCCTGCCGACCACTCTGGAACAGTCCTTTGCCAAGCCGACAGGTGTCGGCACGGCAAGAATGGCTGAAAATACGGATTTGACAAGCCAAGCGCTTGCTTGGTGGGGCTGGCGTGCCCTTTCGGGCACGCCAAGGGACGCTTAAAGCGTCGAGAGGAAGGTGCTGTTGTTGGCCTGCCATTCGGTGATGTCGACGCGAATTCGCTTCTTGTCGAGCTTGCCGACACTGGTCTTGGGAATTTCAGTAACAAGGGCGATCTGACTCGGAATCGCCCACTTGCTCAGGTGCCCCAATTCCACGAACGGCTTGAGGTGCTCCTTGAGTTCCCGGGCGCCGATGGCATGGCCCTCGCGCAGCACCAGCAAGGCAAACGGCCGCTCGCCCCACTGCGGATCGGCAATCCCCACCACTGCTACTTCGCGTACCGCCGCGTGGCGACTGATCAGGTCTTCGAGGTCCAGGGAGGAGATCCATTCGCCGCCGGTCTTGATCACGTCCTTGATCCGGTCGCGAATATCGATCACCCCCATGCTGTCCAGCGTCGCCACGTCGCCGGTGTGCAGCCAGCCACCGGCCCAGAGTTCGGCGCCCTTCTGCGGTTCGTTGAAATAGCCCTCGGTCAGCCACGGCGCGCGTAACACCAGCTCGCCCTGGGTTTCGCCATCGGCCGGCAGGAAGTTGCCTTCGGTGTCGACGATCGCCGCTTCCACCAACGGCCCTGGCACACCGGCCTTGATACGGTAGGTAGTGCGTTCGTCCTCGGAACCGGCCATCAGTTCGTCATTGAGGTGCGCGCAGGACACCAGCGGCCCGGTCTCCGACATGCCGTAGGCGGCGGTCAGCTGGATGCCCTTGGCTTTCGCGGCTTCGTACAGCGCACGGTTGAGCGCACTGCCACCGATGACGATTTTCCAGCCACCGAAGTCGATGTCCTGGGCCGCCTTGGCGTTGAGGACCATTTGCAGGATGGTCGGCACGCAGTGCGAGAAAGTGACCTTTTCCTTGCGCCACAGCTCCACCAGGTACTCCGGATCGTAGCGCCCCGGATACACCTGCTTGAGCCCGAGCATGGTCGCCACATAGGGCAGGCCCCAGGCATGCACGTGGAACATCGGCGTGATGGGCATGTACACGTCGCTGGTACCCAACAGGCGCACGCTGTCGATCGAACCCATGATCGTCGAGACACCCATGGTGTGCAGAACCAGTTGGCGATGTGTGAAGTAC
The DNA here is from genome assembly GCF_028682635.1 of Pseudomonas putida. Lineage (GTDB taxonomy): Bacteria > Pseudomonadota > Gammaproteobacteria > Pseudomonadales > Pseudomonadaceae > Aquipseudomonas > Aquipseudomonas putida_AE. Next base: position 61,196 of record NZ_JANHLK010000005.1, on the reverse strand, counting down.
ACGCCCTTGGGGTTGCCGGTGGTGCCCGTGGTGTAGAACGTGGTCGCCACCGAGTTTTCGTCGAAGTCCTGGAAGTCGTACTGCGGGCTTGCCGCGGCCAGCAATTGCTCGTACTCACCGATGAGGTTCGGCAGGTCGGCGGTCTTTTCCGGCAGGTCGGTCAGGAGCAGGGTTTTCTCGACAGTGGTCAGGTTCCCGGCGATCGCGTTGTACAGGCCGACGAATTCGCTGTTGACCAGGACAAAGCGGTCTTCGGCGTGATTCATGGTGTAGAGGATCTGCTCCGGCGACAGGCGCACGTTGATGGTGTGGATCACCGCGCCGATCATCGGAATGGCAAACATGCATTCCAGGTATCGGTGGCTGTCCCAATCCATCACCGCCACGGTATCCCCGGGCTTGACCCCGGCGGCCGTCAGCACGTTGGCCAGGCGTGCGACCCGTTCGATCAGGGTCGGATAGCTATAGCGCAACTGATCGCGGTAAACGATCTCGCGGGTTTTCTCATAACGCGCGCCGGACATCAGCAGCCGTTTGATCAGCAGCGGAAACTGGTAAGCGCCTTCGGCTGGGGGGATAACGCGAGTCTGCAACATAAGAATCCCTTTTCTGACTGCTCGGTCGTGGCTGTAGAGTTAGCACTGTAGTGCCCCTGATCGCCAGCCAAATCAGCCAAAGGGATGATTTGCAGAGCCGCACGGATGCTAGCGTTGCGCCAGCATCCATGGGTCATTGTGGACGGTTTACGCTCAATGCATTTCGGTAAACGCCAGTTTCACGCCAATGGCGATCAACACCGCGCCCATGGTCCGGTCGAACCAATGCCCCATGCGGGCGAAACCGGCGCGCACGCGCTGCTGGCTGAACAGCATGGCCACCAGGCAGAACCAGATCGCCGTTGCCACCGCCAGGTACACCCCGTAACCGGCCTGCACGGCCAGCGGTGTGTGCGGATTGATCACCACGGTGAACAGTGACAGGAAAAACAGCGTGGCTTTCGGGTTCAGGCCATTGGTCACGAACCCCGAAGTGAAGGCGCCGCGCGCGGTGCGCTCGCCGGCTTCCTGGTGCAGATCGTCGGTCACGGCCTTGGCCGGTTGCGCCCGCAGCGCCTTGAAGCCGATGTACAGCAGGTAAGCGGCGGCGGCCCATTTCAAGGCGTTGAACAGCACGATCGATTGGGACACGATCAGGCCGATGCCCAGCAGCGAGTAGCCAACGTGGAGGAAAATCGCCGTACCGACGCCAAGCGCGGTCCAGGTGCCGGCGCGACGGCCATGGGTCACGCTTTCCCGTACCACCACGGCAAAGTCCGGGCCGGGGCTGGCCACGGCCAGCAGGTGAATCAGAGCAACGGTCAAGAACTCGGTCCAGTACATTGGGGCTCCTTAAGGTCAAGCGTAACTATTTATTTCATCTGGTAGGCTCGGCAGATTACGCCTTCAGTTCATTGCACAAAAGGTACAGTTGATGACGAACATTCACCGCGCTGTTTTCCTCGACCACCCCTCCCTGGACCTGGGCGATCTCGATCTCAGCCCGCTGCGCGAAGCTTTCAGCGACCTGCAGTTGTTCAACCAGACCCTGCCCGACCAAGTGATCGAGCACCTCAAGGGCGCCAGCGTCGCCATCACCAACAAGATCCAGATCAACGCGGCCGCCATCGCTGCCAGCCCCGAGCTGAAACTGATCCTGATCGCCGCCACCGGCACCAACAACATCGACCTCGCGGCCGCCCGCGCCCACGGGATCACCGTGTGCAACTGCCAGGGGTACGGCACGCCATCGGTGGCGCAACACACGATCATGCTGCTGCTCAACCTGGCCACGCGCCTGGCCGACTACCAGAAAGCCGTCGGTGAAGGGCGCTGGCAACAGGCCAAACAGTTCTGCCTGCTGGATTATCCAATCGTAGAACTGCAAGGCAAAACCCTCGGCCTGCTCGGTCACGGCGAATTGGGCGGCGCCGTCGCGCGCCTGGCCGAGGCGTTTGGCATGCGCGTGCTGCTGGGCCAGATCCCGGGTCGCCCTGCCCGCCCCGACCGCTTGCCGCTGGATCAACTGCTGCCGCAAATCGACGCACTGACCCTGCACTGCCCGCTCAACGAACACACCCGCCACTTCATCGGCGCCCGTGAACTGGCCTCCATGAAGCCCGGCGCGTTCGTGGTCAACACCGCCCGCGGCGGCCTGATCGACGAGCAGGCACTGGCCGATGCCTTGCGCAACGGCCACCTGGGCGGTGCCGCCACCGACGTGCTGAGCGTTGAGCCGCCGGTCAACGGCAATCCCCTGCTGGCCCAGGACATCCCACGCCTGATCGTCACCCCGCACAACGCCTGGGGCAGTCGCGAAGCGCGGCAACGAATTGTTGGCCAATTGACCGAAAACGCCCAGGGCTACATCAGCGGTAAGGCGCTGCGGGTCGTCAGTTGATAAACTGCGGCACTTTTTTTCACAGGAGCAGTTATGGATCCGCGCAGTGAAGTACTGCTTCGTCAGGCTGAATTATTCCAGGGCTCGGTGTTGTTGGCCGGCCTGCCCGCCGACGACTTGCTGGGCCGCCTGCCCGACGCCCACGGCTGGAGTTGGCACGCCGGCGATCAGGCCGCGCTGGATGCGCGCTTCGCCGAGCGCAGCCATTTTGGCGTTGACGCGCCTGAGCGCGCGTTCGATAGCGCCGTGGTGTTTCTGCCCAAGTCCAAGGACCTGACCGATTACATCCTCAACGCCCTCGCCTCTCGGCTGGCCGGCCGCGAGTTGTACCTGGTCGGTGAGAAAAAAAGCGGCATCGAAGGCGCCGCCAAGCAGTTGAACCCGTTTGGCAAGCCACGCAAGCTCGACAGCGCGCGGCATTGCCAGCTGTGGCTGGTCACCGTAGCCAACGCGCCAGAGGCCAAATCCCTGGAAAGCCTGGCCCAGACGTACGAGTTGCCGTTGGCCGAGGGCCCGTTGAAAGTCATCAGCCTGCCGGGCGTGTTCAGCCACGGTCGACTGGATCGCGGCAGTGCTTTGTTGCTGGAACACCTGGATAAACTGCCCAGCGGCCACTTGCTGGACTTCGGTTGCGGCGCCGGGGTGCTGGGTGCGGCGGTAAAACGCCGTTATCCGCACAACCAGGTCACCTTGCTCGATGTCGATGCCTTTGCCGCTGCCAGCAGTCGCCTGACCCTGGCGGCCAATGGTCTTGAAGCGGAGGTCATTACCGGTGACGGTATCGACGCGGCACCCATGGGTTTGAGCGCAATCCTGAGCAACCCACCCTTCCATGTCGGTGTGCATACCGATTACTACGCGACGGAAAACCTGCTGCGAAAAGCAGCAAAACATCTGAAAAATGGCGGCGAACTACGGCTCGTAGCCAACAGTTTCCTGAAGTACCAACCGCTGATCGAAGAGCACCTCGGGGTCTGCGCGATCAAGGCCGAAGGACAGGGTTTTCGCATCTACCGCGCAAAACGCGGATAGAAATTTGCACTTGCCTAATGGATTTTGCCTAGGCAGAATCCGCTCCGTCCTAGGGGAGTAGTCTCCCACGAGCGCCATGCTCGTCCGGCATGCGTCAACATACTTGGTCCTCAGGCCATGGCGCATGCGACCCAAGCATCCACATCAGATGGATCGCAGGGTTTGACAAGACCTATGACACGAACACCTTACCCGGGGCGGGAAGGCTGTACGTGTCATAGCCGTGTCGACCCGCCCCTTAGGAAAACCCCTGATGCTGGATTCACTACTGGTACCCACCGCAATCGTTGCCTTGGCCGAAATCGGCGACAAGACGCAACTGCTCGCGCTCATTCTCGCTGCCCGCTTCCGCAAACCCTGGCCGATCATCGCCGGCATCGTCGCCGCGACCCTGGCCAACCATGCGGCAGCCGGTGCGGTAGGCGCATGGGTGGGCAGTTTCTTCTCGGATACGATGCTGCACTGGATCCTCGCGGCGAGCTTCGCCGCCACCGCCCTGTGGACCCTGGTGCCGGACAAGATGGACGATGACGAAGCCAGCACCGCGCGCAAGTTCGGACCGTTCCTGACCACGTTGATCGCGTTCTTCCTCGCCGAAATCGGCGACAAGACCCAGATCGCGACCGTGATGCTCGCCGCGCAATACCCGGAGCTGTGGCTGGTGATCATCGGTACCACCCTGGGCATGCTGATTGCCAACGTGCCGGTGGTTCTGGCGGGTAATTTTGCGGCGGACAAACTGCCCTTGACGCTGATCCGTCGACTGGCGGCGTCGGCGTTTTTCATCCTGGCGATTGTCGCGGTGTACAAGGCGATGCAGAGCAGCGGGTGGGTTTGACGCAGTAGGTCGACAGACCGCGTTATCGTTCATCGCCAGCAGGCTGGCTCCCACAATTGGAATGCATTCCCCTGTGCGAGCCAGCCTGCTGGCGATGAGGCCCTTACAGACGATGAATCAACATCAGGATTTCTTGGCCTGCTCATAAAGCGGCATGACTTTCGGAATCGCCGCCTGCAACGATGCAATCCGGCTCGACGAAGCCGGGTGTGTGCTCATGAACTCCGGCGGCGAACCTTCCGACGCCTTGGCCATCTTGTTCCACAAGGTGATCGCGGCGTTCGGGTTGTAGCCGGCACGGGCGGCCAGTTCGAGGCCAATCAGGTCCGCCTCGTTTTCATTGGCCCGGCTGTTCGGCAAGGTCATGCCGTAGTTGGCCACGGTATCCGCCAGCGCCAGGCTGTCCTGACCCAGGCCGAACAAGGCACCAGCGCCCTGCTTGGCCATTTCGATGCCATAGGCCTTGGACATCGCTTCACGACCGTGCTCGCGCAGGGCGTGGGCGATTTCGTGGCCGAGGATGGCGGCGATTTCATCGTCGGTCAGCTTCAGGCTGTCCATCAGGCCGGTGTAGAAAATGATCTTGCCGCCAGGCCCGCAGTTGGCGTTGAGTTCATCGCTCTTGATCAGATTGACTTCCCATTTCCACTGGGCCGAATCCGGGCGGAAGACCGGCGCCTGGGCAATCAATCGATCGGAAATCACCTGGATGCGCTTGGCATCGCTACTGGTCTTGTCCAGCACGCCCTGGCCGCTCGCCTCACCCACCGTCTTTTGATAGGACTGGGCGTACATCTGATTGACCTCATCCGTGGACAGCATGCTGAACATGTATTGCTTGCGCTCGACACCGACGGCGCCACCGCTGGTGGTGTTGACCGACTGACAGCCGGCGAGCAGCAGCGCTGCGCTCAGTGCACCTACAACGAAAATCTTGCTCATTGAAAAACTCCATGAAAACTGCCGCCTATCCTAGGCGTGGAAATGTATCGACGCCAGATACACAGGAGATAAGACGCCTTTTTCAGGCAAAGCTCTCACCAACACAGGAAAAATTAACCCGGAGTAAGACACTCCGGCCCATTGAGCTTCGGGTCATTGACCATGTTGGCCAGCACCCGCTCGCGCAACGCCGCGGGCTCGCTGGCGAGCAGGGCTTGCAGGGCATGCAGCGGCGTCTCGGGGTCGAGCCACGCGGCCTGCCCCGCCTCATCGAGAATCAACGGTCGGCGCTGACTGGCCGCCGGTTGCGTGATCACCGCCGTGCTCAGCCACACCTGCTCCTGCACCGGGTACGCCTCCCAGATGGCGGCGAAAAACAGCGACGAACCCTCACCCGGCGTCAGCCAGTACGGACGCTTGCGCGTGGTGCCGCGCCATTCATAGAAACCGTTGGCCGGCAGCAGGCAGCGGCGCTGACGCAGGGCCTCGCGAAACATGGGTTGCTCGGCAACGGTTTCGGCCCGGGCATGGGCCGGGGTGCGGGACAGGTCGGTCAGCCATGGTGGTGTCAGGCCCCAGCGGGCACGGGCGAGTTCACGCTGGCCGTCCTGGCCTGCGCGCAGCATCAACACCGAATCGTTGGGGGAAATGTTCCACTGGGCCTGTTGATCGGCCGGAAAACCTGGCAGGGTCGCGAAGTCGCGATTCCAGCGAAACAGGGCATAACGTCCACACATGGGGTAGCACGACTCTTGATCAAACGAACGCCAGCCTAACAGACCAGCGTGCCGGGAAAGCTCTCCGGCTCATCGCCGGACAGCGGCAGCGCAGCATTGTACGCGGTGATCAGCTCACGGGCGTATTCGGCCTGGTCATTCTCCACCGCCAGGCCCAGCAGGCCGAAGATCGGCAATTCCCCCGTGGCGCCCACCAGGTCGCGGCCCACCAGATGCGCCTCGACGCCCTCGCTGGCGAGCATGCCTTGCAACAACTCGCCTTCCATCAGGTTTTCCGGTTCGTAGATGCGCTGCATGGGTGCCCCTCACTCGTTTTCGCTGAAGACTTCCAGAAACCAGTCCTCTCCATGAACCTGCAACACGAACGTGATCGGCCGACAACAGACCTGGCAGTCCTCGATATAGGTCTGATCGCCAGCGGACAAGTCCACAGTCGTCTCGACTGTTTCACCACAATACGGGCATTCATACTGCGCAGTTTCCAGCATCGCGGTCTCCCAGGTGACTTGTGCGTATAATCGCCGGTCTATTTGCAGGGCTATTTTTGTCTGGACTACTTTTTCAGACCGTACCCTGCTGGTTTTCGATCAAAACCTTTACTTACCCTAGCCGTTTCTAACAAGAGAGCATGATGGGCGAATTCGATGCCATCCGACCTTACGACGATAGCGAAGTCCCAGCGGTGCTGGCGCGACTGCTCGGCGACAAGGCGTTTCTAGATATCCTCACCCACTTCCGCTTCCCGCGTTTCGCCGGCGCCTTGGGCTGGGCGCTCAAACCTCTTATAGCTCATCGGCTGCGCCGCGAGTTCGCTGGCATCACGTCGGTGGCCACCTTGCAGGACAAGGTCGAGTACTACGTCGACCACACCATCGAGCGAGCCACGGACGGTGTGACGTACACCGGCGTGGAGCAGTTCAAGTCCGGCAGCGCCTATCTGTTCATCGCCAACCACCGTGACATCGTGATGGACCCGGCCTTCGTCAATTACGCCGTGTACCACGCCGGCCTGCCGACCCCGCGCATCGCCATCGGCGACAATCTGCTGCAGAAGCCCTTTGTCAGCGACCTGATGCGCCTGAACAAGAGCTTTATCGTGCACCGCTCGATCACCGGTCGGCGCGAGAAGATGGCGGCGTACCAACTGCTGTCGGCGTACATCAACCATTCGATCCGCAACGATTGCGCCTCGATCTGGATCGCCCAGGCCGAAGGCCGGGCCAAGGATGGTGACGACCGCACCGAGTCGGCGATCCTCAAGATGTTCCACATGAGCCGCAAGGACGAGCCGTTCGGTGAAGTCATCCGCTCGCTGAACCTGACCCCCGTGTCGATCAGCTACGAGTACGATCCATGCGACCAGGCCAAGGCCCGCGAACTCTACATCCGCGCCACCACCGGCAGCTACACCAAGGCTCCGGGCGAGGATGACGTGAGCATCGCCAAGGGCATCACCGGCTACAAGGGTCGGGTGCACGTGAACTTTGCGGCGCCCATCACCGAGGTGTTCGAAGACACCAAGCAATTGGCGGTCGAGATGGACAAGCAGATCCTCGGCGGTTACCGCCTGTTCCCGGTGCACTACCTGGCCTACGCCCAATGGCAGGATGCCGACCCGCAACTGCAGGTGCCAAGGGCCAGCGAGATATTCCCGGCCGAGGAACTGGCCAAGGCCCAGGAACAATGGCAGCAACGTCTGGACGCCTGCCCCGAGGAACATCGCCCGTTCCTGGTGCTGCAATACGCGACGCCGGTGCGCAATCAGTATCGGGTCAAGGCTGGATTGCCGCTTTAACGGCGGATACGACAACGGCGCCCTCGGGCGCCGTTTTTTATTGCTTTGACCTGTAGGAGCTGCCGCAGGCTGCGATCTTTTGCTTCTAGACCTGTGTGCTGATCCACGACACCAGCAACGCCAGCCCCATGCAGGCAAAGCCGAAGCGGTAGAAAAACCGGTTCATGCGCAGGGTGGCCCAATCCAGCGTCGGCTCCTGGCTTGGACTGCTCTGGCGCTGCGACTGCAGACTGGCCATCGCGCGCTGTTCGCGGCGGCGGGTGGCGTGCAGCAACCAACTGCCCGGAAAGGCCAGCAGCAAGGCCAACAGATTGATCAATTTGGCGGGATGGGCGGTAAACAGCGTCATCAAATGCAGCGACATCACAAACCTCAAACGTAACCGGGGCGGCAGGCACCGGACAGGTGACCGCGGGCGAATTCTACCGAAAGCCTGGGCGCCTGCCCCTGCCTTTGCGACAAATAACGAATCAAATGACCAATGGCCATGAAAAAGCCCGGGACCATTGCTGGCGCCGGGCTTTCGGCATCAGGCGAACCTTTACTCGCCGAGCACCTGACCCACGGTCGGGTCCTTGAACAAGCGGGTCAAGGCATCGCTCAACACGTCGCTGACCAGCTTGGTGTTGGTTTCCTGGTTCGGCGCCATGCCGAAACGCTGGTCCAGGGAGGCGCCATAACGGCCGCTGTAGCGACGGTTGGCATTTTGCACATCGGAGCGGAAGGTTGCGCCAATGGTAGCCTCGGTCACGTACATGCCTTCTTTGGGCGACTGGTACTTCAACTCGGCCAGGGTCACGGTGATCTGTGGCGCGTTCGCCGCATTGGCGGTCGGGGTGAAGCCCAGCAAGCGCACGGCCGCTTCGGCCTGCGCCTGCAGTTTCGGCAGGATCTGCGCGCCCTGCACGGTAATCGCGCTGGTTTCCGGGTACAGGCCGCCACGGGTACCCAGGGTTGGCGACGGACGTCCGTCGACCACGCGCACCACCACCGGCTGGCCGTGGCCGACCGGCGCCAGTTGCGCCGTCAGCTTGGGTTCCGGGTTAAGTTGTTGCGGGCTGTGGGCGCAGCCGACCAACGTCAAGCTGGTCACAGTGATCAAACCGAACAACAGGCGTTGCAACATACTCTTCTCTCCAGAATCAGGCACTAACAGGCCCGCAGTATAGCGGTGCGCCGCTGCAGCGAACCAGCGCAACCATTGAGGAAAGTTCTGACAAATCTTTCAGAATCGGCTGCCTGTCACGCATCTGTCATCGCCCATACACTTGCGCGTCACGGCTCACTGCCATTCTCCACCGCAGTCACCCACAAGGTACTTCGCCATGCGCTTTCTCGTTTCGCTGTTCGCCCCACGCCCACGGCACCGCAGCTTTGCCCTGCTCGACAGCAACGGCCATTGCCAGGCATTCAAGCAGTGCAGCCTACAGCCCATGGGCGATGGTTGGGTCGAAATCGAGGAAATTCGCCTCAACTGGCTGCAGCAACCCCTGCCCGCCAGTGCCCGCGTCAGCCAGCATCCACCTCGCTCACGGGTGCAACAGTTGCTGGCGACCTGACCAGACGCCTAATAAAAGTCATTAAACACGACCAATTCCCTGCGTTTCTTCGCTACAATCTCCCCCCGATTATAAGGACGTCTCCTGATCGGGCCTCGCAGCATCGTCAATGCTTCGGTTTTGGCACCCCGCACCGCCCACAGAGAGCCGCCCACACAGATCGAGTGAAGCTGGCGCGCTTGCTGTTCCTCAAGCACAAACACCGCTTTTCGCGAATCTGCAGAGCTGTCATTACGCTCGGTCACTGAGCTGTTTGCCCGTATTGCCCGCCATGAATGTCCTGGCGGCAGACGTTCCGGGCACGGTGCCAGGCTGGGACAGCCCTTTTTTGAGGTTCACGTCTTCAAAAGAGCGTGAAAAAAACGGGTTTTCACAACTTCACAAGAGTGTGGCGAGCAAATGAATAGTTTTGCGTCTGAATATGCACCATTAGCGTCCAGTACAGCCCAACGACACAGGACCGAGTACACCTCGAATACCGGAGCCTGAAGCCTGTCCGCTACGGATTTGGTTGCACAAGCGGATGTATCGACCATAAGTCGAATTGCCAGTCGCCCGTTGAAATGAGTTCATAGGACTCTTAGTAGACCCGGCCGGTAGCATCCGTCGAAGTTGCGAAAAATTGCGAAGATTCGGACATGGCGATACTGCCATGAGTTTGAGGGGCATCACTGACTCGCCCCGGAACGCCTGGCAGCCATGCCGACAATTTGGTGCTGCAGATTTTGGAGACGCGTTAAATGGCGCATAACGAAGCAGTCGACGTAGTACTGGTTGGGGCCGGCATCATGAGTGCCACCCTTGCAGTACTGCTCAAAGAGCTCGACCCCGCGATCAAGCTGGAAGTCGTCGAGCTGATGGATTCCGGTGCCGCGGAGAGTTCCAACCCGTGGAACAACGCCGGTACCGGTCACGCCGGCCTGTGCGAGCTGAACTACACGCCGCAGGCTGCCGATGGCACCGTCGACATCAAGAAAGCCGTGCACATCAACACCCAGTTCGAGGTGTCGAAGCAGTTCTGGTCGTACCTGACCAAGAAAGGCACGTTCGGCTCGTGCAAATCGTTTATCAGCCCGGTGCCACACCTGAGTTTCGTGCAGGGCGAGAGCGGCGTGTCCTTCCTCAAGGAACGCTTCAACGTGCTGCATAAGCACCACGCCTTCGCCGACATGGAATACACCGAAGACAAGGCGACAATGGCAGAGTGGATGCCATTGATGATGCCTGGGCGCGACCCTGGCGAAACCCTCGCCGCCACCCGCGTGATCAACGGTACCGACGTCAACTTCGGCGCCCTGACCAACCAGTTGCTCAAGCACCTGACCAGCGCCCCCGATGCCCAGGTCAAGTACTGCAAGCGCGTGACCGGCCTCAAGCGCAACAACGGCGGCTGGACTGTCAGCATCAAGGACGTCAACAGCGGCAATACCCGTGAAGTCGACGCCAAGTTCGTCTTCCTCGGCGCCGGTGGTGCGGCATTGCCGCTGCTGCAGGCTTCGGGCATCGAAGAGAGCAAAGGCTTCGGCGGTTTCCCGATCAGTGGCCAATGGCTGCGCTGCGACAACCCGGAAGTGGTCAAGCACCACCAGGCCAAGGTCTACAGCCAGGCGGCCGTAGGCTCGCCACCGATGTCCGTACCGCACCTGGACACCCGTGTCGTCGATGGCAAGAAATCCCTGCTGTTCGGACCTTACGCCGGCTTCACCACCAAGTTCCTCAAGCACGGCTCCTTCATGGACCTGCCGCTGTCGGTTCGCGCCGGCAACATCGGCCCGATGCTGGCGGTGGCGAAAAACAACATGGACCTGACCAAGTACCTGGTCAGCGAAGTGATGCAGTCGATGGAGCAGCGCCTGGAGTCCCTGCGTCGCTTCTACCCTGAAGCGAAAGCCGAAGACTGGCGCCTGGAAGTGGCCGGCCAACGGGTACAGATCATCAAGAAAGACCCGAAAAAAGGCGGCGTCCTGCAATTCGGTACCGAACTGGTCGCGGCCAAGGACGGCTCCCTTGCTGCCCTGCTCGGTGCCTCGCCAGGTGCTTCGGTGACGGTTTCGATCATGCTCGAGCTGATCGAAAAATGCTTCCCGGGCAAAGCCAAGGGTGAGTGGGCTGCCAAATTGGCAGAGATCTTCCCGGCCCGCGAGAAAGTCCTGGAAACCGACGCTGCGCTGTATCGCAAGATCAACTCGCAGAACAACGTTGCCCTGGAACTGGTTGAAGAAAGCAGCGAGACCCCAAGCTTCGCTTGATTCGGCCGCATAAAAAACGCCCCGTCCATCCATGATGGCGGGGCGTTTTTTTATGCCTTTTTGTAGGAGCTGGCTTGCCAGCGAAAGGAGACGCCGCGGTATGCCAGAGACACCGCCTTCGCCGGCAAGCCGGCTCCTACAAGGGGCCCGATGTTTTACAGACGGTCAGCCGCGAGCCTTGTTGATCAACTCGATGTATTCCGGCGCATTGCGCTGATCCTGGATCAAGGCAACGAAATCATTGCCGTGCTCATCCTTGCCGTTCACGTCATAACCTGCCTCGACGAAGAACGTCAGGAAACGCTCGAAGTCGTCGATCCGCAGGCCACGATAGGCCTTGATCAGCTTGTGCAGGGACGGGGAAGTCGCGTCGACCGGCTCGAAATCGAGGAACAACTTGATCTGCTCATCGCCGATCTCGTCACCAATCACTTGTTTCTTATCTTTACGCATTGCCGACTCCAGCTCGCAGACATTTCACGGGGCGGGCAGTTTACCCCTGCGCGGGCGCCGGGCTCAACGCGGACGAACAGCCCCGGTGTGCAGATCGGCCCAGATGTGGCCGTTGGCGTAGCTGAGAAACTGGCAATACACCGTGTCGTTGCGCAACAAATCGATGACCACCCGGTACTGGGCCAGCGGGTAATAAAGCGTCAGGGTCTTGCTCTTGTCGTCGTACAGCGGCTTCTTCAGGCTTTTGCTTTCGCCATCGAAATTGACCAGTACCTGATTGATGGTCGCGCCCTTGTTCAAGGGTTTGCCCTTGAGGCGAATCATCAGCGGCGAGGTGACAGGGATCGGCTGCTGGCTGGACTGGCGCTGACTGCCGACCACCACCGAATATTCGGTGACTTGCAGCAGTTGTTGCTGCTCGGGTTCGGCATCACGCAGGGTCAGGTCGTCCGGCGGTAAAAATTGACTGTGCATCGGTGCCGGGGCGGCGGCCAAGGGCAGGCTGAGGGACAGCAACAGGGCGGCACAGCAGCGGATCGAACGGCTCATGACAGGCTCCGGAATCGGGGCCGTGCACTCTAGCATGGGCGGATGAAAGTGAGTCTGTGAACACAACCCCCTGTGGGAGCGGGCTTGCTCGCGAAGACGGCGTGTCAGTCGACATCAACGCAGCTTACACACCGCTTTCGCGAGCAAGCTCGCTCCTACAGTTGGAGAATCAATCGAATTGCGCGCGCATCCAGGCCTGATACTCGGCAACACCGGGTTCGCCTTCACGCGGTGCCCAGTGCGCCAGCTCACCTTCGCCCACCGGACGATAGGGACCCGCCTTGCACTCGAACATCAGGCTGTCGGCTTCGAGCACCACCAGGCCATGGAACACACCGGTCGGCAAATCGACGCCGACGCACTCGCCGCCAGCCTGCAGGATCTGCTTTTTCACCACTGCGCCAGCCTCGTCGAAAATCAACAGCCCAAGCCGTCCCTTAAGGACCAGCAAGGTCTCGGCCTTGTTTTCGCCCAAGTGGCGGTGCGGCGGAATATAGGTGCTCGGTTGCAGACCCACCGCCATCCGGTGGCAGGCGTCTTCCATCTGGTGGAAGTTGTGATGCTGGCGCCCACGGGGATTGGCCACGGCTTTCTCGGCCAATTCAGTGAACAGCGTTTGATCAAGAAAGCTCGGTGTGGCCATTACTTACATTCCTTTAACGGCAAAAATCCCGTTGGCGTTACGCCAGTAGCCTTTGTAGTCCATGCCGTAGCCAAAGATGTAACGGTCGATGCACGGCAAACCGACGAAATCGGCCTTCAGGTCCGGACGAGCCTTGCGGTCGTGGTCCTTGTCGATCAGCACGGCGGTGTGCACTTTACGCGCGCCAGCGTGCTTGCAGAAGTCAATGATAGCGCCGAGGGTATGACCTTCGTCGAGGATGTCGTCGATGATCAGCACATCACGGTCGATGAACGAAATTTCCGGCTTGGCTTTCCAGAACAGCTCGCCGCCGCTGGTTTCGTTGCGATAGCGGGTGGCGTGCAGGTAGGACGCTTCCAGCGGGAATTGCAGGTGGGTGAGCAGTTTGCCGGCGAAAATCAGGCCGCCGTTCATCACGCAGAACACCACCGGGTTGCTGTCCGCCAGTTGATCGTTGATGTGTGCACCGACGCGGGCGATGGCTGCCTCGACTTCAGCTTCGGTGTACAGGCAGTCAGCCTCTCGCATGATTTGACGGATATGCTCGAGATCAGCGGACATGGCGCTCTCCTGGGGGGTGGTATCGGGGGGACTAAGTGCGGAAAAGCGGGCAAAGGTACGCATCCTGCGAGGCCAGATCAAGCGTTTGTGGACTAACGTACTTTATGTCTATAGGACATCACCCTCGGATAGATTAATCTAGGCCGGTTTTTTTGCCCGCCGCCGGAGCCTTTCCCATGCCCATCCTCGAGATCCGCCACCCGCTGATCCGCCACAAACTCGGCCTGATGCGCCGCGCAGACATCAGCACCAAGAATTTCCGCGAGCTCGCTCAGGAAGTCGGTGCCCTGCTGACCTATGAAGCCACCAAGGACCTGCCGCTGGAAACCTACGACATCGAAGGTTGGTGCGGCACTGTGTCGGTGGAGAAAATCGCCGGCAAGAAGATTACCGTCGTACCGATCCTGCGCGCCGGTATCGGCATGCTCGAAGGCGTGCTGAGCCTGATCCCGGGCGCCAAGGTCAGCGCCGTGGGCGTGGCCCGCAACGAGGAAACCCTCGAAGCCCACACCTACCTCGAGAAACTGGTGCCGGAAATCGACGAACGCCTGGCCATGATCATCGACCCGATGCTCGCCACCGGCGGCTCGATGGTTGCCACCATCGACCTGTTGAAAAAAGCCGGCTGCAAGGACATCCGCGCCATGGTGCTGGTCGCTGCACCCGAAGGTATCGCCGTGGTCGAGAAAGCTCACCCGGACGTGATCATCTACACCGCTTCGATCGACCAGAAACTCAACGAACACGGTTACATCATCCCGGGCCTGGGCGATGCTGGCGACAAGATCTTCGGCACCAAGCAGAAGGACGCGTAAGCATGCAGCAAGAGTTCAACGATCCGCTCTGGCGCACGGTGCTGTCTGGCGCCCAGATGCTGTTCGTGGCCTTCGGCGCCCTGGTGTTGATGCCGCTGATCACGGGGCTCGACCCCAATGTGGCACTGTTTACCGCAGGCCTGGGGACAATTCTGTTCCAGGTCGTCACCGGGCGCCAGGTGCCGGTATTCCTGGCGTCGAGCTTCGCCTTCATCACCCCGATCATTCTCGCCAAGGGCCAGTTCGGCCTCGCCGCGACCATGGGCGGCGTGATGGCAGCCGGTTTTGTCTATACCTTCCTCGGCCTGGCCGTGAAAATCAAAGGCACCGGCTTCATCGACCGCCTGCTGCCGCCGGTGGTGATTGGTCCGGTGATCATCTCCATTGGCCTGGCCATGGCGCCGATCGCCGCCAACATGGCGATGGGCAAGGCCGGTGACGGCAGTGAACTGATTCATTACCAGACGGCAATGCTGATCTCGATGCCAGCCTTGCTGACCACCCTGATCGTCGCGGTGTTCGGCAAAGGCATTTTCCGCCTGGTGCCGATCATCTCCGGCGTGCTGGTGGGCTTTGGCATGGCGTTCTACTTTGGCGTGGTCGACACCGCGAAGATTGCGGCGGCCCCCTGGTTCGCCATTCCGCACTTCACCGCTCCGGAATTCAACTGGCAGGCGATCCTGTTCATCGTTCCGGTGGCCCTGGCCCCGGCCATCGAGCACATCGGCGGCGTGATCGCCGTGGGTAGCGTGACCGGTCGCGACTACCTGAAAAAGCCTGGCCTGCACCGCACCCTGCTGGGCGACGGCATTGCCACCACTGCCGCGGGCCTGTTCGGCGGTCCACCCAACACCACCTACGCCGAAGTCACCGGCGCGGTGATGCTGACCAAGAACTACAACCCGAAAATCATGACCTGGGCAGCGATCTTCGCCATCAGCCTGGCGTTCATCGGCAAATTCGGTGCGCTGCTGCAAAGCATTCCGGTGCCGGTGATGGGCGGGATTCTCTGCCTGTTGTTCGGCTCGATTGCGGCCGTGGGGATGAACACGCTGATTCGCCACAAGATCGACCTGGGCGAAGCGCGCAACCTGGTGATCGTCTCGGTGACCCTGGTGTTCGGTATTGGCGGCGTACTGGTCGGTACGGGCACAGGCCCGGACGACTTCGGCCTCAAAGGTATCGCGCTGTGCGCGGTGGTGGCGATTGCGCTGAACCTGATCCTGCCGGGCAATGACAGCTGGAAGCACAAGAAGGCGGATGAGCCGCTGATCTAAGGCAGCCTTGAGGACGCCATCGCGGGCAAGCCACGCTCCTACAAGAGCGTGGCTTGCTGGCGATGGATGCTTTTAAAGCACCAACGGTGCCCGCTCGCACAACGCACTCAACGCCTTCGCCCACTGCGGGTCATCGTTGAGGCACGGCACCAGCACCAACTCCTCTCCCCCCGCTTCGCGGAACTGCTCCAGCCCGCGATCGCCGATCTCTTCCAGGGTCTCGATGCAATCGGCCACGAAGGCCGGGCACATCACCAGCACTTTCTTCACGCCGCTTTTGCCGAGCTCGTCCAGGCGCGCTTCGGTGTAGGGCTCGATCCATTTGGCTCGCCCCAGGCGCGACTGGAACGACACCGACCATTTGCCATCCGGCAACCCCAGGCGCTTGGCGAACTCGGATGCCGTGCGCAGGCATTGGGCGCGGTAGCAGGTCATCAATACTGCTGGCGAAGCGTTCAGGCAGCAATTCTCGCCTCGCAAGCAATGGTGACCGGTAGGGTCGATCTTGGTCAGGTGCCGCTCCGGTAAACCGTGGAAACTCAACAGCAGGTGATCGTAATCCTGCAGCAAATACGGCTTGGCGCTGGCCACCAGGGCATCGAGGTATTCCGGTTGATCGTAGAACGGCTGGAGCACCGACAGTTGCACGTCGAGGTTTTTCTCACGCAGCACGCGCTTGGCTTCCTCGATCACCGTGGTGGTGGTGCTGTCGGCGAACTGTGGATAAAGCGGTGCCAGGGTGATCCGCTTATGCCCTTGGGCTGCCAGGCGCACCAGTGCCGACTCGATCGACGGCTCACCGTAACGCATCGCCAACTCCACCGGGCCATGGTGCCACTGCGTAGTCATTGCCTGTTGCAGGCGACGGCTGAGCACCACCAGCGGCGAACCCTCGTCCCACCAGATCGACGCGTAGGCATGCGCCGACTGCTCGGGACGCTTGATCAGGATCAGCGACACCAGCAAGCGCCGCAGCGGCCATGGCAGGTCGATGACGTACGGGTCCATCAGAAACTGATTGAGGTAGCGGCGCACGTCCGCCACCGAAGTGGAGGCCGGTGAGCCCAGGTTGACCAGAAGCAACGGGTGATCGGTCATGCAACGTCCTATTTCAAAGGCGGCTGGATAAATCGTCCAGGGCCGCGCGCAAATCAGTGAACTGGAAAGTGAAACCCGCTTCCAGCAAGCGAGCCGGTACGGCCTTCTGGCCGCCCAGCAAAAGCAATGACAACTCGCCCAGGCACACCTTCAACACCAGGGTTGGCAAGGGCATGAACGACGGGCGATTCAGCACGCTGCCCAATGTCTTGGCAAACTCGCGATTGCGCACCGGGTTCGGCGCACAGGCATTATAAGGACCACTGGCGCTTTGCCGATGCAGAAGAAAATCAATCAGGGCGATTTGGTCGTTGATATGAATCCACGGCATCCACTGCCGGCCGCTGCCGATAGGCCCGCCCAGCCCCAGTTTGAAGGGCAGCAACAGGCGCGACAAAAAGCCGCCGTCCGCCGACAACACCAGCCCGGTGCGAATGAAGATCACGCGAATGCCCAAACCCTCGGCACGCTGGGCGGTTTCCTCCCAGGCGATGCATAACTGGCTGGCGAAGTCATCGATGACCGGCGGCGAATCCTCGCTCAGTTCACGCTCACCCCCATCGCCGTACCAGCCGACCGCGGACCCCGAAATCAATACCTGCGGTTTCTGTTCACGGCTTTCGAGCCAGGCGAGCAGGGTTTCAGTCAGGGTGATGCGGCTACTCCACAACAGGGCCTTGCGCTTGTGGGTCCACGGGCGATCGGCAATCGGCGCGCCGGCCAGATTGACGATGGCGTCCACCGGCTCTTGCCCGAGCTCTTCAAGCCGTGCGATACCACGCACCTGGGCACCGCAGATTTTCGCGACTTTTGCAGGGGTCCGACTCCAGACGGTAAGGCGGTGTCCCTGGCTCAACCAGTGTCGGCAGAGCTGACGTCCTATCAAACCAGTACCGCCGGTCAGCAATATGTGCATGACTTCTTCCTCGCGTGGCGTTTTACCCTGATCACTAGTCTATTTTTATAAGCAAGGGATCTTTTGGTATCGGGCAGGCTCTGTGTTTAACAATAGGCCAAGCTGTCAGAACGAGAACGCTGAAAGTTATACCAAAAAACAATATTGTACAGGTTTCAACCCCGGCGTAGTCTGTACAGACAGGTAAACGAGGCCCTTATGACTGTACCTATCGCAATCATCGGCACCGGCATTGCCGGACTCTCAGCCGCACAAGCCCTGACCGACCTGGGGCATGTCGTGCAACTTTTCGATAAAAGCCGCGGCAGTGGCGGACGCATGTCGAGCAAGCGCAGCGATGCGGGTGCCCTGGACATGGGCGCGCAATATTTCACCGCCCGCGACCGCCGTTTTGTCACCGAAGTCCAGCGCTGGCAAGCCAATGGCTGGGTCGCGGAATGGACGCCGCAGCTGTATACCTACCATGGCGGCCGGCTCGATCTGTCGCCGGACGAACAGACACGCTGGGTCGGCACCCCGCGCATGAGCGCCATCACCCGTGCCCTGCTGGGCGACCTGGAAGTGCATTTCGCCTGCCGGATCACCGAGGTGTATCGCGGCGAAGAACACTGGCATCTGCAGGATGCCGAAGGTTTCACCCACGGCCCGTTCAGTCACGTGATCATCGCCACTCCGGCACCCCAAGCCACCGCGCTGCTGGCCTCCGCGCCGAAGCTCGCGGGCGCCGCCGCCGGTGTAAAAATGGACCCTACCTGGGCCGTTGCCCTGGCCTTCGAGACACCCCTGGAAACGCCCATCGAGGGCTGCTTCGTGCAAGACAGTCCGCTTGACTGGCTGGCTCGCAACCGCAGCAAACCGGGGCGCGACAACACCCTCGACACCTGGGTGCTGCACGCCACCAGTGCCTGGAGCCGCCAGCATATCGACTTGCCGAAAGAAGCGGTGATCGAGCAATTGCATGGCGCGTTCGCCGAGCTGTTGCACGACGCCATGCCCGCACCCAGCTTCAGCCTGGCCCACCGCTGGCTCTACGCCCGCCCCGCCAGCAGTCATGAATGGGCCACCCTGGCCGATGCCGACCTGGGCCTGTATGCGTGTGGCGACTGGTGCCTGTCCGGCCGCGTGGAAGGTGCATGGCTCAGCGGCCAGGAAGCCGCCCGCCGCCTGCATGCACACTTGCAATAACGCAACACCGCGACACTGGCTTGCCAGCGATGAACGATAACGTGGTGTGCTGAACACCGCCGTACCTGGATCGCTGGCAACGTCGCTGAGACAAGCCACGCAAATACCTATACAAGAAATTTGACTTGTACACCTTTGAATCTATGATGAACCTATGTTGTACAGCCTTTTAGCTCTGTACAGGTTTAGATTCCGAGGTACTCGATGCCCCTGCCCCCCGCCAAACCAAAAATTGCCATCAGCGCCTGCCTGATGGGTTTTGACGTGCGCTACAACGGCGGCCACAAGGCATCACAGCTGTGCCGCCAAGTCCTCGGCGAATACTTCGATTTTGTCCCCATCTGCCCGGAAGTCGCCATCGGCCTGGGCATTCCACGCCAGCCCATCCGGCTGGTGGGCGATGCTCAGGCTCCCCAGGCCGTCGGCACGGTCGATCGCAACCTCGATGTCACCCAGCCGCTGGCGGACTATGGCCGCCATATGGCGGCGGAGCTAGGCGATATCTGCGGTTACATCTTCATGCAGCAATCCCCTTCCTGCGGCCTGGAGCGGGTCAAGGTCTACCACGCCAACGGCGCCCCGGTGACTGGTGGTGGCCGGGGCATCTACGCCCGGGCGTTCTGCGCCCTGCAAGCGGATCTGCCGGTGGAAGAGGACGGTCGGCTCAACGACCCGGTGCTGCGCGAAAACTTTCTCACCCGCGTATTCGCCTACAGCGCCTGGCAACAATTGTTACAGGAGGGCCTGAGCCGCCGCGGCCTGACAACATTTCACTCACGCTACAAATACCTGCTGATGGCCCACAACCCGATGCAATACAAAATCCTCGGCAATCTGCTGGGCAACATGGGCCAGACCGACCCGCAGGAACTCGGGCCGCGCTACTTCAGCCAGCTGATGGCCGCCTTGAAGAAATGTGCCACCCGCCGCACCCACACCAATGTGTTGCATCACCTGAGCGGTTACCTGAAAAAAAACCTCAGCGCCGAGGACAAGCAGGAAATGCAACACCTCATCGGTCAATACCGCCAAGGCATCGTGCCGCTGGTGGTGCCGCTGACGTTGCTCAAGCATCACTTTCGCCAACACCCGGACCCGTACATCGACCAGCAGGTGTACCTGCAACCCCATCCGGAAAATCTCAGCTTGCGAAACGCCATCTGATGAAACCCCTACTCGACAGCAGCGCCAGCGAAGACCTCGGTGCCGACTTCAAGAAGGCCCTGGACGAAGGCTGGCTGCCGATCCGCGAAGTCGCCCGGCAGACCGGGGTGAACGCCGTGACGCTGCGAGCCTGGGAACGTCGCTATGGCCTGATCGTGCCGCAACGCACACCCAAGGGGCACCGGCTGTTCTCGGCTGAACATGTACAGCGCATTTTGGCGATCCTCACCTGGATCAACCGCGGCGTGGCCGTCAGCCAGGTCAAGCAATTGCTCGACACCCCACAGGCCTTCAGCGGGTTCGTTGAAAACGATTGGCAGGTGTTGCGCCATACCTTGCTGCACGCCGTCTCGCAGCTGAGCGAACGGACCCTGGACGACACCGTCAACCAGGCCATGGCGCTCTACCCGCCACGCACCCTGTGCGAGCAGTTGCTCCTGCCCCTGCTGGCGGAACTTGAACAGCGCTGGCAAGGGCAGTTCGGCACGCAGATGGAACGGGTATTTTTTTACTCCTGGCTGCGTAGCAAGTTTGGCGCGCGCATCTACCATGACAATCGTCAGTTACACAGCGCGCCACTGCTGTTGATCAACCACTCGGACCTGCCACTTGAACCTCACCTGTGGCTCACCGCGTGGTTGATCAGCAGCGCCGATTGCCCGGTGCAAGTGTTTGACTGGCCACTCCCGGCCAGCGAACTGGCAATGGCTGTCGATCTACTGCAACCACGGGGCGTCTTGCTGTATTCCAGCAAAGCGATAAACCTTTCACAGGTGGTGAAACTTTTAAATGGCGCCAGTTGCCCAAAAATGATCGCCGGACCCACGGTGTGCATTCACAACACCGAGTTGTCCGCAATAACGTCAGGGATCGCTGATCTGTACCTGGCCGACAATCCGTTGGCGGCGCACCAGGTACTGGTTCAATGCGGGCTCGTTTAATGGCATTCCAACGGTTCGAGCGGACACCCACATGCAATTGATCTGGCTGCGCAGCGACCTGCGCGTGCATGACAACACCGCCCTCGCGGCCGCGGCAACCCGTGGCCCGACTGTGGCGGTGTTTTTGCTGAGTCCGCAGCAATGGCGTGAACATGACGACGCCGCCTGCAAAGTGGACTTCTGGCTGCGCAACCTGCAGGCGTTGAGTCGTGTGTTGGGCCAGTTGAACATTCCCCTGCTGATCCGCAATGCTCCCCGCTGGGATGACGCTCCGACCGTGCTGCTCGAGCTGTGCCGGCAATTGCAGATCGACACGGTGCATCTCAACGAGGAATACGGCATCCATGAAACCCGTCGCGATGCCGCGGTGGCCCGGGCCCTGAAGACCGAAGGCATCGAGGTCCGCCGCTACCTCGATCAGTTGCTGTTCAAGCCCGGCAGTGTGCTGAGCAAAACCGGTACTTACTTTCAGGTCTTCAGTCAGTTCCGCAAGGTCTGTCATGAACGGCTGCGTCACTCGCTGCCGGGCCGGGTACCTGCACCGGTGGCGCAAGCGCCGCTGAATATAGCCAGCGACGCCATCGCGACGCAGGTCGAAGGCTTCGACGTGCCCCCCGACCGCCTGCGCGCCCTGTGGCCGGCCGGTGAAGACGAAGCCCGGCGCCGTCTCGACAGCTTTGCCGAGGTGCAGATCGACTACTACCAGAGCGAGCGCGACTTCCCGGCAAAACCCGGCACCAGCCAACTCTCGGCCTATCTGGCCGCCGGGGTGATTTCGCCCCGCCAGTGCCTGCATGCCGCGCTGCAAAGCAATCAAGGCGAGCTCGAAAGCGGCAAGGTCGGCGCCGTCACCTGGATCAATGAACTGCTGTGGCGCGAGTTCTACAAACACATTCTGGTGGGCTACCCGCGGGTCTCCCGTCACCGTGCCTTTCGCCCGGAAACCGAAGCCTTGGCGTGGCGCAATGCTCCCGAGGAGCTCGCCGCCTGGCAGCAAGGCCGTACCGGCTTTCCGATCATCGACGCGGCCATGCGCCAATTGCTGGAAACCGGCTGGATGCACAATCGCCTGCGTATGGTGGTGGCGATGTTCCTGACCAAGAACCTGTTGATCGACTGGCGCGAGGGCGAACGTTTTTTCATGCGCCACCTGATCGATGGCGACCTGGCAGCGAACAACGGCGGCTGGCAGTGGAGTTCGTCCACCGGCACCGACTCGGCGCCTTACTTCCGGATTTTCAACCCGCTGAGCCAGTCGCTAAAATTCGACGCCGATGGCCGGTTCATCAAGCACTGGCTACCCCAGTTGTCGGAGCTCGATAACAAGGCTGTGCACAACCCGGCGCAACTTGGCGGACTGTTCGGTGTGACCGGTTATCCTGCTCCGATCGTCGACTTGAACACCTCCCGTGCTCGCGCCTTGGCCGCGTTCAAGAACCTGCCGTCGCGGCAAACTGCCGGGAGCCACCATGAATAGCCGAATGCTGCGCCAATACGAACATCTACCGGTATGGGGCCGGGCGATTGCCTGGCTGCAAAGGAGAACGGGATGAGCCTTACACCTCCACGTCGATACTGGTTGACCGGTGCGAGCAGCGGCATTGGCGCCGCGCTGGCCGAAGAAATACTCAAGACCGGCGCCCACCTGGCCGTCAGCTCCCGCTCGCTGGCGCCGCTGAGAGTCCTGTCCCTGCGCTATCCCGGGCAGGTATTGGTGGTGGCTGGCGACTTGACCAACAGCCAGACGGTACGTGAAATCGGCGAGCAGATTGCCCAGGACTGGGGATATCTGGACACCGTGATCCTCAACGCCGGCACCTGCGAATACGTGGATGCCAAGCAGTTCGACGCCTCGATCATCGAGCATGTGGTGCGCACCAACCTGCTCGCCAGCAGCTACTGCATCGAAGCGGCGCTGCCACTGCTGCGCGCTGGCACGGCGCCGCACCTGGTAGGCCTGGCCAGTTCGGTGACTTACCTGCCACTGCCCCGCGCAGAGGCCTATGGCGCCTCGAAAGCCGGGATGCGTCACCTGTTCGAATCCCTGCGCATTGACCTGGCACCGGAAGGGATCGAAGTCACGGTGGTCAGCCCCGGCTTCGTCGAGACCTCACTGACATCGAAAAACGCCTGGCCAACGGGGAAAGCTGCCCAGCACATTTTCCACGAAATGAAGAACCGGCCTGTGGATATCCCGTTGCCGGGAACGCTCATGGCAACCCTCTGGCCGCTGTCGAAAACGACCGACCGGACCCGGTTGGCGATTGGCAAACGCATGGTACGCAGCAGCCCGCCGATCATGGATCAGTTGTGATCAACAAACTTGCAGTGCACGCCAGCCACTGAGCGTCCGTCAGAGCTTTCACACGGCGCCGGCTGACTGCCTTACACTGCGCGCCATGAAAACCATCCCTCACACACAAATCGCCACGCCGACGGTGACCTGCTCGACCTGTGCAGCCTGCTGCTGCCAGCTCGAAGTCATGCTGATCACCGATACCGGCGTGCCCGAGCGATTCATCGACACCGATGATTGGGGTGGGGAAGTCATGCTGCGCCTGGATGACGGCTGGTGCGCCGCGCTGGATCGCAACACGATGATGTGCACCATCTACGAAAAACGCCCGCTGATCTGCCGGGAGTTCGAGATGGGGGCACCGGAATGCATTGAGGAACGCCAAGGCATTTCGACGGCGTATCGCTGAAACTCATTGTGGGAGCCAGCCTGCTGGCGATGGCGGTGTTTCAGTCAACACTAATGTTGAACCTGAAATCGCAATCGCCAGCAGGCTGGCTCCCACAGGGTATGTTGCTCAGGCAGTGATCCTTACAACGGCATCGTGTAATGCAGCGCGTAACTTTCTACGCCTTGGTTGGGACTGGCGATCCCGGCATTGGAATAGTGCGTGGCGCGAACTCCGACTTCATGCCCGCCAGCAAAACGCAGGCCGACACCTAAACGGTCTTCGAACTGAAACGCGCTGCCCAGGTCGTTGTTTTCCACTTCGGTAGTGGCGAACACCGCCACGCCAACCCCGAGTTCCACATAGGGTTTAACGCTCTCACCGGCGAACTCATAAACAAACACTGGGGAGAACGAAAGGCTGTGGTTGCTGGATTTCTCGTCGCCATCCCAGTAGGTGTAGGCGCCGCTCCAGTAACCGGTCAAACGACCGACGTCGCTTTGCCACCAGCTCTTGTCCCAATCGAATTGCATACCCAGCCGATAAGTCATGGTCGACTCGGGGGTCTGGCCGATCCCGAACTCCACGCCTGCCGCCTGTGCAGTGAAACTGTGCCCCATCAGTGCAGCCGCAATCGCGGCCAAGCAAAATAGTCGCTTCATAGAAACATCCTTTTCCGAACGATTACGTTTGGTGTTTTTTTTGCTCTACGTACCCAGCTATAGAAGTCGACGGTTATTCAGAAGTTCCACCCCAATTGTGCCCTGCCCCACAACTTGTTTACCCTTCGAAGCTTCGCACAACCCCAGCGTTATTCCACAAG
The DNA here is from genome assembly GCF_028682635.1 of Pseudomonas putida. Lineage (GTDB taxonomy): Bacteria > Pseudomonadota > Gammaproteobacteria > Pseudomonadales > Pseudomonadaceae > Aquipseudomonas > Aquipseudomonas putida_AE. Next base: position 36,499 of record NZ_JANHLK010000005.1, on the reverse strand, counting down.
ATTGGCAATATATTTGTGAAATGAACAGGATCGGCACTGGTCCAGAACTGCGCAGCACGCGCAGGCCCGGCGGCGAGTAGTTCGCGCTCGGCCAGCAGGCGTTGAAGCTGGCGCGCGACCGCCGCGCCGGTGTCGATCAGGCTGATGTCATCGGGGATCATCTGCTTGAGCAGCGGCTTGAGAAACGGGTAATGGGTGCAGCCCAGGATGATGGTGTCGGCGCCTTCGGCAAGTAGCGGCTCGACGTAACCCTGCAGCAACTGACGCAGGGTGGGGCTGTGCAGATCGCCTTGTTCGATCAAATCGACCAACCCGGGGCAGGGCTGGGTGATCACTCGAACGTCGGTGGCGAATCGGTCGAGCAGCGCGGCGAACTTGGCGCTCTGCAGGGTGCCCGTGGTGGCCAGCACGCCGACCACGCCGCTGCGGGTCGCGGCGGCCGCCGGCTTGACGGCAGGTTCCATGCCGACGATGGGCCACTGCGGGTAATCGCGACGCAGGTCGGCGACCCCCGCGACCGTCGCGGTGTTACAGGCCAATACCAGGGCCTTGGCGCCCTGGCCTTGAAAAAACTCGGCCATGATGCTGCAACGCTGGCGGATGAATTCCGGGGTTTTCTCGCCGTAGGGAATGTTCCCACAGTCGCCGAAGTACAACAGGGATTCGTCAGGCAACAAACGCTGGATCTCGGCCAGCACCGAAAGCCCACCGACGCCGGAGTCGAACACGCCGATCGGCGCCTCACGCATGCTTGGGCCCACAGACGCTGCACCCCGGATCACGCTTGACCCGCAATTCGCGAAAGCGCGTACCCAAGGCGTCGATCAACAACAGGCGCCCCACCAGCGGCTCGCCAAAGCCGGCCAGCAACTTCAACGCTTCGAGGGCTTGCAGGCTGCCGACCAGCCCCACCAGCGGACCGACCACCCCGGCCTCGCTGCAGGTCAATTCGGCTTCGCTGCCGTGCCCATACAAACAGTGATAGCACGGGCTTTCTGCGCGACGCGGGTCGAACACCGACAATTGCCCTTCCAGGCGAATCGCCGCACCGCTGACCAGCGGCTTGCCGGCGCTCACGCAAGCGGCGTTGACCGCTTCACGGGTGGAAAAATTATCGGAGCAGTCGAGGACCAGATCCACACCGGCCACGACCGCCGCCAGCGAGTCTTCATCCAGCGCCGCGCGATGGGCGACCAGCGCGATCTGCGGGTTGATGGCCGTCAGGCGCTTGATCGCCGAGTCGACCTTGCTCATGCCGACGCTGTCGGTGTCGTGAATGATCTGGCGTTGCAGGTTGGTCAGGTCGACCGTATCGAAGTCCGCCAGATGCAACTCACCCACGCCGGCCGCCGCCAGGTACAGCGCCACCGGCGCGCCAAGCCCGCCGAGGCCGACGATCAGCACGCGGCTTTCCTTGAGCCGCAACTGACCGTCGATATCAATGTGCTGCAACAGAATCTGCCGGCTGTAACGCAGCAATTCCTGATCATTCAGCATGGCAGGCGCCCCAGGCTTATGCGTTGATGACCGCCCAGGTCGGTGCGGCTGTGGACCTGTTCGAAACCATGGGTCAGCAGCAGAACGCGCACCGCCTCGGCCTGATCGTAACCGTGCTCGAGCATCAGCCAGCCGCCCGCGTCCAGATGGTCCGGCGCCTGGGCAATGATCAAGCGCAAATCGTCGAGCCCGTCGACACCGGCCACCAGGGCGCTGGCCGGTTCGAAACGCACGTCGCCTTCCACCAGGTGCGGATCGGCGGACGCGATATAGGGCGGATTGCTGATGATCAGTTGAAAACGTTGACCTTGCAGGGCGCTGAACCAATGACTGCTCAGCACCGTGGCATTGCTCAGGTGCAAGCGCTGGCGATTGCGCTCGGCCAGGGCCACGGCTTCCAGCACACGATCCACAGCGGTGACCTTCCATGCCGGACGTTCGCTGGCCAGGGCCAGGGCAATCGCGCCGCTGCCAGTGCCCAGGTCGAGAACTTTGGCGGGCGTGGCCGGCAACAGTTCTAGCGCGGCTTCCACCAGCAACTCGGTGTCCGGGCGCGGAATCAGGGTGTGCGGTGCGACTTCCAGGTCGAGTTTCCAGAAACCTTGCTGGCCAAGAATGTACGCCACCGGCTCACCGCTGCGGCGACGCTGCAAATAGTCGGCGAAGGTCAACGCCGCTTCGCTCGGCACGATACGTTCCGGCCAGGTGTGCAGGAAGCTGCGGGACTTGCCCAGCGCCGCCGCCAGCAACAACTCGGCATCCAGGCGCGCCGTGGGCGAGTCGGGCAGATCGGCCGCGCGCAACAGACTGGCAATGATCGTCATTTACTCACCTATGGCGGCCAGTTGATCGGCCTGGTACTCGGCCAGCAACGGCTCGATCACTGCATCGACGCCCCCGGCGAGGATTTCGTCGAGGGAATACAGGGTCAGGTTGACCCGGTGGTCGGTGACCCGGCCCTGGGCGAAGTTGTAGGTGCGGATGCGTTCCGAGCGATCCCCCGAACCCACCAGCAATTTACGCTCGCTGGCGATGGCATTGGCGGCGGCACTGGTCTGCTGGTCGTTGAGCTTGGCCGACAGCCAGGACATCGCCCGGGCGCGGTTCTTGTGCTGCGAACGTTCTTCCTGGCACTCGACCACGATGCCGGACGGCAAGTGGGTGATGCGGATCGCCGAATCCGTCTTGTTCACGTGCTGACCACCCGCACCGGAGGAACGGTAGGTATCGATGCGCAAGTCCGCCGGGTTGATCTCGATCGCTTCCTGTTCGTCCGGCTCGGGCAATACCGCCACGGTGCAGGCCGAGGTGTGGATGCGCCCCTGGGACTCGGTCGCCGGTACGCGTTGCACGCGGTGGGCGCCGGACTCGAACTTCAGTTTGCCGTAGACGTTGTCGCCCTCGACGCGCGCGATGACTTCCTTGTAGCCGCCGTGTTCACCCTCGTTTTCCGAGAGGATCTCCACCCGCCAGCCGCGCCGCTCGGCGTAACGCGAATACATGCGGAACAGGTCGCCGGAGAAAATCGCCGCTTCGTCGCCGCCGGTGCCCGCGCGGATTTCGAGGAACACGTTGCGCCCGTCGTTCGGGTCCTTGGGCAGCAGCATGCGTTGCAGATTGGCTTCCAGCTCGACCAGGCGTTCCTTGGCCTCGCGGACTTCTTCCACGGCCATTTCGCGCATGTCCGGGTCGCTGTCCTTGAGCAAGGCCTGGGCGCCTTCGAGGTCGCCCTGCACTTTAAGCAGCTGTTTATAGGTTTCGACGATCGGCTCGACTTCCGCGTACTCCTTGGAATAGGCGCGGAACTTGTTCTGATCGGAAATGACCTCGCCATCGCCAAGCAAGGCGGTCAATTCCTCGAAACGGTCCTGGAGGATGTCCAGCTTATTGAGCAGTGACGCTTTCATTGCGGTTTCTTATCCGAAAAGCTATCCGATGAGCCCTCACCGAGGGCAAAGAGTTCCTGGGCCATCGCCAGCGCATCGAGGCGACCTTCGGCAGAGAGCTTTTTCAACTGCACGCTCGGTGCGTGCAAGAGTTTATTGGTCAAGCCGCGTGCCAATTGCACCAGCACCTCTTCGGCGCTGCTGCCGTTGGCCAGCAGGCGCTGGGCCTTTTGCAATTCTTCGTCGCGCAGGCGTTCGCTCTGTTGACGATAGGCCTTGAGCACGTCGACCGCCGCCAGTTCGCGCAGGCGTACCATGAAATCTTCGGCGCCGACCGAGACCATCTCTTCCGCGGCCTGGGCTGCACCCTGGCGACTCTTGAGGTTCTCGGCGACCACTTCGTGGAGATCGTCGACGCTATACAGGTAGACGTCGTCCAATTCGCCGACTTCTGGCTCGATATCACGCGGTACGGCGATATCGACCATGAAGATCGGCTTGTGCTTGCGCAGCTTCAGGGCGCTTTCGACAGCGCCCTTGCCAAGGATCGGCAACTGGCTGGCGGTGGAACTGATGACGATGTCGCTGCGCACCAGCTCCGCCGGGATGTCCGACAGCAGCACCGCATGGGCGCCGAACTGCTCGGCCAGGATGCTCGCGCGCTCCAGTGTACGGTTGGCGACCACGATACGCTTTACGCCCAGGTCATGCAGGTGGCGGGCGACCAGGGTGATGGTCTCGCCGGCGCCGATCAGCAAGGCCTGGCTGCGTTGCAGGTCACTGAAAATCTGTTTGGCCAGGCTGACCGCGGCAAACGCCACGGACACCGGGTTCTCGCCAATGGCGGTGTCGGTGCGCACTTGCTTGGCCGCATTGAACGTGGCCTGGAACAGGCGCCCGAGCAACGGTCCGATGGTCCCGGCCTCCCGCGCGACGGCGTAGGCGGATTTCATCTGGCCGAGGATCTGCGGTTCGCCCAACACCAGCGAATCGAGCCCGGAGGCGACCCGCATCATGTGACGAACTGCCGCATCGTCTTCGTGCACATAAGCGCTCGCGCGCAGCTCATCGAGGCTCAAATGATGATATTCGGCCAGCCAGCGCAGCACGGTATCGGCCGACAGGTGATCCTGTTCTATATAGAGTTCACTGCGATTGCAGGTGGAGAGGATCGCAGCTTCGCGGCTGTCGGTGAGTCGGCAGAGCTGCTGCAAGGCCTCAACCAGCTGCTCAGGGGTAAAGGCCACGCGCTCGCGGACGTCTACTGAAGCAGTCTTGTGGTTAATACCGAGTGCAAGGAAGGCCATTCAAGGTCGCTGGTGGTGACGTGAAGCCGGCAATTGTCCTACTTCGACACATGGAGAACAACTACTCGATATCTATTGGCCTGGTAGGTGATGCCGCGAATTGCGAGCGGTTCTCGTTTACACAGATTTTGATCCGCACACCGCTCGCTGCAGGCGCCGGCTTGCTGGCGATGGACTTGCAGGCGCCGCGTCCTTTCCAGAATAAATGCGTCATCGTTCACCACCATCGCCAGCAAGCCGGCTCCTACAGGGGAGCGCGCTCACTTGAAATCAGTTCGGCGGTTATGTTTGACGTAAGGCTTGTGTCATGATGATCCGACCGCAGGTTAGTCGTCCTCTTCCTATATGAATAGATCTTCCGCGTTGCTCCTTGCCCTTGTCTTTCTCAGCGGCTGCCAGGCCCTGGCCCCCGCGTCGACGGACGACCCGTCGCCGGTCGAAGACACCACGGTGGCCCCTGAAAAGCCCAAGGTCTACAGCTCGTTCAGCGAAGACACCGTCTTCAGTCTGTTGAGCGCGGAACTGGCTGGCCAGCGCAATCGTTTCGACATCGCCCTGGACAACTACGTGACCCAGGCCATCAACACCCAGGATCCGGGCATCTCCGAGCGGGCCTTCCGCATTGCCGAGTACCTGGGCGCCGACCAGGCCGCCCTGGACACGGCACTGATCTGGGCGAAAAACGCGCCGGACGACCTTGAGGCCCAGCGGGCCGCCGCCGTGCAACTGGCGCGCGCCGGGCGCTATGACGACTCCATGGTCTATATGGAGAAGGTGCTGCAGGGCAAGGGCGATACCCATTTCGACTTCCTCGCGCTGTCCGCGGCCGATACCGACCAGGACACGCGCAACGGCCTGATGAAAAGTTTCGACCGCTTGCTGCAGCGCCACCCGAACAACGGCCAGCTGATTTTCGGCAAGGCCTTGCTGCTGCAACAGGATGGCGACACAAAAGGCGCGCTGACCCTGCTGGAAGACAATCCACCGGACGACGGCGAAATCGCCCCGATCCTGCTGCGTGCGCGCCTGCTGCAATCCCTGGATCGCGGTGACGAAGCTTTGCCGCTGCTGCAAAAAAGCATCAGGAAATACCCGGACGACAAGCGCCTGCGCCTGACCTACGCGCGCATGCTGGTCGAACAGGACCGCATGGATGACGCCAAGGCCGAGTTCTCCAGCCTGGTGCAGCAATACCCGGATGACGACGACCTGCGTTATTCGCTGGCGCTGGTGTGCCTTGAGGCCAAGGCCTGGGACGAGGCCAAGGGCTACCTGGAAGACCTGATCGCCCGTGACAGCCACGTCGACTCGGCGCACCTGAACCTGGGGCGCATCGCCGAAGAACGCAACGATCCACAAGGTGCGCTGATCGAGTACGCCAAGGTCGGGCCGGGTAACGATTACCTGCCAGCGCAACTGCGCCAGGCCGATATCCTGATGGGCAACGGCAGGACCGCCGAAGCGCAAAAACGCCTCGCTGCCCAACGCGACGAGCAACCGGACTACGTGATCCAGTTGTATCTGATCGAAGCCGAAACCCTGTCGGCCAACAAACAGGGGGACAAGGCCTGGAAAGTCCTGGAACAGGCGCTGCAGCAATACCCGGATGACCTGAATCTGCTGTACACCCGGGCCATGCAGGCGGAAAAACGCAATGACCTGGCCCAGATGGAAAAAGACCTGCGCCTGATCATCAAGCGCGACCCGGACAACGCCATGGCATTGAACGCCCTCGGCTATACCCTGTCTGACCGCACGACGCGCTACGCCGAAGCCAAGGCGCTGATCGAGCAAGCGCACCAGATCAGTCCGGAAGACCCGGCGGTGCTCGACAGCCTCGGCTGGGTGAATTACCGCATGGGCAATCTCGACGAAGCCGAGCGTCTGCTGCGCCAGGCCCTGGAGCGTTTCCCCGACCAGGAAGTCGCCGCTCACCTGGGCGAAGTCCTGTGGGCCAATGGCAAGCAAACCGAAGCCCGGCAAATCTGGGGCAAATTCCTCAAGGAACAACCCGACAGCCCTACCCTGCGCAGTACCATCAAGCGCCTGACCGGATCAGAGACTCTTTAAGATTATGTTTTTGCGCCACTTCATTGTTTTCAGTTTCATCGCCTTGCTCGCCGGTTGTGCGGGCTTCGGTGCCCGCGAGTCGGTCGAGGGCCACGGAGACCCCGCCCAATGGCGCCAGCACAAACAGCAGCTGGCGAGCCTTGATGGCTGGCAGATCGACGGCAAGATTGGCATTCGCGCGCCGAAAGATTCCGGCAGCGGCACGCTGTTCTGGCTGCAGCGCCAGGATTACTATGACATTCGCCTCTCCGGCCCCCTGGGTCGCGGGGCGGCGCGCCTGACCGGGCGCCCGGGCAAGGTTTCCCTGGAAGTCGCCAACCAGGGTCGCTACGAAGCGGCGTCCCCGGATGCCCTGCTCGAAGAGCAGCTTGGCTGGAAGCTGCCGGTTTCCAACCTGGCCTGGTGGGTCCGCGGACTGCCGGCGCCGGACAGCAAAAGCCGTTTGACCCTCGATGGCAATAGCCGCCTGGCCAGTCTCGAACAGGACGGCTGGCAGGTCGAATACACCGCCTACACCGAGCAAAACGGCTACTGGCTGCCTGAGCGGATCAAATTGCACGGCACCGACCTGGATGTCACGCTGGTGATCAAGACTTGGCAACCGCGCAAGTTGGGGCAATGAAATGCCAGCCAAGCAACTGACCCTGCCCTCCCCGGCCAAGCTCAATTTGATGCTGCACATTCTGGGTCGCCGTGAAGACGGTTACCACGAATTGCAGACGCTGTTTCAGTTTCTCGACTACGGTGACGAAATCACCTTCGCCGTGCGCGACGACGGCGTCATTCGCCTGCACACCGAGTTCGAAGGCGTGCCCCACGACAGCAACCTGATCGTCAAGGCGGCGAAAAAACTCCAGGCGCAATCCTGCTGTTCGCTCGGCATCGATATCTGGATCGACAAGGTCCTGCCCATGGGCGGCGGCATCGGCGGCGGCAGTTCGAATGCCGCCACCACCCTGCTCGGCCTCAATCATCTGTGGCAATTGGGTTGGGATGAAGACCGGCTGGCTGCACTGGGCCTGACGCTGGGCGCTGACGTCCCGGTTTTCGTTCGCGGGCATGCGGCGTTCGCCGAGGGCGTGGGGGAAAAACTGACCCCTGTCGACCCGGAAGAACCCTGGTATCTCGTGCTCGTACCGCAAGTCTCTGTAAGTACGGCAGAAATTTTTTCAGATCCGTTGTTGACACGTAACACGCCGCCCATTAAAGTGCGCCCCGTTCCCAAGGGAAACAGTCGAAATGACTGTTTGCCGGTGGTAGCAAGGCGTTATCCAGAGGTACGTAACGCATTGAATTTGTTAGGTAAATTTACCGAAGCAAAACTCACCGGAACTGGAAGTTGTGTGTTTGGGGGCTTCCCAAGCAAAGCTGAAGCTGATAAAGTCTCGGCCCTTCTTACAGAGACCCTTACAGGGTTTGTAGCAAAAGGAAGCAACATTTCGATGTTGCACCGCAAGCTGCAAGGCCTGCTCTAAAAGAACCGATTACTGGGTAATCGTTGCAACAGATACAGGGGCGTCGCCAAGCGGTAAGGCAGCAGGTTTTGATCCTGCCATGCGTTGGTTCGAATCCAGCCGCCCCTGCCATTTTCAATACTCATCCAGGTTACCCTCAGCCTCTAGGTACTGCGCGTGTCCAAGATGATGGTCTTTACGGGGAATGCTAACCCCGATCTGGCTCGGCGTGTCGTACGTCAGCTGCATATCCCTCTCGGTGACATCTCTGTCGGTAAATTTTCCGACGGCGAAATTACAGCCGAGATCAATGAAAACGTCCGCGGTAAAGATGTCTTCATTATTCAGCCGACTTGCGCTCCGACCAACGATAACCTGATGGAACTGGTAGTGATGGCTGATGCCTTCCGCCGCTCCTCGGCTACTCGTATCACTGCTGTTATTCCTTACTTTGGTTATGCCCGTCAGGATCGCCGTCCGCGTTCCGCACGTGTGGCTATCAGCGCGAAAGTCGTTGCTGACATGCTTACCGTAGTCGGCATCGACCGTGTTCTCACGGTTGATCTGCATGCTGACCAAATCCAGGGTTTCTTCGATATTCCGGTAGATAACATCTACGGCTCCCCGGTTCTGGTGGATGACATCGAAGATCAGCGCTTCGAAAACCTGATGATCGTGTCCCCGGACATTGGTGGCGTCGTGCGTGCACGTGCCGTTGCCAAATCCCTGGGCGTGGATCTCGGGATCATCGACAAACGCCGTGAGAAAGCCAATCACTCTGAAGTGATGCATATCATCGGTGATGTCGAAGGGCGTACCTGTATTCTGGTCGATGACATGGTCGATACCGCCGGCACCCTGTGCCACGCGGCCAAGGCCTTGAAAGAGCATGGCGCTGCCAAGGTTTTCGCCTACTGCACGCACCCTGTGCTGTCGGGTCGGGCGATCGAAAACATTGAAAATTCCGTGCTGGACGAGCTGGTGGTGACCAACACCATCCCGCTGTCCGCTGCAGCACAAGCCTGTGCGCGTATCCGTCAACTGGATATCGCACCGGTTGTTGCCGAGGCGGTCCGCCGCATCAGCAATGAAGAATCGATCAGCGCGATGTTCCGCTAAGGGCCCTGCCCTTTTCGAAATGTCTCGTTGACGAAAAGCGCCCCGCCCCGGCATTCCTGTCGGGGCGGGGCTTTTTTGCCCATATCGCCTTTAGCGCTGGTCGCAAACGCTGGGGCGAGTGTGGTTATTTTGGAGATACAACATGAACGATTTTACTCTGAATGCTGAAGTGCGTTCCGACCTGGGGAAAGGTGCGAGCCGCCGCCTGCGTCGTCTCGCAAGCCTGGTTCCAGCTGTAGTTTACGGTGGCGAAAAAGCCCCTGAATCCATCAGCATGCTGGCCAAAGAAGTTGCCAAACTGCTCGAAAACGAAGCGGCTTACAGCCACATCATCGAGCTGAACGTTGGTGGCACCAAGCAAAACGTAATCATCAAGGCTCTGCAGCGTCACCCGGCCAAAGGCCACGTGATGCACGCCGACTTCGTACGCGTTGTAGCTGGCCAGAAACTGACCGCTATCGTGCCTGTACACTTCGTTGGCGAAGAAGCTCCGACCAAGAAAGGCGGCGAAATTTCGCACGTTGTTTCGGAAATCGAAGTGACCTGCCTGCCGAAAGACCTGCCTGAATTCATCGAAGTCGACCTGGCTAACGCCGAAATCGGTTCGATCATTCACCTGTCCGACCTCAAAGCTCCTAAAGGCGTTGAGTTCGTTGCTCTGGCACACGGTGATGACAAGGCTGTTGCCAACGTCCACGCTCCACGTGTTGCTCCAGAAGCTACCGAAGAAGGCGCTGCAGAGTAATTCACTCTGTGATGCCGGAGTGATCAAGTAACATCGCGGACTGGAACGTAGCGAGAAAGCGGGCGAGAACGCGGAGTTTACATCATGGTAAATGAGCAATTTTCGTCCACTTTCGCCGCTCTCCCGGATTGCGGCGATGTTATCCACCACTCCAAGGAAGGGCCCCTATCGTGACTGCCATCAAACTGATCGTTGGCCTGGGTAATCCAGGCGCTGAATACGAACAGACCCGGCATAACGCAGGGGCCCTTTTTGTTGAGCGCATCGCGAACGCACAAGGTGTGAACCTTGTGGCGGACCGCAAATATTTCGGCCTGACCGGGCGCTATTCGCATCAGGGTCAGGATGTTCGTCTGCTGATTCCCACCACGTACATGAACCGCAGCGGCCAGGCCGTGGCGGCCCTTGCCGGATTCTTCCGCATCAAGCCTGAAGAAATCCTCGTGGCGCACGACGAACTCGACCTGCCACCCGGCGTTGCCAAGCTCAAGCAGGGCGGCGGCCATGGCGGTCACAACGGGTTGCGCGACATCATCGCGCAACTGGGCAATCAGAATACTTTCTACCGCCTGCGACTTGGCATCGGCCACCCGGGCGTCGCCAGTATGGTTTCAAATTTCGTCCTGGGTCGTGCGCCACGCGCCGAACAGGAAAAACTCGATGCCAGCATCGACTTTGCCCTCGGCGTGCTGCCGGATATCCTCGCCGGTGAATGGAACCGCGCGATGAAAAACCTGCACAGCCAGAAGGCCTGACTCTTATCCGAGGGGAAACACCATGGGATTCAATTGCGGCATCGTCGGCCTGCCTAACGTCGGCAAGTCCACCCTGTTCAACGCCCTGACCAAATCCGGTATCGCGGCCGAGAACTTCCCCTTCTGCACCATCGAACCGAACAGCGGTATCGTGCCGATGCCGGATCCACGCCTGCAAGCCCTGGCGGAAATCGTCAATCCAAAGCGCATCCTGCCGACCACCATGGAATTCGTCGACATCGCAGGCCTGGTGGCCGGCGCGTCGAAAGGTGAAGGCCTGGGCAACAAGTTCCTGGCCAACATCCGTGAAACCGATGCCATCGCCCACGTGGTCCGCTGCTTCGAAGACGAGAACGTGATTCACGTCTCCAACAGCGTCGACCCGAAACGCGACATCGAAATCATCGACCTGGAACTGATCTTCGCCGACCTCGACAGCTGCGAGAAGCAACTGCAGAAAGTCGCGCGTAACGCCAAGGGCGGCGACAAGGACGCCGTGGTCCAGAAAGGCCTGCTGGAGCAACTGATCGCTCACTTCACCGAAGGCAAGCCGGCGCGCAGCCTGATGAAGAACATGAGCACCGACGAAAAAGCGGTGATCAAGGGCTTCCACCTGCTGACCACCAAGCCTGTGATGTACATCGCCAACGTCGCTGAAGACGGTTTCGAGAACAACCCGCACCTGGACGTGGTCAGGGCCATCGCCGAAGAAGAAGGCGCCATGGTTGTTCCGGTCTGCAACAAGATCGAAGCGGAAATCGCCGAGCTCGACGACGGCGAAGAGAAAGACATGTTCCTCGAAGCCCTGGGCCTCGAAGAGCCTGGCCTGAACCGCGTGATCCGCGCCGGCTACGAAATGCTGCACCTGCAGACCTACTTCACCGCCGGTGTCGAAGAAGTCCGCGCCTGGACCGTACGCGTTGGTGCCACCGCACCACAAGCCGCTGGCGTGATCCACACCGACTTCGAAAAAGGCTTCATCCGCGCCGAAGTGATCGCCTATAACGACTTCATCCAGTACAAGGGCGAAGCCGGTACCAAGGAAGCCGGTAAATGGCGCCTGGAAGGCAAGGATTACATCGTTAAAGACGGCGACGTGATGCACTTCCGTTTCAACGTCTGACGTTCGCAGCCTTCAACAAAAAAAGCACCCTCGGGTGCTTTTTTTTGTGAGCGCTATGAAAGTGGATCAGTTCGCCACTTTCGCGCGGGCCGAGTGCAGTTTCTTGTAGCTGTCGATCAGGCGCAGGTGCCGGTCGAGACCCTCCAGCTTCATGCTGGTCGGCGTCAAGCCGAAGAAGCGCACGCTGCCGTTCACGGAGCCGATCGCGGCGTCCATGCGCTCGTTGCCGAACATACGGCGGAAGTTGCCCTCGTAATCGACCAGCTCCAGGTCCTCGTCCAGCTCCATTTCCAGCACCACGTTCACGGCCTGGTAGAACAAGCCGCGCTCGACCGTGTTGTCGTTGTACTGCAGGAACATTTCCACCGCCTCTTTCGCCTCTTCAAACTTCTGCAAGGCGAGATAGATCAGCAACTTCAACTCCAGGATCGTCAACTGACCCCAGGCGGTGTTGTCGTCGAACTCGATACCGATCAAGGTGGTGATGTCGGTGTAGTCGTCCAGCTCGCTGTCTTCCAGACGCTTGACCAGCGACTTCAGGCCGGCCTTGTTGAGGCTGTGCAGATTGAGGATGTCCTCGCGGAAGAACAGCGCCTTGTTGGTGTTGTCCCAGATCAGGTCGTCCACCGGATAAATTTCCGAGTAGTCCGGCACCAGGATGCGGCAGGCCGTTGCACCGATGTGCTCATACACCGCCATGTACACTTCCTTGCCCATGCCTTCGAGAATGCCGAACAGGGTCGCGGCTTCCTCGGCATTGGAGTCTTCACCCTGGCCGGAGAAGTCCCACTCGACGAATTCGTAGTCCGACTGGGCACTGAAGAAGCGCCACGACACCACGCCGCTGGAATCGATGAAGTGCTCGACGAAGTTGTTCGGCTCGGTCACCGCATGACCTTCGAAGGTCGGCAGCGGCAAGTCGTTCAAGCCTTCGAAGCTGCGGCCCTGCAACAATTCCGTCAGGCTGCGCTCCAGCGCCACTTCCAGGCTCGGGTGCGCGCCGAACGAGGCGAACACACCGCCGGTGCGCGGGTTCATCAAGGTGACGCACATCACCGGGAACTCGCCGCCCAGAGACGCATCCTTGACCAACACAGGGAACCCCTGCTCTTCCAGCGCCTGGATACCCGCGAGAATCCCAGGGTACTTCGCCAGCACTTCGGCGGGTACATCCGGCAGGGCGAATTCGCCCTCGATGATCTCGCGCTTCACCGCGCGCTCGAAGATTTCCGACAGGCACTGCACCTGCGCTTCGGCCAACGTATTGCCGGCGCTCATGCCGTTGCTCAGGTACAGGTTTTCGATCAGGTTGGACGGGAAATACACCACCTCCCCGTCCGACTGGCGCACGTACGGCAGCGAACAGATGCCGCGCTCTTCATTGCCCGAGTTGGTGTCGAACAGATGCGAGCCACGCAGTTCGCCATCGCGGTTGAAGATCCGCAGGCAATACTCGTCAAGAATCTCCGCCGGCAGTTCGTCTTTAGGGCCAGGCTGGAACCAGCGCTCGTTCGGGTAATGCACAAACGCCGCGTTGGCGATGTCTTCTCCCCAGAACTGATCGTTATAGAAAAAGTTGCAGTTCAGCCGCTCGATGAACTCGCCCAAGGCCGACGCCAGCGCGCCTTCCTTGGTGGCGCCCTTGCCATTGGTGAAACACATCGGCGAGTGCGCATCGCGGATATGCAGCGACCACACATTGGGCACGATATTGCGCCACGAGGCGATTTCGATCTTCATGCCCAAGCCGGCGAGAATGCCCGACATGTTGGCAATGGTCTGCTCCAGCGGCAGGTCCTTGCCGACAATGTAGGTGCCCGCATCCGAACCTGAAGTGGAAGCCGGCATCAGCAATGCCTGGGCGTCGGCATCGAGGTTTTCCACCTCTTCAATCACGAACTCCGGCCCGGCCTGCACCACTTTTTTCACGGTGCAACGGTCGATGGAACGCAGGATGCCCTGGCGGTCCTTGTCGGAGATATCAGCCGGCAACTCGACCTGGATCTTGAAGATCTGGTTGTAGCGGTTTTCCGGGTCGACAATATTGTTCTGCGACAGGCGGATGTTATCGGTGGGAATGTTGCGGGTGTCGCAGTACAACTTCACGAAGTAAGCCGCACACAACGCCGACGAAGCCAGGAAGTAGTCGAACGGACCGGGGGCCGAACCATCGCCCTTGTAGCGGATAGGTTGATCGGCCACCACGGTGAAGTCATCGAACTTGGCTTCAAGTCGAAGGTTGTCGAGAAAATTGACCTTGATTTCCATGCGGGGTACCAGAATAACGAGCAAACGAATGGCCGCCATTATCCGGCTTTTCAGCCGGAAGTCTCGCGCAAGCTCGAGCTTCCAGCTGCATGGTGGGTAATCAGGCCTTTTTGGTACGCGGCAGGAAAATCGCCAATACCCCCAGCAACGGCAGGAACGAACACAGGTAGTACACGTATTCGATGCCGTGGATGTCCGCCAGGTGCCCTAGCAATGCCGCGCCAATCCCGCCGAAACCGAACATCAGGCCGAAGAACACCCCGGCAATCATCCCGACATTGCCCGGCACCAGCTCCTGGGCGTACACCACGATGGCCGAGAAGGCCGAGGCGAGGATGAAGCCGATGACCACACTGAGGACGGTGGTCCAGAACAGGTCCACATGGGGCAGCAGCAAGGTAAAGGGGGCAACGCCAAGGATCGAGAACCAGATCACCGCCTTGCGCCCGATCTTGTCGCCGATGGGCCCGCCAAAGAAGGTCCCCGCGGCCACCGCGCCGAGAAACAGGAACAGGTGCAGTTGCGAACTGGCCACAGACAGGTCGAACTTCTCGATCAGGTAGAACGTGAAGTAACTGGTGAGGCTGGACATGTAGAAGTACTTGGAGAACACCAGCAACCCAAGCACCACCAGCGCACTGGTCACCCGGCCCTTGGACAGGCCGTGGGTCGCTGCCTGGCCCTGCTTGAGCTTGAACAGGTTCAAGTGGTTGGCGTACCAGCGACTGATCCGGTAAAGCACGAACAGGGCAAACACCGCGAACAGGCCGAACCAGGCCACATGCCCTTGCCCGTAAGGAATGATGATCGCCGCCGCCAGCAACGGACCGAACGCCGAGCCCGCGTTGCCGCCGACCTGGAAGGTCGATTGCGCCAGGCCGAATCGCCCTCCCGAGGCCAGTCGTGCCACGCGAGAAGCTTCCGGGTGGAAGGTCGAGGAGCCAATGCCGATCAAGCCCGCCGCCAGCAGGATCAGCGGGAAGCTGCCGACCACCGACATCATGACTATGCCGATCAAGGTGCAGACCGTGCCAGCCGGCAACAGCCATGGCTTGGGATGGCGGTCCGTGTGGTAGCCGACCCAAGGTTGCAGCAGTGATGCGGTCAGTTGAAACGTCAGGGTGATCAGGCCGACCTGGGTGAACGTCAGGCCATAGTTGGCCTTGAGCATCGGGTAGATCGACGGCAGCACCGATTGAATCAGGTCGTTGATCAGGTGCGCCAGCGCCACTGCGCCAATGATGCGCATGACCAACGGACTGCTTTGTGAAGACGCGGGCGCCGCCGCAGTGGCGGACTGAACGTTGCTGATAGCCATGAAATTTCCGAAAAACAGAGGGATGCACACCGGCAGGTGCATCAATGTGCCATTTTTCGCTGCGGCAGCGCCATCCCCTTAGCCTGCTAACGACCTCGCTATTTCGCAGATTTCGGCTCGATCGATGCCCTCCTCCGCTCCGGTTTTTCGGCTCGGGAAGATAAGCGGTTGAAAGTGTAGAGAAATATTTTAAATTTACGCTTGACGCATCTCCATTACCGGTGAATAATGCGCGCCATCTTGGCTACATAGCTCAGTTGGTTAGAGCATAGCATTCATAATGCTGGGGTCCGGGGTTCAAGTCCCTGTGTAGCCACCAAGTGCTAAAAACGGCTTACCGAAAGGTAGGCCGTTTTTTTTTGCCTCGCGAAAATGGCTGCACCCTTGTAGGAGCGAGCTTGCTCGCGATGGTCTCAAGGGCACCGCGCTTAATCAGTCAGCACGCGTCATCGTTGACGACCATCGCGAGCAAGCTCGCTCCTACAGGCCTCAGGCGCGAAGCGTCGGCAAGACGGTCAATCCCCGCTCCCAGATCTGCCAGGTCCGCAACCAGACCATGGCCTGCCAATCGCTGTCGGCGGGATAGAACTGTTCAAGCAGGCTCAACTTGATCTCGCGCCCTACTCCATCGTGTACATCACCGTGCAGATGCAACCAATGGTCATCGCGCAGATGCCGATGAACCTCCGGCCCCGGATAAGTCCCGCACTCGATGACGAAGGGCATCAACCGCACCTGCGGTAGCGCCTCGATCAAGGCTTGCGAGGTGTAGCCGGTGGCCGTCGCCGCCACACCGGTTTCGCTGAGGGTGTCGGCACCCGTGTGCAGGGTGTAGAGCCATGGGCCATAAATCGCCTGCGCATCGGCCAATGCCGGATACGGCGCCTGGGTGATCGTCAGCAACATCGGATGACCGTACTCCCCGGCACCGGTGTGCAAGTCGAAACACAGGGCGACGTCCGCATGGGCCACGTGCTTTTGCAGGATCTGCTGCAAGGTGCGGTTCGACCAGCTGGGGGCTACCCCGCCATAGAACAGACCATCCGCATGCGCATGCTGGCCACCTTCGACAATCGACATGACCGCAGGCCAGCCATGCAGGCGGATCTGCTCGTCGAGCAAGGCATCGGCGCGGTCACGCTCGGGCCCGCGCAACTGGGTGCAGGCGTAAATCTCATGTAGGGCGTCATAGGCCAGGTTGTCCGGCAACGCACCGTTGAAATCCAGGTGATTGCGGTTCAGGTCGACGTTGTCTTCGTTGACCCTGCGCAGCCACGCCATGCCCCAGGGATTGATCGCATGAATCATCACCACCGCGACATCGGCCGGCAATGTGCGCTTGCCGAGCTCCTGCAGCCACTTGATCTGGCAACCCGAGCCATAGAACCCCTCGACCCCGTGCGTGCCGCTCAGCGCGATCAGCAGGCGCTTGGCGCCAGGATCGCCGAGTACCGCCACATCGGTGCCCAGAGCCTCACCTGAAGGCCCCTTGAGGGTATGGGGATACTCAGTCAGCGTCGCGCCGGCCGCGGTTGCCGCCGCCAGGAATTGTTCGCGCTGGGAACGGTAGCTTGGCTGGGTGGGAAACTCGCTCTGCATGGCTGCCTCTTGTGGTTCTTCTGGCGTGATCGCTGGCAACGACCCTACCGAAAATCCGTCGATTGATGAAGGGCAACCGCGCCTTCTGGTTTGCGTCACTGCGAGGTCGCCGATACAGTCGCCGATACATTTATCCAACGGACGGAGTGCCCCATGTTCTCAGCCTCCCACACGAGTCGCGTTCGCCTGTCTGCCCTCACGCTGATCATTACCGCGCTGACCCTTGGCGCCTGCCACAACGCGTCGGCCCCGACGCTGCCGGCTGCACCGGAAAGCGCGTCCGGTTATCGCACCGACCTGCAGACTCGACATGCCTCCCGGCACATGGCGGCCGCGGCCAACCCCTTGGCGGCCGAAGCCGGGCGGGAGATGCTGCGTCGGGGCGGCTCGGCCATCGATGCCGCCATTGCGATGCAAGCGGTACTGACACTGGTCGAGCCGCAGTCCTCAGGGATAGGCGGCGGCGCGTTGATCGTGCTCTGGGACGGCCAATCCGTGCGCACTTACGACGGGCGCGAAACCGCACCGGCCGGCGCCAGCGAAAAACTGTTCCTGCAGGCCGATGGCCAACCGATGACGTTCACCCAGGCGGTGATCGGAGGGCGCTCGGTGGGCACCCCGGGGGTGTTGCGAGCCTTGGAGCTGGCCCATCAAAAACATGGTCGCCTGCCATGGGCGCAGCTGTTCGAACCCGCCATCACGCTCGCGGAGCAAGGCTTTGTCATATCGCCCCGCCTGCACCGGCTGATCGCCGCGGATTCATCCCTGAGGCGCTCTGCGGAGATGTCAGCGTATTTCCTCAATGCCGATGGCAGCCCGAAAGCCGCCGGCACGCTGTTGAAAAATCCACCCTTGGCCGCCGTGTTGCAACGCATCGCCAAGGAAGGGCCGGATGCCTTGTACAAAGGGCCCGTTGCCCAGGAGATCGTGGCCAAGGTCCAGGGGCACGCCAACCCTGGCAGCCTGTCGCTGAGCGACCTGGCCAACTACAGCGCCAAGGAGCGCGCGCCCCTTTGTACCGACTACAAACGCTGGCAGGTCTGTGGCATGCCGCCGCCGTCGTCGGGCGGGATTGCCATGGCGCAGATCCTCGGCACCCTGCAGGCCCTGGAAACGCGCGACAAGCGCTGGGCCTTGGCGCCCATGCAACCGGTGAAAACCAACACCACCGCCGGCTTTGAACCGCCCGCCGAGGCCGTGCACCTGATCAGCGAAGCCGAGCGCCTGGCCTATGCCGATCGCGCGCAGTACGTGGCCGACTCGGACTTCGTGCCGGTGCCCGTCAAGGGCCTGATCGACCCGGCTTACCTGGCCAGCCGGGCTGCACTGATCGGCGAGCACAGCATGGGCACGGCCAAACCGGGCACGCCGCCGGGCATCCAGGTCGCTTTCGCGCCAGACCGCTCGCCCTTGCGCATCTCCACCTCGCAAGTGGTGGCGGTCGATGACGCAGGCGGCGCGGTGTCCATGACCACCACCATCGAATCCGCCTTCGGCTCGCACCTGATGGTCCAGGGTTTCCTGCTCAACAACGAGATGACCGACTTCTCGTTCATTCCCGAGGAGAATGGACAGAAAGTCGCCAACCGCGTCGAGCCCGGCAAGCGTCCGCGCTCCTCCATGGCCCCGACGCTGATCTTCGACCGCCACAGCGGTGAGTTCCTCGCCAGTCTTGGATCGCCCGGTGGTTCGCAGATCATCGAGTACGTGGCCAAGACCACCATCGGCCTGCTCGACTGGCAGCTCGATCCGCAAGCGGCGATCAACCTGCCCAACTTCGGCAGCCGAAATGGCCCGACCGAACTGGAGAACGGGCAGTTCAGCGCGAAGTTGATCCAGGTACTCAAGGACAAGGGCCACGCCGTCAATGAAATAGACATGACCAGCGGCACCCAGGCAATTGTCCGGGTCAAGGATGCGCAGGGTAAGGCTTCGCTGGCCGGCGGGGCCGATCCTCGGCGTGAGGGGGAAGCATTGGGGGATTGAGTCGCTAACGGCGTGAACGGGTCTGCCTGGGCGTTGGCAGGCCCGCGTCCCCTCAACGACTGATTTTCAACGCCTGCCGGGCCTGGTGTTTCGCCAGTGCCAGGTCGATCAAGCGCGTGACCAGTTCACTGTAGGTCATGCCGGCTGCCTGCCACAGTTTCGGGTACATGCTGATGCGGGTGAACCCCGGCAGCGAATTGATTTCGTTGATCAGCACTTCGCCGCTCTCGGTCAGGAAGACATCGACCCGCGCCAGGCCGGAGCAGCCCAGCACCTGGAACGCCTCGACGGCCATGGCGCGGATGCGCTCGCTGGCTTCGACGCTGATCTGGGCCGGAACCACCACCTGCGCGGCCTTTTCGTCGATGTATTTGCTGTCGTAAGAGTAAAACCCGCTGTGCACCACGATCTCGCCACAGCCGCTGGCGATGGCCTCCTCGTTGCCAAGGACCGCGCATTCGATCTCGCGCCCCTTGACCGCCGACTCGATCAGCACTTTTTCATCGAAGCTCAATGCCAGCTCGACCGCCGCCGCATATTCGGCTTCGTCAGTCACCTTGCTTACACCAACGGAAGACCCCTGGTTGGCCGGCTTGACGAACAGCGGCAGGCCGAGCTTGCCGCTGACCTCGGCGAAACCCGTGCGCGCGGCGCTGGCGCGGGTCAGGGTGACGAACGGCGCGACGGCAAGGCCAGCATCACGCAACAGGCGCTTGCTGATGTCCTTGTCCATGCAGACCGCCGACCCCAGCACATCGGAACCGACAAACGGCAAATCGGCCATGCGCAGCAAGCCCTGCAGGCAACCGTCTTCGCCCAGGGTGCCGTGGACGATCGGGAAGATCACGTCGACATGGCCCAGCAATTCGGGCCCCGCCGTTTCCACCAGTTGCTGACGGGCCTTACCCGGCACCACGGCCAATTCGCGATTGGATTGATTGAGCGCGATCAGGGCCGGGTTTTCCTGGTTCAGCAGGAAATTCGAGGGATCGTTGAGGTGCCAGTGGCCTTGTTTGTCGATGCCGATCAGCACCGGCTCGAAGCGCGAACGGTCCAGTGCATCGACAATGTTCTTCGCCGACTGCAACGACACCTCGTGCTCAGCCGACCGCCCGCCAAAAATAACGCCCACACGCAGTTTACTCATTGCCTGACCCCATGGTGGATGTGCTTGCAACCCGGATAGCCGTCACGTTACGGCTGCAAGGTCTTGGCGTCCAGCGGCTCGCCGATGGTCTGTAGGAGCGAGCTTGCTCGCGAAGGTTTTGAAAGCGCTGCGTTCATTCAGGAAGCAGGCGTAATCGTTAGCCTCCATCGCGAGCAAGCTCGCTCCTACAGTGAAGAGCGCTTGAAAATTGCCCTGCAAATATAAGGAAACCGCGCCAGTCACCCTTGCCTATCACGCCGCACCGGCAGCCGGACACCCGGCGATGCTCTGCATCCGTGTGCCGAAATACGCCGCGCTGAGCACGCCCACCGCGCCCATCACTGCGCAGAAGATCACGCAGATCCAGGGGCTCCACGGCATCAGGCCGATCAATAGCAAAGGTGTAATGCTCGCCCAGGCGGCGTAGGCAATGTTGTAGGTGAAGGAAATACCCGAGACGCGAATCCGCGCCGGGAACAGGCTGACCATCACCGACGGCACCGCGCCCACCACCCCGCAACTCAGGCCGGCCACCGCGTAAGCCAGGCCGACCCAGTTGCCACCGCTGATCAGGCAGCTATAGAGCACGCCGATGCCCAAGGGCAGCAGCAGGCTATAGAGCATCACGGTGCGCCAGGCGCCGATGCGATCGACCAGCAAACCGGCGAGCACGCAGCCGATGTTCAGGAAAACGATGCCCAGTGCGCTCAGGGCGAAGGTGTGGCTGGCGGTCATGCCGAAGGTTTTCTGCATCATGGTCGGGGTAATGACCACAAACACCACCACCGCCGATGTAAGCACGCAGGTGAGGATCATCGCCGGCAGCAGGGCCAGGCGATGTTCGCGCAGGACCGCCCGCAGCGGCAACTCGACGGCCGCCTCACGCCGTGCCTGCATGGCCATGAACACCGGGGTTTCGCTGAGCCAGCGCCGCAGCCAGACGCCAATCACGCCAAACACCCCGCCCAGCAGGAATGGGTAACGCCACGCGTAGTCGAGGATTTCAGCCGGGGTGAAGGCCTGCGCCAGGAACGTCGCCGTCAGGGCGCCGAGCAAGTAACCGAAGGTCAGCCCCGCCTGCAGGAAGCCCAGGGCGTAGCCGCGATGGCCGGCCGGCGCGTGTTCGGCCACGAATACCCAGGCGCTCGGCACTTCGCCCCCCACCGCCGCGCCCTGGAGCACGCGCAGGGCCAGCAGCAGCAGCGGCGCGAAATAGCCGATCTGCGCATAGGTCGGCATGATCCCGATCAGCAGGCACGGCAGCGCCATCATCAGGATGCTCAGGCTGAACACCTTCTTGCGCCCCAGGCTGTCGGCGAAATGCGCCATCAGGATTCCGCCCAGGGGCCGCGCCAGGTACCCGGTGACGAAGATGCCGAAGCTTTGCAGCAGGCGCAGCCACTCGGGCATTTCCGGCGGGAAAAACAACTGGCTCAAGGTCAGGGCGAAAAATACGAAGATGATGAAGTCGTAGATTTCCAGCGCGCCGCCGAGGGCCGCGAGCCCCAGGGTCTTGTAGTCCGAGCGGCTGAACGGCAGCGGACGTGGATCGGTATTGGCAGTCATGTAAAGAACTCTGGCACAGGCAAAAACCAAGGCGCCCATGGTCTACGCAAACGCGCCGGCGGACAACCCGTTAGACCAAAGTCCCATAGGCGCAAAAACAGCGCCGCAAAAAGCATGCGCTTGAATTAATGTTGGCGTCTGTCCAGTGGGGCCCCTGCGGCCCCGAAGACCACAACAAACATAAAAATTCGAGGTAGTCCCGTGGCCGCTGATATCGAAGATACCCGCTCCGCCCGCTTTGCCCTGCGCTGTTCAAGTTTTGCCGAACGCTGGTTCCCCGACTCCTGGGTGTTTGCCGCCCTGGCGGTGATCATCGTCGCCGTGGCCACCATGGCCATGGGCGCCAAGCCGACTGACGCGGCCATGGCCTTTGGTGACGGCTTCTGGAGCCTGATCCCGTTCACCATGCAAATGGCGTTCGTGGTGATTGGCGGTTATGTGGTCGCCAGTTCGCCACCGGCGGTAAAGCTGATCGACCGCCTGGCGAAGTTGCCGAAAAACGGTCGCTCCGCCGTGGCCTGGGTGGCGCTGATCTCCATGGTCGCGTCGCTGCTCAACTGGGGTCTGTCGCTGGTGTTCGGCGGTCTGCTGGTGCGTGCGCTGGCGCGCCGTACGGACCTGAAGATGGACTACCGCGCCGCGGGTGCGGCGGCGTACCTGGGGTTGGGCGCGGTGTGGGCCCTGGGCTTGTCGTCGTCGGCTGCGCAGTTGCAGGCCAACCCGGCCAGCCTGCCGCCGTCGATCCTGTCGATCACCGGGGTGATTCCTTTCACCCAAACGATCTTTCTCTGGCAATCGGGGGTCATGTTGCTGGCCTTGATCGTCATCTCGCTGATCATCGCCTACGCCACCGCCCCCGGCCCGAACACGGCGCGAGACGCCGAGGCCTGTGGCGTCGACCCGAGCTTCAACCTGCCACCGCTGCAACCGCGCACCCGTCCCGGCGAATGGCTGGAACACAGCCCGCTGCTGACCATCCTGCTGGTGCTGCTGGCGGCTGGATGGCTGTTCCATGAGTTTTCCACCAAACCTGCGATCAGTGCGATCTCCGGCCTGAACACCTACAACTTCCTGTTCATCATGCTTGGTGCCCTCCTGCACTGGCGCCCGCGCAGCTTCCTCGACGCGGTGTCCCGCGCAGTGCCAACCACCACCGGCGTGCTGATCCAGTTCCCGCTGTACGGTTCGATCGCCGCGCTGATGACCACGGTCAAGGGCGCCGATGCGCAGACCCTGGCCCACCACATCTCGACTTTCTTCGTCAGCATTGCCTCCCACGACACCTATGCCCTGCTGATGGGCGTGTACTCGGCGATCCTGGGGTTCTTCATTCCGTCCGGCGGCGGCAAGTGGATCATCGAAGCGCCGTATGTGATGCAAGTGGCCAACGACCTGAACTACCACCTGGGCTGGGCCGTGCAGATCTACAACGCCGCCGAGGCCCTGCCCAACCTGATCAACCCGTTCTACATGCTGCCACTGCTGGGCGTGCTGGGGTTGAAGGCGCGGGACTTGATCGGATTCTCGTTCGTTCAGTTGCTGGTGCACACGCCGTTGGTGCTGCTGTTGCTGTGGGCACTGGGGACGACGCTGGCGTATACGCCACCAGTGATGCCGTAAGGGCACGGCCAGTTTTTCCTGGTTCTCCCGTATCAGCGGGTCGGACCAGGGAGAACAATGTGACGGCCTTTCAGAAAGCGATGGATGTCGCCATGCAGTTACTGCAGAGCGCCGTCATCGATGCCAAAAAAGCCAGGCTGAGCGATACCGGTGAGGCCATCGTCAAGGATGCGGTGACCGCACAGGCTGAATACTTGCGCGCCGGCAGCCAATTGGCGCTGCGGCTATTGTGATTGCCTGACCTCTCGCCAGCCCGCAAACACTGATCGCGGGCTGGATCGCAGGCTTGAAAAAAAAATGCGGGAGGCCTGTTTTTCTGCATCATTGTGTTGATCCAGTATGACGTGCGATCTTGGTATCGCGACCCCGCTGAAAAGGATCTGAGCATGCTTAAACTCGCCGGACTCACCCTCGCGGCCCTCACTCTGAGTACCGCTGCCCACGCCGATGTCGCCCTGAAACTGGGCAGTACCGAACGCGTTACCCGCCTCTTCGCCTACCCCAACAACTGCAACGTGATCTGCTATCGCAACTGGACGCTGGAGCAGACCGTCGAGCATTACCTGACTCAAAGCGTGCAGCGCGATGGCTATGGCGAAGCGAAGGTGCTGGTGAAAACCGATAACGGTCAGCTGCATGCCGAAATAACCGGTGTCCCCAATGGCTATGAAAAGCCCTTGGCAGCACTGCTGGACGCCGGCGACCTGGCCTACAACGGCGCCAGCAAACTGAACGCCGACGGCAAGTGGGGCTACAGCTGGTATTTTTTCCTGCCGCTGGGCATGGCGCTGGAGAACCGCAGAAGCGTCGAACTGTTGCACTTCCCGCCCGATTATTCGCTGACCCAGGCCCAGGATTACCTGAAATCGGCCACCTCGGATCGCTGGGCCACGCTGCTGACCGTCAATGGCATTCCGGCCGAGCAGACGCCGGGCTACCAGACGATCATCGATATCGCCCCGATTGCTGCGCCGTCCAACGCCGGCAAGGACTTGGCAGGCGTCTACGACTACTTCAAGGACTACCAGACCACCATGGTCAAGCAGGTCACCCAGCACGCCAGCGGCATGGCATTGCCCATGGTGGCCTTCGGTGTACCGGTGCGTAACTGGGTCAAGCAGCAATACGGGCCAACCATGAACGTGTTGAGCCTGGTGACGATCAGCCCGGTCGACGGGGTCAAGGTACCGGTATTGGGCGCCAACCATCCGAGCTACATCTGGTACGCCGCCGATCCGGCCAGCTACACCGGCAAGGATGCCCAGGGCCAGGCCGATACCGCGGGCCTGAAAGTCATGGCCCAGGATTTGAGTGTCGCGTGCTGGCAGGCCGCCATGGGCCGTGAACCGGACAGCAATCCTGATGTGGAGCTAAAAAGCTGCACCCAGACCTGGCAAGTGGCCCAGGCCGACAAGACCTGTGCGCTGTTCTACACCTCGATCCGCAAGCTGACGACCGCACAGGCCGCGGGCAAATGTGCGACCGCCTCGATCAAGGCCCAGCTCAAACTGCTCAAGGCACCAGCGCCAGCCCCGGCGATCCCGGCTCCGGCGCTGTAACCCGATGAACGGCAGTCGCCGACGGCCAGGTGTTTTTGCAACACCGGCGTCGGCGCACGCTGTGCTGAAGGGCTTTACTGGGTCTCGACCGGACGCAGTCGGTACTGCGGCGGCAACTGCTCGAAACCGCTGATGGTGGTGTTCAGGCTTTTCCAGCGACCGTCCTTGATGCCATAGATGCAACCATGGATCGACAGGCTTTGCCCGCGGTGCCAGGCGTTTTGCACAATGCTGGTATGGGCGACGTTGGCCACCTGCTGGATCACGTTGAGTTCGCAGAGGCGGTCGACCTGCTCCTCTTCGGTGGCCAGTTTGGCCAGCTCTTCGCGCTTCTCGTAGTAGAGATCGCGAATCGACCGCAGCCAGCCGTCGATCAGGCCGAACTGGCGATCCTGCATCGAGGCGCGCACGCCGCCACAACCATAGTGACCGGTCACGAGGATGTGTTTGACCTTGAGCACGTCCACCGCGTACTGGATCACCGACAGGCAATTGAGGTCCGTGTGCAACACCACGTTGGCCACGTTGCGGTGCACGAACAGGTCGCCCGGCAGCATGCCGACGATCTCGTTGGCCGGCACCCGCGCATCGGAACAGCCGATCCACAGGTACTCCGGGGTTTGTTGACGAGCCAGCTTGGCGAAGAAGTCAGGATCTTCTTTGGTGATCGCGTCGGCCCAGCGCTCGTTGTTATCGATCAGATCTTGTAATTCGTTCATGCAATGAAGCCTCGGTAATGGTGCGCAGGTTTGACAGACAACCGCCCGTCGGGGTCACGCGCGTTATGCAGTTGCCACGCTGATACCTGCCCATGGCACTCCATGCCGGTTGAATTCTCTGCAACCCAGTGGGTCCACCCTAGTAAGGCTAACAGTATGAGGAATTGCCATGACTGATTCACGACGTCCGTACGATGCGGTGCAACCGGAACCCATCGATGATAACGAAGACCGCATGGGCTCGGTACATGAGCTGGATTTTGACGCGGACGAACCCAGCGCAAAAATCGGCGATGAATTGCCGCAAAAGGAACGCGAAACACTGATGCCCGAGGAGCGCGTGCGTGAAGCCGGCATGACGGGCGCATCGACCGATGACCATGAACCCACCGATGACGACATGAGCCCGGAAACGCTTATTCGTGAAGACGGTGCCCGGGATGCCCAGGAAACGGGTGACGGTGACCAGGCCGATTGGGACTTGAGCATTGTCGATGAAGATGACATTGGTGGGGGCAATGGGTTGGATGAGGCGGAGATGGCGCAACGTGATCCGCTGGACAGAAAACGCTGATCTGCGGATTAACCTGGAGCTGCCGAAGGCTGCGATCTTTTGCTCTTAAAAAATCAAGATCAAAAGATCGCAGCCTGCGGCAGCTCCTACAAGGGCATCTACGGTGATCAATCGACGAGGGTGCAGGCCATCACCACCGCATCTTCACGCCCGCCGACCGCCGGGTAGTAATCCCGTCGCCGCCCAATCTCATTGAAGCCATAGCGCTCATACAACTTGAATGCCGCGGTATTGCTGTCGCGCACTTCCAGGAAGCATTCCCGGGCGTCGGCCTTGTAGGCGATCGCCATCAAGTGCTCCAGCAACGTCAAACCCAGGCCGCGGCCCTGGTTTTCCGGCTTGACGGTGATGTTGAGCAGATGCGCCTCGTCCAGAATGATCTGCACCACCCCATGGCCCACCTGCTGCTGGCCTTCGAACATCAGCCAGATCTGGTACTTGCCCAGGCCATCGAGAAAAATCCCGCGGGTCCAGGGATGGCTGTAGGCCGCGTACTCGATCTTCAGAACAGTTTCCAGGTCCGCCTCGGTCATCGGGCGGAACGATACAGCGTCACTCATTCGATTCATTCCAGCGCGCCATCAGCCGACGCATGGCTTGCCACACGGCGGCCTTGCGCTGTGGCTCTTCCATTAACAATTCCAGGCCCGGTACCGCCCAGGCCGAGCCCAGACCTTCGATCTGCAGTTCGCGGTTGAATGCATCAGCGTCCGCCTCACCGGCAAATCGCACCGCGGGCAGGCCGATCAGCCAGAGGCAGGCACATGGCGCCTCTTCCATGCGCACCGAAAGGAAACCCTGGACAAAATCACGGGCCGCCTCCGGGCCCTGGTCCATCGTCCCGCGCACCAGCAGCGGCCAGCGTACCGGCTCGCCGACGATCTGCGGGCTGTCCGGCAGACCGGCGGCGCGCAGCATGTCCTTGAGCAGCAGATACGCGGGATCGCGGGCCTGGAACGCTTCGCCTGTGGGTAACTCCACCAGCAGCAGGCAGCGGCCGGCTCGCAGCAGTTGCAGGGCGAAGCGCGGTGGCGGCACGGGCGCGACCCTGGCGACTACCGGGGCTTCCTCGACCTCAGGTTTGGCGCCGGTGCGCGTGCTCGCCAACGATGGCCGCGGCACCTCGATCTTCACCCGTTCGGCCGGTTTTACCGCAGGCGCAGCGGGCGCTTCGACCACAGGTAAAGGTGCTACGGGCGCAGCGACCAGCGGCTCGGGCGGTTCCAGCAGCTCGGGCCGCGACGGGGCGGCAAAGGGCAATTCGGTGCGCGGCAGCCAGTTGACCACCTGCATGGCGTTCAAATAAGCGCGACGACGGGACTCGATAAGCAAAGGTCGGCCACTTGTGGATAACTAAAAGTGCGCCGATTCTACCGCCCTTCGCACAAGATCGCCCGCTGTTGATCGATAGACTTCTCATATAGAAAAAGCGACAGCCCGTCCCGAGAGTGAATCGATACGCCCTCGATGCAGTACAATCGCCGCTTTTAATCGCCAACCAGCCGGCCATTCCGATGATCGAACCCAAGCGCGTCTTGCGCGCCCTCGCTGAACACTGGGCACTTCTGGAGCCACTGTGTGAGCATTTCGACCAAGGCACCCTGAGCCTCAACGAATTGCGCATGCAACTGGCCGCCCAGCAACTCGACAGTTCTCCGCAGGACATCACCAGCCTGCTGGACGTGTGGATTCGCCTCGATATCCTGGTTCCCGTGGCGAAAAGCCCGAACCGTTTCGAGCTCAACGCGCAAATCCACGACTTTCTCGCCTACCTGCGCCGTGAACACCGTTTGGGCCTATGCCTGGAAATCGAAGCCTATCTGCGCCATCTCGAGCGTCTGGCCGGCTACATCCAGGACGCCTTCGACATCCGCGACGGCAACGACCTGGCCCGCCAGCTACGCCTGCTCGACATGCGGGTTCGCGATGTACTGAAAAAACTCGATAACGACGAACAGGCACTGGTGGCCGTCGCCGAAAGGGCGAAAACCAGCGACCGACAGATTCCGCTGCGCCAGCGTTACGCCGAGGTGTTGGCGACCTGGGACGAATACGTCGAGCCGATGATCGATCTGGTGAACGCCGACGGCGCCTTCGAACAAGGCGTGCGCAAGGTCGAAACCGTGCTGCTGAAGATGCTCTCCGAACAGCAACGCCTCGGTCATCTGGTCGACGACGACATGCTGCTGCGCACCCACGCGCGCATCCTCGAAATGCAGACCAGTGCCCAGTTGACCCTGCGTCACGCGCGCGAACTGTTGCTGCCGCTGCGGGAAGAGGCGCGTCGTCACAACGCCGTCACCCGTGGCGCAGCACTGGCCCTGGCGGCCATTCGTCGCAAAGGCATCGATGCCGTGCCGCAGGCAGCCATGCCGTTGTTCACCCGGCCGCAAAGCACCTTCCTCGGCAGCGCCAGCCAGGTCGAGGCCTACGTGTACGCCCTGGCCCGATTCGAACCGAAACCGGCGCGCTTCCCCAAGGCCCACAAGACCCAGAAAGGCGAAGCCCCGCGTGCGCCACGCACGGTTCGTGAAATGCTCGAACGCTGCGAAGACGCCCTGCCGATGCCGGACCTGATGACCTGGCTGCTGGAGCAGGAACCGGACGGCGCCACCGACGAATTGCTGTACTGGTTCTCGCGCCTGTCCCGGGAAAAACGCTTCAAGCGCGAACGCCTGGAACGTCGCGAGTACCACACACACGAGCACCAGGTCAGCCTGCGCTCCTTCGCCCTGCTCTCGGTCGGCGACGACGCCATCGAGAATTCTGCGAGCACCCCCAATGCATCTTGATCTTTCCGAACTGTCCCAGCTGGCACCGATCTTTCGCGAGCTGTTCAAGGGTTACCACGTCAGCCGCCGCGATCCTGAGCTGTATGCGCAGCTGTCGAACTTCCAGGACCAGTACCGCACGCTGTTCAAGGCCCTGGGCTTTGAACTGGTCTGCGACACCCGTGGTTTCTACTACTTCGTGCCGGACGGGGCTGCGGCGACGGTGAACAAGACCGCCCAGCGCCTGGCGCTGTTCACCTTCATCCTCGTCGAGCACCTGGCCGACCAGGGCCGCGACCCGATCGCCGTACTCGACGGCGGCAGCCTCGGTCGCGATGAACTGCCCTCGCTGCTGGAAAAATACCGCGACCTGTTCATCCAGGCTGAAGTGCAGACCCAGGATGAGCTGGAAGAAAAGATCATGCGGCGCATGACCCAGCTTGGCTTCGCCGGCGAAGAAAACGGCGTGTACCGCTTCCTGCCGCCGATGCACCGCTTCCTCGATGTGTGCCTGTCGGTGCAGCAGGACCGTGACCTGGCGGCCAGCCTGCACAGCGTATTGCCACTGCCGGTACCCGTGCTGATCGACGAAGACAGTGACGAAAAACTGCTGCAGACCGACGACCCGCTCGACCTCGCCGAATTTTCCGATGAAAGCGAAGAAGACGCCCTGGCCCGCGCCATTGCCGAAGAACAGGAGCTCGACGCATGAGCAAGGAACGCTACGGCATCCGCCGCTTTGCCCTTTTGAACACCGCCGGCTACAGCCTCGGCCTGTTCCCGCTGGAAGAGCCACTGTCGGTCTACGGCGCGAACAACCTCGGTAAATCCGCTTCGATCAATGCGTTGCAGTTCCCGATCCTGGCGCGCATGTCGGACATGAGCTTCGGCAAGTACAGCCTGGAACAATCCCGGCGTTTCTACTTCGCCTCCGACACCAGCTACATCCTGGTGGAAGTGAACCTGCCCCACGGTCCTCACGTGATCGGCGTGGTCGGACGTGGCCCGGGTGGCGGCTTCGGTCACCAGTTCTTCGCCTATGCCGGTCAGCTGGACCTGGCGCACTATCAGAAAAACGACACCTGCCTGCGCCAGAAAGAGCTGTTCAGCAACCTGGAGCGCGAAGGCCTGAAAGCCTACGAACTCAAGCCCGATGAACTGCGGCGCCTGCTGGTCGGTGGCCACACCTCGATTCCGCTGGACCTGACCCTGATCCCGCTGCGCTCCACCAGCGAACAAAGCCTGAAGACCTTCCGCGCCCTGTTCATCAACCTGCTGCACATGCGCGAAATCACCGCGGCCAAGCTCAAGCAACTGTTCCTCGATGCCTTCGAGCACAGCTTGCGCTCCGGTAGCGTCGACTACATCGCCGCGTGCGAAGAAGCCTTCCGTGATGTACGACGCATGGAACAGGACTACCACTCGCTGGTGGCCGCCGGCCCATTGGTCGAAGCCCTGGCCAACGGCGTGAAGCAGCGCGACATCCTGCGCGGCAAGCTGCACCGGATCTCGCCGCTGCTCGACTCCCTGCTCGGCACCTGGTCGGACTACGCCAGTGCCCGCAAGGAAGAGCTGACCCTCCAGGCCGAGCACTATCGCCACGAGCAGGACGCCCTGCAGAACGATCAACGTGGCGGCACCCAGGAGCTGATGCGCCTGGAGCGGGAAATCACCGGCATCCAACGCTGGCTCGGCGAGCTGTCGGTGCTCAAGCATCGCTTCGCGCTGATCGATGACGTCAAGGTGCTCGAGCAACAACTGCTCGCGGCCAAGGACGCCCACGACGAGCTGGCAGGTGCCCTGGCGCAATCGCGTCAGTTCAGCGCCGAGGACCTGGAAGAACGCCTGCGCGACCTGGAAAAACGCCTGAAGTCGGTCAAGCAGCAACTCGACCACGCCGACAACAACAGCTACGCCCGCCTGCGCGAGGAATTCTCGCAGCAGGACGTCGAGCGCCTGATGCGCCTGTTCAACAGCGCACTGTTCAGCCTGCCACTGGGTGAACACGGCATCAGCCTGGACGAGAATGGCGACTGGGTGAAATCCGTGGAACTGATCCTCGATGGTTTCAAGGGCGAGCGCTTCGAAGTGCCGGGCCTGTCCATCGACATCTCGCACATCGAGCCACCGGCCCTGCAAGCCCTGGCCGACCGCGCGGCGCTTCGCGATCAGAAGGAACGCCTGGAAAAAGAACTCAAGCAACTGAAAACCCAGCAGGCCGTGGCCGCCGACCGCGCCGCGAGCAAGACCCAGACCGAAGCGCTGTACCAGCAAGTGCTGGATGCGCAGAAAGCGCTGGAAGACTTCCGCCGCGCGCAAACCCTGAGCGCAGAGGAAGGCGACAAGCTCGAACAGCTGGCGCAGATGGAAGCCGCCCAGGACGAATTGAAGCGTTCCAGCGATGCCTTCACCGAGCGTGTCCAGCAACTGTCGGCCAAGCTGCAACTGGTCGGCCGCCAGATCGGCGACATGGAAGCCAAGCAGCGCACCCTCGACGACGCCCTGCGCCGCCGTCAGTTGTTGCCGGCGGACCTGCCGTTCGGCACGCCGTTCATGGACCCGGTCGACGACTCGATGGACAACCTGCTGCCACTGCTCAACGACTATCAGGACAGTTGGCAGGGCCTGCTGCGCGCCGACGGGCAGATCGAGGCGCTGTACGCCCAGGTGCGCCTCAAGGGCGTGGCCAAGTTCGACAGCGAAGACGATATGGAACGTCGCCTGTCACTGTTGATCAACGCGTACGCACACCGCACTGACGAAGCCCTGACCCTGGGCAAGGCCCGTCGAGCGGCCGTGACCGACATCGCCCGGACCCTGCGCAACATCCGCAGCGACTACGACAGCCTCGAGCACCAACTGGCGCTGTTCAACCGCGAGATCAACAAGCGCCAGGTGTCCAACCTGCAAAGCTTCCGCATCGTGCTGGCGCCGAACAAGGAAGCACTCAAGCACATCGACCAGATCATCCACAGCGCCGGCCAGTATGAAGAAGGCGAGACGCTGTCGGTCTTCGACCTCAGCCAGAGCGCCGAGCAGGACAACAAGAACGAAGAGGCCAAGGAATACCTGGCGCGGCTGGTGGCGGCAAACCACAACCAGCTCGGCCTCAAGGACTTGTTCGAGCTGGCGTTCGAGATCACCAAGGTCAACGGATCGCCGGTGATCCACACCGACATCGACGGCGCCGCGTCCAACGGCACCACCATGACCATCAAGGCGCTGACCAACATGTATTTGTTGCTGCACTTGATGGACCGCGACCTGGCCGGGCGTGTGCGCTTGCCGTACTACCTCGACGAGGCCGCGGACATCGACGAGAAGAACCAAGCGGCCTTGCTGGAAACCAGCCTGCAACTGGGCTTCGTGCCGATCCTGGCGAGTGTGAAGCCGCAGGTTTGCGCCAGTGTCGCCATCGACCTGGAAGGCGGCAGCGGCCCGGCGGGCATCTACATCGATGAGGAGGACTGGAAGTACATCCGTCGTCACGAACCGGTGAAGGCGTCAGTGAATGTCGAAGCGGATGAGCCGGAGCTGGATGCGGTTTGAGTTGAACCGCTAGATGCGAAAAGGCCGCTATCCAATGGATCGCGGCCTTTTTTTGTGGTTCTTTCAGTGCTCTTCAGGGCCTCTTCGCGAGCAAGCCCGCTCCCACAGTGGACCGGTGTACATAAGTCCATTGTGGGAGCCAGCCTGCTGGCGATGGCGTCATCACTGACGCCACATACTCCCTGTTACTTACCGAGCGGAATCTTCGGCGCCCAGGTCAGCCATTCCTCTTCGAACTTGTCGAACAGCGCAAACGTCTGCTCCGGCCGCGCCGGGTTGCCCATGCGCTCGCCGTCTGGCGTAGCGAAGGCAACACCGCCCTGGATCATCGTCTCCAGCGACTCGGTGCGCACCGTTGCCCCTCTGAACAGGCCAACATCGAAATCAAAACCGCTGGTGTTCCAGAAGCGTGTGCCGCTGCGTACCAATGGCGCGTACTTCGGCTCGATCAGGATGCGGATCAACACTCGATCAGCCGTCTGCCCCAGCTCGTAACCCGTGACCTTGCCCACGGTGATTTCGCGATAAGTCACCGGTACCCCGGGTTTCAGCGAACCACGGCGAGGAGCGCTCAACACCAGGCTCAAGCCGGCTTCCTGCCTGGCGGTTTCCGGTGGACTGGCCAGCGCCACGAAGTTTTTCTGCGGCCCCAGGTTCTTCGCAGCCGGTTGCACCTCGATGTACTGCCCAGTGACCAATGTTTCCAGGTTGGACGTCTTGATCAACCCCAGCTCGGGCTTGACCACCCAGAACTGACTGCCGACGCGCGCGATGCGCTCCGGCACTTCATCGATCCGCGCCGTCAGCAGCACCGACTGCAGGTCGTCACTCAGATCGACGTCTTCGATCTTGCCGACATCCAGCCCCTTGAAGCGGATCGGTGTGCCGGTATGCAGGCCATCGGCACGGTCGACCTTGAGGGTGATCACCGTGCCTTTCTGGTTGGCTAGCTCATGGCTGGCGAACAGGCGGAAACGCGGGATGCGCTTCTGCAAGGGCGCCTTGGCCTCCGGTGTTTCAAAGGCGATGCCGCCCGCCATCAGGCTTTGCAACGATTCGCTCTTGACCTGGATCCCGCCGGTCAGCCCCCCGGTCAACGTGATGCCACTGGCATTCCAGAATCGAGTGGAGGCGTTGACCAGGTCTTCGTATTCCTTCTCGATATGGACGCCAATCACCAGCTGTTTCTTCTTGCGCGAAAACTGATAACTCTGGACCGAGCCCACCTTGACCTGCTTGTAGAGCACCGGGCTGCCCACTTCCAGCGAGCCGAGGTTATCGGTGAACAACACCAGGTGCAGACCCGGGGCACGCAAATCCAGCGGCGGCGCCTTGGGCCGTGCGACAAACTCGCGTTGCGGCGCGGCGCCTTTGTCCCCCGGACGCACGGCGATGTAGTTACCCTTGACCAGTGCTTCAAGGCCGGTGATGCCCGCCAGGGAGATCGACGGCTTGACCACCCAGAACTGGGTGCCATCGACCAGGTAATCCTCGGCCAGCGGGTCCAGCGTCAACTCGGCGCTGGCACCGGACAAATCGGGATCGACCTTGAGCGCCTTGAGGGTGCCGACCTGGATGCCTTTGTACATCACCGGCGTACGGCCAGCCTGCAAGCCTTCGAAGTCAGTCAGCTTGACCTTGACCTTGATACCGGCAGCGGCCGCGTCGAAGTCCTCATACAGACGGAACGGCAGGCTCGGATCGGTCGGCGGGCTGTCCTTGCGGTTTTCAGGCGTGGCAAACGCAATACCGCCAGCCACAATACTGGCCAGGGACTCACTGCGTACTTTTACCCCGGACAGGTTGGCGTCGATGCTGATGCCGCTGGCGTTCCAGAAGCGCGTGTGTTTGCGCACCAGCTTGGCGTAGGTCGGCTCGATGAAGACCTTGAGTTCAACCGTACTCTGGTCTTCTGATAGCACGTAGCTTTTGATCTGCCCGACCTTGATCTGCTTGTAGAACACCGGGCTGCCACGGTTCAGCGAACCCAGGCGATCGGCCTTGATCGTCAGGTGCAGGCCTGGCTGGGCGTCGGACAGCGGCGGCTCCTCGGCCAGGGCCTTGAACTTGCGGGTAGGCTCGCCCTCACCCGGACTGACTGCGACATAGTTACCCGAAACAAGCGTCTCCAGGCCGGTGATACCGGCCAGCGTCACGCTCGGCTTGACCAGCCAGAAGCGCGTGCTGGTGCGCAGGTATGGCTCCACGTCCTT
The DNA here is from genome assembly GCF_028682635.1 of Pseudomonas putida. Lineage (GTDB taxonomy): Bacteria > Pseudomonadota > Gammaproteobacteria > Pseudomonadales > Pseudomonadaceae > Aquipseudomonas > Aquipseudomonas putida_AE. The sequence continues at coordinate 1,654 of NZ_JANHLK010000005.1, read as the reverse complement.
GTTCATCTCGACGGTCGCGATCACACCTTTGGAGCTGCCTTCGTCATCAAGCTTGAGGGTTTTCACCTTGCCGACCGACATGCCCTTATAAACGACTTCGGTCTTGTTGGCCTGGATACCTTCACCGCTTTCGAAACGTACCTGAATCTCGATACCGGTTTCGTTGTAGGCACGCCAGCCAAGCCAGCCGCCGATGATCAAGGCGATCAGGGGCAGAATCCAGATGGCAGACCAGTTCGAGGCCGGTCGGGTTTTCGCTACGGGCAAATCAGTCATGGTCGTCGTCCGACTCCGTGTTATCCCAAATCAGTCGGGGATCGAAAGTTACTGCGGCAAGCATCGTCAGAATCACTACGCTGGCGAACGCGATGGCGCCAAGATTGGCTTCGATGCTGGCAAGCCGTCCAAAATTCACGAGCGCCACCAGGATGGCGATCACAAAGATATCGAGCATCGACCAGCGGCCGATGAACTCGATAAAGCGGTACATCCATATTCGCTGGCGGGCCGAGAGTGGCTGGTGGCGCTGCACGGAAAACAGCAACAGTGCGATACCCACCAGCTTGAACGTGGGCACCATGATGCTGGCGATAAACACCACCGCGGCGATGGGAATCATGCCGTGCTGAACCAGTTCGATCACTCCGGACATGATGGTGCTCGGATCACCCTTGCCCAGGGAGCTCACGGTCATGATCGGCAGCAGATTGGCCGGTATGTAAAGAATGGCGGCGGTGATCAGCAACGCCCAGGTCCGCGTCAAACTGTTCGGGCGGCGGGCATGCACCAGCGCGCCGCAGCGAGTGCAGACCTGTTCGTCGGTATCAGCTTCCTGCTTGTTCAATTCATGGCATTCCGCGCAAATCAGAATGCCTGCATCAATCGCCCGCATGGGCATCCTCTCCTGATAAAGCCTGCCAGATCTGGTGAGGAGACATCACGACCTCCAGCCAGACCTGAACCAACAACAATCCAATGAAGCATGCCAGGCCCAGGCCGATGGTCATTGCTGCCATATCTGCCAGCTTGACGATCGCCACCAGTACGCCCATGAGGTAAACCTCGAGCATCCCCCAGTCCCGCAAATGGTGGTAAATCCGGTAGAGCAGCAAGCCGTAGCTACGCCCGACGTCAAAACGGATGCTCAGCAACACCACCAGTTGGCAGAGCAGCTTGAGCAACGGAATCGCCATGCTGCACAGGAACACAATGACTGAAACGCTTTGCATGCCTGTATCGAACAGCGCGACAACCCCGCTCCAGACCGTGTCTTGCGATGATTGCCCGAGCAGGTTGAGTTGCATGATGGGTAAAAAGTTCGCCGGGATATACAACAGCAGTGCAGCAATCACCAGGGCGAGACTACGCTGCACGACGTTGTATCGATGGGCATAGAGTTCGTAACCACATCGCGGGCACAGGGCTTTCTCGCCATGGGCGAGCTCGGGCTTGCGCAACAGCAAGTCGCACTCATGGCATGCCACCAAATCGCTTAGCGGTAATTCTGACAGCTTTGAGGTGTCAACCGGATCTGGCATATGACGCTCTGACTCCGAAAAAGTTGGGCCTATTCTAGTGCCATGAATCAAAAATAACTGTGCCAATTTGTGCACGAGTCTTTCTCGCGGACAAAGACAAAACCCCTACCTGCATG
>NZ_JANHLK010000049.1 GCF_028682635.1 Pseudomonas putida | reverse complement strand
GTTTGCGGGCCTCTTCGCTGGCAAGTCAGCTCCTACAGGGGGTTGCGCAAGGCATTGCTTTGTGGTCGCGCGATCTGCTGTTGCGCCAGGCCGATGAAGGCGCTCATGGCCGAGGTGATCATCGTGTCGTTGCGGCGGATGAACACCGTGGAGACATTGGCGAACTCCGGCGGCAGGGTGTGGCAGCGGATGGCATGGCGCACGCTGCAATTTTCCGCGATGGCCTTGGGCAGCAGGGTCACACCCATGCCCGCGGCCACGCACGAGAGGATGCCATCGAGGGTGCCCAGTTCCATGATCTGGTTCGGCACCAGGCCCACCTGGTAGAACCAGTTTTCCAGGGTCGAGCGATAGAAGCAGCCGGTGCGGAACACCAGCACGGTCTGCTGGGGCATTTTCTCGATCAGCGCCGGCAGCGTTTCGAACTGGTTGCTGCTGACCAGCACCAACTCTTCGCAAAACACTTCTTCCTGGGCCAGCGCCGAGTTCTGGTGGAAGCCACCGACAAAGGCACCGTCGAGGCGATGGGCTTCGATCGCCTTGATCAGCTCGACCGTGGTGCCGGTCAGCAACGACAACTGCACTTGGGGAAACTGCTCGCGGTATTTGGTCAGCACTTGCGGCAAGCGAATGGCCGCAGTGGTTTCCATCGAGCCCAGCCTCAGCAGGCCGGTCGGGCTGCCGGTGTCCATCAGGGCGCTGCGGCTCTCGTCGGTCAGTTGCAGGATGCGCCGCGCGTAGCCGAGGAACGTCTCGCCCGCCGACGTGAGCACCACCCCGGACTTCTTGCGGATGAACAGCTCGCGATTGAGTTCGGCTTCCAGTTCCTTGACGCGCATGGTGACGTTGGACTGCACCGTGTTCACCTGCAACGCGGCGGCGGTGAAGCTGCCCAGCTCGGCCACGGCGCAGAATATCTTCAGTTGGCGCATTTCCATGATTGTCACCACCCATCTTTAAAAGTGATTGTTGACATACTTATTGATCACTTTACGGGCTTTTCCGCTGATTAGTAAAGTGGCCCAAACCCGGTATTTATTGAAGGTCGACCCATGACACTGACTTCGAAAATTGACCATGTCTTCGCCGGCGGCCTGGGGGTGTTGGAACCCGAAGGGCAGCGTACCGGCATCTTCAAGCAACGCCGCGCTGGCTCCGTACGCGTGGAGTTGCACGGGATCGTCGGCGACCAGCACGGCGACACCCGGGTGCACGGTGGCCCGGAGAAGGCGGTGCATCAGTATGCGGCGCAAAACTACCCGCGTCTGGCGCAGGCGTTTGTGCCCAGTGCCGGGCAATTGGTCGCGGGGAGCCTGGGGGAGAACATTTCCGCGTTCGGGCTCTCTGAACTCAACGTGCACATCGGCGACGTGTTTCGCGTCGGCAGCAGCGTGTTGCAGGTGTCCCAGCCACGCAGCCCGTGCTGGAAAATCAACCATCGCTTTGCCGCCGAACACATGTCCATGTTCGTCGCCCGGGAGCGGATCACGGGGTGGTATTACCGGGTGCTTGAGCCGGGATTCCTGGAAGCGGGGGACCGTATCGAACTGCTGGAACGGCATGACGAACGCTTTTCCATCGACCAGTTCTGGCAGGTGCAACTGTCGCACCGGCCGGTGATCGACGATCTGCTGGCGCTGGCGGCGAGCCACGGCCTCGCCGCGGACTGGAAGCGCCGCCTGGGTGAACGGGCGAAGTGGCTGCTTCATAAAATATGATCCATAAGATCATTAATCATCATTTTACATGATTTATCGGCGGGCCTACCTTGGCCATGTCGGGAGCGCTACGGCCCCGGCCTGACAACAACAAGAGATGGCTCTTATCCACCACCAGGGGACACCCGCCATGAGCACCCAGCCTGCAGACATCGCACACTACATTCACGGTCGCCTGACGCCCGGCACTTCCAGTCGCTCGCAGTCCGTCACCAACCCTGCCACCGGTTCGGTGATCGGCAAGGTGGCCCTTGCCAGCGCTGCTGACGTCGACGCCGCGGTGCAGTCCGCCGCCCGCGCATTCCCGGCCTGGTCGGCGACGCCGCCGCTGCGCCGCGCGCGCATCCTGTTCAAGTTCCTCGCGCTGCTGAACGAGCACCGCGACACCCTGGCGCGGATGATCACCACCGAACATGGCAAGGTCTTCACCGATGCCCAGGGCGAAGTGACGCGCGGCATCGAGGTCGTCGAGTTCGCCTGCGGTATCCCGCAACTGCTCAAGGGCGACTACACCGAGCAGGTCTCGACCAACATCGACAACTGGACCCTGCGCCAGTCCCTGGGCGTGGTGGCCGGCATCACGCCGTTCAACTTCCCGGTGATGGTGCCGATGTGGATGTTCCCGGTGGCCATCGCCTGCGGGAACACCTTCGTGCTCAAGCCGAGCCCGATCGATCCATCACCGGCGTTGCTGATCGCCGAGCTGTTCAAGGAAGCCGGGCTGCCGGACGGCGTGTTCAATGTGGTGCAGGGCGACAAGGAAGCCGTGGATGCGCTGCTCGACCACCCTGAAGTCAAGGCCGTGAGCTTCGTCGGCTCGACGCCGATCGCCAACTACATCTACGAGACCGGGGCTCGCCACGGCAAGCGCGTCCAGGCGTTGGGCGGGGCGAAGAACCACATGGTGGTGATGCCCGATGCCGACGTCGACCAGGTGGTCGACGCGCTGATCGGTGCCGCCTTCGGTTCTGCCGGCGAGCGCTGCATGGCGATCTCGGTGGCGGTGTTTGTTGGCGACGTGGCCGACAAGGTCATGCCGAAACTGCTGGAGCGCACCCGCACCCTGAAGATCCTCGAGGGCATGAACCTGGCCGCCGAAATGGGCCCGATCGTCTCGCAAGCGGCGCTTCAGCGCATCACCGGCTACATCGAGCAAGGCATCGCTGAAGGCGCCGAGCTGCTGGTCGACGGCCGCGGCTTTGACGGCTCGCAGGCCGGTGCCGATTGCGCCGGGGGCTTCTGGCTGGGTGGCACGGTGTTCGACCATGTCACCCCCGAGATGAAGATCTACAAGGAGGAAATCTTCGGTCCGGTGCTGGCCTGCATGCGGGTCAAGGATTTTGCCGAGGCGGTCGATCTGGTCAATGCCCATGAGTTCGGCAACGGCACCGCGTGCTACACCCGCGACGGTCACATCGCCCGTGAATTCGCGACCCGCATCCAGGTGGGCATGGTTGGCATCAACGTGCCGATTCCGGTGCCGATGGCGTGGCACGGATTCGGTGGCTGGAAGCGCTCGCTGTTCGGTGATGTGCACGCCTATGGCGAAGAGGGTGTGCGGTTCTACACCAAGCAAAAGTCGGTCATGCAGCGCTGGCCGAACAGCATTGCCAAGGGCGCCGAGTTTGCCATGCCGACTTCAAAGTAGGCATTTTTCGAGTTGGAGGGCGTGCAGGCGAGGCTTGCACGCTGCCCCTGGCTCCAGCGTCCACTTTCATTTATCAGGTTCAGGTGCTGCCATGTCCAATCCTCTGTTGTCCCTTTTGCAGATCGAACTGCCGATCATTCAAGCGCCGATGGTGGGCGTCTCCACCCCCGGGCTCGCGGCGGCGGTGTCCAATGCGGGCGGGTTGGGTTCCATCGGCATTGGCGCGAGCACTGTCGAGCAGGCGCGGGTCATGCTGCGCGAGACGGCGGCACAGACCGGCAAGCCCTTCAACGTGAATGTTTTCTGCCACCAGCCCGCAGTCCGGGACGCCGTGCGGGAAGCGCAGTGGCTGCAGTTTCTGGCAGGTTTTTTCGCCGAGTTTGGCGCCACGGCACCCGGGGCGCTGCGGGAAATCTACACCTCGTTCGTCGAAGATGCCGGGATGCTGCAGATGCTGCTGGAGGAAAAGCCGGCGGTGGTCAGCTTCCATTTTGGCCTGCCCGGACAAGCGGCCATCGATGCACTCAAGGCGGCTGGCATCCTGCTGCTGTGCTCCGTGACCAGCCTGGCCGAAGCGCAGGCGGCGCAGGACGCGGGTGTGCATGCACTGGTGGCTCAGGGGTACGAGGCCGGCGGGCATCGTGGGGTGTTCGATCCGCAGCAGGATGTGCAGATGGGCATCCTGGCCCTGGTACGGGTCCTGGTCGATGCCTGCCGGCTGCCAGTGATCGCAGCGGGCGGCATCATGGACGGTGCCGGCATCAACGCCGTCATGCAGTTGGGTGCCAGTGCCGCGCAACTGGGCACGGCGTTCATTCTCTGCCCGGAGTCGTCCGCGAACGGCGCCTACCGTGAAGCGCTCAAAGGGCCGCGGGCGCAGCAGACGCGCGTCACCAGCGTCATCTCCGGCCGCCCGGCCCGGGGCATGGTCAATAGAAACTTCACCAGCCTCGAGGTGCCAGGCATCGTCTTGCCGGACTACCCGCTCACCTATGACGCCAACAAGGCGCTCAATGTCGCAGCAGCGACCCGGGGCAATAGCGATTTTGCCGTGCAATGGGCCGGGCAGGGCGCACCGCTGGCGCGGGAACTACCGGCTGTGGCGTTGGTGGAGTTGCTGGTGGCCGAGATGCAATCCGGTCATGGTTTTGTTGTAACTTAGGCGACAGGACTGAATCGGTTTCCAAGGGATGAACCATGACATTGACGGCCGAAAGGTTGGTCGGCATCGCAATGACCAACCCGATCAACGCGCAATTGATTTCACGCTTGCCTGGGCTTGGCCTGGATCAATGCCTGCTCACGGCAGGCTGCCTGTTCCAGGCGGTATGGAATGCAAAGGCGCAACGGGATCCTGGCTGGGGCGTGAAGGATTACGACGTTTTTTACTTTGACACGGACCTGTCCTGGGAGGCCGAGAACGAGGTGATACACCGGGCTCGACCGCTGTTCGAGGACCTGGGGGTCAATGTTGAATTCAAGAATCAGGCGCGCGTGCACCTTTGGTACGAGCAGCGCTTTGGTGGGAATTATCCGAGGCTTGATTCGGCCAGGGACGGGGTTGATCGCTACCTGGTGGCGGGCACCTGTATCGGCCTGGATGTCGCCACCGGCGAGGTCTATGCCCCCTATGGCCTGGCGGATGTCGACCAGGGCGTGCTGCGCATCAACCCGGCAAACCCCAGGCCTGAGCTGTTTGAACAGAAGGCGAAAAGTTATCAGGCTCGCTGGCCGTGGTTGAAGATTGTGTAAGACAACGCGCCCCTGCAGGAGCTGGCTTGCCAGCGAAGGCGGTCTCGAAGGGTGCATTGACCTTTCGGGCCTCTTCGCTGGCAAGCCAGCTCCTACAGTAGATTCGGTACATCCGCACGCGATTGGGCCTCAGGCTACGAAGGCCGTTACCTGTGCGAGGCTGTTGTCCTGGGCCGCTGCGACGAGGTGCAGGGGCACATGCGGTTGCTCCACAGGGGTGACAATTTCAAAGCTTCCTACAATATGCAGCTGTCGCTCGCTCAGTCCGGTCGACTCTTGTTCCTTTGCCTTAGCCATTCTCGCGTGGTTCGCTGCGATTTCGTTGAGAGTTGACACGTTACATCTCCGGTGACTGACCAAGCGTATTGCTGGAGTCCTTTAGCGTTGATTGGATGGCCGTCGCGTCAGTTTTATGTCGTTCGCGACGGCTAACGCGGGCCGGTGCAATCCCCACGCCAGAGAAGGCCGGGTTTCACCCTGTGCGATTTCATTTGCGACGAAAGGTTATGGGCACGGTTGGCATCGGGTCAGAACACGATGCCTATCTTCGCGCCATACTCGTCTCGGGTCTGTTTATCGAAGTCTGTGAACTGAAACTGACCGTCCGTTTCATATTCGTACCGGTTGAAGTAAAGGCTTGCAATCACGGGAACCGATCCTTGCTGGTTGAACAGCCAACTCAGCTCGACAAAAGGATTGGTGGTGTCTTCAAGGTCCAGTTCCTGGTTGCCCACATCGTTGATTTCCAACCGCGAGTCGCCGTCAATAACCTGCCGAACCCCTGCTTCCAGGCGCAAAGTCGAATTGCTGAAGGCGTGGTTGTAGCCCAGCGCCAATTTAGCGAAGGGGGTGCGATTGGTGAGGTTGATGTCGTACCTGTTGAAGTCCGGGTCATAACGGTTCCACTTATAGCCCGCTCCGATCAAAACGTCTAAAAAATTCTCGGTATCCAAAGCCAGCCTCCAGCCCAGGTCCAGGTCGGCCTGGCCATCGCTGACGCGCTGATGCTTTTCTTCAGAGTACTGACCGGTGATTTCCGCCTGATACACAAGGCCGGGCCCGCCGGTCATCTTGTTGCCGAAGTTGAGGAACAGGCCCGCCTCGGGGATATGCTCTGTACTGGTGGTTCCACGGCCGGAGAACTCCAGTTCGCTATAGCTTCCCAGCAGCCCGACGGCAAAAACAGGCGCTTGGGAAGGTGTTGCGCTAGTGATTGGCGGGGCGAGACCCGCAAGCAGGGAAGTGACAACAGCAGCAAGACTGGTTCTATTCATGAGAACTCCATCAGCGCAGTACCGGTCCGTGGTGGACCTGTCACTAACAACAATAGTCGGTTTTGGTGCGACGTTAGACCGGTCGTCGGAGCGAACGAAAAAAAGATGGCATTTCGCCTTGACGTCATCTTTTTGTCGCGTGCAGGTGCGATGTTGCGGGGTCGTCAGAGGAATCCTGTCCGACGAACTGCGCTTCTGCTCTTTCGATCTGTGCCCAGTGCGGGCACAATGCGCATCCTTTTTTTGGCTGGCCTTGCCGGAGGCCTCGAAATGATCAAAACGCCGTACTACCTCATCGACAAGCAAAAGCTGCTGGGCAACATGGAAAAGATTGCCTACGTGCGTGAACAGTCCGGGGCCAAGGCCTTGCTGGCGCTCAAGTGCTTTGCCACCTGGTCGGTGTTCGACCTGATGCAGCAGTATATGGATGGCACCACCTCGTCGTCGCTCTACGAGCTCAAGCTCGGCCGCCAGAAGTTCGCCGGCGAGACCCACGCCTACAGCGTCGCCTGGGCCGATGACGAAATCGAGGAGATGCTCGACAACTGCGACAAGATCATCTTCAACTCCATCGGCCAATTGCAGCGCTACACTGAAGCATCTGCAGGCAAGGTCCGTGGTCTGCGGGTCAACCCCCAGGTGAGCAGCTCCGATTACCTGCTGGCCGACCCGGCACGCCCGTTCAGCCGCCTGGGCGAGTGGGACCCGGTTAAGATCGAGCAGGTCATCGAGCAGATCTCCGGCTTCATGTTCCACAACAACTGCGAGAACGGCGACTTCGGCCTGTTCGACCAGATGCTGTGCACCATCGAAGAGCGTTTCGGCCATCTGCTGCACAAGGTCGAATGGGTCAGCCTCGGTGGCGGTATTCACTTTACCGGTGAAGGCTATGCACTGGATGAGTTCTGCGCGCGCCTGAAGGCGTTCTCGCAGAAGTACGGCGTGCAGGTGTACCTGGAGCCGGGCGAAGCGGCCATTACCCAGAGTGCGTCGCTGGAAGTCACCGTGCTCGACACCCTCTACAACGGCAAGCACCTGGCGGTCGTGGACAGCTCCATCGAAGCGCACATGCTCGACCTGCTGATCTACCGCCTGAACGCCAAGCTGGCCCCGAGCGCGGGTGAGCACACCTACATGGTGTGCGGCAAATCCTGCCTGGCCGGGGATATTTTCGGTGAGTACCAGTTCGATCGCCCACTGGCCATTGGCGACCGCCTGTCGTTCGTCGACGCCGCGGGCTACACCATGGTCAAGAAGAACTGGTTCAACGGCCTGAAAATGCCGTCCATCGTAGTGAAACAACTCGACGGTACTGTCGAGGTGGTTCGTGAGTTCGGTTACAACGACTATATGTCCAGCCTCTCGTAAGCTGGCTGAGAAGGAGAGAGAGAAAAATTGAAGAAGAACGTACTTATCATTGGTGCAGGAGGTGTCGCCAAGGTGGTGGCCCACAAGTGCGCGCAGCACAACGACGAACTCGGTCGTATTGCTATCGCGTCGCGCAACATCTCCAAATGCCAGGCCATCATCGACAGCGTCAAGGCCAAGGGCAGCCTCAAACAGCCCGCTGAAATCAAGGCATTCACCCTCAATGCCCTGGACGTCGAGGCGACCAAGAAGCTGATTCGCGAAACCGAATCGCAGATCGTCATCAACGTCGGTTCCGCTTTCCTCAACATGTCGGTGCTGCGCGCCTGCATCGATACCGGCGTGGCCTACCTGGACACCGCCATTCACGAAGAACCGGGCAAGATTTGCGAAACGCCGCCCTGGTATGGCAACTACGAGTGGAAACACCTCGAGGAATGCCAACAAAAGAACGTTACCGCCATTCTTGGCGTGGGCTTCGATCCGGGCGTGGTCAACGCCTATGCGGCCCTGGCCAAGCAACAGTATTTCGACAGCATTGATTCGATCGACATCCTCGACGTCAATGCTGGATCCCATGGCAAGTACTTTGCCACCAACTTCGACCCGGAAATCAATTTCCGCGAGTTCACCGGGCAGGTGTGGAGCTGGCAGGACAGCCAGTGGACCAGCAACACCATGTTCGAAGTCAAGCGCACCGACGACCTGCCGGTAGTAGGTTCGCAGAACCTGTACCTGACCGGTCACGACGAAGTGCACTCGCTGTCGAAGAACCTCGGCGTGCCCAACGTGCGCTTCTGGATGAGCTTCGGCGAGCACTACATCAATGTGTTCACCGTGCTCAGGAATCTTGGCCTGCTCTCCGAGCAACCGGTCAAGACCGCCGAAGGCCTGGAAGTCGTGCCGCTCAAAGTGGTCAAGGCCGTACTGCCTGATCCGAGCTCGCTGGCCCCTGGCTACACCGGCAAGACCTGCATCGGTGACCTGGTCAAGGGCACCAAGGATGGCAAGCCACGCGAAGTGTTCATCTACAACGTCGCGGATCACGAGGAAGCCTTTGCCGAAACCGACAGCCAGGGCATTTCCTACACCGCCGGCGTACCACCGGTGGCTGCAGCGCTACTGGTAGCTCGCGGCGAGTGGGACGTGCAGCGCATGGTCAACGTCGAGGAGCTGCCAGCCGAGGCGTTCCTCAAGGCGCTGGACGTGATGGGCCTGCCGACCCGCATCAAGGACGAGCACGGCGACCGTGCGTGGGACTGCAACGCCTGAGGCATTTCAAACGAAAAAAACGCCGCTCATTGAGCGGCGTTTTTGTATCAAAGACAAGATCAAAAGATCGCAGCCTGCGGCAGCTCCTACAGGGATTTTGCCGATACCGAGTCAATGTAGGAGCTGCCGCAGGCTGCGATCTTTTGGCGGATCAGTGGCGATCCAGCCACACCGTCTGCGCATTGCAGAATTCGCGCACGCCGAAGTGCGATAGCTCGCGACCGAACCCGCTTTTCTTCACCCCACCGAAGGTCACGCGCGGGTCGCTGGCGCAGTAGCCATTGATGAAGACCCCGCCGGTTTCCAGCTCGCTGGCCATCTGCTCGGCCTGCTCGACGTTACCGCTGTAGATGGTGGCAGCCAGACCGAACTCACTGTCGTTCGCCAGCTCCAGCGCATGCGCTGCGTCGCGGGCGGTGATGATCGAGGCCACCGGGCCAAACAGCTCCTGCTTGAACGAGGTCATCTGGTCAGTCACGCCAGCCAGCACCGTGGGCTCATAGAAGTTGCCCGGGCCCTCGGCTTTCTGGCCACCCAGCAGCAAGGTCGCGCCTTCCTCGAGGGTGTCGCGCACCTGTTGATCCAGTTCGTCACGCAGATCGAAGCGGGCCATCGGGCCGATATAGGTTTCGGCGGACAGCGGATCGCCGACAGCCAATTGGCGTGTGGCTTCGACAAAGCGGCGGGTGAACTCCTCGACAATGCCTTGCTCGACAATCAACCGCTTGGCCGCCGCACAGACTTGCCCGGTGTTCTGGTAACGCCCGATCACGGCCGCCTTGACGGCGTCGTCGAGGTTGGCATCGTTGAGCACGATGAACGGATCGGAGCCGCCCAGTTCCAGGACCGACTTCTTCAGCACTGCACCGGCCTGGGCCCCAATGGCCATGCCGGCGCGCACGCTGCCGGTCAGGGTGACGGCGGCGATGCGGGGGTCGGCAATCGCCGTGGAAACACCGTCCGGCGTGACGTTGATCACCTCGAAGACACCTTCGGCAAAGCCGGCCTTATTGAACGCGTCCCGCAGCAGGTAGGCGCTGCCCATCACATTCGGCGCGTGCTTGAGCACGTAGGTGTTGCCGGCCAGCAGCGTCGGCACCGCACCGCGCAGCACTTGCCAGATCGGGAAGTTCCACGGCATGACCGCGAGAATCGGGCCCAGCGGGCGATATTCGATGCGTGCCTTGCCGCCTTCGACCAGGGTCGGTTCGGCGCTAAGCATGGCCGGGCCGTGCTCGGCGTACCACCCGCAGAGCTGCGCACATTTTTCGATTTCACCGCGGGCCTGGGCGATCGGCTTGCCCATTTCCAGGGTGATCATGCGCGCCATGGCCTCGGCGTTATCGCGCAATGCCTGGCCCAGGGCAAGCAGGCGTTGCACGCGTTGTGCCACCGGTTGGCGGCTCCAGACACGGAACCCGGCTGCAGAGCGCGCCAGGGCGGCCTGCAATGCCTCGGCGGATTCGAAAGGGTAGTGGCCGATCTGTTCACCGGTAGTCGGGTTGATCGAAATGGCGTGGGTAAGGCTGGATACGTGGGTCATGGCACCGTCCTGCGGGGTGGGAATGTGCTCAGGTTACGGTGCTGTATGTTTTCTTGAAACTGAATAATAATGAGCGATATGTTCACGTTTGGAGAATGCATTGGACCTGGTTCAGCTCGAGATTTTCAAGGCTGTCGCCGAGCACGGCAGCATCAGCGTGGCCGCACAGCACATCCACCGTGTGCCTTCGAACCTGACCACGCGGATCAAGCAACTGGAACAGGACCTGGGCGTGGACCTGTTCATCCGCGAAAAAAGCCGCCTGCGCCTGTCGCCGGCCGGATGGAGTTTCCTCGATTACGCGCGGCGGATTCTCGACCTGGTCCAGGAAGCCCGTGCCACGGTGGCGGGCGAAGAACCCCAGGGCACCTTTCCCCTGGGGTCGCTGGAGAGCACCGCGGCGGTGCGGATTCCCGCGCTGTTGGCGGCCTATAACCAGCAGTACGCCAAGGTCGAGCTGGACCTGTCCACCGGGCCCTCCGGGACCATGATCGACGGGGTGCTGGCGGGCCGCCTGACCGCCGCTTTTGTCGATGGCCCGGTGCTGCACCCGGCGCTGGAGGGCGTACCGGCGTTCGAAGAAGAAATGGTCTTGATTGCACCGCTCAACCACAGCCCGGTGCATCGCGCGCGGGATGTGAACGGCGAGAACATCTACGCCTTCCGCTCCAACTGCTCCTACCGCCACCACTTCGAAAGCTGGTTCGCCAAGGACGCGGCAGTGCCGGGCAAGATCTTCGAAATGGAGTCCTATCACGGCATGCTCGCCTGCGTCAGCGCCGGCGCCGGCCTGGCCCTGATGCCGCGCAGCATGCTGCAAAGCATGCCCGGATGCAGCACGGTCAGCGTCTGGCCGTTGTCGGAGTCTTTCCGCTATTTGCGCACTTGGCTGGTATGGCGCAGGGGCACGGTGTCGCAGAGCCTGACCATGTTCGTGCGGTTGCTGGAGGAGCGGTGTGAAGTGACGGATTAGTCGGGCGCACACCAGAAAAAATTTGACATATGTTATTTGTGATCACATATTGGACCCATAAGAACGTCCAATGTGAGCTCACTCATGACAGATCAACCGATCCTCCTGCCCACCATGCGCCAGGTTTCCCGCGATACCCTGCAGGACCAGGTCTACCGGCAGATCCGCGAAGCGCTGATGAGCGGCCGCTTCCAGCCGGGCCAGAAGCTGACCATCCGCGGTCTGGCCGAGGCCCTCGGCTCCAGCCCGATGCCGGTGCGTGAAGCGCTCAACCGCCTGAGTGCCGAGAACGCCTTCGAAGTCACCGAAACCTCCCGCCTGCGTGTGCGCATGATGACTCCCGAACGCCTGCGCGAGATTCGCGACGCCCGGGTAGCGCTTGAAGGCCTGCTGGCCGAAAAAGCGGTCATCCTGCTCAACGACACCGACCTCAAGGACATCAGCCACCTGTGCGACCAGATGCAGCAGGCTGCCGACAGCGTCGACGTGGCCCGTTACCTGTGGACCAACTTCGCTTTCCACCGGCGCATCTATGCGGTGGCCAAGGCCGAGCTGACCGTCGCTGCCGTGGAGAATTTCTGGCTGCACATGGGCCCCTGCTTTGCGCTGGTCGCCCCCGACAAGGCGCACCTGCAGCGCTCGATGGAAGCGCACAACCGCATCGTCGAGGCCCTGGCCGCGCGTGACGGTGCAGCGGCCCGGGCGGCGGTCACCGACGACATCATGCAGGCCGCCGACTCCCTGGCGCGCCTGATCGTCAAGAGCGACAGCAAACGGTCGCCTGTCTCTGGAGTAAAAAAAGCATGAGCGTTCTCAACCGACTGGTTCCCTACACCGGCCTGCGCGTCCTGATCTCCGGCGGAGCCGCCGGGATCGGCGAAGTGCTGGCGGCGGCCTACATGGAAGCCGGTGCCAAGGTGCATGTGTGTGACGTCAGCGAAGCGGCCCTGGCGTCGTTCCGCGATCGGTACCCGGACAGTGTGGCCACCCGCGCAGATGTGGGTGACCCGGCGCAGATCGAAGCGGTGTTCAAGGTGCAGCGCGAACAGTTCGGCGGTCTGGATGTGCTGGTCAACAACGCCGGCATCGCGGGCCCGACCGCCGGGATCGACGCGATCACCGACGAGGAGTGGCAGCGCACCGTCGACATCAACCTCACTGGCCAATACCGATTTGCGCATCACGCGGTGCCAATGCTTAAAGAATCACCCAACGCGCACCTGATCCACATCGCGTCAGTTGCCGGCCGTTTGGGTTACGCCTGGCGCACCCCGTACGCCGCGACCAAGTGGGCCATCATCGGCCTGATGAAATCCCTGGCGTCCGAGCTTGGCGAAAGCGACATCCGCGTCAACGCCTTGCTGCCCGGCATCGTCGAAGGCCCGCGCATGGACGGTGTGATCCGCGCCCGCGCCGAGCAGATGAACGTGCCTGAAGCCGAGATGCGCGAGGAGTACCTGAAGAAGATCTCGCTCAAACGCATGGTCACCGCCGAGGACGTTGCCGCCATGGCGCTGTTCCTCTGTTCACCCGCCGCACGCAACGTGACCGGCCAGGCCATCAGTGTGGATGGCAACGTCGAGTACCTGTAGGCCCCTCGACCCCTGATCGCAACAACGACCGGACACGTTCCGCGTCGAGTGACCCCCCAAGAACTTTCTCGTCAAGAACAAGAACGGAGAACACTCATGTCCAAAAAACGCCCGATCATCATCACCTGTGCCGTCACGGGCGCCATCCATACACCGTCGATGTCGCCGCACCTGCCGATCACGCCGCAGGAAATCGCCGATGCCGCCATCGGTGCCGCCGAGGCCGGCGCCTCGATTGTCCACCTGCATGCCCGCGATCCCATCGATGGCCGGCCGAGCCAGGATGTCGACCTGTTTCGTCAGTTCCTGCCGCAGATCAAGGCCAAGAGCGATGTGGTGATCAACATCACCACCGGCGGCGCGCCGACCATGGGCGTGGAAGAACGCCTGCAGCCCGTGGCGCAGCTCAAGCCCGAGCTGGCCTCGCTGAACATGGGGTCGATGAACTTCGGGCTGTACGAAATGCTCGATCGCTTCACCGAGTTCAAGCACGACTGGGAGCGCCCATACCTGGCCGAGAGTGACGACCGGATCTTCCGCAATACCTTCCGCGACATCGCCCATATACTCAACGCCTGTGCCGAGAACCGCACCCGGTTTGAAATCGAGTGCTACGACATCGGCCACCTCTACACCGCCGCGCACTTCCTGCAGCGCGGGTTGCTCAAGGCGCCGATTTTCATCCAGTCGGTGTTCGGTCTGCGCGGCGGCATCGGTGGCCATCCAGAAGACCTGGCGCACATGCGCCGTACCGCCGACCGTCTGTTCGGCGACGCGTACCAATGGTCGATTCTCGGCGCCGGGCGCAATCAGATTCCGCTGGGCACCATGGGCCTGTCGATGGGCAGCCATGTGCGCGTCGGCCTCGAGGATTCGCTGTGGGACGGCCCGGGCAAGCTGGCGGCGTCCAACGCTGATCAGGTCAAGCGCATCCGCACGGTGATCGAAGCCCTGGGCGGGCGTGTGGCAACCCCGGATGAAGCGCGGGAAATGCTCGACCTCAAGGGCAAGGACCAGGTCGATTTCTAACTTCGCACTTCTCGAACACTCGAAAAGGTTAGTCCGATGACAATAATAAATAGAACTGACGCGCTTTCCGAACCCCGCGATTCGGCGACGTTGAACAAGCTGATGTTTGTAAAACTCATGCCGTTGCTGATTGCGGCCTACGTGCTGAGCTTTCTCGACCGCACCAACATCGCGTTGGCCAAGCATCACCTGGATGTCGACCTGGGCATTTCAGCCGCCGCCTACGGGCTGGGTGCCGGGTTGTTCTTCCTCACCTACGCACTGTCGGAAGTGCCCAGCAACCTGATCATGCACAAGGTCGGCGCGCGGTTCTGGATTGCGCGAATCATGGTCACCTGGGGCTTGATCTCCGCGGCGATGGCGTTCGTCCAGGGCGAAACTTCGTTCTACGTGTTGCGCTTGTTGCTGGGCATCGCCGAAGCAGGCCTGTTCCCTGGCGTCATGCTCTACCTGACGTATTGGTTCGGCCGGGAACAACGGGCCCGGGCGACCGGCTACTTTCTGCTGGGCGTGTGTTTCGCCAACATCATTGGCGGGCCACTGGGCGCTGTGCTCATGCAGCTGGACGGAGTCTGGGGCTGGCGTGGCTGGCAGTGGATGTTCATGCTCGAGGGTTTGCCGGCGGTGTTCTTCGCCATGGTGGTGTGGAAAAAACTGCCGGACCGTCCCAGCAAGGCGCCGTGGCTGAGCGCCACCGAAGCCCGGCAGATCGAGCAGCAATTGGCCGCGGAAGAGGAGGAGGGCGCCGGTGCCGGTGGTCACTCGCTCAAGCAATGCCTGACCCCGCAGATCCTGTTGGCGATCCTGGTCTACTTCTGTCACCAGATCACCATCTACACGGTGATCTTTTTCCTGCCCGGCATCATCGGCAAATACGGCGACCTGAGCACTTTGCAGATCGGCTTGCTGACCTCCCTGCCTTGGCTGGCGGCAGCGGCGGGCGCCATTGCACTGCCCCGGTTCGCCACCACGCCGGCGCGGTCCCGGCAGATACTGGTAGCGGGTCTGCTGACCATGGCCGCGGGACTGGGAATCGCCTCGCTGGCGGGACCGGTGATCAGCCTGCTGGGCTTCTGCATCTCGGCGGTGATGTTCTTCGTCGTGCAGTCGATCATCTTTCTCTACCCGGCTTCGCGTCTCAAGGGCGCCGCGCTCGCGGGAGGCCTGGGGTTCGTCAACTCGTGCGGCCTGCTGGGCGGTTTCGTCGGCCCCTCGGTGATGGGCTTGATCGAGCAAAGCACCGGCAATGCCATGAACGGGATGAAGGTCGTGGCGATCATCCTGGTGCTTGCGGCGATTGCAGCGCTGCGACTGCGCCAGGGTCATGAGCAGAAGGTGGATAAACAGCGGCTGCACGGTCGGCGCCAGCCGGTATGAGTGCCATCTGTGCCTAGACCCGAATAGGTTTACACCTGTTTCACCCTAACGCCCGATTCTCCGAATCGGGCGTTTTGTATTTATGGACGGGAGCGTCGTTCCTGGTTGTAGGTTCCCCCATCGACCTGTGCCAAAAATTCAAAGCTGGTGTGATTTTCTAGCTATATCCATCAAATCTCGCCGAGCCTTAATCTTCACAACGGTGGTTTCGAACGCTCCGAGCGTTCTGGAGCCGCCGGTAAACCTGAGGTGGTCAGTGCTTGGCACCTGATCACCCGTCGGGACAATAAAAAGATAATCCAGCTATGGGTGGCCCAGTGCGCTGACGCCAAACCAGGAGATAACAATGAGTACAAAAAACTGGGTTAAAACCGCCTGTGTCGTGCTTTCCCTGAGTACTTCAATCGCCGCTCATGCGGACATCAAGATCGGTGCGCTCTATCCCCTCAGTGGTTCCCTGGCTCTGCTCGGCGATGAAAGCTACCGCGGCCTGGAAATAGCGGTTGCAGAACGTAACGCGGCGGGAGGCTTGAAAGGCGAGCAGATCAAATTGCTCAAGGCCGATGCGGTTGACGCAGGGCAAGCTGTGGGTGCCGCCCGAAAGCTGACTTCTGTTGAAAATGTCACCGCGGTGTTCGGCAGTTATTCCTCGGCCCTATCGTTCGCCGCTACGCAGGTCACCGAAATCGCCGGCGTGCCGTTTTTCGAACTCGGTGCGGTCTCCGACACCATCACCGAGCGTGACCTCAAATACGTAATGCGCAGCAATCCAACCGCGAGGAATTTCGCTGAAGGGACCATCACCGCGGTTACTCAAATCGTAGCGCCGTCCCTCAAGATCGACCCCAAGCAACTCAAGATTGCCATCATCCATGAGGACGCGCTGTATGGCACGACCATCGCCGGGTTCCAGAAAAAACTCGCACAAGAACAAGGGCTGAACGTGGTCGAGGTGCTTCCGTATTCGGCCAAGGCCGTGGACCTCTCGTCGCTCATTCTTCGCCTGAAAGGTGCGCAGGCGGACGTTGTATTGCAGACCAGCTACCAGAACGACACGACCCTGTTTTTCCGCCAGATCCGTGAGGCCGGTTTCAAGCCCAAGGCAGTGGTTGGTGCGGGCGGTGGGTATTCCATGCAGGACACCGTTGCGGTAGTGGGTGCCGAAAATATGGAAGGCATCCTGGACGTGGACTTTCCTCAGTTTCAAACCAATGAAAAGGGCGCTCCAGGTATCGGCGCGTTCGCCAAGGCCTACAAGGAACGTTTTGGCAGTGAGCCGCGTTCAGGCCACAGTCTGATCAACTATGTCGGTGCGAAAGTTTTCCTCGACGCCATGGAACAAAGCCAGTCGCTGGACGCCGATGCGATTCGTGCCTCTGTTGCGAGTGTGGACATTCCCGTCGGTGGAACAGCTGCAGGCATCGGCGCCAGGTTCGGTGATAACGGGCAAAACCTGCGAGCCGATACGGCAATCATGCAGTGGCAGGGCGGGGTGCTGAAAACCGTTTACCCTGAAGCTGCGGCCGTGGCCAAAGCCCGTTTTTCCGATCAACCCTGAAGCCTGTAATCCAGTTGAAGCTCGTTAGTTGAGCTTCACGGATTCGTTCGCTCGCGGGAGGGCGCAAACCGTGGAAATTTTCATCCAGCTTCTTTTGAACGGCCTGTTGCTCGGTGGCACGCTGGCCATCATCAGCATAGGCCTGACGCTTATTTTCGGAATTGTCAGGGTGGTCAATTTCGCCCATGGCGAGTTCTTGATGATAGGCCTGTATGCGGTGTATCTGCTGAACGCTCACTTCGGGATTCACCCCTACGTAGCGATCATTCCCACAACGATCCTTTTGTTTGCCGCTGGCGCCGCGATGCAGCGGTTCATTATTCAGCCTTTGCTCAGCGCCGAAGGGCATATCCAGATATTCGCGACAGTGGGTGTCTCGATCGCCTTGATGAATGGCGCGCTGTTGGTCTTCGGCGCGGACGTCATGACGGTGCAGAACGTCAGCTTCGGCACCGGCACTGTCAGCCTGGGCGCCTTTCGCGCAAGCAGCGGTCAGTTGATCACCTTCGCGATGTCCCTGGTGCTGGTCGCCGGGTTGCACTGGTTCCTGCAAAACACCTTCCTGGGCCGAGCTGTCCGGGCCACCGCGCAACATCGTAATGCGGCGCAGTTGATGGGCGTCAATGTGAAGAAGATCTACATCTTCGCATTCGGTCTGGGCTGTGCCTGCCTGGGTGTCGCATCGGGCCTTATCGCGCCCCAGTACCCGGTCTTCCCTACGGTAGGGACCTTCTTCGTTTTGACCGCATTCGTGATCGTTGTACTCGGCGGCCTCGGCAGTCTGTCCGGAGCGTTGGTGGGCTCGATGTTGATCGGAATCGTCGACAGCCTGGCGGGTTACTACATTGCGCCGGACCTCAAGGAAGTCGTCTATTTCTCGATCTTCCTCGGCATCCTGGTGTTCCGTCCGACGGGTCTTTTCGGCGCCGGTCGCGGGTCTGAATAAGGAAAATGTTCATGAATATTCTGCATCCGCGGGTCTATGTCAGCGTATTGGTCCTGGCCTTGTTATTGGTCATTCCACTCACGGTTGGCTCCCCCTTCGTTTATCACTTGTTCATCCTGATTTGCAGTTATGCGGCGCTCGCGAGTGCCTGGAACATTGTCGGAGGTTTTGCCGGTCAACTCTCGCTGGGGCATGCGGTGTTTTACGGAGTCGGGGCTTACACCAGCACGCTGCTGATGATCAAGTTGGGCGTGAGTCCCTGGATCGGGATGCTGGTGGGGGCGTGCCTGTCGTCAATCGTGGCCGTGTTGATCAGCTGGCCTTGCTTCAGGTTGCGCGGGCCGTTTTTTGCCCTGGCGACGATTGCGGTACTGGAAGTCGTGCGGTTGATGGCCATCAATCAACATGACGTGACGGGTGGCGCGGCAGGCTTGGGCGTACCGCTCAAACTGGGTGTCGAGTGGATGCTGTTTCGGCCGCGCTGGCCCTATTTGCTGATCGCCTTTGGCTTCCTGATCATTACCCTGGCGGTGTCCTGGAAGATCAAGAACTCGCGATTGGGTTATTACCTGATTGCGGTTCGCGAGCGTGAAGACGCCGCGCATGCGGTCGGCGTGAACTCGGTCAAGGTCAAGCTGATAGCGGTCGTCCTGTCGGCATTCCTCACCAGCCTGGTGGGCAGTTTCCATGCGATGTACCTGACCTTTATCGAGCCCGGCTCAATGTTCTCGCTGGACATGTCGATTCAGATCGCCATGTTTGCGCTGATCGGCGGCCTGGGCACTGTCTCGGGTCCGTTGATCGGTACCTTGCTGGTATTGCCATTGGCAGAACTCGCGCGCGGCTGGCTTGGCGATATGGGCAGTGGTGTTCACGGCCTGGTCTACGGGATTGTGCTGGTCGTTGTGGTGCTGACGATTCCCCAGGGTCTGGTGGGGCGATTCGGGGCGCGTGTGTTCGGCTGGATCGACGCCTTGCCCGGTGGACGTCGGCCGGTTGTGCCAACTACCAGAGTCGTTGAATCCCAGGTGCCAGAACCGCAAACGGTAAAGCGCGGCGAGCCCATTCTGGTGGCGGAAAACCTGCACAAGTTCTTTGGTGGGCTGCACGCGACCAACGATGTGTCGCTGAGCCTGGCCGAAGGCGAAATTGTCGGGGTGATCGGGCCCAACGGCGCGGGCAAGACCACGGTGTTCAATCAGCTCTCGGGTTTCCTGCTGCCCTCCAAAGGGCAGGTCAAGGTTCGCCTGCGCAATGGCCAATGGATTACCCCGGGTAGCCCTGCTGAGTTTGCCAAGGCCGGCATCGGGCGCACCTTTCAGATTGTCCAGCCCTTCGCTGATCTGAGTGTCTGCGAAAACATCATGCTCGGTGCATTCATGCACACGGCGGATGCCAGGGAGGCGAGGGCGATCGCAGTGCAAGTCGCTGAATTGACCGAACTCACGAGCCTACTGGACACCCGGGCGCGCAACCTGACCGTCGGCGGGATGAAGCGACTTGAAATGGCACGCGCCCTGGCAACCCGTCCGCGGATCCTGTTGCTGGACGAAGTGATGGCCGGGCTCAACCCAACGGATGTGGCCAGGGCGATCGCCGTTATTCGCCGGGTCCGCGATTCCGGTGTCAGCGTCTTGATGATCGAACACCTGATGCAGGCGACCATGAGCCTGTCGGACCGCATCATCGTCATCAGCTCCGGGACTCTGCTCATGGAGGGTGCACCGAAGGATGTCATCAGCGATCCGCAGGTGATCGAAGCCTATCTCGGCAAGGAGTACAGCCATGCTTAAACTCGACAATATCCATTGCGGATACGGCGGTACTGAAATTCTCCGTGGCGTTTCTTTCGAGGTTAACGCCGGTGAGGTGGTCACCATCGTCGGTGCGAATGGCGCGGGTAAAACCACGACCTTGCGCAGCCTGTGCGGCATCGTCACTCCCACCAGGGGCACGATCGAATTCGAAGGGCAACGCATAGACGGCAATCGACCGGATCAGATTGTCGATGCCGGCCTCACGCTGATACCGGAAGGGCGCCAGTTGTTTCCGTTCATCAGCGTGCGCGACAACCTGTTGATGGGCGCCTACAAGCGCAGTGCGCGTGCAGGCTACAAAAAACGTCTCGACGATGTCCTGGATCTCTTCCCCAGGGTTCGCGAGCGCCTGGATCAGAACGCCGGGACACTCTCGGGAGGCGAGCAGCAAATGGTCGCCATCGCCCGGGGCCTGATGGCCGAGCCCAAGCTGTTGATGTTCGACGAACCCTCCCTGGGCTTGTCACCCCTGCTGGTCTCACAGGTTTTCGAGATCATCAACAAGATCCTGGAATTGGGCACGACCGTGCTGATCGTCGAGCAGAACATCGTCCATACCCTGCGTATCGCCCATCGCGGTTATGTGCTGGAAAACGGCGAAGTGGTGCTCAGCGGCACCGGGCAGGAGCTTCTCGATAACCCCCACGTCAAGCGCGCCTACCTGGGCCTCTGATGAGGCGGACCCGCATCGGGACACTTGTTAAACCCACAACAAAAGACGAGAACAGGCTATGACAAATTCCAGACACTTCGGGCGCGTCGTTTTAGTCACCGGGGCAGGCGGCGGTATTGGCGCTGCCATCGCCGAGTTGTATTGCCAGGAAGGCGCAGCGGTCGCCCTGGTCGATGCCGATGCAGCGAAGGTCGAGCAGCAGGCCGGCCTGCTGCGAGAAGCGGGTTATACGGTGGGTTGGGCAACAGCCGATGTGGCGGATTATCAAGCGTGCGCTGATGCCTGTGCCCGTTTGAGCAGTGAGCTGGGCGCCATCGATACCTTGATCAATAACGCCGGTATCTCGCCCAAGCACGACGGCGCTCCCGCGCCGATCTGGACAATGGCTCCCGAGGAATGGCAGCGGGTGGTCAATATCAACCTCAATGGCTCCTTCAACCTGGTCCGGGTTTTAACGCCTGGCATGGTGGAGCGCCGCTTCGGTCGCATCGTCAACATGTCTTCGGTGGCGGGCAGCGCATTCTTGCCGATTGTGGCGGCTCACTACAGCGCTACCAAGGCGGCCATCATCGGTTTTACCCGTCATCTGGCTGGTGAACTGGGCCCGTACGGCATCACCGCGAATGCGTTGGCGCCCGGGCGGATCGAAACCCCGTTGCTGAAAACCGTTTCGGCGCAGGCCAACCAGGCGGTTGTCGACGAGACGCCGTTGCGTCGTCTGGGAACACCGCTTGAGGTCGCCAGGGCGGCGTGTTTCCTCACCTCGAAGGAAAGCGATTTCATTACGGGGCAGGTCGTCGATGTGGCGGGTGGATGGCTGATGCGCTGACCGTGCAAGGTCAAGAACAACGGGTTTGATCACTCGGTTTCAAGCGGTAATCACTGGTTTAGAGAACGTCGATCATGGTCAAGACAATGGGGTTCCCAGGGCGCTACGAGCAAGGCCCGGGGGCGTTGAAACAGTTGGGCAGAATACTGACCGACATGGGGCGCACTCGTCCTCTGGTGGTGTGCGATGACTTTGTCGCCAGGCATTTATGGCCGCAGGTGAGCGATGCCTTGCACAGGCATGGCTTCAAACCGTTGCACATCGAGTTTCCGGGCGAATGTACACACGCAGCCATTGCCCAGCTGTCCGGGCAAGCCTCGATCCATTCGCCTGACACCATCATTGCGCTGGGTGGGGGGAAGACGATTGACACGGTCAAGGGACTGGCTGTCAATCTCGACGTCCCGATCATTGTCTGCCCAACCATTGCATCGAGTGACGCGCCCACCAGTCGGCTGATCGTGCTCTACGATGAAGACCACAAGGTGGTGGGGGTGGAGTACCTGAAGATGAACCCCTCGGCGGTCATCGTCGATACCCATGTCATCGCCCAGGCGCCGGCGCGTTTTTTTGCCGCCGGTATTGGTGACGCCATCAGCAAGAAATTCGAAGCCCACCAATGCCATTTCGCGGGGGGCAACAACTCTTTCGGAACACCTGCGCTGCATACCGCGTTGATGCTGACAAACCTGGTGTTCGACACGCTCATGCAATACGGCGTATCGGCTTACCAGGCGGTGTGCCGTAACGAGGTCAATGACGATGTTGAGCGGGTCGTCGAGGGCACCGTGTTGCTCAGTGGCGTGGGTTTTGAAAGCGGCGGGTTGTCGTTGTCCCATGCGCTGGTTCGCGGCTTGACCGCCATCCCCGCCATGGCCTCGATGCTTCACGGAGAACTGGTTGCCTTCGGCACGTTGGTGCAGATGGCCGTGGAGGGGCGTCCTGTCGACGAGATCGACAAGGTCGCCCGACTGCTGCATGCCGTGAATCTGCCCGTCACGTTCGCGCAATTGGGTCAGGACGTGCCGCTGACTACGGTGCAGATCAACACCATCGTTGAAGCCACCTTGTCGGCTGCCTACGCGAAAAACATGCACCCACCCTTGGACCACGAGCGCCTCGTAGGTGGTTTGGCGAAGGCTGACAACATCGGTTCACGCTTGACCAACGCAACGTCCTGCGCCCTGTGAGTTATCAAGTAATCGCAATCTTCAGGGGATCTTCGGATCCCCTTTTTTACGAGCGTGCCCCCTGCAAATCCCTATGACCGTGCGTCACAGCTGGTTTGAAAATGTAGCTATTTTCACTGTGGGACCACTGCCATAACCTTTGAATCAGCCGAAATCAGGGCGCAATCACCGCACTGAAATTCGTGACACCAAAACTGTGAGGCCCCAAAAAAATGAATACTCCCGCCAAGCCCGATGAGCTAGCGATTCCGTACCAGTTGCCCCAGGTTCCGTTCATGACGCCAGACATGGTTCACCCGGGCGTCATGACCCAATGGCTGGAAGATGACGAGCTGTGGGTGCCGGTCACCAAGACCGTTTCGTTCAAGCCTCTGCTACTCAATACCAGCGGTGGCTACTACATCAACCTTCTGCGGGTGCGGCAGGCCGGCGTGCTGTCTCGTCACCGCCATAGCGGCGGCGTGCATGCAATCGTGCTCAAGGGCCGCTGGTACTATCTGGAGCATGACTGGATGGCGGAAGAAGGTTCCTTTGCCTACGAGCCGCCGGGTGAAACCCACACGCTTTTCGTGCCCGAGGACGTTGAAGAAATGATCACCTGGTTCCACGTCCAGGGCGGTTACACCTACGTTGATCCTCAGGGTGTCGCGGTAGGCTACGAGGACGTTTTCACCAAGCTTGAAGCCGCGCGCGATCATTACAAGTCCCTGGGTTTGCCGGACGACTATATCGAGCAGTTCATCCGCTAATCCGGATGGCATTAAAAGCGCGCTTCGGCGCGTTTTTTCTTGGCCGTCCAAGGCGCATGAATCGGCTTGATTTACGTTAGGATAAGGGATGGACAATTACTCTCAGCTACTCGCGTTTATCTGGTCTACCGAATGTGGCAGCTTCTCGGCGGCTGCCCGGGTTCACAAAATTACCCCGTCAGCAGTGAGCAAGTTGATCTCTCGGCTGGAAGACCGGTTGCAGGTCCGGCTTTTCCAGAGAGGCTCACGCGTTCTGACGCTGACGGAGGAGGGGGCTGCTTACCTGCGCAGTGCCAAGGCAGTTGTCGAAGCCATGAACGAGGCGGACTCCCTGGCTGAAGGTTTACCCTCAAGGGTGAGTGGGACGCTGCGAATCCATACCATGACCTCTTTTGCCAAGCATCAGATAGTGCCCTGGCTTCCCGAGTTCCTGGATCTGTATCCATCGCTCGATGTTGAAATTCAGTTGGGCGCGCAGTTTGTCGACCATTTTGAACAGGGGCTCGATATCGCTATCCACAGCGGAGTGCTGCCCAGTTCTTCACGTGTCGCCAAGCGGATCGGGGAGTGTGAATGGCTGATTTGCGCCTCGCCCGACTATTTGGCCGAGAAGGGTGTACCCGCTGTTCCAGCGGATCTTTTGAACCACAGATGCTTTAACTTCAGCTTTGTCAGCCCGTGGAACAAGTGGTCGTTTGTTCAGGATGGAGAGGGGGTTTCGGTGCCCGTGACGCCGAGCGCGTCTTTCACCCAAGGCGATCTTCTGCGGGACATGGCCCTGTCGGGGGCCGGTGTGGTCAAGCTTGCCGATTACCACGTTGGGCTCGACGTCAAGGCCGGCACACTGGTGCCACTGCTGGAGGAATTCAAGTCGGGCATCATTGAACCGATTTATCTGCTGTATTCAGATAGAAAACACCTCAGCCCACGCATCCGGGTGTTCATCGAGTTCTTCCAGGACAAGTGGCGCCAGCATCCCTGGAAAGTAGGTATGTGAGCCCAGCCTCGGGTGCTGAAGCAGGAGGTTCAGCGCCCTGTCTGTTGTACAGTGTCGAGCAATGACCTGGCCGAACTGGAATGACCAATGTCTCAACGCCGCTCAACATGGATTGCTCTGCTGGTAGCCGTCACGTTCTTCATGGAGAACCTCGACGCCACGGTGATCGCTACGGCGTTGCCCGATATGGCCAGGACGTTTGGCGTCGCGCCGGTGGACCTTAACATTGGCATGAGCGCCTACATGCTCGCGGTGGCGGTGTTTATTCCCATCAGCGGCTGGTTGGCCGATCGCTTTGGTACGCGCTGGGTATTCTGTTCGGCGATCGTGTTGTTCACCCTGTCCTCGTTGATGTGCGGGTTGAGCAATAGCCTGGAAACCTTTGTCGCCGCGCGTGTACTGCAGGGTATGAGCGGCGCGATGATGGTACCGGTGGGGCGCCTGGCGGTGCTGCGTACCACCGAGAAAAAAGACCTGGTGCGCGCGATCTCGTTCATTACCTGGCCCGGCCTGGTGGCTCCGGTACTCGGTCCTCCGGTGGGCGGCTTCATCGTCACCCATGCTTCCTGGCCGTGGATTTTTTACCTCAATCTACCCTTGGGTGTGCTGGCCCTGATTGTCGCGCTGGTCCTGCTGCCCAAACGGGACGACGCCAGTGCCAGGGCGTTCGATTTCAGTGGATTCCTGCTGGTGGGCATCGCCAGTGCTGCCTTGTTGTATGGCGTTGAGATGCTCGGGCAAAGCCAGGACGATCTGTTGCAAGGGCTGGCGCTGAGTGGTGCCGGTGCGGTGCTCGGTGTTGTTGCCTGGCGACATATGCGTCGGCATGCGCACCCACTTTTGGCGCTGGGGGTAACCGGTATTCGTACCTTCAACGTCTGCCTGTGCGGCGGCTCGATTTTCCGGATCGCCATCAGCACCTTGCCGTTTCTCCTGCCGCTGATGTTTCAACTGGCGTTCGGTCTTTCCGCGTTCGATGCGGGGCTGCTGGTATTGGCGGTATTTGCCGGCAACCTGGCGATGAAACCCTTCACCACCTGGGTGATGCAGCGTTGGGGATTTCGTCCGGTGCTGATGGTCAACGGCGTCCTGGGCGTACTGGCGATAGCGGCCTGCGCCTTGCTGGATGAGCGCATGAGCCCGGCGCTGATCCTGTTCATCCTGTTCGTCGGCGGCCTGTCACGTTCCATGCAGTTCACCGTGTTCAACACCCTGGCCTTTGCCGAAATCCCCAAGGAGCAGATGAGCGACGCTTCGACCTTGTTCAGCATGTTCTTCCAGTTGAGCATGGCGATGGGCGTGGCCATCGGCGCGCTGCTGCTGCGCCTTGCCATGAACATTCATGGCACGCCAGGGCACGCCGAGACGGGCGACTTTCAGTTGGCGTTCCTGTGTGTGGCGGTGATTGCGGCCATCGCCTTGCTGGACAATCTGCGACTGTCGCCACAGGCGGGCGAGTCGGTGTTGCAGCGTGCGCGGGCCAAGGATTAGTCAATGGCGGATTTGTGCGGGTGCGAGCAGGGGATCACCC
>NZ_JANHLK010000048.1 GCF_028682635.1 Pseudomonas putida | reverse complement strand
GCCCGTTTTTCCTGCATGATGCCGGTTGCTCCGGGCGGCTTTCCGCGGCCCAACATAAAGAAAATGACACGAAAGTGACCCGGCAGTTTTTGTTATGGTGCAGCTCGTTTTTTTAACGGACTGTTTCAAGCCCAGGGATCGGCATTTTCTTTTCAGAGTTGCTACAGAAATGCCCCAACCGATTCCGATCAAAGACCACGAAAAAGAGACGCGCCTGGTCAACAAGAGACTGATGGCCTGTGCCTTGTTCGTCGTCGCCATCACCTGTGCACTGGTGGTGCGCCTGTACGTACTGCAGGTGGTGGAATTCGATTATCACTCGACGATCTCCGAAAACAACCGTGTCCACGTGCTGCCGATCACGCCTACCCGCGGCTTGATCTATGACCGCAACGGCGTGGTCCTGGCGGACAACCGGCCCAGCTACAACCTGACCATCACTCGCGAACGCGCGTCCGACGTCAATCAGGAACTGGACGAAGTGATCAGCCTGCTGCACCTGCCTGCCGAAGACCGCACGCAGTTCGACAAGGCGATGAAACAGGCACGGCATCCGTTCGTGCCGGTGACCTTGTTCTATGAACTGACCGAGGAGCAGATCGCGGTACTGGCGGTCAACGAGTTCCGTTTGCCGGGCCTCGATGTCGAGCCGCAGTTCGTGCGGCACTATCCGTTGGCCGAGCACTTCGCGCATTCAGTCGGCTACGTCGGACGGATCAACGAGAAAGAGTCCAAGGTCCTGGATACCGTCGAGTATCGAGGTACCCAGTCCATCGGCAAGACCGGGGTCGAAAAATTCTACGAGTCGCAACTGCACGGCCATGTCGGTTACGAGGAAGTCGAGACCAATGCCCAGGGCCGCGTGTTGCGCGTGCTCAAGCACACCGATCCGGTGCCCGGTGAAAACATCGTCCTGAGCCTGGACGTCAAGCTGCAGGAGGCCGCCGAGCACGCCCTGGGCGATCGTCGTGGCTCCGTGGTCGCGCTGGATCCGTCGACCGGTGAAGTGCTCGCCATGGTCAGCAACCCGAGTTTCGATCCGAACCTGTTCGTCACCGGTATCAGCTCCAAGGAATACTCGGCGCTACGCGACTCCATCGATCGACCGCTGTTCAACCGTGTGCTGCGCGGGCTCTACGCGCCGGGCTCGACCATCAAGCCGGAAGTCGCGATTGCCGGGCTCGACGCCGGCATCGTCACGCCGCAGACCCGGGTCTTCGATCCAGGTTATTACCAACTCCCGGACTTCGACCACAAGTACCGCAACTGGAACCACAGCGGCGACGGTTGGGTGGACATGGACGCGGCAATCATGCGCTCCAACGACACCTACTTCTACGACCTCGCGCACAAGCTGGGCATCGATCGACTGCACGACTACATGGCCATGTTCGGCCTCGGGGAAAAGGTCTCGCTGGACATGTTCGAAGAGTCCCCCGGCTTGATGCCGTCCCAGGCCTGGAAGCGCGCCACGCGGCGTCAGCCGTGGTTCCCCGGGGAAACCGTGATCCTCGGCATCGGCCAGGGCTACATGCAGGTCACGCCGCTGCAACTGGCGCAGGCCACGGCGCTGATCGCCAACAAAGGCGTGTGGAACCGCCCGCACCTGGCCAAGACCGTCGACGGGGTCGCGCCGGTGGACGAGCATCCGATGCCGAATATCCTGCTCAAGGACCCGCGCGACTGGGAGCAGGTCAACCACGGCATGCAGATGGTGATGCACGACGCCCGCGGGATCGCCCGGGCGGCAGCGGCGGGGGCGCAGTACCGGATCGCCGGCAAGAGCGGCACCGCGCAAGTGGTGGCGATCAAGCAGGGCGAGCGTTACAACCGCGCGAAGACCCGCGAGCGCAACCGCGACAATGCCTTGTTCGTCGGATTTGCCCCGGCCGAACATCCGCGAATCGTGATTTCGGTGATGATCGAAAACGGCGAGGCCGGTGGCCGTGTCGCCGGTCCGGTGGTGCGGCAGATCATGGACGCCTGGCTACTCGATCAGGACGGCCACCTCAAGCCGCAATACGCCGTGCCGAGCAAGGCACCGGGCGATCCTCACGTATAAGCGATCTATCATCCGCAGAAAATCATGAGCTCAGTCGGTCAGTCGCTGTTGCAGGCTTTCGAGAAAGATCGTCTCGGCACGGCTCATGCGCTGCTCGCGGTTCCACAGCAAATGAATGTCCACATCGGCAATCCCTTCGTGGGGCGGCAGGCGCCAGAGCAATCCGGCGTCGACGTCGGCCGCCACCACGTGCTCGGGCAGGCAACCGATACCGAAGCCGGCGATCACCAGTCGCCGCACTTCTTCCAGGCTCGGCGACGAGGCTACGATGCGTCCGCTGAAGCCCTGCTGGTCGCGAAAGATCGTCAACGGCGAGAGCATGCCGCCAATCTGGTCGCTGGTGAAACTGACGAAATTCTCCCGCTGCAAATCCCCTTCGGCGACGTCACGTCGACCGAACAGCGCATGGTGCTTGCCGCAAAAAAACGCATAACGCTGGCGCAGGAAGAGACGCTGTTCCAGGCGCGGCTGCGGGCGCCGGTTGAGGCTCAGGCCCAGAGTAGCGGTTTTTTCCTGGAGGGCGCTGACGATATCGGAACTGCGCATCACCTCGACCTCCAGATCCACCCGCGGGTGCTGGCGATGAAAGTCGGCGAGGAAGTCATCGAAGCGCTCGGAGAAGATCCGGCTGATGATCAGCAGGCGCACCTTGCCGATGACTTCGTCGGCCGGTTGTTCCAGCACGCTGCTGACCTGGGACATCTGCCCGTAGATTTCCCCGGCCAGTGCGAAGATCTGCTCGCCGACTTCGGTCAGGGCAAACCGTGGCCCGCGCCGGGCGATCAGTTGCCGCCCCAGTTGTTCTTCCAGGCGCTTGAGCGCCTGGCTCACCGCCGGCTGTGTCAGGTGCAGGCGGGCGGCCGCGCGGCTGATGCTCAGCTCCTGGCCGATCACCCGAAAGGTGCGCAGCAGGTTCCAGTCCAGGCGGTCATTGAGCAGGCGGTCCATAGGTGTTCACGGAAAGTAAAAACATGAAAGGGCAGGTCTCCCCGCAATGGGCCAGATCCTAACATCGTTCGCCTGGCGGCGCAGAAAAGCTCATGGGCCAAGGCATCAACTGATCGCATGCCGCCGGCCGCTGTTCAAGTCGATCCATGCTCAATGGATCGACTTGGCCCTGACTGCTCAAACCACTCCAGGCCACAATGGATTCACTGCTGCAGGATGAACGTCGCCAGGCTGTGCAGATCGTCCGGGCTCAACTGCGCGAAAGGCGGCATCGGGATATCCCCCCATTTGCCGCTACCGCCGTGCTGAATGCTCGACGTCAGCTTGGCCAGGGCCTGCGGGTCATTGGCGTACCGGGCCGCCACATCGTGATAAGCCGGGCCGACGACCTTGTGATCGATGGCGTGGCAGGACAGGCAGGCGTTGTTCTGCAGCAAGGTCGTGGCGTCGACTTTTGCCATAGGGGCTGGCGCTGGTTGGCCCGCCGACGGGTTCGAGGCCGCCTGTACATCGGCATCGCTCGCCTTGGCACTGCCGTAGGTGGCCGCCAGGTAGGCGCCGATGATGGTCACGTCCTGATCGCTGATCGGAGCACCGTACACGTGCTGCATCTTGCCCGCTTCCGCCGTCCACTGCGCCAGGCTCATGCCCGGGGGCTGGAAGTTGATGTAGTCGGCGGAATGGCAGGTGGAACACTTCTGCTGGGCAAGCGCGTAACCAGGCAGCGTACTGGGCTTCAACGCCGCCGTTTCCGCCGGCAAGGTGATCGTCAGTGGCGCTGCGTTGGCGATGCCAGCCAGGCAAACGTGCGCCGCGCACAGCCAGCGGGTCATGATTTTCATGGGTTTCATCCGGCTCTCCTCAGGCGACGGTCACGTGGCTGGTTTCGACGACGTGGCGGCGGTAGCCGGCAGGGTTCCAGTCGGCTTGCAGCGGTTGAGTCTCGCCCGCGCTGTTAGTGGCGCGCACCATCAGCTGTGTGGCGCCCTTGCTGGTGAAGGTGATCGCCAGCGTCCATTCGCGGAAGGAGAAACGGCCGAGGTCCTGGCCAAGCGTGGCTTCACGCCAGAGCTTGCCACCGTCGATGGACAGTTCCACCTTGTTCACTCCGGCACCGCCGTCGAACGCGATGCCCTTGAGCAGCACGTTTTTTTTCAGCGGCAACACATCGCCCTGTTTAACGCTGGTGATGAAGCTGCGCACCGGCAGTTTGGAGATCGGCTTGGTTTGCGCCGGGGTGGTGCCGGGGGCGATGCAGAAACAGTCGTTGTCCGGAACCCGGTAACCCTTGGCCATGAAGAAACCGTCGTAGGTATGGTCGACGACTTCGATCTCGCTCAGGTGCTTGACCCAGTAGGTGCCGAAATAACCGGGCACCACCAGGCGGATCGGATAACCGTTGAGGAAGGGCAGGTCGGTGCCGTTCATCGACCAGGCGATCATCGGCTCACCGTCCATGGCATGGCTGATGTCCAGGGCCTTGATGAACTCCGGTGTGCTTGGCAGTACCGGTTTGTCGAGGCCGCGGAAGGTCACTTGTTTGGCGTCGGCTTTCACCCCCGCTTTTTCCAACACAGCCTTGAGCGGCACACCCACCCAGCGTGCATTGCCCATTGAGCCGTTGCCCAACTGCGCGCCGAACACCCGCGGCATCGAGAAGCCGCGGCTGTTGCCCGAGCATTGATTGACGGCCACCACTTCCACCGGCTCCGCCAGCGCCTTGAGCTCTGCAAGGGACAGCGACAACGCAGTGTCGACCGCACCCTTGACCGTCAGCCGGTAGCTGTCCGGATCGATGCTGGTGGGGAAATTGGCCAGGTGGTAACGCACGAAAAAAGCGTCATTGGGGGTGATCGGCCCTTCGTTGAAGACCGCGAAGGGCGTCTCCAGGTGCGGTGGGCGGGTGGTCACCAGGGTCAGCGGGCGCTTTTGCGGGTATTGCACCAGCGGCCGCGGGCCCGCCGCGAATGTCACTTCCTCGGCGCTTTCGTCCGCTGCCCGGGCGAGGCTGGCCAAGGGGGAGGCGGCCACAGCCAGGGTCAAGGCATCGCGCAAAACGCGCCGTCGGGTGGGTTTGCTGTTATCGACAAAACTGAACTTCATTCTGCGCTCTCTTTGATTGTTTTTTTGAGATGCAACCGATAGCCCCATCAGGGCACAAAGGCATCGGTCTAGACGTGTCGCGTCACTGTTCGATGAGCCAACCAGTATCGCCAGGCGCGGGGTGTCTGCTTCTCATTGAGCGACAGTGATTTAGCAGTTGATGACAGAGGACGGGCCATGCGGGGGCCACATTTGGAAGCAGCTGAGCGTGATCTGCACCTTGTCCAGCGAGTCACACTCTGACACGGCAATCCCAAATTATAAGCGTGGTTTATAATTAAAATAACAAATAGAAAATTGACTAATCATCGCCCGCGGACGAAAAATCATCACCAGACCGGCGCCGCCAGAGCGCCGCTGATTGTTCGTTTATCTCCTGCCAAAAATATAAACAAAGGAGTCCGCCCCCATGAAGCCTCCCGCTTCGTCCCAGCCGCGCCGTGCGGCTGCCGCAGCCTTTATCGGCACCATGATCGAGTGGTACGACTTTTACATCTACGCCACCGCCGCCGCGCTGGTGTTCGGTGCGCTGTTCTTTCCCTCCGACGACAAACTGTTCAGCACCATGGCCGCGTTCGGCACCTTCGCCGTGGGTTTCTTTGCGCGGCCGTTGGGTGGGATTGTCTTCGGGCATATCGGCGACCGCATCGGCCGCAAGAAATCGCTGATCATCACCTTGCTGATGATGGGCGTGGTCACGGTGTGCATCGGCTTGCTACCGACCTACGCGCAGATCGGCGCCGCCGCACCGGTGTTGCTGATTCTGCTGCGCATCGTCCAGGGCATTGCCGTCGGTGGCGAGTGGGGCGGGGCGGTGTTGATGGCCGGCGAGCATGCGCCCAAGGGCCGACGCAATTTCTTTGCCTCGTTCGCGCAACTGGGCAGCCCGGCGGGTTTGATCCTGTCGCTGCTGGCCTTCAGCGCGGTCACCCGTTTGCCGGAAGAAGACCTGATGAGCTGGGGCTGGCGCTTGCCGTTCCTCGCCAGTTCGCTGTTGTTGCTGGTGGGCCTGGCCATTCGCCTGGGCGTGAACGAGTCGCCGGAGTTTCTCGCCAGCCGCGCGCAGGCCAGCAAAAACCAACGCAAGGAACAGGCGCCGGTCATGGAAGTGCTGCGCACCGCCTGGCGGCCGCTGCTGTTGTGCATCGGCGCCAACACCCTGGGCATCGCCGGGGTGTATTTCACCAACACCTTCATGATCGCCTACACCACGCAACAACTTGAGCTGCCGCGCTCGTTGATCCTGGAGTGCCTGTTCGTCGTCGCGATCATCCAGTTCTGCATTCAACCCCTGGCGGCGTGGGTCGCCGAGAAGATCGGTGCGACCCGTTTCCTGTGCCTGGTGTCGCTGCTGGCCATGGCCTCGCCTTACCCGATGTTCGTGTTGGTGAGTTCGGCCCAGGCGCCGCTGATCATCCTCGGCATTGCCCTGGCGGTGGTGTGCATGGCGTCGTTTTATGCCGTGATCGCAGGGTACGTCAGCGGAATGTTCGAGACCCGGGTGCGCTACACCGCGATCTCCCTGGCGTACCAGATCTGCGGGGCCGTGGCGGGTGGTTTGACGCCGCTGATCGGCACGATGCTGGCGCACAAGTTCGCCGGCCAATGGTGGCCGATGGCGGTGTTCTACAGCCTGATCGCCGCAACGTCCTTGATCTGTGTCCTGTCCCTTGCCCGTCGCCATGCCAGTGCTGAACGCGTGGAAATGGCCAACGCCTGACGCCGAACCGAACTGTAGGAGCCGGCTTGCCGGCGAAGACGGTCGAAAGATCGATGCATGTCTTGAAGGCCTCTTCGCCGGCAAGCCGGCTCCTACAAAGCGTCGTTTTGCATTTTCCTGGAGTGATTTATGTTGAAGATTAATGGCGAACGCCTCTGGGCGAGTCTGATGGCGATGGCCGAAATCGGTGCCACTGCCCGTGGCGGCAGCTGCCGCCTGGCCTTGAGCGACGAAGACAAGGCCGGTCGCGAACTGTTTGCCCACTGGTGCCGCGAGGCCGGCATGACCCTGAGCGTCGATGCCATCGGCAACCTGTTCGCCCGCCGCGCCGGTACCGATCCCGATGCCGCACCGGTGATGATGGGCAGCCACCTCGACACCCAGCCTGAAGGCGGTCGGTTCGATGGCGTGTACGGCGTGCTCGCCGGCCTGGAAGTGGTGCGCTGCCTCAATGATCTGGGGATCCAGACCCGCAAGCCGCTGGAAGTGGCGGTGTGGACCAACGAAGAAGGCGCACGCTTCACCCCGGCGATGTTCGGCTCGGCGGTGTTCACCGGCATCATGCCGCTGGACGCGGCGCTGGCGGTGCGCGATGCCGATGGCATCAGCGTCGCACAAGAGCTGCAGCGCACGGGATACGCGGGCGATCGTCCGTTGGGCGGTGCGGTGGATGCATACTTTGAAGCGCATATCGAACAGGGGCCGATCCTCGAAGACAACGCAAAAAGCATCGGCGTGGTCAGCGGCGGCCAGGCGATCCGCTGGCTCGACGTGCGCGTCGAAGGCATGGCCGCCCACGCCGGTACGACGCCCATGCCCCTGCGCAAGGACGCCTTGAACGGCGTGGCGCGGATGATCCAGGCCATCGAAGGCCTGGCTGCCGATTTCGCCCCCGAAGGCCTGACCACGGTGGGCGAGTTGAGCATCAACAAGTCCTCGCGCAACACCATTGCGGGGCTGGTCAACTTCACCGTCGACCTGCGTCATCATCGCGACGAAGCCATCGAGGCCATGGAGCAACAGGTTCGTGCGCGACTGCAGGCGATCGCCGACGGTCGCGGTTTGAACCTGACCATTACCCCACACTGGATCAGCCCGGCCACGCCGTTCGATGCCGATTGCGTGGCGGCGGTGCAGCAGGCGGTGGATGCCCTGGGCTACGCCCAGCAATCGATCGTCAGCGGTGCCGGGCACGACGCGATTCACCTGGCGCGGTTCTGCCCGACGGCCATGGTGTTCATTCCGTGTGTGGGTGGCCTGAGCCATAACGAAGCGGAAGATGTGTTGCCCGAAGATGTGCGCCAGGGCACTGATGTGCTGCTCAACGCCGTGCTGGCTCGCGCCGAAGTCACTGGGTAAACACTATTCCCATGTGGGAGCGGGCTTGCTCGCGAAGAGGGAGTGTCAGTCGATGCAGATGTTATTTGACGCACCGCTTTCGCGAGCAAGCCCGCTCCCACATTCAGGCCGTACTCAGTTTCAAGATTTTAGTTAACTGACAGGTATTCACTCCATGCGCAGTTTTTTCCACCCCGAACAATTGCTCCACCATCCACGCAGCTACTACTCCCGTGGCCAGATGCGCACCCCCCAGGAAGTACCCGAGCGCGCCCAGCGCCTGGTGCAGGCATCAAAGGCATTGGGTTTCAAGGTCGAACAACCCGTTGATGCCGGGCTCGATCCGCTACTGGCGGTGCACGGCGCGCCTTACCTGGCGTTCCTCCAGGAAGCCCACCAGCGCTGGAAGGAGATCCCCGAGGATTGGGGCGACGAGGTGATGTCGAACATCTTCGTGCGTGAGCCCAACGCCTTGCGCGGGGTGCTCGCACAAGCCGCGCGCTACCTGGCCGACGGCAGTTGCCCGGTGGGCGAGCAGACTTGGCGTTCGGCCTACTGGTCGGCGCAAAGCGCAGTCGCCGGCGCCCAGGCCCTGCTCGATGGCGAACCGGCGGCCTATGCCTTGTGCCGTCCACCGGGGCACCATGCCCGGGCCGAAGCGGCGGGCGGTTTCTGTTACCTGAACAACGCCGCGGTGGCGGCCCAGGTGTTGCGTGGTGGTTTTGCGCGGGTGGCGGTGCTCGACACCGACATGCACCACGGCCAGGGCATCCAAGAGATCTTCTATGATCGCGATGACGTGCTGTATGTCTCGGTGCATGGCGATCCGACCAATTTTTATCCGGGGGTTGCGGGTTTTGCCGATGAGCGTGGCGTCGGAGCGGGCGAGGGGTTCAACCTCAACTTGCCGATGGCCCATGGGGCTAGCGAGGCCGACTTCCTCGAGCAGCTGGATGTAGCTCTGGAAGCGGTGACGGAGTTCGGTGCCGAGGTGTTGGTGTTGTCCTTGGGGTTCGATATTTTCGAGCTGGATCCGCAGAGCAAGGTGGCGGTGACTCGGGAAGGGTTTGCGGTGCTCGGCGAGCGGATTCGCAGCCTTGGATTGCCGTGTTTGATCGTGCAGGAGGGGGGGTATCACCTGGAGAGTCTGGAGGATAATGCGCGGGCGTTTTTTGTGAGCCCTGAGGTTTGGCAGCTCTGAAATTTTTGCTGTCCGGTCTATCGCCTTCGCGAGCAAGCCCGCTCCCACATTGTTCAGCGTCGATCACAAACCTGTGGTCCAACTCGGTCAAGTATGGGAGCGGGCTTGCTCGCGAAGAACGATGACACGATCCACCTGCCGGAACACAAGCGCCGTAAGGCACTTGCCATCGCCCTGACGTTAACGTAAAGATTGCGGCAGGGCGCCGACGTATGAAGGCGCAGGGCGGACGACCCGGAGCGCTTGATGACGCTAATAAAAACAAACTCCCCCAAACTGCATCGTGAAGCCCGGCTGGCCCGGGAAAAACTGCATCTGGAAGGCGAAGTCCCGGACGGTGTCCTGCGCGCGGAGATCGATGCTTCGTGGCGGCGCAGCCTCAGCCATGGCGTGCATTTCAATGCCAAGCATGAGCTGGTGCTGGAATCGAGTGCCAGCGTCGATGTGTTGCTGGCGAGCAATCGCCTGCTGATCGATGCGGCGTTGCCGGCGATCGATTACCTGGCCGAACGCCAGGGCAAGGAAGGGCTGATCATCCTCGCCAACTCCGACGCCACCATCCTCGCCGTTGAAGGCCGCGCCGACCGCCTCAAGGGCAGTGGCCTGCAGGACATCACCCTCGGCGCCTGCTGGAGCGAAGCCGCGCGCGGCACTAACGCCCTCGGCACCGCCCTGGTGGAGGCCCGGCCAACCCTGATCGATTGCGGCGAACATTACCTGGATCGCCTCAGTGATTTTTCCTGCACCTCGGTGCCGATCCATTGCCCCCAGGGCGACATCCTCGGCGTGCTCGACCTGACCCGCGAAGGCCCGCTGGGCCGCGCCCACGACAGCACCGCGCTGCTGGCCATGGCCGTCAGCCAGATCGAGAGCCGGGTCTTCAACTCAAGCTATCCGGACGAAATCGTCCTGGCTTTCCATAGTCGCCGTCAATACCTCGAATCGCCGTGGCAGGGCCTGCTGGCGGTGAGCCTGGGCGGGCAGATCCTCGCGGTCAGCGCCCAGGCCTGCCAGTTGTTGCATGCCGAACGCTCGGCGCTGGTCGGTCGGCGCTGCGAAGAGTTCCTCGGGGTCGATGGCCTTCAATTACTGGCACGCCTGCATCAGGGCGGCATCGGCAGTCTGCAGACCGCCAAGGGTGAATTCTTCTACAAGACCCTGCGCGCGCCGCAACGCTCGATCAACGTCGGCAGCTCGCCACGCACCGTCGCCAAACCTGCGAAAAACCAGCCCGACCTGGAATCCCTGGCCGGCAGCAACGCCCGTTATGCCCGTGCCCTGCGCATGGCCCGCCAAGGCCTGGCCAACCAGTTGCCGGTGTTGCTGCTGGGTGAAACCGGCACCGGCAAGGAAGTCATCGCCCGTGCCCTGCACATGGCCGGCAGCCGCTGCGACAAACCTTTCGTCGCGGTCAACTGCGCGGCGATCCCCGAAGGCCTGATCGAGTCGGAGCTGTTCGGCTACCGCGAGGGTGCGTTCACCGGTTCGCGCCGGGGCGGCATGGTCGGGCGGCTGCAACAGGCCCACGGCGGCACCTTGTTCCTCGATGAAATCGGTGACATGCCGCTGGCCTTGCAGGCCCGTCTGCTGCGCGTGCTGCAGGACCGCAAGGTCGCGCCATTGGGCGCCGGCGAAGAGCAGGACATCGACGTCGCGCTGATCTGCGCCACCCACCGCGACCTCAAGCGCCTGGTGGAAGACAAACACTTTCGCGAGGACCTGTTCTACCGGGTCAACGGCATCAGCGTGATGCTCCCGGCGCTGCGCGAGCGCGAGGATTTCAGCGCACTGGTAGGCCGTCTGCTGGCCAGGCTCGACGCGCCGAACATGGTCCTGCACGACGACTTGAACCGCTTGCTCGAGGGCTATCACTGGCCGGGCAACATCCGCCAACTGGAGATGGTCCTGCGCACCGCGCTGGCCATGCGCGAACCCGGGGACACGGTGCTCACCCTCGATCATTTGCCCGACAGCATGCTCGACGACCTCAACGCCAGCGAACGGCCCCAGGCCGGCAGCATCCGTGAAAACGAACTGGAGATGATCCGCCAGTCCCTGGACAGCCATCAGGGCAACGTCTCGGCGGCTGCCGACGCCCTGGGCATCAGTCGCGCGACCCTGTATCGCAAGCTCAAACAGTTGCGCTCGTGATGCAGCGCCTGATCGTGCGGCTGATCGACAGCCAGAACCCCGAGGCTTTGCAAGCCGCGTTGCGCTGGCTGTACAGCTTCGTGCGCCCGCACCGCCTGGCGATCGCCGGGCTGCTGGGCCTGTCGGTCTGCGCCTCGGCGTTGGTCCTGGTGCAGCCGTGGCTGACCAAGCTGCTGATCGACGATGGCCTGCTGGCGCGCAACTTCCCGATGCTGGTGCTGATCGCCGGGCTGATGATCGTCGCGGGCTTGCTGGGCACGGCGTTGTCCGGGATCAACCGGTACCTGCACACGCGCTTGTCCGGGCGCATGCTGTTTGCCCTGCGCGATGACCTGTACCGGCATTTGCAGACCCTGTCGCCGAGCTTCTACGGCCAGCGGCGCATCGGCGACCTGATGTCGCGGCTGGATGGCGACGTGGCGGAGATCCAGCGCTTTGCCGTGGATTCGTTGTTCTCGGCGGTGTCGAGCGTGATCGGCCTGGTGGTGGCCGTGGCGATGCTGCTGACCCTGTCGTGGAAGCTGTCGCTGCTGGCGCTGGTGCTGATTCCCCTCGACGTGCTCTGGCTGCGCTGGATGCGGCGCAAGGTCGAGCGCGATGTGCGGCAGTTGCGCGAACGCTCGGCGGACATGTCGTCGTTCATGGTCGAGACGCTGCCGGTGATGAAGTTCATCCAGTCCGCCGGCCAGCAGCAGCGCGAAGCTCGGCGTCTTGAAAGTCTGGGCCAGGGTTACATGAGCCAGTTGCTGCGCCTGCAGGTCACCGAGTTTTTCACCCAGGCCGTGCCGGGTACGCTGACCTCGCTGTCGCGGGCCTGTGCATTCCTGATCGGCGGTTATTGGGTGGTGCAGGGCACCTGGCAGTTGGGTGCATTGATCGCCTTTTCCACCTACCTGGGCATGGCCGTGGGACCGGTGCAGAGTTTGCTCGGGCTGTATGTGGCGGTGCAGCGGATGACCGTCAGCCTCGGGCGGGTGATGGAACTGCGTGGCGAACAACCCACGGTGCTCACTCCCGTTGCGCCCCGGTCGATGCCGACTTCGGGCGATCTGCGATTCGACGATGTGCATTTCAGTCATCCCGGTCGGGCGACGACCTTGCGCGGCATCCAAGCGTGCATTCCCTATGGGTTGAAAGTCGCCCTGAGCGGAGGCTCAGGCGTCGGTAAATCCACGCTGATCGACCTGCTGCAACGCCATCACGATCCACAGTCCGGCCGGGTATTGCTGGGGGAGGTGGATGTACGCGAACTCGACCTGTTCGAATTGCGTCGGCGCATTGCCGTGGTCAGCCAGGACATCGTGCTGTTTCGCGGCAGCCTGGCCGACAACCTGGCCTACGCCGTGCCGGATGCCAGCCGTGAAGCGATTGCCGAAGTGGCGCGGCTGGCGCAACTCGACAGCCTGATCGCGACCTTGCCCGAGGGCCTCGACAGCCCGTTGGGGGAGCGCGGCCAGCAGTTGTCCGGCGGGCAAAAACAACGCATCGCCATTGCCCGCGCCTTGTTGCAGGACCCGCTGATCCTGGTGCTCGACGAAGCCACTTCGGCGGTGGACGAAGCCACCGAGCGCGAAGTGATCGAAGCCATCGACCGGCTGTTTGCCGGGCGTACGCGCATCCTCATCAGCCATCGCCCCTCGACCCTGGCCGATGCCGACCTGCGCTTTGAATTGCTCGATGGCGTGCTGGTGTCGAAAACGGTGCTGCATGAGGCCTGAGCTGTGCATTGGCGTAGTAGACAGCGGTCACTCGGCGGCGCAACGGGTGCAAGTGGTCGCCGGCCGGCGTTTTTCCCTGGTGGAGGACGGGCTGGCCGAAAGCGATTTACGTGACGATCCGCTGGGCCATGGCAGCGCGGTGATCGAAGCCATCGGCCGGCGTGCACCCTCGGCGCTGTTCTGCGTTGCGCAAGTGTTCGACCAGCGCGGGGTGACCAGCGCCTTGCAGATCGCCACGGCCATCGACTGGCTGGTGGCGCAGGACGTGCGCTTGATCAACCTGAGCCTGGGCCTGCGCCAGGATCGCAGCCTGCTGCGCAACGCC
The DNA here is from genome assembly GCF_028682635.1 of Pseudomonas putida. Taxonomy (GTDB): domain Bacteria; phylum Pseudomonadota; class Gammaproteobacteria; order Pseudomonadales; family Pseudomonadaceae; genus Aquipseudomonas; species Aquipseudomonas putida_AE. The sequence continues at coordinate 12,751 of NZ_JANHLK010000048.1, read as the reverse complement.
TGCGCGGCGGCGGTGGCGCGGGGCGTGCTGCTGTGCGCGTCCAGCCCGGCCCAGGGCGAAGGGGTGTTTCCGGCGAATTATCCTCAGGTGCTGCGCGTGACCGGCGATGCGCGATGCACCGAATTGCAATGGTCATGGCTTGACAGTGCCCAGGCGGATTTCGGTGCTTGCGTGCACGGCACCTATCCCGGGCAATCGGGGGCGAGCCTCGGCTGCGCGGCGTTGAGCGGGCATATTGCCGCTTTCCTGGTCGAGCATCCCGGGGCGAGCAACGAACAGATCGTCCAGTGCCTGCGGGACAACGCCCATTACCGTGGCCCCGAACGGCGTCGCGGCCCATGAGTACGATTGTGGTGCTGGGTGCCGGCCCGGCCGGTGCGGCGGTGGCGCTGGGCTTGCGCCGACTGGGATATCCGGTGACGCTGGTCTGCGAGTGGCGCCGTTTTGCCGCGCTGGAGGGGGTTTCCGTGCGGGTGCTGGAAGCCTTGCGCGGCGCCGGCCTGCAGCAGGCCTTGGCGCAGGCGACACTGCCTTCGCAACGCCAGGTGAACTGGAACGGCCAGCAGCATGCGCAAAACATCGAATTCCTGCTCGACCGCCCGGCCTTCGACCGGGGCTTGCGCGAAGACTTGCGCGAGGCGGGCGTGGACCTGATCGAAGGTCGGGTGCTCGGCGTGTTGTCATCGTCCTCGGGGCATCAGATCCAGGTCGAAGGGCGTGAAGCACTGGACGCGGATTTTCTCGTGGAAGCGCGCGGACGCCAGGCGCCGGCCCTGGGCAAAGGCTTGCGCGGGCCGGAGACGGTCAGCCTGCTCAATCGCTGGCAAGGCGCACCGGGCACGACCGCCAGCGCCGTGGAAAGCCTCGCCGACGGCTGGGCCTGGATGGCGCGACGGGACGACGGTCAATGCTACTGGCAATGGACGGTGGACGTGGCCAGTGCCGGGTTGCCAGGTAAGGCGCAGCTGCTTGAATACTGCCGGCAACGGCGGCGGGCATCGGCAGTGGCCCGGGCTTTTTTCGGCGCCGAGCCAGAGGCCGACCTGCAACTGCATGCCCGCAGCAGCACGGCGATCCTCAGCCCACAGGTGTGCGGCGAGCACTGGATTCGGGTCGGTGATGCGGCGATGGCGGTGGACCCGCTGTCGGGCAACGGTATCTTTCAATCCCTGTCCTCGGCGTTGCAGGCACCGACGGTGATCAACACCTTGTTGCGCAAACCTGAGCGGGCGGGCCTGGCCCAGCGGTTTCACCAGCAGCGGGTGGAGCAGTTGTTCCTGCGGTTTGCGCGCATTGGCCGGGATTTTTATGCCGATGAGCAGCGCTGGCTTGACCAGCCATTCTGGCAGGCGCGGCGGCAATGGCCGGATGCCGAGGTGGCCCATGTCGAGGCGGATTTCAGTGCGTTGCGGATTGAGCGGGCGCCGGTGTTGAAGGATGGGTTTGTCGATGAGGCCGAGGTGGTGATCACGGCGGACCAGCCGTTGGGGATCTGGCATGTGCAGGGGGTGGAGTTGGCGCCGTTGGTGCGGCGGTTGTGGAGTGAGCCGGCTGAGCAGGCACTGGCAGGTTTGACTGTGGAGCAGGGGAGAATGGTTCGGGGGTGGTTGTTGGCTCAGGGATACAAACCCTGACCCTTGCAATTGGCTGGCCTGGCCCTATCGCCAGCAGGCTAGCTCCCACAGTAGTTTTGTGTCGATCACAAATCCCCTGTGGGAGCTAGCCTGCTGGCGATGGCGGCCGTGAGGGCGCCGCCGATTAGAGCTTGATCAACACCGACTTCAATTCAGTGTAATGCTCGATCGCCGCATACCCCATCTCGCGCCCGACCCCCGACATCTTGTACCCCCCAAAGGGCAACGCCGGGTCCAGGGCGCTGTGGCAGTTGACCCACACTGAGCCGGACTTGATCCGCGGGATCATCCGGTGCACCGCCGCCAGGTCATTGGACCAGATGCTCGCGCCCAGACCATAAGGGCTGTCATTGGCCATGCGCAGCGCATCGGCTTCGTCGTCGAAGGGAATCGCCACCAGCACCGGGCCGAAGATTTCTTCCTGCACCAGCGAATGTTTTTGATCGACATCGACGATCACCGTCGGCTTGACGAAAAAGCCCGGGCCGAACTGCTCGCCACCGCAGGCGATGGTCGCACCGCTTTCGCGGCCCTTTTCGATGTAACCGTAGACGCGCTCCTGCTGACGTGCCGAGATCAGCGGGCCCATGTCGACGCTCGGGTCCAGGCCATTGCCGAGCTTCATGGCGTTGGCGATGCCGGCGATGTCCGCCACCACATTGTCGAAATGCTTGCGCTGCACATACAGGCGCGAGCCTGCGCAGCAGACCTGGCCCTGGTTGAAGAAGATCGCGCTGGCGGCACCGGCTGCGGCGGTGTGCAGGTCGGCATCAGCCATGACGATGGTCGGCGATTTGCCGCCCAGTTCCAGGGTCACCCGGGTCATGGAATCCATGGCGATCTTGCCGATCTGCTTGCCCACGGCAGTGGAGCCGGTGAAGGTCAGCTTGTCCACCAGCGGGTTGTGGGTCAGGGCGGAGCCTGCGGTGATGCCGGTGCCGGTGACCACGTTGAACACGCCCTCGGGGTAACCCGCTTCCAGCACGAGCTCGGCGAGTTTCAGCGCAGTGAGCGGGGTTTCGTCGGCGGGCTTGAGCACCACGGTGCAGCCGGTGGCCAGGGCCGGGCCGAGTTTCCAGCAGGCCAGCAGCAGCGGAAAGTTCCAGGCGACGATGGCGCCGACCACGCCCACCGCTTCGCGACGGATGAAGCTGTGGAACTGGTCGTTGGGCATCAGCGGCGCCGACACATCCACCGTGGAGCCTTCGATCTTGGTCGCCCACCCGGCCATGTAGCGCAGGAAATCGATGGCCAGCTGCACGTCCATCACCTGCGCCACTGCCGCGCTCTTGCCGTTGTTCAGGCACTCCAGCTGCGCCAGCAGCTCGGCATCGCGCTGCATCAGGTCGGCCAGTTTCCACAACAGGTTCTGCCGCTCCCGGGGGCGAGTGCGGGTCCACGCCGAATCATCGAACGCCTGGCGGGCGGCGAGCACGGCGCGGTCGATATCTTCCGGCGTGGCGCGCGGCACCACGCACAGCACTTCGCCGGTGGCCGGGTTGTGCAGGGGCATGGTCTGGCCATCGGCGGCCTCGACCCAGTCGCCCTTGATGAGCATGCGCGGGGCGCGCTGGATGAAGGCCGAAGTGGCGGGAAGCAGGTTGGGAAGCGACATGATGAAACCTCGTCTTGTTCGTGTGGCGAGGTCTTTCGCAATGGCTGTGCCAGTTATGGTTTTTTGCAACGAGAGCCTGATTTGACGGGTTTGGCAGCTGTTTCCCGGATCGCCATGACGTCGACAAACGTCGCAGATTGCGACTGCGTGAGACACCAGAAACACCACGCCCTGTAGGAGCTGGCTTGCCAGCGAAGAGGCCCTTGAGATCACCTTTTATTTTCAGGCCGCCTTCGCTGGCAAGCCAGCTCCTACAGAGGGCTATGCTTGTCTCAGAGTGAAACAGTTGTCGCGAATTTAAACGTGTAACGCGGATGACACCCCTGGAAAAACCTTGGTCTTTACCAACAAGTAATTGATTCAGCTGGATATTCACAAGCTGGCACGCTCCGTGTATTGCTCATCGCAGACGTTTCTCCTGCCCCCGTCAGCGGCTCACCGCCGGCGGCAGAAACCCAAAAAACGATAAGCCACAAAAATAAGAAAGCACCGTGCGAGGTTCGACGTTGATGAAGAGAAAACTCCGTTCAGGCATGAGCGCCAGCCTGCTGGCCGTAGCGGCTTGTCTAGCGCTGCATTCGTCTCACAGCCTGGCAGCCCGCGACGCCCAGACCATCCTCAAGGAAACCTGCCAGGGCTGTCACACCCCCGAAGCCGATAACGCCCTGAGCCGCATCAGCCATCAGCGCAAGACCCCGGAAGGCTGGCTGATGAGCATCGCGCGGATGCAGACCATGCACGGCCTGCAGATCAGCGATGAAGACCGTCGCACGCTGGTCAAGTACCTGGCCGACACCCAGGGCCTGGCGCCGAGCGAGACCGACGGCGTGCGTTATGCCATGGAGCGCCGGCTCAACACCGTCGAAAAGTTCGACGACCAGACCAGCCAAATGTGCGGCCGCTGCCACTCCGGTGCGCGGGTCGCCCTGCAACGCCGTCCCGCCCAGGAATGGGAGCGCCTGGTGAACTTCCACCTCGGCCAGTGGCCGTCGCTGGAATATCAGGCGTTGTCCCGCGACCGCGACTGGTTCGACATTGCCCGTAAAGAGATGGTGCCGCTGTTGGCCAAGCGCTATGCGCTGGACAACCCGGCCTGGAAACAATGGCTGAGCAGCGCGCCGAAGAGCGAGGCGCTGGTGGGTGACTGGAGCTTCAGCGGACACTTGCCGGGCAAAGGCGAACTGGCTGGTGTGATGAGCGTGACCGCCGACGGCAGCGACACCTTCAAGGTCAGCGTCAAGGGCCAATACGCCGATGGCACGCCGTTCAACGGCGAGGGCAGCGCGATTCTCTACAGCGGCTACGAATGGCGCGGCAACGTCAGCATCGACGGCGTGACCATGCGCCAGGTGTTCGCCGCCCAGGGCAATGCGATGCAGGGCCGCATGTTCGAGGCCGAGCACGATGAACGCGGCCTGGACTTCGTCGCCGCCAAGCAGGGCAGCCAGCGTTTGCTGGCGGTGCAGCCGGGTTATGTGAAGGCCGGCAGCGAAAGCGAAGTGACCCTGATCGGCAGCGGCCTGACCGGCAAGCCGAACTTCGGCAAAGGCGTGGAAGTGCTCGAAGTCGTCTCGCAGAGTCCGGAGCAGATCAAGGTCAAGCTCAAGGCAGCGGCCAATGCCCAGCCGGGCCTGCGCGCGGTCAGCGTCGGTACGCTGAAAGGCCCGAGCCTGTCGGTGTACAGCAAGATCGCCGAGGTCAAGGTGGTGCCGGAATTCTCGGTGGCACGGATCGGCGAGGGCGGTGGTTCGACGCCGAAAGTCCAGGGCCGTTTCGATGCCGAGGCCTGGGGCAAGGGCGCCGACGGCAAGCCGTATCGCATCGGCGTGTTCCCGGCGCAGTGGAAGGTCGAAGCCTTCGACGACCGCGCCAAGGAAGACGAAGACGTCAAGTTCGCCGGCACCATGCATGCCGACACGGGCGTGTTCACCCCGGGCGATGCCGGGCCGAACCCGGCGCGCAAGATGTCCACCAACAATGCCGGCAACCTCAAGGTGATCGCCGCCGTCGACGATGCAGGGAAATCCCTGACCGGCGAAGGCCACATGATCGTCACCGTGCAACGCTGGAACAATCCACCCATTCCTTGAGTTGGCTGACCCAAACGGCTTCAGACACTTTTTCGGAATGATCGCAGGCCCCGCAACCGGGGTTTGCCCAGGAGGTTTGCAATGGGCGCTATCTTGAATCTGGTCGAACGCAACCTGCACGAAGTGCTGGTGGATGCCGACCGCATGCTGTTTCACATCCCCAGCAGTTCGCTGTTCGCCAGCGATGAACTGACGGGCACCATCATCGATACCCTGCGCGGCCCAGGCTGTTCTTCGGACGACTTGATCCAGCGCCTGGCCGCGCGCTTCAACGGCGAGGAAATCACCGAGACCCTGCGCGAGCTGATGGCCCTGGAACTGGTCAGCGACGGCTCGCCGCTGACACCGGACATCGCCGCCAAACGCGTCGAGCGCACGGCGATCAATACCGTGGTGCTCAACGTCAACACCGGCTGCAACCTGAGCTGCACCTACTGCTACAAGGAAGACCTCGACAAGCCCTCGGCGGGCAAGAAAATGGAGGTCGAAACGGCGATCGCCTCGGTGGAAATGCTGCTACGCGAATCCCCGGACGAAGAGCGGTTTACGGTTGTGTTCTTCGGCGGCGAACCGCTGAGCAATCGCAAGCTCATCGAGTACATGGTCGATTACTGTGAGAAGCGTTTTCGCGAAGCCGGCAAGTTCGTCGAGTTCGTCATGACCACCAACGCCACGCTGCTCACCGAAGACACTGTGGACTACCTCAATGCCCACCGCTTCGGGCTGTCCGTCAGCATCGACGGGCCGAAAACCGTGCACGACCGCAACCGCATCACCGTGGGCGGGCAGGGCACCTATGACGTGGTGCGGCGCAAGGCCGAAATGCTGCTTTCTCGCTACAACAGCCGTCCGGTGGGCGCGCGGGTGACCCTGACCACTGGCGTCACCGACGTCGAAACCATCTGGGATCACCTGTTCAACGAATTGGGTTTCGCCGAAGTCGGCTTTGCCCCGGTGACGTCGGGCGATATCAGCAGCTTCAACCTCACCAGCGACGAGCTGATCGAAGTCTTCGCCAGCATGAAACGCCTCGGTCGGCGTTACCTGGAAGCGGCGCTGGAGCACCGCAACATCGGTTTCTCCAACCTGCACCAGTTGATCACCGACATCCACGAAGGTCACAAAAAGGCGCTGCCCTGCGGCGCGGGCCTGAAGATGCTGGCGGTGGATCACAAGGGTGAATTGAACCTGTGCCACCGCTTTACCGGTTCGAGCCTGCCGACCTTCGGCAATGTCCACAGCGGCGTGAAACAGGTGGAGTTGAACGACTTCCTCTCGCTACGCCTGGACCGCAGCAACACCGGCTGCGAAGACTGCCAGATTCGCAACCTGTGCTCCGGCGGCTGCTACCACGAGAGCTACGCCCGCTACGGCGACCCGACCCACCCGACCTATCACTATTGCGAACTGATGCGTGACTGGGTCGACTTCGGTATCGAGGTCTACACCCGGATCATGGCTCACAACCCTGCGTTCATCAGCAGCTACATCACTCCGCGCAAGGCTCACTGATATGAAACATCTCAAGGCAATCAATAACAAAGCGTTGAAGCTGGATCAGGCCGCGGATGAAAACCGCATCGAAGAAGTGGTGGCGATGAGCTCGGTGGCGGGTTGCGCCTCGACCACCGATCCGGGTTGGGAGATCGATGCGTTTGGCGGTGTGTCGTCGCTTTGCCAGCCGATGGAAGCCGACCTGTATGGCTGCTCCGATCCCTGCTGGTGGCCGGCCCAGGTGCCGGACATGATGAGCACCTACCCGGACTGGAACAAGGATGCCCAGGCGTCCAACGACAACTGGCGCAACCTCGGCACTGTCTTCCCCAAAGACAAGTGATGCCCTTGAAAGCAGCGTACAAGAAGAAGGATTCCAGCATGCACAGCATCAAAGCCTGCGGCCTGGCCGCTTTCGCCGTCCTGAGCGCCGCTTCGCTCACGGTCCTGGCCGATGAAAACACCGCGCTGCAAGTCGGTCACGAATACATGGTGACCACCAATTACCCGAACAACCTGCACGTGATCGACCTGGCCAGCGACACCCTGTACAAGACCTGCAAGCTGCCGGACGCCTTCGGCCCCGGCTCCGTGCAGTTGGCGCCGGACCGCAAGACCGCCTACGTGCTGAACAACCATTACGCGGATGTCTACGGCGTCGAGCTGGACAACTGCAAGCAGGTGTTCCACGCCAGCATCACCCAGAAACCGGGTGAGAAGGCCAAGTCCATGTTCGCCTTCACGGTCAGCCACGACGGCAAAGAGCTGTACACCGTCGCCAACCCGACGTTGATGATGAACGACCGCTACGAAGTGCAGCAGCCTCGGCTCGACGTGTACAAAACCGACGCTGGCCTGGACGCCAAGCCGGTGCGCAGTTTCCCGGCGCCACGCCAGCTGACCATCATGCAGAGCGGTGACGACGGCACGCTGTACGTGGCCGGGGCGGATGTCTACAAGGTCAATGTGCAGACCGGCAAGTTCGACGTGCTGATCCCCAGCCGTCACTGGAAACGCGCGAACTACAGCGCGCCGGACGTGCTCTACGTGTGGAACCAGCAGACCTACCGGCATGACTTCTCGCTGCTCTACACCGCGGCGAAATTCAAGGACAAGCAGCAGGACCCGGCCACCGCCGAATACCTGTACGGCCTGTTCAGTGTCGACCTGAAGACCGGCAAGACCGAAACCACCGACTTCGGGCCCCTGACGGAAATCTACTTCAGCGGCATGCGCTCGCCAAAAGATCCCAACCTGATGTTCGGCGTGCTCAACCGCCTGGCCAAGTACGACATCAAGGAAAAGAAAATGCTCCAGGCGGCGACGCTCGATCACTCCTACTACTGCATTTCCTTCAACAAGGACGGGAGCAAGATCTACCTGGCCGGGACGTTCAACGATGTGGCGATCTTCGATGCCGACAGCCTGAAACAGGTGGGCAGCATCAAGTTGCCGGGTGGGGATATGGCGATTACCACGGCGCAGATTTTTGTGCGGTAATCACTGACGCCATCGCCGGCAGGCCAGCTCCCACACAGTGGCCGATGTTGAATGCAGAGCTGCGGTTCAACTCGGTATTTGTGGGAGCTGGCCTGCCGGCGATGAGGCCCTCAAAAACACTACAAAATCAGACCCCCGGCACCGGACACCCCAAATCCCCCTCCGGGCACTTCAGGTAAGTCTTGAACGTCTCCACCCGCGCCTTGGTCAACTCGGTCACGCAATTGCCGTAGATCAGCGGATAAACACTCCCACCCTCCACCCCGGACGCCGAAAACTTGCACTCGGCATCGCGAAACGCAATCCACGAACGCTGCGCCCCCACCAGCAGTTTTTTCCCGTCAGGGTCGCCCTTCAAACGCGTGGTGATCTGCTGGTAAAGCGCATTCAACTCCTTGTCCACCGCCGCATGCTGCTGCGCGGCACACTGGTTCATCGTCGCCTGGTCGCTGGCGTTGTCGCAGTCCACGGCCTGGGCCTGGGTGATTAGCAGCAAAGGCGTGAGTGCCAGAAGGAAACGTGAGTACATGCAATAGGCTCGCTGTAACAGGGGAATTTGCGCCAGTGTAGCGACGCAAAGACGGCGATTTCGACAACTGACGCCCGATTGATACAACTTTCGGGCTGGACATGTGGTCTTACAGGCCTACTGTTGTTCATTACAGGAGGTGACGTATGAAACCAGTACCCAACAGTTTTGAACGCAAAATCATGCTCAAGTCGCCACGCGCGCTTGTATGGCGCGCCTTGGTCGATGCCGAGGCGTTCGGTCAGTGGTTCGGCGTTGCGCTCGAAGGCCGGCGTTTCATTGCCGGCGAGTGGACGCAGGGGCAGGTTACGTATCCCGGTTATGAACACGTGTTGTGGAACGTGCTGGTCGAGCGGGTCGAGCCGCAGCAATTGTTTTCCTTTCGCTGGCACCCCTATGCGGTGAACCCGAAAATCGACTACTCCCAGGAGCCCACCACGCTGGTCAAGTTCGAACTGCAAGACTACGAAGGCGGTACCTTGCTCAAGGTGTCCGAGTCAGGTTTCGCGCACATTCCCGATGTACGCCAGAAGGAGGCGTATTACATGGACAGCCGTGGCTGGGAGGAGCAATTGAACCGTCTCGAGCAATTCCTCGCCGAAAACGCCAAGGCCCGGGAACGTGCGGGCGAGTGACGGTTATAACCGGTCGGAGAGATTTGGAAGTGCATCTATAGCGAATGTCTTACACGCGGAAACAACTATGTCGTCTGTTACAAATTGGATCCGATGCGTATTCTGGCCCCATCCACTGATGCACAGGAAGTGCTCAGGATCACGGATGATCGGCCATTTGCAAGGGATGCTGACGACAGGGAGTTGTAATGGTCTTGGAAGAACCCGCTTCGGCGGGTTTTTTTATGGGCGTCAGAAAAATACGGGCTGCGTGAACCGCAGCCGGTATTTCATTGCCGGTCGAGTTTCGCCGCCGCACGCTCGGTGATTTGCGCGCGCAGTTGCAATGACGCAGCGGCACGTGCGCGAGCTTCCTCCAGCACCCTGGCGGGCGCGGTTTCCGGGCTACCGGCCTGAAAGGGCGGCGCAGGCGCGTATTCCAGTTGCAATTGCACCAGCTCTGCCGTGTCCCGGTCGAACAGTTCTGCGGCCAGGGTCAGGGCGAAATCGATGCCTGCGGTGATCCCGCCACCGGTCAGCAGATTGCCGTCGCGCACCACCCGATCCTTCACCGCAATTGCTCCCAACGGCGCCAGCAATTGGTGATACGCCCAATGGGTGGTGGCCCGTTTGCCTTGAAGCAGGCCCGCCGCACCCAGCACCAGCGCACCGGTGCAGACCGACGTCACGTACCGCGCGTTGGCAGCCTGGGCCTTGATGAACGCCAGGGTTTGCTCATCTTCCATCAACGGCCCGACTCCGCTGCCCCCGGGCACGCAGATCACATCCAGCGCCGGGCAATCGTCGAAGGTCACGGTCGGCTTGAGCATCAGGCCGGTACTGGCGGTGATGGGCATCAGGTCCTTCCAGATCAGATGCACCTTCACGTCCGGCAGCGAGGCCAGCACGTCATACGGGCCGGTCAGGTCGAGTTGCTGCACCTGTGGAAACAACAGAAAACCGATCTGCAAGGTCATGGTGTTTTTCTCCTGGAGTGGGTGGACGCCTTCACTGTAGGCGCCTAGGATTTGGCGTACACGCCAATCACCCCACGAATTACGCCAACATGCCGAAAACCATTCACGTGCTCGCGTTCGCCAACGTGCAAGTGCTCGATGTCACCGGGCCGTTGCAGGTGTTTGCGTCGGCCAACGACATCGCCTGCCAGCAGGGTTCGCCGCCCCCTTATGCGCCGTCGGTGATATCCAGCGGTGGCGGGGCGGTGATGTCGTCGGCGGGCCTGGCGTTGCTGGCCGAGCCTTTGCCCGAGGAGGGCAGCGACACCCTGATCATCGCCGGGGGTTGGGGCGTCTATGCGGCGGCGCAGGACCCCTCACTTGTCCATTGGGTGCGCGAGCATGCGGCGCAGTGCCGGCGCGTGGCATCGGTGTGCACCGGGGCGTTCCTGCTGGCAGCCAGCGGCTGGCTCGATGGCCGGCGTGTTGTCACCCACTGGACCCGTTGCGAACAGTTGGCGCAGCAACACCCGCAATTGCAGGTCGAGCCCAATCCGATCTTCATCAACGACGGCCCGGTCTGGACCTCGGCCGGCGTCACCGCCGGCATCGACCTGGCGTTGGCCATGGTCGAGGCCGACCTCGGTCGGACCATGGCCCTGGAAGTCGCCCGGCAACTGGTGGTGTTTCTGAAACGCCCGGGCGGCCAGTCGCAATTCAGCGTGACCCTGTCTTTGCAGAAAGAAGGCAACCGCTTCGATGAACTTCACGCCTGGATCAGTGAAAACCTCAGCAAAGACCTCGGCATCCCGACCCTGGCCCTGCAGGCCGGCATGAGCGAACGCAGCTTCGTCCGTCACTACCGCGCCGACACCGGCCAGACCCCGGCCCGGGCCATCGAGCTGATCCGCGTCGAAACCGCGCGGCGCCTGCTCAGCGATACCGGCGTGCCAATCAAGCGGGTGGCCGTGCAATGCGGCTTCGGCAGCGAAGAAACCCTGCGCCGCAGTTTCCTGCGGGCCATGGGGGTAACACCGCAGGCCTATCGCGAGCGCTTTTCAGTCAGCGCGCAAGCAGATCCAGTAACGCCTTGAGCGTAGCCTCGGGCGCTTCTTCGGGAATGTTGTGCCCGACGCCGGCCAGCACCCGGCGCTCGTAATGCCCGGTGAAGTGTTCGATGTCGTCGTCGATCTCGGGTGCCGGGCCCACGCCATCGTCGGCGCCGCACAGGGAAATCGTTGGCACGCTGATCGGCGGTTGTTGGGTCAGCGCCTCTTCCATCGACTCCAGCGCCGGATCGCCCGGCGCATACATGAACCGATGCCGGTATGAGTGAATCACCACCTCGACAAAATCCGGATTGACGAAGGCAGGCTCGCTCAACGGGTACAACTCAGGGCCTTTGGCCCAGGTCGGCGACCACAGTTTCCAGAGCAATTCACACAGGGCCCGGCGATTTTCAGTCAGGCCTGCAACGCCGCGCGGCGTGTGAAAATAGTACTGATACCAGAGGCGATGCTCGGATTCCGGGTCCCGTGGCCGGGTCGAGCGGGGAATGTCCTGCAGGTTGTATCCATCACCGGTCACCAGGCAACGAACCCGCCCCGGCCACAGCGCCGCCACAATGCACGCCGCCCGACCGCCCCAGTCGTAACCGCAAAGGGCGGCTTGCGGGATGAATAGGGCGTCCATCAGATCGAGCAAATCCTGGGCGAGGGCGGCTTGCTGACCGGAGCGCAGGGTGTCGGGGCTGTTGAAGCGGGTCGGGCCATAGCCGCGCAGGTAGGGCACGATCACTCGGTAGCCCTTGGCGGCGAGGGGTGGAGCGATTTCGTCGTAGGCGCGGGGGGAGTAGGGGAAGCCGTGGAGCAAAATGATCGGCTCGCCGGTGATGGGGCCGTGTTCCTCGTAGGCGAGATTCAGGCTTGGAGTCAGGACATGTTGCATCCGCGCATCATTGTTCATTGGACACTCCCGCCTGAGTTGGCTTATCCGAAAAGCACCCTTTGCCAATGATCTTCGCTGATGATGGCAATGGGTACAGGTTCGTCGCGGTTGAGGCCGGTTCGAAGGGGCAGGTCGATGCTGCGATGGATGCGTTGGGACATTCTGGTTCCTTGAATGCGGGTGGGTTGGACAGCTCCGCTGTACCCGTAGAGCATCGATGTTAGGTGGGGATGTAATGGCTTGCAACCGGGTATTTCCGGGGGCTGGACGCGTATTTTGTTTATGAAATGTAGGACGTTGGCCTACACAAGACCCTCGCCGGACATCGAACCTGTAGGAGCCGGCTTGCCGGCGAAGGCGTTCTCAAGTACA
>NZ_JANHLK010000047.1 GCF_028682635.1 Pseudomonas putida | reverse complement strand
ATCAGCGGGAGGCGAATTCTACAGCGTTACACGCTGCTGTCAACACCTCTTTTTCAACTTCCTGCTGGCTTCGATGAACTGAAGCAACCTGCTGTCAAAACTGTGTAACTCGTTGTTTACCAAGGAGTTTTCCGTTTCGACTGCGCCGGAAGTGGGGCGAATTATAGGCTTCTGGAATTCGCCGTCAACCTTTTGTTTCAGGTTTATTCGGACTTGAGCGTAATACGCGCAAATGCCTTCTTGCCGGCCTGGCAAACGTGGGTCGCACCCAGTACGTATATAAAGGAGCGATCAACCACCTCGCCATCGATACGCACCCCACCGGAACCGAGCAGATCACGGGCCACAGCCGAGTTCTTCACCAAGCCTGCCTTATTAAGGACAGCCGCGATCGGCATGTCTTCGGCAGCCGTCAATTCGATCTCAGGCAGATCGTCCGGCAGCTCGCCATCCTTCATGCGGTTGCCTGCCGCGCGATGAGCATTGGCCGCAGCCTCCTCACCATGGAAACGGGCAACGATCTCTTCAGCCAGCTTGATCTTGATGTCACGCGGATTGGCACCCGCCTCGACATCGGCACGGAACGCATTGATCTCATCCATGGAGCGGAAGCTGAGCAGTTCGAAGTAACGCCACATCAGTGCATCCGGGATGGAGACCAGCTTGCTGTACATCACACCTGGTGCTTCCTGGATACCAACGTAGTTGCCCAGGGACTTGGACATCTTCTTCACGCCGTCCAGGCCTTCGAGCAATGGCATGGTCAGAATGCACTGGGCTTCCTGGCCGTAGCCACGCTGCAGCTCACGCCCCATCAACAGGTTGAACTTCTGGTCGGTACCGCCGAGCTCGACGTCCGCACGCAAGGCCACCGAGTCGTAGCCTTGTACCAACGGATACAGGAACTCGTGAATGGCGATCGGCTGGTTGGTCGTGTAGCGCTTATCGAAGTCATCGCGCTCGAGCATGCGAGCCACGGTGTATTGCGAAGTCAGGCGAATGAAGTCGGCCGGACCCATCTGATCCATCCAGGTGGAGTTGAACGCCACCTCGGTCTTGGCCGGGTCGAGAATCTTGAAAACCTGGGTCTTGTAGGTCTCGGCATTTTCGAGCACCTGCTCGCGGGTCAGCGGAGGACGCGTTGCGCTCTTGCCGCTTGGATCGCCGATCGTCCCGGTGAAGTCGCCAATCAGGAAGATCACTTGGTGACCAAGCTCCTGGAACTGGCGCAGCTTGTTGATCAGCACGGTGTGCCCCAGGTGCAAATCAGGGGCAGTCGGGTCGAAGCCTGCCTTGATCCGCAGCGGCTGGCCACGCTTGAGCTTTTCGATCAGCTCGGACTCGACCAACAGTTCTTCCGCACCACGTTTAATCAGCGCTAGCTGCTCTTCAACCGACTTCATAACAGACCCGCAAGGCTCGAATTCAAAGGGGATCAACCATACAAGATCGCGCGGCAAATACAAAGTTTGGCCGGCGCAATGACGCCAATCCGCTGACAGAGCGTCTGCGGACTTGCTTAAGGGATGATTTGGTTATATTTTATACAGTTATTTCATCTTTATCATGTCATTCATCTTTTCCAATTCATCTTTTTCAAAGTCAAAACACTACCTATGACCAAAGAATCGTCTAAAGCGCCACCGCTTTACCCGAAGACCCACCTGCTCGCAGCGAGTGGCATTGCCGCCCTTCTGAGCCTGGCGCTTCTGGTATTTCCTTCCAGTGATGTCGAAGCCAAAAAGACAACCCTGAGTCTTGAACTGGAAAGCCCTGCGGAACAACTGACACAGGAACAAGACGCTGCAGAAGCCGTCCAGGCCACAAATGAGGCGGTCGAGTCTCCTTTTGCGCAGATCGAAGACAGTGCGCAGGAACCCCAGGAAACCGCTCAAGCCGCACCTGCACCAGTAGTCCCTGCACCCACCCCTGCACCGGTTGCCGAAGAAAAGAAGGCGCCCACTCACAGGGAAGTGATCGTCACCAAAGGCGACACGCTCTCCACGCTGTTCGAGAAAGTCGGCCTTCCAGCCCCTTCGGTACATGACCTGCTGGCCAGCAGCAAACAGGCCAAGCAATTCAGCCAGCTCAAGCATGGGCAGAAACTCGAATTCGAACTGGGTCCTGACGGGCAACTGGCCAGCCTGCACAGCCAGGTCAGCGACCTCGAGACCATCACCCTGACCAAGAACGACAAGGGCTACAGCTTCAACCGCGTGACCGCCAAGCCCACCGTGCGCTCAGCGTACGTGCATGGCGTCATCAACAGCTCGCTGTCCCAGTCCGCTGCCCGCGCTGGCCTGTCGCACAGCCTGACCATGGACATGGCCAGCGTGTTTGGCTATGACGTCGACTTTGCCCAGGATATTCGCCAGGGTGACCAGTTCGATGTGATCTATGAACAGAAAGTGGTCAACGGCAAAGCGGTCGGTAACGGCCCGATCCTGTCCGCCCGCTTCACCAACCGCGGCAAGACCTACACCGCCGTGCGCTACACCAACAAGCAAGGCAACACCAGCTATTACACGGCTGACGGCAACAGCATGCGCAAGGCATTCATCCGTACCCCGGTGGACTTCGCCCGCATCAGCTCGAAATTTTCCATGGGCCGCAAGCACCCGATCCTGAACAAGATCCGCGCCCACAAAGGCGTCGACTACGCAGCACCGCGCGGCACGCCAATCAAGGCGGCCGGCGACGGCAAAGTATTGCTGGCGGGCCGCCGCGGCGGTTACGGCAACACCGTGATCATCCAGCACGGCAATACCTACCGTACGCTGTACGGCCACATGCAAGGCTTCGCCAAGGGCGTCAAGACTGGCGGCACCGTCAAACAAGGCCAGGTCATCGGCTACATCGGCACTACCGGCCTGTCCACCGGCCCGCATTTGCACTACGAATTCCAGGTGAATGGCGTACACGTCGATCCACTGGGCCAGAAAGTAGCGATGGCCGACCCGATTTCCAAAGCTGAACGCGCACGTTTCCTGGCGCAGAGCCAGCCATTGATGGCGCGCATGGACCAGGAAAAATCCACCCAGCTGGCTTCGGCCAAGCGCTAGGCCATGGCGCTCTATATAGGTGTGATGTCCGGGACCAGCCTTGATGGCCTGGACATAGCACTGATCGATCAGGCCCCGGCGATCAGGCTGATTGCAACACATTACATCCCGATGCCCGACTCCCTGCGCGCCGAGCTGCTTGGCTTGTGCGCCAGCGGTCGGGATGAGATAGCCCGCTCCGCCATTGCCCAACAGAACTGGGTGAAACTGGCGGCGCAGGGCGTAAACGCCCTCCTTGCCCAACATCAGCTCAAGCCTGAAGACATTCGCGCGATTGGCAGTCACGGCCAGACCATTCGCCATGAGCCCGCTCGCGGCTTCACGGTGCAAATCGGCAACCCTGCCCTGCTGACCGAGCTGACCGGCATCACCGTGGTCAGTGACTTCCGCAGCCGCGACGTCGCCGCCGGCGGGCAAGGTGCTCCACTGGTTCCAGCCTTTCACGAAGCGCTTTTTGAAGAACGCACCGGCAACCGCGCGGTGCTCAACGTGGGTGGTTTCAGCAATCTCAGCCTGATTGAACCCGGCAAACCCGTTGCAGGTTTCGACTGCGGCCCGGGCAATGTGTTGCTGGACGCCTGGATTCACCAACAGCGCGGAGACAACTTTGACCGTGATGGCCAATGGGCAGCCAGCGGCAAGATTGAGCCAGCACTGTTGAAGGCACTGCTCAGCGACCCCTTCTTCGTGACAAAGGGCCCAAAGAGCACCGGCCGTGAAGTCTTCAACCTGCCCTGGCTGACCCGCCATCTGGCAGCGCTGCCGACCTTCGCTGCCGAGGATGTACAGGCAACGCTACTGGAACTGACGGCATTGACCATCATCGAATCACTGCACAGCGCCCAGGCAGATACTCAAGAGCTGCTGGTCTGCGGCGGTGGTGCGCACAACGCCACACTGATGAAGCGCCTGGCCAACCTGCTACCGAATGCGACTGTCAGCAGCACCGCCACTCACGGTGTAGACCCGGACTGGGTGGAAGCCATGGCCTTCGCCTGGCTGGCCCACTGCTGCCTGGAAGGCATCGCGGCCAATCGCCCAAGCGTCACTGGCGCTCACGGGCTGCGTGTACTCGGCGCCATCTACCCCGCATAAGTGACGCACAGCAAAACGCCGCAGGGCCTCAGGGCCATGCGGCGTTTTGCTGATACCGACGCGCTGATCAGATCGAGAACGAAGAGCCACAGCCACAGGTGGTGGTCGCGTTCGGGTTCTTGATGACGAAGCGCGAGCCTTCCAGACCTTCCTGATAATCCACCTCGGCTCCTGCCAGGTACTGGAAGCTCATCGGATCGACAACCAGACTCACACCTTCGCGCTCAACGATGGTATCGTCATCGGCCACTTCTTCATCGAAAGTGAAGCCGTACTGAAAACCTGAACAACCGCCGCCCGTAACGAATACGCGCAGCTTCAAGCGATCATTCCCCTCTTCATCGACCAGGCTCTTCACCTTGTGCGCGGCACCGTGGGTGAATTGCAAAGCCGTGGGGGTGAAGGATTCGACGCTCATGCTGACTATCTCCCGGCGTTACGCCGTCATATTGCGTGATGACGCGCATTATCCGCTTCTCCTAGAAAAGCGGTCAACTATTGTTATGGTATATCAACCAACCCAGTCGCCCGCCCTGAATGCAAAAAGGCCCGTTCAACGGGCCTTTTGCTAGGTGCGATACAGCGTTACGGCAACATGCCCGCGTGGGACAGGCCCAGACGCTCATCCAGGCCAAACAGGATGTTCATGTTCTGCACCGCCTGACCCGACGCACCTTTGACCAGGTTGTCGATCACCGACAACACGACCACCAGGTCACCGTCCTGTGGACGGTGCACGGCAATACGGCAGACGTTGGCGCCGCGCACACTGCGGGTTTCCGGGTGGCTGCCGGCAGGCATGACGTCGACGAACGGTTCGTCGGCATAACGTTTTTCAAACAGCGCCTGCAGATCCACCGAGCGATCCACGACGGTCGCGTAGAGCGTGGAGTGAATGCCACGGATCATTGGCGTCAGGTGCGGAACGAAGGTCAGGCCAACGTCCTTGCCGGCGGCACGACGCAGACCCTGGCGAATTTCCGGCAGGTGGCGATGCCCTTTGACGGCGTAAGCCTTCATGCTTTCCGACGTCTCGGAGTACAGCGAGCCTACGGCAGCGCCACGACCGGCACCGCTGACGCCGGACTTGCAGTCGGCGATCAGGCGCGAAGCATCGGCCAGGCCCGCTTCAAGCAATGGCAGGAAACCCAATTGAGTGGCGGTTGGATAGCAACCGGGCACGGCGATCAGGCGTGCTTTCTTGATCTGTTCACGATTGACTTCCGGCAAACCGTAGACCGCCTCGTCCAGCAACTCCGGTGCACCGTGCGGCTGGCCGTACCATTTTGCCCACTCATCAGCGTCTTGCAGACGGAAGTCCGCGGACAGGTCGATGACCTTGGTCCCGGCCGCCAGCAGCTCGCCCGCCAGGGCATGCGCAACACCGTGCGGCGTGGCGAAGAACACCACATCGCAGGCACCCAGGGTCTTGATGTCCGGAACGCTGAACGCCAGGCCGTCGTAGTGGCCTCGCAGGTTCGGATACATGTCGGCCACGGCCAGGCCAGCCTCGGATCGGGAAGTGATCACCACCACTTCAGCTTGCGGATGCTGTGCCAACAGACGCAACAGTTCGACACCGGTGTAACCCGTGCCGCCGACGATACCGACCTTGACCATAAACCTGCCCTCAACGAACCCACTGGAAAGCCGTCGATAATAGGGCCCGTATCGTCCTGCGACAACCGGCAAGGTGACGTGTGGAGCCTCAACCCTCTACTATCCGGGCTACCGTGAACCTGGGAATAACCAAAATGCTTTATCTGTGGCTCAAAGCTTTCCACATCATCAGCGTCGTCTGCTGGTTTGCCGGCCTGTTCTACCTGCCGCGCCTGTTCGTCTACCATGCTCAAAGCGAAGACGCGGTCAGCAAGGAGCGCTTCAGCATCATGGAGCGCAAGCTGTACCGGGGCATCATGGGACCTTCGATGATCGCCACGCTGATCTTCGGGGGCTGGCTCATCTACCTTAATCCAGGCATCTTCAGCCAGGGTGGCTGGATACACGCCAAACTGACCCTGGTCGTATTGTTGATCGGCTACCACCACATGTGCGGCGCGCAGGTGAAGCGCTTTGCCCGTGGCGAGAACACCCGTAGCCATGTCTTTTATCGCTGGTTCAACGAAGTGCCAGTCCTGATGTTGCTGGCTATCGTAATTCTGGTCGTCGTCCGGCCGTTTTAAATCAACAGGCACCCATTACCGGGGTATTTCCAATGTCGCTGCCCGCTCTGCTCGAACAACGTTTGCGTCTGCCCGTGGTGGCGGCGCCAATGTTCCTGATTTCCAACCCGCAACTGGTGCTCGCCTGCTGCCGCAATGGCGTGGTCGGCAGCTTCCCGGCGCTGAACCAGCGCGAGAGCAGCGGTTTCAAGGCCTGGCTGGAAGAAATCGAAGCCGGGCTGGCGAAACTGGAGAATCCCGCGCCCTACGCGGTGAACCTGATCGTTCACAACAGCAACCCGCGATTACAGGCGGATCTGCAAATCTGTATCGAACACAAAGTGCCGATCGTGATCACCAGTCTCGGCGCCGTGAAGGAAGTGGTCGATGCGGTCCACAGCTACGGCGGCCTGGTATTCCATGATGTGACGACTCGCCGCCATGCGGAGAAAGCCGCTGAGGCGGGGGTGGACGGGCTGATCGCCGTCGCTGCGGGTGCCGGCGGACATGCCGGGACCTGGAGCCCGTTCTCGCTGATCGCCGAAATCCGCCAGTTCTTCGACAAGACCCTACTGCTGGCCGGGTGCCTGAATCACGGCCACGAAATTCTCGCCGCGCAATTGCTTGGCGCCGACCTGGCCTACTTCGGCACACGATTTATCGGCACCACCGAAAGTCATGCACCGGATGCCTACAAAGAGATGCTGCTGACATCCAGAGCGGCAGACATCATCCATACTCCAGCGGTGTCAGGTGTACCGGCAAGTTTCATGCGCCAGAGCCTGGAGGCCGCCGGTTTCGACATGGCAGCCCTGCAAAACAAGGGCGAGGTCAATTTCGGCTCCAAGCTCAAACCCATCAGCGATGAAGCCAAAGCCTGGAAAACCGTGTGGTCCGCGGGCCAGGGCGTGGGTGAAATCGATGACTTGCCGAGCGTCGAGCAACTGGTCGCGCGCCTCGACGCCGAGTACCGCACGGCGCAGGAACAAGCAGCGCAGCTGCGCCAACACTGGCCGCGCTGAACATTCGGGCCAGCCGAGGCTGGCTATTCGTACCAATGACTGGCGACAAGGATGCCTGGGCAATGAGCGAAAACCGTTACAAGATCGTGTTCGACGGAGCACTGTTGCCGGGTGTTGATCTCAACAGCGCCAAACTCAATCTCGCTACGCTGTTCAAGAGCGACGTCAGCGCCATCGAGCGCCTGTTCAATGGTCGACCGGTAGCACTCAAGCGCGACCTGTCCCAGGCGGATGCGCAGACCTACCTCCAGGCCCTGAAAAACACTGGCATCGATGCCCGGATCGAGACGGAACCTTCGATCGAGCTTGACCTGGCCGATGTTCACGACCATCCCGCTGCGGCTGAGCCCCACTCCCCTTATGCGCCTCCACAGGCCCGCGTCGGCGAAAAACTGCCGGAGTTCGCCGCACTCAAGCCCTTCAGCATTGAAGGTCGAATCGGACGCCTGCGGTTTTTGGCATGGACCTTGGTGCTGAGCCTGGTCACCCTGCCCGTTGTCGGCGTGTTTGCGCTCATCGGCCTGGGCCTGGTCAGTGGCAATTCCACCACTGGACTGATCCTCGGCGGCATCCTGGCCTTCTTCCTGTTCCTGGCGTTCATAGTTGTCGGCGTTCTGTTCAGCGTTCAGCGTTTGCATGATATCGGCTGGTCGGGCTGGCTCTGGCTCCTTCACCTGGTTCCGTTCATAGGCAGTTTTTTCCCGCTGGTGATCATGCTCGTGCCAGGCAATACCGGCGCCAATCGTTATGGCCCACCCCCGCCGCCTAACAGCACGGCGGTCAAGGTTCTGTGCGCATTGTGGATTGTGTTTATCGGCTTGTTTGGCGTCACCGCTATGCTGGGTGGTATCTCGGCAATCCAGCAAGAGTATGAAGACAGCCTCGAAAGCAGCTACCAAAGCGGCTCGGTGAGCACCGAGGAAATCGATATCGACGTCGAACCTGAAGCAAATTCCCCAGCCGAGGCAGCCGAAGAAGCCCCGCCCCCTGTAGACTCTGCGAAAGAATGAACAGCGCTCCCCGCCCGTGACACCTGCGTCGCGGCGCGGAGCTGTTGCGATGGAGAATGGCATGACCCGTTACGCTCTGATCACTGGCGCTTCCAGCGGCATCGGCCTGGCGATGGCCGAAGCGCTGGCCCGGCGCGGCCGCAGCCTGATACTGGTGGCCCGACAGCGTGATCAGCTGGAAAGCATTGCGATTGAACTGACCCAACGTTTTGGCGTGGAGGTGTTGTTCCGTGCCTGTGACCTGGGCGAGCCGCTACGCCTGTCCGGCTTTTTGCTGGAGCTGGAAGAAGGTGACCGGCAGATCGACCTGCTGGTCAACTGCGCCGGCATCGGCACCTGCGGCCCGTTCCTGGCGCAGGACTGGATGACCGAGCAGGACCTGATCGAAGTGAACATTCTGGCGCTCACTCGCCTGTGCCATGCCATCGGTAACAGCATGGCGCTGCAGGGTGGCGGGCAGATCCTCAACGTCGCGTCGGTCGCGGCGTTCCAGCCCGGCCCGTGGATGAGCACTTACTACGCCAGCAAGGCCTATGTGCTGCACTTTTCCGAAGGCCTGCGCGTCGAGTTGAAAAAATGCGCGGTCAAGGTCTCGGTGCTATGCCCCGGCCCGACTCGCACGGCGTTCTTCCGCACAGCGCAACTGAACAACGACAAACTGGCCAACAGTAAAATGCTGATGAGCCCGGAGGAAGTCGCGCTCTATACCGTGCGAGCGCTGGAGAAAAATCGCGCAATCATTATTCCCGGGCGGCGCAACCGCTGGTTCGCCACCCTGCCCCGGTTCGGCTCGCGCTGGCTGATCCGCACAATCACCGGCATGGTCATCAAGGCCCACTGCCCGCGCTGAATGGCCCTGCGGTAAAACACTGGGCTGGCGCATCCGCCATGGGTACACTCAGGCCAGCTCAAACAACGGAGAAAACAGCTGTGGATACTCTGTTCACCAAGATCATCAACCGGGAAATCCCGGCGAATATCATTTACGAGGACGACCAGGTACTGGCCTTCCACGACATCGCGCCACAGGCACCGGTGCACTTCCTGGTGATCCCGAAAAAGCCGGTACGCACCTTGAACGACCTGACCGAGGACGACAAGGCGCTGGCTGGACACATCCTGTTTACCGCCCAACGCCTGGCCAAGGAACTGGGTTGCGAAAAAGGTTTCCGCGTTGTCATGAACTGCAATGAAGAAGGTGGGCAGACTGTCTACCACATTCATATGCATGTGCTGGGTCAGCGTCAGATGCACTGGCCGCCGGGCTGATTTGTATTTTCCCTTGCCGGCGATGGCGTGATTGAGATCGCCTTCGCCGGCAAGCCGGGCTCCTACAGATATTGCCTGCGTCGCAATGTCCCAGCGCAAACCTTCCCCGGCCGATTGGGTTAAACTGGCCACCGAGATTCCTCCGGAGGTCAGCATGACTACCCAACGTCACTACTCGCCGATTGATCGCCTTCTGCTGCAAGCCGATGCCGCGATGCGCACCCTGCTGCCCTTCAGCGGCCAGCCTTACCGTCCGTCGCCCGCCATCGTGCAACCCGATGCGAAAATGAGTGACGAAGACACCCGCCACGTGGCCGGGCTGATGCGCATCAATCACACCGGAGAGGTCTGCGCCCAAGCGCTGTATCAAGGCCAGGCCCTGACTGCCAGGCTGCCACAAGTGCGCGTCGCCATGGAGCACGCCGCCGAAGAAGAAGTCGACCATCTGGCGTGGTGCGAGCAACGCATTCATCAGTTGGGTAGCCACACCAGTATTCTCAATCCGCTGTTCTATGGCATGTCATTCGGGATTGGTGCTGTTGCAGGCCTGATCAGCGACAAAGTCAGCCTGGGTTTTGTCGCCGCGACGGAAGATCAGGTGTGCAAGCACTTGAACGAACACCTTGAGCAACTGCCGGCCGAGGATGAAAAATCCCGGGCGATCCTGGAGCAGATGCGCATCGATGAAGAGCAACATGCCGAAAGCGCACTGGAGGCTGGCGGTTTCCGCTTTCCGGCGCCGGTGAAGTTCGGGATGAGTTTGATGGCCAAGGTCATGACCAAGAGTACTTATCGGATCTGACCGGCTGCGTCAGAGACAAAAAAGGCGACTGCCGTGAGGTAGTCGCCTTTTTTATGAGCTCGATTCAACCCAGCTCGATGATCTCGTAGTCGTGGGTAATCTCGACACCTGCTGCCCCGAGCATGATCGACGCCGAGCAATACTTCTCGGCGGACAATTCGATGGCGCGCTTGACCTGCGCTTCCTTCAGGCCACGGCCCTTGACCACAAAATGCATGTGGATCCTGGTGAAAACCTTTGGATCTTCGGTCGCACGCTCGGCTTCGAGGAAGGCTTCACAACTCTCGACGGCCTGGCGTGATTTCTTGAGGATGCTGACCACATCGAAATTGCTGCATCCGCCTACACCCAGCAGGAGCATTTCCATCGGCCGGACACCCAGGTTACGACCGCCGGCCTCGGGCGGGCCGTCCATAACCACGACATGACCGCTGCCGGATTCGCCGAGGAACATGGCTTCGCCAGCCCATTGGATGCGTGCCTTCATCGCCAAGACTCCACTGTCTAAAAAAAGGGTCGCCAGCTTAGCACAGGCCCCTTGATTGACAGTGATCGCCGTCCTAGGACATAACCTGCGACGCTGTAGGTAAAATCTCGAATATTGCAGGAAGTGTCTGGTAAGCTGGCGCCAATTCACTGGCGCATGGCCAGCTATGCCCCAACGTGCGCAATTCACAAAAAACCCAACACACCGTGCAGTCTTTTCGGGATACAACCATGGTTGCTATTGCCCCCAACCCCAAGATGAAAAACCTCGACAAGCTGTTGATGCATTGCCAGCGCCGTCGCTATCAGGCCAAGAGCAACATCATTTGCGCCGGCG
The DNA here is from genome assembly GCF_028682635.1 of Pseudomonas putida. Taxonomy (GTDB): domain Bacteria; phylum Pseudomonadota; class Gammaproteobacteria; order Pseudomonadales; family Pseudomonadaceae; genus Aquipseudomonas; species Aquipseudomonas putida_AE. The sequence goes on along the minus strand of NZ_JANHLK010000047.1, from coordinate 15,500 downwards.
ACCGCTCGGAAACGCTGTTCTTCATCATCAAGGGTTCGGTCACCATCCTGATCGAAGACGACGACGGTCGGGAAATGATCATCGCCTACCTGAACGCCGGGGATTTTTTCGGTGAATTGGGTCTGTTCGAGCAGGCAGGTCTGGAACAGGAGCGCAGCGCCTGGGTGCGGGCCAAGGTCGAATGCGAAGTGGCGGAAATCAGCTACGCGAAATTCCGCGAATTGTCCCAGCAGGACCCGGACATTCTTTACGTATTAAGCGGACAAATCGCACAACGCCTGCGCAACACCACGCGCAAGGTGGGTGACCTGGCGTTTTTCGACGTCACCGGTCGCGTCGCCCGTTGCCTGCTTGAACTGTGCAAGCAGCCAGACGCCATGACCCACCCCGACGGCATGCAGATCAAGGTGACCCGTCAGGAAATCGGACGGATCGTCGGTTGTTCGCGGGAGATGGTCGGACGCGTGCTCAAGGATCTGGAAGAGCGCAACCTGGTGGACGTCAAAGGCAAGACCATGGTGGTCTTCGGTACGCGCTAGGCTCGTAGACTTAGCCGCTGAAGATCTGCGCCAGCATTCGCCGGTAGAGTTCATCGAGGCGTTCCAGCGCATCCTTTGCTGCGAACTTCTCATGCAAGGCGATGTGGCTTTCGGCGCGCACCCGTTGCTCAAGGCCGCAGGCCTCATTGAAGCGGTTGACCGCCGCGACCATCGATTCGCGCTCGTTATCCAGCAACATCGCACCATGAACCAGCCCGACTGGACGCTGACCACCCTGACTCTGGCGCCAGCGCTGGGCGGTGCCGACCATCTTGCGCCCATCCAGGTTGACGTTGAACCGGCCATCACAGAACGCACCGTCAATTTCGCCCAGCGACGAAGTGCCGCCCAGCTCATCCAGTAACTGGCAGATCGGATCGCACAGACGCCGGTAGCCGGTCTCGATGCGGTTCAGATCCCCTTCGCTGCGCGGCGGCGCGTAAACCAGGGCAATGTTGATCGTTGTGGCCGATTGCGGAACAGGTTCGCCACCGGTATCGCGCAATAGCACCGGCCAGCCAGCAGCGGCGGAGACTTCGCAGGCATGTTCGAAACCTGGTAAGCGATTCAAGCGGCGCGGCATCACTAATGCCTGATCGCTTGGCTGCCAGAACAGCAGGCCAACCTCGGCGTCGCCGGCACAGACAGAGGCCAGCAAATCCTGTTCGGCTTGCAGGCCGGCTTCGATGGTCAGAGAAACAGGTGAGGTCACAAGGTACTCCGTAAGACAAAAAGTCTGTGGTGTTTCTTATGCCGCTATCGCGAGCACGCTCGCTCCTGTAGGAGCAAGCTTGCTCGCGATGCTTTTTCAGTCGAGGGTAGAACCGCTGACAGGAATGCCGCGCTCCGGGAAGAACAGACGCTGCAGTTCAGTGCCCGGATTCTCGGCACGCATGAACGCCTCGCCAACCAGGAACGCGTAGACGTCGCTGATTTCCATCAGCTCGACATCGGCGCGATTGAGGATGCCGCTTTCGGTGATCACCAGACGATCGCGCGGGATACGCGGCAACAGATCGAGGGTGGTTTCCAGGTTGACCTCGAAGGTGTGCAGGTTGCGGTTGTTGATACCCACCAGCGGAGTGTCGAGGGTTTTCAAGGCCCGCTCAAGCTCATCGCCATCGTGGACTTCCACCAGCACATCAAGGCCGACACCTTTGGCCACGGCGGCCAGTTCGGCCATTTTCACGTCGTCCAGGGCGGCGACGATCAACAGCACGCAGTCGGCCCCCAGCGCACGGGCTTCGACGATCTGGTACGGATCGATCATGAAGTCCTTGCGGATCACCGGCAGTTTGCACGCCGCGCGGGCTTGTTGCAGGTACAGATCGGCGCCCTGGAAGTAATCGATATCGGTGAGCACCGACAGGCAGGTCGCGCCGCCCTTCTCGTAGCTCCTGGCAATATCGGCGGGAACGAAGTTCTCGCGGATCACGCCTTTGCTCGGCGAAGCTTTCTTGATTTCAGCAATCACTGCCGGCTCTTTGAGCTTGGCCTGAGCCAGCAAAGCCTTGGCAAAACCACGGGGTGCATCGGCCGCCTTGGCCAGACTTTCCAGCTCGGCGAGGCTGACACGAGCGCTACGCTCGGCAACTTCTTCAACCTTGCGCGCCAGAATGTTTTCCAGAACCGTCGGTACACTCATCCCTCATTCTCCACTTTGAATACCGCGGTAAATGCACCCAGCTCCTCGAGTTTCTCCCGAGCAAGGCCGGTGTGCAGCGCATCGTGCGCCAGGGCAACACCCTCTTTCAAACTGCTCGCATGGTCGGCGGCGTACAACGCGGCACCGGCATTGAGCATGATCATTTCAGCCGCCTTTTGACCGTTTTCGGTCTTGCGCTTGCCCAGGGCATCGCGGATCAGCTCCAGGGACGCCGCCGGACTATCCACCGCCAGACCATGCAGACTCTGGCTTTTCATGCCCAGGTCTTCCGGCTCGACCCAATACTCGGTGATCTGGTCGTTTTTCAGTTCCGCGACAAAGGTCGGTGCCGCCAGGCTGAATTCGTCCAGGCCGTCCTTCGAATGGACCACCAGCACATGCTTGCTGCCCAGACGCTGCAGGACTTCGGCCAATGGCCGGCACAGCGCTTGAGTGAATACGCCCACCACCTGATGTTTCACACCGGCCGGATTCGTAAGCGGGCCGAGCATGTTGAACAAGGTGCGCAACCCGAGTTCCTTGCGCGGGCCGGCGGCGTGCTTCATGGCACTGTGATGGGTCTGGGCAAACATGAAGCCGATGCCGACATTATCGATGCAGCGCGCCACCTGGACCGGGGTCAGGTTCAGGTAGATACCGGCCGCTTCCAGCAAATCGGCACTGCCGCTTTTACCCGAGACCGCGCGGTTGCCGTGCTTGGCCACCGTGCAACCGGCGGCCGCGACCACGAAGGACGAAGCGGTCGACACGTTGAAGATGTTGGCACCGTCACCACCAGTACCCACCACATCGACTACACCGTCGAGGGTCTTGAGTTCAACCTGGTCCGCCAGCTCACGCATGACCGACACGGCACCGACGATTTCGTCGATGCTTTCGCTCTTCATGCGCATGGCCATCATGAACGCGCCGATCTGCGCGTCCGTGCATTGGCCGGTCATGATTTCGCGCATCACGTCGCGCATCTCATCGGTGCTGAGGTCGAGGTGATCGACGATACGGCCCAGGGCTGTCTTGATATTCATGAATAGTCCTTAGCGCGTGCCGCCGGTTTGTTTGAGGAAGTTGGCGAACAACTCGTGGCCCTGTTCGGTGAGGATCGACTCAGGGTGGAACTGCACGCCTTCGATGTTCAGGGTCTTGTGACGCAGGCCCATGATCTCGTCGACCGAGCCGTCTTCCAGTTGGGTCCAGGCGGTCAGCTCGAGGCAATCGGGCAGGGTTTCGCGCTTGACGATCAATGAATGATAGCGGGTGACCGTCAGCGGCCTGTTCAGGCCGGCAAAGACACCTTTGTCTTCATGGAACACCGGGCTGGTCTTGCCGTGCATGACCTGACGCGCGCGAACCACATCGCCACCAAAAGCCTGGCCGATGGACTGATGCCCCAGGCAGACACCGAGAATCGGCAGTTTGCCGGCGAAGTGCTTGATGACGTCAATCGAGACGCCGGCTTCGGTGGGGGTGCAAGGACCGGGAGAGACGACGATGCGCTCAGGATTGAGGGCTTCGATCTGTGCAACCGTGAGTTCATCGTTGCGCACGACTTTGACCTGGGAGCCCAGCTCACCAAGGTACTGCACAACGTTGTAGGTAAAAGAGTCGTAGTTATCGATCATCAGCAACATGGCGTTAAGAACCTCAAAAATTCACTGACTTAATACAGCCTTCGAATGATTTACCCGCAGCGTCCTGCACTTTGGCGGTCGCTGGAATCGCGAAGCAAAGCGCAATGGCACGAATAAAGAAGGCAAAGCGGTAAAGATCCGGCCGGGCCGGCAGAAGGATTCAGGCGCGCCAACGCCAGCGGGCGTGTGCCTTGATGACTTGATCCAGAAGTTTGCTGACGATCAACACGGGGAAGGTCTCATTTATACGTCTTGGCACAGTAACTTAGCTGGGCAGAGCGTGCAATATGGGGCGATCGAAGCAAGTGAAACATTCGCCAGGTTCGCGCCGAATGGCATCAGGCTCTATAGTTTTTTGGCACTGTCGTTTCACTCACTAAAACAATAAACAAACGGACTTGCTCATGATCAGACAGACGCTGTTTGCACCGCTTGCCGGTTGCCTGCTCGCCATGGCCTGCGCCCAGGCGATCGCGGCGCCCAATCCTTATTCGAACTTCATCGTCTTCGGTGACAGCCTCAACGATGCGGGGCAGTTTACCGACACGGGCGGACCTCCCGGTTCGACCCTGCGCTTCACCAACCGGACCGGGCCGACTTATCAGGACGGCAGCGGCGAAGCCTACTCCGCCAACTCGACCCAATTGCTTGGAGGCAGGCTTGGATTCTCAGCGGACCAGACCGCCGCTTCGACGTCAGCCGCCCGCGCCGCCCAGGGCCTTGCGGATGGTAACAATTGGGCTGTCGGTGGTTACCGCACCGATCAGATCCTCGATTCCATCACCACCGTATCCGCCACGGGTGAACGTGCGCGACTGGGTTACCTACCGACGAATAATTTGCGTGCAGATCCGAACGCACTCTATTACCTCTCCGGCGGCGGTAACGACTTCCTGCAAGGGCGCGTGCAAAGCGGCGCCCAGGCGAATGCCGCTGCGGACCGCCTGGCAAACAGCGTTCAGGTACTGCAAACGGCCGGTGCCCGGTACATCATGGTCTGGCTGTTGCCCGACCTGGGACTGACCCCTGCCATCAATGGCAGCCCTCTGCAGGGGCCTACTTCGCAACTGAGCGCGGCCTTCAACCGACAACTGGTCACTCGACTGGCGGGGATCGATGCCGAAATCATTCCGCTGAACATTCCCCTGTTGCTGCAGGAAACCTTTGCCGACCCAGCGCGATTCGGCTTTGCTACCGGGCAAAACCTGACGGCGACTTGCTTCAGCGGTGACGGCTGTACCGAAAACGCTACCTTTGGCATCAACAGCGCCAACCCGGACCCCAGCCAACTGATTTACAACGATGGGGTGCATCCGACCGAGGCCGGGCAAAAGCTGGTGTCCGATTACGCCTATTCCTTGCTCGCTGCGCCTTGGGAACTGACGCTGCTGCCGGAAATGGCCCACGCCACGTTACGTGCGCATCAGGATGAACTGCGCAGCCAATGGCAATCCGACTGGGAGGACTGGCAGGCCGTAGGCCAATGGCGCGCTATTGTCGCCGGCGGCGGTCAGCATCTGGACGTCGACAGTCAGGACAGCGGCGCCAGTGCCGATGGCAGCGGCTACAACCTGAACATCGGCGGCAGCTATCGCCTCAATGAAGCCTGGCGCGTGGGGGTGGCGGCGGGCTTCTATCGTCAGGATCTGGAAGCAGGCGATAACGATTCGGACTACAAACTCAACAGCTACCTGGCCACGGTATTCGCCCAGTTCCAGCAGAACCGTTGGTGGGCCGACGCCGCGTTGACCGGCGGCAAGCTGGATTACGACAACCTCAAACGCAAATTCGATCTGGGCGGTGGCGAAGGTGCGGAGAAAGGCGACACCGACGGCTACCTTTGGGCCTTTAGCACACGCCTGGGTTATGACATTGCTCAGCCGGGCAGTGACTGGCACCTGTCGCCGTTCATCAGCGCCGATTACGCGAAAGTGGACGTCGACGGTTACTCGGAAAACTCCACTCGTTCCACGGCCCTGACCTTTGATGACCAGAAACGCGATTCAAAACGACTCGGCGCCGGGCTGCAGGGTAAATACCGGATCACCCCGCAAACCCAAGTGTTTGGCGAATATGCCTACGAGCGTGAATATGACGATGACGTGCAGAAGGTGAACATTGCCCTCAATAGCCTGCCTTCCCTCGACTTCAGGCTTGAGGGCTATACGCCGCAGAGCCATTTGAATCGCCTGAGCCTTGGCGTCAGCCACAAGTTGACGGCCGATCTGGCACTGCGTGGTGGGTATACGTTGCGCAAGGATGATGACTTTACCCAGCAAGGGATTAGCGTTGGGGTCGCGCTGGACTTCTGATTCAGCAAACAGCAGGCATAAAAAACGCGGTGCCCTCACAGGCGCCGCGTTTTTTATGCTGGTGAAGCCATTGTGGGAGCGGGCTTGCTCGCGATGGCGACCTGTCAGTCAACATGAATATTGAATGTTCCGCCCTCTTCGCGGGCAAGCCCGCTCCCACAGGTTTTGCGTGAAGTCAGTTTTCTGGGGTTTGTTCGGCCAGGGCCACCGCACGGAACATCGCGCGGCGTTTGTTCAGGGTCTCTTCCCATTCCAGCGCCGGCACCGAGTCGGCGACGATGCCGCCACCGGCCTGCACGTGCAGTTCGCCGTTCTTGATCACCGCCGTACGGATCGCAATGGCGGTGTCCATGTTGCCGTTCCAGGCGAAGTAGCCGACGGCGCCGCCGTAGACACCGCGCTTGACCGGCTCCAGTTCGTCGATGATTTCCATCGCGCGGATTTTCGGTGCGCCGGACAAGGTACCCGCCGGCAGAATCGCCCGCAGTGCATCCATCGCCGTCAGGCCTGCCTTCAATTGGCCGGTGACGTTGGACACGATGTGCATCACGTTGGAGTAACGCTCGATGACCATCTTCTCGGTGAGTTTCACCGAACCGATTTCCGATACCCGACCGGTGTCATTACGACCCAGGTCGATCAGCATCAGGTGCTCGGCGATTTCCTTGTCATCCGACAGCAGGTCTTTTTCCAGTGCCAGATCGGCCTCTTCGTTCGCACCCCGCGGGCGTGTGCCGGCGATCGGGCGCACGGTGATCAGGTTGTCCTCTACCCGCACCAACACTTCCGGCGAACTGCCGACGACGTGGAAGTCACCGAAGTTGAAGAAGTACATGTACGGCGTCGGGTTGAAGCAGCGCAACGCCCGGTACAGATCGATGGGTGCGGCCTTGAAGTCGATCGACATGCGCTGGGACGGCACGACCTGCATGCAGTCACCGGCCAGGATGTATTCCTTGATGGTGTCGACCGCTTTTTCATAGTCGTCCTGGGTGAAGCTGGAGCGGAACACCGGATCAGCCGCTTGCTGCTTGCTGAAATCCAGGCCAGGGCGCGGGGTGATGGGTTGACGGAGTCTTTCCAGCAACTCCTCCAGTCGCGCGCGCCCTTGCTCGAAGGCGTCTTCCCGGGCCGGATCGGCCAGGACGATTGCGTGCATCTTGCCGGCGAGGTTGTCGAACACCACCACTGCGTCGGACACCATCAGCAGGATGTCCGGTACGCCCAGCGGATCCGGGTTCGGGCACTTGCCCAGGCGCTTTTCCACATAACGTACGCAGTCATAACCGAAATAGCCCACCAGGCCACCGTTGAAGCGCGGCAGGCCGGCGATAGTCGGCACGTTGTAGCGAGCCTTGAAAGCTTCGACGAAAGCCAGTGGGTCTTCTACATCGTGGCTTTCCGTCTCGACGCCGTCGATGGTCACGCTGACGTGATGGTCATGCACCCGCAGCACGGTGCGGCACGGCAGCCCGATGATCGAGTAACGGCCCCACTTCTCGCCGCCCTGCACGGACTCCAGCAAATAGGAGTTGGGCTCGTCGGCCAGTTTCAGGTAGATCGACAACGGCGTGTCGAAGTCGGCCAGGGTTTCGCAGGCAAGCGGGATGCGGTTGTAGCCGGCAGCGGCCAAACGCAGGAATTCTTCGCGGATCATGAGGTGCCTCGTGGCTTGAGGTTCTAACAGTCAGGTATGCAAACGCGCCGGATGACCGGCCAGGATCAAGTCAGGCGCGCCAACGCCAGCGGGCCAGGGCCTTGATGACTTTCATCCAGAGTTTGCGAGTGACCACCACGATGGCGTTTCCAGAAGGGGGTTGAACAGCGTCGGCCAACGTTATCTCAGCGGCCGGGTCCAGGCAACCGCGAATTAGCTTGCGCAGATCGTCGATCACCAGTGCAGGCGATTCTTCGGCGATCGGACGCCCGTGGTTATAGCCGTAGCTCAAGGCCACGCACTTGACCCCCGCCGCTTTCGCCGCCAGCACATCGCTGCGCGAATCGCCGACGAACAAGGATTGCGAGGCCGGGATGTTGGCCATTTTCATCACGAAAAACAGCGCGGCCGGGTCGGGCTTTTTCTGTGGCAGGGTGTCGCCGCCGATGATCCATTTGAAATATCGGCCGATCTTCATCTGATCCAGCAGCGGCGCGACGAAGCGCTCCGGCTTGTTGGTGATCAGCGCCATCTCGACGCCCTGCTTTTGCAGCCATTTCAGGGTATCGCGCACACCGGGGTAGACCACGGTCAAGCCATGGCTGTCGGCATAGGCCTGCATGAAAATCTCCAGCGCACTGTCGGCCTCGGCGTCATCGACCATCGAATGGTCGATACCGCCGGCCAACGCACGGCGCACCAGCACCGGCGCGCCATTACCCACCCATTCACGCACCGCATCGAGACCGGCCGGTGCGCGACCGAGTTTGAGCAGCATCTTGTCCACAGCTACCGCCAGGTCCGGGACCGAGTCGACCAACGTGCCATCCAGATCGAACATCACCAGCCTGGGCAGGCATCCCGGGAACAGCTGCTCAAAGCCACTCATGGGCGAGCCAGCGCCAGTTCGGAACGCATTTTTTCAATCACTTCCTGATAGTTCGGTGCATTGAAGATCGCCGAACCGGCCACGAAGGTGTCAGCGCCGGCCGCCGCGATTTCACGAATGTTGTTCACGTTGACGCCACCGTCGATTTCCAGGCGAATGTCACGACCCGAAGCGTCGATAAGCGCCCGCGCCTCACGCAGCTTGTCGAGGGTGCCAGGGATGAACTTCTGCCCGCCGAAACCCGGGTTGACGCTCATCAGCAGGATCATGTCGACCTTGTCCATCACGTACTTGAGCACGTCCAGCGGCGTCGCCGGGTTGAACACCAGGCCCGACTTGCAGCCGCCTTCGCGGATCAGTTGCAAGGAGCGGTCGATGTGCTGGGTGGCTTCCGGGTGGAAGGTGATGTAGGTCGCGCCCGCTTCGATGAAGTCACCGACGATGCGGTCCACCGGGCTGACCATCAGGTGCGCGTCGATCGGCGCGGTCACGCCGTACTTGCGCAGCGCCGAGCAGACCATCGGGCCGATGGTCAGGTTCGGCACGTAGTGGTTGTCCATGACATCGAAGTGCACGAAGTCGGCACCGGCGGCCAGGACGTTGTCCACTTCTTCACCCAGGCGGGCGAAGTCGGCGGAAAGAATCGACGGAGCAATTACGAAGGGCTGCATGACGCACCTTTTCTGAGCAGAATCACGATGGCGCGCATTGTATACCTCATGCTTTGGCCGGCGCACCGAAAGCGCGATGATCAGTAGGCCGCCCGGTAGATTTTCTCGATATCGACAGCACTCAACCGGCGCGGATTGTTGCGCATCAGGCGCTCGATCCCCGCCGCCTCCACGGCCATCGCCGCAATGGCATCCTCGGGAACCCCGAAACTGCGCAGTCCTTGGGGGATTTCCACGGCCGCGCACAGCTCGGTCATGGCCTCAACGGCTTTGTCGGCCGCTTCATTGGCGCTCAGATGAGCAGTCTTTACGCCCATGGCTTCGGCGATATCCTGCATGCGTTCAACGCAGGCCATCTTGTTCCAGGTCATGACATGGGGCAGCAGCAAGGCATTGCTGACGCCATGGGCAATGTTGAAGCGCCCACCCAGAGGATACGCCAGAGCATGCACCGCGCCGACACCGGCATTACCAAATGCCATGCCCGCCATCAGGCTGGCGGTGGCCATGTCTTCGCGGGCCTGCAGGTTGGACGGGTTGGCGTAGGCCTTGGGCAATGCCTTGGCGATCAGTTTGATTGCACCGATGGCCAGGGCGTCGGTAATCGGCGAGGCATTGACCGACAGATAGGATTCGATGGCATGCACCAGCGCATCGACGCCACTGGCCGCCGTGACACTGCGCGGACAGGTCAGGGTCATCTGCGGGCTGACCAATGCCACGTCCGGCAACAGATAGTCGCTGACGATGCCTTTCTTCAACTGCGCGACCTTGTCGGAAAGGATCGCCACGTTGGTGACCTCGGAACCCGTGCCGGCCGTGGTCGGGATGGCAATCAGTGGCGGGCCCTTGCGCGGCACCTGGTCGACACCGAACAGGTCTTCCAGCGCGCCGTGATAACCGGCGTAGGCCGCCACGCTCTTGGCGATGTCGATGGCACTGCCACCGCCGAGGCCGATCAGCCCGTCATGCCCTCCGTCGCGATAGACCCGCATGCAGTCTTCGACGATGGCGATTTCCGGGTCCGGCAGCACCCGGTCGAAGATTTCGTAGCTACGCCCGCCCAGCTGCGCCAGCGCCAGCTCTACCGTGCCGGATTTGACCAGCGCGGCGTCGGTGACGATCAGCGGATTATCGATATCCAGACGCGTCAGCTCGGCGGACAGTTGCTCGATGGCCTCTGCGCCGGTGATCAGTTTGTGAGCGATTTTGAAAGAGGAAAGACCCATGTGCGCAGCCTCTTATAGGAGTGGGAGCTGGGCACAATAGTAGCTGGGGATTTGGGGTTGGCTGGTATTCAGGTCATGAATGACCGAAGTGCTTTTGTAGGAGCTGCCGCAGGCTGCGATCTTTTGATCTTGAAAATCAAAGTCAAAAGATCGCAGCCTTCGGCAGCTCCTACAGGGGACCGGGTTAAACCTGCGCGGTACGAAGTTTCTCGCTGCGGCCACGCAGCCATTCCAGGGTCAGCAGCAGGATCACCGAGAACGCAATCAGCAGCGTCGCGGCGGCGGCGATGGTCGGGCTGAGGTTTTCGCGGATGCCGCTGAACATCTGCCGTGGCAAGGTCGCTTGCTCGGGGCCGGCGAGGAACAGCGTCACCACTACCTCATCGAACGAAGTGGCGAAGGCGAACAACGCACCGGAAATCACCCCGGGTGCGATCAACGGCAGGGTCACCCGGCGGAACGCGGTCAGCGGCGAAGCACCGAGGCTGGCAGCGGCGCGCACCAGGTTCTGGTTGAAACCCTGCAAGGTCGCCGACACCGTGATGATCACGAACGGCACACCCAATACCGCATGCACCACGATCAGCGAGAAGAAGCTGTTGCCCAGACCCAACGGCGCAAAGAACAGATAGCTGGCCACACCGATGATCACCACTGGCACCACCATCGGCGAAATCACCAGCGCCATCACCAGCGGTTTGCCGGGGAAGTCGCCACGGGTCAGGCCAATGGCCGCCAGCGTACCAAACACCATCGCCAGCACCGTGGCCGCCGGGGCGACGATGATGCTGTTCTTCAGGGCGCGCATCCATTCCGCCGAGGCGAAAAAGTCGTGGTACCACTGCAGCGAGAAGCCTTGCAGCGGGTACACCAGGAAACTGCCGGAGTTGAACGACAGCGGGATGATCACCAGCACCGGCAGGATCAGGAACAACAGGATCAAGCCGCAGAGTATCCGCAAGCTGTAGAACCACACCCGCTCAATGGGGGACATATAAGGACTCAGCATTTCATTCTCCCCTTAGCTCAGGCGCAGGCGACTGGCGCCCACCAGCCAGCTGTAAATCAGATAAAGCACGACCGTCGCGAGCAACAGCAGCCCGCCGAGTGCGGTCGCCATGCCCCAATTGATGCTGGTGTTGGTGTAGAAGGCGACGAAGTAGCTGACCATCTGATCGTTCGGGCTGCCCAGCAACGCCGGGGTGATGTAGTAGCCGATGGCGAGGATGAACACCAACAGGCACCCGGCGCCGACACCGGCATAGGTTTGCGGGAAGTACACCCGCCAGAAACTGGCGAACGGATGGCAGCCGAGGGAAATCGCGGCGCGCATGTAGGTCGGCGAAATGCCTTTCATCACGCTGTAGATCGGCAGGATCATGAACGGCAGCAGGATGTGCACCATGGAGATGTAGACACCGACCCGGTTGAACACCAGCTCGATCGGCTTATCGATGATGCCCATGGCCATCAGGCCGCTGTTGATCAGGCCACCCGATTGCAGCAACACGATCCACGCCGCGACACGCACCAGGATCGAGGTCCAGAACGGCAGCAACACCAGAATCATCAGCAGGTTGCTCTGGCGCGACGGCAAGTTCGCCAGCAGGTAAGCCAGTGGATAGGCAAGGACCAGGCAGATCACGGTGATGACCAGGCCCATCCAGAAGGTGCGGGCGAAGATGTCGAGGTAGATCGCCTGGTCCGGAGTGGCCGGGGCGATTTCGCCGAGGTCGTCGATGCGGTGGTCGACGGCGGCCAGCAAATAGTACGGGGTGATGCTGCTGGTGTTGCGGCGTACGGCTTGCCAGTAGGCCGGGTCGCCCCAGCGCTCGTCGAGTCCTTCCAGCGCTTCTTTATAAGAGGCCGGTTCAGTGGCGAACGGCAAGGCGCGGGCGGTCTTGGTCAGCAGGCTGCGGTAGCCGGCCAACTCCATGTTCAAGCGTTTGGACAAATCGCCCAGGGTCTGATTCTTGCGCGCTTCGGCGAGGTCTTCGCTGGCCGCCTTGTACACGGGTTCCGCAGGCAGGCCGCGGCCGTCCCAGCTGGCAATGGCTGCCACGGTGCGCGGCATGCCGCCGACCACTTCCGGGTTACCCACGCTTTTGTAGAGCAGCGCCACGATTGGCACCAGGAACACCAGCAACAGGAACAGCACCAGCGGCGCGATCAACGCCTGGGCCTTCCAGCGGTTGACCCGCTCGGCATGCTTGAGCCGCTGCTTCAAGGTGGGGTCAGTGCCCGCGTTCACGGGAACGGCGATAGCCATGGCGTACTCCGGAAATCTTTGATCGTTACAGAGGTGGCACTCTTTGAATGTGAGTCCACCTCTGTTCTTGATAACAACTGATCACCTGTAGGAGCCTGGCTTGCCAGCGATGAACGATAACGGGGTCTGGCTGATACACCGTGCCGCCCGGATCGCTGGCAAGCCAGCTCCTACAGGTTTAATCGCACGTTATTTGGCAGCCCAGGAATTGAAGCGCTGTTCCAGTTGCTCACCGTTGTCAGCCCAGAAGCTGACGTCGATCTGCACCTGGTTGGCGATGTTTTCCGGGGTGGTCGGCATGTCCTTCAGGACATCCTTGGCCAGCAACGGAACAGCCTGGATGTTGGCCGGGCCGTAAGCGATGTTTTCCGAGTAGGTCTTTTGCTGCTGCGGCTGCACCGAGAAGGCGATGAATTTCTTCGCAGCTTCGGCACGCTTGGCGTCCAGGCCTTTTGGAATGGCCCATGCGTCGAAGTCGTAGATGCCGCCGTTCCACACCACTTTCAGGTTGCTTTCTTTCTGCACGGCAGCGATGCGACCGTTGTAGGCCGAGCTCATGACCACGTCACCGGAAGCGAGGTACTGCGGTGGTTGTGCACCGGCTTCCCACCACTGGATGCTTGGCTTGAGTTCATCAAGCTTTTTGAACGCGCGGTCCTGACCATCCTTGCTGGCCAATACCTTGTAGACGTCTTTCGGCGCAACGCCGTCGGCCATCAGCGCGAATTCCAGGGTGTACTTCGCGCCTTTACGCAGGCCACGCTTGCCCGGGAACTGCTTGGTGTCCCAGAAATCCACCCAACTGGTTGGTGCGGTTTTCAGCTTGTCGGCGTTGTAGGCCAACACGGTCGACCACACGAAGAAACCCACGCCACACGGCTGGATAGCGCCTTTGACGTAGTCTTCGTTCTTGCCGAACAGTGCCGGGTCGAGTTGTTCGAACATGTCTTCGTCGCAACCGCGGGACAGTTCCGGCGACTCCACTTCCACCAGGTCCCAGGACACGCTCTTGGTGTCGACCATGGCTTTTACCTTGGCCATTTCGCCGTTGTACTCGCCCGCCACGATCTTGCCGTTGCCTGCCGCTTCCCACGGTGCGTAGAAGGCTTTGACCTGCGCGGCCTTGTTCGCCCCGCCAAAGGACACCACGGTCAGGTCCGGGCCAGCCGCCATCGCGCTGGCTGCCCCCATCATGCCCAGTGCCAGAGCGGTGAATTTCAGGGATCTCAACATTTATTGTTCTCTCCACGTGCAGGGTTGGTGTTGTTGAAGCCGGGGCGATCAATGCGCCTCTAGAAGTGGATCGAGCGCGCGAACGTGTTCGACCTGCCAGCCAAGCGGTACCACATCGCCGACCGCGAGCGCAGGATCCAGCTCGGCAATCGGTTGTTTCACGAAGAAGTCGGTCTTGCCACAGACTTCCAGGCGAACCCGGACGTGGTCGCCCAGATAGATGAATTCCGCCACCCTTCCCGAGAAGCGGTTGACGCACGACTCACTGGAGCCATTGAGGCTCACGCGTTCCGGGCGAATGGACAAGGTGACGGGTTCGCCGGTCTGGCCGACATTGACGGCCAGGGCTTCGACCTTTTCACCGCGACTCAACTCGACGATGCAACGATCGCCGGTCTGGCTGTGCAGGCGGCCATTGAGGCGGTTGTTTTCGCCGATGAAGTTGGCGACGAAGGTGTTTTTCGGCTCTTCATAAAGGGTGCGCGGCGGAGCGATCTGCTGGATTTCGCCTTGATGGAACACCGCCACCCGGTCGGACATGGTCAGCGCTTCGCCCTGGTCGTGGGTCACGTAGACCACGGTCACGCCCAGACGCTGGTGCAGGTGCTTGATTTCCATCTGCATGTGTTCGCGCAGTTGCTTATCGAGGGCGCCGAGGGGTTCGTCCATCAGCACCAGCTGCGGTTCGAACACCAGAGCGCGGGCCAGTGCCACGCGCTGCTGCTGACCACCGGACAATTGCGCCGGGTAACGCTGGGCGAACGTATCGAGCTGCACCATGCTCAGGACTTTTTTGACTTTGTCGCTGACGTCGCTTTTATTCAGCCCGCGCACGGTCAGCGGGAACGCCAGGTTCTCGGCCACCGTCATGTGCGGGAACAACGCGTAGTTCTGGAACACCATGCCGATGTCACGCTTGTGCGGTGGCACGTTGTTGATGGCGCGACCAGCCAGCAGGATTTCGCCCGCGGTCGGTGTTTCGAAACCGGCGAGCATCATCAGGCTGGTGGTCTTGCCGGAGCCGGAGGGCCCGAGCAAGGTCAGGAATTCGCCTTTGCGAATGTCCAGGTTGAGGTCCTTGACGATCAGGTTCTCGCCATCGTAGCTCTTCTGCACTCCACGAAAGCTGACCAGAACATCATTGGCCCCTGCGCTTGAATCGACCTGGCTCATACCCACACCCTTGTTGTTGATGACTGCTGTGGACTAAGCCTAGTGGACGCTGGGGACCACGCAAATCGGGGGGCAAGAGAGAATCGCCTCAGCCATATGGAAGACTGGGGGTAGGGATTGCCCTACAAGGAT
This sequence comes from Pseudomonas putida, assembly GCF_028682635.1. Taxonomy (GTDB): domain Bacteria; phylum Pseudomonadota; class Gammaproteobacteria; order Pseudomonadales; family Pseudomonadaceae; genus Aquipseudomonas; species Aquipseudomonas putida_AE. The sequence continues at coordinate 102 of NZ_JANHLK010000047.1, read as the reverse complement.
GGCGCGTTTTGGCAAATGCAGCGGCAAGCTGTCAGCTGGAAGCAGCAAGTAAAGGCAAAAGCGGGTGGGCGAGATGTCGTAAATGGATACGGGTATGAAATC
>NZ_JANHLK010000046.1 GCF_028682635.1 Pseudomonas putida | reverse complement strand
AGAGGCCATGACTACCGGCGAGAATCTCACTGAAGAAATTCAGCCACCTGATTCGCCGCAACCGCCAGATCCTGGGCATGCGTAAACCCCGAAACCTTCAACGACTTCACATCATGATTCGTCGCCACCAGCCAAGCGGCACTGGCGGACCAGACTTCGGAACAGGCGCAGAATTCGGCGCTGCTGAGTGAAGAGCTGACCAAGACGGCGAATACGCAGTATTCGTTGGTGGAGCGGTTTAACCGTTGATTGATGCTGGCTGATACAGAGCCCGGACAGTGAAAGCTTCCGGGTTTTTTGTTGCATCACTGAAAGCCAAGTTGCCTGACAGGGCCTCTTCGCTGGCAAGCCAGCTCCTACAGTGGTTTGCGGTGGCCATGAATTCGCGTCACAAACCACATCTACGAAACCACTTAAATATCAATAAACCCACTGTCATTTGTGACAGTTACACTGCTGCGGAAAAAATCTTAGGGTGTTCCTCACGGCATCGACAGAACGTCAATGTCAATACCCACGAGATGAAGCTGAAATGGATAACAATTTCGAACGCATGTTAGAGACAATGAAACAACCGAACCCAGGTACCGATGGCACTTTCAAGTGGCGCTTGGATTCAGAGCTCGACTGGACCGAAGCGACCACTGCTCGCGCGGAACTTTGGAATCTTTCTGGTGGACGGAAAAAATGGTGCGTGTACGCCCGAAAAGGCTCCCACCTAACAAATGACCTTTTCCACTATATATTCCAGTTTGACTACATTGATGAAAACATTATTGACAAGACACTTACTCTAGGAGAACAGGGTCTTACCTTCACACATTATTACTCGATCGGCAATCCAAAATACAACGAAGTAGATGCACTTTCAGCTAAAGTCTCTATCAAACTCGATCCGAAGAACAACACTTTTAAGGGTCACTTTGAAGCGACATTCGGCTCCAACGTCAAATCCCCCAACGGCGAATTCGATTTGACAAGACAACCAGGCTAAAGTTAATGACGTGGCAGACTATCCCAACTAGTGGTAGCTGCCCCCCACAATGGATGAGTGCACATTATCCATTGTGGGGTTACTCACAATGAGGCCATGAGTGCTGTCGAAAGATTCACTGGAGAAACGCCGCCACCCGACTCGCCGCCGAAGCCAAATGCTGCTCATGGGTAAACCCCGAAGCCTTCAACGGCTTCAAATCATGATCCCCCGCCACCAGCCAGAACACTTCGATGTTCGGTGACAACGCATAACCCTCGACCGCCTCACGATTACCCAACGCATCGCGCTCGCCCTGCACGATCAGCGTCCGCGTTTTCAATCCAGCCAAATGTTCGACCCGCGGTTTCTCCGGTTTGCCCACGGCATAAAACGGATAGCCAAGGCACACCAGCGCGTCCGCGCCCAGTTCATCGGCGAGCAAACTGGCCATGCGCCCGCCCATGGACTTGCCGCCAATGGCCAAGGGCCCAGTGACATGACGTCGCACTTCGCCGAACACCTCACGCCAGCATTCCAGCAGTTTCGCCGCCGGATTCGGCGGGCGTTTGCCGCCATCGACACGCCGCTGAGCCATGTACGGAAATTCAAAGCGCAGCACGTTGACGCCGTGTGCAGCAAGGCGTTGCGCCATGTCGCTCATCCAGTCGCTGTCCATCGGAGCACCGGCGCCGTGGGCCAGGATCAGGGTTGCCGAGGCCTTGCCGCTGGCGGCATTCCACAACCATCCGTGATCCCGCACGCACTGCGCCCATTGATCCCCGTCAATACCGGCCTTGTGCTGTTTGTCCATGCTTGCCTCGCTTTTAGTCTGCCTATAACTCCGGCCAAAGGGTGCGTTTGCACACTTGGGCTGAACCGTGGATGGGGAACCATGAACACTTCTATCAGTACCGCCTACAACTATAAGGTGGTCCGCCAATTCGCCATTATGACGGTGGTGTGGGGCATCGTCGGCATGGGGCTCGGGGTTTTTCTCGCTGCCCAGTTGGTCTGGCCGGAACTCAACTTCAATTTGCCCTGGACCAGCTTCGGTCGCCTGCGCCCGCTGCACACCAACGCGGTGATCTTCGCCTTCGGCGGTTGCGCCCTGTTCGCCAGTTCGTTTTATTCGGTGCAACGCACCTGCCAGGCCCAGCTGTTTGCACCGAAAATCGCCGCCTTCTGTTTCTGGGGCTGGCAATTGGTGATCCTGCTGGCGGCGATCAGCCTGCCGCTGGGCTACACCAGTTCCAAGGAATACGCCGAGCTGGAATGGCCGATCGACATCCTGATCACCATCGTCTGGGTCGCCTACGCCATCGTGTTCTTCGGCACGATCATGCAGCGCAAGACCAAGCACATCTACGTCGGTAACTGGTTCTTCGGTGCCTTCATCGTCACCGTGGCGATCCTGCACATCGTCAACAACATGGAGTTGCCGGTCAGCTTCACCAAGTCCTACTCGCTGTACTCCGGTGCCACCGACGCCATGGTGCAATGGTGGTACGGGCACAACGCCGTGGGCTTTTTCCTCACCGCCGGCTTCCTCGGGATGATGTATTACTTCGTGCCGAAACAGGCTGAGCGTCCGGTGTACTCCTATCGCCTGTCGATCGTGCACTTCTGGGCGCTGATCACCCTGTACATCTGGGCCGGCCCCCACCACCTGCACTACACCGCCTTGCCGGATTGGGCGCAGTCGCTGGGCATGGTGATGTCGCTGATCCTGCTGGCGCCAAGCTGGGGCGGGATGATCAACGGCATGATGACCCTGTCGGGCGCCTGGCATAAGTTGCGCAGTGACCCGATCCTGCGCTTCCTCGTTGTGTCACTGGCGTTCTACGGCATGTCGACCTTCGAAGGGCCGATGATGGCGATCAAGACGGTCAACGCCCTCTCCCACTACACCGACTGGACCATCGGCCACGTCCACGCCGGCGCGCTCGGCTGGGTGGCGATGATTTCCATCGGCGCGCTGTACCACATGATCCCGAAAATCTTCGGTCGTACGCAGATGCACAGCATCGGCCTGATCAACGCGCACTTCTGGCTCGCCACCATCGGCACCGTGCTCTACATCGCCTCGATGTGGGTCAACGGCATCGCCCAGGGCCTGATGTGGCGCGCCGTCAACGAGGACGGCACGCTGACCTACTCCTTCGTCGAAACCCTGGTGGCCAGCCACCCTGGCTTCGTCGTGCGACTGGTGGGCGGGGCGATCTTCTTCAGCGGCATGTTGCTGATGGCCTACAACACCTGGCGCACCGTGCGGGCCTCGCAGCCTGCCGAAGCCGCCGCTGCCGCGCAGATGGCCTGAGGAGTCCGCCATGAAACACGAAACTATCGAGAAAAACGTCGGCCTGTTGCTGCTGCTGATGATCCTGGCCGTGAGCATCGGCGGCCTGACCCAGATCGTCCCGCTGTTCTTCCAGGACGTGACCAACAAACCGGTGGAAGGCATGAAGCCCTACACCGCGCTGCAACTGGAAGGCCGCGACATTTACATCCGCGAGGGCTGCGTCGGTTGTCATTCGCAGATGATCCGCCCGTTCCGCGCCGAGACCGAACGCTACGGGCACTACTCGGTGGCCGGCGAAAGCGTCTGGGACCACCCGTTCCTCTGGGGTTCGAAACGCACCGGGCCGGACCTGGCTCGGGTGGGCGCGCGTTACTCCGATGACTGGCACCGCGCGCACTTGTACAACCCGCGCAACGTGGTGCCGGAATCGAAGATGCCGGCCTACCCGTGGCTGGTGGCCAACGCGGTCGATAGCAACCACACCGAAACCAAGCTCAAGGCCATGCGCACCCTGGGCGTGCCCTATACCGACGACGACATCGCGAGCGCGGCCGAGTCGCTCAAGGGCAAGTCCGAAATGGACGCACTGGTTGCCTACCTGCAAGTGCTCGGCACTGCGATCAAGAGCAAGAGGTGAGCCATGGTCGTTGAAATGAGCACTGGAATGATCCGCGGCCTGGGCACGGTCGTGGTGTTCGTGGCCTTCGTCGGCCTGACGCTGTGGGTATTCAACGGCAAGCGCAACGCGCAATTCGCCGAAGCGCGCCTACTGCCGTTCGCCGACGAGCCACACCCCGAGATCCCCGAAGAATCCGCCACAAGGAGCACCCGGCCATGACCACTTTCTGGAGTACGTGGATCTGCGTACTGACCATCGGCAGCCTGATCGGCCTGACCTGGCTGCTGATCGGCACCCGCAAGGGCGAAACCAAGGGCAGCGTCGACCAGACCATGGGCCACAGCTTCGACGGCATCGAGGAGTACGACAACCCGTTGCCGCAATGGTGGTTCATGCTGTTCGCCGGCACCCTGGTGTTTGCCGTCGGTTACCTGATCCTCTATCCGGGCCTTGGCAACTGGAAAGGCATCCTGCCCGGCTACGCCAACGGCTGGACCGGCGTGCACGAGTGGGAAAAGGAAATGGACCGGGCCGACGCCCGATTCGGGCCGATCTTCGCCAAATTCGCCGCCATGCCGCTGGAGGAAGTGGCCAAGGACCCGCAAGCACTGAAAATGGGGGGTCGACTGTTCGCCTCCAACTGCTCGGTGTGCCACGGCTCGGATGCCAAGGGCGCGTTCGGCTTCCCCAACCTGGCAGACAGCGACTGGCGCTGGGGCGGCGACGCCGACACCATCAAGGCCACCATCCTGGGTGGACGCATGGCGGCGATGCCGGCCTGGGGTGAAATCCTCGGCGAAGCGGGGGTGAAGAACGTTGCCGCCTATGTCCGCCTTGAATTGGCAGGCCTGCCATTGCCGGCGGACAGCAAGGCCGACCTGCAAGCTGGACAGCAAGCGTTCAGCAGCACCTGCACCGCCTGTCACGGGGCCAATGGCCAGGGCACAGCAGCCATGGGCGCGCCAAACCTGACGCACCCGGCCGGTTTCATCTACGGCACGGGGTTGACCCAGCTCGAGCAGACCATCCGCCATGGTCGCCAGGGTCACATGCCGGCGCAGAACGAGTTGCTCGGCAACGATAAAGTACAGTTGCTTGCGGCTTATGTGTACAGCTTGTCACATGGATTGAATACAGAAAACCTGCAAGTCGAAGGCAAAAAGCAATAGTTCGCAACACCCCCACTGCCGCATTCTTTCGGATGCGGCAGTTCCCTGCCCCTTTGCGACCCATTGTCGCACCCTTCCAAACCTCCCCTTTCGAATCCCCGGATTCGGGTCTACGCTTGATCGATGGGGACTGGCCCGTGCCGGTTCCAGGTCTTCCTTGCACGATGTGTTCAACCAATCGGCCGATTGAAAGGCCGCAAAGGCAGGTAGATACCGGCTGTCGAGCCAAATGCCGTCGGTCGGCGATCAGGCCTTTTCAACACACCCCGTTACAAGTGACCTGAACCCCCTCGCTTCTTCCGTTCCCTGCGACATTTTGTCCGAGGCCAATTTTGACCCTACGCGGCGCATGGAAAGGCCGCAGAATCAGCATTTGAAAGCATTGACCCAGGTCATGGCGCGTTGCAATGACCCCCTGCTTTCTACATACTTGCGGCCGATTTTTAATCCTAATAAAACACCCAAACCGTGGAACCTTAGAATGAGCACAGCAATCAGTCCGACTGCTTATAACTATAAGGTAGTCCGCCAGTTCGCCATCATGACGGTGGTCTGGGGGATCCTTGGCATGGGGCTCGGTGTCTTCATCGCCTCGCAACTGGTCTGGCCGGAATTGAACTTCGGTCTGCCCTGGACGAGCTTTGGACGCCTGCGCCCGTTGCACACCAACCTGGTGATTTTCGCCTTCGGTGGTTGTGCACTGTTTGCCACTTCCTATTACGTCGTGCAGCGAACCTGCCAAACGCGACTGATTTCCGACAGCCTCGCGGCCTTCACCTTCTGGGGTTGGCAAGCGGTGATCGTCGGCGCCATCGTTACCTTGCCGCTGGGTTACACCACCACCAAGGAATACGCTGAGCTGGAATGGCCGATCGCCATTCTGCTGGCCATCGTCTGGGTTACCTACGGCCTGGTGTTCTTCGGCACCATCGTCAAGCGCAAGACCAAGCACATCTATGTGGGCAACTGGTTCTACGGTGCCTTCATCGTCGTGACGGCGATGCTGCACATCGTCAACCACATGTCGCTGCCGGTCAGCCTGTTCAAGTCCTACTCGGCCTACTCGGGTGCGACCGACGCGATGATCCAGTGGTGGTACGGCCACAACGCCGTAGGTTTCTTCCTGACCACGGGCTTCCTGGGGATGATGTACTACTTCGTGCCGAAACAGGCCGAGCGTCCGATCTACTCCTATCGCCTGTCCATCGTGCACTTCTGGGCGCTGATCACCCTGTACATCTGGGCCGGTCCTCACCACCTGCACTACACCGCTCTGCCGGACTGGGCTCAGTCCCTGGGCATGGCCATGTCGATCATCCTGCTGGCACCAAGCTGGGGCGGCATGATCAACGGCATGATGACCTTGTCGGGCGCCTGGCATAAGCTGCGCACCGACCCGATCCTGCGGTTCCTGGTGGTGTCCCTGGCGTTCTACGGCATGTCGACCTTCGAAGGTCCGATGATGGCGATCAAGACCGTCAACTCGCTGTCGCACTACACCGACTGGACCATCGGCCACGTACACGCCGGCGCGCTGGGCTGGGTTGCGATGATCTCGATCGGCGCGATCTACCACATGATCCCGAAACTGTTCGGTCGCGCGCAGATGCACAGCATCGGCCTGATCAACACGCACTTCTGGCTCGCGACCATCGGTACCGTGCTGTACATCGCTTCGATGTGGGTCAACGGCATCACCCAGGGCCTGATGTGGCGTGCAATCAACGACGACGGCACCCTCACCTACTCCTTCGTCGAAGCACTGCAGGCCAGCCACCCTGGCTTCATCGTGCGTGCCCTGGGCGGTGCGTTCTTCGCCGCTGGCATGCTGTTCATGGCCTACAACGTATGGCGTACCGTACGTGCCTCGAACCCGGCAGAAGCTGAAGCTGCCGAACAGATTGCTGTAGTTGGAGCTCACTGATGAAGCATGAAGCAGTCGAGAAGAACATTGGCCTGCTGGCCTTCTTCATGGTTATCGCCGTCAGTGTCGGCGGCCTGACCCAGATCGTTCCGCTGTTTTTCCAGGATGTCACCAACAAGCCGGTCGAGGGCATGAAGCCCCGCCCGGCCCTTGAACTGGAAGGCCGCGACGTCTACATCGCCAACGGTTGCGTCAGCTGCCACTCGCAGATGATCCGCCCGTTCCGTGCTGAAACCGAACGTTACGGCCACTACTCGGTCGCCGGTGAAAGCGTGTGGGACCACCCGTTCCTGTGGGGTTCCAAGCGTACCGGTCCGGACCTGGCCCGTGTCGGCGGTCGTTACTCCGATGACTGGCAGCGTGCGCATTTGTACAACCCGCGCAACGTGGTGCCTGAGTCGAAAATGCCGGCCTACCCGTTCCTCGTGGAAAACAAGCTCGACGGCAAGGAAACCGCGAAGAAAATGGAAGTCTTGCGCACGCTCGGCGTCCCTTACACCGACGAAGACATCGCCGGTGCACAGGATGCCGTGAAGGGCAAAACCGAAATGGACGCGCTGGTGGCCTATCTGCAAGGCCTGGGCACCATCATCAAAAGCAAACGGTGATCTAAATGGATATCGGGATGATTCGTGGCCTGGGCACCGTCGTCGTGATGGTGGCCTTCGTCGGTCTGGCGTTGTGGGTATTCAGTCCCAAGCGCAAGTCGGAGTTCGAAGACGCGACCTTGCTGCCTTTTGCGGATGATCCCGAAGCCATCAAGCACGTCGAGCAAGCTTCTAGGAGTAACAAAGAATGACTACATTCTGGAGTCTGTATGTCACAGTCCTCAGTCTCGGTACGATCTTTTCCCTGACCTGGCTGCTGCTGTCGACCCGCAAGGGCCAGCGCACCGAGGCGACCGAAGAGACGGTTGGCCACTCCTTCGACGGGATCGAGGAGTACGACAACCCCCTGCCGAAATGGTGGTTCATGCTGTTCGTGGGCACCATCATCTTCGCCCTGGGCTACCTGGTGCTGTACCCGGGCCTGGGCAACTGGAAAGGCCTGCTGCCGGGTTACAACTACCTGGATAACGAGAAGCAGACCGCGTTTGCCAACGGCCAGACCGGCTGGACCGGCGTTCACGAGTGGGAAAAGGAAATGGCCCGCTCGGACGCCAAGTTCGGTCCGATCTTCGCCAAGTTCGCTTCCATGCCGATCGAAGAGGTGGCCAAGGATCCACAGGCCCTGAAAATGGGCGGCCGCCTGTTCGCCTCCAACTGCTCGGTCTGCCACGGTTCCGACGCCAAGGGTGCCTATGGCTTCCCTAACCTGACCGACGCCGACTGGCGCTGGGGCGGCGAAGCGGAAACCATCAAGACCACCATCATGGGCGGCCGTCACGCGGTGATGCCGGCGTGGGCTGAAGTGATCGGCGAGCAAGGCGTTGCGGACGTTGCCGCTTTCGTCCTGACCAACCTCGATGGCCGCAAGCTGCCGGAAAACACCAAGGCCGACCCGGTTGCCGGGCAGAAACTGTTCGCGGCCAACTGCGTGGCGTGCCACGGTCCGGAAGGTAAAGGCACCCCGGCGATGGGCGCACCCGACCTGACCCACCCGGCCGCGTTCATCTACGGTTCGAGCTTCGCACAACTGCAGCAGACCATCCGTTACGGCCGTCAGGGCCAGATGCCTGCGCAAGAGCAGATGCAGGGCAACGACAAGGTTCACCTGCTGGCCGCTTACGTCTACAGCCTGTCGCATGGCGAGAAGGCTCCGGCGACGGACGCCCAGTAAGGCAAACGCTTGATACAACAAAAAACGGCCCCGCCAATGTGAATTGGCGGGGCCGTTTCTATTGTGGCTTACGCTAGTCTATAGATGCCCGCGACTCATTCTGGCCAATGGGCAACGTCGACCCAAGCGTATTCAATGCCTGCATGAACCTGGGAGAGACTCATGCACGCCCGACAGCTTATGGAAGGCGACCGCCGCCCAAGGAGTCCAGGCCACCCGTTCCGCGCTTGTTGTCAGCAGCAATCCCCCTGGGGCGGGCTTTATCGATAGAAGACTCAATCGTGTGAGTCGTGGTACTGGACGTCGTCTGAGGAGCTGGAGCCGTGCAACCGGTCACAGGTTTCGGCTCCGGGGTGACTTGTGGCTCGGCAGCCGGGATTTGCGCAGCGGTGGGTTCATCTTCATGATGGGTCATGGTTACTTTTCCTTAAGTAAATTATTGAATGTTCAAGCTGCGACCTGGTTACTGTCGCCGATCCAAAGTACGCATTTCATATTGACGATGCCATCCAGCATTGTTCTCAAACTATTACCCGGACCATAAGCCCTGAAATCGTCCAGGGTGGATAAAGGGCAAAAGCGAATTGTCTATAGTCAAGTGACCTGCATCATGTTTTGTTACATTCGCTACACCATTGTTGATTTTTCCCCAACGCGACCAAAGGTCGCACCCTTGAGCTAGAGCGACAGGCGTATCATTGGGCCACTGCGACACCTCTTTTTGACCGCGGTCGGCACGTACTGACCGAGGCATTTTTCCACTGCCGTGGGATGCAATGATGAGCAACCAGATTCCGGTACACGACGTCACTCCACCCGCCAAGAACGCGAACAACAGCGTCGACCTCTACGCCTCCAGGGAAAAAATCTACACCCGTGCCTTTACCGGCATTTTCCGCAACCTGCGAATGGCAGGCGGTGCCGCGCTGTTCCTGTTGTATTTCGGTACGGTGTGGCTCAACTGGGGCGGGCACCAGGCCGTCTGGTGGAACCTGCCTGAGCGCAAGTTCTTCATCTTCGGTGCCACCTTCTGGCCCCAGGATTTCATCCTGCTGTCCGGCATGCTGATCATCGCCGCCTTCGGCCTGTTCTTCATCACGGTGTACGCCGGCCGGGTCTGGTGCGGCTACACCTGCCCGCAGAGCGTGTGGACCTGGATTTTCATGTGGTGTGAAAAGGTCACCGAAGGCGACCGCAACCAGCGCATCAAACTCGACAAGGCGCCGATGAGCGCCAACAAGTTCCTGCGCAAATTCAGCAAGCACGCCATGTGGCTGCTGATCGGTTTCGTGACCGGCATGACTTTCGTTGGCTACTTCTCGCCGATTCGCGAACTGGTGATTCAGTTCTTCACCGGCGAGGCGGATGGCTGGTCGTATTTCTGGGTCGGTTTCTTCACCCTCGCCACCTACGGCAACGCCGGCTGGCTGCGCGAGCAGGTGTGCATCTACATGTGCCCGTACGCACGCTTCCAGAGCGTGATGTTCGACAAGGACACGCTGATCGTCTCCTACGACCCGCGCCGTGGCGAAAGCCGTGGCCCGCGCAAGAAAGGCATCGACTACAAGGCCCAGGGCCTGGGCGATTGCATCGATTGCACCATGTGTGTCCAGGTCTGTCCGACCGGGATCGACATCCGCGACGGCCTGCAGATCGAGTGCATTGGCTGCGCGGCGTGCATCGATGCCTGCGACGCGATCATGGACAAGATGGAGTACCCGCGCGGCCTGATCAGCTACACCACCGAGCACAACCTGTCCGGGCAGAAAACCCATAAGCTGCGCCCGCGCCTGATTGGCTATGCCGTGGTGCTGATGGCGATGATCGGCGTGCTGGTGACTGCATTCTTCATGCGTTCACTGGTCGGTTTCGACGTCAGCAAGGATCGCGTGCTGTACCGTGAGAATGCCGAAGGCCGGATCGAGAACGTCTACAGCCTGAAGATCATGAACAAGGACCAGCGCGACCACAGCTATGTGCTCGAGGCCACCGGCCTGCCGGACCTCAAGCTGCAAGGCCGGCGTGAGATCAAGGTGGCGGCCGGCGACATCATCAGCCAGCCGGTCGAACTGTCGGTGGCCCCGGAACAATTGCCGTCGAGCACCAACGAGGTGAAATTCATCCTCAAGGACGCCGATGACGCCAGCATCCACGTTGAAGCCAAGAGCCGATTCATCGGCCCACAAAATCGTTGAGAGAAGTGATCATGCCCGCAGCAACTGCCGCAAGTCCCTGGTACAAGCACCTTTGGCCGTGGATCATCATCGGGATCCTGGCCTGCTCGGTGACCCTGACCTTGTCCATGGTGACCATCGCGGTGAAGAACCCGGACAACCTGGTCAACGACAATTACTACGAGGCTGGCAAAGGCATCAACCGTTCGCTCGACCGTGAACTGCTGGCGCAGACCCTGCTGATGCGCGCCAGCATTCACCTGGATGACGTGACCGGTGAAGTCGACCTGCGCCTGAGCGGCAACAGCCAACCGGCGACGCTTGAACTTAACCTGATCTCGCCGACGCAACCGGAAAAGGATCGCAAGATCACACTCACCCGCAGCGATACCGAACAGGGCCGCTATATCGGCCAGTTGAGCGACAAGATCGAAGGCCGCCGCTTCATCGAATTGCTCGGCAGCCAGGATGACCACATCTGGCGCATGTTCGAGGAAGAACTGGTCAACCACGACAAAGAGCTGCTGCTGGGTGACGAGCCGCTGCAAGGCGCGGAAGACCTGAAGAAATAGAAGCTGCGCTTCGCGCTTCAATGTAGGAGCTGCCGCAGGCTGCGATCTTTTGATCTTGCTTGTTAAGATCAAAAGATCGCAGCCTCGCTTCACTCGTCAGCTCCTACAGGGATAGCGCCCTCCCCGGACAATTTTGAATGACCACCCCAACCCCCTGCTACCACTGCGCCCTGCCCGTCCCGGCGGGCAGCCGCTTCACCGCCGCCGTGCTCGGGGAGTCCCGCGAATTCTGCTGCCCGGGCTGCCAGGCCGTGGCCGAGGCCATTGTCGCCGGCGGGTTGGAGAGCTATTACCAGCATCGCAGCGAAGCCTCGGCCAACCCCGAAGCACTGCCGGTGCAATTGGTCGATGAACTGGCGCTGTACGACCGCGCCGATGTGCAACAGCCCTTCGTTCGCCACGAAGGCGAACTGGCCGAAACCACCCTGCTGATCGAAGGCATCAGTTGCGCCGCCTGCGGCTGGCTGATCGAGAAACACCTGCGCACCTTGCCGGCCGTTGCCGAAGCACGCCTGAACCTGTCCAACCATCGCCTGCACGTGCGCTGGGCCGACGCGCAATTGCCGCTGAGCCGGGTGCTCGCCGAGCTGCGCCACATCGGCTACGCCGCTCACCCCTACCAGGCCGACCGCGCCAGCGAACAACTGGCCAGCGAAAACCGCCTGGCCCTGCGCCAGCTCGGCGTGGCCGGGTTGCTGTGGTTCCAGGCGATGATGGCGACCATGGCCACCTGGCCGGAATTCAACATCGACCTCAGCCCCGAGCTGCACACCATCCTGCGCTGGGTCGCGCTGTTCCTGACCACGCCGATCGTGTTCTACAGCTGTGCGCCATTCTTCAAGGGCGCCATGCGCGACCTGCGCACCCGGCACCTGACCATGGACGTTTCGGTGTCGCTGGCCATTGGCAGCGCCTACATCGCCGGGATCTGGACCTCGATCACCGGGGTCGGCGAGCTGTATTTCGATGCCGTCGGCATGTTTGCGCTGTTTCTGCTGGCCGGGCGCTACCTGGAACGGCGCGCCCGGGAACGCACCGCCGCCGCGACCGCGCAACTGGTCAATCTATTGCCCGCTTCATGCCTGCGCCTGGGTGGCGACGGCCAGAGCGAGCGCATCCTGCTCAGCGAACTGCGGGTCGGCGATCAGGTGCTGGTGCATCCGGGGGCGATCCTGCCGGCCGACGGCAAGATCCTCGACGGCAAGTCAAGCATCGACGAGTCGCTGCTGACTGGCGAATACCTACCGCAGCCACGCACCCCGGGTGACGCCGTCACCGCCGGTACACTGAATGTGGAAGGCCCGTTGACCGTCGAAGTCCTGGCCCTGGGTCAGGACACCCGCCTCTCGGCCATCGTGCGCCTGCTCGACCGCGCCCAGGCGGAAAAACCGCGCCTGGCGGAAATTGCCGATCGCGCCGCGCAATGGTTCCTGCTGCTGTCGTTGATCGCCGCCGCCGCCATTGGCCTGCTGTGGTGGGAGCTGGACTCTTCGCGGGCCTTCTGGATCGTGCTGGCGATGCTGGTCGCGACCTGCCCCTGCGCCCTGTCCCTGGCCACGCCGACCGCCCTCACCGCTGCCACCGGCACCTTGCACAAGCTGGGTTTGTTGTTGACCCGCGGCCATGTGCTGGAAGGATTGAACCAGATCGACACGGTGATTTTCGACAAGACCGGCACCCTCACCGAAGGTCGCCTGGCGCTGCGCTCGATCCGCCCCCTCGGCACCCTCGACAGCGACCAGTGCCTGAGTCTCGCCGCGGCTCTGGAGAACCGTTCCGAACACCCGATTGCCCGCGCTTTTGGTCGCGCGCCGCTGGCCGCCGAGGACGTTCACAGCATGCCGGGGCTTGGCCTCGAAGGGCAGGTCGGCGCGCAACGCTTGCGCATCGGCCAGCCCGGTTTTGTCTGCGCACTCAGTGGCGCGGCTGTGCCAACGATTCCGGACGAAGCCGGCCAATGGTTGCTGCTCGGCGATAGCCAAGGGCCGCTGGCGTGGCTGGTGCTCGACGACCGTCTGCGCGCCGATGCCCCTGCCCTGCTCGCCGCCTGCAAGGCACGCGGCTGGCGCACCCTGTTGCTGTCCGGCGACAGCTCGCCGATGGTCGCCAGTGTCGCGGCCGAGCTGGGTATCGACGAGGCCCGTGGGGGCCTGCGCCCGCACGATAAACTGCAGGTCCTGCAACAACTGCACAAGGAAGGCCGCAAGGTGCTGATGCTCGGTGACGGGGTCAACGATGTTCCCGTCTTGGCCGCCGCCGATATCAGCGTGGCCATGGGCTCGGCTACGGACCTGGCGAAAACCAGCGCCGACGCCGTGCTCCTGTCCAACCGCCTCGATGCCCTGGTGCAAGCCTTCAGCCTGGCACGGCGCACCCGTCGGGTGATCATCGAGAACTTGCTGTGGGCGGGGCTGTACAATGGCCTCATGTTGCCGTTCGCCGCCCTCGGCTGGATCACGCCTGTGTGGGCCGCGGTCGGCATGTCGATCAGTTCGTTGACCGTGGTGCTCAACGCCCTGCGCCTGACTCGCCTGCCGAGCGCGCCGACTGCCCGCACCACGCCAGCAACCCGCCCGCTGCCGGCCTGAGCCGCGCGGGCATGGAGTCCAGATGCCAGCTCTCTACGTGATGATTCCCGCCGCGCTGTTGATCGTGGCCATCGCCGTCTACATCTTCTTCTGGGCGGTCGACAGCGGTCAGTACGACGACCTCGACGGCCCGGCCCACAGCATCCTGTTCGACGACCAGGACCCGAACCACACCGCGGCGGTCGACGAGGCCAGCGGCCACCCGCCCAAACCCGACGACAAGGCGCCGCCCCATGCTTGAATTGGCGCCGCTGCTGGTATCGGCGCTCATCCTCGGCCTGCTCGGTGGCGGGCATTGCCTGGGCATGTGCGGCGGCTTGATGGGCGCATTGACGCTGGCTATCCCCAAGGAGCAACGCAGCCGCCGCTTTCGCCTGCTGCTGGCCTACAACCTGGGGCGCATCCTCAGCTACGCCGCCGCCGGCCTGTTGATCGGCCTGGCCGGCTGGGCGGTGGCCAACAGTCCCGCGGCGATGTTCATGCGTGTGCTCGCCGGCCTGCTGCTGATCGCCATGGGCCTGTACCTGGCCGGCTGGTGGAGCGGGCTGACGCGCATCGAAAGCCTCGGTCGCGGCCTGTGGCGGCATATCCAGCCGGTGGCCAACCGACTGCTGCCGGTGTCGAGCCTGCCCCGCGCGCTGCTGTTGGGCACGCTCTGGGGCTGGCTGCCGTGTGGCCTGGTCTACAGCACCTTGCTGTGGTCGGCCAGCCAGGGCAATGCGCTGGAAAGTGCGCTGTTGATGTTGGCGTTCGGGCTGGGGACCTGGCCGGTGTTGCTTGCCACCGGGTTGGCGGCAGAGCGAGTCACGGCGTTGTTGCGTAAACGCAGCGTGCGCATGGCGGGCGGGTTGTTGGTGATGTTGTTCGGGATCTGGACCTTGCCGGGGCCGCATCAGCATTGGCTCATGGGGCATTAAAAGCATAAGATCGCAGCCTGCGGCAGCTCCTACATGGGATGGCATTACACCTGTAGGAGCTGCCGAAGGCTGCGATCTTTTGATCTTGATCCTCCTTGATGCAAATCAAGATGCCCCACCCCGCCCTCGCATAAAGTGGCTAACACTGCCAGCCTATCCGGGGGAATGCCCGCATGATGCTCGACGCCATTCGTTGGGACACCGATCTGATCCGCCGTTACGACCTGGCGGGACCGCGCTACACCTCCTACCCGACCGCCGTGCAATTCCACAGCCAGATCAGCCCGTTCGACCTGCTGCATGCCCTGCGCGACAGCCGCAAGGCCGCGCGCCCGTTGTCGCTGTACGTGCACGTGCCGTTCTGCGCGAACATCTGCTACTACTGCGCCTGCAATAAGGTCATCACCAAGGATCGCGGCCGCGCGCTGCCCTATCTGCAGCGCCTGGAACAGGAGATCCAGTTGATCGCCTGCCACCTCGACCCGACACAAAAAGTCGAGCAGTTGCACTTTGGCGGTGGCACACCGACCTTCCTCAGCCACGACGAGTTGCGCCAGTTGATGGCCCACCTGCGCAAACACTTCAATCTGCTGGACGATGATTCCGGCGACTACGGCATCGAAATCGACCCCCGCGAAGCCGACTGGTCGACCATGGGCCTGTTGCGCGAACTGGGTTTCAATCGGGTCAGCATTGGCCTGCAAGACCTTGACCCGGCCGTGCAACGCGCGGTCAACCGCCTGCAGAGCCTGGAGGAAACCCGCGCGGTGATCGACGCCGCCCGCACCCTGCAGTTTCGCTCGATCAACATCGACCTGATCTACGGACTGCCCAAACAGACCCCGGAAAACTTCGCCCGCACCGTCGACGAAGTCATCAGCCTGCAACCGGACCGACTCTCGGTGTTCAACTACGCACACCTGCCGGAACGCTTCATGCCGCAACGGCGCATCAACAGCAACGAGTTGCCGACACCCGCGCAAAAACTGCAAATGCTTCAGGGCACCATCGAGCAACTGACCGCCGCCGGCTACCGCTACATCGGCATGGACCACTTCGCGCTGCCCGACGATGAACTGGCGATTGCCCAGGAGGAAGGGACCCTGCAACGCAACTTCCAGGGCTACACCACCCACGGCCATTGCGATTTGATTGGCCTGGGCGTGTCGGCGATCAGTCAGATCGGCGACCTGTACTGCCAGAACAGCAGCGACCTGAACCAATACCAGAACGCCCTGGCCTCGTCACAACTGGCCACCAGCCGTGGCCTGTTGTGCAACGCCGATGACCGACTGCGCCGCGCCGTAATTCAGCAGCTGATCTGCAATTTCAGCCTGGAATTCGCCCACATCGAACAGGCCTTCAACATCGATTTTCAAGGCTATTTCGCCGAGCTTTGGCCGCGATTGCAGTGTATGACCATGGATGGCCTGATCGAGCTCGATAGCGAACGCATCACGGTGTTGCCGGCAGGTCGCTTGATGGTGCGCTCGGTGTGCATGGTGTTCGATGCCTACCTTGCGCAACACAGTCACCAAAGGTTTTCCCGGGTGATCTAGATCCCTGCGACAAATCCGCCGCGTGCTGGCCTCAATGTCCTACAGTGGGTTACCCTTACAGCTTATGTGTGTTTTCCCACAAGGATTGAAGAAATGTCCGAGCCAGTAAAATTGCGCGCTCACACCCAGGCACATTGCAAGGATTGCAGTCTGGCCCCGCTGTGTTTGCCACTTTCTCTGAATCTGGAAGATATGGATGCGCTGGACGAAATCGTCAAACGGGGACGCCCGCTGAAAAAGGGCGAGTTTCTGTTCCGCCAGGGCGACCGGTTCGACTCGGTCTACGCCGTGCGCTCCGGCGCCCTGAAGACCTTCAACCTGAGCGATGGCGGCGAAGAACAGCTCACCGGCTTCCACTTGCCGAGCGAACTGGTCGGGTTATCGGGCATGGACACCGAAAAGCATCCGGTGTCGGCACAGGCGCTGGAAACCACCTCGGTGTGTGAAATCCCCTTCGAACGTCTCGACGAACTGGCCCTGCAACTGCCGCAGTTGCGTCGTCAGCTGATGCGCGTGATGAGCCGCGAGATTCGCGACGATCAGCAGATGATGCTGTTGTTGTCGAAAAAGACCGCCGACGAGCGCATCGCCACCTTCCTGGTCAACCTGTCGGCGCGCTTCCGCGCCCGGGGTTTCTCGGCCAATCAGTTCCGCCTGAGCATGTCGCGCAATGAAATCGGCAACTACCTGGGCCTGGCGGTGGAGACCGTGTCGCGGGTGTTTACGCGCTTCCAGCAGAACGAACTGATCGCCGCCGAAGGCAAGGAAATCCGCATCCTTGACCCGATCCAGCTGTGCGCCCTGGCCGGTGGCTCCCTCGAAGGCTGATTCGGCCGATCGCGGCTGAGCGAAACGGTTCAGCCGCCGTTATACTGTGTCGTTTGCAGCCTGCCAGGACATCTTCGATGGTCTTCGACTCCTTCGACATCAAATCCCTCATCCGCCCCGTGATCGACTTTCCCAAGCCCGGCGTGATCTTTCGCGACATCACCCCGCTCTTCCAGTCGCCCACGGCCCTGCGCCTGGTGATGGACAGTTTCGCCCACCGCTATGTCGAGGCGGATTTCACTCATATCGGCGCCATGGACGCCCGGGGTTTCCTGATCGGTTCGGTGCTGGCCTATCAGCTGAACAAGCCGCTGGTGCTGTTTCGCAAGCAAGGCAAGTTGCCAGCCGACGTCCTGGCCGAAGGCTATGCGACGGAGTACGGCGAAGCGTTTCTTGAAGTGCACGCCGACAGCCTGTGCGAAGGCGATTCGGTGGTGATGTTCGACGACCTGATCGCCACCGGCGGCACCCTGATTGCAGCGGCGAACCTGGTTCGGCGCATGGGTGCGCGGGTTCATGAAGCGGCGGCGATCATTGATTTGCCGGAGCTGGGCGGGTCGCAGCGCCTGGAAGACATGGGGATTCCTACTTTCTGCCTGACGCAGTTTGCTCTTACCGATAAGTAAGCGGCGACTGTACTGACGCTATCGCCGGCAGGCCAGCTCCCACAGGGTTCTGTGTCATGCGCAGGATTTGCGTACGGCGTAGATCCTTGTGGGAGCTGGCCTGCCGGCGATGACGTGAGTCGCTACACAGCAAGCCTCAGAGTCCCATCTGCTTGCTGATGATCTCGTTCATCACTTCCCGCGTCCCCCCGCCAATCGAAAGAATCCGGTTATCCCGGTACAACCGCTCCACCAGGCTCTCGCGCATGTAACCCAGGCCACCGAGGATCTGCACGGCATCGTGGGTGATCCGGTCTGCAGTGTCCGTGGCAAAATTCTTGGCCATGGAGATTTCCTTGATCACGCTCTTGCCTGCGGACATTTTCGCCGCCTGGCGGTAGGTGAATTCCCTTGAGACTTCGAGTGCCGTGGCCATCTCCGCCAGACGATGCTTGATCACCTGGAACTTGCCGATCGGCTTGCCAAAGGCTTCACGCTCGCGCGCCCACTTGAGGCTCTCCTCAAGGGCCAGCTGCGCAGTCATGTTGGCCATCAAGGCCAGCGCCAGGCGTTCGTTCTGGAAATTGCCCATGATGCAGGCAAAACCCATGTTCTCACTGCCGATCAGATTGCCTACGGGCACCTGGCAATCATCGAAGAACAGCTCGGCTGTGTCCGACGCCCACCAGCCCATTTTCTTCAATGGCCGTCCGACGGTGAAACCCGGTGTGCCCTTCTCGATCAACAACAGGCTGATGCCGGAAAAACCCGGCTCGCCGGTGCGCACCGCGACGGTGTAGAAATCCGCGCGCACACCGCTGGTGATGAAGGTTTTACTGCCGCTGACCCGGTAGAACTCGCCCTCACGCACGGCGCGGGTTTGCAGGTTGGCGACGTCGGAACCGCCGCCGGGTTCGGTGACGGCCAGGGCGCTGATTTTCTCGCCGGACAACACCTGGGGCACAACCCGGTCACGGACTTGCGGCCTGGCCCACTTGAGAATCGGCGGCAAGCCGATGTCCAGCGACCCCAGCCCCGCCACCAGGCCTCCGGAGCCACAGCGCATCAGTTCTTCGCTGGCGGCGATCTTGGCAAACACATCGCCCTCGTGGGTGCCACCCAGGCTCTGTGGATAACCGATGCCGAGAATGCCCGCGGCGCCGGCTTTCAGGTAAAGCTCTCGGGGAAAGCTTTCGGCTTCTTCCCACCGGTCGATGTCCGGCAGGATCTCGCGCTCGACGAAACGTCTTACGCTGTCGCGGACCATTTGGTGGCTGGGGTCGAAGTATTCCTCGAAGGCAGGCATCGGCGAACTCCACTGAAGGGGTTCAGCGAAGTTAACCGAGCGCTTGCTTGGTTTTCAACAGGATTGTGTGAATCCGCGAGACTGAGGCGCCTGCATCGCCAGCAAGCCGGCTCCTACAGGGGTTCTGTATGCACCGCTAATACCATGTGGGAGCGGGCTTGCTCGCGAAGGCGTCAGTAAAAACACCACACAACTTAGAGGGAAATCGGCTTACGCCCCGCAAACGAATGCGCCAGCGTCCCGCCATCCACCAACTCCAGCTCGCCTCCCAACGGCACGCCATGGGCGATGCGCGACGCGATCAGCCCTTTGCTGCTGAGCAACTGGGCGATGTAGTGCGCGGTGGCTTCACCTTCCACCGTCGGGTTGGTGGCGAGGATGACTTCAGTGAACGTGCCTGCCTCCTCGATCCGCGCCATCAACTGCGGAATGCCGATCGCCTCCGGGCCAAGCCCGTCAAGCGGCGACAGGTGGCCCTTGAGCACGAAGTAGCGGCCACGGAAACCGGTCTGCTCCACGGCGTAGACGTCCATCGGCCCTTCCACCACGCAGAGCAAGGTGTCGTCGCGCCGGGTATCGGCGCATTGCGGGCAGAGGTCGTCTTCGGTCAGGGTGCGGCACAGACGACAGTGACCGACCCCGTCCATGGCCTGGCTCAGGGCCAGTGCCAGGCGCGAGCCACCACTGCGATCACGCTCGAGCAACTGCAACGCCATGCGCTGGGCGGTTTTCTGACCCACACCTGGCAAAACTCGCAGGGCGTCGATCAGTTGGCGAATCAAAGGGCTGAAGCTCATGGGGAAAAGTCCGACGAAAACAACGAGACGCGGTTTATACCCGCGCCTCCGTTGAGCGTCAATTATTGCGCTGGCGCCACCCGTACCACCAGCTTGCCGAAGTTGCGGCCTTCGAGCAGGCCGATGAACGCATCAGGCGCATTCTCCAGGCCATCGACCACGTCTTCGCGGAACTTCACCTTGCCATCGCGCACCCACGACGCCATCGCGCTGATGAATTCCGGCTGGCGATCACCGTAATCGTCGAACACGATGAAGCCCTGGATCCGTACGCGCTTGGTCAGCAACGTGCGCTGCAACAGTGGCAGGCGATCCGGGCCGCTCGGTGCTTCGCTGGCGTTGTAGGACGCAATCAGGCCACAGAGCGGAATCCGCGCCTTGGGGTTGAGCAACGGCACCACAGCGTCGAACACCTTGCCACCGACGTTCTCGTAATAGATATCGATGCCCTTGGGGCACGCCTGCGCCAGCTCGTCGACGAAGCCCGGGCTCTTGTGGTCGACGCAGGCATCGAAGCCCAGCTCCTCGACCACATAGCGGCATTTTTCCGCCCCACCGGCCACGCCGACCACGCGCAGGCCCTTGATCTTCGCCACTTGCCCAACCACCGAACCGACTGCGCCGGATGCCGCCGCGACCACCAGGGTCTCGCCTTCCTTTGGCTGGCCGATGTCCATCAAGCCCATGTAGGCGGTCATGCCCGGCATGCCGAGTACACCCAGGGCCATGGACGGGCTGGGCAGCCCCGAGGGTACCGGAATGATACTGCGACCGTCGTTGATGCTGTGGCTCTGCCACCCCGTGGCGCCCACCACCAGATCCCCTTCATGGAACTTGGGATGGCGCGAACGCTCGACCCGGCTGACCGCACCGCCGGTCATCACGTCGCCGATTTCCACCGGCGCGGCGTAGGACGGCGCATCACTCATGCGCCCACGCATGTAGGGATCCAGCGACAGATAAAGGGTCTTGAGCAGCACCTGACCCTCTTCCAGATCGGGGAGTGCGACACGCTCCATGCGGAAGTTTTCCGGTGTTGGCGCGCCGACCGGGCGTGAAGCCAGGACGATTCGTTGGTTGAGGGTCATGGGGTCGGACATGGCAGCGTCTCCTTTGATCGATGAAGTTCGGTGATATAGGGAGCAGACCTTTGTGGCGGTATGGCGTTCGATGTTTATTCAGTGAGACCGCGTTGCCCCCTTCGCGAGCAAGCCCGCTCCCACATTGATTTTGTGCACGCCGCAGATCTAATGTGGGAGCGGGCTTGCTCGCGAAGAGGGCCTGGCAGTCACAGCACCTCTACCTGCCAGAAACAAAAATGCCAGGCGCGATGCCTGGCATTTTTTGTAGCTCATCTGCCGCCTGAAGGCGAATCAGAATGGCAGTTTCATGCCCGGTGGCAGTTGCATGCCAGCGGTCATGCTGCCCATTTTGTCCTGGCTGTTGGCTTCGATCTTGCGCACGGCGTCGTTGACGGCCGCAGCGAACACCGCTTCCAGCATTTCCTTGTCATCTTCGCTCAGGCCTTCGACCAGGCTTGGGTCGATGGTCACGCGCTTGACGTCGTGACGACCGGTCATCACCACGGTGACCATGTCGCCACCGGCTTTACCGGTGACTTCGGCGTTGGCCAGCTCTTCCTGCATCTTGGCCATTTTTTCCTGCATCTGCTGTGCCTGCTTCATCAGGCCGGCCATGCCACCTTTCATCATGGGAATCACCTCAAAAGTACTTGGATTAAAACGGCGCCCGGCCCGCTCGGGCGAGCGCCTTCAGTTATTAGCCCTGACTGACCAGGGCCTCGACAGGTTCAATAGTATCGTTACGGATGACCGCACCGAACTGCTGCATCATTTGCTGGATGAACGGATCACCATGGATTGACTCCTCGGCCTCGCGCTGACGGTCGGCACGCCGACGGGACGCCGCCTGGGCCGGGGTTTCCTGCTCGGGCTTGATCAGCTCCATGGTCAGGGTCAGGGTGCGCCCGTGATACTGGTTCAACGCTTCGTTGAGGCGCCGCTGTTGCGTGGCGTTGAACAAGGCGCTGTGGGCCGGGTCCAGGTGCAGCAACCAATTGTCGCCATCGACGGCGATCAGCGTGCAGTTGGCGGCGATGCTGCCGGTCATGCCGGAGATCGGCAGGTTCGGGAACAGCTCCAGCCATTGCAAGGCCAGGCCGGTGGCAGGCGCCGCGGCGGGCTCCGGCTCGGGTTCTGCGGCCGGCTCGGCGGCGTGCTCGCTGGCCAACTCGTCGAGGTAGCTGTAGGCCGAGTCCATGTCTGGCTCGATGTAATCTTCGTCCAGCGGCGGCTCGTCATCCAGGTCCATGCCCGGCGTGGCGGCATCGACTTCGGCCACCGACGGTTCCGGAATGGGCGCGGCGGCCCACTCCGGCGCGTCTGGCACCACGCTGTCCGGCGTCGGCAGTGGCATCGGCGGCAACTCGGGCTGCTCGCTGGCGGTTTCCAGCACCGGCTCGACGGCCGGCTGCTGCACGACTGCAGGCTCGACTGGATCATTCCACGGCAGGTCGACCACTTCTTCGACCACGACCGCCTCGACCACCGGCTCAGGCACCGGCTCAGGCGCTACAACGGGAGCAACCGGCGCAGGTGCCGCAGCCACGGCTGCAACGGGTACAGCGGTTACAGGCGCAACGACCGGCGTGGCAGCCACTGATTTGGCGGAATCAACCGTGGCCTGGCTGATCCCCACTGTCTTTAGCGGTTGCCTCGGCGCGTCCGCAGTATCGGCGGGGCGGAACGCCAGCATGCGCAACAGCACCATTTCAAAGCCGCCACGGGGGTCTGGCGCCAGCGGCAGGTCGCGGCGGCCGATCAAGCCCATCTGGTAATAGAACTGCACGTCTTCGGCCGGCAAGGCCTGGGCCAGGGCCAGCACCCGGTCGCGGTCGCCGTGACCGTTGTCGACGCCTTCAGGCAAGGCCTGGGCAATGGCGACACGGTGCAGCACATTGAGGATTTCCGAGAGCACGCCGTTCCAGTCCGGGCCCTGTTCAGCCAGGTGGCGGACCGCTTCGAGCAAGGCCTTGGCGTCGCCTTCGATCAACGCATGCAGGACGTCATAGACCTGACCATGATCGAGGGTACCAAGCATCGCCCGCACGTCAGCGGCCATGACCTTGCCTTCACCGAAGGCGATCGCCTGGTCGGTGAGGCTCATGGCATCGCGCATCGAACCGTCGGCGGCGCGGCCGAGCAACCACAGCGCGTCGTCTTCGAACGGTACGTTCTCGACGCTCAGCACATGGCTCAAATGCTCGACGACCCGCTCCGGGGTCATGTTCTTCAGGGAGAACTGCAGGCAACGGGAAAGAATCGTTGCAGGAAGTTTCTGCGGGTCGGTGGTGGCCAGGATGAACTTGACGTAGGGCGGCGGCTCTTCGAGGGTTTTCAACAGCGCATTGAAGGAATGGCTGGAAAGCATGTGCACTTCGTCGATCAGGTAGACCTTGAAGCGCCCGCGGCTAGGGGCGTACTGCACGTTGTCGAGCAGCTCGCGGGTGTCCTCGACCTTGGTACGGCTGGCGGCGTCGATCTCGATCAGGTCGACGAAGCGCCCTTCATCGATCTCGCGGCACACCGAACACTCGCCACAAGGCGTTGAAGTGATACCTGTTTCACAGTTCAGGCATTTGGCGATGATCCGCGCAATGGTGGTCTTACCGACCCCGCGCGTACCGGTGAACAGGTACGCGTGGTGCAGCCGCTGGCTGTCCAAGGCATTGATCAGAGCCTTGAGCACATGGGTCTGGCCGACCATTTCGCGGAACGAGCGCGGACGCCATTTACGTGCAAGAACCTGATAACTCATCGAAAACCGTCGCAGCGAAGGAAGCAGAAGCGGCTAATGCTAGCGGAGCAAGGCACAAATTGCATCCGGTGCGCTCGTCTAATCTGGCTAAGCTGCTCTTTGGAAGGATTTATCGGAGCGTTTATGCGGCTGGGCTTGGGGGCACTGCTGTTGATCAGCCTGGACGGGGCGGCCGCTGACGCTCCGTTACGCTTCGTGATACCTGACAGTTGGGCCATGCCGATGGTGCAGCTGGAACGTGGGCGGCCGACCCAAGGCATCCTGTATGACGTGATGCTCAGCCTCGCCACCCAGGTCGGCGTACCGGCGCAGTTTCACGTATTGCCCCGCGGTCGGGTGCAGAGCGCCATGGAGCATGGCGAGGTGGACATTCGCTGCTACGCCGCGCAGTCCTGGACGCCGAACCAGTCCGGCGACTATATCTGGAGCATTCCGCTCTGGACGCAACCCGACTTGCTGATCAGCCAGTCCGGCGCTCCGACGTCAGTGAATCCGACTCACCTGGCCCATCAATCGATCGGCACGGTACTCGGTTACAGCTACCCGGCCCTGCAACCGCTGTTCGACGCCAACCGACTGCAGCGCGACGATGCACGCAACCAGGAACAAGTGCTGGAGAAGCTGCATGCCGGGCGCAACCGTTATGCGGTCAGCAACCAATGGACCCTGGACTGGTTCAACCAGCGATTGCTCCCCCAGCAGCAACTGCAAAGGGTGGCGCTGCTGCAGGAACAAAACGTCGGCTGCTATGTGCGCAATGATCCCAAGGTGCCGGTCCAGCGCATTCTGCGCACCCTGCTGCGGATGAAGATGTCTGGGGAGATCGATGACATCATTCGGCTCTACATTGGCGGCAAGGCTGAAGCCAGGCCGTGACCGGTTGCCTGCGCCACCCGCCATTGCGCTGGCGCGACAAAACCGGCGACCCAGCCCGGCACATCGACGGCCGGCATCGGCTGCGCAATGAAATCCCCCTGGGCCACTTCGCAGCCAAGATGCAACAGCAGCTCACCGTGCTCGATACTTTCCACCCCCTCGGCGACCACCTGGCGACCAAATGCCCGGGCCAGGCCGATCACGGCCGTGGTCAAGGCCAGGTCATCACCGTCGTGAACAATGTCGCGCACAAAGGACTTGTCGATCTTGATGGTCTGGGTGCGCAGGCGCTTGAGGTAACTCAGGGATGAGTAGCCGGTGCCGAAATCCCCCAGGGAAAACCGCACCCCCAGCGCCTGGCAGGCCTGCAGGCACGCACTGACATGCTGGATGTTCTCGACTGCGACCGACTCGACGATCTCCAGGTCAAGGCGCTGCGGCGCGACCCGATCGTGCCGCGACAACAGGTTTTGGAGCCGCTCGACGAAATCCGCCCGCTGAAAATGCCGCGCCGCAATATTGATGCTCACCGGCCAGTCATGCCCATCCTGTCGCCATCGATCCAACTGGGCCAACACCTGATCGATGACCCATTCACCGATATCGATGATCAGGTCTGTCTCTTCCACCTGGGGTAGAAATTCCCATGCGCGCACCAGGCCGTTTTGCGGATGCTCCCAGCGCAGCAATGCCTCGAAGCCGACGACCCGGCCACGGCGCATGTTGACCTTGGGCTGGAAATGCAGGCGCAGTTCGCCGTCCACCAGCGCCTGGCGTACCCGCTCGACCGTCTCGTGAGTGGCCTTGACCTCACGGTCGCGGGTAACGTCGAATATATGAAAGCGCTTCCGACCGCTCTGCTTGGCCACATACATGGCCTGGTCGGCATGCCGCAACAGGGTCCCGGCATCCTCGTTATCGTCAGGAAAGAGCGTGACGCCAATGCTGGCAAACACATGGATGTCCTTGCCATGCAGCGAATACGGTACCGATATGGCTCCCAGCACCCGGTTCAGCGCCGCCCGCAGTTGCGGCAGATCGTGAACGTACCGCAACACCAGGACGAACTCGTCACCTGCCAGCCGCGCGACTACATCCTCGCCACGCACAATATTGCGCAGGCGCTTGGCCACCTCCACCAGCAACAGATCGCCACTGGCATGTCCGTAGCCATCGTTGACCGCCTTGAAGCCATCGAGATCAAGCATGCACACCGCCAGCGCAATGTTCTCCTGCCGGGAGAACTCCAGCGCCTGATCGAGCAGATCCGAGAGAAATGCACGATTGGGCAGCCCGGTGAGCACGTCATGGCCGACCCGCCATTGCAGGGAATGCAGGAGTTGCCGTTTTTCACTGATGTCGAACCGAATCGACAGATACCTCTCGACCCGCCCGGTGGCGCTATCGATCACCGGCACCATGGTGCTGTCGACCCAATACAGGCTGCCATCCTTGGCGCGATTGCAGATCTCGCCCTTCCAGATCTGACCCAGGGCGATGGTGCGCCACATCTCGACGAAAAATTCAGTGGCGTGCATACCGGAATTGAGCATGCGATGGTTTTGACCAAGCAATTCTTCACGGCTATAGCCGGACACTGCGCAAAACTGGTCATTGACGTGGGTGATCCGGCCGCTCAGGTCGGTCTCGGAAAAAATCGCGGCGGCATCCACCGCCCTGCGGTACTTCTCATCCATGAGTCAGGCTCGCTGTCGCTGGCGGTGGAACCCGTTCAAGGCAGCAACACCGATGCTGGTAATATTGTGCAAGAGCTTCTCGCCGCCTTGCGTGAACGCGCACTGATGGCTTTTTCACATCGTTCCATAATCTGAAACAAGCTCATTCAATGTCGCATTAGCGCGGCAATTCTACGAAATACATCACATTTTGAAAAGCAAGGTGATGGATCATGCAGTTGTCTAATGCGAAAATCTATCGTTAAGTTCTTGATTCTAAATGGGAATTGAGCGATGCACATTTCAAGTTTGGGTCCAGCCATCCGGCGGTACCGCAAGGTCGCGGGGCTTACTCAGGCTGAACTAGGCGAAAAAACCGGTTTTGACCCCAAAACCATCAGCCGCTTCGAAACCGGCACCTATACCCCCAGCGTGGATGCACTGTTCATGTTTGCCAATGTGCTGGGGGTGAAGCTGAAAGCCTTTTTCGCCGACCTTGGCGATGAAGACGAACAGCGGGCGTATCTGTTCGATGTCATACATAAAGCCCCCCCAAAGGATCTGGGAAAGCTGATTGCAGCGGTTGACCAGGCCTTGTCCAAGCCTTAGAGCCAGAAAAGAACAAAGGAGACCGACGTGTCGCGCTCGACAGGTCGCCCTCCTTTTTCCATGTCGCAGGAAAATCACGGACGACAAAAAACCGCTATGGGCAGATGCCATGGCAGTACAGGAAAAATGGTTCGAGGCAGATAACGCGAGAGAGGGTCTCGCGGTTCGTTAAGGTGGTAACCCCACCAGCCACACCCCGGCACACAATGTCACCGCTGCGGCTGCTCCCTTCCAGGCCTGACCGGGTGGCATGCCAGCATGCTCGCTGATCGTTGCGGGCCTTATGGGGCAAGGGTTTCAGGCTTTTGAGGTTACTGGATATCTACCGTGCGAACTCGCTGCACGGGCAGTCAGAAAACGGGGTGTAGCCAGCACTGTCACACTTTGCTGTCACAATTTGGTGTCACACCCATGGCCTACCTAATCAAACGCGGGGCGCTCTACTACCTCAATCTCAAGCTGCCCAAGCACCTCTTCCCGAGGTGTCACACTTTACGTTTGAGCCTGAACATCCGACATCGGCAGAGTGCCCAGTTCCTCGCTGCATCACTGGCTCAGCGAGTTCACAACCACCTGTTTGAACACCCCCTAGCAGACCTTCAGACGCTCCGTGCATTGTGTTCGGAGTGGCGAGACGCTGCTCCAACGCAGCCAATTCAGACTGCTCTAAGAAAGGCACCAGTGGCTTCCGTGAAGCGGCACAGCGACGGCCCTACCCTCGCCACCTTATCCAAGCTCTATATAGAGGAAGGAAAACGTGGGGGTACGTGGCGAGAGGTCAGCACGCACGAAGTCGAACGTTCATTGCGAGATTTGTTCGAACTGATGGGCGACATGTCCGTTGATGCATTCGACGTACAGCAAGCCCGACTGTTGAAAGATCGTCTAAGTCGCTGTCCGCAGTACTTCGGACTACGCCCCGAGTACGAGGGTAAGACCCTGAGGCAGGTTGTTGAGTCTGGCGCTTCTTACAAAACCATCACTGCCGTTACCGTGAACAACCGTCTACGCAAACTCTCGGCCTTCCTGAACTGGTGCAAGTCGAACGGGTACATCACTGACAATCCGCTGCTGGGACTCAAAGTCATGACCGGGTCTGCCAAAGAGGCCCGGTTGTCATTTGATCGTGAGGATCTGACCACCCTGCTCAACCTGGAAGCACTGAGAGCAGAAGCCCGAAAGCATCCATGGCGTTACTGGCTGCCGCTCTTGGGTCGAGCTACTGGAGCACGGCTGGAAGAGCTCTGCCAACTGCGTGTGGATGACTTCATAGAACAACAGGGCATCCAGTGCATCCGCATCGATGACAGCCGCGAAAGTCAGAACCTGAAGAACGCCAGCAGCCGACGCATTCTCCCCTTGCACCCCGCTCTGCTCAACTTGGGTCTGATGCAGCATGTCGAAGTAGTCCGGATCACCGGAGCAGATCGCCTGTTCCCTGAACTGGAAGCCGTACGAGGGAAGCTTGGCCACGCACCGTCAAAGTGGTTCGGTCGGTATAAGACCAAGCAAGGCATCACCGATCCGAGAAAGACGTTTCACAGTTTTCGGCACACGCTCATCGACGATATGCGGGACGCAGGAGTACAAGACTCGCTGATCAAACGGATTGCAGGCCACGAGGACGGAGCGGTGACGTTCAGTATTTATGGTAGCCGCAGCCCACTGAAGGCAATGGCGGACGCCCTTCATCACATCTACATCCATGACCCAGCCTGACCTCAATACATCCAACAGCCGCAGCATGGACGGCGGATGCCTGTATATACATTTACGCATTTGCGTGCTTACGTGAGTGATCGATTACTTATCTATGCATCTGGGTACTTACCCATTTACCCATTCACTTGGTCACCCACTCAGGCGTTCAGGTATTTAGGTAGGTGCTCGAACAAGTATTC
>NZ_JANHLK010000045.1 GCF_028682635.1 Pseudomonas putida | reverse complement strand
GAAGCTGTCCGGGTATGGCAAGGACATGTCGATGTATGGGCTGGAGGACTACACCGTCGTGCGGCATGTGATGTTCAAGCACTAAAACCATCGCCAGCAGGCTGGCTCCCACAATTTGGCTGTGGGAGCCAGCCTGCTGGCGATGGCATCACCGCAAATCCCCAGCCTTGCGTTATAGCGTCCTCTGGCTATTGCCAATCCTCTTGGCAATGTCGATCCCCCAGTCCATCGCCGCTTCCATGTCCAGCATATGCGGCTTGGGATCGTGGTTTTCGTC
This sequence comes from Pseudomonas putida, assembly GCF_028682635.1. Classification (GTDB taxonomy): domain Bacteria; phylum Pseudomonadota; class Gammaproteobacteria; order Pseudomonadales; family Pseudomonadaceae; genus Aquipseudomonas; species Aquipseudomonas putida_AE. The sequence goes on along the minus strand of NZ_JANHLK010000045.1, from coordinate 30,815 downwards.
GATGGCCGTGCCATCCGGTCGGTAGACTCCGATGAACATGCCCAGGGAGCCGTCCTTCAGTATCTCGGCCTTGACCTTGATGGTGCATCCGTTCGAAAGCGTCTCCTTGTGCTCCAGATGGCGCTCAGTCATTGCGGTTTTCCTCCCGTGGCAGTTTGGACCTATCGGCAATGCTAGCTCAGGCGCCTGCACAGCGCCGGTAAACACGCCCTGACAGCGGCGCAATGCCACCTATACTACAGGCCACCTCCCCCCCAAGGGGCTGCACGTCCAACAATAAAAGCAGAGGTGGAACATGGTCTGGCAGCAAATCTACGATCCGTTCAACAACCCGGTGCTTTCAACCCTCATGGCCGCGGTGCCGGTGGTGGTGATGCTGGCAGCCCTGGCGTTCTTCCATGTCAAGGCACACCTGGCGGCACTGATGGCCCTGGCCTCGGCCCTGGTGATCGCGATTTTCGCCTTTGATATGCCCGCCGGCATGGCCGGGTCGGCCGCGCTGTACGGGGCCGCCAACGGTTTGCTGCCGATCGGCTGGATTGTGTTGAACATCATTTTCCTGCACCGGCTGACGACCGAGAACGGCTCGTTCAAAGTGCTGCAGGACTCCCTCGCGCGGATCACCGACGACCGCCGTCTGCAATTGCTGCTGATCGCCTTCTGCTTCGGTGCCTTTTTCGAGGGCGCGGCGGGGTTCGGTACACCGGTGGCGGTGACCGGGGCGATCCTCATTGGCCTGGGCTTCTCACCGCTGGCCGCCTCGGGCCTGGCGCTGATCGCCAACACCGCCCCCGTGGCCTTCGGTGCCCTGGGCACGCCGATCATCACCTTGGCCAAGGTCACCGGGCTCGATGAAATGGAGCTGTCGATGATGGTCGGTCGGCAACTGCCGTTCTTCTCGGTGATCGTGCCGTTCTGGCTGATCTGGGCCTTTGCCGGCTGGCGCAAGATGCTGGAAATCTGGCCGGCGATCCTGGTGACCGGGATCAGTTTTGCCGTTCCGCAGTTCGTCGTGTCCAACTATCACGGGCCGATGCTGGTGGACGTGATCGCCGCGCTGATTTCCATGGCCTGCCTGACAGGATTCCTGAAAGTGTGGAAACCGGCCACGGTGCACACCTCCGCCGCCCTGTCCGGGCGCGTCGACAACTCGGCGATCGCCGAGGAACACGACGAAAAACCGGTCGCCAGTGCGGCCTTTGCCAGCGACGCCAAGCCCGCGGTGATGCGCGCCTGGATGCCGTGGATCATCCTCACCGTCTTCGTGTTCGCCTGGGGCACCCAGGGCTTCAAGAACATGTTCGACACCCGCCCAGCGATCGATCCGGCCACCAGCACGGCGAAACTGGATCCCCAAGGTAAACCGCTGCGCGAGGCCAACCCGATTTTCGCCCCGACCCTGACCTTCACCACGATTCACCAGCAGATCGAAAAGGTTCCGCCCGTGGTGCCTGCGCCGAAAACCGAAGAAGCGATCTACAAGTTCACCTGGTTCACCAGCACCGGCACCGGCATCCTGCTGTCGGCGATCCTCGGCGGGCTGTTGATGGGCTACTCCATCCCGCAACTGATTCACCAATACCTGCGAACACTGTGGGTGGTGCGCTACTCGTTGATCACCATTACCGCGATGCTGGCCCTGGGGTTCCTCACCCGCTACTCGGGGCTGGACGCGACCATGGGCCTGGCCTTTGCCGCGACCGGGATTTTCTATCCGATGTTCGGCACCCTGCTGGGCTGGCTCGGCGTGGCCCTGACCGGCTCGGACACCGCGTCCAACGTGCTGTTCGGCGGCTTGCAGAAGGTGACCGCCGAGCAACTGGGGCTCAGCCCGGTGTTGATGGCCGCCGCCAACAGTTCTGGCGGGGTGATGGGCAAGATGGTCGACGCCCAGTCGATCGTGGTCGCCTCCACCGCCACCCGCTGGTACGGCCATGAAGGGGAAATCCTGCGTTATGTGTTTTTCCACTCGATCGTCCTGGCGATCCTGGTCGGTGGCCTGGTGACATTGCAGGCCTATGTTGCGCCGTTCAGTCATATGGTGGTGGGCGGCCACTGATCGGCACAGCCCGGGTTGCTCGCGCAACTCTGTTGAAAATCCCGGGCACTGGCCCTAATGCTGTCCACTGTAGGAGCGAGCTTGCTCGCGATGGTCGTCAACGATAACGCGTGTTTGCGGGCTAAACGCGGCGCTCTTGAGTTCATCGCGAGCAAGCTCGCTCCTACAGTGAGCAGCAATACGGGCACTGGCCCGGGCTTTCATGAACGGAGTATCGTAAAACGACTATGAACATTCTTTACGATGAACGCGTTGATGGCGCGTTGCCAGAGGTCGACAAGAGCGCGCTGTTGCAGGCCTTGCGCACGCAGTTGCCCGATCTGGAGATCCTGCACCAGCAGGAAGAGCTCAAGCCGTACGAATGCGACGGGCTCAGCGCCTACCGCACTACACCGATGCTGGTGGTGCTGCCGCGGGACATTGCCCAGGTCCAGGGCGTGTTGCGCTTATGTCATGAGCGCCGGGTAGCGGTCGTCGCCCGGGGCGCCGGCACCGGTTTGTCCGGCGGCGCCTTGCCCCTGGAAAAAGGCGTGCTGCTGGTGATGGCCCGCTTCAACCAGATCCTGCAGATCGACCCCGCCGCCCGTACCGCCAGGGTTCAGCCAGGGGTGCGCAACCTGGCGATTTCCCAGGCCGCCGCACCGTTCGGCCTGTACTACGCCCCCGACCCCTCCTCGCAAATTGCCTGCTCCATCGGCGGTAACGTCGCCGAAAACGCCGGCGGCGTGCATTGCCTGAAATACGGCCTGACCGTGCATAACCTGCTCAAGGTGGACATCCTTACCGTCGACGGCGAACATCTGACCCTGGGCTCCGACGCCCTGGACTCGCCTGGCCTGGACCTGCTGGCCTTGTTCACCGGCTCCGAAGGCATGCTCGGGGTGATCACCGAGGTCACGGTCAAGCTGCTGCCCAAACCGCAGTCGGCCAAGGTACTGCTGGCGGCGTTCGACTCCGTGGAAAAAGCCGGCCGCGCCGTCGGCGACATCATTGCCGCCGGCATCATTCCCGGTGGCCTGGAGATGATGGACAACCTGGCCATCCGCGCCGCCGAGGACTTCATCCACGCCGGTTACCCGGTGGAGGCCGAAGCCATCCTTTTGTGCGAACTCGACGGCGTCGAAGCCGACGTGCGTGACGATTGCGACCGCGTGCGCCAGGTGCTGCAACAGGCCGGCGCCACCGAAGTGCGCCAGGCCAAGGACGAGGCCGAGCGCGTGCGCTTCTGGGCCGGGCGCAAGAACGCCTTTCCGGCGGTGGGCCGCCTGTCGCCGGATTACTACTGCATGGACGGCACCATCCCGCGCCGCGAGCTACCCGGTGTGCTCAAGGCCATCGCCAGCCTCTCGGCCGAGTACGGCCTGCGGGTGGCCAACGTGTTCCATGCCGGCGACGGCAACATGCACCCGCTGATCCTGTTCGATGCCAATACGCCTGGCGAACTGGACCGCGCCGAAGCCCTGGGTGGGAAGATCCTCGAGCTGTGCGTGAAGGTCGGCGGCAGCATTACCGGTGAGCACGGCGTCGGCCGGGAAAAGATCAACCAGATGTGCGCGCAGTTCAACAGTGATGAGTTGACCCTGTTCCACGCGGTCAAGGCGGCGTTCGACCCCGGCGGCCTGCTCAATCCTGGCAAGAACATACCGACCCTGCACCGCTGCGCCGAGTTTGGCGCCATGCATGTGCACGCAGGCCAACTGCCCTTCCCTGACCTGGAGCGCTTCTGATGCAGGAAACTGCCGATCTCGATGACAGCAGCGCGCTGCAGGAGCAGGTCAATCAGGCGTTGGCGAACGCCACGCCGCTGCGCATCCAGGGGGCCAATACCAAGGCGTTCCTGGGACGGGTGACGGCGGGCGAAATACTCGATACTCGATCGCACCGGGGCATTGTCAGCTACGACCCGACGGAGCTTGTAATCACTGTGCGCTGCGGCACGCCACTGGCGGAACTGGCGAAGGTGCTGGACGCCGCGCAGCAGATGTTGCCCTGCGAACCGCCCTCCTTCGGCGACGATGCCACCGTCGGCGGCATGATCGCCTGCGGGCTGTCGGGGCCGCGTCGGCCGTGGTCGGGGTCGGTCAGGGATTTCGTCCTGGGCACGCGGGTGATCACAGGCCTGGGCAAGCACCTGCGTTTTGGTGGCGAGGTCATGAAAAACGTCGCCGGTTACGACCTGTCGCGCCTGATGGCCGGCAGTTACGGCATCCTCGGCCTGATCACCGAGGTCTCGCTCAAGGTGTTGCCCAAGCCCCGGCAGGCCCTGAGCATCAGCCTGCAAATGAACGCCGAACATGCCCTGCTACGCCTGGCGGAATGGGGCCAGCAACCGCTGCCGATCAGCGCTGCGTGTCATGACGGTGAACGCCTGCATCTGCGGTTGGAGGGTGGCGAAGGTTCGGTGGCGGCGGCCCATGACCGCCTGGGCGGCGAGTTGCTCGACGCTTCGTATTGGGCCGATCTCAACGAACAACGACTGGCCTTCTTCGATGAAGACCAGCCCCTGTGGCGCCTGTCCGTGCCCAACAACACGCCACGGCTGTCCCTGCCCGGCCGGCAATTGATCGACTGGGGCGGCGCCCAGCGCTGGCTCAAGTCCGACGCCGAGGCAAAGTTCATTCGCCAGGTCGTCGAAGAGGCTGGCGGGCACGTCACCTGCTACAGCCACGGGCTCACGGACACGCCCTTCCAGCCGCTGCCCGACGCATTGATGCGCTACCACAAGAGCCTCAAGCAGCAACTCGACCCCCAGGGCATCTTCAACCCCGGACGTCTGTACGCGGAGTTATGAATCATGCAGACCACCTTGAGCGAACGCGCCCGCCAATTGCCCCGCGCCGAGGAAGCCGACAGCATCCTGCGCACCTGTGTGCATTGCGGTTTCTGCAACGCCACCTGCCCGACATATCAATTGCTCGGCGATGAGCTGGATGGCCCGCGCGGGCGCATCTACCTGATCAAGCAGGTGCTGGAAGGCAACGAGGTGACACAGAAGACCCAGCAGCACCTGGATCGCTGCCTGTCATGCCGCAACTGCGAAACCACCTGCCCTTCGGGGGTCGATTACCACAACTTGCTGGACATCGGCCGGGCCGTGGTCGATGCGGCGGTACCGCGTCCGCTCGGTCAGCGTCTGTTGCGCGAAGGGCTGCGCACGCTGGTGCCGCATCCGGACCTGTTCAAGCGCCTGGTCAACAGCGGCCAGGTGTTTCGCGCGCTGCTGCCCGGCGCGCTGCAAAGCAAGCTGCCGCGCAACCTGCCGGTGACCAAGCAGCGCCCCGCCGTGCGCCATGCCCGCCAGGTGCTGATGCTCGAAGGTTGCGTGCAGCCCGGCCTGTCGCCCAATACCAACGTGGCCGCCGCCAGGGTCCTGGACCGCCTGGGCATCAGCGTCATGCCGGCCCGCGAGGCCGGCTGTTGCGGCGCCGTGGACTATCACCTGGACGCCCAGGCCGCCGGCCTCGATCGCGCCCGGCACAACATCGATGCCTGGTGGCCGGGCATTGAACAAGGCGCCGAGGCCATCGTGCAAACCGCCAGCGGTTGCGGGGCGTTCATCAAGGATTACGGGCATCTGCTGGAGCGCGACCCGGTCTATGCCGACAAGGCCAGGAAGGTCAGCGCGCTGGCCAAGGACCTGGTGGAGGTGTTGCGCGCCGAACCGCTGGAACAGTTGGGCATCCACAACGCCCATCGCGTTGCCTTCCATTGCCCGTGCACCTTGCAGCACGCGCAAAAACTCGGTGGCGCGGTCGAAAAGGTACTGATGCGTCTGGGCTTCAACCTCACCACAGTACCGGACGGCCATTTGTGCTGCGGTTCGGCGGGCACCTATTCGCTGACCCAGCCGGAACTGGCCCGGCAACTGCGCGACAACAAGATGAATGCCCTGGAAAGCGGCTACCCCGAAGTCATCGTCACCGCCAACATCGGCTGTCAGTCGCACCTCGACGGCGCGGGCCGTACCCCCGTCCGGCACTGGATCGAACTGGTCGAAGCCGCCCTGTCCCAATAGCGCCCAATGGAGAATGCCCATGAACAGCAAAGCCGTCCTGAGCCAGGCCGAAGTCAGCCGGATACTCGCCGCCGCCCGCACCGAAGCCCAGGCCAATCAATGGCCAGTGACCATTGTGGTGGTCGACGACGGCGGTCATCCCCTGGCCCTCGAACGCCTCGATGGCGCCTCGCCCATCAGTGCCTACATCGCCACCGAAAAAGCCCGCACCTCGGCCCTGGGGCGGCGGGAATCCAAAGGCTATGAAGAGATGGTCAATGGCGGGCGAACGGCCTTTCTCTCGGCCCCGCTGCTGACCTCGCTCGAAGGCGGGGTGCCGATCACGGTCGACGGCCAGGTGGTCGGTGCGGTCGGGGTGTCCGGGGTCAAGGCCGAGCAGGATGCGCAGGTGGCGAAGGCCGGGGCGCAGAGTTTGTAATTTGGCATGCCCCCCTGTAGGAGCGAGCTTGCTCGCGACGGAGGTCAACGATGACGCGGGGAGCCTGACAGCCCGCGGTGCTCTCAGGTTTTTCGCGAGCAAGCTCGCTCCTACAAGGTTCGCGTTCTATTGGATGAAGAGGAAGCGCCTATATGACACGTCTCACTGCAAAAGACTTTTCCCCACAGCTGTTGGAACTCTACGATTACTACGCCCATGGCCTGATCAACCGGCGCGAGTTTCTCGACCGCGCCGCGCTGTTCACCCTGGGTGGCTTGACCGCCAGTGCACTGCTGGCGTCCCTGAGCCCGGACTACGCCCTGGCCGAACAGGTCGAATTCACCGACCCGGACATCATTGCCGAGTACGTCGAATATCCCTCACCCAAGGGCCACGGGCAGGTTCGTGCCTATCTGGTGCGTCCGGCAAAAGCCGCCGGCAAGCCCCCTGCGGTGGTGGTCGTGCATGAAAACCGTGGGCTCAATCCTTACATCGAAGACGTCGCGCGACGCCTGGCCAAGGCCGGTTTCGTCGCCCTCGCCCCGGATGGCCTGAGCTCGGTGGGCGGCTACCCCGGCAACGACGACAAGGGCCGTGCGCTGCAGGAGAAGGTCGACCCGCAAAAGCTCATGAACGACTTCTTTGCCGCCGTCGAGTGGATGATGAAACACCCCGACGCCAGTGGCAAAGTCGGCATCACCGGTTTCTGTTATGGCGGTGGAGTCACCAATGCGGCCGCCGTGGCTTACCCGGAACTGGGCGCCGCGGTGTCGTTCTACGGCCGGCAAGCGGACGCCAAGGATGTACCGCGGATCAAGGCACCGGTGATGCTGCACTACGGCGAACTGGATACGCGCATCAACGAAGGCTGGCCCGCCTATGAGCAAGCGTTGAAGGCCGGGGGCAAGACCTACGAAGCGTACATTTATCCCGGCGCCAACCATGGTTTTCACAACGACTCCACGCCGCGCTATGACGAGGCGGCGGCGAAGCTGGCGTGGGAGCGGACATTGGGGTGGTTTCACAAATACCTGGGGTAAGCCGGAGCCACCCTCCCTTGTAGGAGCCCGGCTTGCCGGCGAAGGCGATCTCACGGACGCCATCGCCGGCAGGCCAGCTCCCACAAAGGCCGGGGTTATTTCGGTTGCGCCACCGTGCGCAGATACGGTTTCAGGGTCTTGAAGCCGTCCGGGTATTTCTTCTTCGCATCCTCGTCGGACACCGACGTCGGAATGATCACGTCTTCCCCCGGTCGCCAGTTCACCGGCGTGGCGACGGTGTGCTTGGCGTTGAGCTGCAACGAGTCAAGCAAACGCAGCACTTCATCGAAATTGCGCCCGGCGCTCATCGGGTAGATCAGCATCGCCTTGATCTTCTTGTCCGGGCCGACCAGGAACACCGAGCGAACCGTGGCATTGTCCACCGCGGTGCGCGTGCCGCCGCTGGCATTGGGGTGGATCATGTCGTAGAGCTTGGCCACGACCAGGTTTTCGTCGCCGATCAGCGGGTAGTTGACGGCACTGCCCTGGGTTTCTTCGATGTCACCCACCCATTTCTCGTGATCACTGACCGGGTCGATGCTCAGGCCGAGGATCTTGGTGTTGCGCTTGTCGAACTCCGGCTTGAGTTTGGCCAGGTAACCCAGTTCGGTGGTGCACACCGGGGTGAAATCCTTGGGATGCGAAAACAGGATGGCCCAGCCATCACCGATCCATTGGTGGAAGTTGAGCGTGCCTTCGGTGGTTTGTGCCGTGAAATCCGGCGCTTCATCGCCTATGCGGATTGCCATGTTCGATCTCCTTGCAGTGATGGTCAGGGGACGCTGTCGCAGCGCGGGTGAGCGTTAGCGACGGCATTGAAAATGGGTGCCTTGCCTGTTGACGCGACTCAGTATAGGAGACGATTGCCGATCGATCAGCCGCCCAGCGCAATGATCGCGGCGATCAGCGCGGCGCCGAGGACGGCCAGGGCAACCCCGCCCTGCCACGGCCTGGCACCGGCGTAGCGGGCGAGGATCCAGCCCGCCAGGAACAGCACCAGAATGCCGATGGCGTTGGACAAGCGCACCGCCAGCGCCGTCTGATCGAGGAGCAGGAAGGGCACCACCAACGGGAAGGTCGCCACCACTACCAACAGGAACACGCCCAGCGCGCCCTTGAAGTCATCCAGGCCCAGCGCCGGCTGCAGCGGCGTGGCGGGTGCCTGGATCAGGCGCTGGCGTAACGCTTCCAGGCCTTCGGCGCCGGCGGCCAGGGCAATCCGTGGCGGCAGCGCATCGGCGATCAGCGCCTGGCCAGCGCTGGCATCGCGACCCTCGCGCAAACCGCTGAACAAGTTGCGGTTGCGCGTGCGCTCGATGACCGTGCGCAGCAGATACATCACCGCGTCCGCCAGGCCCCACGCCAGGTTGCAGCCCAGCGCGGCGATCATCATCGTGCGTTCTTCCTCCTGATTGGCGGTGGCCACACTGATCGTTCCAGTGAACGTCATGGCCATGAGCAGGCCGAAAATCACTTCGGTGACCCGGTCGACCGGATCGAGTACGCGGGCGCGTTTCTGTTGAGCGTTTTCGTGCATGGTTACCCCACCAGGGCGATCAGTTGATGACGTTGTGCATCGGTCAGCATCGGGCCGAAACCGGCGCTGGCGTTTTCCGCCATGTAGCGCGGGTTGCCGGTGCCAGGGATGACGCAGGTCACCGCGGAATGCGACAAGAGGAATTTGAGTGCCAAAGGCGGCCAGGTCTTGACCCCGACTTGCGCGGCCCAGCCGGGCAAGGGTTTGCCCTGCAACCGCGCGATCAGGCCACCGCCGCCGAACGGCCGGTTGCAGATTACCGCGACGCCGCGGTCGCGACACAACGGCAGGATGCGTTTCTCCACCGCGCGATCATCCAGCGCGTAGTTGATCTGCAGGAAGTCCAGCGGCTCGGCCTTGAGCAGCGCCTCCACTTCGTCATAGGCCGACGCGGTGTAATGGCTGATACCGATGTAGCGAATGCGACCTGCCTCCTTCCACTCGCGCAGGGTCGGCAGATGGGTTTGCCAGTCCAGCAGGTTGTGGATCTGCATCAGGTCGATGCGGTCGGTCTGCAGCAGCTTGAAGGATTGCTCCATCTGCGCGATGCCTTCTTCGCGGCCCCGGGTCCACACCTTGGTCGCCAGGAATGCCGGCGAGCGTGGCTCGTGAATCGACAGCAGCTCGCCGGTGGTCTGCTCGGCGCGGCCGTACATCGGCGAGCTGTCGATGACCTTGCCGCCCTTTTCGAACAAGGCGTCAAGCACCGCGGACAAGCTGCGGTAGGCAGGGTCCGAAGGCGCCACGTCGAAGCCGCGATAGGTGCCCAGGCCGACGGCGGGCAATGGCTCTTTGCTGGAAGGAATGACGCGGGTCATCATGGTCTTGCCTCCTGTTCCCGCCGCTGGCGAGGTTGACGCGCCGCTCGGGCCGAGCGTGAAGACCGCCGATGCGGCGGCAGCCAGCGTGAGTATTTGCCTGCGGGTAAAACCTTGGCCATGGCTCATGACGTTTCCCTCCCCGGTGGTGCTGCGTCGGCCATTCGTGCCTGGCGCCTGGCCAGCCACAGGCACAACCCGCCCCACACGCCCGCGAACGGCACGACCGCCAGCGCGACCAGGCCGAAGCCTGCGCCCAAGGCTGTCAAACCGGCCGACAACCAGCCACTGGCGGCATCACCACCACGATAGACCAGGGTTTCGATCACGTTCTTGGCCTTGTACTTCTCTTCCCGGCTGACCACCGTCCACAGCACTTCACGCGCCGGCCTCACGATGCCGAACTCCACCGCGCGGCGCAGCCCCTGGGCCAGGGCCACGCTGGCCGGCACCGGCGCCAGGGCCATGACGCTAAACGCCACGACGGTCGCCAGGGGCATGACCAGCAGCGCGCCGCCGATGCCCAGCAGACGAATCAACGGCGCCGTCAGCAGCAACTGGCAGATCAGGGTCAGCGTCGACACCAGCAAATCGACCAGGGCGAAGAATTGCGTCCTGCTGCCTACATCAGCGTAGCTGCCAGTGACGATCCGTCCCTGCTCGAAATACAACAAAGTCGCAGCGCTGGTGTGCAGCAGCATGAAGGCCACCAGCCCCAACAGATACGGCGAACGCAGGATGAGAGTGATCCCGGCGAGCATGCTGCCGCCCAGGCGCCGTTCGTCCAAAAGGTGATGACCCGCCTGCGCTTGCGTCCTCGCCAGCAGCCCCCGATAGCAACGCACCGCCAGCTCCAGCAGCAGCGCCGCAGCGACGGTCAACGCCAGCGGGCCCAGACGAGTGGCCATGGTCGCCGCCAGCAAGGGCCCGATGAAAGTGCCAAGGGTGCCGCCGGCCGCGATGCAGCCAAACAGCCGTCGGCCTTGCTCGCTGGAGAAGCGATCGACCAGCACGCTCCAGAAAATCGAGACGATGAACAGGTTGTAGAGGCTGATCCAGACAAAAAACACCTGGCCGACCGTCACCGGCGCGACGCGGTTGCCGATCAACAGGCCAAACACCAGCATCGATACGGCAATCGTGCGGTAGATCAACGGCACGAAGCGCGTGGCCGGCAGCCGCGACGCCAGCGCGCCAAACACTGGCACCATCAGCAGCATGACCACGAACGTGGCGGTGAACAGCCATTGCAACCGGTCGACGCCGCCTTCGAGGCCCAGGGCATCGCGCAACGGCCGTACCAGGTAATAGCTGGCCAGCACGCAGAAGTGGAAGGCGAAACCCAGGGCCAGGGCCGCTCTTTCCGCAGGCTTTACGTTGAGCCACTTGAGCGCGATGGGCATCGGTGCCCTCCTTTACCGCCAGCTACACTCTGACAGCACCACGGAGCCGTCAATGACCATAAACGTTAGCCGAATGTCCCGTACCCTGGTGTTCCTCGTCGTCATCACCGCTGCGCTGTACCTGGCGCTCTGCGCGGCCCTGTTCGTGTTCCAGCGCGCGCTCATCTACTACCCGCAGCCGCGCGCCGTCGACTCACCCGACACGCTGCTGACCTTGCCCGTGGACGAGGCGCAGGTGCTGGTGTCGGTGCGCGCGCATGACGGCCCCAAGGCACTGATCTACTTTGGTGGCAATGCCGAGGACGTCTCGCGCAGCCTGCCGGACTTCGCCCGGGCCTTCCCCAACCATGCCCTGTATCTGCTGCATTACCGTGGCTACGGCGGCAGCTCCGGGTCACCTTCGGAAGAGGCGATTGCCCGCGATGCCATGGCCCTGTTCGACAAGGTCTATGCCGACCACCCGCAGATTGTCGTGGTCGGACGCAGCCTGGGTTCGGGGGTCGCGGTGCGCCTGGCCAGTTCTCGGCCGGCGGCGAAACTGCTGCTGATCACGCCGTACAACAGCCTGGAGGAACTGGCCGAGCGGCAGTTCCGTTGGTTTCCGGTGAAGTGGCTATTGAAGGATAAATACGAATCCTGGCGCTACGCCGAACATATCGCCGTGCCAACACGCCTGATCGCCGCCGAACACGACGAAGTGATTCCAGGCGCAAGCACCCGGCGCCTCTACAGCCATTTCCCCGCGGGCGTGGCAACGCTGCAGGTAATTGCGGGCACCGGGCACAATTCGATCAGCAACAGCCCGGAATACCTCGAGGCGCTGGAGGATGGTTTGTAGGCGCTGGCTTGCCAGCGAAGAGTCCCGAAAGGCCAGCGCAATGTTCGAGGACGCCTTCGCCGGCATGCCGGCTCCTACAGATCCGCGGCGACCACGGACCAACGCCTGCGCAAAACATTGTAGGAGCTGGCTTGCCAGCGAAGAGTCCCGAAAGGCCAGCGCAATATTCAAGGACGCCTTCGCCGGCAAGCCGGCTCCTACAGGGCCGCGGCGACCACGGACCAACCCCCTGCGCAAACCATTGTAGGAGCTGGCTTGCCAGCGAAGGGGCCCGAAAGGCCAGCGCAATAGTCAAGGACGCCTTCGCCGGCAAGCCGGCTCCTACAGGTCCGCGGCAGCCACGGACCAACGCCCTGCGCAAACCATTGTAGGAGCTGGCTTGCCAGCGAAGAGTCCCGAAAGGCCAGCGCAATATTCAAGGACGCCTTCGCCGGCAAGCCGGCTCCTACAGGTCCGCGGCGACCACAGACCAACGCCCTGCGCAAACCATTGTAGGAGCTGGCTTGCCAGCGAAGAGTCCCGAAAGGCCAGCGCAATATTCAAGGACGCCTTCGCCGGCAAGCCGGCTCCTACAGGTCCGCGGCGACCACGGACCAACCCCCTGCGCAAACCATTGTAGGAGCTGGCTTGCCAGCGAAGGGGCCCGAAAGGCCAGCGCAATAGTCAAGGACGCCTTCGCCGGCAAGCCGGCTCCTACAGGTCCGCGGCAACCACGGACCAAACCCCTGCGCAAACCACTGTAGGAGCTGGCTTGCCAGCGAAGAGGCCCGAAAGGCCAGCGCGATACTCAAGGGCGCCTTCGCCGGCAAGCCGGCTCCTACAGGTCCGCGGCGACCACGGACCAACGCCCTGCGCAAACCACTGTAGGAGCTGGCTTGCCAGCGAAGAGTCCCGAACGGCCAGCGCAATGTTCAAGGACGCCTTCGCCGGCAAGCCGGCTCCTACAGGTCCGCGGCGACCACGGACCAACGCCCTGCGCAAACCATTCTAGGAGCTGGCTTGCCAGCGAAGAGGCCCGAAAGGCCAGCGCAATATTCAAGGACGCCTTCGCCGGCAAGCCGGCTCCTACAGGTCCGCGGCAACCACGGACCAACGCCCTGCGCAAAACATTGTAGGAGCTGGCTTGCCAGCGAAGGGGCCCGAAAGGCCAGCGCAATATTCAAGGACGCCTTCGCCGGCAAGCCGGCTCCTACAGGTCCGCGGCAACCACGGACCAACGCCCTGCGCAAACCATTGTAGAAGCTGGCTTGCCAGCGAAGGGGCCCGAACGGCCAGCGCAATATTCAAGGACGCCTTCGCCGGCAAGCCGGCTCCTACAGGTCCGCGGCGACCACGGACCAACGCCCTGCGCAAACCATTGTAGGAGCTGGCTTGCCAGCGAAGAGGCCCGAACGGCCAGCGCAATATTCAAGGACGCCTTCGCCGGCAAGCCGGCTCCTACAGGTCCGCGGCAACCACGGACCAAACCCCTGCGCAAACCATTGTAGGAGCAGGCTTGCCAGCGAAGGGGCCCGAAAGGCCAGCGCAATATTCAAGGACGCCTTCGCCGGCAAGCCGGCTCCTACAGGTCCGCGGCAACCACGGACCAACGCCCTGCGCAAACCATTGTAGGAGCTGGCTTGCCAGCGAAGGGGCCCGAAAGGCCAGCGCAATATTCAAGGACGCCTTCGCCGGCAAGCCGGCTCCTACAGGTCCGCGGCGACCACGGACCAACGCCCTGCGCAAACCATTGTAGGAGCTGGCTTGCCAGCGAAGAGTCCCGAAAGGCCAGCGCAATATTCAAGGACGCCTTCGCCGGCAAGCCGGCTCCTACAGGGCCGCGGCGACCACAGACCAACGCCCTGCGCAAACCACTGTAGGAGCTGGCTTGCCAGCGAAGAGTCCCGAAAGGCCAGCGCAATGTTCAAGGACGCCTTCGCCGACAAGCCGGCTCCTACAGGTCCGCGGCGACCACGGACCAAACCCCTGCGCGTAACATTGTAGGAGCTGGCTTGCCAGCGAAGGGGCCCGAACGGTCAATGCAGTACTTAAGGTCGCCTTCTGGAAGGTCACTGACCTTGCAGCTCGCTCATCTGCATCTGCGCCTTGAGAAACCCCATCAACTCGGCCGCGGCCGGCGACAGGCTGTGGCCCTTGCGGCACAGGATGCCGATCTGGCGTTCGACCCTGGGCTCCGCCAAGGGTAAAAATACAAGCTGCTCGTTGCCCTGGGGAAACGCCAGGGACGGCAGCGTGGTGATGCCGATGCCCTGCTCGAGCATCGCGATCAGGGAAATCATGTTGGAGACGAACAACAGGCTACTGTCGAGCAAGCCCTCCGCCTCCGTGCCCGCCAGCAGGCGCGAGGTGCCGTTGCGTACCAGCGGATAGGCTTGCAGGCTGGACCAGTGCAGCGCCCCGCCGTTGGCCACCAGCGGATGATCATGCCGGCAGACCACCCCGACGCGGTCGCTGAGGATCGGCACGAACTCGATGTTGTCATCCGCCACCCATACGCTGCTGATGGCGAAGTCCACCTGCCCCTGGACCAATAGCTGCTGCACGCTGTCGGCGTTGCCGTCCTGGATGCTGATCTGCATTTTCGGGTGCTCACCCACAAACCGCGCGAGCAGGTGCGGCAGCAAGCGGCTGGCCACCGATGGCACCGTGGCGATGCTCACCTGACCGATTTCGTGCCGCGCCAGCAGGCTGACTTCCCGAGCGATGCGATCGTGATGGGCGAGCAAATCCTGGAACAGCGGCAAACAGTGGGCGCCAAACGGCGTCAGCTCGGTTTTCCCGCCCTTTTCGAACAGCGGCTGGCCGAGCTTCTGCTCCAGCTCGCGCACCGCCAACGACAACGCCGGTTGCGTGCGATAAGCCTGCCGGGCCGCGCCGTGGAAGCTTTTCAGCTGGGCGACCAGCACGAAATAACGCAGTTGAGTGATCTTCAGCTCGGGCAACACGGTTAGTTTTCCTTATCATTTCATATTTATTATTAATTTTTATTTGCAGAGTAATACTCTCAAGATGGGACCTACGCAATCGGAGGTTCCCATGGCACTGCAACCCTGCAAAAACTACATTGGCGGCAACTGGTGCGAAGGCCCGGATCTAATCGCCAACCACAGCCCTTCGGACGTCGAAGACCTGATCGGGCACTACCATCAGGCCAGCGCCGAACAGACCCTGGACGCCATCGCGGCCGCCTGTGACGCCCAGCCGCAATGGGCGGCCAGCGGCCTGGAACAGCGCCAGCAAATCCTCATGGCCATCGGCAACGAGCTGATGGTGCGCAAGGAAGAACTCGGCGAACTGCTCTCACGCGAAGAAGGCAAGCCACTGGCCGAAGGCATTGGCGAAGTCCATCGCAGCGCGCAATTCTTCCACTACTACGCCGCCGAAGTGTTGCGCCAGATGGGCGAGACGGCTGCTTCGGTTCGCCCGGGAATCGACATCGAAGTCCATCGCGAACCAGTGGGCGTGGTCGGCATCATCACCCCGTGGAACTTCCCCATGGCCACCGCCGCGTGGAAGATCGCCCCGGCCCTGGCCTTCGGTAACGCCGTGGTGTTCAAGCCGGCCAACCTGGTGCCTGCCAGCGCCTGGGCGCTGACCGAAATCATCAGCCGCCAGCCCCTGCCCGCAGGCACCTTCAACCTGGTGATGGGCAGCGGCAGCGTGGTCGGCGAAAGCCTGATCCAGTCGGCCGATATCGATGCGCTGACGTTCACCGGCTCGCTGCAGACCGGCCGCCGCGTCGCGGTGGCCACCGCCGGCAACCTGGTGCGCTGCCAACTGGAGATGGGCAGCAAGAATGCCCTGGTGGTGCTCGACGATGCCGACCTCGACATCGCCGTGGAATGCGCACTGAACGGTGCCTTCTTCGGCACCGGGCAAAAATGCACCGCCTCATCACGCCTGATCGTCTGCGACGGCATCCATGACCGTTTTGTCGAGGCATTGGTCGCGCGCATGCGCCAGTTGAAGGTCGGCCATGCCCTTGAAAAAGGTGTGCAGATCGGCCCGGTCGCCGAGGCCCGCCAACTGGAACAGAACCTTCATTACCTGAACCTGGCCAAGGAAGACGGCGCCACCCTGGTCGAAGGCGGCGAGTTGCTCGCCCTGGAACCGGCCGGGCACTACATGCGCCCCGCGCTGTTCATCAATACCACCAACCAGATGCGCATCAACCGCGAAGAAGTGTTCGGGCCGATTGCCTGCGTGATCCGCGTGAGCGACTTCGAGCAAGCCCTGGCGGTGTTGAACGACACCGAATACGGCCTGACCGCCGGGATCATCACCCAGTCGCTGCGTCATGCCAGCGACTTCAAGCGCCGCGCCCGCACCGGTTGCGTGATGGTCAACCTGCCCACCGCCGGCACCGACTACCACGTGCCGTTCGGCGGCCGCAAAGCCTCCAGCTTCGGCCCGCGCGAGCAAGGGCAATACGCCCGCGAGTTCTACACCGTGGTCAAGACCACCTACGTGCGACCTTAAACGGGAGATCACCATGCACGACTTATTGATGATCGATGGCCTGCAGTACTCCAACTGGAACGAAGAGATCTTCCGCCAGATGCAGGCCGGCGGCCTGAGCGCGGTCCACGCCACCATCGCCTATCACGAAAACGCCCGGGAAACCCTGTCGCGCATCGGCGAATGGAACCGCCGTTTCGAAACCTGGCCCGAGCTGATCCGTCCGGTGCGCGAGGCCTCGGACATTCGCCTGGCGCATCAGGAAGGCCGCGTCGGGATTTTCTTCGGCTTCCAGAACTGCTCGCCCATCGAAGACGACATCAGCCTGGTCGAGGTCTTCCGTCAGCTCGGCGTGTTGATCATGCAGCTGACCTATAACAACCAGAGCCTGCTGGCCAGCGGCTGTTATGAAACCGAAGACAACGGCATCAGCCGCTTCGGCCGCCAGGTCATCCGCGAGATGAACCGCGTCGGCATGCTCATCGACATGTCCCACAGCGCCGAACGCAGCACCCTGGAAGCCATCGAACTGTCGAGCCGGCCGGTGATCGTCTCCCACGCCAACCCGTCGAGCTTCCATGCCGCCAAACGCAACAAGTCCAATGCCGTGCTGCGCGGGATTGCCGAATCCGGCGGCCTGCTCGGTTTCAGCACCTACCCGTTCCACCTCAAGGGTGCGTCGGGCTGCAGCCTGGAATCGTTCTGCGACATGGTCGCAAGCACGGCCGAACTGATGGGCGTGGAGCACATCGGCATCGGCACCGACCTGTGCCAGCAACAACCCCTGCAAGTGCTCGAATGGATGCGCAACGGGCGCTGGAGCAAGGACAAGGACTACGGCGAAGGCTCGAAGGACAACGCCCACTGGCCGTCACCGCTGCAATGGTTCCGCGACAGTCGGGATTTTCCGGTCATCGCCCAAGGCCTGCGCGACCGTGGCTTCGCCGAGGACGAGGTACGCAACATCATGGGACTCAACTGGTTGCGCCTGCTGGAAAACGCGACCACCGCGCAAAACTGACCACGATCCAAACCGTGAGGACAGCATGAAAAATAACAACAATAACCTCCCGTTCATCTCCCCGACCGGCGATGCACAGCCCTTGGCGCGTATTTTGGAGGCATCATGAAAACCACAACCGCACTGCAAGCTGACGGCCAGGCGCCGGCAGCCACGACGCCGAAAAAAGACATCGACTGGCCGCTGTTCCTGATCAGTGGCGGGTTCCTTGGCGCCTTCCTGATCGCCGCGCTGGTCGACATCGAGGGTGTGTCGCTGCTGGTCAACACGCTGTTCGCCTGGTCGACGAAATTCTTCGGCCTGTACTGGCAGGTCCTGATGCTGGCGACCTTTGCCATGAGCCTGTTCATCTGCTTCAGCAAGTGCGGGCGCGTCAGGCTCGGCGGCGTTGATCAGCGTCCCGACACCAGCACCTTCAACTGGATCGCGGTGATCATGTGCGCCCTGCTCGCCGGTGGCGGTGCCTTCTGGGCGGCGGCGGAACCGATGATGCACTTCGCCAGCCCGCCACCGCTGTTCGCCGGGGTGCAAGCGCACACCGAGGCCGCCGGGCACGCTGCGCTCGCGCAATCCTTCGTGCACTGGGGCTTCCTGGCCTGGGCGGTATTGGGCAGCCTGCTGGCCATCGTGTTGATGCACCTGCACTACGACAAGGGTTTGCCCCTGGCACCACGCACCCTGCTCTATCCACTGTTCGGCGAGCGCGCGATCAAGGGGCCGATCGGCACCCTGGCCGACGCCACCTCGATCATCGCCGTGGTCGCCGGCACCATCGGCCCGATCGGCTTCCTTGGCCTGCAGATCAGCAGCGCGTTGCACTCGGTGTGGGGCATTCCCAATGACCTGGTGGTGCAGTCGATCACTATCGTGCTGGTCACGGTGATGTACACCATCTCCTGCCTGGTCGGGCTCGAGGGCATCCGCTTCGTCAGCGGGATCAACGTCTGGCTGATGATCGGCCTGGCCGTGTTCATGGTGCTGCTCGGCCCCACCGCGTTCATCCTCGGCGGCTTCCCCACGGCGTTTGCCCTGCACATCGAACAGTTCATCCCGATGACCCTGTTCCGTGCCGATCCGAAATGGCTGGACTGGTGGACGGTGTTCTACTGGGGCTGGTTCATCGGTTACGCGCCGATGGTGGCGCTGTATGTGGCGAAAATTTCCCGGGGCCGGACCATCCGCGAAGTGATCATGACTCTGTCGATCATTGCCCCGCTGGTGACCATGTTCTGGTTCACCATTGTCGGCGGCGCCGGCATCGGCATGGAATTGCAAACCCCGGGCATCGTCACCGCCCACGGCGCGCAACCGGAAGACCTGCTGTTGGGCGTGACCCAGAACCTGCCATGGGGTGGGTTGATCTCGGCGCTGTTCCTGTTCCTGAGCTTCATTTCGGTAGCGACCAATGGCGACGCCATGGCCTTTACCGTGGCGATGGCCATGTCCGCAAACGACAAGCCCAAGGCATGGCTGCGCGCCTTCTGGGCGATCGGCATGGGCCTGGCCGCCGTGGTGCTGATCACCATCGGCTCGGGCGGGGTCACCGCGCTGCAATCCTTTATCGTGATTACCGCTGTACCGGTTTCGCTGCTGATCCTGCCGTCGCTCTGGGATGCCCTGCGCATCGCCCGGCAGATGGCGCGCGAACAGGCAGTCTGATGATGAACAGTCCAGGAATCGCAATGATGTCGCACACCGACACAGACACCTCTTCGGCCTTGCGCCCTGCCGCCCGGGTCATGGACCTGGAACGGCTGGGCAGTCACTTCCAGAGCCGCCTGAGTTTCGTGCGCAGCAGCATGCGCAAAATGATGAACGAGCAGTGGCGCATCGAGCGCACCCGCTTCGATCTCGACGCCGAGGGTTTCGGCACCGCGATCTACCGGATCGACACTGCCAGTGCCCATTATCACTGTGTGATTTTCTCGATGTACCTGCCGCCGGAAAAGCGCAGTGACCGGGTCATCGCCGATCAATGGGACGTCAGCTTCGTACTGCTGGCCGGCGATGTCGACGAGCAGCAACTGGCCGACTTGCGGCGCAACGTGCCGTTGCAGGAAGCCGGGCGTTTCGATGCGCGGGTGCTGGTGCTGTCACGGGCCAATCGCAGCCTGCGCAACTTCGAGCGATTCCTCGGGGCGCTGGCCGAAGGTTGCCAGCCAGACCCACGGCAACTGGCCGAAGTCGGCTACCTGTATCGCACCACCGCCGTGTACGGTAACGGCAAGTTCGGCATCGCCGACTTCAGCTGCCTGCAGGGCAATGCCGACTTCACCCAACCGTTCAGCGCGCAGATGTTCACCGTGTACCTGCTGCGACATTTCAGCATCGAGCAGATCGAGCACATGGCCCTGGCGCGAAATCCGCAACGAGCGGTCGGGCTGGACATCGAACTGCAGCGCTACCTGGGGGTCGGCAACTCCACGGGGTTGGGCATGGCGCCCTTCCTGATCAATCACCCGCAACTGGTCGACAAATGGGTCTGTGCCCGGGAAACCGCACTGGCGCGGGTTTTGGCACAACCGGCCGACCTGCCCCGGGTGCAGCGTTTCCAGGCGCTGTTGCAGCGGGCTCGCCAGCACCTGCAACAGACCAGTACCGAGGACCAACGGCAAAGTGGCATCGACCGGCAGACCCTGGCCGACCTCGATCAGTTGAGCCAGTGGTTCGCCGGCCAACCCGTCAGCGCCGACCTGTGGTCTCGCCTGCAGGATTGGGCCGAGCTGAACACCGGCTTGGGTTGCCAGGAATTGCTGGTCAGCCTGCTGCTGGAGCTGTACCCCGAACAGGTCGACCCGCTGGCCGAACAGATGTCGGTCAACGAGGGCTTTCGCCTGAACGCCGAGATGCCGCTGGACGCGCTGTGCACCCTGATCGAGACCCGCTACCGCTGGGCCCTCGACTACGACCTGAAAGGGGCCGAGGCCAATCACTTCTTCTGGTATCGCTCGGCGGAAAAGGAAGAACCGCGCCTGGGGGAACGCGCCCTGGAACCTGGCGCGGAAAAGGAAATGCAGCTGGGCATCGCCCGCAATATCCAGCGGTGTCACCGCGCGTTGCTGGCTTATCGCGAACAGCATCCGCAGCAATTGACCGCGCACTTCCTGCTCGCACAGCCGTCGTTCAAGGGCACCGTGTGCCGGTTGCAGGGCATGGCCCGCTGCGCCTTCGGGGAAATTCGCGCCAACCTGATGGATCGCAACATGCTGCCGATCCACCTGCTGCGTTGCAAGCTGGCGTTCTTCGGCGCTGGCAAGTTCGACCCCAAGTCCAGCCGCTGGGTGCGCATCACCTTGTTCCAGGGGGCGCCGCTGGTCAGTGAGATCGGCCAGCCGTTCGCCGATGACTGGAATTTCGCGGTGATGCCGACACTGGCCACCGTTGCCGGAGAACACTGATATGCGCGTCTCGCTCAATGAAATCCAGGTGATCTGCCGCAAGGCCTTCGAAGGCATCGGCTTCGCCGCCGGTGACTGCGACGACGCCGCCGAGATGATCGCCCGCCTGCAACTGCAAGGCCTCGATGGCATCGGTGCGTTGAAAAAGGCCCTGGCGTACCTGCACGACGAAGTCGATCGGCCCATCGACACCTGCTACGAAGACGCCGCGCAGCTGACCCTCGATGCCCACGGCCAGAGTGTCCTGCGCTGCGCCGCCCAGGCGGTCGAACTGGGTGTCGGCAAGGCCTTGCGTGGCGGCAGTGCGCTGATCCGCATCCGCCATTGCCATAACCGCATTCTGCTGCTCGGTTACCTGGCGCGCTGCGCGGCCGAGGCGCTGAATTTTTGCGTGTACTGGCGCGATGCACGCCAGGAACTGGTCGCCACGTTCAGCGCCGGGCAAACCTGCCCGACCCTGCGGATGTATGACCTGCCGCAACCGGCGCAGAGCGACGAGCAAAGCATCAATGTGCTGATCTCCCGGCACTTCATGCTGCTGCCGCGACTGAGTGCCGAGGATGCCGTGCCTACCGTTCACCCGCAGCCTGCCGGGGAGCTGATGGTCGACGACGAGGTCTGGGCCCAGCTGAAGAAACTTGGCGAGCGGGTGCTGGTGGAAAGCACCGAGGAATCCCGTCGGCGCGGTGCCGGCGAAAGCAGCGATGGCCAATAAAACCTTGCAACGCATCAGGAATCAATCAATGAAACACGCGATCAAGACCGACCTTTTCGCCTCGCGCGCACCACTGGAATGGGCGGTGGTCGGCAACGGCACGCTGTACACCGCACAGATCCCCATCGACCGCGAGGGGCAGGTGGTCAGCGGGGGCATCGAGGCGCAAACCCGGCAGACCCTGGACAATCTGCGCCACACCCTGCAGGCCGCCGGCAGCACGCTCGACGCGGTTACGCAGGTGCTGATCTACGTCACGGATCGCAGTTACCTGGCGACGGTGAACGGGATCTACGCCGAGTGTTTCCAGGCGCCCTACCCCAACCGCGCCGCCATCGTCGTGGCTGGGTTGGCGCGGGAGGAGATGCTGGTGGAGCTGGTGGTATACGCCTGCCTTGACCTGCCGGCGAAGACGGCCTGACAAACGCCCCGGTCTCAAGCGAACGCATTCCCCTGTAGGAGCTGCCGAAGGCTGCGATCTTTTGATTTTCAAGATCAAAAGATCGCAGCCTTCGGCAGCTCCTACAGAGGGAAGTCCACGCAATGTTCAGGGCTGTCCCCCCATATTAAAACCCCTCCCCCCTTGAACCTTGTCCCAAGACGCCAGTCTTAAACGGGCATTTTCCCTCCCCCCCAATCGTCGTCATCTCATCAGAGCTGTCCGCACCATGCGCCCATCCGCCCTCGCCTTGCGCTTCACTTCGCTGTGCCTGTTGACCTCGCTGCCCCTGATCACCACCCCTGCCCAAGCCGGTGCGGAGCGTCAGCTTGTGGAAGCCATCAACGATTATCGAGCCCACCCCGAAGACTGCGCACGGCGTCCCGCCCAACGCCTGTCGCCGCTGGCCCTGAAGTCGAGCCTGGCCTTGCCGATCGGCTACGGCGGCGGTTTGCGTGACCGCTTGAAAGCTTCCGGGTACCAGGCCGTGACGGTGCGATCCATCCGCGTGGTGGGTGCGCAGGATGCCGACGAGGCCTTTGAGATGCTGCAGGGTGACCATTGCGCCGCCTTGCTGGACAACCAGTACGCCGACATTGGCGTCACTCGCAGTCGTAGTGAGTGGCAAGTGGTGCTGGCGCGGCCGGTGCTGGACAGTCAGGTGAGCGATCCGCGCAGTGTCGGCAAGACCTTGCTCGCGCAGGTCAATGCCGCCCGTGCCAAACCGCGCCTGTGCGGGCGCCAGCGCTTCGCCGCCGCGCGGCCATTGGCCTGGAACGCCAGCCTCGGCGCGGCGGCGCAAGGGCACAGCAAAGCCATGGCCTACGGCAACTACTTCGCCCACCAGGACCCCGATGGCGACACTGCGGCCGACCGCGCGCGAGCCGCCGGTTTCCGTGGGCGGCAGATCGGCGAAAACATCGCAGCCGGCCAAGGCTCACCGAACAAGGCCATGGCCGGTTGGCTGGCAAGTCCCGGGCATTGCGCCAACCTGATGAACCCGATGTTCACTCAGGTCGGTGCGGCTTATGCGATGGATGCGCGCAGTGACCAGGGGGTCTACTGGACGATGATGTTTGGCGCGCAATGAGCGGCATTTCATCGAACGGTTATTTGACCAGCCTGGTTTCCCTGGACGGCCGATAACCGAAGTAGGCGCTGTAGCACTTGCTGAAGTGGCTGGGTGAAACGAAACCGCAGGCCACCGAGACTTCCACGATGGTCAGCGTGGTGTGCTGCAGCAATCGCCGCGCTTCGGTGATGCGCAAATCCATGTAGTAGCGCTGGGGCGTGGTGCCCAACTGCTCCTTGAACAGGCGCTCGATCTGCCGGCGTGACCGACCGGCATACAGACAAAGCGCCTCCATCTCCAGCGGCTCTTCCAGGTTGGCGTCCATCAGGTTGACCACCTCCCTCAACGGACCACTGACGGAGACATTCAAGGTGGGCTTGATGCGCCGGTAGCGCGACGCTTCAAACGCCAGGATGTCTTCGATACCGTCAGTCAGCGCCTTGTCATGCAAGCCCTTGATCCATTCCAGGGCCATGTAGAAGGAACCCGTCGGGCTGGACGCCGTCAGGCGGTCGCGATCCACCACGTAGGCTTCGCTGGTGACCTGGCTGAGCCTGGCGATTTCCGCCAGCGCCGGACGATGCTCCGGGTGAATGGCGCAGCGATAGCCGTCGAGCAAACCGGCCTGGCCGAGAAACCAGGCGCCATTCCAGATCCCGGCCAGTGTCACGCCCTGCTCGGCCGCACCTTGCAAGAGGCCGGTCAGCCCGTCGTCGGCCTTGAGCGCCGTGCGGTAGCCACCGCAGACAACCAACAGATCCAGCGATTGAATTTCGACCGGGTCAAGGCGCGCATCGGGTCGAATCACCAGGCCCAGGTCGCTGATGACTTCGCCTTCGCTCAGCCCGAAGGTTTTCGTCGAAAACAGCTCGGGCCGCAGCAGGTTGGCGGTGACGATGGTGTCGAGCGCCTGGGTGAAGGCCGGCAGCGAAAAATGTTCCAGCAGCAGGAAGCCGGCCCTGGCCCGAACGGACTGGCCTTCGTGGTCATTGAGGTAACGAAGGTTCTTGCCCTTCATGGCACCGCTGAACTGACGTCGCTCTACCAACGTTCGCCTCGCCTGGTCGTGTTGAACAAGATGTGAATGGCCGCATTGATAACCGTCTCTCGCGACGGCTATCGATGCGCGCTCTGTTTACGCCAGTTGAAGCTCCGGAGCAAGCGGGTCTGTTCGCGCACAAAAGATCATGAAGGCCGGCGCACCACCCTCACCCGCCCGCTGTTGCCACCGCCACAGAAAAACCGCTCGCCTCCGTCGGACTCCAGCCCCGATACGCCGATGCCGGCCGGCAGCCTGAGGCTTTCCAGCACTTCGCCAGTGCTCGAGTCGACGCGCCGCAATTCGCCCTCTTCGCCTTCCCAGGTGCCGTGCCACAGGGCGCCCTCGACCCAGGTCACACCCGTGACAAATCGGTTGGATTGCAGGGTGCGCAGGACTTTCCCGGTTTCGGGGTCGATCTGATGAATTTTCCGTTCGCGGTACTGGCCCACCCACAGCGAGCCTTCGGCCCAGGTCAGACCCGAGTCGTTGCCACCGCCGGGGGCCGGAATGGTGGAGAGGATTTCGCCAGTGCTCGGGTCGACTTTCTGGATGCGGTCCTCGGCGATCTGGAACAGGTGCGTGCCATCGAATGCCGTGCCGGCATGGCCGGCGACATCGAGCGAGCGCAGCAGGTGGCCACTGTCGGGGTCCAGGGCGTGGAGCTTGTCGGTGGTTGCAAACCACACCTGCTCACCGTCCCAGGTAACGCCGTGCACGGCATCGACATCGGCAAAGGGGCCATATTCACGCAGGATTTCGGCGGCTGACTGTTTCATTTCGGTGTTCCTCCAAAGGGGTAGGTGGAATCATCCTAGCCACCGGGCAGCGGAACCGGGAGTAACAAGGTCGTCGCGAAACCGGGCACCGGCGGGGTCAGCCAGCGCCGGGCCCGTCCCTGTCCGAACGACTGCACCTTACCCTCGGCTGCCAGCGATTCGAGCGAGCGCTGCACTGCGCGCTGGCTGCTGCCCAACGCAAGGGACAGGGCTGAGCTCGACCAGGACTCGCCATCGCCGAGCAAGGCGAACACCGCGGCGTACTTGTCTTCCACCGGTGGGGCGAGCAGCACCACCTCGGGTGAAACCTGCGCCACCAGGATAAAACCACGACGGGTCGCATGGATACCGGCCAGGGGTTTGAGCGCGGCACGCAAGCGGCCGATTTCGACCCGCAAGCGGGCGCGATGGGATTCATCGCTGAGTTTCAGGCGAAACGCCTTGGCAATGAGGACTTCCCTGGGCACATCGGATGGCCAGGCTTCGGCCAGTGTTCGCGCGAGGGTGAAGAGGATCGGGCGCTTCGATAAAGCGACCGACATGCCCGACCCACGCACCACGTTTCGACAGGCATCCACCACCAGTGCGGTCGAGGCCAGCAACGCTTCCACTTCGTCGAGCAACACCGGTCGCCCCGTGCCGTGACTGATCAGGCGTGCAGCGGGACTGTCGAGCAGGTGCTGCGCGCTTTCGACTTCCGCCGACAGCGCGGGAATGCCCGCCTGTTGTGCGGCCAGTTCTGCCCTGGCCAAGGCAGCGCGCGCCGCATGTGCTTGCAGATGGCGCATGGCGATCCCCGCCGCCACCAGTTCATGAGTGGCCCGCAGGGGCGGTGGCAAGGTGGCCGGCGCAAGCTGCGCAAGTTGCTCCTGGGCCTGATCCAGCTGGCCGATCAGCAACAGGCGGCGGATCTGCAGATAGCGCGCATGGGCCGCGTTCACCCGATCATCGTGAGCCTCAAGAGTGAGCCGCGCCGCCTCGAGGGCCTTGACCGGCCAGCCGAGGTCCCGTGATGCCAGTGCGATCTCGGCCTCGGCGACCACACAGCGCGCCCGCGCCAACGCCTCATGCGGCCCGAACGTCCGCGCCGCCCGGCGCACCAGCGCCTTGGCCCGCACCAGATCGCCCAGTTGCGCCATGGCGATTCCGCGCAGCGCCAGTGCCGGCGCATCGTCGCGCAGCGCCACCCGGTCCAGCGCACCCAGCGGATCCCCCGCCGCCAGCGCCTGCGCTGCCGCGTTGATCATCGAGTCCATTGCAATCCTGCCACGCGTGTCACTCCTGTCGAGATAGCCCTCCTGATGAGTCTATATCACGACCACGACAGCGCCTCCGGCACGCATACGACGCCGTCAAACAGCAGGCGCGCGGTGCGCATCAAGCCACACCCGACCAACACTCCGTCCTGCAGACGCAGCTCAACGCTGAATTCCCCCGTGGGGTGCTCGACCTGCAGGCGCTTCACCTCGCCCTCGTCGACCCGGGCGATACCCGCCGCCACACTGCCCTCGATCAGGCAGGCAACCGCCACGCTGACCGCGCCGAACACGCCGATGCTGGTGTGGCAGCGATGGGGAATAAAGGTGCGGGTGCTCAGTGCCCCGCCGGCCTGTGGCGGCGCAATCAGGCACATCTTCGGCACGTTGCGCTGGGCCACCTCGCCCAGGTTCATCCGCAGGCCGACCTGCAAGCGGATCGATTCGAGCCGGGCCTTCAACGCGCTGTCGGCATCGAGTTGCCCGGGGCTTTCATCGCCGCGCAGGCCAAGGTCTGCGGCGCGGATCAGCACCACCGGCATGCCGTTGTCGACGCAGGTGACCTCGATGCCATCGAACACATCGACCACCTGGCCGGTGGGCAACAACGCACCGCAGCTGGAACCGGCGACATCCTCGAATTCGACGATCAGCGGAGCGCCGCCACCGGGCACCCCGTCGATCCGCGCTTCACCGCTATAGTTGACGGCGCCATGGGGCGTGGGCACATGGGCCACCGCGATCTGTCCGGTGTTTTCCATGAAAATGCGCACCGGTGTCACATCACTCCGGGCGGCCACCAGCCCGCGCTCGATGGCGAACGGCCCGACGCCGGCGAGGATGTTGCCGCAGTTCTGCCCGTAATCGACGCGCGGCTCATCGACCAGCACCTGGGCGAACAGGTAATCCACGTCGGCATCATCGCGCGCCGAGGGCTGGATGATCGCCACCTTGCTGGTCAGCGAGTCGCCGCCACCGATGCCGTCGATCTGCCGCGCATCTGGCGAGCCCAGGGCCGCCAACAGCACGCGGTCGCGTAGCGCCGACTGCTCGGGTAAGTCACCCGCCAGGAAGTAAGCCCCCTTGGACGTCCCCCCGCGCATCAACAGGCAAGGAATGCGTATCTGGCCCATGCTCAGTCTCCGAGTTCGTCGAGGCTGTCGACGTAGCGCAGGCCCTTCTCCACCAGGCGTGCGCGCATGTTGTAGATGTCCAGCCCCAGCTCGCCATTGGCCAGGCGCTGGGCCTTGTGTTCTTCCAGGTCGGCGCGGGCACGGCTGGCCTCGACCACTTGCGCGACTTCGGCGCGGCGCACGATGACCACGCCATCGTCATCGGCCACCACCACATCCCCCGGGTTGACCAGCTGACCGCCACACACCAGCGGCAGGTTGACCGAGCCGAGGGTCTCCTTGATCGTGCCCTGGGCATTGATGGCGCGGGACCAGACCGCAAAGCCCATCTCGCGCAAGGTATGGGTGTCGCGCACCCCGGCATCGATCACCAGGGCACGCACGCCGTGGGCCTTGAGCGAGGTCGCCAGCAGGTCGCCGAAGTAACCGTCGGTGCACGGCGAGCTGGGAGCAACCACCAGGATATCCCCTGGCCGGCACTGCTCCACCGCCACATGGAACATCCAGTTATCGCCCGGCGCGACCAGCACCGTCACCGCCGAACCACTGATCACGGTGCCGCGCTGGATGGGCTTGATCGAAGACGCCAGCAGGCCTTTTCGGCCCTGCGCTTCATGAATGGTCGCGACGCCGTAGCGTTGCAGCTCATCGACCAGCGCGCGCTCGGCCCGGGCGATATTGCGCACGACGATGCCGGTTTTGCCGATCAACCCGCTCATGCCAGGTTCTCCGTCACGCGCGGGAAAATGCTTTGATAGCCTTCGCCATAGATGATGTCGCGGCTGGAGGTGATTCCGACGTTGCGCTTGGCTTGCACGCCGCGCTGCAGGGCGACGCGGGTGTAGTACTCCCACAGGTGTTCCTGGCCGGCCATGCACTGGATGGCGGCGTATTTCTTGTCCCAGACCTGGGTGATATCCAGCAACACGTCGGGGCGCCATTCGCATTGCTCGGGCTGGTGCGGTTCGAAGCTGTAGACCGGTGGCGCGCCGACGATTTTCTCGCCCGGCTTATAGCCTTCGGCCTGGGCGATGATGCGCGCCTCCTGGGTCAGGTTCATGGCCAGCGGGTGATCGTAGTTGTAGGGGTCTTTGATCGAGTGGCTGAGGACGAATTCCGGCTGCACCCGGCGAAACACATCGGCGAGTCGGAACAGGG
This sequence comes from Pseudomonas putida, assembly GCF_028682635.1. Classification (GTDB taxonomy): domain Bacteria; phylum Pseudomonadota; class Gammaproteobacteria; order Pseudomonadales; family Pseudomonadaceae; genus Aquipseudomonas; species Aquipseudomonas putida_AE. The sequence continues at coordinate 2,219 of NZ_JANHLK010000045.1, read as the reverse complement.
TGTCCTTGTCCGCGCGCATCGGGTAGTCGCCGATGTCGAAGAACTCGACGCTGGCACCGAGGATATCGGCGGCGGCCTGGGCTTCTTCGCGGCGCGCACTTTTGACTTTGTCTTCGCTCATCTCGCCCTTGCGCCACAGCTTGGCGGACTCGCCGCGCTCGCCGAACGACAGGCAGACGATGTGCACGTTGTAGCCCTGCCGCGCATGCAGGGCGATGGCGCCGCCGGCGCGCCAGACGAAATCGGCAGAGTGAGCGCTGACCACCAGCGCGTTTTTCGGTGCGTTTTTCGGTGAATCGATCATTGCGGATACTCCTTCTGCGTGTCGAAAGAGCATCGCATCGGCACCTGCCAGCGGAGTAGTGCGTTGCGCTGTTGCAGGTATGCGTTTTTTTTATTGCCACTGGTACAGGGCGGCGGCATAGTCCGCTGCAGAGAGCGAACTTCCGAGCAAAAGCCCCATGGAATCCACTGAACTGCCCAGCCTCATGCACGTACGCGCCTTCGTCCGGGTGGCCGACCACGGCAGCGTATCCAAGGCCTCTGTGGCGCTGTATCGGGCGCAATCGGTGGTGACCCGGTCGATTGCCGAGCTGGAAACCCGCCTCGCCGTGCCGCTGTTCGAACGCCACGCCAACGGTATGCGTTTGACCGATGATGGCGAACGCCTTCTGCCCCGTGCACGACGCGTACTCGCCGAGCTGGAAAGCGTGCCGCGGCTGTTGGGTGGCGGGGAAAAACGCGCGGTCGAGCCGCTTTACCTGTTCCAGGCCCGACGCCTGCAGGTGTTCATCAAACTCTGTGAAACGCGCCATATGCAGACGGTCGCCAGCCTGCTCGGCCTGAGTCAGCCGGCGATCAGTTCGACCATCAAGGTCATGGAAAGTGGCTGCGGCCAGACGCTCTTCGAGCGTACGCCACGGGGCTTGCAGCCCACTCCCGCGAGCCACGAAATCCTCTTTCCGATCCGCCGGGCACTGAACGAGTTGCGCCACATCGAGACCGACATCACCGCCCTTCGCGGCACCCTGCAAGGGGTGGTGCAGGTCGGCGCCCTGCCCCTTGGCCGCACGCGCATCCTGCCCGAGGCCATCGTGCGCCTGGTGGCCGAGCACCCGGCTATCCAGGTGATCACCAATGAAAGCCCGTTCGATCTGCTGGCGACGGAGTTGCGCGCCGGCGATGTCGATTTCATTTTCGGCGCCTTGCGTTCAGAGGCTTACGCCAGCGACCTGACCGGCGAGGCGTTGCTCACGGAAGACATGGTGGTGCTGGCCCGGCGTGATCATCCGCTCTATGTGAAAACCGTCCTGCACCACGAGCTGGGCAGCGCCCGATGGGTGCTGCCCCGCGCCGGATCGCCGGCCCGGCAGATGCTCGACGAGTGTTTCGCCCGCTTCGGCATCGCCCCGCCCCGGCCGGTGGTGGAAAGCGCCGACATGGCAATCATCCGCGGCTTGCTGCTGCGCTCGGACATGCTCGCGGCGGTATCCGCGCATCAACTGGAACAGGAAATCGCCTCCGGCGAGCTGTGCATCCTGCCAGTGGAATTGAAACAGACCACCCGGGCGATCGGCCTGACTTATCGCCATGGATGCCTGCACACGCCAGTGGCTCAAGCTTTGATGGAGATGATTCGCCGGGTGATTCGCGAACAGGCGGCGATTTCCGTGTGAACCATACACCGCCATCGCGAGCAGGCTCGCTCACACAGGGGGTCTCCAGCGCACCCGGCATTTGTGCTCGGCGCCAATCAAAATGTGGGAGCGGGCTTGCTCGCGAAGACGGCCGACCCGTTGACAGAAATGTCGCCTGACCCACCGCTTTCGCGAGCAAGCCCGCTCCCACAGGGGATCTCCAGCGCACCCGGCATTTGTGCTCGCCGCCAATCAAAATGTGGGAATGAGCCTGCTCGCGATGACGGCCGACCCATTGACAAAAATGTCGCTTGACCCACCGCTTTCGCGAGCAAGCCCGCTCCCACAGGGGATCTGCAGCGAACCCGGCATTTGTGCTCGGCGCCAATCAAAATGTGGGAGCGGGCTTGCTCGCGAAGACGGCCGACCCGTTGATAGAAATGTCGCCTGACCCACCGCTTTCGCGAGCAAGCTTGCTCCTACAAGGGATCTCCAGTGCACAGATCTTGTGCATGACACCGATCAAAATGTGGGAGTGAGCCTGCTCGCGATAACGGCCGACCCGTTGACAGAGATGTCGCC
>NZ_JANHLK010000044.1 GCF_028682635.1 Pseudomonas putida | reverse complement strand
GTGGCGCGACACTGATCTGTAGGAGCCGGCTTGCTGGCGATGCGATGGTGGCCGTTATGCCTCCATCGCTGCGATGCGGCGTCCCGACAAGCCCGTTCACCCTGTCAGATCACAAAAAATCCATGGGTGCCGTCTCGGGCCAATTGGTCGACCAGTCCGAACTCCCAGTCCAGATAGGCTTGCATCGCTTCGCGCGGGTTGTCGGTGCCTTCATAAGGACGGCGATAGCGGTCGATAAGCGGTGATGCCAAGCGGGTCTCGCCTTCTTCCAGGGGCAACTGGGCGGCGATCCAGGCGGCGGTGCCACCCTTGAGCAAAAACACCGCCTTGCCGGTCAACGTCTCGACTTCGGCCACCGCCAGTCGCGCCAACTGGCTGCTGCCGCAGGTCAGCACATAACGCCCGGCTGCGGGCACGTTGGCCAGCGCTTCTTTCAGTTGCCCGCGCAATGCCCACCAGGCACCGGGGATATGGCGTTTGACGTAGTTGGCACTGGCGGTGAAATCCAGCAAGGCGGTATCACCGTGGGTCAGCCATTGGGCCAGGGTCTCGGTGCTGATTTCCTCGGCCTGTGGTGGCGTCGGAACGGGTGCCTGCCACGCGCCTTGTGCGCTGAAGTGAGCAGGGTTCAAATCATCCAGCACATGCACTTCCCAGCCCAGTTGCGCGAGCCAGGACGCCGACATGTTGGCGCGCACGCCATCGTCGTCCACCAGTACCAGGCGCGCGCCGCGCACGCTGGCGAAGTGGTCGGTCTCCTGCACCAGTTGTCCGCCGGGAGTCGAGCGGGCGCCGGGCAGGTGGCCGGCTTCGAATTCCTCCGGGGTGCGCACGTCGAACAGGTAGGTGCTGCGGGTCGACTCCTGTTGCCAGCGTTGCAGGTCCGCCAATGTGGCGCGGCTGACCAGGGCCTGGTCGGCGACACGACGAGCATCGCGCGCCGCTGTTTGCCGATGCTCTTCACTGGTCGGGGCAAAGCGGCGCGACTGGCCGTGCTGCAGTTTCTGCCCGGCCAGGGTCCAGCCGATGGTGCCGTTGCGCAGGGCCGAAACCGGGTTGGCGATGCCGGCATTGATCAACGATTGCGTGCCGATGATGCTGCGGGTGCGTCCGGCGCAATTGACGATGATGCGCGTGGCAAGGTCCGGTGCCAGCTCACGGGCGCGCAGCACCAGCTCGGCTCCCGGTACGCTGATGCCGGTGGGGATGCTCATGGTCTGGTATTCATCAAAACGCCGGGCATCGAGCACCACCACGTCAGCTTCGCTGTCGAGCAACGCCTGGACTTCTTCGGCGGCCAGGGACGGTGTGTGGCGCCGGCTTTCCACCAGTTCGCCAAAGGCTTTGCTGGGCACGTTGACGTCGATGAACAACTCGCCGCCGGCGCGGCGCCAACCTGCCAGGCCGCCTTCGAGCAGGCTGACATCGAGGTAGCCCAGGTCCAGCAAGCGCTGTGCAGCGATGCTCGCCAGGCCCTCGCCGTTGTCGTAGACGGTCACTGGGGTATCGCGCCGGGGAATCCGCGAGAACACCTCCAGTTCGAGTTTCGACAAGGGAATGTTGGCGGCGAACAATGGATGGGATTCGGCGAAGGGCGCTTCTTCGCGCACATCCAGCAGCGCCAGTTCTTCACGATTCAGCAGGGCTTGGCGAATCTCGGCGAAAGAGCGGGTCGACAGGGTGCTCATAGGGCTTGGTTCTCTTTGGACAAATCCCAGATGTTGGGCAGGTAGGCGTTGGAATAACCGGAAATGAACAGCTTCTCGCTACCGTCGGGCTGATACACCGCGCGACGCACCGCACCGATGTTGGCGCCATACACATGGATGCTGATCGAGACCTGGTCGGCAAAGGCGTTGCTGACTTGATGGATGTCGCCGATCTTCGGCGACACGGCCTCGACCTGGCCTGGCCGCAACTGTACCCGGCCGCCATCGGCGATCAAGGCACCTTCGCCGTTGCGTTTGAAACCTTTTGAGTACTCCGCACCGCGCAGCATGCCGATCAGCCCCCAGACCCGATGGTCATGGATCGGCGTGCTTTGTCCCGGTCCCCAGACAAAACTGACGATGCTGAAACGCTGCCGTGAATCGGCATGCAGCAGGTATTGCTGATAGCGCTCCGGATCGGGGCGGGCAAACTCCTCGGGCAGCCAGTCGTCATGGCTGACCAATTGGCCGAGCAGCTTGCCGCCACGGTGCAACAGATCACCCTCGCGGGGGTTGCTGTCGATCAATTCCGCCAGGGCGCCTATGAATGCTCTGAGTCTCTCCGGGTGTCGGGCCTGGGTCATGGCGATTCCATCGTTCGTTCTGAAAGTTGACCCTTTGATTTAAGCATAATGTTTTAGATCAATATGCGATTGTTTAATGATTAGGTTATAGCTGAATGTAATTTACAGCGCCTCCGTATAGCCCTTTGGCATAGCACCAGAAGTTATTGATCAGTGGCCCGGGGTGCGGCGGGCTATCCTTCCAAAGGCAATGGAACTATGCTTTTCCAACATGTTATTGACTGTTCTCTATGTGCGGGCCAAATGAAAATTGATGATATCGATGCCTTTGTCGAGGTGATTCGTTGCCAGTCCATCAGCCATGCCGCCGAGTCGTTGCAACTGACCCAGCCGGCCATCACACGGCGCGTGCAGAACTTTGAGCAGGCCCTGGGTGTGGAGTTGTTCGATCGCAATACCAAGCCGCTCAAGCCCACGCTGATTGGCACGCGGGTGTATGAACAGTGCCGCCTGATCCTGCGGGAAATGGATGCGCTGCGCGAACTGGTGGCCACCGACGCGCCACCGACCGGACTGCTGCGCCTGGGGGTGCCGCAGACCATCGGCGACGTGGTGTTACTCGACGCGCTCAAGCACCTGCGCAGCGAATACCCCGACCTGCGGGCCCAGGTGGCTACGGGCTGGGGCAGTCAATTGGTGGGCAAGATCGAGCGCGGTGAACTGGATGCCGCCGCGGCGCTGTTCCCGGCTGGCAAGATTTTCCCGGACAACATAATCGGTGAGTCGATTGGCAAGATGGAACTGGTGGTGGTCTGCGCCAAGGCCCAATTGCCCAAGCGCCCGAGCAAGCTGGCGGACGTTTACCAGAGTGGCTGGATACTCAATCCCGACGGCTGCGGTTTCCGCGCCGGCTTGCAACGCACCCTGTCGGACCAGGGCCTGGCCCTGCGCGTCAACCTGGAAACCTTCGGCACCGAATTGCAGCTGGGCCTGGTCGCCGACGGCCTCGGGTTGGGCCTGGTGCCGCGGCCATTACTGGAACGCAGCGTTCACCGCGATCAGTTGGCGGCCATGCCGCTCAAGGATTTCAAGCCGGTGATGGACCTGTGGCTGATCTATCCGCATTTTCTCGGCAACCTGCAGGGGCCGGTCGATGCCTTTGGCAAGCTGGTGGCCGGGTCGTTGCAGAAGATCAAGAGCGCGGCCTGAATGATTTTTGTAGGAGCAGCCGGTCGGCGCTCGAATGCTCGCGAAAAACCTGGGAGCACCGCGGGGTGTCAGGCTGCCCGCGTCATCGTTGACCTCCATCGCGAGCAAGCTCGCTCCTACAGTAGGTCTTATACCGCCGCGAGAGATTGGTTGGCTGTCAGGACGCCATCGCCGGCAGGCCGGGTCTCGTGTTCGGGCTTGCTGACAGCCACCGTCGAACCGACAATTGATGATGTGATGCGAACCGACAGGCGTTGATCGCCTGGGGAGGTTTCAAATGAATCACTCATCGCAAACCATCCTGCAAAACCGCGCGGCTGCCGGGCGACGCCTGGTGGAGCCGCTACTCCAGTACGCCCACAAACCCGATGTGATCATCCTGGCCTTGCCCCGGGGCGGGGTGCCGGTGGCCTATGAAGTGGCCACCGTGCTCGGCGTGCGCCTGGACCTGCTGCTGGTGCGCAAGCTCGGTGTTCCGTCCCACCCGGAGTACGCCATGGGCGCCATTGCCAGTGGCGGTATTGAGATTCGCAACGAGCAGGCGCTGCGGGCGCACCCCATTGACAAGGCGGCGTTCGAGGCCGTGGTCGCCCGGGAAACCCGGGAGCTGTTGCGCCGTCAGCAGGTTTACCGGGGCACGCGGGCGCCGGTGCAGCTCAAGGATCAGGTGGTGATCCTGATCGACGACGGGTTGGCGACAGGGGCCTCGATGCTGGCGGCGGTGCAGGCGGTACGGCTGCAGGAACCGACGCGCATCGTGGTGGCGGTGCCGGTGGCACCGGTGGAAACGGCAGAGGCGTTGCGCAGGGAAGTGGATGAGGTGATCTGCCCGATCATGCCTGATTGGTTCATGTCGATCGGGCATTGGTACATGGATTTTTCCCAGACCTCGGATAAAGAGGTCATCGATCTGTTGCAACGGGCGTGGCGGCAAGAGGAAAGTTGATGGTTGCCACCACCGCAACAGCGAAGTCGGAAGTGGCGGCGGTCGGACTGTCATGAGAGGGCTGTTCAAGCCCGGCCCTTGCGGTGGAACAATCGGTGATTCTTTGCTTAAGTCCATCTGTTGGTGGCCTGATCGACAGCACCCGGAGAACCCAATGTCTCAGCGATTTGCGCGCTCCGCCATGCTGACTGCCGCTCTCATGTTCGGGATTATTCACGGCGCCCGAGCCGTCGAATACACCGACGTCAACCCCACGGCCAGCACCATCAGCTTCACATACAACCAGATGGGGTCGCGGGTGTACGGCACGTTCAGCAAGTTCGAAGGCACCCTCGATTTCGATACGACTCATCCCGAAGCTGCCCACGCCACATTGTCCATCGACCTCGATAGCATCGACGCCGGCAGCAGCGACGCCAACGAGGAACTGAAAAAGTCGCCCTGGTTCGATACGGCCACTTTTCCGGTGGCGACGTTTGAGTCGACGGGCGTCAAGGACCTGGGCAATAACCGCTATCAGATCACCGGTCACCTCACGCTCAGGGGGATTACACGCGAGGTGGTCGCGCCGGTGCTCCTCAAGTCGGAAAATGAAATCGGCATATTCGATGGTGAGCTGACGCTTGAACGGGATAATTTCAAGATAGGCGAGGGCGAATGGGCGGATAGCGTCGTCTCCAACGAAATCAATATCCGCTTTCGCATGGTTGCGCCGCAGCGTTGATTTTCTACGACCGGTTGGTGGATGGTCCTGTCGTTGGGTTTAAGCATTATTCCAAAACAGCCTGACGCTTTCTTGAGCCGCAAATGCCGGGTTTGTTGCCCGCATCTATAGTGTTTTGTCGGTGTTGCCCGAATCTTGCAAACCTGTATCTGAAGGTGGCTCAAATGAGTCGTATAGGGAAAGTGTTACTTAACTTTGACAGACAGTTTGATGTAGATGACAAGAAGAAGCTGCGTGACGGTTTGTCAGCGGTTCTACAGATTGGTCAGACGCTTTGGCTTGCCAATGATGAAACGCTGAGCCTGGAATGTCTTACCTTCAAGAGCGAGCCGGCCGGTGGAGAAATCGTTTACGAAGGCCATCGACAATTCTCACTGGACACATTACTCGACCTGCCTGCGCCACCGGCATCAGCGCAAAAGTTCGAAGAGGCCGATATCGAGGGGCTGGCCTACGACGAGGCTGGAGAGTACCTGTGGTTGATCGGTTCCCACAGCCTCAAGCGCAAGCAACCGGAAGCCGGAAAAAAAACAGGCCAGAACATCGAACGCCTGAGCAATGTGAGCAGCGATGGAAACCGTTATTTGTTGGCCCGTATTCCTGTGGTGAAAGAAGACGGCGTACTGAAACTTGTGCGCTCGACCTCGGACTTGCAGAAAACAGCCGCACAACTAAGCGGCGATCAGACGTGGAATGCGCTGACCAAAGCGCTCAAGCATGATGAACATCTGGGTAATTTTTTTGCGATTCCCGGCAAGGACAACGGGTTCGACATCGAGGGCCTGGCCATCGCCGGCAAGCGTCTTTTCATTGGCTTGCGTGGCCCGGTGTTAAGAGGATGGGCAGTCATTCTTGAAATCGAACCACAAGTGTCCGAGGACGATAGCCACATTCTGAAACTGGCGAAAATCGGTGAGGATTGTCATCTGTATCACAAGCATTTTCTCCAGCTGGACGGCCTGGGCATACGCGATCTGTGCGTGGATGGGAACGATCTGTTGATTCTCGCCGGACCCACCATGGACCTCGACGGCCCGGTGACGGTCAGTCGCTGGGTAAATGGCGTGCGCACTTGCGGGGACAGCGTTGTATTCAGAGAGGGGCTTTCGAAGGTGCTGGATGTTCCCTTTGGTCAACGCGGCGACCATGCGGAAGGAATGACGCTTTTCACTCCCGCCGATGGCCGCGCAGCGCAGTTGCTTGTGGTGTACGACACCCCGATCGGGCGTGGAAAAGACGGCAGCGTCGAGGGGGATCTTTTCGATCTTTAGGCACGTTGTATTTCAGTCCAGAGAATTGGACGCTGGCAAGTTCCGTTGACTTATACGCGCCCGGTCCACCTTGCATGAACCGGGCGCCCATCAATACCCTATCAATGCGCCACGATCGGCACCGTAACGGCCTGCCCGAACGTCGAGCGTACGGTCACGGTCGCGCCTGGTGTTGGCCCGGCGCCAGTGGTGCTGACCGAGATCCTCCAGCGCGCTCCGGTGCCGGTTGGGGTGAGGATCGCATTACCCAGGTTGAGCGGCCCGGCAGTGGTGGTGACGGTGGCCGTCAGCGTGTTGCCCGTACCTTTCGACGTGGTCCCGGCCAGGTCCCAGGTGTAGCGGTTGTTGCTGCGCACGCTGACGGTGGCACTGGTGATCACCAGCTCTTCATTGACCGCAGGTTTTGGCGTCACCGCCACGGACACCATCGCCGGTTCCGACACCGCATTCTTCGCGTCGCTGGCCTGGTAGGCGAAGGCCGCGGTGAAGGGGGCGGGGATGCTGGCCGGCGGCGTGTAGATCACGCGCACGCCGTCGGTGCTGACCGAGCCCTGGCCGGAGTCCGGTTGGGCCAGGCCCACCACTTTGAGCGGCAGGTTGCCGTCCGGGTCGGTGTCGTTGGCCAGCACGTTGATGGTCACCGGCTGGCCGTTGCTGCTGCTGGCGCTGTCAGGGTTGGCGACGGGTTTCTGGTTCTGGTCTTCATTGTCGTCATCGTCACCGTTGCCGTCACCATTGCCTGGGGTACGGAAGGTCGGCAGGGCGGCGGAGTTGACGTAGGTGACACCGTCCCAGCCGGGCAGCGGGGTCGGCATCAACTGGAACTGCCCCGGATGCTCGATATCCCAGCGCAACAGCATTGACGTGTCCTCGTGCTGGGTGTTGTGGCAGTGCTCCATGTAGGTCCCGGCGAACTCGCGGAAGTGGATGGCCATTTCCACGTCCACCGAACTGTCGATGCCTTCACCGATGCGATACACATCCTTGCGCGCCCATTTTTCCCATTCCGGTGGCGCCTTGCCGTCGCGGCTGAGGACGATGCCTTCTTCGAAATGCACGTGCACCGGGTGGTTCCAGCCGTTGCCGCCGTTCTTGATTTTCCACACTTCCAGCGTACCGTCGCCACCGTAGCCGCCATCGGTCGGGCCGGTGGACAGTTGCGCTGCTGCACTGATGCGCCGCGAGTCCATGTCGTAGCCGAAACCGCCGTCGGTCTTGATCGTCCACGGGGCTTCGTCGGTGCCGTCGGAGCGGCCGAAAATGAACTCGCGATGCCGGGCCGCCTTGACTTTGACCATGTCGGCGGCGTTGTCGCGATCGAGGGTCAGCGGGATCATTTTCTTGCCCGCCGCTTTACCGGGTTTGGCCGGTTCATAATCGGCAGGGTTCATGCTCACATCCTGGCCGGTGTAGGGCTGCACGATCATTTGCATGAACTTGCCCACCACCGGGTCGCCCTTGTCCCACTCCGGCCCTTTGCTGCCCTGCTTGATCACCGCCTTGTACTTCTCGGACAGCACGTCGGCCAGGCTCAGGCCGTTCTTTTCCGGACCCTTGCCGGTCTTGTGTTCCATCAGGTTGACGAAGTACAGCTTGTCGCCGGTCTTGATCCCGTTTTTTGCAAAGTTGACGATGATGTCGAAGCGCTCGGCGATGCCCTGGGTCGGCAGGATGGCGTTGTGGTTCTGTTTGTCTCCATCGCCATCCAGGTCCATGCTGCCGTCGAACGGCACGGCGTGTTCCATGAGGTTGCCGTCGTTGCCGATCAGGTGGAACGGCACCCGGCTGTAGGACACCCCGGAACCGGACGGCCCGGGAAACTCGCCGCCGTTGCCGGCGATTTCACGCACCAGGGCGATCCTGAAATAGCGCGATACCGAGCCGTTGAGGATGCGGAAGCGATAGCTGCGTGCGCGCACTTTCAGGCGTGGCTCGTATTGCCAGTTGACCAGGATCTGATCGCCGAGAAAGCCGTCGGTGTTGAACGGGTTGAACCACAACTGGCCGTTGGCGTCCCAGGCCTTGTCGGCGACCACCAGGTTGACGTCGTAGTCACGGTTGCCCCAGGGCAGGGCCGAGCCGCTGGGCAGGCGCAGGTTGACGCCATCTTCGATGGCCTCGTTACCGCGATCCAGGGCGCTGTAGTAGTTCATCATCACCGCGTTGCCCTTGTAGACGTTCTGCGCGGTGAAATCGAGCATGTGGTCGTGGAACCAGTGGGTGCTCATGGTTTCGCGCCAGTCGCCACGGATCTTGATCGTGCCGTTTTCGCAGGTCTTGAGGCCGGGGCTGGCGTCGTTGACGAACAGCTTCTCGCCCGGTGCGCAAGGGAACGCCGCGCGCGGGTCCTGGGCGTTGGTGTTGATGGTGTCATAGCCGGCCAGCTGCAGCGGCCAACGATAGTCGTAGTACTGCCCCGGAAAGAAAAACGCATTGGTGTAGCCGTCGCTTTCGGCCGGGGAGTGGCCGTTGTGTTCGTGGGTGCTGATGGTGTGCAGGCCGAAACCCATGTTGGCCGCAGGGTCGATCGGCAGGCCGTTGTAGTGACGCATCAGCACCGGTTGGCCATAGCGGACCATCAGCAGTTTGACTGGAAAGGTGCCGTCGAAGGTCCACAGCGCATTGTGATTCTGCAGCGGAAAATTCGGGTGGAAGCGCGTATCGATGCCTTTGGTAGTGCCCGTGGTGGTGGGGATGTCCGAGGTCTGGTAGTAGAGTCCACCGGGGCCGAATTCACCGACGGCGTAATTGTGCAATTGCCGGCGGTCGCGCATGCCGGTGTTGATCCGCGCGCCCACTTGCACGGTCTTGTACGCGACCTGCGGGTAGAACTCGTTCCAGCGCTGGTGCGACCAGCCTTTTCCCGGTGGCCGCCCCTCGGCCGGCGAACCCACGGGTTGGCGGTTGAGGAAGGTTTCGATCTGCGCCTTCCACGGGTTGCGGTCCAGTACGTTGGAGTACTGCGATGGAAACGGGAACAGGCCGGGCTGGCGCATGAACGCATCCAGCGCCGAACCCGACGGAGCGCTGCGCGCAACAATGTTCGGGTCTTGCGCGGGGGCCGGGCCGACCGTGGGGACGGGGAAGGTCAGGGGCGGGGCCGGGATCGTTGGGTCGAGTTTTTCCGTGCCGAATTCCTCGAACAGCAGCAATTGCTGAGTGAACGGCAGGGCCCCGTACAGGGGGCTGGGTTTGCCGTTGGTGGGGTAGTTGAACGAGGTCTGCAAACTCGGCGGCAGCACATTGTCGGCACGGGGTGTGTTGCGATCGCCGTAGGCGCCGTTGGGCAGGGCCAGTGCGCCCTGGTTGGTCTCGGGCATGGTTTTCAGGGCATCGAGCGCTGCGGCGGCGGCAATCGGGTCGGCGGGCGCAGTGTAGTAGGCCGAAGGGTCGGTCGATGGCGGCTGGCTTTCATCGTCCATGGGGGCCGCGCTGACGGTGGCGAGGCTGGCGGTGATCAGCATCACGGAGGCCACACTCGACCTGCGTATGTAGTTCAAGGAACGGAATGCGGGTGGTGCGTTTTTCATTTGGTTTCCCCTTGCACGTGCCAATTTGGCGAAACCCGCCGTCCCCGAGTTGGGGATGACTGCTGCGGTGCAAGGGGCTGGTGCAACAGATGGGCCATGTCAAAATCGGGAATAAAAAATGTGATTAATTAATAAGTTGTTACAGATTGTTTCATTGGCGCATCGGTCGGTGGTGGGTGTAGTTCCTCATATGCGGGGAAAATTCCCTTATTTCATTGGGTTACTTTCACCAATCACGGGTGCTCTTGCCAAAATGTGTCGGCTTGGAAGAAAATGAGAGTCATTATCAAATAAATTTTGTGTCGGGCTTTCTCCATGTCCTCTGTCGATCTCTCGCTGCAACAGGCCGTGCATACGCTTTACGAGGACCATCACGGTTGGTTGTGTGGCTGGCTGCGTAAACGGCTCGGCTGCCACCACCATGCGGCGGATCTGGCCCAGGACACCTTCATTCGCGTGCTGACCCAACGCAAGTCCTTCGAGCTGCGCGAGCCTCGCGCTTACTTGAGCACCATTGCCCGCAGCCTGATGATCGACATGTTCCGCCGTCGCGCGGTGGAGCAGGCCTATCTGGACACCCTGGCCAACCTCCCGGAGCCGGTGGCGTTGTCCCCGGAAACCCGCTCGCTGATCATCGAGACCCTGATGGAAATCGACCGGCTGCTCGATGGCCTGGGCGAGCGGACCCGGGAGATTTTCCTGATGGCCCAGCTCGATGGCCTGAGCTATGTCGAGATCGGTCGGCGCCTGGATGTCTCGGTAACCACGGTCAAGAAGCACGCGGTGCGCGCCCTGACGCACTGCCTGTTGCTGATCGAGGACTGAGCCGTGGCCCGTGTGCAACCGCTGGATTACGCCACCCTCGAAGCCGCCGCGCGCTGGTACGTCGATTTGCGTGGCGAGGTACCGGACGAAGCCCTGCGTGAGGCGCATCGCCGTTGGCTGGAGCGTGATCCACGGCATCTGCAGGCGTGGGAACGCCTTGCGCGCCTGCAGGACAAACTCGAACAAGTCACCCCCGGCATCGCGCGCCCGACCTTGGCCAGTGCCCGCGCCAAACGCCGCGATGTGCTCAAGGTCCTGTCGATTCTGCTGATGGCGGGCGGGGCGGGGACCCTGGCGTGGAACACCACGCCCTTGCCAACGCTGATGGCCGACCAGCGCACCGGCACCGGCGAACGCCGTCGGCTGCGGCTGGACGATGGCACGCAACTGCAACTGAACACGGCGACCGCGGTGGACATCCGCTACAACGACAACCTGCGTGAAATCCGCTTGCTCGAAGGTGAGATCTTCATCGAAACGGCGCGGGACGAGCGCGCGCGGCCCTTCCTGGTACACACCGCCGAAGGCAGCATTCGCGCCTTGGGCACCCGTTTTGTCGTGCGCCGCGAAGCGGACCTGACGCAGGTCAGCGTGCAGGAGCATGCGGTCGAGGTGCGCTCGGCCCACGTGCCGGGCACCGCCGTACGGGTCGACGCCGGCCAGCAAGTGAGTTTGCGCCAGGACGCCATCGAACCCGTGCAACGGGCCACCCCTCAGGCCGACGCCTGGACCCGCGACATGCTGGTGGTCAACGACTGGCGCCTGGGTGAGTTTATCCGGGAGCTGCAGCGTTATCGCCCAGGCCATCTGGGCTGTGATCCGGCGGTCGCTGCGCTGCGCATCTCCGGGGCTTTCCATCTGGCCAGCAGCGACACCATCCTCCAGAACCTGACCTCGACCCTGCCCGTACGCATTCGTCGATTCAGCCGTTACTGGACGCGGGTGGAGCCGGTTTGAGGATTTCCCGAAAAAAAAACTGCTCAGGGGTTACTGATTTCGATTCTCGTTCGACTTAGGTGTTAGAGGCGCACACAGACGCCGCCATTCACTGCCAACGGGCGAAAGGAAATTGCATGACCCCTCGTGATCCCCAACTCCGCATTTGTTCCGCCAAGCCATCCGTCAGACCCTTGACCCGTGCCGTGCATGCCGCACTGCTCGGGATGGCGCTGGTCGTTCCGTTGGGCATGACGATGACGGCAGCACCTGCCTGGGCGCAGACCGATGTCGAAACCGAGTTCGACATTCCGGCGGGTCCTTTGGGTTCGGCCTTGACCCAATTCGCCGACACGGCCGGGGTGACCGTTTCCTTCGAGCCAAGCGCTGCCAACGGCCAGCAAACCTCGGGACTGCGCGGGCGCTACAGCGTTGACGCTGGCCTGCGCCAGTTGCTCGCCGGGAGCAGGCTCGAAGCCGTGCGCCACGACAATGGCAGCTATTCCTTGTTGCCGATCGTTGCCTCAGGCGCGGCCATGCAGTTGGGCGCCACCAGCATTTCCGGAGTTGCCGTGGAATCGGCCTACGGCCCGGTGGACGGCTATGTCGCCACCCGCAGCGCCACCGGCACCAAGACCGATACGCCGATCCTGGAAATTCCGCAGACCATCAACGTGGTCACCGCCGACCAGGTGGAAGCCCAGGGCGCGCGCAACCTGACACAGGCGCTGCGCTACACGCCGGGGGTGAACACCGGTGGTTTTACTGACCGCAACTCGATTGCCGACGAGATCACCAGCCGTGGTTTCGCGCCGACGCCGCTGTACCTCGATGGCGCCTACATCCCGTACGCCGGCAGCCTCGGTGGCGCCCCGCAAATCGATCCCTACACCCTGGAGCGCATCGAAGTGCTCAAGGGGCCGTCGTCGGTCCTTTACGGGCAGAACCAGCCGGGCGGCCTGATCAACATGGTCTCCAAGCGCCCGACCACCGAGCAGCGCAGCCAGGTCAAGCTGGGGGCGGGCAGTTACAGCCGGGTCAACGGTGCCTTCGACACCAGCGGTCCGCTCGATGATCAGAAGCAGTTCACCTATCGCCTGATCGGTGTGGCCGACAAAGGCAACGAAATGGTCGAGCACAACGAAAGTGAGCGCATGCTGCTGGCGCCGAGCCTGACGTGGGCGCCGACTGAAGACACTTTCCTGACCTTGCTGGCGCAGGTCCAGCGCGATGACGGCGTACCCGATTATCAGTCGCTGCCGAGGATCGGCTCGCTCGACCGTGGTCCGAACGGCGAACGCATCGACCGCGATTTTTTCTCCGGCGACACCAACTTCAATGACTACAAACGTGACCAGTACATCTTCGGCTACGACTTCAGCCACAACCTCAGCGACGACCTGAAATACCGCTCCACGGCGCGCTACACCGACGTACGCGACCGCTACAAGGGGTTTTATCTGCGCAGCTTCGTCACCGATGACGCCGGCGTGACCGATTACACCCGGGCCTACCGCACCAAGCTCGACTGGCGCCAGCACAACATCGCCTACACCGTCGATAACAACCTGGAATACAAATTCAACACTGGCGCCCTGGAGCACACCACGCTCGCTGGCGTGGACTACCGGCACTTCAACCGCAAATACGACGGCTACAACGCCTACAACGTGTTGCCGGTGAACCTGTACGGCAAGAACAATTTCGACACCGGCAGCGTCACCCCGGTACTCGACACTAAATGGGATAACACTCTGCGCCAGACGGGTGTGTACCTGCAGGACCAGATCAAGCTGGACAAGTGGATTCTCACCATCGGCGGTCGCCAGGACTGGGCGGAGATCGACAACAAGGATGTGTTGGCCTCGACCCACGAATCCAAGCGCGATAACAAGTTCACCGGGCGGGTGGGCCTGACCTACGTCACCGATTTCGGCCTGGCACCCTATGTCAGCTACTCCGAGTCGTTCCTGCCCACCCTGGGCACGGCCGCACCCCAGCGCGGCGGCAAGTCCTTCGAGCCGACCGAGGGCCAGCAGTACGAAGTGGGCGTGAAGTACCAGCCGTTCGAGAAGACGCTGATCACCGCTTCGGTGTACGAGATCAAGCAGAAAAATGTCCTGACCGGCGACGATGATTATCCGGACTACATGTCCCAGAGCGGTGAAGTGCGCTCGCGCGGCGTCGAGCTGGAAGTCAAATCCAGCCTCGACAACATCGACGTCATGGCCGCCGCCAGCTACATGGACTCGTTCTACACCAAGGACACCTGGGGCAACGAGGACAACCGCAACGAAGCCCAGTCGCCGGTATCGGCCTCGATGTGGGTCGACTATCACTTCACCCAGGCCAGCCTCAACGGCCTGACCTTCGGTGCGGGCGCGCGCTACACCGGGCGCAAACCGGGGGATGCGGCCAACTCGTTCGATGTGCCGTCCTACGTCGTCTATGACGCTACCGTCAGCTACGACATGGGCAAGCTGGACCCGAGCCTGCGTGGTTTGCAGACCCGGGTGAACGTGCAGAATATCTTCGACCGTGAATACGTGTCGGACTGCAACTACGCGTTCGGTTGCTATTACGGGCAGGAGCGGGTGGCTTCGGTCGAGATGACTTACGACTGGTAAGTCGGTGTAGCGGCTGGCCTCTTCGCCGGCAAGCCGGCTCCTACAGTTGATCGCGTTCTCTTGTAGGAGCCGGCTTGCCGGCGAAGAGGCCGGTACTGCCAATACAACTTCTCCTGACAAACCGCAACGCCTCCAGCCCTGGTGCTCATATCATCGCCGGCATTTTATCCAGCATCTTGTCCAGGGTGATCGGGTACTCGCGTACCCGAATCCCGGTGGCGTTGTACACCGCGTTGGCGATGGCCGCACTGACGCCGCAGATACCCAGCTCACCAACACCCTTGGCTTTCATCGGCGAGGAAATCGGGTCGGTTTCATCGAGGAAAATCACCTCCTGGTGGGGGATGTCGGCATGCACCGGCACCTCGTAGCCGGCCAGGTCATGATTGACGAAAAAGCCCAGGCGCTTGTCCACCACCAGGTCTTCCATCAGCGCCGCGCCGACCCCCATGGTCATCGCGCCAATGACCTGGCTGCGGGCCGAGGTCGGGTTGAGAATGCGCCCGGCGGCGCACACCGCCAGCATCCGGCGCACGCGGGTTTCCCCGGTGGCACTGTCGACTGCGACTTCGACAAAATGCGCGCCGAAGGTCGATTGCTGGTACTTCTTGTCCAGCTCGCCAAATTCGATGCTGTCCTCGGCGACGATTTCGCCGGCCTGCGCCGCACTGCGCAATGGCATGCTTTTGCCGCCAGCCCGTACCTCGCCACCGACGAATTCAGCCTCTTGGGCGTTCACACCGAGGCGTTGCGCAACGGCCTCACGCAGTTTGACGCAGGCGGCATACACCCCCGCCGTCGAGCAGTTGCCGCCGAACTGGCCACCCGAGCCTGCCGAGACCGGAAAGCTCGAATCGCCCAGGTGCACCACCACCTTGTCGAGGCCGACGCCGAGCATTTCCGCCGCCGTCTGCGCGATGATCGTGTAGCTGCCGGTGCCGATATCGGTCATGTCGGTTTCCACGGTCACGGTGCCCTGATCATCCAGGCGGACACGGGCGCCGGACTTCACCAGCAGGTTATTGCGAAAGGCCACGGCGACGCCCATGCCGATCAGCCAACGGCCTTCGCGCTTTGTGGCCGGTTGCGCAGGCCGTTGGTTCCAGCCAAAACGATCGGCCCCGGTGCGCAGGCATTCGACCAGATGGCGCTGGGAAAACGGCCGCTCCGGTTTCGTCGGATCGACCTGGGTGTCATTGATGATGCGAAACTCGATGGGGTCGAGTTTCAGCTTTTCCGCCATCTCGTCCATGGCAATTTCCAGCGCCATCATGCCTGGCGTTTCACCCGGCGCGCGCATGGCGTTGCCTTCCGGCAGGTCGAGCGTCGACAGGCGCATGGTGACCCGGCGGTTTTCCCCGGCGTACAACAATTTGCTCGGTTGCGCGGCCAGTTCCACCTTGCCGCCGGGCAGGTCGCCGGACCAGCCTTCGTGGGCCATCGCGGTGATCTTGCCGTCGCTGCCGGCGCCGATGCGGATGCGTTGAATGGTCGCCGGGCGGTGCGTGCAATTGTTGAAGATCTGCGGCCGGGCCAGCGCCACTTTCACCGGCCTGCCGGCCATGCGCGCACCCAGGGCGGCAAGGACCGCGTCGGCACGGATGAACAATTTGCCGCCGAAGCCGCCGCCGATGTAGGGCGAAATCAGATGCACGTTTTTCTTGGGGATGCCGAGGGTGGTGGCGAGGTCCGTGACCGACCAATCGATCATCTGGTTCGAGGTCCACAAGGTCAGTCGGTCGCCGTCCCAGGCGGCCATCGACGCCATGGGCTCCATCATCGCGTGGGCCTGGTCGGGCGTGGTGTAGGTGGCGTCGAGTTGCACCGGTGCCGCCGCGAAGGCCGTTTCGAAATCCCCGTGCAGGGTGTCCGCCATCTGGTCCTTGGGTTCCACCGCCGAGCCGCGGGCGCTGGCGAGATCGAACGCGCCTTCGGTGGTTGAGTAGGTGATGTCCACCCGTTCCGCGGCGGCGCGCGCCTGTTCGAAGGTGTCCGCCACCACCAGCGCCACTGCCTGATGGTAGTGCTGGATCTCCGGCCCGCCGAGCAGCTTGGCGGTGTTGTATTTGCCTTTGCCGAGCTTGCCGGCATTGGCGGCGGTGACGATGGCGATCACTCCCGGTGCCGATTGAGCCGCTTCCAGGTTCATTGAAGCAATGCGCCCCTTGGCAATGGCCGAACCGACCACCACGCCATAGGCCTGGTTCGGCGCGACGTCGTGGTGTTCGTAGGCGTAGGGCGCCTGCCCGGTGGTTTTCAGCGGGCCTTCGATGCGGGGCGTGGGCTGGCCGATGACCTTGCCTTGGTCGATGGGGTTGGTGGTGGCCGGGGTTTCGAATTTCATGCCTGGGCCCTCGCTTGTGCCATCACCGAGGCGAGCGTGCGCTCGACCAGCGTCAGTTTGAAGGTGTTTTCAGGGGTGGGTGTGGCGCCGTCCAGCAGCTGTTCGCTGAACGCTTTGGCGCCTTTGGCCATGGCTGCTTCAGCGCTTTCCACGCGCCACGGTTTGTGCGCGACGCCGCCGAGGGCTACGCGGCCGGAACCGTCCTGCTGGACCACCGCGGCCACCGAGACCAGGGCGAATGCGTAGGAGGCGCGGTCACGGACTTTCTGATAGAGGTGCGTGCCGCCCAGCGGCGCTGGCAAGGTCACGGCAGTGATCAGCTCGTGGGCCGCCAGGGTGGTTTCGATGTTCGGCGTGTTGCCGGGCAGGCGATGCAGGTCGGCGATGGCAATCACACGGGTCGTGCCGTCGGGGCGAACCGTCTCGACCTGGGCATCGAGCAGACGCATGGCCACGGCCATGTCGCTGGGATGGGTGGCAATGCAGGCGTCGCTGACACCGATGATGCCCAGCTGCCGACTGAAGCCGCCGATGGCCGCGCAGCCACTGCCGGGCTGGCGCTTGTTGCAGGCTTGATGGGTGTCATAGAAGTAAGGGCAGCGCGTGCGTTGCAGCAGGTTGCCGGCGGTCGTGGCCATGTTGCGCAACTGGCCGGAGGCGCCGGCGAGGAGGGCGCGGGACAGCACGCCATAATCCTTGCGGATGCGTGCATCGGCGGCGAGGTCGGTGTTGCGCACCAGCGCGCCGATTCGCAAGCCGCCTTGCGGCGTGGCTTCGATGCGGTCCAGGGCCAGGTCATTGACGTCGATCAGTTGCGACGGCGTCTCGATGTCCAGCTTCATCAGGTCCAGCAGGTTGGTGCCGCCGGCGATGAAGCGCGAGCCATCGACCTGGGCGGCGAGCGAGGCGGCTTCGGCCGGCGACTTGGCGCGTAGATAGGTAAAGGGCCTCATGCGCTGGCCTCCGCGACTTCGGTGATCGCCTCGATGATGTTGGAGTACGCACCGCAGCGGCAGATGTTGCCGCTCATGCGCTCCTGGAGTTCGCTGGCGATCAGCCTGGGTGGTTCGGTTAGGCTCGGGCTTACGTGACTGGGAATGCCGTCGCGGATTTCCCCCAGTACCGCGACCGCCGAGCAGATCTGCCCCGGCGTGCAATAACCGCATTGATAGCCGTCGTGCTTGATGAACGCCGCCTGCATCGGATGCAGCTTGTCCGGCGTGCCGAGCCCTTCAATGGTGGTGACCTTCGCGCCTTCGTGCATCACGGCCAGGGTCAGGCAGGAATTGATCCGCCGGCCGTCGACGATCACTGTGCAGGCACCGCACTGGCCGTGGTCGCAACCCTTCTTGGTGCCAGTGAGCTGCAGGTGTTCGCGCAACAGGTCGAGCAGGGTGGTGCGGGCGTCGAGTTCCATCACCTGCTGTGTCCCGTTGACCCAGATCGACACTTTGCTCTTGACCGGCAGCGCGGCGTTGGCGGCCGCTGCCTGCGCAGATATGAACGGTGGCAGGATCACGGCCGCTGCTGTCACCACGCCCACGATCAGCAGCTCTCGTCGGGAAATCGTCATCACGTCGAGCATCGTTGCGCTTCCTATGGTTGATTGGCGATAACAGCCCTCATCCATTGACTGACCCTGGTGCCAAGGGAAATGTTCATGCGGATTTCGGCTATAGACTCATGTGTGTGGCTCATGAATCGATCAAGGCAGGCTCCGGCGCGGTATGATAGGCAGCCGCGCCCATTCTCCGGAGTCAGCCCCCGCAATGCCCCAGATCACCCACTACAAAACCCCGTGCCCGGAGTCGGTCAACAGTCAGATCCTGCAGCTGGTGGTCGACAACCTGACCGACATCAGCATGGTCGCCATCGCGCCGAGCAACCTGTTGTACAACATCTACCAGTACGCGATCGGCTACGAGGTGCACCTGTATCTGGAGGCTTTGAACGGGGCGAAAGGGATGGCGGTGGAGTTGATCGTTGCCACCGATCTGGACGATCCGGACAAGGTCGTCGGTTTCCTGCTGTACCTGCCGGTCAAGGACGATCCCGACGCCTGCAGCGTGGCCTATATGGCCGTGGATGCCGGCCATCGGCGCCAAGGCATTGCGCGCCGGATGCTGCGCGAGATGGTCGGCCGCTACCCGCATGCCGAGCTGGCCTGCGCCGTGGCCAAGGTGCCGTATTTCGAGTCGATGGGTTTTCAGGTGGTCGGTGCGCGCAGTACGCAAGTGCTGATGAACACCCGCGACCACGGCAGCGACGGTTTGAGGGCGCTGCTTGATGTGGCGCCGATCTACAGCTCGCTGGAGGTGCGGCAGATTCATACCTACCTGCTGCAAAAGCACGGCAAGCGCGCAATGCTCGATGCGGAGAAACAGCGTGACCGGCACCTGGACCAATTGACGCGCAAGGCCAGCGAGTTCGCCCGCGAACGGTTGGGATAACAGGTTCAACTGTAGGAGCGAGCTTGCTCGCGAAAAACCTGAGCACGCCGCGGGGTGTCAGGCTTCCAGCGTTATCGTTAACGATCATCGCGAGCAAGCTCGCTCCTACAGGGGGCCGCGTGATGCTCAGGACAGCTTCACATTCATGGTGATCCGTGCCGTGAACACCTTCTTGCCTTCCACATCGTGAATGTCCACCGGCACGATCTTGTCGCCTTCGCTGGTCCAGTCCACCGCCTCGCCGTCAGCCACCGCCGTCACATCGCTTTTGGCCTTGGCCAGGTATTCGACCGTCATGCCCTTGGGAATCCAGCGCGCACCCGCCGGGATTGACACGTCGGTCATCATCCCGGCCGCCAGTTCGGCCGCATTGCACATCGCGATCGCGTGCACGGTGCCCAGGTGGTTGGTGATTTCCTTGGCGAAAGGCACCTGCACGATCGCCGAACCTTTGCGCAAATCGGCAACAAGCGGGTTGATGGTGCTGAAGTACGGCGCCACCTGGCAGGCCATCTGGCTGAAGGCTTGCGGGCCGGCACTGTTGAACAGTCTGAGGAACTGACTCATGGGGTTGAAGCCTCACTGCGGGGTTGGTTAACAGAATGATGTTCCGTTACAGAATAATATTCTGTGACGGAACAGTATTCTGTCGGCGGGAAATCTGTCAACCTAGCGCCAGCCTCAACCGTTGATTTTTTTTGGACCCCATCCCGCATGGAAACTGCCGATTTACTCGAACGCTGCTACCCCGGCCGCCGCGCCGAACTCAAGCGCGACATCTTCAGAAAGGCCCTCCAACTGTTCAACGAGCAGGGCATCGAGGCCACCACTATCGAGATGATCCGGGCCGAATGCGATACCAGCGTGGGCGCGATCTACCACCACTTCGGCAATAAAGAAGGCCTGGTGGCGGCGCTGTTTTTCACCGCGCTGGACGATCAAGCCAAGCTGCGAGATAGCTACCTGGCCGACGCCCAAACCACCCAGGCGGGTGTGCACGCGTTGGTGCACAGCTACGTCGACTGGGTCGATAGCCAACCGGAATGGGCGCGTTTCCAGTATCACGCGCGATTTGCCGTCACCAAGGGACCGTTCAAGGACGAACTGGTCGCGCGCAACAAGGCGCGCAACAAGCTGCTGTTCGAGTGGCTGGGGGCTTCGGCGCGGGTCGACGTGTTGCGCGGTTATCCGCCGGAGTTACTGCCGTCATTGATCATCGGCCAGGCCGAGAGCTACTGCCGCGCCTGGTTGTCGGGCCGGGCCAAAGGCAGTCCGAAGGCGTACCGCGATCTGTTGGCGGACTCGGCGTGGCGTTCGATTGCCACCCAGGATCACTGACGCCCCCCTGTAGGAGCGAGCTTGCTCGCGAAAAACTCGAGCACGCCGCGGGGCATCAGACTCATAGCGTTATCGTTAACGACCATCGCGAGCAGGCTCGCTCCCACAGAGGATTTGCGGTGGGATTTTGAATGCACAAAGCCCGGCCAAATGCCGGGCTTTTTCATGTCGTTTTTTCGCGCAGTTAAAAAAGAGCCTCAAAGCTCTTTGATGGGGAGAAGTGGAGCCATTGAGGCTCAAGATGCGCATGAAGCAGGCGGTGAGCTTGATAGGGGTTCAGTGCACTCACCACCTACGCAACGGCTTGGACAAGCAAGCGGCTGCGCAACTCCATCGTAGGAAGATGGGGGTTGCGCCTCAAGTACCGCTAGTCGAATCCCCCCACAACTGTCAGCTTCGGCGATTGCGCTCCCCCGGCCAACCGGCCTGATTCAGGGCCTTGAGCAGGGTTTCAGCATCCAGCCCCGGCACCGCGTGGCCGTTACCTTCGGTCGTTTCGGCGGCGAGCAGGGCGTTGATGATGGCTTCTTCAACGGCTTCGGTGGCCGCCAGGAACAATTCGCTGATGTGATCGTTGTTGACCATGCTCAGGTTGTCGCAGGTCGGCGCTTTTTTGCTCTCGTACGCCGCCGGTGGTACGTGCTGATTGCCGGTGGCGAACGCGATGAAGATGTCACCGCTGTGGTCTTCATTGCCGCCGCCGGTACGGGCCAGGCCGAGGCTGGCGCGCTGGGCCAGGCGCGTGCATTGGTGCGGCAGCAACGGTGCATCGGTGGCCAGGCAGACCACGATCGAGCCCATGCCCGGATGCGGCAGCGACGCCTTGAGAAACGGTGAGTCGACCTGCTCCATGTAGCGCCCGACCGGGTAGCCATCGACGCGCAACTCATTGCGGATACCATGATTGGCCTGCACGATCGCGCCCACCGTCCAGCCGCCCTGGGCACTGCTCATGCGTCGCGAAGCGGTGCCGATGCCGCCCTTGAACTCATGGCAGATCATGCCGCTGCCACCGCCGACATTGCCCTCGGCTACCGGGCCGCCGACTGCCCTGCGCAGTGCTTCGGCCACATGCTCGACCTTGACGTGAAAGCCGTTGATGTCGTTGAGCAAGCCATCGAAAGTCTCCAGCACCACCGGCATGTTCCAGTAGAGCCGCCCGTCGTTCGGTTGCTGCTCACGGTCGAGCACGATCAAGGCATCGCGCACCACGCCCAGGCTGTGGGTGTTGGTGAAGGCGATCGGGCTGGTCAACAATCCAGCCTCGCGAATCCACTCCAGGCCCGTGGCGTCACCATTGCCGTTGAGCACATGGACGCCGGCGAAGCACGGCTGCTGGCTGGTGGAACCGGCACGGGGTTCGATCACGGTGACGCCGGTGACGATGTCGCGACCCTTGGCGCTGCGGCCGCGGACATTGCTGTGGCCGACGCGCACGCCGGGTACATCGGTGATGGCGTTGAGGGGGCCGGGTTGCAGTTGGCCGAACTGGATGTTGAGGTCGCGGGCACGTGGTTTCATCGGTTTTCTCATCTTCAAATTCATGGAGGAAAAAAGTGGACGCAGACCCACAGGGGGTAGAGGTGGACTTACTGGCCGTTCTTGACCTTGCTCCAGATCCGCGTACGCACGCGCTCTGTTGCAGGCGGCAGCGGTTGCAGAGTGAACAAGGTGGCCAGGGCCTCGGGCGACGGGTAAACCGCAGGATTGGTCCGTGTCGCCTCGGCCAACAAGGCTTTCGCGTTGCGGTTGCCGTTGGGGTAGTTGAGGTGATTGCTGACCGGGGCGATGACCTCGGCGCGCATCAGGTAGTCGATGAAGGCCAGGCCCTGTTCGGGGTGCGGGGCGTCCTTGAGCAATACCAGCGTGTCGAACCACACCGGCGCGCCTTCCTTGGGCAGGCTGTAGGCGATCTTCACGCCATTGCCGGCCTGCTCGGCGGTGGCCTTGGCTTCGAGCATCGCGCCGGACCAACCGACGGCGACGCAAATGTTGCCGTTGGACAGGTCACTGATGAACTTCGACGAATTGAAGTAAGCGATATGCGGGCGCAACTTCAGCAGCAGCGCTTCGGCCTTCCTGTAGTCCTCAGGGTTGGTGCTGTTCGGCGGCAGGCCCAGGTAATGCAGGGCGACTGGCAGCATTTCCGATGGCGAGTCGAGCATCGCCACGCCGCATTCGCCGAGCTTGGCCAGGTTCTTTTCCTTGAACACCAGGTCCCAGGAATCCACCGGCGCCTTGTCGCCCAGCGCAGCGCGCACTTTGTCGACGTTATAGCCGATGCCGTTGGTGCCCCACAGGTACGGCACGGCGTACTGGTTGCCCGGATCGTTGTTGGCCAGTTTCGCCAGCAGATCGCTGTCCATGTTCTGGAAATCCGGCATCTGCGCGTGGGGCAAAGGGGCGAGGGCGCCCGCCTTGATCAGGGTCGGCAAACTGAAGTTGCTGGCTACCACCACGTCGTAGCCGCTGCGGCTGGTCAGCAGTTTGCCTTCGAGAACTTCGGCGCTGTCGAAGGTGTCGTAGACCGGCTGGATACCGGTGTCGCGCTTGAAGTCATGCAGGGTGGTCGGGCCGATGTAGTCATACCAGTTGTACACGTGCACGGTCGGGCTTTCGGCCGCCACCGCGGTCAGCGAGAGCGCCAGGCAGGCGCCAAGCCCCAGATTGAAATACGAGCGGTGACCACTCATGATGCGGCACTCCTGGCCTGCTGCAGGCCGGTGATAATCAGGAGTTTGCAGCGTATCGACCGGGGTGGTCGTTACCCATTCCCATCATGGGTTACTCGAAAGGGGTAGTGCGTGGACGCATTGTTGAAAGAGTTGCCGCTGCACCAGGGACTGGCGCGAATGTTTGCCGCCGTGGGCCAGGACGGATTCTGGCGCGCGCTGGTCGACACCCTGCGCCTGCTGGTGCCGCTGGATAACGCGCTGGTGGCAGTCATGCAGGCCGGTCGAGTACCCAGGTTGCTGATCGATTTCGACTCCCGCGACAGTGCCCACGAGCATGAGGAACTGGCTGACTACAGCGCCGGCATGTACCTGCTCGACCCGTTTTACCTGGCCGTCTGCGCCGGCATCGCCGATGGCATGCACAGCCTCGATTCCGTGGCGCCCGACCAGTTCCAGCAGAGCGAGTACTACCTGAGCTACTTCCGCACGGTGGTGGGTGGCGACGAATTGCAGTTCATGCTCAACCTCGACGGCGCCGTCCTCGGTCTGTCCCTGGGCCGCTCGACCCGCTTTACTCTGGAAGAACAAGGCCGCTTGCTCTGCATGCGCGACTGGGTGCTGGCGGCGATGCGCCGGCACCTGCAATTGTTACCACCAGAAGGCCCCGCTGCCGAAGCGGTAGCCGGGGACCTGGCGAGCTTGCTCGACCGCTTCGATGCGCGCCTGACGGTGCGCGAAATCGAAACCGCGCGCCTGATTCTCCAGGGCTTCTCCAGCAAGGCCATCGCCCAGCAAATGGGCATTTCCCCGGAAACGGTGAAGGTGCACCGGCGCAATCTCTATCACAAGCTCAATGTGAACGGGCACGGTGAGTTGTTTGCGTTGGTGCTTAATCCGCCAGGGTAAACACCAACGCCTTCAACCCGCACTCGACATCGGCGTCGGGAAACTCTGGCGGGTTGTCCAGGCGTTGCTCGAACCGCAGGCTCGGCGCTTCACGGGTCACACCGTCGATGAGGAAATCCGCACCAAAGGCGGGGTCGTTCATACAGGCCAGCACCGAGCCCTCGGGGCTGAGCAGCTCCGGCAGGCGACGCAGTACCCGCTGGTAGTCCTTGGTCAGCAGGAAGCTGCCTTTCTGGAACGACGGCGGGTCGATGATCACCAGGTCGTATGGGCCCTTGCCGATGACCTTGCCCCAGGACTTGAACAGGTCGTGGCCGAGAAAGGTCACCTTGCCCAGGTCATGCCCGTTGAGCCGGTGATTGTCGCGGCCTCGGCTCAGGGCCGGGCTCGACATGTCCAGGTTGACCACATGGGTCGCGCCGCCCTCGATGGCCGCCACCGAAAAACCGCAGGTGTAGGCGAACAGGTTCAGCACCCGTTTGCCTTGGGCGTTGGCCCGCACCCAGTCGCGGCCGTAGCGCATGTCGAGGAATAGCCCGGTGTTCTGTTTGCGCCCCAGGTCCACTCGATATTTCAGCCCGCCCTCGGTGATGGTCATTTCCTCGATGACGTCCCCGAGTAGCCATTCGGTGGTGCTTTGCAGCAGGTAGCGATGTTGCAGCAGCAGGGTGTGGGCGCCGGATTGCGTCCATGCCGCTGACTGCGTGAGCTCCAGCAACAGCGCTTTCAACGCCTCCAGCTGCGCCGTTTCCGGCTCCTTGAACAGCGCCACCAGCACCACGCCCTGCAACCAGTCGACGGTCACTTGCTCCAGCCCCGGCCAGCAGCGGCCACGCCCGTGGAACAGACGACGAGTTTCGGCGGGGGCGGCCGCCAGGGCTGTCAGCAGGTGTTCGTTGAGGGTGGCGAGGGCTTCAGGGTTCATCGGTCTGGGGTCGGCAATCTTTGGGGGGCGGCATTTAACCATAGTTACACCCAAAACACTGGGCAGTCAGTTATCACGATTAATTTAACTTTACGTGAGGATTTGGCGAACTTGCGGCTTCCATAATCGGCTCCAACGAACAACAACCGGGAGCCGGCCATGTCGCAGCCAACTGCTTCACCCAAGGCCAGCCATCCACGCTGGCTGCGGCTCACCCACTGGCTGAACGCCCTGGCGGTGCTGGTGATGGTCACCAGCGGCTGGCGCATCTACAACGCCTCGCCGCTCTACGACTTCAGCTTTCCCACGTCGATCACCCTCGGCGGCTGGCTCGGCGGCGCCCTGCAATGGCACTTCGCGGCGATGTGGTTCCTGGGCATCAACGGCCTTGTCTATCTGGCCTGCAACCTGTTCAGCGGGCGCCTGCAACGACGCTTTTTTCCGGTCTCGCCCAAAGGCGTACTGCATGACCTGTGGGCCGCGCTGCGCGGCAAGCTGGGGCATGCGGACCTGAGTCACTACAACCAGGTGCAGCGTGTGGCGTACCTGTTCGTGATGGTCGACATCACGCTGCTGGTGCTCTCCGGGCTGGTGCTGTGGAAGTCGGTGCAGTTCCCGCTGTTGCGTGAATTGCTGTGGGGCTACGAAGGCGCGCGGCGGGTGCATTTTTTCGCCATGGCGCTGTTGGTGGCCTTCGTTGCGGTGCATCTGCTGATGGTCGCGCTGGTGCCAAAAACACTGCTGGCCATGCTTGTCGGTCGCAAGGAGCACGTATGAAAAAGCGCAGTCAAGACGCCGGGCTGGACGAGTCATCCATTCTCATCGACGCCCGGAAAATCCTCGCCCCGCAGATCGAAGACCGCTCACGCCGCTCGTTCCTGCTGCGTGGCCTGACCCTCGGCGGTGTGGCCATGTTGTCCGGTTGCAACCTCACCGACAACGACAGCGTCGAGACCGCGTTGTCGTCCATGTCGCGCTTCAACGACCGGGTGCAAGGCTGGCTGTTCAACCCCAATGCCATGGCCCCGACCTATCCGGCGTCGATGATCACCCGGCCATTTCCTTTCAATGCCTTCTATGGCATTGACGAGGCGCCGACGGTGGACGAGGAGAGTTATCGACTGGAAGTCACCGGCCTGGTCGCGGACAAGCGCAGTTGGCGCCTTGAAGAACTGCGCGCCATGGCACAGACCGAGCAGATCACCCGGCACATCTGCGTCGAAGGCTGGAGCGCGATCGGCCGTTGGGGTGGCGTGCGCTTCAGCGATTTCCTCAAACGGATCGGCGCCGACACTGATGCCAAGTACATCGGCTTCAAGTGCGCCGACGACTACTACACCAGCATCGACATGGCCACGGCACTGCATGCGCAAACCCTGTTGACCCTGACCTACGACGGCGCCGTGCTGCCGCGCGAATACGGCTTCCCGATGAAGCTGCGCATGCCCACCAAGCTCGGCTACAAGAACCCCAAACACATCCAGGCGATCTTCGTCAGCAACACCTACAGCGGCGGCTACTGGGAAGACCAGGGCTACAACTGGTTTGGTGGCAGCTGACGAGAATCCGCCATTCCCCCTCGTCCACACACCCTGCATCAAGGAGTTTCATCATGAAGAAGTTGACCACCGTTGTTCTGTCCATGTGCCTGGCCGTCGGTGCTGCCAGTGTTTTTGCTGCTGACACCATGAGCAATGATTCGATGTCCAAGGACGCCATGTCGAAAGATGCGATGAAGAAGGACACGACGTCCAAGGATGCCATGAGCAAGGACGCCATGAAAAAAGACGCGATGTCCAAGGATGCCATGAGCAAGGACGCCATGAAGAAAGATGCCATGTCCAAGGACGCGATGAAAAAGGACGCCATGTCCCAGTAACTCCAATCCTGTCCTGGGGGGGCACGCGGCTTGCCCCCCCATGACGATTGATAGCACAAAGCCTCGCAACCACCGATTTCGTCGACCGCCTGTATCAAAAATGAATTTCCGCGGATACCGTTGCTCATACCTGTAGGTAGCGGATTTAGAGCCCGCGAAAACTTTAGTACGATCAGGGAGCAGCAGTCATGGGTCGAGTATCGACGGCGGGCGAACACCTTCCTGGCGGGTTGATTCTGGTGGTTGAAGACGACCCGCTGATCCTGGAATTTCTCTGTGAAATTCTTCAGGACGAAGGTTATGTGGTGCAGCCGCAATCCAGTGCGGATGCGGCGTCGGTGTACCTGCAGGGGCACGCTTCGGAAGTGGGTTTGTTGCTGACCGACATCACCATGCCGGGCACGCTCAACGGTGCCGATCTGGCCAACCTGTTCGGTGATCGCTGGCCGGACAAACCGATCATGATCATGTCCGGATTTGAAACCCCGGAAAGTTCAGGGGTCAGGCATGAAGTGTCGTTCATCAAGAAACCCTGGGCGCTCGGGCAACTGCTCGATTGTGTGGATGGCGCTCTGAAATCCCGCCGTACCTTGTGATCCTGTACATTGCAGTATCCGCTGATCCTTGAGAGGAAGGACCCTTTGCCTGTTCCCGATACCATTTTCAATGTCCCGTACCGTGCCTTCCTGTTCGACATGGATGGCACCATCCTCACCTCGATAGCCGCAGCCGAGCGAGTCTGGGCCAGGTGGGCCGTTCGCCACGGCGTCGATGTAGAGACCTTCCTGCCCACCATCCACGGTGCCCGCGCCATCGATACCATTAATCGCCTGGCCTTGCCTGGCGTCGATGCCGAGGCAGAAGCCGCGTGGATCACCCGTGCTGAAATCGAGGATGTCGACGGCGTTGAAGAGGTGGCTGGCGCGGCGGGTTTTCTCCAGTCGTTGCCGGCTCATCAATGGGCCATCGTCACCTCGGCACCGAGGGCGCTGGCGTTGCGGCGGATGGCCGCCGCGGGGATTCCCGAACCGGATGTGATGGTCACTGCCGAAGATGTCAGCGCCGGCAAACCCGACCCGGCGGGTTATCGATTGGCTGCGCAGCGGCTGGGTGTCGAGATCAGGGATTGCCTGGTGTTCGAGGATGCGACGGTAGGCATCCTGGCGGCCGAGGCGGCGGGGGCGGATTTGTTGATCGTCACGGCGGCGCATGAGCAGCCGATTGTGACGGCGCATGCGACGTTGGGGAGTTATGACACGGTTGTTGCCCGCTTGGATGTGGACAGTTTCATCAGGCTGCAGAAAATCTGAATGTGGGAGCGGGCTTGCTCGCGAAAGCGGTGTATCAGTCGACATTTCTGTTGTATGACACGCCGCCTTCGGGAGCAAGCCCGCTCCCACAGTGGGGTTGTGTATGGCTCAATAAATTTTGGGGATCAATCGCCAGCTGCGGGCGCAATAAGCTTCGTATTCATCGCCAAACTGTGTCCGTAGCAGCGCCTCTTCCGAATGTATCCGCGCAATCAACGGAATCACCGTCAACGCCGCCAGCAACAACCCCACCCCCGAGCGAAACGCCAGCGCCCAACCTACGGCAATCACCAGCATCCCCAGATAACTGGGGTTACGCAGGCTGCGATAGATCCCATCGGTCACCAGGCGATGGCCCGGCTGGATCGCCACCAGTCCACTGAAGCGTTTGCCCAGCACGAACACCGGCCACAGCCGCAGGGCGCCGCCGATGATGAACAGCAACGCGCCCAGCCAACGCACGCCCTCACCACCAAAGGTCCAGAAGTCGATCCGGTCGGTGTACGCGGGCAAGAAACCACTCAACAGTCCGATCACCCCGAACGCCGGCAGCACCCAGCGATTGGCCCGGTCTTCGCGTTCGCCGGAACTCAGGTTGACCTCGGTAAACAGCGAAGCGATGACCATGGCGAGCGTTGCCAGCGCCACCACCACCAAGGCGGCATGGGAGAAAAATGCGGCAAAGCCGCCCAGCCCCCAAATCGCCAGCCAAAGGTAGGCGAGGGTGGAGACGAAGGCGAAAAACGCCAGTTTGGCCGAGATTTTCATGATGTCTCCACAGGTGAACACACCCCGTCATTGTACCTCTGACCGTGCATTGCGCCTGATCACCTGGGGTGGCTGCCCGAACGCTCGAAGGAAGGCTTCGCGCATGCGCCGAGGGTCAATAAAACCGGTTTCCAGGGCGATCTGGTCCAGCGTCAGGCGCCCGCGTTCGAGCAGCTGCCGTGCCGCTTCCAGGCGCAGGTTCTCGATGGCTTTGGCCGGCGACTGACCGGTTTCGGCGCGGAACGCACGGCTGAACTGGCGCGGGCTCAGCCGCGCCTCTTGCGCCAGTTGTTCCACCGATAACGTCTGGGCCAGGTGTTCCCTGGCGTAGGTGAGGACAGTCTGGATACGGTCGGATTTCGGTGCCAGTTCCAGCAGCGCCGAGTGTTGCGACTGGCCGCCGGCACGGCGGTGGTACATCACCAGTTTCTGCGCCACGGCACGCGCGAGTTCGCCGCCGTGATCCTTTTCCACCATGGCCAGCGCCAGGTCGATACCGGCGGTCATGCCGGCGGAGGTCCAGATCGAGCCGTCGATCACGTAGATGCGGTCGGGTTCAACCTTGATCGATGGAAAGCGTTCCTGCAGTTGTCGCGCATAGGCCCAGTGCGTGGTGGCCCGGCGGCCCTCGAGCAGTCCGGCCTGGGCCATGACAAAGGCGCCGGAGCAAATCGACGCGGTGCGGCGCGCGGTCCTGGCGCTGGCCCGCACGTAGTCGAGCACGCCCTCGGGCGCCTGTTCGAGGATGGTGTCGCCGCCCACCACGATCACCGTGTCGAACAGCCGTTCACCGAACGCTTCGGTGCCGACGTTCAGGCCACCGGAAGCGCGCAAGGTGCGCCCGTCTTCGGACAGTACACGCACGTCATACAGGGCTTCGCCGGCGCTGAAGTTGGCGTACTCGAACACCGGCATGGCGGCCAGCGCCATGGACTGGAAACCCTCGAAAACCACGAACGCCACGCTGATCATCGCCAGGTCCTCAAAACGCTGATGGCAGAAAAACGTAGGTTAAACGTCATTTGAGACGAGCGCGAGACCATTTATAACTGCGCTCACCGGGCGATTGTCTCGCCTCATTGTGAAGGAAATTGCACATGGCTCTCTCTTCCAAAGGTACCGCGCTGATCACTGGCGCTTCTTCCGGCATTGGCGCGGTGTATGCCGGCCGTCTCGCCCGGCAGGGTTACGACCTGATCCTGGTCGCTCGCAGCCAGGCAAAACTCAACGCCTTGGCCACTCGCCTGAGCGACCAGACGGGCCGCACCGTGGAGGTGGTCGCCGCGGATCTGAAAGACAAGGCTGACTTGTCGCGGGTCGAACAGATCCTGCGCAGCGACGCGAGCATCACCCTGTTGGTCAACAACGCCGGGGTCGGCGCGGTCATGCCGTTGCTCGGCAGCCCGGTGGATGACATGGAAGACATGATCAACCTCAACATCACCGCGCTGACACGCCTGGCTTATGCGGTGGTGCCAGGCTTCGTCGCACGCGGTGCCGGAACCGTGATCAACATTTCCTCGATCGTCGCCATCGCCCCGGAAATCCTCAACGGCGTGTACGGCGGGACCAAGGCGTTTGTCCTCGGCCTGAGCCAATCGATGCACCGGGAACTGGCCGATAAGGGCATTCGCATCCAGGCCGTGCTACCGGGCGCGACCGCCACCGACTTCTGGAGCGAGGCCGGAAACCCGGTAGAGAACCTGCCACAGGAGATCGTGATGTCCGCTGAAGACATGGTCGATGCGGCGCTGGTGGGGCTGGAGAGGGGGGAAGTGGTGACTATTCCAGGCTTGCATGATGGTGAGCAGTGGGATCGTTATGAAGCCCAGCGCCAGGTGCTGTCCGGGTTGTTTGGCAACTCTACGTCGGCACCGCGTTATCGTTGATTGAAAGATCGCAGCCTCGCTTCGCGAGACATCTCCTACAGGCGAAGCGAGGCTGCGATCTTTAAATCTCGGTTATTGGCCTTCCTGGACAAGAATGGCGCGAGCCAGTTCTTCGTCGCTGGCGCTGTTGAGGTCGGGATGTTCCTGGCGCACCCGCTGCATGACCTGCTCCAGGTAAACACCGCGAATCGCGCCACCACTGGCCACGAAGCTGGAGGCGTCATCCCGGGCGGGAATCATCAGTTTGTCATCCTTGAACGTCGAATACAGCGAGGCGGAAACCCCCGCTGAGGTGGCGACATCTTTCGCGTCGACATCGGCCATCGCGGAGCCCACGGGTAAGCACAGCAAAAGGGAAGAAATGATAATCAGACGGCGCATGACGTAGTCCTCTGAAGGCGTGATGCAAAAAGGAAGTACCTCACCCTTAGGATGCACAACTGTCGACAGGAGTTCCCTTGTCGATGCTTGAACCGGCGATTCAGCGGGAAAACCGGTTGCGATAATCCCTCGGCGAAACCCCCAGGTTGCGCTGGAAGGTCAGGCGCATGCGCTCCTCGTCACCGAAGCCACACAACCGGGAAATTTGATCGATGTTGCGCCCGGAATCTTCCAGCAGACGCCGGGCGGCTTCCACGCGCAGCACTTCAACGGCCTTGGCCGGGGTGCGGCCGGTCTTGAGTTTGTAGACCCGGGCAAAGTTGCGCGGGCTCATCTGCACCTGTTGGGCGAGTGTCTCGACGGTGAGGTTGGCACCGGACAGGTTCTGCGTGATCCACAGGTGCAGGTCATCGAAGGCCGCGCCTTCGCTGGTTTGCGCTTGCAGCAACTGGCTGTACTGCGCCTGGCCACCGGGGCGCTTGAGGAACACCACCATTTCCCGAGCCGTGAGCAGCGCCAGTTCCCGTCCGCAATCTTCCTCGACCAACGCCAGTGCCAGGTCGATGCCGGCGCTGACCCCGGCGGAAGTCCAGACCGAACCCTGCTGGACAAAGATCGCATCGTGGTCGACTTCGATGGACGGATGGCGCTCCTTGAGCATGCCGCACATTGCCCAATGGGTGGCGGCGCGCCGACCTTCGAGCAATCCGGCCTCGGCGAGCAGGAAGGTGCCGCTGCACACCGAAGCGGTGCGCCGCGCATTACTCGATGCCTGTTTGAGCCAGTCGACCAGGCTCAGGGAGTTGTTCATCGCCAGGATAATGGCCGGGGCACCGGGAACGATCAGCGTGTCGATCGATTGGTCGTCGAAGGCGCTCAATGGCAGAGTATCGACGGCCAGGCCCTCGGCAGTCTGGATCAGGCCCCCGGTCAGGCTGGCGGTCTGCAGCTTGTAACCTGGCAGGTTGCTGCTGTTGAGGTAGCGCGAGGCCGCCCAGAACACGGTTTGCGCGCCGGTCAAATCCAGCAGGCCCATTTCGGGGTAGGCGAGGAATACGATCAAGCGCGGTTGGTCAGACGGAGACTGGGAGGTGACGGAAGTGCTGGCGATATCGTTCATGGGCTTGTGCATTGACTCGTTGGAATAATGATAATTCGCAAACGGTATAAGCGTTATCGCAGCTGGTCGGCTGTCCGCAATTCAGGGTTTTATGTCATTAGTCGGGGGAAACTTCAAGTTCACCCACTCGTGAAAATCCGGAATAATTGCATTGTCATTACCTGTCTGTTTTCGCACAAAAAGCCAGCGTACCCTTGACGATTCGCTATTGAATCGAGCACACACAGACATGGTTCCTTCCCTTGGCAGCATCGCTTCACGCTTGCGCCTCAAACAACTGCGCCTGTTGATCGCGCTGGATGACCGCGGCTCCCTGCACAAGGCCGCCGAGCAGATTTCGATTTCCCAGTCCGGCGCCACCAAGGCCCTGCAGGAGGTTGAGTCGCTGCTCGGCATGCCGCTGTTCGAACGCCAGCCCAAGGGCCTGGTGGCCAATGAGATGGGGCGATGCATGATTCGTTATGCGCGGCTGATCTACAGCGACGTGGAGCACCTGCGCGAGGAAATGGTCAGCATCATGCGCGGCCAGGGCGGGCGTTTGTCGGTGGGGGTGATCATGGGCGCGGTGCCGTTGCTGACCCGGGCATTGACCGAGTTGCGCCTCAAGCAACCGGAGTTGTCGGTGGAACTGGTGGAAAACACCAGCGCCACCTTGCTTGGGCTGCTGGATCAGGGGCGCCTGGACCTGGCCATCTGTCGAACCAGCGTCGGCCAGCGTTCGGACGCCTATGACTGCATCGAACTGAGCGAAGAGCCCTTGGCCGTGGTTGCCAGCAAGGATCATCCGCTGGCCAGCGCCGAGTCGTTGCAGCTGGCGCAATTGAGCGATTAT
Source organism: Pseudomonas putida (assembly GCF_028682635.1). Taxonomy (GTDB): domain Bacteria; phylum Pseudomonadota; class Gammaproteobacteria; order Pseudomonadales; family Pseudomonadaceae; genus Aquipseudomonas; species Aquipseudomonas putida_AE. The sequence goes on along the minus strand of NZ_JANHLK010000044.1, from coordinate 334 downwards.
CGCTGGGTGGTCTACCCCAAGGACATGCCGATGCGCCAGGCCCTGGAGCGGGAACTGAACGAGGCAGGGCTGCAGATCCCGCGTTATCCGCTGGAAACCTCGTCGACCTTCGGCACCATTCTGCTGGTGCAACAGGACCCGACATTGCTGGCGGTGATCCCGGGGGAAGTGGCGGAGTTCTGCGAAAAATTCGATTTGCTGGTGAAGCTGCCGGTGTCCTTGCGTGCGCTGATCGAGCCTTACGGGGTGATCAGCCGGGCCGGCGCCGATCTGTCCCCGGCGGCGACGCTGCTGATCAACGAGTTGCAACGGGACCCATGTCCTGAACGGAACC
>NZ_JANHLK010000043.1 GCF_028682635.1 Pseudomonas putida | reverse complement strand
CGCTGTCAAAACTGCGTAACTCATTGTTTACCAAGGAGTTTTCCGTTTCGACTGCGCCGGAAGTGGGGCGAATTATAGGCTTCTGAAATCTGACGTCAACCACTGATTTACTATTTCTATCAAAAAGGCATTTGAGTGGGAATTAGCCGCCCTCTTCTATATAGGAGAGAACTCCAGGCAATCACCCATATGAAAAAGCCCCGCCAGATACTGATCTGAGCAGGGCTTTTTATGCCTGAAGCAATCCCTTTGCACCCATAACGATTGGGTGGGCGAATCATGAACTGCTGAAGGCTGGATGTTTGTGGTGTCCCAGGGCAGGTTCGAACTGCCAACCTTCCCCTTAGGAGGGGGATGCTCTATCCAATTGAGCTACTGAGACACAAGATGCCGGCGAAATTCGCGCAGCGATAGACGGCGTGCATGTTAACGGGCGAGCCTGCCTTTGTCATGTCATCCGTGGGCTTTTTAAGTGTAGGCAGATGTCACGCGCGGGCTCGGACTTTTAGCGCACAAGCCAGGCCCTCCCCCTCCCAGGAAGGGACAGCCACAAAAAACTGCCTGCCACCCATCCTAAACGACTCTCGTTACACGCTTGCCACTAGTAAATCGGCCAATTGCCACTATCCTGTACACATAAGGAACAGTGATCGAATACGCATGGGATGCCCCTCGGTTTTTTCCAGAGAACTGGAGGGCAAAGGACGCGGCCAGAGAGACGGACCCGGCAATTTTCAAAACCAGTCCGCATTTCTGATAACTGGTGCTGGCAGAACGCCTTTATCCAGCTCAATATTTGTCACAGAATTGGCGCCAATGATCTGGCGAACTTGAGGCATGATGCCAGCTTCAATCAATTCAGGTTGAACATTTGGCCAGAGCGCTTGTCCTATCAGACATCCTGCGGCCAATCCCGAGAACCGCTCCCCTGAACTAACCGGTTAAATATATGCGCCCATTGAAACAGGCAATTTATTCCAGCCGTACGGCTGACAAGTTCGTCGTACGTCTGCCAGACGGAATGCGTGAACGCATTGCCGAGGTGGCTCGCAATCATCACCGCAGCATGAACTCCGAAATCATTGCGCGCCTGGAGCAGAGTCTCATTCAGGAAGGCGCACTGGGCGAAGAGCTGAGCATGCGCCTGGACAGCCCGGAGCTGTCATTGCACGAGCGCGAACTGCTGCAACGCTTCCGCCAACTCTCTCACCGTCAGCAAAACGCGCTTGTCTCATTGATCGCCCATGACGCCGAGATGGCTGCAGACGCTTCCTGATTCGTCCCCGCAAGCTCAAGCCAGCGTGATCGCTGGCTTTTTTTTGCCTTGAATTTGGCCATAAAAAAGCCCGCCATATGGCGGGCGGGCTTTAAATCAAACATCTCAGAGCAGGAAAATCGTTGCCAGCCCCAGGAAGATAAAGAAGCCACCACTGTCGGTCATGGCGGTAATCATCACGCTGGCGCCCATGGCCGGATCCCGTCCGAGTCTTGCCAGCGTCATCGGGATCAAGACTCCCATCAATGCAGCAAGCAACAGATTGAGGGTCATGGCAGCAGTCATCACGACACCGAGCGACCAGCTCCCATACAACAGGTAGGCGACAACGCCAATCACTCCGCCCCAAATCACGCCATTGATCAGGGCTACTGCCAGCTCCTTGCGCATCAGCCGCGAAGTATTGCCCGTGCTCACCTGATCCAGCGCCATGGCCCGGACGATCATGGTGATGGTCTGGTTGCCGGAGTTACCGCCGATACCCGCAACGATCGGCATCAATGCCGCCAGTGCCACCAGCTTCTCGATGGAGCCTTCGAACAGGCCAATCACCCGGGAAGCAACGAATGCAGTGATCAGGTTCACCGCCAGCCAGGCCCAGCGGTTACGCAGGGACTTCCAGACCGACGCAAAAATATCCTCTTCTTCCCGCAGACCCGCCATGTTGAGAACTTCGCTTTCGCTCTCTTCACGAATCAGGTCGACCATTTCATCGATGGTCAAACGGCCGATCAGCTTGCCGTTCTTGTCGACGACGGGCGCCGAGATCAAGTCGTAACGCTCAAACGCCTGGGCAGCATCGTAGGCCTCTTCATCCGGATGGAAACTCACCGGATCGCTGGCCATGACTTCGGAAACCTGCTTGTCCGGATCATTGACCAGCAGGCGCTTGATCGGCAGCACCCCCTTGAGCACACCGTCGTAGTCAACCACGAACAGTTTGTCGGTATGGCCTGGCAGCTCCTTGAGGCGTCGCAGATAGCGCAGAACCACTTCGAGGCTGACATCCTCACGGATGGTAACCATCTCGAAGTCCATCAGTGCGCCGACCTGGTCCTCGTCATAGGACAACGCCGAGCGCACTCGCTCGCGCTGCTGAGCATCGAGGGTTTCCATCAGCTCGTGGACGACATCCCGCGGCAGCTCGGAAGCCAGGTCAGCCAGTTCGTCGGCATCCATGTCCTTGGCCGCGGCCAGGAGCTCGTGATCGTCCATGTCGGCGATCAGGGTTTCACGAACCGAATCGGATACTTCGAGCAGGATGTCGCCGTCGCGATCAGCCTTGACCAATTGCCAAAGCGTCAGGCGGTCATCCAGCGGCAAGGCTTCGAGAATATAGGCGACGTCGGCGGAGTGCAGGTCATCGAGCTTGCGTTGCAGCTCGACCAGATTTTGCCGGTGAACCAGGTTTTCGACGCGATCCTGATTCGGACCTTCCTGGCGATGAGTCAGGTCTTCAACCACTCGCTGACGCTGCAACAGCTCAACGACTTGAGCCAGGCGGTCCTGCAAGCTTTCCTGCGTTTTCTTTACTTCAACTTCAGACATAGGCGAACTCCACTCCCAGCAGCGGGGCGCGCCGGAAGGATCAATCAGTCAATTCATGATTGGAAAAACGGGGTATTGAGTAACTACTGGGTAAGTCCATGGAAGTAATCCAAAAGCCCCGGCGGGGCTGACGGGCGCAATGATACACCGACTGACGGCTTAAAACGTTAAAAAATCATGGCTGAAACAAGCGCTTGCGAAACAATCTTGAGCGCGCGCCTGACACTACAAAGTGCGACGACCCATCTGGAAAAGAAAACACAATGGCGATGGAAAATGCGGGCGCCTACCTTGATCGGTAGCCGTCATGGAGGAAGAGCATCGAGTTCGACGAGAGAGGATGCAGGAAGGGAAAAGCCAAATCCCAGACGGCAAAAAGCCCGCTTAAAAAGCGGGCTTTTTGTTGTATGGTGCACTCGACAGGATTCGAACCTGTGACCGCTCGGTTCGTAGCCGAGTACTCTATCCAGCTGAGCTACGAGTGCATTTTGTGTTTTTATACCAGATCACAACTGGTTGGAGCCAAGTCATTCACATCACTGCAAACAACTCTTAAATGGTGCACTCGACAGGATTCGAACCTGTGACCGCTCGGTTCGTAGCCGAGTACTCTATCCAGCTGAGCTACGAGTGCATTTGTTGCCGCGCATTATAGGCCGTCTAATCTCTATGTCAAGCACTTTTTCTAGTAATTTCAACAACTTACCGAAGAAGCCAGATTACAACGTACTACGCAAATAATGGCGGAGAACGGGGGATTCGAACCCCCGACACCCTTTTGAGGTGTACTCCCTTAGCAGGGGAGCGCCTTCGGCCACTCGGCCAGCTCTCCGCAACACGGGGCGTATCTTAACCAACCTTTTCCCCGTTTGCAAACATAAAAAACGATAAAAATTAATGGCTTGGTTCTTCGTCCTTCTCTTTCTTTATACGCAGGTAAATTTCCTCACGGTGGACCGCAACCTCTTTCGGGGCGTTGACACCGATACGCACTTGATTTCCTTTGACGCCGAGCACGGTCACGGTGATTTCGCCATCACCAATAATCAGGCTTTCTGCGCACCGACGAGTCAGAATCAGCATACCTTTCTCCTCACGCATTACATTTTCAGGGACAACAGTCTGCAAAAAAAAGGCACTCGACCTACAACCAGAATGGTCGTTGGCCTACATGCCTGAGTATTGACCAGCGCGAGCAAAAGAACAGCCTTGGGGTCGCGCCTTGCAAAAAAACAAAGGGCGCGGTCAGACCGCGCCCTTTGGCAAACGCATCACTCGCCCTGGCGGACCGGTGCGTCCAGTTCGAAAGCCGTGTGCAAGGCGCGCACAGCCAGTTCCAGGTACTTCTCTTCGATCACGACGGAGACCTTGATTTCCGACGTGGAGATCATCTGGATGTTGATGGTTTCCTTGGCCAGTGCTTCGAACATGCGGCTGGCGACGCCCGCGTGGGAGCGCATGCCAACGCCGACGATCGACACCTTGGCGATCTTGGTGTCGCCGATGACTTCACGGGCACCCAGCTCACTGGCGGTCTTTTCCAGCACGGTCTGCGCCGCCTGGTAGTCATTGCGGTGCACGGTGAAGGTGAAGTCGGTGGTGTTATCGTGCGCAACGTTCTGCACGATCATGTCGACTTCGATGTTCGCGGCGCTGATCGGGCCGAGAATCTTGAAGGCAACGCCCGGGATGTCTGGCACGCCACGGATGGTCAGCTTGGCTTCATCGCGGTTGAAAGCGATACCGGAAATGATCGGCTGTTCCATGGTTTCCTCTTCATCAATAGTAATGAGGGTGCCCGGACCCTCCTTGAAGCTGTGCAGTACGCGCAGCGGGACGTTGTACTTGCCGGCGAACTCCACCGCGCGAATCTGCAGCACCTTGGAACCGAGGCTGGCCATTTCCAGCATCTCTTCGAAGGTGATCTTGTCCAGGCGCTGGGCCACGGACACGACGCGCGGGTCAGTGGTGTAGACGCCATCGACGTCGGTGTAGATCTGGCACTCGTCAGCCTTCAAGGCTGCCGCCAGGGCCACGCCGGTGGTGTCGGAACCGCCACGACCGAGGGTGGTGATATTGCCGTGCTCGTCGACGCCCTGGAAACCGGCGACAACCACCACGCGACCGGCCTTCAGGTCGCCGCGAATCTTCTGGTCGTCGATCTGCAGGATACGCGCTTTATTGTGCGCGCTATCCGTCAGGATCCGTACCTGGTTGCCGGTGTAGGACACTGCAGGCACACCGCGCTTCATCAGCGCCATGGCCAACAGGGCAATCGTCACCTGCTCACCGGTGGAAACGATCACGTCCAGCTCGCGAGGAACCGGTTGATCGCCGCCACTGATTTGCTTGGCCAGATCGATCAGACGGTTGGTTTCGCCGCTCATTGCAGACAGCACAACCACCAGGTCATCGCCGGCATCGCGGAATTTCTTAACCTTGTCGGCAACCTGCTCGATTCTCTCGACGGTGCCGACCGAGGTGCCTCCAAATTTCTGTACGATCAAAGCCATTTCAAAGCCGCCTCTGCCCATGAAGGGCGCCCAAATAATCACTCAAACAGCGTTGCGACCCGCCACTAGACTGCGGGCCGCAGGCACTGCCTTATAAACCCTGCTCTACAAACGGAACGGTCAGCGCCAGTGCCGCGTCCAGGGCGCCAGCGTCGGTACCGCCGCCTTGCGCCATGTCTGGACGACCACCGCCCTTCCCGCCCACTGCCGCAGCGGCTTGCTTCATCAAATCACCGGCTTTGAGTTGGCCAGTCAGGTCTTTGGTTACGCCTGCAACCAGAACGACCTTTTCCTCATGGACACTGCCGAGCAGGATCACTGCGCGGCCGAGTTTGTTTTTCAGTTGATCGACCAGCGCCAGCAGCGCCTTGCCATCCTGACCGTCCAGACGCACGGCCAGCACTTTCACGCCCTTGACGTCCTGGGCTTGCGCCGACAGATCGTCACCCGCCGCACTGGCGGCCTTGGCTTGCAACTGCTCGAGTTGCTTCTCCAGCAGACGGTTGCGCTCCAGCACAGCCGACAGCTTGTCGATCAGGTTGTCGCGGCTGCCCTTGACCAGGCTGGCCGCTTCCTTGAGTTGTTCTTCCGCCGCGTTCAAGTAGGCCAGTGCCGCAGCACCGGTAACCGCTTCAATACGACGCACACCCGAAGCCACACCGCCTTCGCTGATGATTTTCAGCAGGCCGATGTCGCCGGTGCGATTGGCATGGATACCGCCGCACAGTTCGACGGAGAAGTCGCCCATGCTCAGCACGCGCACGTTGTCGCCGTATTTTTCGCCGAACAGCGCCATGGCGCCTTTCTGCTTGGCGGTTTCGATGTCGGTTTCTTCGGTTTCAACTTCGGAGTTCTTGCGAATTTCGGCGTTGACGATGTCTTCCAGCGCTTTGAGCTGTTCAGGCTTGATGGCTTCGAAGTGGCTGAAGTCGAAGCGCAGGCGCTGACTGTCGACCAGCGAGCCTTTCTGCTGAACGTGATCGCCCAGCACCTGACGCAATGCGGCGTGCAGCAAGTGAGTCGCGGAGTGGTTCAGCGAGGTGGCGTGGCGCACGTCGGCATCCACCTGCGCTTGAACTGGCGAGCCAACGATCAGGCTGCCCGAGTCCAGCACACCGTGGTGCAGGAACGCACCGCCGGTCTTGGTGGTGTCGCGCACGTCGAAACGCGCAGCGCCAGCCTGGAGGAAGCCGCAATCACCAATCTGACCACCGGATTCGGCATAGAACGGCGTCTGATCGAGAACGATCACACCCTCCTGGCCTTCGCTCAGTACGTCGACCGACTGCCCGTCTTTATAGATGGCAACGATCTTGGCCGAACCGCTGTGAGCGCTGTAACCGGTGAATTCGGTATCGACATCAACCTTGACCAGGCTGTTGTAGTCCATGCCGAAGGAACTGGCCGAACGTGCACGCACGCGCTGGGCTTCCATCTCGCGCTCGAAACCGGCTTCGTCGATGGTCAGGCTGCGCTCGCGAGCGATGTCGCCCGTCAGGTCCATCGGGAAACCGTAGGTGTCGTAGAGCTTGAACACGACATCGCCCGGAACCACGTCGCCCTTGAGCTCGGCCAGATCCTGCTCGAGGATTTTCAGGCCCTGCTCCAGGGTCTTGGCGAATTGCTCTTCTTCGGCTTTGAGCACGCGCTCGATGTGCGCCTGCTGGGATTTCAGCTCAGGGAAGGCTTCGCCCATCTCGGCGACCAGGGCCGCGACGATCTGATAGAAGAAGCTGCCCTTGGCGCCCAGCTTGTTGCCGTGACGGCAAGCGCGACGAATGATGCGGCGCAGCACATAGCCACGTCCTTCGTTGGATGGCAGCACGCCATCGGCAATCAGGAAACCGCAGGAACGAATGTGGTCAGCCACGACTTTCAGGGAAGCCTGGTTGTCGTTGGTGCAACCGATGGCCTTGGCCGATGCGCTCAGCAGGCTCTGGAACAGGTCGATTTCATAGTTCGAGTGAACGTGCTGCAGCACGGCACTGATCCGCTCCAGGCCCATGCCGGTGTCCACCGACGGCGCTGGCAGCGGGTGCAACACGCCATCGGCGGTGCGGTTGAACTGCATGAACACGTTGTTCCAGATTTCGATGTAGCGGTCGCCGTCTTCTTCCGGCGAGCCCGGTGGACCGCCCCAGATGTCGGCGCCGTGATCGTAGAAAATCTCGGTGCAAGGACCGCACGGGCCGGTATCGCCCATGGTCCAGAAGTTGTCGGACGCGTAAGGCGCGCCCTTGTTGTCGCCAATACGCACCATGCGCTCGGCCGGCACCCCGATTTCCTTGGTCCAGATGTCGTACGCCTCGTCATCGCTGGCGTAGACGGTGACCCAGAGTTTTTCCTTCGGCAGGTTCAACCACTTGTCGGAGGTCAGGAAGTTCCAGGCGTAGGTGATGGCGTCACGCTTGAAGTAGTCACCGAAGCTGAAGTTACCCAGCATTTCGAAGAAGGTGTGGTGACGGGCGGTATAACCGACGTTTTCCAGGTCGTTGTGCTTGCCGCCGGCGCGCACGCATTTCTGGCTGGAAACGGCACGGGTGTACGCGCGCTTTTCCTGGCCCAGGAAGCAGTCCTTGAACTGGTTCATCCCCGCGTTGGTGAACAGCAGGGTTGGGTCGTTGCCCGGAATCAAAGAGCTGGAGGCTACACGGGTGTGGCCTTGCTCTTCGAAGAAGCGAAGGAAGGCTTCACGGATTTCTGCGCTTTTCATTAGGTTCTTCCACGGAGGCTGCGGCCAAAGGCCTGTTCGAAACGTCAACAGACGAAGCGACGGCAAAGGGCCGCATTATATCGGCCCTGCGCGCGGGGTACAGCGTGTTTATACGATAGAAACGGTCAATTGGAGCGCTAACGCTATCACTTACTGGAAAAGTCGACGAATGTCGCGACGACCTGCTCGATTTGCGCGCGACTGACGTCCATGTGCGTGACCAAACGCAAGCGCGCGGCAGCACTGAGCACGATCCCGCGCTCGGCGGCGAACGCCTTGAGTGCTTCGGCCTTGTCGCCGATTGCAACGTAAACCATATTGGTCTGCACCGGCTCGACCTCGAACCCTGCTGCGCGCAGGCCTTCGGCGAGCAATTGGGCGTTGGCGTGGTCGTCGGCCAGGCGCTGAACGTTATGCTCCAGCGCGTACAGGCCTGCCGCCGCCAGAATCCCGGCCTGGCGCATGCCGCCGCCGACCATCTTGCGCAGGCGTCGGGCCTTGCCGATCAATTCGACCGAGCCACACAGCACCGAACCCACCGGGGCGCCCAGGCCTTTGGACAGGCACACCGAGACTGAATCGAAGTGCCGGGTGATTTCCCTGGCATCGACACCCAGCTTCACCGCTGCGTTGTACAGCCGCGCGCCGTCCAGGTGCAATTGCAACCCGTGTTCACGGGTAAAGCTGCGGGCCCGGGCCAGGTATTCCAGGGGCAGGACCTTGCCCTGCATGGTGTTTTCCAACGCCAGCAAACGGGTGCGAGCGAAATGGAAATCGTCCGGCTTGATCGCCGCGGCAATCTGGGAAAGGTCCAGCGAGCCATCGGCCTGCACTTCCAGCGGCTGCGGCTGGATCGAGCCGAGTACCGCCGCCCCGCCACCTTCGTACTTATAGGTGTGCGCCTGCTGGCCGACGATGTATTCGTCACCGCGCTCGCAATGGCCCATCAGGCCCAGCAGGTTGCTCATGGTGCCCGTGGGGACAAACAGTGCGGCAGCAAACCCCAGGCGGTCTGCCAGTTCGGCTTCCAGGCGGTTGACCGTCGGATCTTCGCCATACACATCGTCACCGGTGGCGGCCGTGGCCATCGCCTCGAGCATGCCAGGGGTGGGTTGGGTGACGGTGTCGCTGCGAAGATCAATCACACTCATGACTCGGGCCTCGTAAACAGGGGAAATCGCGTTCAGGTAGGGATTACTGCGGTCAAGACGATGAATAATCAACCCTTATGCAACGGAAAACTCGATAACAATCATCCGAAAGCACCGATGCGCGCGTAGGAAATATGTGATAAAAACGCTGCGCTGCCAAACAATCTGGCAGCAAAACGTTCTCAGGGCGGGGTGCAACTCCCCACCGGCGGTAATTGCGTGCAACACGCATAGCCCGCGAGCGCTTGGTGTCAGACACGGCCTTTGCCGTGAGTGGCGACAAGGTCAGCAGACCCGGTGTGATTCCGGGGCCGACGGTCATAGTCCGGATGAAGAGAGAACGGGATTGGCGCAAAAGGGCCGTCCGCAGCACTCGTGCGAGCGTGCGTACCCTAAAATCCCATTCGATTCATAAGCCCTGTTTTTCACACAAACAGGAATCAGAACATGCAACCCACCGCAATCGACAGCAAAAGCAAACACCATCACGGCGAGCGCGTAGCGTTCATCCAGGCCTGCTGGCACAAGGATATTGTCGACCAGAGCCGTAAAGGCTTCGTCGCTGAAATGATTGCCCAGGGTTATCAGGAATCCGACATCGATTTCTTCGAAGTCGGCGGCGCCTTTGAAATGCCCCTGCACGCCAAGTTGCTGGCCAAGACCGGCCGTTATGCTGGCATCGTCGCCGCAGCCCTGGTGGTGGACGGCGGGATCTACCGTCACGAGTTCGTCGCCCAGTCAGTGGTCAGCGGCCTGATGCAGGTTCAACTGGAAACCGAAGTGCCGGTGTTCTCGGTATCCCTGACCCCGCATCACTTCCATGCCGGTGAAGAACTGCATCATAAGTTCTTCTTCGATCACTTCGTGCACAAAGGTCAGGAAGCGGCGAAGACGTGTGCGGATACGCTGAGCAAGATTCGCGCCCTGCGTCGCACCGAGCCGCGCGCGGTAGCCGTCTAAACACCGACTCACCCTGTAGGAGCTGCCGAGTGAAACGAGGCTGCGATCTTTTGATTTTAAAGATCAAGATCAAAAGATCGCAGCCTGCGGCAGCTCCTACAGTGGGTTTTATGTTGGGACGGGAATTGTAATCAGGTGAGGTTATCGTCGGTGGTCGGCACGATCAGGATGCCGGCGCGCAGGCCGTTTTTCACCTTGGGGTTCGGGAAGATGATCCGGGCGCCCTCCTCCTCGATGATCCAGCGGGTGTTGGCGATGTCTTCCGCCAGCAGGTAACCCACTTCCAGCTCGGAAAAGTTCTCGATGTCCACGGGCAGGTTCAGGCGGAAGCTGTCGCTGTGCTTGATGATTTCCCGTGCCACGCTGAACAGCTGCAAACCGTCCAGCGCCTCTTCAGCCATCTCGGGCTCGGTGCCTTCGATGATCTGCTTGAGGCGGGTTTCCAGCCGGGAGACATTCACCCCGTCGTTCTGCCCGAACGGTCGCGCCTTGCCCAGTTCAAGGGTGAAGGCCTCGGCACCGAGCTTGTCATAGGTGTAGGAACTGAAGACGATGGACGGCTTGTTCTGCAACAGCACCGCCTCCATGCCGGCGGCGCGCAGACGGGCCAACTCCTGGCGCGAATGCTGGCGATCTTCCTTCCAGGGGTACAAGGCGAACTGTTCGATTTTCGAACCACGAATCGCCGTGTGCAGGTCGTAGTGCAGTCGCTGGCGATCCGGCAGGCTGAAGAAACTCGCCGCCAGGCGTTCCAGCTCACAGGCACGCAGGGCTTCGGAGCCACTGCTTTGCTCGTGACGGCCGTTGAACAGCCGATTGACGTCCTGCTCGACGAAACGCTCGCCCTTGCGAATCGCTTCGGGGTTGCCGAACAGGAACAGAATTCGGGCACGCGGCTTCAAGTCGCCGCGGGCGATGTCATGCAACAGGCGATCGAGCAGTTCGATCGGCGCTGTTTCGTTGCCGTGGATACCGGCCGATAACAGCAGGTCCAGGCCGTTGTCGCGTACTTCAGGTGGCCGAACTTCCAGCGCACCTTCGCTCAACCAGCGCATGCGCACGCCTTCGACAGTCAGTTGAGTCTTCTCCGCCGGTTCGCGGCCGGCGAGGGTCAGTTCAAGCAGTTTGCCGAGGGCGAGCATAGAGCGGTTTCCTTAATGGTCGTGATTGCAATCCGGGCCGTGAACGTGGTCCTCGTCGTCACCCAGGTCAGCCGGTTCCATCTCCAGTTGCAGACTTACCAGATTAGTCGCCAATGGGCGCAACAGCAGGTTGGCGTATTCGGCGTCGCCTTCTTCGACGTCCACGCCGATCAGCAACTGGCCACGGCCGTCCTGCTGGATCCACAGCTCTTTGCCTTGCCACATGACCGCGACGCGGGTGCAGGAGGTTTCCAGTTGCGTGCCGTCGGTGTCTTCAAGGATCAGCTGCAGGGTATCGCTCATGTTTTTACGCTCTCGTTTGAGACTTTCAATTGATCTGGAATGGATAAACCGCGCCCAGTTTAAGGATTTGCGTCAGTTCATCCAGTGCCGTCCGGCACTCAAGCAGCAATTGCGGGTCCGCCAGATCGTTTTCGGTCATGCGGTCGCGGTAATGCTTCTCGACCCATTCGGTCAGAGTGCCGTACAACGGTGCCGTCATGATAACCCCTGGGTTGACCGCCGCCAGTTCGGTTTCGTTGAGCGCGACACGCAACCTCAGGCAAGCCGGGCCACCGCCGTTCTGCATGCTCTGCTTGAGATCGAAGACTTTCACTTCGCGGATCAGGCCGCCGGAGCTGGTCAAACCCTGCAGGTATTGCCATACACGCTCGTTGCCACGGCATTCTTCCGGCACGATCAACAGCATGGAGCCGTCAGGACGCGACAGCAGTTGGCTATTGAACAGGTAGGAACGAACCGCGTCTTCGACGCTTACTGCGGAACGCGGAACGCACACTGACTGAAATTTCCCACCGACCTTGGCGAGTTTGCTTTGCAGTTCGGCGAGCATCTTGTCGGTCTCGAGGAAAGCGTCCTCGTGATAGAACAGCACTTCGCCATTACCGACTGCGATCACGTCATTGTGGAACACGCCCTGGTCGATCACCGACGGGTTCTGCTGGGCGTAGACCACGCCGTCATCGCTCAGGCCGTGCAGGCGAGCGACCGCCTGGGACGCTTCGAGGGTCTGGCGCGCCGGGTACTTCTGCGGTGCCGGGTAACGGGTGTCGAAGGCACTGCGACCAAACACGAAGAACTCGACGCCGGCTTCACCGTACACACGGCAGAAACGGGTGTGGTTGGCCGCGCCTTCGTCACCGAACTGCGCCACGGCCGGCAACGCGGCGTGGTGGGCGAAGTGCTTCTGGTCGGCGAACATCGCGCCCAGCACGCGGCTGGTGGTCGGATGCTCGATGCTGCGGTGGTACTTGCAGTTCAGGTTGGCGGCGGTGAAATGCACGCGGCCATCCGCGGTGTCGGCGCTCGGGCTGACGGTGGCGGCGTTGGCCACCCACATGCTCGATGCCGAGCAACTGGCCACCAGCAATGGCATCGCTTCTTTGGCGGCACGTTCGATCACTTGCGCGTCGGTGCCGCTGAAACCCAGGCGGCGCAAGGCGGCCACGTCCGGGCGTTCCTGCGGGGCCAGAACGCCTTGCTGAAAGCCCATGTCCATCAGCGCTTTCATTTTCGCCAGGCCTTGCAGCGCCGCTTCCTTCGGATTCGAAGACTGCTGGCTGTTGCTCTGGGACGCGACGTTGCCGTAGGACAGGCCGCCGTAGTTATGGGTCGGCCCCACTAGACCGTCAAAATTGACTTCATAGGATTTCATCAGCGAGGCTCCACGAGAATCTGTTGTTATGGCTTCAGTAACTGGATTTAAGACCGCGGCGCGGCTATCGCCAGCAGGCTGGCTCCCACAGGTTCGGTAGTGTTCACACATTTTGTGTACGACCCGATCACTGTGGGAGCCAGCCTGCTGGCGATGGGCATCACGCCATTTTCACGCCAGGCGTCAGGGCCGCTGGCAAAGTCAGGCTCGGCGTTTCCAGCGAGGCCACCGGGTACGCGCAGTAATCCGCCGCGTAGTAAGCGCTGGCGCGATGGTTGCCCGAGGCGCCGACGCCGCCGAAGGGCGCGCTGCTCGCGGCACCGGTCAGTTGTTTGTTCCAGTTGACGATGCCCGCGCGGCTTTCCAGCCAGAACTGCTGGTAACGCGCCTCGGAATCCGACAACAGGCCAGCGGCCAAACCGTATTCAGTGTCGTTGGCTTCAGCGATCGCCGCTTCAAAATCAACGTAGCGGATCACTTGCAACAGCGGGCCGAACAACTCTTCGTCCGGGCGATCGGCCACCGCCGTCACATCCACAATGCCCGGGGTCAGCAAGGCGGCCTGGGCCTGGGGCTGGGTCATTTCCAGCAACGCCACGGCGCCGTTGGCCAGCAGATGTTCCTGGGCATCCATCAAGGCTTTCGCCGCGCCGAGGGAAATCACCGAGCCCATGAAGGGCGCCGGCTGCTGATCGAACGCACCGACTTCAATCGACGCACTGACCGCCACCAGGCGCGCCAGCAATGTGTCGCCCCAGGCGCCTTGCGGCACCAGCAAGCGGCGGGCACAGGTGCAGCGCTGGCCGGCAGAGATGAACGCCGACTGGATGATGGTGTACACAGCAGCATCGAGATCGGCGACCTGATCCACCACCAGCGGGTTGTTACCGCCCATCTCCAGCGCGAGGATCTTGTCCGGGCGACCGGCAAATTGCTGGTGCAGGTGATTGCCCGTGCGGCTGGAACCAGTGAAGAACAGGCCGTCAATGCCCGGGTTCGCCGCCAGGGCGATACCGGTTTCGCGCGCGCCCTGCAGCAGGTTCAGGACGCCCGCCGGCAATCCGGCTTCGATCCAGCACTTGACCGTCAGCTCGGCGACTTTCGGCGTCAGTTCACTCGGCTTGAACAGCACGCTGTTACCGGCCAGCAGCGCCGGCACGATATGCCCGTTGGGCAAGTGACCCGGGAAGTTGTAAGGGCCGAATACCGCCACCACGCCGTGGGGCTTGTGGCGCAGCACCGCGGTGGCGTCGCCCAGCGGGCCGCTCTTCTCGCCAGTGCGCTCGCGGTAGCTCTGCACCGAGATGGCAATCTTGTTGACCATGCTGGTGACTTCGGTGGCCGACTCCCACAGGGGCTTGCCGGTTTCCTCGCCGATGGCGTGGGCCAGTTCGTCTGCATGACTTTTCAGGGATGTGGCAAAGGCTTCCAGCACCGCAATGCGCTCTTCCAGGGTGCGCCGGGCCCAGGTCGGGAACGCCTGGCGTGCAGCCTGCACGGCCGACTCGACCTGATCGACGGTGGCACCGGTGCCGGACCACAACACTTGCTGGGTCACCGGGTTCAGCGACTCGAATGCTTCGCCCCCACCTGCCAACCATTCACCTGCAATGTATAGCGACTTCATTATTTCGACTCCCGAGCAGCGGACAACGCCACGGCGCGCACTTGATCGCCAGCGTTGAGTTGAAGACGTTTGGCGGTCAGTGGATCGACCACCAGCGTGCCCGCGGCGAGACGTGCCGGAGCGGCGGTGATGCGGCAGTCTTCGCGCTTGCGGTTGTGAATGATGAACGGCGTGGCGTCGTCACCCGGCGTGCCGACGGCGAGCACCAGTGCCTGGCTGTCGCGCACGGCGCGGATCTTGCCGGTTTCGCACTCGATGGCCGGGCCGGCGTCGAAGATGTCGACGTAGCCTTGATAGCTGAAGCCTTCGCTCTTGAGCATCGACAACGCAGGCTCGGTGTCCGGGTGCACCTGGCCGATCACGTTGCGCGCATCCGGCGACAGGAAGCAGGTGTACAGCGGGAACTTCGGCATCAATTCGGCGATGAACGCCTTGTTGCCCACGCCGGTCAGGTAGTCAGCCTGGCTGAATTCCATCTTGAAGAAGTGCCGGCCCAGGCTTTCCCAGAATGGCGAGCGCCCGGCTTCGTCGGAAACACCGCGCATCTCGGCGATGATCTTGTTGCCGAACAGTTGTGGAAATTCGGCGATGAACAGCATCCGCGCCTTGGACAGCATGCGGCCGTTGAGGCCACTGCGGTAATCGGCGTGCAGGAACAGCGAGCACAGCTCGGAATTGCCGGTCAGGTCGTTGGCCAGGAACAGAGTCGGAATTTCGCGATAGATGTTCAGCTCTTGCGAAGCGCTGACCGTCAGGCCGACCCGGAAGTTGTACCAGGGCTCACGCAGGCCGACGGCGCCAGCGATGGCGGAAATGCCCACCACTCGACCATTGTCGTCTTCGAGCACGAACAGGTAGTCCGCATCGCCCCGCCCGGCTTCGCCGCGAAAGGTCTTCTCGGCCCAGCCGACCCGGTGGGCCAGACGCTCTTCGTTGGCCGGCAAGGTGGTCAGGCCGGTGCCGGTGCTGCGGGCCAGGTCGATCAGAGCGGGTAAATCGCTGCTGCGTACGGGACGAACGATCATGCTATCTCCTCAATCGGGCCGCTTGCGCCACCCGCGAAACTCGCTACTTTCCAAGCATTCTTTGAAGCAGGTGTTAAACCGCCACCAGGCGCACGCTGGCACCTTCACCGACGCCAAGGGCTTCGGCCGTTTCCAGGTCCAGGGTCACCGGTTTGCCCGGCGCGTAGTCAAGCTCGAGCATGACCGCGCGGTAATCCTGCAACTGGGCATTGGCGACCAGATACTGGCGACCGACGCCTTTGACCGGCTCGCCGATCTTCACCGGCACCACGCGGCTCTGGGCGATCGAACGGATCCCCGAGACACGGGCATGCAGGGTCGGGCCGCCGTCGAAGATGTCGATGTAGTGATCGGTTTCGAAGCCTTCGCGCATCAGGATGTCGAAGGTGATCTGCGCCCGTGGGTGCACCTGGCCCATGGCTTCCTGGGCGGAGTCCGGCAGCAGTGGCACGTAGATCGGGTAGTGCGGCATCAGTTCGGCGAGGAAGGTCCGGCTCTTCAGGCCACACAGACGCTCGGCTTCGGCGTAGTTGAGGTCGAAGAAGTTGCGACCGATGGCATCCCAGAACGGCGAGTCGCCATTTTCATCGCTGTAACCGACGATCTCGGTCACCACCGAATCGGCGAAACGCTCCGGGTGGCTGGCGACGAACAGCAGGCGGCCACGGGAATTGAGCTCGGCCCAGGGCGAACCCACCAGCTCGCGCTGCACGTAGAAACTGGTCAGCAGGCTGTTGCCGGTCAGGTCGTGGCACTGGGAGAGCACGTGGATCTTGTTATGAATCTTCAGCTCGCGGGAGGCGTGCACGAAGGTTTCATTACGGAAACTGTAGAACGGCTCGGAATAACCCGCCGAAGCGACGATGGCCGAACAGCCCACCAACTTGCCGGTGGCCGTGTCTTCGAGCACGAAGAAATAGCTCTCTTCACCGTTGAAGCTGACTTCGGCGGCGAACGAGGCTTCGCTCGCGGCGATCTTGTCGCTCAGGCGTTCAACGTCATCCGGCAAGGAAGTGACACCAATCGGGCTGTCCGCAGCCAGACGCTGTACCTCGCCCAGATCAGCCATTTGCGCGGGGCGCATCACCAGCATGGTGTCACTCCTTAATCTCAGAACTTACAGAAGAAAAAACCCGGGCCATCCCTGAAACAACTCAGAGTCAACTGTGGGAGCCAGCCTGCTGGCGATATCGTCCTGTCAGGCAACAATGATGTTGGCTGTCAGGCCCTCATCGCCAGCAGGCTGGCTCCCACAGTTTTGATCCAGCCCGGAACAAAATTGGGTTCGACGCCTGACAGGTCAGGCGCCGAAGGGTCTATCAGGCTTGCGTCAGTTTTGCCGCAGCGCGTTCGAAACGGTCCAGGCCTTCATCGATGTCCGCGTCTTCCACCACCAGGCTCGGGGCGAAACGCACCACGTCCGGGCCGGCTTGCAGCACCATCAGGCCTTCACGCTCGGCGGCGTTGAAGATGTCCTTGGCTTTGCCTTTCCAGGCCTCGCTCAGGACGCAACCGATCAACAGGCCCATGCCACGCACCTGGGTGAACAGGCCGTATTTCTCGCCGATCTGCTCAAGGCGCGCCTTGAACTTGTCGTGCTTGGCGTTGACGCCGGCCAGCACTTCAGGGGTGTTGATCACGTCGATCACCGCTTCGGCGACCGCGCATGCCAGCGGGTTGCCGCCGTAGGTAGTGCCGTGGGTACCGACGACCAGATGTTTGGCCAGGTCTTCGGTGGTCAGCATGGCCGCGATCGGGAAACCGCCGCCCAGGCTCTTGGCGCTGGTCAGGATGTCCGGAGTTACGCCGTAATGCTGGTACGCAAACAGATGGCCGGTACGGCCCATGCCGGTCTGCACTTCGTCGAAGATCAGCAGCGCGTTGTGCGCGGTGCAGAGTTCGCGGGCACCTTGCAGGTATTCCAGTTCGGCCGGAATAACACCGCTCTCGCCCTGGATCGGCTCCAGGACCACAGCGCAGGTCTTGTCGGAAATGGCGGCTTTCAGCGCGGCCAGATCGTTGTACGGCACGTGAGTGATACCGGTGATCTTCGGACCGAAGCCGTCGGAGTACTTCGACTGGCCACCAACGTTCACGGTGAACAGGGTACGACCGTGGAAGCTGTTGAGTGCGGCGATGATTTCGTACTTTTCGCTGCCGAAGCGGTCGAAACCGACACGACGGGCCAGCTTGAAGGCCGCTTCGTTGGCTTCGGCGCCGGAGTTGCAGAAGAAGGCACGCTCGGCAAAGGTGGCATCGACCAGCTTGTGGGCCAGGCGCAGGGCCGGCTCATTGGTGAACACGTTGGACACATGCCACAGCTTGTTGGCCTGCTCGGTCAAGGCACCGACCAGCGCCGGATGTGCGTGGCCCAATACGTTGACGGCAATACCGCCGGCGAAATCGATCAGCTCGCGACCGGACTGGTCCCAGACGCGGGAACCGGCGCCACGCACTGGAATGAAGGCGGCAGGCGCGTAGTTGGGAACCATAACCTGATCGAAATCGGCGCGTTGTACCGCAGCGTGCTCAACGGACATCGGAGTCTCCTGAAGAGAAAACACCCGCCTGAAACTGGCGAGCGATGGGGGGATTGTAAGGACAGTTTTCAGCCCGGCCTTGCCGCCAAGCGACAACTTCTTATAGCGCAAACCCCGGTTTTCCACGGGTTTACGGCAATGCGACATATAGGGTCGCAAAGGCGCAGTTTAAACTGTCGCGAGCGCTTGTAGGAGCTGGCTTGCCAGCGAAGGCGGTGCAGAGCCATGCACTGCCCTTGAGGACGCCTTCGCCGGCAAGCCGGCTTCCTACAGGGGGATGGAGCAGGATGAACGGGCGCTGGGGTTAACCGCGCTCGGAAGGTACCGACGACAATTCGAACGGGCTGCTGCTGCGCCGCTGGTTGCGATCTTCGCGCGGCGTGGCGCCGAAGAAATTGCGGTAGGCGCTGGAGAAATGCGGCCCCGAGGAGAAGCCACAGGACAGGCCGATCTGGATGATCGACTTGCTGGTCTGCATCAACATCTGCCGGGCCTTGTTCAGGCGCAGTTCCAGATAGTACTGGCTCGGCACGCGGTTGAGGTATTGCTTGAAGATCCGCTCCAATTGCCGACGGGACACGCACACATGCTGGGCGATTTCGTCGGTGGTCAGCGGCTCTTCGATGTTGGCTTCCATCAGCAACACCGCCTGGGTGAGCTTCGGATGACTGGAGCCGAGGCGGTTCTGCAACGGAATGCGCTGGCGCTCACCGCCCTCGCGAATACGCTCGACCACCAGTTCTTCCGATACCGCGCCGGCCAGTTCGGCGCCGTGATCGCGGGCCAGTACCGCCAGCAGCAAGTCGAGCACCGACATGCCGCCACAAGCGGTCAGGCGATCGCGATCCCAATCGAACAGATGGCTGGTGGCGATGACTTTCGGAAAGCGCTCGGCGAAATCATCCTGCCAGCGCCAGTGCACGGCGGCGCGGTAACCGTCGAGCAAGCCCAGTTGCGCCAACGGATAAACACCGGCCGACAGCCCGCCGATCACGCAACCGGCACGCACCAGCTGCTTGAGCGCACTGCTCAACGCCGGCGCGAGACTGGTCGGCGGCTCGTCAGCGAGCAGGAACAGTTTCTGGAAGTTTTCCAGCTTGCCGGCCCAGGCTTCACCGGGCAATTGCCAGGCGCTTTCGCTCGGTGGTTCGGCCTGCAGGAAGGACAGTTCGTAGACCACATCCGGGTGCACACGCTGGGCAACTCGCAAGGCCTCCTCAGCCAGCGCCAGCGTCAGTGCTTTAGTGCTGGGCCAAATCAGGAAACCAATTCGATGGGCAGTCATGGTGGGCAATCCGAAGCGAAAAACAGTGATGAAGGCATGGGCCAATGCTAGCCCGTAAATGAACGCAAATCACAAAACCTACACAGATCCCTGTAGGAGCTGTCGAGTGAAACGAGGCTGCGATCTTTTGACGTGAACAATCAACATCAAAAGATCGCAGCCTTCGGCAGCTCCTACAAGGTACACAACGGCAGCCTTGATTATTTCAAGCTGCCGGACAGGAATTGTTGCAAGCGCTCGGACTGTGGATTAACCAGCACCTCACGCGGGTTGCCGCTCTCTTCGACCACACCTTTGTGCAGGAACACCAACTGGTTCGACACTTCACGGGCGAAGCCCATTTCGTGGGTCACCACGACCATGGTCCGGCCTTCCTGGGCCAGGGCCTGCATGACTTTCAGCACGTCGCCAACCAGCTCCGGGTCGAGTGCCGAGGTCGGTTCGTCGAACAGCATCACCTCAGGTTCCATCGCCAGGGCACGGGCAATCGCCACGCGCTGCTGCTCGCCGCCGGACATGTGGCCCGGGTAGGCATCCTTGCGATGTGCCACGCCAACCTTGTTCAGGTAGTGCTCGGCTTTCTCGCGGGCCTCGGCCTTGGACACGCCCAGTACATGCACCGGCGCTTCCATGATGTTTTCCAGCGCGGTCATGTGCGACCACAGGTTGAAATGCTGGAATACCATCGACAGGCGCGAACGCATGCGTTGCAGCTGTTTCGGGTCGGCGGCTTTCATCGCGCCGTCCTTGTTCGCCACCAGCTTCAGCTCTTCGTTGTTGAGCAGGATCCTGCCCGCGTGCGGCTGCTCCAGCAGGTTGATGCAGCGCAGGAAGGTACTTTTGCCGGAGCCACTGGAGCCGATGATGCTGATCACATCGCCAGCCGCCGCTTTCAGGGACACGCCCTTGAGCACTTCGTGACTGCCATAGCGTTTATGCAGGTCTTGGACTTCAAGCTTGTACATGCGGTCGGTTCTCACAAAAACAGTCAGTCAGTCGTTGAGCAAGCGCCCGTGACGCAGCGCTTCGCGCCCCGCCACCTTGGCCAGCCAGAAACCGGGTTGGGCGTAACGCAGCCGTTCAATGGCAAACAGCACCCCGGACGTACCAGCACACACCGTGCTGACCCGATCCGCCAGCGGATCGATCACTTCGAAAATCTCGTCGCCTGCCTCAACCCATTCACCGGGCTGGCGCAGGAAACTCACCACACCGGGGTGCGGCGCGAACAGCAATTCGGTGCCTTCGAACGGCAGGCCTTCGCAGGCTTCCTGGGCAGGTTGCGGCCATTCACCGCTGATCAACCCCTGCTCGGCGAGGAACGCCAGGATGCCTTCGGCGTAAGCCTCGGTCTCAGCGCGACCGGTATCGGCCTGACCGCCCAGTTCCAGGGTAGTCGCCAGGCACGCCAAGGGAATCTGCGCATTCGGGAACAGACGCGACAAGCGCAACCACGGCAGCGAACAAGCTTCGTCGAAGGAGCTGCCGCCGGAATCTTCCGCCAGCAAGCCAACCCGAACATTCAGGTGCGCGGCCAGCGAACGCCACTGCGGCCAGTGCTGCGGCAAGGCGTACATGTGCAGCGCCGCTTCGGCATCGCAATGCAGGTCCAGCACCACATCGGCAGTGCAGGCATGGCTGAGCAGGATGCGCTGCATGCCCTGCAACTGGCTGCTGGCCGGTGGCAGTGCGGCCAGATGATCGCTCATGGCCTGACGGATCAACTGGATATTGGCGTGCGGATCATCGCCCAGATGGCCATCGAGTTGTGCGGCCAATGGCGCGCTCAGCTCGACGAAATCACGGTTGAAGTTCTTGCCGCTGCCGGCCTCGAAACGCCCTTGATGATTGCCTTGGAGCAACTGACCGAGGCCCAGTGGATTGGCCACCGGCACCAGTTCGATCACGCCGTTGAGCAAGCCCTGGGCTTCGAGTTCAGCCAGGCGCTTTTTCAGTGCCCAAGCGGTGCGCATGCCCGGCAGCTCATCGGCGTGCAGGCTGGCCTGGATGTAGGCCTTGCGCTCGCCACTGCCGAAGCGGAACACCGAAATCTGCCGTTCGCTGCCCAGGTGACTCCACGGCAAAACATGATCGATGCGTTCCATATCAGTGCTTCCGCGGGGCCAGGTAGCCCAGCCAGCGGCGCTCGGCCATCTTGAACAGCTTCACCAGGATGAAGGTCAGGCACAGGTAGAACACGCCGGCGGTGATGTACGCCTCGAACGGCAGGTAGTACTGGGCGTTGACCGTGCGCGCGGCACCGGTGATGTCGATCAGGGTCACGATGGACGCCAGACTCGTGGTCTGCAGCATCATGATCACTTCGTTGCTGTACTGCGGCAGTGCCCGGCGCAGGGCCGATGGCAGCAGGATGCGCTTGTACATCTTGAAGCGTGACATGCCCATGGCCTTGGCCGCTTCAATCTCGCCGTTCGGCGTGGCACGCAGGCTGCCGGCGATGATTTCGGCGGTGTAGGCGCTGGTGTTGATGGCAAACGCCAGGCAGGCACAGAAGGTCGCGCTGGACAACCACGGCCAGAGGAAACTTTCACGCACCGCTTCGAACTGCGCCAGACCGTAGTAGATCAAAAACAGCTGCACCAGCATCGGCGTACCGCGGATCACGTAGGTGTAGAGCCAGGCCGACATGTTGACGACCGGGTTCTTCGACACGCGCATCAGGCCCAGCGGCAGCGCACACAACAGGCCGAAAAACAGCGACAGCGCGAGCAATTTAAGGGTGGTCACCAGGCCGCCGAAGTACAGCGGCAAGGCCTCCCAGATGACGTTGTAGTCGAAGATCATAGCTCAGCCGCCCTTACGCCTACCGAGTAGCGCTTCTCGAGGTGACGCAATGCCAGCAACGAGACACTGGTGATCACCAGGTACATCGCCGCCACTGCGAGGAAGAAGGTGAATGGCTCGCGGGTAGCATCTGCCGCCTGCTTGGCCTTGAACATCATGTCTTGCAGGCCGACCACCGAAATCAGCGCGGTGGCCTTGGTCAGCACCAGCCAGTTGTTGGTGAAACCCGGAATCGCCAGGCGAATCATCTGCGGCACCAATACCCGGAAGAACACCTGGAAGCTGCTCATGCCGTAGGCCATGCCCGCCTCAGCCTGACCCTTGGGGATCGCCATGAACGCGCCACGGAAGGTTTCCGACAGGTACGCACCGAAGATAAAGCCCAGGGTGCCGATACCGGCGGCCAGGGGATTGAGGTCGATGTAGTCGTCAAAACCGAGCAGCGGCGCGACGCGGTTGAGCAGGTCCTGGCCGCCGTAGAAAATAAGCAGGATCAGCACCAGGTCGGGGATTCCGCGGATCACCGTGGAATACAGGTCGCCCAGCCAGGCCAGCCAGCGCACCGGCGACAGACGCAGTGCCACGCCGATCAGGCCCAGGACAATGGCCAGGGCCATGGACGACAAGGCGAGCTGAAGCGTCAGCCAAGCGCCATCGAGGATGACAGCCCCGTAGCCTTTCAACATGATTCAGGTCCTCGAAAGTTGGGATGAAAAAATGGCGCAAACCTCAGAAAACCTGCTGCTTGCGCCATTTCGGACTTGTCGTGTTACTTGCCGTAGATATCGAAGGCGAAGTACTTGTCCTGGATTTGCTTGTACTTGCCGTTGTCGCGGATGGCCGTGATCGCGGTGTTGATCTTGTCTTTCAGCGCGTCACCCTTGCGAACCGCGATACCTACGCCGTCGCCGAAGTACTTGACGTCGGTGAACGCAGGACCGACGAACGCGAAACCTTTACCGGCGTCGGTTTTCAGGAAACCGTCATCCAGCAGCGTAGCGTCTGCCACGGTGCCGTCGAGGCGGCCGGCGGCCACGTCGAGGTAAATTTCGTTCTGCGAACCGTATGGCTTGATCTCGGCACCCAGCGGGGCCAGGACTTCGCGGGCGAAACGCTCGTGGATCGAACCACGCTGCACGCCGATGTTCTTGCCCTTGAGCTCGGCCAGGCCTTCGCTGACCTGAGTGCCTTCCTTCATGACCAGGCGAGCCGGGGTGTTGTAGTACTTGTTGGTGAAGTCCACGGACTTCTTGCGGTCTTCAGTGATCGACATGGACGACAGGATCGCGTCGATCTTGCGCACTTTCAGTGCCGGGATCAGGCCGTCGAACTCTTGCTCGACCCACACGCACTTGACCTTCATCTCTTCGCACAGGGCGTTACCGATGTCGTAGTCGAAACCGACGATGCTGCCGTCCGGCGCTTTCGAAGCGAACGGAGGGTAAGCCGCTTCGATACCGATCTTCAGGGGTTTTTCATCGGCGAAGGTTGGCAGGGACAGCACGCAGGACATTGCCAGGGCGCCAAGCAGCACGAGTTTCTTCATCTTGGGACTCCATCGGTAAAGGGCTAAAACGGCAGAGTGAGCGACAGCCCAATATGCGAATGAGTGGAACCGGAAAGCGTTGCTGCGTCCTGGGATGCGGGTGTTTAAATTCAACACAGGCAACGACGAGCGAGTGATCGGCATTCTAACGACAGGCCCGGAGCCGATATTTCTTCAATGCGACAACTAGTTACAGATGCACCGAGAAAGCCGTTCGAGCACGTTGACAGCCCTGCAAATTCATGCGAGAGCAAAAGACGGTAAACCGATCTGTATTGCAAGTTGCGGGCCTATTATTGGCAAAGCCTTCTAATCCGGCAAGCGCAGCGTGGCTTCTTATTTTTTGCGGGAGCATCCGAGGGGCCTTGGCGTTTCCCAATGCCCCGAATCGGCGCATGGCGGTTACACATTCAGTAACCTGAAAAGTCGCAGGTAACAGTAGGAAACATCCCACAGGGGAAGCCGATAATTATTGGCTGTTGTTTATGCGGTGGCTGTTCTGGCCCCTTCGCGAGCAAGCCCGCTCCCACAGGTTTCCATGGTGTGACACAGATCGCGAACACTCCATAGCCCCTGTAGGAGCGGGCTTGCCCGCGAAGAGGCCCGCAAAGCCACCACAAAACTCCAGGCAACAAAAAGCCCCACCAGGCTCAACACCTGGCAGGGCTTCGATGACGCTGAACGCTACTTAAGCAACATTCATCGTCCTGTGCGTATCAATCAAATGCTGCACCACACCCGGATCCGCCAGGGTGGAAATATCCCCCAACGCATCGTATTCCGCCGTCGCAATCTTGCGCAGAATCCGCCGCATGATCTTGCCCGAGCGAGTCTTCGGCAGCCCCGGCGCCCACTGGATCACATCCGGCGAAGCAATCGGACCAATCTCCTTGCGCACCCAGTTCTTCAACTCCAGACGCAGTTGCTCGCTCGGCTCCTCACCATTTTTCAAGGTGACATAGACATAGATGCCCTGCCCCTTGATGTCGTGCGGCACGCCAACCACCGCCGCTTCAGCGACTTTCGGGTGAGCGACCATCGCGCTTTCGATCTCGGCGGTGCCCATGCGGTGACCGGACACGTTGAGCACGTCATCCACGCGGCCAGTGATCCAGTAGTAACCATCGGCATCGCGACGGGCGCCGTCACCGGTGAAGTACATGCCACGGAAGGTCTTGAAGTAGGTGTCGACGAAACGGTCGTGATCGCCATACAGCGTACGCGCCTGGCCTGGCCACGAATCGAGAATCACCAGGTTGCCCTCGGCCTCGCCTTCGATGATGTTGCCCAGGTTGTCCACCAACGCCGGCACCACGCCGAAGAACGGACGCGCCGCGGAACCCGGCTTCAAGCCATGGGCACCCGGCAGCGGGCTCATCAGGGTCGCGCCGGTCTCGGTCTGCCACCAGGTGTCGACGATCGGGCAACGGGATTGACCGACATTCTTGTAGTACCAGTCCCAGGCTTCCGGGTTGATCGGCTCGCCCACCGAGCCCAACAGCCGCAGGCTGCTGCCATCGGCGCCCTCAACGGCGGCCGTACCCGCGGCCATCATGGCGCGAATGGCGGTCGGGGCGGTGTAGAGGATGTTGACCTTGTGCTTGTCGACGATCTTCGCCACCCGGGTGATGTCCGGATAGTTCGGCACGCCTTCGAACAGCAACGTGGTCGCGCCATTGGCCAGCGGGCCATAGACGATGTAAGTGTGGCCGGTGACCCAGCCGACGTCGGCGGTGCACCAGTAGACTTCACCCGGGCGGTAGTCGAACACGCGCTCGTGGGTCATGGCCGCGTACAACAGATAGCCGCCGGTGGTGTGCTGCACGCCCTTCGGCTTGCCGGTGGAGCCGGAGGTGTAAAGGATGAACAGCGCCTCTTCAGCACCCATCTCTTTAGGTGCGCAAACGGTGCCCGCCACTTTCATCAGGTCTTCGTACCAGATGTCGCGGTGCTGGTTCCACTTGATGTTGCCACCGGTGCGCTGGCACACGATGACTTTCTGGATGCTGCTGGTTTCCGGGTTGGTCAGGGCGTCGTCGACGTTGGCCTTGAGTGGAATCTTCTTGCCGGCACGAATGCCTTCGTCGGCGGTGATCACCACTTTCGACTTGCAGTCGATGATGCGACCAGCCAGGGCCTCCGGCGAGAAACCACCGAACACCACCGAGTGAATCGCGCCGATCCGGGTACAGGCCAGCATGGCGACCACGGCTTCGGGGATCATCGGCATATAGATGGTCACCACGTCGCCGCGGTGCACGTCCTGGCCACGCAAGGCGTTGGCGAACTTGCAGACTTGTTCGTGCAGCTCGCGGTAGGTGATGTTGCGGCTTTCGGAAGGGTCATCGCCTTCCCAGATGATCGCGACCTGATCGCCGCGCTCGGCCAGATGGCGGTCCAGGCAGTTGTAGGAAACGTTCAGGGTGCCGTCGGCGAACCACTTGATGTCGACATGGTGATCGTCGAAGGAGGTCTGTTTCACCGTGGTGAAAGGCTTGATCCAGTCGAGGCGCTTGGCCTGCTCGCGCCAGAAACCGTCCGGGTTGACGACCGACTGCTGGTACATGGCCTTGTAGGTCGCCTCGTCAGTCAGCGTGTTGGCCAGAACCTCGGGACGAACGGGATACAGGGAAGCCGCACTCATCTTTCTTACCTCGGTGGAATAGTTGTTTTTGTATGACCCTGTTGTAGCCCGGGCGGGGCCTATAGAACCATTCGACGATGGTAGTAACAAGCCCACACCAAATGTCCTGATACCAGCACGAATCCCACACAACCCCTGTGGGAGCGAGCCTGCTCGCGATAAACCTGAGCACACCACGGGGCATCAGACAAAAGGCTATCCACCGATTGTTACAAAATCCGTCAAAGGTGTTTATCAAAACCACGCCTATATGAATGCCACCCCCACGCCTAAAA
Source organism: Pseudomonas putida (assembly GCF_028682635.1). GTDB lineage: Bacteria > Pseudomonadota > Gammaproteobacteria > Pseudomonadales > Pseudomonadaceae > Aquipseudomonas > Aquipseudomonas putida_AE. The sequence goes on along the minus strand of NZ_JANHLK010000043.1, from coordinate 7,153 downwards.
TTCGCTCCGCCAACCCGGCAAACTGAGTTAACCAAGTTACAGCCCCCACGAAGGCAGTTAACCCAACCCCAAGTAGCCCGATCCACACGCAACCCCAAAAAGGTTGCGTGACCCCACTCGACTTGAAAAAGGTAAACACTAGATGAAAGCTTTATTGGTTCTGGCCCTCAGCAGCCTGTGCGCAACCGCCATGGCAGACGAGGCCCAGACTGATGTCGCGCAGCAACAACCGGCCATCGAGGATTACACTTACTCGATGGACCTGGACATCGCCAAAGTTATTTCAATGAGCGAAGTTCCCAATGTGTGTGAAGTTGTCCCGGCAAAAATGGAATATGACGACTCCAAAGGCCAGCGCCATATCCTGCGTTACAGCGTCATGGGTAACGGCTGCTCCAGCGGCTGATCTGACTGCGCCGAATCCGGCCTCTCCAGCGCTTCGCTGAAGGTCGATTCCAGCCCGGCTCGCGCCGGGCTCAGTTGTGTCTTAACTGGTCAAAAATCGCCCACAAACACAAGATGTAGTAAAAAAGCCCCTTTTCTGCTCACTTTTTGAGCAAAACCCATTCCCCGCCATTTGCGCGAAAAAAATCTTTCACCCGCCAAAGCCCTGTAAACCCTCGCTCCGACCGAAAAACCTGCCCTCTTGACCGCTCCATGCGCGGATTCGCCCCACCACGACCGTGAAAATTTCCCTATAATGCGGCCTTAAACGGGCCTGCAATATCCCCTTACAGGGATGAATAGCCAGTCTGAAGCCCCGCAACGGCATTCGATGCCGATTGCGCCCATCAGTGGCTCTCGGAACCCCGTACAAATTTATGTTTATTTGCCTGCGTGTACCGCTGCAAAAAACGCTATCCAACGCGGCCAGCACCGCCGTGTGAAAAACCAACCGATCATTTTCACACGGGCACACTGGCCCTCACGCAGGAGACGACACGTCATGCTGAGCTGGGACGAATTCGACAAAGAAGACACGGAAGTAGCAGTCAAGAGCGCCAACGCTGGCCACGCCACCGAAGCCAACATGGACCGTCTCGACAGCGCCGGCGGTGCCGCCGCCCTCGAAGCCCGTGCCGTGACCGCCGCTGACTCTGCCGCCGTTGCCCGCGCCAAAGCCGCCCTGGATTCCCTCGACGTTGCCGAAGGCCTCGCCGAACTCGAAGGCGCCTCCGCCCGTGTCGCTGTCGATGAAAAGCGCATGATCAACTGCCGTGCCGACCTCAACCAGCTCGTACCTTTCAAGTACGACTGGGCCTGGCAGAAGTACCTGGACGGCTGCGCAAACCACTGGATGCCGCAAGAAGTCAACATGACCGCCGACATCGCCCTCTGGAAAAACCCGGAAGGCCTGACCGACGACGAGCGCCGCATCGTGATGCGCAACCTCGGCTTCTTCTCCACCGCCGACTCCCTGGTTGCCAACAACCTGGTCCTGGCCGTGTACCGCCTGATCACCAACCCGGAATGCCGCCAGTACATCCTGCGCCAGGCCTTCGAAGAGGCGATCCACACCCACGCCTACCAGTACTGCATCGAATCGCTGGCCATGGATGAAGGCGAAATCTTCAACATGTACCACGAGATCCCATCGGTCGCGAAAAAAGCCACCTGGGGCCTGAAATACACCCGCTCGATCTCCGATCCGAAGTTCGAAACCGGCACAGTCGAAACCGACAAAGAGTTGCTGCGCAACCTGATCGCCTACTACTGCGTCCTGGAAGGCATCTTCTTCTACTGCGGCTTCACCCAGATCCTCTCCATGGGCCGCCGCAACAAAATGACCGGCGTCGCCGAGCAGTTCCAGTACATCCTGCGCGACGAATCCATGCACCTGAACTTCGGCATCGACGTGATCAACCAGATCAAAATCGAAAACCCACATTTGTGGGATGCTGAAATGAAGGAAGAAGCGACCCAGATGATTCTGCAAGGTACTCAGCTGGAAATCGAATACGCTCGAGACACCATGCCTCGTGGCGTGCTGGGCATGAATGCGGCGATGATGGAGGATTACCTGAAGTTCATCGCTAACCGTCGTCTGAGCCAGATCGGTTTGAAAGAAGAGTATCCAGGGACGACTAACCCGTTCCCTTGGATGAGCGAGATCATGGACTTGAAGAAAGAGAAGAATTTCTTTGAGACTCGCGTAATCGAGTACCAAACCGGTGGTGCGCTTAGCTGGGATTGATTCCTTGGCAAGCCACGATTTAGCGACTTGAATCGCCAAATCGAACATCTAAAAGCCCCGATCTGATCGGGGCTTTTTATTGACAGTAGGAAAACTCCTCCCGCTTACTCAGCAGTCGCAAAACCTCCTACAGCAATTCCAGATAAATCCGCATTGATGACCATTCAAAGCGACTTTAATCTCTGCTGCAGGTGCCTAAGAAACGCCCAACGTAGAAGCTAACCTCATCACACAGAACGCATGCTGCTACCAGCATGTAAGCGCATTCGTGTGTGGACGAACAGCTTCGTTGGGATTCTTAAGTCCTCTACGTTGGGCTCCGGCCCTCTTCAAATTCAAACGTAGAGGTAATGGAAATGCCTGCACAAACTCCACACCGATCGGTAATGACCGATCCTCTCGGATCAACAGTCTTCCACCGCCATAACCTCCCACTCCACGCCCTCCTCCTTGAAAACCAACCATGGTTCTGTGCCCGCGATATCGGCCGCTTGATGGGGTTCCACTTGAGTGAGCGCATGCTCAACAAACTGGACAAAGACCAGCACCGCACATTGTGGATTGAGCATTACCACCAAACGCAAAAACAACTGATGCTCAGTGAGTCCGGTGTGTATGCGCTGTTGGTGTATCACTACGCACCCGGAAATCGGTTGTTGCGCGAATGGCTAACCCATCAGGTCGTACCGGCCCTACGAGATGCTGATCAATCGAAGAACTCGGATCGGCCGATGTTGAGCTTGTTGGACTGGCCGGAAATGTCGTTGAGTCTGTTGCATTGGCAGGATGAAGGTTGGATTCGGCTGCGCGACATGCCTTACCTGCTGCACGACCACACGCAGCAGCGAGTAACTGTCGCTAAGCCTTGGTGGCGGAGAGTCGCGCAGGTGTTTGAGTCACCGAAGCATTCGAGGAGGCGCTTGTAGGACCTTCCTCAAGATCTGTCGCTATTTCTTGTAGGAAATTTCGTAGACAGTCGTAGTGGCCACTCAGTATCGTCCGAGGGTTTTCAACCCTCGGCGATTGTATGAGCGAAAAGATAAAAGACAGCGACTGGAGCGTTTCTGAAATCAAGGCCGCGGTGGATGCCTATCTTAAGATGCTCGCGCTGGAGCTAAGCGGTCAGAAATTCGTGAAGACTGAAGTGAATCTTGCTCTACGCGAAACAGCTTTACCCACCCGCACCAAAGGCTCCGTCGAATTCCGGATGCAGAACATCTCTACGGTTCTGATGAAGATGGATCGGGAGTTCATCAAGGGATACAAGCCTGCCAAGAATGTTGGCTCGAATGTTGAACAGCTAATTCAGGTCGCGCTCACCGAACGAGGCGTTCAGTCTGGCGCCCCCAACGCTCCGACAGCTGATGAGCAAACCCTAGAGCGTCGTGCTGCTGCGCTTCAAAAGCTAAAGATCAAGGAGCCGCCAAAAGGCATTAAGAAACCGAAACGAGCGGCGAGCTCAAGCACAGTTTTTGTCCGTGACCCCGAGGTGCGAGCGTGGGTGCGAAATGAAGCCGAAGGTCGATGCGATGGCTGTGGCGAACCTGCCCCATTTCAAAAGCTTGGGTTGCCTTATCTAGAAGTTCACCACGTTAAGCCGCTCGCCGAAAAAGGCTCGGATCAAGTCACCAACGCCGTAGCGCTGTGCCCAAACTGCCATCGTCGCTGTCACCATTCGAGCGACAGTGAGGAGTTCACCGCTTCGCTTTATAAGAAGGTCAGACGGTTGATTCCTGAGTAATCGAACTCTGTGTCGGGACCGCTTACCGACTCAGCGAAGTCCAAAGCAATTGCATGACCAGAAAGCTTGATGCGGACCAGAGACAAATGATGCTCATTGACCTCTATGGTGCCGCGAAAGAGCGTTTGATGGTGAGTGAGTCAGGGGTGTATGCGTTGTTGATTTACCACTACTGCCCCGAGAACAGATTGTTGCGAGAGTGGCTAACGCATCAGGTCGTGCCTGCGCTGCGTGATGCACGGCCATCGCGAATGGTGGAGCGGCCAGCGCTGAGCATGCTTGATTGGCCCAAGATGTCGCTCTGTCTGTTGCATTGGCAGGATGAACCGTGGATTCGTTTGCGGGATATGCCATGTGTGTTGGCGGATGATCCTTTTAATAGGCGTGAATCCTGGTGGCGGAAAGCAACACGGGTCATGCGCGGATTCTGATTGTGTGCTCCCCGATCCTGAGTTGATGAAGCTGGCCGACAGCCTGTTGGCCAATTTCCGAGAGCCCGAGGATCTGATCGGCAAAAGGTCTTGGAGTGTCTGCACTATTGCAGTGGCTCGAACGCTTGCCGAAGCTTATCTTCCAGCGCCCATATCTCCCGCTTCACTTCCATACGCCGCTCACGGGCGGCTTGAATGCGAGCCTCATCAAGGCCGCCGTAGCGGCGTAACCAATGAACGATCATTTCCTCATCAGGGTAGTAATAGTCCTTGTGGCCTTTACTGCTTCGCGGCGTGTCGTTCATGTCACTGTCGAAGCGTCCAGCGGCGAATTCATCCGGGGGCAACGTACCCCATTCGGCGGCGCAATCCTCGAATATCCAGGCAATTTCATTGAGGTGTTTTTGCGCACCGCGATGCCCGCGTTTGTAGAACACGTACTCGCGGCAACTCTCCTGGAAGCGCTCCATCATCGGCTCATCATCGACCCAGCGAAGGATGTCGTGCTGGCCCGCATGGTGGATCAGGCCGTGTATCCAACGCTCGGCAAAACGATCGACGAAACCTTCGACATCCGCTTTTTTTGCCTCCGCGAAAATCATGCAATACCGGGTTTTCACATGGATGACGAACAGCACATGTTTACGTTGAACGGTGATGGCGTGGACCAGCCACTGTTCGGCTGACACGTCAGGCGTATCGTCCTCAATGATGAGCGACGGCGGTTTCTCCACCGGGGTGATTTTCTTGCCCTTGTGGACACGACTGAAAAAGTTGCTGGCGGCTTCGGTGCAATTGAAGATCAACATCCTGGTTCTCTGGTAGAAGGCTGGCGATAGCGGTTGTCAGTCCTGCCGCATGATCTCATCAGCCCATTCAATCTCATAGGGCTGGCGTACAGCGTCAGCAATCTCTTCCTGCGCCGCTTCACTGAGGACCGACAACTCTGCATCGGTTAGCAAGTCGTGTTGACCATCATTCTCAAAGCCATAGTTGCCCTTGAGCGACTGTAATGATCGAAAGTCCGGACGATGTCTTTATCCCGGTCGCGCATCAGCCGATAAAGCATCCCGTACCGGGCTTGAGCCGAAAGCGCACAATGTTCAGTGATGGTCCTGGCATCGGCCAACACACCTTGGCAGAAACGATCGAGCGCAACCTTGCGCAGTTTCTTGAACTTCTTCCAGTCGCTTTCGAGGATGGACATGAGCATTACCCCGGCGAATGATCATACAATGCGGTGCAGAGCTACAGGATTCGGTTTGGGAGGCCAGGCTTTCTAGATGTCATTACCTAAGGTTAAAAATTTTCGCAATGCACCACAGCAAGACTAGTGACACTGAAAGTAATAATACGCTGCGCCTCAAAAAAACCAGTTTGCGCTTTATTGGCGCTGGAAGATTCTCTATGTCTTGAGCACTGATACTGCCATTTTCGATACCTCTACGTGGTGACGAGACGTAATCGGCAATGTTGGCGATCATCCTCAACCGCCCCGATAGCCCTGCGTGTCGCCAGAAGGCGAGAACGGTAATCGCCGGGCTGTTTTTCAGGTGCCCAAGGAGTACATCCATCTTGGTATAGGCCATATGAAGTGCTACTACGAGCCAGACGAAGATCAGTAGGAGGATTACCCCACCGAGAGTACCGAATATCATCGATGCTTTACTCATCTCGTTGCCTCGTAGATAAGGTCACCGATCCAATCGCCAAACCCGCTGCCTGCTGCTCCCCCGACCAAAGCCCCTGTTACTACCGCTACAGCGGTGCATATCCCGGTCCCTAAACCACCATTAGGTGCTCCGAGTGCAATACAGAGCCTGCCGGTTGTCTCAACTGACAACGTTGCACCTACGACGGCACCTCCTATGATTCCGCCAGCAAAGCTACCCGCCTCGGTGAATCTAACACGCTCGCAAGCTTCGGTATTTCCCGCCGTACACACATCCTGCACCTTCATGGCAGATGCACCTCCACCGACGGCAGTACCCAGCCAACCGCCGTATTGAACGTATTTAGAAGCCTTCGCCACACCTTCAAGATGGGTGGCATGACCTGGGATTTGCCCCCCAGGACTGGCATGGGTCCAGTGGTGGACCAGGCTTTGGCTGGAAATACCCAACTTTTTTTTCAAGTTGATATGGTCAGGGAATCCAATGCCCTTGCGGGTCAGTGCCGTCATATGGCTGTTCAGTTGTGCGAGCAGACGCTGGCGCTCTGCAAAGAACGCTGGCGAACGCAGATGCCCATCTCTTTGCAGTGTATTCTGTTGCAACGCTTCAATATCCCTCAAGGCATTACCTACGTTATCCAGGTTGTTCTTGAAAATACTCGCGCCAACGCCAATAGCGTTCGAGCCGTAGGTCAGGAAGGCCTGGATGACATCACGGTGTTGCACCATGAAATCCGCTTCTTCCGGGCTAAGCGTTTCAATGATCTGGTTGGTCTTGGCCGCCACGTCCATGAGCAGGGCTTCTTCACGGGTGCACTGGTAGTTGTTGGGGTCACTCAGCACGATCATCGAGCCGGCTTTGACGTCGCCCAGGTTGGGGTTCAGTAGTTTGAATTTGCCCATCACCGCCGGGTCACGCACGATGAACAAGGAGGCTTCAAGCTGTTCGCGGGTGGTGCTTTTAGGCACGATGTAGAAGCCCGGTTCCTGGGCCGCTGCACCGCCCGGGAACACTGGCTTGGGAGTGTTCGATGCAGACGCGAAACCGGCTGATCGTGGCGCTGCCGGATTGCCGGCGAGAGGTGTAGTCGGTTGGGATGCGGCCCTTGTGGTCT
>NZ_JANHLK010000042.1 GCF_028682635.1 Pseudomonas putida | reverse complement strand
CCGTGATGCCGCCTTCGCTACACCCCTCCCCTCTTTTCATCGCCTTCCGACCAGAAACTCCCATCAGGCTATTGCGCATCCGGTATTATGGTATACCATCATACGCACAGACACCTTCCACCCTGATACGGAGCAGCTCATGAGTTTCGAAATCCGCAAGATCGTCAGCTATGTCGAAGAAACCTTCATCGAAGGCGGCAAAGCCACCGACAAGCCCGTGACCATGGTCGGGCTGGCCGTGGTGATGAAGAACCCCTGGCTGGGCAACGGTTTCGTTGAAGACCTCAAGCCGCAGATCCGCGCCAACTGCTCCGACCTCGGCGCGCTGATGGTCGAGCGCCTGGTGGGCATCATTGGCGGTGCCGAGAAGATCGAAGCCTATGGCAAGGCTGCCGTGGTCGGTGCCGACGGTGAAATCGAACACGCCTCCGCGGTGATCCACACCCTGCGCTTTGGCAACCATTACCGCGAAGCGGTGAAAGCCAAGAGCTACCTGAGCTTTACCAACAAGCGCGGCGGCCCGGGCACTTCGATCCAGATCCCGATGATGCACAAGGACGATGAAGGCCTGCGTTCGCACTACATCACCCTGGAAATGAAGATCGAAGACGCGCCGCGTGCCGACGAAATCGTCGTGGTCCTGGGTTGCGCCGATGGCGGCCGCCTGCACCCACGCATCGGCAACCGCTACATCGACCTGGAAGAACTGGCTGCCGAAAAAGCCCAGTAAGCCGGTCGGTCACTACAACAAAAAGGTATGCAGGAGCGCTCCATGATTCGGCTCACCGCTGAACGCACCCCGGCTGGCACCAGTTACCTGGCGACCGGCCAAGGCCAGCCCGTGGTCTTGATCCACGGCGTGGGCCTGAACAAAGAAATGTGGGGCGGCCAGATCGTTGGCCTGGCCACGCAATACCGCGTCATCGCCTACGACATGCTCGGCCATGGCGCCAGCCCGCGCCCTGAAAGCGGCACGCCGCTGCTCGGTTATGCAGACCAGTTGCTCGAGCTGCTCGATCATCTGCAATTGCCCAAGGCGGCCGTGATCGGTTTCTCCATGGGTGGGCTGGTGGCGCGGGCTTTCGCCCTGCATTACCCGCAACGCCTGCAAAGCCTGGTGGTGCTCAACAGCGTGTTCAATCGCACCGCTGAGCAACGTGCCGGCGTGATCGCCCGCACCAGCCAGGCCGCCGAGCACGGTCCGGACGCCAACGCCGAAGCCGCGCTGTCACGCTGGTTCAGCCGTGAATACCAGGCGGCCAATCCGGCGCAGATCGCCGCAATTCGCCAGACGCTGGCGGGCAATGACCCCCAGGGTTACCTGACCACCTACGAATTGTTTGCCACCCAGGACATGTACCGCGCCGAGGACCTGGGCAACATCCAGGTACCGGCGTTGATCGCCACCGGCGAACTCGACCCCGGGTCGACCCCGGAAATGGCCGAGCAACTGGCCCAGCGCATTCCCGGTGCCAAGGTTGCCGTGCTCGCCGAGCAGCGGCATATGATGCCCGTAGAATCGCCGCGCCTGGTCAATCAGCTGTTGCTGGAGTTTCTCGACACGGCGCACTCCCGACAAAACCAGATCAAGGGGATCGTTGCATGACACTCACACGCTTCCAGATGTGCATCGGCGGTGAATGGGTCGATGCCCTCTCCGGCAAGACTTTCGAAAGCCTCAATCCGGCCCTGGCCGAGCCCTGGGCCGAACTGCCCGATGCCGACGAAGCCGACGTCGAGCGCGCCGTACAGGCTGCGCAGACCGCCTTCGACAGCCCGGCCTGGCGTGGCCTGACCGCCACCGCCCGCGGCAAGTTGCTGCGCCGACTGGGCGACCTGATCGCCGAAAACAAGGAACAACTGGCGCAGCTGGAAAGCCGCGACAACGGCAAACTGATCCGCGAGACCCGCGGCCAGGTCGGCTACCTGCCGGAGTTCTTCCACTACACCGCAGGCCTGGCCGACAAGCTCGAAGGCGGCACCCTGCCGCTGGACAAGCCCGACCTGTTTGCCTACACCGTGCACGAAGCCATGGGCGTGGTCGCCGCGATCATTCCGTGGAACAGCCCGCTGTACCTGACCGCGATCAAACTGGCGCCGGCCCTGGCGGCGGGCAATACCATCGTGATCAAGCCGTCCGAGCACGCCTCGGCGACCATTCTCGAACTGGCGCGTTTGGCGCTGGAAGCCGGCATCCCGCCGGGCGTGGTCAACATCGTCACCGGTTACGGCCCGAGCACCGGTGCCGCCCTCACCCGCCATCCGCTGGTGCGCAAGATCGCCTTCACCGGTGGCGCGGCGACGGCCCGGCATGTGGTGCGCAGCAGTGCCGAGAACTTCGCGAAATTGTCCCTGGAACTGGGCGGCAAGTCGCCGAACATCATCTTCGCCGACGCCGACCTCGACAGCGCGATCAACGGCGCCATCGCCGGGATCTACGCCGCCTCCGGGCAAAGCTGTGTGTCGGGTTCGCGCCTGCTGGTGCAGGACGAAATCTACGACGAATTCGTCGCTCGCCTGGTGGAACGCGCCCAGCGCATCCGCATCGGCAACCCGCAGGAAGACAGCAGCGAAATGGGCCCGATGGCCACCGCGCAGCAGCTGGCCGTAGTGGAAGGACTGGTGGCCGATGCCATTGCCGAAGGGGCAACACTGCGCCTGGGTGGCAAGCGTGCGCAGAACCTGGGCGAAGGCTGGTTCTATGAGCCGACCCTGTTCGAATGCGACCGCAATTCGATGAAGATCATGCAGGAAGAAGTGTTCGGCCCGGTGGCTTCGGTCATCCGTTTCAAGGACGAAGCCGAAGCCCTGGCGATCGCCAACGACTCGCAGTTCGGCCTCGCCGCCGGCATCTGGACTCGCGACCTGGGCCGCGCCCATCGCCTGGCCCGGGACGTGCGTTCGGGGATCATCTGGGTCAATACCTACCGCGCGGTGTCGGCCATGGCGCCGATCGGCGGCTTCAAGAACAGTGGCTATGGACGCGAAAGCGGCATCGATTCCGTGCTGGCCTACACCGAGCTGAAAACGGTGTGGATCAATCTGTCCCAGGCACCGATGCCTGATCCATTCGTGATGCGCTAGGAGTCCTGAGAAATGATCGAACCCGGCATTTACAAAGACGTCATGAGCTCGTTCCCTTCCGGGGTCACGGTGGTCACCACCCTGGACCCGGCGGGCGGCATCGTCGGCATTACCGCCAGTGCCTTCAGTGCGCTGTCGATCGATCCGGCACTGGTGCTGTTCTGCCCCAACTACGCCTCTGACACCTACCCGATCCTGCGCGACAGCAAGCAGTTCGCGATTCACCTGCTGTCCGCCGACCAGACCGCCGAAGCCTATGCGTTTGCCGGCAAAGGCAAGGACAAGGCCAACGGCATCGAGTGGCACTTGAGCGAACTGGGCAACCCGTTGCTGCGCAAGGCCACGGCGATCATCGAGTGCGAACTGTGGCGCGAATACGATGGCGGCGACCACGCCATCATCGTCGGTGCGGTGAAGAACCTGATCCTGCCCGAGCAACCGGTGACGCCGATGATCTACCACAAAGGCAAGCTGGGCCCCCTGCCCACCCTGGCCTGATCGGTTCCACACAAAAAAACCTGTGGGAGCGGGCTTGCTCGCGAAGGCGGAGTATCAGTTGACATCAATATTGACTGACCCACCGCTTTCGCGAGCAAGCCCGCTCCCACAGGGGTCCGTGCAGATTTTTTAAATTTTGTCAGGAGCCGGCATGAGCCCAGCAGCCTCGTTACTGTTCCGCCAGCAGGCCTACATCAACGGCCAATGGCTGGATGCGCCCGACGGTGCGCAACAGGACATCTTCAACCCGGCCACCGGCGAGTTGATCGGCCAGGTGCCAAACCTCGGCGCCGAAGACGCACGCCAGGCCATCGACGCCGCCAACAAGGCCTGGCCGGCCTGGCGCGCACTCACCGCCAAGGAACGCAGCAACACGCTAAAGCGCTGGCACGCGCTGATGCTGGAAAACGCCGATGCCCTGGCCGAAATACTCACCCTCGAACAAGGCAAGCCGTTGGCCGAAGCCAAGGGTGAAATCCTCTACGCCGCCAGCTTCATCGAGTGGTTCGCCGAAGAAGCCAAGCGCATCTACGGCGACACCATTCCCAGCCACAAGGGCGATGCGCGTATTGTCGTGAGCAAGGAACCAATCGGTGTCGTCGCGGCGATCACCCCCTGGAACTTCCCCGCGGCGATGATCACCCGCAAGGCCGGCCCGGCACTGGCCGCCGGTTGCCCGTGTATCGTCAAGCCGGCGCCGGAGACGCCGTTCTCGGCTCTGGCCATGGCCGCGCTGGCCGAGCAGGCCGGCATTCCCGCCGGTATTTTCAACGTGATCACCGGCGATGCCATCGCCATCGGCGCCGAACTGACCGCTAGTCCGCTGGTGCGCAAACTGTCGTTCACCGGCTCCACGGCCATTGGCAAGTTGCTGATGGCGCAGTGCGCGCCGACGCTGAAAAAGGTGTCGCTGGAACTGGGCGGCAACGCGCCTTTTATCGTCTTCGACGACGCCGATCTGGAACGTGCGGTGGAAGGCGCGCTGATCGCCAAATTTCGCAATGCCGGCCAGACCTGTGTCTGTGTCAATCGCTTCCTGGTGCAGGACGGTATTCACGACGCTTTCGTCGCGCGGTTGGCCGAACGGGTCTCGCAACTCAAGGTTGGCAGCGGTTTCGCCGACGGCGTCACCCAGGGTCCGCTGATCAACGAGCGCGCCGTGGCCAAGGTTGAAGACCATGTGCAGGATGCACTGGCGCAAGGTGCACAGCTGTTGTGCGGCGGCGAACGCCACGCCCTGGGCCATGGCTTCTTCCAGCCCACGGTATTGGCCGGCATCACCACGCAGATGAAAGTCGCCCGGGAAGAAACCTTCGGCCCGCTCGCCGCGGTGTTCCGCTTCGCCAGCGAATCCGAGGCCGTGCAGATGGCCAACGACACCGAATTCGGCCTGGCTGCCTATTGCTACACCCGCGACCTGGGCCGCGCCTGGCGCATGAGCGAAGCGCTGGAATACGGCATGGTCGGGATCAACGAAGGGTTGATCTCCACCGAAGTCGCGCCGTTTGGCGGGATCAAATCCTCGGGGCTGGGGCGCGAAGGCTCCAAATACGGCATCGAGGATTACCTGGAGCTCAAATACACCTTGATGGGTGGGCTGTGAATCAATACCTGTAGGAGCCCGGCTTGCCGGCGAAGGCGCCCTCAAGTACGCCTTCGCCGGCAAGCCGGCTCCTACAGGGGTCTAAGGAGATCATCGAAATGAGCAACGAAAAATACGAAAAAGGCCTCAAGATCCGCACCCAGGTGCTGGGCGAAGCCTATGTGAATCATTCCATCGAGAACGCCGACGACTTCACCCGTCCCCTGCAGGAGATGGTCACCGAGTACTGCTGGGGCCACGTCTGGGGCCGCGAGGGTCTGTCGCTCAAGGAGCGCAGCATGATCAACCTGGCCATGATCTCGGCCCTCAACCGCCCGCACGAACTCAAGCTGCATGTGCGCGGCGCCTTGCGTAACGGCCTGAGTCGTGAGCAAATACGCGAAATTCTGCTTCAGGTCGGCATATATTGCGGTGTTCCCGCTGCCGTCGACAGTTTCCGGCTCGCCCGGGAAGCATTCGCCGAAGCCGATGCCGAGGCCTCAAGTTAACCCCTCGGCTGTTTGAACTGAACGAGCACGGACGGTGCCCGTTTTGCATGGACAGCCACATTCTAGAGCGGACCCCATGAAACGCCTGCCACTCGACGACAGCTTCAAGGTCAATCGCAACCCCGTTACCCTGCGCGAAATCGTGCTGGATAAACTGCGAAGCGCCATCATGAACTTCCAGCTCCTGCCGGGAGATCGACTGGTCGAACGCGATCTGTGCGATCGCCTGGGCGTGAGCCGCACCTCGGTGCGCGAAGCCTTGCGTCACCTGGAATCCGAAGGCCTGGTGGAGTTCGCCGACGCCAAGGGCCCGCGGGTGGCGATCATCACCCTGGCCGATGCCGTCGATATCTATGAGCTGCGTTGCGTACTCGAGGGCCTGATCGTCCAGCTGTTCACCCTGCGGGCCAAGGCCAAGGACATCAAGGCCCTGGAAAAGGCCCTGGAAGAAAACCGCCAGGCCTTGAAGGAAGGCGAGCTGCAGCAGGTCATCGACTCCGTCCAGGGCTTCTACGACGTACTGCTCGAAGGCTCCGGCAACCATGTCGCCGCGACCCAGTTGCGTCAGTTGCAGGCGCGCATCAGCTATCTGCGGGCGACTTCGGTGTCCCAGCAGAACCGTCGCGGCGCCAGCAACCAGGAAATGGAACGCATGGTCGAGGCGATCAAGAGCGGTGATCCCCTGGCCGCTCACCAGGCGTGCGTCGACCACGTGCGCGCCGCCGCCACCGTCGCCCTCGATTACCTCAAGCGCAAGCAGGAAGAGACCGGGGCGATCCCCGAGATCACCCAGCCCATCGCACTCAAAGAACCTCGCATAGGTCGTTGATCATGTTCAGCCCGAGCTATTGTCCAAAGTGCGGCAGCAATGACCTCAAGTCACAACTGCCCCCGGGCGATACGCACGAGCGCCTGATGTGCCGCGTCTGCGGCTACATCCACTACGTCAATCCGAAAATCATCGCCGGCTGCATCATCGAACAGGACGGCAAGTACCTGCTGTGCCAACGCGCCATCCCCCCGCGCCCCGGCACCTGGACCTTGCCGGCGGGCTTCATGGAAGGTGGCGAGACCACCGAGCAGGCGGCGCTGCGCGAAGTCTGGGAAGAGAGCGGCGTGCGCGCGGAGATCCTCTCGCCCTACTCGATCTTCAGCGTGCCTACAATCTGCGAGGTGTACATCATCTTCCGCGCCATCGCGCTGGAGATCACCGGGCAATACGGGCCGGAAACCCTCGACTACAAATTCTTCGCGCCTGAGGACATTCCCTGGGACAGCATCTATTACCCGGCGATAAGGCAGATCCTCGAGCGTTATATCGAGGAACGCCAGGCCGGGGTCTACGGCATCTACATCGGTAACGACGACACCGGCAAAATTCATTTCATTCGCTAGCGAAAGCCTCCGATATTCCGCCATCCCTTGTAGGAGCCGGCTTGCCGGCGAAGGCGTCCTTGAGTATTGCGCAGGCCTCGCGGACGCCTTCGCTGGCAAGCCAGCTCCTACAGGGTGATGTGGTGTTTGTCAGGTTGGTGACACACCTTCGACGATGATCACCTCGGCCCGCGCCACGCCTTCGCGGTGCCCTTTCGCCTCCTGATACAGCTCGGATCGATAACAGGCCAACGCCTGCTCGTACGAGTCAAACTCGATCACCACGCTGCGTTGCGGCGTCGGCCGACCTTCCATCGCTTCGCTGCGTCCGCCGCGCGCCAATATCCGACCCCCGTATTCGGCAAACGCCTTCGGTGCCCGCTGGGTGTATTGGCTGTATTGATCGGGGTCGGTGATATCCACGTGAGCAATCCAGTACGCCTTCATAGTGACCTCTGTGGTTGTTATGTATTATGGTATACCACAATATATCTCCATCAAACACCGAGAATCCTTACATGGCCTTCAACAGCATCGAAGAAATCATCGAAGACTACCGCCAAGGCAAGATGGTGCTCCTGGTGGACGACGAGGACCGGGAAAACGAAGGCGACCTGTTGCTGGCCGCCGACCGTTGCAGCGCCGAAGCCATCAGCTTCATGGCCCGTGAAGCACGGGGCCTGATCTGCCTGACCCTGACCGACGAGCATTGCCAGCGCCTTGGCCTTGAACAGATGGTGCCGAGCAATGGCAGCGTGTTCAGCACCGCGTTCACCGTGTCGATCGAAGCGGCGGTTGGCGTCACCACCGGCATCTCCGCTGCCGACCGCGCACGCACCGTGGCCGCCGCCGTCGCCGAGGGCGCGAGTGCC
This sequence comes from Pseudomonas putida, assembly GCF_028682635.1. Taxonomy (GTDB): domain Bacteria; phylum Pseudomonadota; class Gammaproteobacteria; order Pseudomonadales; family Pseudomonadaceae; genus Aquipseudomonas; species Aquipseudomonas putida_AE. The sequence continues at coordinate 32,667 of NZ_JANHLK010000042.1, read as the reverse complement.
ACCGATATTGTGCAGCCCGGGCACATCTTCCCTCTGCGCGCCCGGGAAGGCGGCGTACTGACCCGCGCCGGCCACACCGAGGCCGGTTGCGACCTGGCTCGCCTGGCCGGCTTCACCCCCGCCTCGGTGATCGTCGAAGTGATGAACGATGACGGCACCATGGCTCGCCGCCCGGACCTGGAAGTGTTCGCGCGCAAGCACGGGATCAAGATCGGCACCATCGCCGACCTGATCCACTATCGTTTAAGTACCGAGCATACGGTGGTGCGCATCGGCGAGCGCGAGCTGCCGACGGTGCATGGCACCTTTCGTCTGATCACCTTTGAGGATCGCATCGAAGGCGGTGTCCACATGGCAATGGTCATGGGTGATCTGCGCCGCGATGAAGCGACGCTGGTGCGCGTGCACGTAATCGACCCGTTGCGCGACCTGGTGGGCGCCGAGTACAGCGGGCCTTCCAACTGGACGTTATGGGCCGCATTGCAGCGCGTGGCGCAGGAAGGTCGCGGCGTGGTGGTGGTGCTGGCCAACCACGAATCCTCGCAAGCGTTGCTGGAGCGTGTGCCGCAACTGACCCAGGCGCCGCGGCAATTCAGCCGTTCGCAGTCACGGATCTATTCGGAAGTCGGCACCGGGGCACAGATCCTGCAGAACCTTGGCGTCGGCAAGCTGCGGCATCTTGGGCCGCCGTTGAAATATGCAGGGCTGACCGGGTATGACCTGGAAGTCGTCGAGAGCATCCCGTTCATTGAATGAATGATGCCCCCCTGTAATTGGATGGGACTCGCCCCAGCCGAGGCGTCAACGATAACCGGTGTTTTCTGGATAAACGCGGTGTATGTGAGTCCTTCGCTGGCAAGCCAGCTCCTACAGGGGGTGCGTCGTTCTACAGATTCGAGTTCTGCAATAAAAAAGCATTTTTGGCTGATAGCCGGTAAGGCAAAGTGCTTGCACAAAGTTTGGAATACCATAATATGATATTCCATAGACCGGGCGATTCAGCCAAGCGCACCCGACAGGGAAAGCACCCACAACAGCCCTTGGCCCGGTCGCCTTTCAAGGCCAGATGGACCTACTGCTCCCGATAGGCGGGCACTACCAAGCCCGCTCAAAAACACAACAAATGAGGGCGTGAAAATGGTGTTGAACAAACGTGCAACCGCAGTACTGTTCGCCGGCCTGCTGGCCACGGCCAGTCATGTGGTTATGGCGGCCGAAAGCGTCAACTTCGTCAGCTGGGGCGGTAGCACTCAGGATGCACAGAAGCAGGCCTGGGCCGATCCGTTCAGCAAGTCCACCGGTATCACCGTGGTCCAGGATGGCCCTACCGACTACGGCAAGCTCAAGGCCATGGTCGAAAGCGGCAACGTGCAGTGGGACGTGGTCGACGTCGAAGCCGACTTCGCCTTGCGCGCCGCCGCCGAAGGCCTGCTCGAACCCCTCGATTTCAAAGTCATCGATCGCGCCAAGATCGACCCGCGCTTCGTTTCCGATCACGGCGTCGGCTCGTTCTTCTTCTCCTTCGTGCTCGGCTACAACGAAGGCAAGCTGGGTGCCAACAAACCCCAGGACTGGTCCTCGCTGTTCGACACCAAGACCTTCCCCGGCAAACGCGCCCTCTACAAATGGCCAAGCCCTGGCGTGCTCGAACTGGCGCTGCTGGCCGATGGCGTCGCCGCCGACAAGCTCTACCCGCTGGACCTGGACCGCGCCTTCAAGAAACTCGACACCATCAAGAAAGACATTGTCTGGTGGGGCGGCGGCGCGCAGTCGCAACAGCTGTTGGCCTCCGGTGAAGCGAGCATGGGCCAGTTCTGGAACGGTCGCATTCATGCCCTGCAGGAAGACGGTGCACCGGTCGGCGTGAGCTGGAAACAGAACCTGGTCATGGCCGACATCCTGGTCATTCCAAAAGGTTCGAAGAACAAGGACGCGGCGATGAAGTTCCTGGCCAATGCCAGCAGTGCCAAAGGCCAGGCCGACTTCTCCAACCTGACCGCCTACGCCCCGGTCAACGTCGACAGCGTGGCGCGCCTGGACTCGGAGCTGGCCCCCAACCTGCCGACGGCCTACGCCAAGGATCAAATCACTCTTGATTTCGCCTACTGGGCCAAGAACGGTCCTGCTATCGCGACACGGTGGAACGAATGGCTGGTCAAATGAAAATGACGGCAACTGCGTCCCGTCCATCCTCGCCCGTCGGGAGCGCCCTTGGCGCTGCCGGCAAGGCCGCTGCGATGACGCAAACCCCGACCCTGGCGCAACGCTGGCGCGGATCGAGCAACCTGATCCCCGCCCTGATGTTCCTCGGCCTGTTCTTCCTGGCACCCCTGATCGGCCTGCTGCTGCGCGGCGTGCTGGAGCCTGTGCCTGGGCTGGGCAACTACGAGCAACTGTTCGCCAACTCGGCCTATGCCCGGGTCTTGCTCAACACCTTCTCGGTGGCCGGCCTGGTGACGCTGTTCAGCCTGCTGCTGGGTTTCCCGCTGGCCTGGGCGATCACCCTGGTGCCCCGCGGCTGGGGTCGCTGGATCCTCAACATCGTGCTGTTGTCGATGTGGACCAGCCTCCTCGCCCGCACCTATTCCTGGCTGGTGTTGCTGCAAGCCTCCGGGGTGATCAACAAGGCGCTGATGGCCATGGGCATCATCGATCAGCCGCTGGAGATGGTGCATAACCTCACCGGCGTGGTGATCGGCATGAGCTACATCATGATCCCGTTCATCGTGCTGCCGCTGCAGGCGACCATGCAGGCCATCGACCCGATGATCCTGCAGGCCGGCTCGATCTGCGGCGCGAGTCCCTGGACCAACTTCTTCCGGGTGTTCCTGCCGCTGTGCCGGCCGGGGCTGTTCTCCGGTGGCTTGATGGTGTTCGTGATGTCCCTCGGTTACTACGTGACGCCAGCGTTGCTGGGCGGTGCGCAGAACATGATGCTGCCCGAGTTCATCATCCAGCAGGTGCAGTCGTTCCTCAATTGGGGCCTGGCCAGCGCCGGTGCCGCGTTGCTGATCGTGATCACGCTGGTGCTGTTCTACTTCTACCTGAAGCTTCAGCCGGAATCCCCGGTTGGCGCCAGCAACGCGAGGTAAGCCGTCATGCTCCTGACCCCCAATGCCATGAGCCGCCGGATGCGCTTTGGCCTGTATGCCACCACCGGGCTGATCGGTCTGTTCCTGTTGTTGCCGATCGTGTTCATCGTCCTGCTGTCGTTCGGCTCGTCGCAATGGCTGGTGTTCCCGCCACCGGGCTGGACGCTGAAATGGTACGGCCAGTTTTTCTCCAACGCCGACTGGATGAACGCGGCCATGGCCAGCCTCAAGGTCGCGGTACTGACCACGTTCTTTGCCGTGGCCCTGGGCCTGCCGACCGCCTTCGCCCTGGTGCGCGGGCGCTTTCCCGGCCGGGAAATGCTCTACGGCCTGTTCACCCTGCCGATGATCGTGCCGCTGGTGATCATTGCCGTGGCGGTGTACGCGCTGTTCCTGAAACTGGGCTACACCGGGACCATGTTCGCGTTCGTGGTCAGCCACGTGATCGTCGCGTTGCCGTTCACCATCATTTCGATCATCAACTCGCTGAAGCTGTTCGACCAGTCGATCGAAGATGCCGCGGTGATCTGCGGTGCCTCGCGCCTGCAGGCGGTGTTCAAGGTGACCTTCCCGGCGATCCGTCCGGGCATGGTGGCCGGCGCCCTCTTCGCCTTCCTCGTCTCATGGGATGAGGTGGTGCTGAGCGTGATGATGGCCAGCCCGACCCTGCAAACCCTTCCCGTGAAAATGTGGACCACCCTGCGCCAGGACCTGACGCCCGTGATCGCCGTCGCCTCGACGCTGCTGATCGGCCTCTCGGTATTGGTCATGGTGATCGCCGCCGCACTGCGCCGGCGCAACGAAATCAGCGCCTAAGCGCAGGAGTACGACATGAGTGCAGTGATCAAAGATTCCGCGCAGCAAAATGACAAGCCCCTGGTGAGCCTGCGCAACCTGAACAAATACTACGGCGACTTTGCCGCCGTGGACGACATCTCGCTGGACATCAAGGACGGTGAATTCCTCACCTTCCTCGGCTCCAGCGGCTCGGGCAAAAGTACCACCCTGTCGATGCTCGCCGGTTTTGAAACCCCGAGCAGCGGCGAGATCCTGGTCAATGGCCAGTCACTGGTGAACGTACCGCCGCACAAGCGTGACATCGGCATGGTGTTCCAGCGCTACTCGCTGTTCCCGCATCTTTCTGTGCGCGACAACATCGCCTTCCCGTTGGCGATCCGCAAACTGGCCACCGCCGAGCGTGAACGTCGGGTCGATGCCATGCTCAAGCTGGTGCAGCTCGAGCAATTCGCCCATCGCCGCCCTTCGCAACTCTCCGGCGGCCAGCAGCAACGTGTCGCCATCGCCCGGGCGCTGGTCTACGAACCACGCATCCTGCTGATGGATGAACCGCTGGGCGCACTGGACAAGAAACTGCGTGAAGACTTGCAGGACGAACTGCGCCAGCTGCATCGGCGCCTGGGCATCACCATCGTCTACGTGACCCACGACCAGGAAGAAGCCATGCGCCTGTCCCAGCGCATCGCCATCTTCAGCCACGGCAAGATCGTCGGCCTGGGCAGCGGTTATGACCTGTACCAGAACCCGCCGAACGCCTTTGTCGCCTCGTTCCTCGGCAACTCGAACTTCCTCAAGCTCAAGGCCCAGGGCAACGCGGTGGCTTCGTTCGAAGGGCAGCCGCTGTCGATCCGCCTGACGGCCGGGCTGCAAACCGATCAGGATGTACTGTTGATGGTGCGGCCGGAAAAGGCCTTGGCCCTGAGCATCGAGCAAGCCGCCCAGGAACCGCTGGCCGCGGGCTGGAATGAAGTGACGGCCAAGGTGGTGGAGGTGTTGTTCCTGGGTGAAAGCCAGACGTGCAGCGTGGTGACTTCGGGTGGTACGTCGATGACCGTCAAGGCGCTTTCTGCGGCGGGCATGCCGATGCAGGCGGGTGATCCGGTGCGGGTGCGTTGGGCGACTGCGGATGCTTGTGTTTATACCGAGTGGGCGGAGAGTGATTTGAACAAGGCTGCAGGGGCGCATTGATGCCTTGAGGTTCCTCTGGGCCGTTAATTGAGTATCACCCTCGGGTCGCCGCAACGTCGGGTTGCGGTGGCCCTTTTTTTTGGCGTACATATCCATTGCTGCAGTACCGCAAAACCTTGTGGGAGCTGGCCTGCCGGCGATGGCGGCCTGACAGCCGACCTGATCTCAAATGAACGCCCCTGTAGGAGCTGGCTTGTCGGTCGCCGCAGCGCAACGATGGTCGTCAACGATGACGCGAGCTGTCTGTGGGACCGCGTATTTCGGACGTTTTTCGCGAGCAAGCTCGCTCCTACAGGTAGGAGGTGCGCCATAGGTGGCCGTTACCGCAGGAATGGATATGTACTCCAACACCAAACAATAGGTCGGCTGTCAGGCCGCCATCGCCGGCAGGCCAGCTCCCACAGTAGATCGGGTAGGGCCGCGAGAGATGGGTCGGTTGTGAGGCCGCCTTCGCTGGCAAGCCAGCTCCTACAGTAGATTGGGGACGGCCGTGAGAGATGGGTCGTCTGTCAGGACGCCTTCGCTGGCAAGCCAGCTCCTACAGTAGATTGGGGACGGCCGTGGGAGATGGGTCGGTTGTCAGGCCGCCATCGCCGGCAAGCCGGCTCCTACAGTAGATCGTGTATAGCCGCGATCAGGTAGCAATCCGGATATGTTTACGAGCAAAACAAAAATGCCCGGCCAAAAGCCGGGCATTCCAGACAAACAAAAACCATCAATCGGTATAACCCAACTTAGAAGCCCGACTCCGCTCAGCCCGCCCACGGGTAGCCAGGCAATAGTAGAGCGGACAAGTCACCACCAATCCCACCAGCCACGACAAGTCCGCACCCTCGACCAGATTGGCATAAGGCCCGACATACAACGACGTATTGGCAAACGGCAGCTGCACAATGATCCCGATGAAATACGCGACGATCGCATGCAGATTGAAGCGCCCATAAATCCCGCCATCCGCACGGAAGATCGAGGTTATGTCATAGGACCCGCGCTTGATCACATAGAAGTCGATCAGGTTGATCGAAGCCCAGGGCACCAGCACCAGCAGCAACGCCAGGATCAGCCCGATGAACTGCGAGATGAAGTCCGCCGAAGCGCCCAGCGCCACCACACAGCAGCCTGCCAGCACCACGGTCGACAGCACCACACGCACCTTGATGCTCGGCGTCCACTGACTGGCGAAGGTCTGGATCGAGGTGATGATCGACAGCACCGCGCCATACAGATTCAAGGCGTTGTGGCTGATGATGTTGAGCAGGAACAGCACCATCAGGATCGGCCCCAGCCAGCCGGTGGATTGCTTCACCGCAGCCATTGCTTCGGTGCCTTCCGGGGTCGCCAGCACAGCCACCGCGCCGAAGGTGAAAGACAGGATCGTGCCCAGGGTTGCCCCCAGGTAGGTGGCCCAGAACGGCTTGGCGATGCCGATGTCGGCCGGCAGGTAGCGCGAGTAGTCCGACACGTAGGGCGAAAAGCTGATCTGCCAGATGATCCCCAGGGACACGGTGGCCAACCAGCCGGACAAGTTGAAACCGCCGCGGGTTAAAAAGTCCGCCGGCAGGTCATGGGCGAAGATGTAGAGGAAGCCGGCGAGCAAGGCGCTGCCCATGACCCAGGTGCCGATGCGGTTGAGTGAGTGGATGAAGCGGTAACCGATCACCCCGATCGCCGTGGCGCTCAGGGCACCGATGAGGATGCTCGCCGGCACCGGTACCGAGGGAGCGATGCCGACAATCGACTTGCCCGCCAGGACGATGTTGGAGATGAAGAAACCGACGTAGATCAGTGCCGCAAAGAACACGATCAGCAACGCACCATAGCGCCCAAACTGACCCCGGCTCTGGACCATTTGCGGAATGCCCATGCGCGGCCCCTGGGCCGATGCCAGGGCAATCACCAGCCCGCCGACCATATGCCCGAGGGCAATCGCCAGCAACCCCCAGAACAGGTCGAGGTGGAACACCTGGACCACCATGGCACCCGTGACGATGGGCAGTGGCGCGATGTTGGTGCTGAACCATAGGGTGAAAAGATCGCGGGCCTTCCCGTGGCGCTCTGCGAGTGGAACGTAATCGACCGTGTGATTCTCGATCAACGGGTCTTGCCGGGACATCTGGGACATATGCATGAACTCGAGTTTGTCTGTTCTTATCTTTGTATGAAGCCAAACCGGGGGGACTCTGTGGTCGCCCCTCAGATGCGCACCATATTATGGTATTCCAACATTTTCACAAGACTGATCCGGTCTTGAAATGCCCATCTGATCCGCCATCCTGCCCGCCAGTCTGCGTTCATGACCCGCTTGAAGCCCCGTAAACATTGAGGTTCCGACGACGACCCTACGTTTATCGGTTCACCGAAAAAGACCTTGCAAACGACGTATTACGGTATACCATCAGACCTACAAACTCATAAAAACCACGTTCCACTCCCGAGGACAGTCCAATGATCGATGCCGCCATCTACAAACAAGTCATGGGCTCGTTCCCGTCCGGCGTCTGCGTGATCACCACACTCGATGACGACGGCCAGATCGTCGGCCTGACCGCCAGCGCCTTCAGCTCGCTGTCGATGGACCCGGCCCTGGTGTTGTTCTGCCCCAACTACAGCTCCGACTCCTACCCGGTCCTGATCAGGAACAAGCGCTTTGCCATTCACGTACTGTCCGGCGGCCAGCAGAGCGAAGCCTATGCCTTCGCACGCAAGGGCAAGGACAAGGCGCAGGGCATCGAGTGGACGTTGAGCGAGCTGGGCAACCCGATCCTGGCCAACGCCACGGCGGTCATCGAATGCGAGTTGTGGCGCGAATATGAAGGGGGAGATCACGCGATCATGGTCGGCGCGGTGAAGAACCTGATCGTGCCCCGGCAGAACGCCGGGCCGCTGGTGTATTGCCACGGCAAGATGGGTGCCTTGCCCGTTCTGGCCTGACACTTACAGGCAAAAGATCACCGCCTGTGTAGGAGCTGCCGCAGGCTGCGATCTTCTGATCTTAAAATTGTTGCATCAATATCGTATTATGGTATACCAATAATCAACAGCCCCGCAGTCGACGGGTCGACCACAAGAGATTCGAGGTAGCGTCATGAAATTTTCCCTGTTCGTACACATGGAACGTTGGGACGAAAGCGTCAGCCACCGCCAGTTGTTCGAAGACTTGACCGAACTGACGCTGATGGCCGAGGCCGGTGGTTTCAGCACCGTATGGATCGGTGAACACCACGCCATGGAATACACCATCTCGCCAAGCCCGATGCCGCTGCTGGCCTACCTGGCCGGCAAGACCACCACCATTCACCTGGGCGCCGGCACCATCATCGCGCCGTTCTGGCACCCGATCCGGGTCGCCGGTGAATGCGCGCTGCTGGACGTCATCAGCAACGGGCGCATGGAAGTGGGCCTGGCCCGTGGCGCTTACCAGGTTGAATTCGACCGCATGGCCGGCGGTATGCCCGCCTCCTCTGGCGGCCAGGCATTGCGGGAAATGGTTCCGGTAGTACGTGCCCTGTGGCAAGGCGACTACGCCCATGACGGCGACATCTGGAAATTCCCGACGTCCACCAGCGTGCCCAAGCCGATCCAGAAGCCGAACCCGCCGATGTGGATCGCCGCCCGTGACCCGGACTCGCACAACTTCGCCGTCGCCAATGGCTGCAACGTGATGGTCACGCCGCTGATGAAAGGCGATGAAGAAGTCCTCGACCTGAAGAACAAGTTCCAGGCCGCCCTGGACAACAACCCGGACGTGCCGCGCCCGCAATTGATGGTGCTGCGTCATACCCACGTGCACTCGGCCGACAATCCCGAAGGCTGGAAAGTCGGGGCCAAGGCCATCGCCAGGTTCTACCGCACTTTCGATGCCTGGTTCGGCAACAAGGTAACACCGGTCAACGGCTTCCTGGAGCCCAGCCCGGAAGAGAAATTCGCCGGCCGCCCGGAGTTCGAACTGGAGAGCCTGCACAAGACCGCCATGATCGGCACCCCGGAAGAAATCATTCCGCGCATCAAGTACTATCAGGAACTGGGCGTCGACGAGTTCAGCTTCTGGTGCGACAACAGCCTGCCGCACGCCGAGAAGAAAAAGTCCCTGGAGCTGTTTATCAAGCACGTGGTTCCGGCGTTCCGGTAGGAGCAAGCTTGCTCGCGTTGGACGCCAACGATAACGCGCGCCATCTGAATGACCGCGTTGACCTGTGGGAGCGGGCTTGCTCGCGAAAGCGTCAGGTCCATCGCCATCGATGTTGAATGAGCTGCCCTCTTCGCGAGCAAGCTCGCTCCTACAAGGGTCGATTCCCATGTCCAATGGTCGTCTCCAATCACTCGCCTTTCCCTCCAGCGCCGCGCGGGCTTACCTGCGCGGTGGCTGGACGTCTTCGCACCTGCATTTCAAGCGCCTGCGCGCCAGCGTTACCGCCAAGCAGAACGGCTTCTGGCAAATAGTTCACTGAGCCCACCCGAACAGGAATCCACGTAGCCGAACGTCAGGCGATAGCCTCGCGCTTGCGCTGCATTGTGCTTCGGGACGCTACCGCGTCCGGCCATGATCAGGTTTGCTCCATGAACAATAAAAACGCACTGTTGATCATCGACATGCAACAGGAGGACGGCTTCGTCCTCGAACACTTCGACTCGGTGGTGGCCAACACGGCCTTCCTTCTCGAAACCGCCCGCCAGCAGCGGGTCCCGATCCTCTATACCCGTCATGTCAATCCAGCCGATGGCAGCGACCTGCCGCCCGGCGAACCCCGCGCGCCCGACGGCGGCCCCAGCGGTTATCGCGCCGGCACTCGCCAGGTGGAGATCATCGAGAGCCTGGCCCCGCAGCCCGCTGAAACGGTGATCGATAAAGGCCGCTACAGCGCCTTCCACCGTACCGACCTGGATGCCCGGCTCAAGGCGCTGGACGTTCACACGCTGACCATCTGCGGCGTACTCACCGATGTCTGCGTGCTGACCACGGTGTTCGACGCCTTCGCCCTGGGTTACCACATTCGCCTGGTCAGCGACGCCTGCACCACGACCACCCTGGCCGGCCACTACTCAGCGCTATTGATTATGGCCAACTGGGTCTACTCCCTGGAAATCCTCACCCGCAGCGAATGCCAACGCGCCCTGGAAAACCGCGACTACCTGAGCCTCAATCCCGAGCACCCGGACCTGTTCGCCCACCAGCCCCATGAGCTGCCAGGCACCATCGCCCGTTTGCACGCCCACCTCGCCCGGACTCAGGAGTAATCGCCATGCAAGTCGAAAAAAGAAGCATCGATTTCATCCCCGAAGGCGAACGCCATGGCCGGCCGGGGTCGCTGTTCTTCATCTGGTTCGGCGCCAACATGAACATCACCACCATCGCCTCCGGTGTGCTGCCGGTGGTGATGGGGCTCAACCTGTTCTGGAGCGCCCTGGCAATCGTCGTCGGCTCGTTGCTGGGGGCGATTTTCATGGCCTCCCATTCCGCCCAGGGGCCCAAATTGGGCATTCCGCAGATGATCCAGAGCCGCGCGCAATTCGGCGTGCTCGGGGCGGTGTTGCCGCTGCTGTTCGTAATGCTGATCTACCTCGGGTTCTTCGTCAGCAATACCCTGCTGGCGGCCCAGGCGCTGGAGTCGGTCAGCCCGCTGCCGGCCAGCGGCAACATCTACCTGATCGGCGCCCTGTGCTTCGTGGTAGCGCTGTTTGGCTACCGGCTGATTCACCGCTTGCAGAAGCTGCTGTCGATCCTCTCCCTGCTGGTCTTCGCCGCCGCCACGCTGTTCGCCCTGCAGCTGTCGATCCCGGCCGAGCAATGGCTGCCGACGGGGTTCTCGCTGTCGAAGTTCCTGGTGGCGGTGAGCATCGCCGTGACCTGGCAGCTGTCCTATGCGCCCTATGTCGCCGACTATTCGCGTTACCTGCCGAGCAATACGTCTGCTGCACAAGTGTTCTGGTACAGCTACGCCGGCACGGTCAGCGGCGGTGCCTGGATGATGATCCTAGGGGCGATCCTGAGCGTCGGCATCGGCGACTTTTCCAGCAACGTCGGCGGCCATGTCGCCGGGCTGTTCGGCAGCGGCGCGATCCTGCTGTTCGCGTTCATCGTCTATGGCCAGGTGTCGATCAACGTGTTCAACCTGTACGGGGCGTTCATGTCGACCATCACCGTGATCGAACCCTTCGCAAGATTGAAAGTGACGCCGCGGGTGCGTGGCCTGTTCATGCTGGTGATCAGCGTGGTGGCGACCGGCCTGTGCACCATCAGTCAGGACGATTTCATCACCTTCTTCCTCAACTTCATTTTCTTCATGAGCTACTTCCTGATCCCCTGGACGGCGATCAACCTGGTGGACTTCTATTGCCTGCGCAAAGGTGAATACCGGATCGACGACATCTTCGACCTCAACGGGATTTACGGGCGGGTCAACTGGATCGCCTGCGGCAGTTTTGTCCTGGCGATTGCCCTGGAGATTCCGTTCATGAATACCACGCTCTATGTCGGTCCGGTCGCCACGGCGCTCGATGGCGTCGACCTGGCCTGGCTGGTCGGCTTGCTGGTGCCGGCCGTGAGTTATTACTGGCTGATGAAGCTCGGCAAGCGCGGCGAACGCGTCGCTGAACTGTCCTGATCCATCCCTCAAGAACACAACGCCGGACTCAGTGCCCGGCGTTGCGCTCGAAAATGGCCCCTTCGATACCCAACACTTCTCGGGTATCGGCGTAGATCCCCACCCCCTTCTCCCAGACGTGCTTGATCGATTGATCCGCGCAGCGAATCCGGTAGTTGAGTTCGAACGGCTCGCGCCGTGACAGGGCATATTGCACTTCGCGCCAGACATAATCGGCGTCCTGCGCCAGGATCAGGCTGTTGTAGGTGAATTCGTGATTGTCCACCAGCCGCTCCGCGGGATAGCCGGTCAGTTGCAGGCACCCGGCACTGACGAACTCCATGGTCCAGTCCCGGTTGTTGCGGCCGCGGTAGATCAGCCCCGGCATGCTGTCGAGCAAACTCATGCAACTGCGCTGGCTGGCCAGCAAGGCAATCTCGCGCCGCTTGTGCACGGTGATATCCCCCGCTACCAGATAGAACCCCTGGTCACCGCGCTTGAGACTGACCTCGAACCAGCGCAACTCCCCCGAGGGGTGCACGAAACGCAGACGCTGGTTGAACGAAGTCTCGGGCCGCCGCCGCAATTCATGCAGCGCCTGGCGCCACATCGATCGGTCTTCGTGGTGCACATGGTCAATCAGGTAACGCTCGCCCTGGGGTCGATCCATCAGCTCGACCCACGCCAGGTTGAAGTGGACGATGCGACCGTCATCGGCCAGTTCAAGCAACGCCGCCGGGAAGTGATCCATCCGCTGCACAGGCGCTGTTGGGACGATTGCCTCGGGGTGATCGATCATCTAATGGCGCTCCTCATGTCTCACCGATGCGCCGTTATGCACCCAGGCCGCCAGCTCCAGGCGCGAGTGCAGACTGAGCTTCTGCAAGAGATTCTTCACATAGATCTTCACCGTGCCGTCGCTGATCCCCAGTTCCCGGCCGATCTGCTTATTGCTCATGCCGGCGGCGATCAAGGCCAGCGTCTGGCCTTCGCGCTCGGTCAGGTTATGGGTATCGGCGTGCTCAAGATCGTGCCCGGGCCGGGGCGTCGGCGCGTCCTGGTCGGCCAGCAGGGCAATCAGGGTCGAATCCAGGACGATCGCGCCCCGGTTGCAATTGCGCATGTAGTCCAGCAGTGCATCGGGCTCGGTTTCCTTGAGCACATAACCACTGGCCCCCAGGCGCAGGGCCATCAGCAGTTCGGCGCGATCCATCGACGCGGTGAGCACCACCACCTGACAGTCGAGGCGCAACTGGCGCAGCTCATCGAGGACCTGCAAGCCGCTCAAGCCGGGCATGTGCAGGTCAAGCAGGACCTGTTGCGGCGCCAGGCTCACGGCCAGATTGATGCCTTCGCGGCCACTGGCGGCCTGGCCCACCACTTCAAAGTCGTCGCTGGCACCGAACAGCTGGGCCAGGCCCTTGCGAAACAACGGGTGATCATCGATCAGTAACAAGGTCGTGCAGTCCATCGAAACTCCCCTCAGGCAAATCCTGGTGACGGCAAAGGCCAAGGTGTACGCGTACCCCGTGCGGGCGGATGGCCTCGATGGCCAGGCGCGCACCAATGCTCGCGGCCCGCTCGCGGATGATCGCCAGGCCGAAATGGTTGTCCTCCCCGGACGCCGGGCTCAAGCCGATGCCGTCATCCTCCACCGACACCGACACAGCGCCGTCCTGGTCTTGCCGCAACTCGATGCGCACATGCCGTGCATGGGAATGGCGTACAGCGTTGGCCAGCGCCTCGCGGATGATCTGCAGTACCTGCAATTCGGTTTCCGCGCCCAGGGCATCGTCGGCCAGGCGGTTGTCCAGTTCGAACACGATGATGCAGCGCCGCGAGAACTCCGCGACCGAGTCGGCCAGGGCCTGGCGCAGGGAACGCCCGTCCATGGTCAGGCGGGCGCTGGTGATCAATTCACGTACCTGACGCTGCAACTGGCTCAAGCCGCCGCGCAGCTCCTGCAACACCGCAGCCGCCTGCGCAGGCGCGCCCAGCTGCGACTGCAGCAGACTCGCCTGGAACGACAGATAACCCAGCTGCTGCGCCACCGAATCGTGCAGTTCACGGGCCAGTGCACCGTGCCGGAAAGTCGCCTGCCGACGCTGCTGTTCACGGCTGTGACAGAGCAGACGCACGCTGACGTCCACGGCCTGCGCGGCCTCCTCCAGCAACTGGCGCCAGCTCGCGCCGGCCGCGCGCGGCGTATCGAGCAGCAACCAGCCGCTGCTGCCCTGTTGGTCGCCGTTGGGTACGGAACACAGCAGGCGATGCACGCCCCGTTGCCGACAAGGGCCGCAGGCCTGGGCGGATTCACTCGCTGCCGAGGCACGCCGTGGGCAGTCCAGCACGCCCTGGCAACCCTCGATCACGCCGCGCCGAGCCGGCGTCGGCTCGACACCGGCCAGGACCAGATTCAGCTGGCAAGCGGGCAACAGTGCTTCGAAACGGTCCAGAAAAACCGCCAGGGCACCGTCAGCGTGCACCTGGCTCAAGGGCAACCCGGCCAACAGCTGGCGCACGCTGCGCGCCTGTTCGGGACGGATACGCCCCAACCAGAGCGGCCACCACTGCACTCGTGTTCGCACTTCTCGATCACTCCCCGTCCGCTTGCTCGGCTGTGAACAAGGACGAGCAACTTCCATGCCCTGAATGGCCGCCGTGCACGGCCTACCCCCAAAGAGATAGCGCTTTTTCTGGATTGAGAGATTTTTCCCCGTAGGAAATTATCTTCCTCAGCAGGAAACAACACGCCCTGTGCAACGCCACCTTTCCCGCCCCGCAAACAGGGGCGGATCAACAGGAAAGCCAGCATGACGGATAGACACAGCGCCGCCCCGGATCGACTTCACAGCCTGCCGCGCTATCGCCAGCCCCAGCCTCGTGAAGCCGCCACCCGCCATATCGTGGTCATGCAATCGGCGGCCGCCTGCGCGTCCTTTGTCGGCGACTTGCAACAGCCCCTGGTGCTGAACCAGCAGAACAGCGACTTCCAAGCGCGCCTGCAGCAGGTACTGGGCAGCGCCACCGTGGGCAGTCACCTGTACATCATGGGCGACGAGGCATTCGTCTGGCGCATCCATGCCCAGGCTCGCGCCGCCGGGCTGGAAGACGACGAGATCGACATCACCCACGCCACCGTCGGCCCGCGCCAGGTGTATTGCGTGCATTGCGGACTGACCCAGGCGTGCGGGCCGCAGCCAGCGATGACCTGCGAGCGCTGTGAAGTCGGGCTGGAGGTGCGCCAGCACTTTTCCCAACGCCTGGGGGCTTACCTCGGCGTCTGCAGCGATCCCGACCAACCTTATGCCGGAGTCCAGCCATGAGCGTCTCGCTGAGGGTCCGGGTCAGCGAGGCCGACATGCTAACTCCGGTGGTGCGCGAACTCACCCTGGAACCCTGCAGCGGCACCCTGCCGGGATTCTCCGCCGGCAGTCATGTGCAGGTGCACCTGCCACTGGGCAGCGGCCAGGTGCGCAATGCCTATTCGTTGACCAGCGACCCGGCGGACCGCCAGCACTACCGCATCGCCGTACGCCTGCAGGAAGCCTCCCGCGGCGGCTCACAGTACCTGCATCGACACGTCCAGGTGGGTGACACCCTGCAGATATCGCCGCCGGCCAACCTGTTCGCCCTGCACGCCCCCGCCCGCCTGCACATCCTCATCGCCGGCGGCATCGGCATCACGCCGTTCATGGCGCACATCGCCGAGCTGGAGCGACGCCAGGCCGATTTCGAACTGCATTACCTGTATCGCCCTGGCCTGAGCGATGCCTATCTCGAGCCCTTGCAACAACGGCTGGGCTCGCGACTGCACACCTACAGCGCCCGCCCGGACCTGGACACCATCTTGCGCGACCGCCCGCTGGGCAGCCATGTCTATACCTGTGGCCCGCAACCCTTGCTCGATGCAGTCCGGCAACAGGCCAAGGCCCTGGGCTGGCCTTCGATGCGGGTGCACTGGGAGGCCTTCAAGGCCGCAGAACCTGGGCAAGCCTTTGACCTGGAACTGCTGCGCAGCGGGCAGCGCCTGCGGGTCGGCGCTGAACAGAGTCTGCTCGAAGCGCTGGAGTCCGCCGGCCTGCAGGTGCCCAACCTGTGTCGCGGCGGGGTCTGCGGCCAATGCATGACCCGCCATGTGCGCGGCGACATCGAACACCGCGACAGCTTCCTCAGCCCCGCCGAGCAGGGCGAATTTCTCATGCCCTGCGTCTCTCGCGGCCGCGGCCCCTGCGTTTCGCTAGACCTCTAGGAGTCGACCATGACCATTCCATCCAGCCCGGTGCTGAGCTACCGCAACGACTTCAGTTTTCGCAACAGCCCCGCCGCCATCCGCCGCTTTCCCTTCCCGTTCACCGAGGACAGCTACCTGTATTCGGTGAACATCGAACCGGCCACGTCCCGGGACCCTGGTTCGATTTACCAGCACGGCTTCGACATCGACGAACACTACCGTTCGGAAATGGCCGAACGCGCCCTGGTACTGGACAAGGACCCGCGCCGCTACCTGGTGATGCCGCACATGCAAGTGGCAGCGTGGGATGCCCTGCAGATGCTCATGGAGCAGCTCGCCGCCGATTATCCGCAGTGGTTTGTGCTGGAGCGTCAGGGCGAGCACTGGCATTGGCGCAATCAGCTGCTGGACATCGACCAGCACTTTGTCTTCGGCGATGCCGCGAGCCTGCCCTGCGAGCCGCTGGAGTTCATCACCCGCCAGGTCCAGGGGGATTTCGCCCTGCTCGACCAGCGCGACGGTGATCTGTACATGGACGCCGGCATGGTCACAAGCCCAGCCGACTGGTCCCTGGCATTCGACGCCGGCATGAGTTTCAAGCAGTGGCATTCGCCCGTGCCCATGGCCCATCAGATGGGCGTGTTCGACCGCGCACTCAAGTACCTGCTGGCCTTGCAGGTCGGGAAGCCGGTTCGCCGCCTGAACTGGACGCTGACCATCAATCCGCGCCTCGACTCCTCACCCGAGACGTTCCATGAATGGGGCGCCGACCGTGGGCGCATTACGGCTGGCAACGTCGGGCAGCAAGTGCATCTGCGGGTCGAACTGCAAGTGATGGCCCGCTTGCCCCGCAGCAACGCGGTGATGTTCAGCATCCGCACCTACCTGATCAGCATGGATGAGCTGGTCACTCAGCCCGGCTGGGGCTGCCGCCTGCACCGCGTCCTGCGCGACCTGCCCGAGCCGATCGCCGACTACAAGGGCATGAGCCGCTACCGACAGACCCTGGTCCAGTGGCTGAGCCGCTTCGACCTGCAAGCCTGACCCCTTACCACTTTCTCCCGACAAGGATCCTCACATGGCTCACTCATGGCGTATTTCTGCACTGGCCGAACGGCACCGCGCACTCGGCTCGAACCTGGAAGACTGGAACGGCATGGGCACTGCCTGGACCTACAGCAGTGAACTGGCCGATCATCATCAGGCGATCCGCACCCGGGCCGGGTTGATGGATGTGTCCGGGTTGAAGAAAGTCCACTACGTCGGCCCCCACGCCGAAAGCCTGTTGCAGTGGGCCACCACCCGTGACATCGCCAAGCTCTACCCGGGCAAATCGGTGTACGCCTCGATGCTCGACGAGGACGGCAAGTTCGTCGATGACTGCATCGTCTACCGCACCGGACCCAACGCGTTCATGGTGGTGCATGGCGCCGGCAGCGGCCACGAAATGCTGGTGCGCTCATCCCAGGGCCGGCAAGTGGCGGTGTTGTTCGACGACGACTTGCACGACCTCTCGCTGCAAGGGCCATTGGCAGTGGACTTTCTCGCCGAGCACGTCCCCGGTATTCGTCAGCTGCCCTACTTCCATCACTTGCAGACCCGCCTGTTCGACCGCCCGGTAATGATCTCCCGGACCGGCTACACCGGCGAGCGAGGCTACGAGATCTTTTGCAAGGCGGCCGATGCCCCGGCGCTGTGGGACTCGATTCTCGAACAGGGTGCGGGCCTGGGCATCATCCCCTGCGCCTTCACCGCGCTGGACTGGTTGCGGGTGGAAAGCTCGTTGATGTTCTTTCCCTACGACAACTCGCAGATGTACCCCTTCGCCGACCAGAAGGCGGGCGACACCCTGTGGGAAATGGGTCTGGACTTCACCGTCTCCCCGGACAAACGCGATTTCCGCGGTGCCGAAGAACACTTTCGACTGCGCGGCCAGGAGCGTTTCAAGATCACCGGCGTACTGCTCGAAGGCGTCCGCCCTGCCGAGGCCGGCGACACCCTCTGGCAAGGCGACAAACAAGTCGGGGTGATCACCTGTGGCATGTATTCACGCCTGAGCAAGCGTTCCATGGCCATCGCCCGCATGAACGTTGCCTGCTCCGTTCCAGGTATTGCCCTGCAGGTTCGCGGCAGCCAGGACAGCGCGGCGGTAACCCATGCCCTGCCCTTCGACGACCCGGAAAAAACCAAGCGCACGGCCAAGGGCTGAGCCGTCATTTTCATTTCATCAAGGAGCCCATGATGGATACCCCCGAACACTACATTCTCAAGATCAGTTGCCCGGCAGCCTCCGGCATCGTCGCCGCCATCACCACCTGCCTGGCGGCGCAACACTGCTACATCAGCGAGCTCGCACAATTCGACGACGAATTCACCGGGCAGTTTTTCATGCGCGCGGTGTTTCGCTTCAACGCCGGCATCACCGGCGATGTCGGTGCCCTGCGCGAAGACCTGGGCGACATGGCCAGCGGCTTCGACATGCAGTGGCAACTCTTCTGCACCAGCCAGCCGACCCGGGTGTTGCTGATGGTCAGCAAATTCGACCACTGCCTGACCGACCTGCTGTATCGCCACCGCAAAGGCGAAATGGACATGACCATCACGGCAGTGGTCTCCAACCATCTGGATCTGCGGGCCATGGCCGAACGCGAAGGCATTCGTTTCATCTACCTGCCCATCACCAAGGACACCAAGGCCAGTCAAGAAGCCGAGTTGATGCGCATCGTCGAGGATACCCGCACCGACCTCGTGGTCCTTGCCCGCTACATGCAGATCCTCTCCGATGGACTGTGCCAACAGCTGTCCGGTCGCGCCATCAATATCCATCACTCGTTCCTGCCGGGCTTCAAGGGGGCCAAGCCGTATCACCAGGCCTACGACCGAGGCGTGAAGCTGATCGGGGCCACGGCGCACTACGTCACCAGCGACCTCGACGAGGGACCGATCATCGAGCAGGAAATCCAGCGGGTCGATCACACCCATCTGCCCGACTCCCTGGTCGCCATCGGCCGCGATACCGAAACCGTGGCCCTGTCCAAAGCCCTCAAATACCACCTGGAACACCGGGTGTTCATCAACCAGGACAAGACAGTGATCTTTCGCTGAGCGCGCCTGCCCTTTATCCCAAGAGCCATTACGAGGCACGATCATGACTTTACGCGTGGCAATCATCGGCGCCGGACCTTGCGGCCTGGCGCAACTTCGCGCTTTCCAGTCGGCCCGCGACAAGGGCGCCGACATCCCCGAACTGGTCTGCTTCGAAAAGCAGAGCGACTGGGGCGGCATGTGGAACTACACCTGGCGCACCGGCCTGGACGAGAATGGTGAACCGGTGCACGGCAGCATGTACCGCTACCTGTGGTCGAACGGCCCCAAGGAATGCCTGGAGTTCGCCGACTACACCTTCGAAGAGCATTTCGGCCGCGCCATCGGCTCCTACCCGCCACGCGAAGTGCTGTGGGACTACATCAAGGGCCGGGTGGAAAAGGCTGGCGTACGTGACTACATCCGCTTCAACAACGTGGTGCGCCAGGTCACGTTCGATGAGCAAAGCCAGCGCTTCACCCTGCACGCCCACGACTACAACAGCGATACGCTGACCTGCGAACAGTTCGACTACGTGATCAACGCCTGCGGCCACTTCTCCACACCCAAGGTGCCGTACTTCGAAGGCTTCGAACAGTTCGCCGGGCGCATCCTGCACGCCCACGATTTCCGTGAGGCGCTGGAGTTCAAGGGCAAGGACCTGTTGATCGTCGGCAGCAGCTATTCCGCCGAAGACATCGGTTCGCAATGCTACAAGTACGGCGCCCGCAGCATCACCAGCTGCTACCGCACCGCGCCCATGGGCTATAACTGGCCGGACAACTGGGAAGAGAAACCGCTGCTGCAACGCCTGGAAAACAACCGCGCCTGGTTCATCGATGGCAGCAGCAAGCATATCGACGCGGTCATTCTGTGCACCGGTTACAAGCATCACTTCCCGTTCCTGCCGGACGAACTGAGCCTCAAGACCGACAACCGCCTGTGGCCGATGAACCTCTACAAAGGCGTGTTCTGGGAAGCCAACCCGCGGCTGATCTACCTCGGCATGCAGGATCAGTGGTACTCCTTCAACATGTTCGATGCCCAGGCCTGGTACGCCCGCGATGTCATCCTGGGGCGCATCGAACTGCCAGGCCAGGCCGAAATGATCGCCGACAGCCGGCAATGGCATGAACGGGAACAGACGCTGCAAACCAACCAGCAGATGTTCGAGTACCAGGGCGCCTACATCCAGCACCTGGTGGATGCCACCGACTACCCCGACTTCGACATCGCCGCGGTCAACCAGACCTTCCTGCACTGGAAGCATGACAAGGCGCAAAACATCATGGGTTATCGCGACAAGTCCTACCGCTCGCTGATGACCGGCACCCAGTCGCCGCCCCACCACACCCCGTGGTTGCAGGCCCTGGACGACTCCATGGCGGCGTACCTCGGTGAACCGCCCGCCGCCATCAAGTCGGTCGGCTGACCCTGGAGCCTGTCATGCAAGCACCTCGTTTTTCGCGACCCCGGGAGCCCGGGCTCTTTGCCCGCGCCCCTGACCTTGAGCGCTACCGGGTGGCGGCCGGTGGCCTGACCCTGGTCGCCCTGCAGCCCGGCGACAGCCTGCAAGTGATCGACCTCGAAGGCCAACAGCCCTGCGAGTTGCTGGCGTTGACCATCAACGGCCGCAGCGCGCTCGGCGATTGGGCGCTGAGCGGTTCGCCAAGCTGCCGGTTGATCGCTTCACGCCTGGTCGACGGGAGCGCGCAGGCTCGCCGGGTGAAACAGGCGCTGGTGCGGCGCGGTGTCGACCCACAACAGCTGCCTGCCGCCGCCTCCCTGTGGGACGACGACAGCCCCGCCGGCCACAGCAGGCATTTCGTGGCCTGCGCTGAGGTGCTGGTGATCGTCGCCGCCCCCGCCGGGCCGACCTCGGTCGACCGGCAATACCGGCCCAGCGAACTGAGATTGTGGGTGACCCGGGCCAATCCCTCGTCCCTGTTGCTGCCCGCCCTCCCGGAACCCCTGGGTGAACTGCTGGACGAGTTCACCCTGAGCCCCGGCACTGCTCACAGCTACAGGGTCGGCAAGGGCCAGTACGTGCAAGTGCTGGATGTCGCCGGACGCCAGTGCTCGGACTTCGTCGCCCTGGATCGGCGCGCGCTGGATCGCGGTGAGGAACTGGACCTGGACCAGACCGTTACCCGCACCTTGAACGGCAGCGCTTATCCGGCACCGGGGCTGTTTTCGAAGTTTTTCGACCCGCGAATGCAGCCGATGCTCGAGGTGGTGCACGACACCGTCGGCCGCCACGACTCCTTCGCCCTGGCCTGCGCCGCTCGCTACTACGAGAGCCACGGCTATTTCGGGCACGACAACTGCAGCGACAACCTCAGCCGGGTGATGGCGCCCCACGGTGTCAAGCCGCGCAACGGCTGGCCGGCGATCAACTTTTTCTTCAATACCGGGATCGACGCGCACCAGCAGATGACGCTCGACGAACCCTGGTCACGCCCCGGCGACTATGTGCTGCTGCGGGCCATGACCGATCTGTTGTGCGGCAGTACTTCGTGCCCGGATGACATCGACCCGGCCAATGGCTGGAACCCGACCGATATCCATGTCCGTATCTACAGCGAAAAGGAGCGTTTTTCCATCGCCATGAGCACTCGAACCACGGCCGATGCCGACCCGATCCTCACCCGTGAATCGGCCTTCCATTCACGAACCAGCGCCCTGACCCGCAGCTTCGTCGACTACCGCAACTGGTGGCTGCCCCTGCGTTATGACGGCTATGGCGCCATCGAGGAATACCTGGGTTGCCGCGAACGGGTGGCGGTGATGGACCTGACCGCCCTGCGCAAGTTCGAGATCATCGGCCCCGACGCCGAAGCCTTGCTGCAGTACTGCCTGACCCGCGACGTGCGGCGCCTGGCGGTGGGGCAAGTGGTGTACTCGGCGATGTGTCACGAGCATGGCGGCATGCTCGACGACGGCACCTTGCTGCGCCTGGGCCCGGATAACTTCCGCTGGATCTGCGGCGAGGACTACGCCGGAGTCTGGCTGCGCGAGCAGGCGCAGAAGCTGGGCATGAAGGTCTGGATCAAATCCGCCAGTGAGCAGATTCATAACCTGGCCGTGCAAGGCCCGATGAGCCGCGATCTGCTCAAACAAATGGTCTGGACTGCGCCGACCCAGCCGAGCCTGGAAACCCTGGGCTGGTTCCGTTTCCTGGTCGGCCGGCTGGACGATTACGACGGCTGCCCCCTGATGATTTCCCGCACCGGCTACACCGGCGAACTGGGTTATGAAGTCTGGTGCCACCCCAATGATGCCGAAAAGGTCTGGGACCGGATCTGGGCGCTCGGCCAACCCTTGGGCATGGTGCCGCTGGGCCTGGAAGCGCTGGACATGCTGCGCATTGAAGCCGGGCTGGTGTTTGCCGGCTACGAGTTCAGCGACCAGACCGATCCATTCGAAGCGGGTATCGGTTTTTGCGTACCGCTGAAAAGCAAGACCGATGACTTCATCGGACGCGACGCCCTGCTGCGCCGCAGCGCCCATCCCGCCCACAAGCTGGTGGGCCTGCAATTGAACGGTAACGAAGCGGCCCACCACGGCGACCCGGTCTACCGCGGCCGGGCCCGGGTCGGCGTCATCACCAGTGCCTGTCGCTCGCCGCTGCTGGCCAGCAACATCGCCTTGTGCCGGGTCGATGTGGCCTGTGCCGACGCGGGCACGGAACTGGAAATCGGCAAAGTCGATGGCCTGCAGAAGCGCATCAGCGCCACGGTCAGCGCAGCGATTTTCTACGACCCGGACAAGAGCCGGGTACGCAGTTGATCGACTTCACATTCATTGTTTGCTGCCCATACACGCACCTGTAGGTGCGAGCTCGCTCGCGATGGTCGTTAACGATAACGCGTGTTTACTGGTTTAACGCGGCGTTCTCAAGTCCATCGCGAGCAAGCTCGCTCCTACGGGCCGCTCTACTCAAGACATGGGAATACGAAGATGGAAGCGACTACGTTCGAGGCCGTACCGCAGGCCGCCGGTTCGGTGGGCAGCCTGCACCGCAAGATCGATTGGCGCGGGGCTTTCTGGGTCGCCAGTGGCGTGCCCGCCCTGGTGCTGTTCTCTATCGGCGCCATCGCCGCCACGGTCGGCAAACCGGCCTGGATCGTCTGGATCGTGTCAATTGTGTTCGGCTTCATCCAGGCCTTCACCTATGCCGAAATTGCCGGGCTGTTCCCGCACAAGTCCGGGGGCGCCTCGGTCTACGGTGCAGTGGCCTGGGTGCGCTACAGCAAGCTGATCGCGCCGGTGTCGGTCTGGTGCAACTGGCTGGCCTGGTCGCCGGTGCTGTCGATCGGTTCCGGGCTGGCGGCCGGCTACATCCTCACCGCGCTGTTTCCCGCCGATGCATTGATCAATACCTGGCAACTGACCTTGCTCGACCTGGGCTGGATCAAGAGCGGCCTGTCGCTACGGGTCAATGCGACCTTCGCCATCGGCCTGTTGATCCTGCTGACGGTGTTTGCCGTGCAGCATGGCGGCATCCTGCGCTCGGCACGCCTGACCCTGGTGCTCGGTGTGACGTCGCTGATTCCGTTGCTGCTGGTGGGCGTCGTGCCGTTGTTCACCGGTGACGCGGCCCAGGCCAACTTCCTGCCGCTGTACCCCCTGGCCCATGATGCGGCCGGCCAGGTCATCGACGGGCCTTGGGATATGTCCGGTTGGTCGCTGATGGCCGGCGGGTTGTTCATGGCCGCGTGGTCGACCTACGGTTTCGAAACGGCGGTGTGTTATACGCGCGAATTCAAGGATCCCAAACGCGACACCTTCAAGGCGATCTTCTATGCCGGCCTGCTGTGCATCCTGGTATTCACCCTCGTGCCCCTGGCGTTTCAAGGCAGCCTGGGTCTAGGTCAGTTGGTGACACCGGCGGTGCTCGATAGCAGCGGCGCGGTGATCACACCCGCGGTCTACAGCGGTCTGTTGTCGCCGGCGATCTACAGTGGCATGGGCGTTGGCCAGGTCATGGCGGACAGCATCGGCGGCGGCAAGGTGGTGGCCAACATCGTGTTGATCATGCTGGTCCTTGCCACCTTGCTGGCGATCATGACTTCGATGTCCGGGTCCTCGCGCACCCTGTACCAGGCGTCGGTGGATGGCTGGCTGCCGAAATACCTGGGCCGCACCAACGAACATGGTGCACCCACCGCCGCCATGTGGACCGACCTGTCGTTCAACCTGTTGCTGTTGCTGATGTCCGACTATGTCTTCGTGCTCGCGGCGTCGAACGTCAGCTACATCATCTTCAACTTCCTCAACCTCAACGCCGGCTGGATCCATCGCCTGGATCGCCCGGATTGGGTCCGCCCCTACAAGGCGCCCACCGTGCTGCTGGCGGCCGGTGGTGTACTGAGTTTCGTCAACCTGGCCTGCATGGGCCTGGGCGCCGATATCTGGGGTGCCGGAACCCTGGTGACGGGCCTGCTGCTGGCGCTATTGATCCTGCCGGTGTTCTGCTATCGCCACTACGTGCAGGACAAGGGGCGCTTCCCGCAAGCCATGCTCAACGAGCTGCACGTACAGGCCGATGCCGGCCTGAAACGCGCCGGCTGGTTGCCCTATGCCACGCTGATCGCGGGCGTGCTGGTGGTGTATGGCTGCCATCAACTGGTAGCCTGAGCGTCCTTGCCCGCAGGTCTCTGATCCATCATCGGGGCGCAACGGCGCCTCGGTGATCGCTTCATCTCCCACTCAATCAAGACAACGGTGACTATTTTGCTCAACGCCACCCCCGCACCTGCCCGCGATATCGACGGCAAAGCCATCTCGGCCCTGGTTCTCGACGAGGTTCGAGAAGAGGTCGAGGTCCTGGCCCGACAACAGATCTTCCCGGCCCTGGCCGTGCTGCTGGTGGGTGAGGACCCGGCCAGTGAGGTGTATGTACGCAACAAGCTGCTGCGGGCCAGGGAGGTCGGCATCCGTTCACTGGAGTACCGCCTGGCGGAAAACGCCAGTCAGGCCGAGGTGCTGGACCTGATCGCGCAACTGAACGCCGACGTCACGGTGAACGGGATCCTGGTGCAATTGCCGTTGCCGGCCCACATCGATGAAGCGGCGGTGATCCATGCCATCGATCCGATCAAGGACGTGGACGGGTTTCATCGGGAAAACGTCGGTGGCCTGGTCCAGGGCATCGAAGTGCTGACCCCCTGCACTCCAAGCGGCTGCATGCGCCTGCTGCACGAAACCTGCGGCGACTTGAGTGGCAAGCACGCCGTGGTCATCGGTCGTTCGAACATTGTCGGCAAGCCCATGGCGACGCTGTTGTTGCAGGCCGACTGCTCGGTCAGTGTGGTGCACTCGCGCAGCGTCGATGCGCCGGCATTGTGCAGGCTGGCAGACATAGTGGTGGCGGCGGTGGGTCGTCCAGGGCTGATCGATGCGAGCTGGCTCAAGCCCGGGGCGGTGGTGATCGATGTGGGGATCAATCGCATCAGCAGCGAGTCGGGCAATCGACTGGTCGGCGATGTCGACTACGCCAGTGCGCGCACGGTCGCCAGCGCCATCACGCCGGTGCCCGGTGGGGTCGGGCCGATGACCATTGCCTATCTGCTGAAGAACACCCTGATCGCCAGCCAGTTGCAGCGGGCGGTGGGAATTCGTCAGGCGGAACCAGCCTTCATCTGACGTACGTGTACATGTAGGAGCGAGCTTGCTCGCGATGGTCGTTAACGAAGACGCGTGTTTTCAGGTTACACGCGGCGCCTTTGAGACCATCGCGAGCAAGCTCGCTCCTACAGGGTTACAGGGTTCTCGTCGATCAGTGGTTATAGGCACGCTCGTTGTGCTCGGCCAGATCCAGGCCCATCTCCTCCACCGAGTCATCGGCGCGCAAGCCGATCACCGCGTTGATCACCTTGAGAATGATCCAGCTGATGGCGAAGCAATACACCGTGGTCATCAACACACCCTTCACTTGCGCCAGCACCTGACCGCCCATGGTCACGCCTTCTACCAGCCCGCCCAGGGACGGTACGCAGAACACGCCGGTCAATACCGCGCCGATCATCCCGCCGATGCCGTGAAGCCCGAATACATCCAGGCTGTCGTCATAACCGAAGCGACGCTTGAGCACGGTGACGCTCAGGTAGCAGAACACCCCGCACAACAGACCGATGGCCAAGGCACCGCCCACGCCCACATAGGCGCACGCCGGCGTAATCCCCACCAGACCGGCCAGGGCGCCGCTGGCCAGGCCCAGCGCACTTGGTTTGCCGACCTTGAACCACTCGGTGAACATCCAGCCCAGGATCCCGGCGCACGCGCCCAGTTGGGTGTTGAGCATGACCACGCCGGACGTGCCGCTGAGGCCGCCACCGGAACCGATGTTGAAACCGAACCAGCCGACCCAGAGCATGGCGGCACCGGCCATGGTCAGGCTCAGGTTGTGCGCCGGCATAGGCGTATTTTCATAGCCCTTGCGCTTGCCCAGGATCAGGCAGGCGGCCAGCGCGGCGACACCGGCATTGATGTGCACGGCGGTGCCACCGGCGAAATCGAGGACACCCCAGTTATGCATCAAGGCCCCCGCACCACCCCAGACCATATGCGCCACCGGGGCGTACACCAGGGTGAACCACAGCGCCATGAACAACAGCGCCGCGGAGAATTTCATGCGTTCGGCGAAGGCACCGGCGATCAGCGCCGGGGTGATGATGGCGAAGGTCATCTGGAAGGTCACGAACACCCCTTCCGGGATCTCGCCGACCAGGCTTTCCGGGGTCATTCCGGCGAGAAACGCCCGGCTCAGGCCGCCGACAAAACTGTTGAAGCTCACCTCGCCCTCGACCATGCCCGTGGAGTCGACCACCATGCTGTAGCCGTAGATCACCCACAGGACCCCCACCAGTCCGGCGATGCCGAAACACTGGGTGAACAACGACAACATGTTTTTCGCCCGCACCAGTCCGCCATAAAACAGGGCGAGACCGGGCAGGCACATGAACAGCACCAAGACCGTGGCGGTGACCATCCAGGCGGTGCTGCCGGTGTTCAATGTTGGTGCATCGGCGGCCTGCGCCAGGGGCACCAGCGCACCGGCCGCCACCAGGCCCAGAAGGGATTTGCCGAGAAGACGATTGACCATGTTCGAAGCTCCTGCAATGGAAATCGGAAGTGTCGGGCAGCGAGCAAGTAGCAAAACAATGGGCCTTGATGGCCTCTTCGAATATCTGATGCGTATACGTCCTTGTAGGAGCCCGGCTTGCCGGCGATGGCGATCTTTCGGGCGCCTTCGCCGGCAAGCCGGGCTCCTACAGACGATGGCGATCTTTCGGGCGCCTTCGCCGGCAAGCCGGGCTCCTACAGAAGCAGGTATCAGTACCCCGAACCCGGAATCCAGCTGGTCCCCGCCAGCGGCACCCGTGCCATGGCCGCCGATTCCACCGTCAACGCCACCAGGTCCTCCGGATCCAGGTTGTGCAAATGCGACTTGCCGCACGCCCGGGCCATGGTCTGTGCCTCCAGCACCAACACCCGCAAATAATTGGCCAGTCGGCGACCGCCTTCCACCGGGTCCAGGCGCTTGGACAGCTCCGGGTCCTGGGTGGTGATCCCGGCCGGGTCGCGGCCGTTCTGCCAGTCGTCATAAAAACCGGCGGCTGAACCAATCTTGTGCAGTTCTTCATCCAGGCGCGGGTGGTTGTCGCCCAGCGCAATCAGTGCCGCCGTGCCAATCGCCACCGCGTCCGCGCCCAGCGCCATGGCTTTGGCCACGTCGGCTCCGTTGCGAATCCCCCCCGAAACGATCAGCTGGACCTTGCGGTGCATGCCCATCTCTTGCAAAGCCTGTACCGCTTGCGGGATGGCCGGCAAAATCGGGATGCCCACGTGTTCGATAAACACTTCCTGGGTCGCCGCCGTGCCCCCTTGCATGCCATCGAGCACAATCACGTCGGCCCCGGCCTTCACCGCCAGCTTGACGTCGTAGTACGGCCGGCTCGCGCCGATCTTCACGTAGATCGGTTTTTCCCAATCAGTGATTTCGCGCAGCTCGGCGATCTTGATCGCCAGGTCATCCGGGCCGGTCCAGTCCGGGTGACGGCAGGCGCTGCGCTGGTCGACACCGATCGGCAAGGTGCGCATGCCGGCCACCCGCTCGGTGACTTTCATGCCCAGCAACATGCCGCCGCCACCGGGTTTGGCGCCCTGCCCCAGGACGATTTCGATGGCGTCGGCCTTGCGCAGGTCATCCGGGTTCATGCCGTAGCGCGACGGCAGGTACTGATAGACCAGGTGCTGCGACTGCCCGCGCTCTTCCGGGGTCATGCCGCCGTCACCGGTGGTGGTGCTGGTACCGGCGATGGTCGCGCCGCGGCCCAGGGCTTCCTTGGCATTGGCCGATAACGCACCGAAACTCATGCCGGCGATGGTCACCGGGATCTTCAGGTGGATCGGCTTCTTGGCGAAGCGGTTGCCGAGGATCACATCGGTGCCGCACTTTTCCCGATAGCCTTCCAGCGGATAGCGCGACACGCTGGCGCCGAGCAACAGCAAATCATCGAAGTGCGGGACCTTGCGCTTGGTGCCGCCGCCGCGAATGTCATAGATGCCAGTCTCGGCGGCGCGCTGGATTTCCTGGATGGTCAGGCGGTCGAAGGTCGCGGACTCGCGCAGCACCGGAGTATTTTTCTCGCTCATATCTATTCTCCTCGCGTGGATCAGTACGCGGACGCGTTATCGACTTTGAAGTTGTACAACTGACGGGCCGAGCCATAGCGCTTGAAGTCAGCCGCCTTGTGCTCAAAACCGGCGCGGTTGAGCAGCACCTGCAGTTCCTCCAGGTGCTCGGCGCGCATCTCTTTCTCGATGCAATCGGAGCCCAGGGACGCGACGCTGCCCTTCACGTAGATGTGGGTTTCGTACAGCGAATCGCCCAGCGCATCACCGGCATCGCCGCACACCACCAGGCGCCCGGCCTGGCCCATGAAGCAACTCATGTGACCAATGCTGCCGCCGACCACGATGTCGATGCCCTTCATGGAAATCCCGCAACGGGCCCCGGCATCGCCTTCGATCACCAGCAAACCGCCATGGGCGGTGGCGCCAGCGGCCTGGGACGCACTGCCCTTGATGCGCACGCAGCCGGACATCATGTTTTCCGCGACACCGACGCCGGCGTTGCCGTGAACGGTGATGCTGGCTTTCTGGTTCATGCCCGCGCAGTAGTAACCGGCATGCCCCTGGATATCGATGGACACGGCCTGGTTCACGCCAACGGCGAGGTTGTGCTTGCCGTTGGAGTGGGTCACCACCCATTCGCGGTCTTCTACGTTGTGCACCTGGTCATGCAGCGCCTGATTGAGGTCGCGCACGCTGGCGATGGAAAGATCGATGGTTTTCATGTGTGCGCTCCTTAAGCTGACTCGCGTTCCCAGATGTACAAGGTGGCCGGTGCCGGCTCCCAGATCCTGGCGTTTTCAATGCCCGGCAGGCTCGACAGCGCCTGATACTCCGAGGCCATGGCCACGTAGTCGTCAGTCTCGGCGAGGATCGCCGGCTTGCAGGCGATCGGGTCGCGGATCACCGCAAAGCCGTTGCGGGTGCCGATGGCGAAGGTGAAGAAACCGTCGAGATCCTCCAGTGCATGGTCCAGCGCCTCTTTCAACGAGTCGCCCTGCTGCAGGCGCCAGGTCAGGTAACCGGCGGCCACTTCGGTGTCGTTGTCGGTTTCGAACTTGATGCCCTCACGCTTGAGTTCCTGGCGCAGGCGGAAGTGGTTGGACAGCGAGCCGTTGTGCACCAGGCACAGGTCGGCGCCGGTGGAAAACGGGTGGCTGCCTTCCATGGTCACCGCGCTTTCAGTGGCCATGCGGGTGTGGCCGATGATGTGGCTGCCCTGCATGCCGGCCAGGCCAAAGCGCTGGGAAATCTCCTGGGGCAAGCCCATGCCCTTGAGGATCTCGATGCTTTGCCCGGCGCTCATGATGCGCACGCCCGGCGCCAGTTCGGCGAGGGCCAGGCGTACTGGCGCCTCCTCGGCGTTGATCTTCAAGACGGCGGCGCTGGCGTTCTGAAACCAGTCCAGCGAGCAACCAAGCCGGCCTTCCAGTGCACCCATCAGGGCGCTCCAGTCGAAGCTTTCGCTGGTGGCCTGCAGGGTCAGCTTGACCCAGCCATCGGCCACTTCATCGCCATAGATGGCGAAGCCGGCACTGTCCGGGCCACGGTCGGTCATGGCCTGCAACATCGGTTCGAAAAGCTGGCCCAGCCGGGATTCCAGCTGCGGGTTTTTCAGGTAAAGACCTACGATTCCGCACATTAGAACAGTCCTCACTTCGTTCGGGAGCTGCAAGCTTTGAGCTGCAAGCAATCCGCATAGATAGAAATATTCGTGACACGCCGCCAACCCGCTGTTACTTGCGGCTCGACGCTTGCAACTCGTAGCTGCCGCCCAGCAACCTCAGAAAAACTCCGTATAGCGCGCGATTTCCCAGTCACTCACATGGCGGCTGTACTCCACCCACTCCATGCGCTTGAGCTTGATGAACTCGCCGACGATCTGCGGGCCCAGCACTTCGGCGAACAACGGGTCGGCCTCCAGCGCATCGCAGGCTTCCTTGAGCGACTGCGGCAGGGTCTTGATGCCGCGGGCGGCGATCTGCTCCAGGCTCAGGCTGTAGAGGTTTTCGTTGCAGACGTGATCGATTTCCAGCTGGCGGTCGATGCCGTCCAGGCCCGCGGCGATGATCGCGGCGCTGACCAGATAGGGATTGCAACCGGCGTCCGGCAGGCGAAATTCCAGGCGGCCATAAGGCACCCGGACCATTGCCGAGCGGTTGTTGGCACCAAAGGCGATGAACGCCGGTGCCCAGGTCGCGCCGGACAACGAATTGCCCACCACCAGGCGTTTGTAGGAGTTCACCGTGGGGGCGGCGAAGGCACACAGCGCCGGCCCATGAGCCAGCAAGCCGGCAGCGAAGTGATAGGCCATTTTCGACAGGCCCATGCCGCTCGGGTCGCTGGCGTCATGGAACAGGTTCTTGTTCTCGGCGCTGCTGATCGACAGGTGAAAGTGCATGCCATTGCCGGCGCGTTTCGGGTCGGGCTTGGGCATGAACGAACAGATCATGCCCAAGTCATTGGCGATCTCGCCGGCGGCCATGCGAAAGAAGGTGAAGCGATCCGCCGAGGTCATGGCATCGCTGTAGGTGTAGTTGATCTCGAACTGGCCGTTGGCGTCTTCGTGATCGATTTGATAGACCTCGAAATCCACCGCCTGCAAGGCTTCGGTCAGGCGCTCGAGGAACACCCGGGAGCGCGACAGGCCTTTGTAGTCGTAGCAAGGCTTGTCCAGGTTGTCGCTGAGGTCGACCAGTTGCAGCTTGCCCTGCTCGTCGCGACGCATCAGGTTGAACTCCGGCTCCAGGCCGGTATTGAGGGTCCATCCCTTGTCCTCCAGACGGCGGATCTGCTGCTGCAACACGTAACGGCTGTCATAGGGATGGGGTTTGCCATCGACGTGACCGACGCACACCACCCGGCCATACCCCGGCTGCCAGGGCACCGGTGTCAGCGTGGACAGGTCGCCGCGGGCCATGAAGTCGGGACCGTGGGGCTCCATGCCCATGCCACTGATCGCGAACCCGGCAAAACCGGCGCCCTCTTCGGCCACCGTCTTGAGCCCACAGATCGGCACCGATTTGGTCTTGGCCGCGCCATGGATATCGACAAACTGCGCAAGCACGTACTTGATCCCGTGCTTGTCGATAATGCGCTGTGTCTCTGCTGGCAACATTGCTCGTCACTCCTCGCGAAAGGCAAATCAGTTGTGGGTTGGCCCTGACTTTCTCTTTATTCCTGAAAAGAAAGTTTGTTTCCCAATAGGAATGCAAGGCCCTTGCCAGCTTCGCGAGTGACTCGTGAAAAGCGTTATCTGTGCTGTTTATATGGGAAAATTCTTTTCCCCATGGGAATATTGATCGGTATATGCGCGCCCGGACGCCGCGATTTGCACTTTCCCAGTGCGAAACTAATATTACTGAACGGAAAGTGTGCAGGATCCGATGACTATGCCGACCGAAACCGCCCCGCGCCTCAAGCTTGAGCAATACCTGGGTTTGCAGATCAAGCGCCAGCGCCAGGCCCAGGACCTGAAGCTGGCCGATGTGGCCAAGATTGCCGATATCAGCCAGGGCATGTTGAGCAAGATTGAAAACGCCCAGGTCTCCACCAGCCTCGACACCCTCAGCCGTCTGTGTGACGTGCTGGGCCTGCCGCTGTCGAAACTGTTCAGCGAGTACGACCAGCAGGATGGCAGCGCACTATTAGTCAAGGCTGATCAGGGGATGGAGGTGGTTCGCCGCGGGACCGAGAAAGGTCATACCTACCATCTGCTCAATCACACCCGTGGCCCGAAGAAGAGTTTCGAGGCCTACATGGTGAGCATGGATGACGCCAGTGAAGAGTTTCCGACCTTCTCCCACCCGGGGACGGAGTTTTTGCATTTGCTGGAAGGTGAGCTGATTTATCGCCATGGCAATCAGCTGTATCGCATGGAGGCCGGGGACAGCCTGACCTTCGAAGGGGAAATTCCCCATGGGCCGGAGGAGCTGGTGCAGGTGCCGATCCGGTTGTTGTCGATCATGAACTACGGTAGCGACAAAGAATGATTTCGAAGGGCTCTTTGTCTTTCCCCGTAGGTGCTGGGCCAGCGAAGTCAGCATAACGG
>NZ_JANHLK010000041.1 GCF_028682635.1 Pseudomonas putida | reverse complement strand
CTTGGGCTGCATGCGGATAGTTGGGTGCGACACAAATCCGTAGGAGCCGGCTTGCTGGCGATTCGGTGGTGGCCGTTATGCCGCCATCGCGGCAAGTTTGACGGGGCCGGTCAAGCCGTATGGCCACCCAGGTTTTCGGTAACCCAGTCGGCGATGTACTGACCCGCGTTGATACTGTTGTCAAAGCTCGAATGCTGCACACCACCTTCGCGTTCGGTAAAGATCTTCAGTTCACGTTTGGGGCTGTTGACCAGTTGCTCGTAAGTACGTTGTGCCCACTTCAGCGGGATCTGCGAATCCTTTTCACCGTGGGTCACCAGGAACGGCACCTTGATCCGATCCAGCACGCCGTCCAGGTGGACGTTTTCGGCAATGGCCATGAACTCCTCCATATCTTTTGCACCCCACACCCACTGCACGTGCGCCCAATAGTGCGGTACGGGGAAGCTGCCTTCTTTTTCCAGGCGACGCTTTTGCACATCGCGCCAGTCATGGTTCGCCCCCCACACCACACCGCAGGCAAACCGTGGCTCGAAGGCCACGGCGCGCGGGCAGTAATAGCCGCCGAGGGAAACACCCTCCAGGCCGATACGCTTGGCATCCACGTCGCTGCGGGTTTCCAGCCAGTCGACCACGCGGCTGGCCCAGTGCTCGCTGTCGTAGCGGGCAATCAGGTTGTGCAGGCGCAGTGCTTCACCGGTGCCGGGCTGGTCGATGATCAACGACGAGACGCCGCGTTTTGCCAGCCAGGCCGGCAGGCCGACGCGGTATTTCATTTCCTTGGTCGAATCCAGTCCGTTGACCTGCACCAGGATCGGCGCCGGGCCGCTCACACCTTCGGCACGCACCAGCAAGCCGGAAATATGTTTGCCCTCGTAGGGGATTTCAACGCGCTCGCAGTTCTCCCGCGACAGTTCGATACCGCGTTTGAAAGTCTGCAAAAAACGCTGGTACAACTCGGTACGGCCCGGCGCGCCATGGGCCTGCAAGCGTTCGCAGGTCAGGTAATAGGTGGCGGCACGGTTGTATTTCTCACCGGCGGACAGCAGCCGGCCATTGCCTTCGTCTTCCTCGGCCAGGCCGCAGAGTTTGTCGGCCATCTTTGCCCAGGTTTCGCGAAACGCCTTGGTGCCCGCGGCGTCGGGCTGCTGGGCGGCTTCCTGCAGTGGCGCGCACATCTCTTCGATTTCGCCGATGCGGGCGCCCATCTCGATGGCCAGGTTGACTGAGAGATTCCACACGTAATTGGTCGGGAAATAACGGAACATGATTGTTGTTGTCCTTGTGGTTGCCTTGAGCGTTCAAGGCACGTTAAGGACGGCCCGGCTAATTGACCAATCGTGACTCGGGATGCGAGGTATCGCGAGCGGCGATAGGATCCTGTTCCAGGTGCTGGATGAATTCGCTGATGCGCTCGCGCAGCCAGCGGTGCATCGGGTCACCGTCCACGCTGCGGTGCCAGAGCATGACTTCGCGCATGACCGGAATCTTCACCGGCGGATTGAGGATACGCAGCGGCAGGTGCTGGGCATACAACCGCGCCAGGCGCTGGTGCATGGTGGCGATGCGTTGGGTGCCGACGACCAGTTGCGGCAGGGTGTTGAAGTCGTTGGTGATCACTTCGATGCGGCGGTTGAAACCGTACTGGTTCATGAACCACTCTTCGATGCTCAAGTGCCGGGTGCGACCAAAACCGACGGAAACGTGGCCCATGTCCATGTACTGCTCAAGGGTCAGGCTGTCGCCGACCTGGGTATTGCCAGCCCACACCACGCAGACGTGTTCTTCCTCGAACAGCAGCTTGTGGGGATGGCCGTCGATGATGTAGCGCTCAGGCACGATCATCAGGTCGACCTCGCCGCGAATCAGCAACTCGCCGGAGTTGTCGCCGGGGCCGAGCATCTCGAACGTGATGTTCGGCGCTTCCTGATGGATCTTCTGGATCACCTGGGCAAACAGCACGCTGATCAGGTAATCCGAGGTCACCAGGCGGAAGTGGCGCTTGCTGGTGGTGGGGTCGAACACCGGCTTGGCGGTGATCGAGGATTGAATCGTCAGCAGCACTTCGCGGATCGGTTTGGCCAGCTCCTGGGCGTAGGGCGTGGGCTGCATCTTGCGCCCCACCTGCACCAGCAGTTCGTCTTCGAAATAGCTGCGCAGACGCCCGAGCACGCCACTGGTTGCGGACTGCGTCATGTGCAGGCGTTCGGCGGCACGGGTGATGTTCTGCTCTTCGAGCAATACATCGAGTGCCACCAGCAGATTGAGATCCAGGTGGTTGAAACGCATCAGGCATGTCCGCTGTTGTATTTATTTTCACGATACATTCCGGTGAATTGATCGTCCCGTCAACCCCGTCTTCACGCCTTCATCCTGCGCCTTCAGGTATCGCGTTTGCCGATAGGTCGCATCCCCACTCGCGATTAGTCAGCTGCCAAACCGCACGTCACTCTTCGCCGCAGTCGGACCTCTGGCCGACACCACCTCCGGATTCCATGCGCAGCTGAACGGCCTGGTCGAGCAGTCTCCGGATCATAATTTCAATGGAGTGGTAAGCCATGAACATCATTGGCCTTGATGCCCTGATCTTTGGCGTCGATGACATCCAAGCCTGTACCGATTGCCTGCGTGACTACGGCCTTGCGCCGGTTGACGTCGATAGCGATGGCGGGCGTTTTGAAGCACTGGACGGCACGGCCGTGATCATCCGCCGTGCGGACGATCCGACCCTGCCAGCGGCCATCGGCCCGGCGCCGTCGATTCGCGAAACCGTCTACGGCGTTGCCAGCGTGGCGGACCTCGACGCCATCGAGGACGAGTTGGCGCGGGATCGCCAGGTCTCCCGGGAGAACGGCGTGCTGCACAGCGTCGACGACATGGGTTTTGCGATCGCTTTCCAGGTCACCGTGCGCAAGGCGTACGACGCCCCGGACGACCTGACCAACGCCGCCGGCCATGCGCCGCAGCGCCCGCTGAACCAGCCTGGCATCACCCTCGACATGAGCGCGGTGCCCCGCACCTTGTCCCACGTGGTGTATTTCGTCCCCGACGCGGCCAAGGCCGAAGCGTTCTACGCCGAGCGCCTGGGCTTTCGGACCACCGACACCTTTATCGGCGCCGGGCCGTTCATGCGCCCCGCAGGTTCCGATGATCACCATTGCCTGTTCATGATCCAGACCCCGCCGCACATGAAGGGCTGCGAGCATTTCACCTTTCACATGGGCAGCGGCACCGAAGTGCTGTTGGCCGGCACCCGCTTCGAGCAAAAGGGCTGGACCAGTTTCTGGGGCCCGGGCCGTCACCTCTTTGGCTCCAACTGGTTCTGGTACTTCAACAGTCCACTGGGTTGCCACATTGAATACGACGCCGACATGGACAAGCACGATGACGCCTGGGAGGCCCGGCGCGCGCCGTTGTCGGCGGATAACTCGCAGCTGTTCCTGTTCAATTCGAAGGCGAAATGGGCACCCGGCGGCCCGCCACCCAAACAGGGTTGAACACGGGTGTCTGCCATGAGCCAACGGGATTTTTACCTGTGCCTGATGGACGAACTGGTGGAAGGGCAGGCGCGCGGATTCGATCCATTGCAGCGCGGTAAAGACAGTGTCTTTGCCTTGGTGCACGACGGCCAGGTGCGGATTTATCGCAACAGTTGCCCGCATCTGGACGTGCGCCTGGAGTACCGCAAGGACCGTTTTTTATCAGCCGACGGCCAGTTGATCGTCTGTTACGCCCACGGTGCGCAGTTTCTGCCGAGTACCGGCGAATGCGTCTACGGCCCCTGTCTTGGCCAGAAGCTGGAGGCGCTGGCGTGGCGGGTGGAGGAGGGGTGGCTGGTGCTGTAAATGCCCGGCATTGAAAGCGCGTCTCCCCGTTTTGAGGTATCGCGTTTGCAGATACA
Organism: Pseudomonas putida; assembly: GCF_028682635.1. Lineage (GTDB taxonomy): Bacteria > Pseudomonadota > Gammaproteobacteria > Pseudomonadales > Pseudomonadaceae > Aquipseudomonas > Aquipseudomonas putida_AE. The sequence goes on along the minus strand of NZ_JANHLK010000041.1, from coordinate 36,924 downwards.
TCGCATCCCTACTCGCGATTAGTCAAATCCCTGGTTTGACCGGAAGCTGGACCCAACGACGCAGTGCCCGACGCTGCATCGAATCACAAGAATAACAAGTGAGAAAACCATGAGTGCAGTGAACAAAGTTCTGATCGTGGGCGGTGGCATTGGTGGTTTGTGCGCGGCCATCGCACTGCGGCGCAAGGGCATTGAGGTCGATCTGATCGAGCTCAAGTCAGAGTGGACGGTGTACGGCGTCGGGATCATCCAGCAAAGCAACGTGGTCCGCGAGATGGCCAAGCTGGGTGTGCTGGATGGGTATCTCGATGCGGCGTATGCCTTTGAAGACGTCGCCATCTATGGCCCGGCCGGCCAGCAACTGGCGCGCATCCCGGGTCAACGACTGGCAGGGCCTGCGTACCCGGCCAACGTCGGCATTTCACGCCTGGCGCTGCACAAGGTCCTCAGCGAAACGGCGCTGGAACTGGGCGCGCAAGTCCGCCTGGGTCTCAGCGTGGAGTCCTTGAACGACACGGGCGACAGCGTCGATGTTCTATTCACCGATGGCAGTAGCGCTGTGTACGACCTGGTGGTCGGCGCCGACGGTCTGTTCTCCAGAGTTCGCGACTTGATCTTCGGCGACACCTACACCCCGCGTTTCACCGGCCAGTCGGTGTGGCGCTACAACTTCCCGCGTGACCCGCAGATCGATCACCTCGCCAACTACCAGAGTGCCGAAGGCAACGCCGGCCTGGTGCCGCTGGCCGGTGACCTGATGTACCTGTTCCTCACGTCCCACGAACCGTCCAACCCATGGATGGACCCGGCGACGCTGGCCGAGCAGATGCGCCAGCGCCTGCAGGGTTTCACCGGCCTCATCGGCGAACTGCGTGAGCAAATCACCGACAGCAGCCAGGTGGTCTACAAGCCGATGGAAGTGGTCTTCGTCGACGAGTCCTGGTACCGCGGCCGCGTCCTGTTGATCGGCGACGCCGCCCACGCGACCACGCCGCACCTCGGCCAGGGGGCCGGCATGGCGATTGAAGATGCCATCGTGCTCAGTGAAGAACTGACCCGCGACGGCAGCGTCGAGCAACAGCTGCAGCGCTTCATGGCGCGCCGTTTCGAGCGCTGCAAGTTCATCAGCGAAAGCTCGGTGCTGGCCGGCGACAAGGAAATGCAGCACGACCGTGAGTTCGACCGCATCGGCCTGGTCAAGCAGATGCTCGCGCTGACAGCCGAGCCCATCTGATTCACCCCACAGCAGTTACCACTATAAAAACAAGAGGTTAACGCGATGGTTAGTTCCACGACTGCGACGCTTGCGCGCCGCCCGGTCAGCACCTCTGCACCCTTTGGTTTCACCCTGGCCGCGGCGTTGGTGCTGTGCAGCCAGGCGGCCCATGCCTTTTCGGTGGATACCGGCAATCCGGATTTCAACCTGCGCTGGGATAACACCGTGAAGTACAGCGCCGCCTGGCGCACGCAGGATCCCAGCAGCAAACTGAGTGAGGGCCAGGTGGCACTCAACCAGGACGACGGCGACCGGGCCTTCAAGAAGGGCCTGATCTCCAACCGCACGGACATCCTTTCCGAGCTGGACATGTCGTTCAAGGACGTCGGCGCGCGCCTCAGTGGCGCCGCCTGGTACGACACCGAATACCAGCAGGACAACGATAACGACGACCCGGCACGGGCCAACGCCCGTTCCGTGGCCTACGACGAGTTCACCGACGACACCCGCCATGTGCATGGCGGTAAAGGCGAATTGCTCGATGCGTTCGTGTACTGGAACGGCGCGCTGGCCGACCACGCCACGTCCGTGCGTGCCGGTCGCCACGGCTTGATCTGGGGCGAGAGCCTGTTCTTCGGGGCCAACGGCATTGCCGGTGGCATGGCGCCGGTCGACGTTGTGAAAGCGCAGTCGGTACCCAACACCCAGTTCAAGGAAATCACCCGCCCGGTCAATCAACTGTCGGGCACCTTCCAACTGACCGACGACGTGTCGCTCGGTGCCTTCTACCAGCTGGAATGGGAAGAGACCCGCCTGCCCGGTGCCGGCAGTTACTTCTCCACCAGCGACACCATTGGTGAAGGCAACGAACGCCTGATCGTGGGTGCGCCGTTTCCTCCGTTCCTCGGTGGCAATCCCGCCAGCCCGGCGGCGTTCTTCCATGGCAATGACAAGGAAGCGAAAAGTTCGGGGCAGGGCGGCCTGCAGTTGAAGTACAGCGCGGAAACGGTCGAGTACGGCCTGTACGCGATCCAGTACCACGACAAGACCCCCAAGCTGTACCTCAAGCCGTCCACCGGCACACCGAACTTCAGTACCGGCCAGATCGGCGAGTACTACTGGGTGTACCCGGAAGACATTCGCGCCTTTGGTGCCAGTTTCTCCACCACCGTTGATGAGTACAGCTTCGCCGGTGAAGCCTCGATGCGCTGGAACATGCCGCTGGTTTCCAACGGCCAGACCGTCCTGCCCGGCGTGGTCGCCGACAACGATGACGACGCCCTCTACGCGGTTGGCCGTACCGCCCACGTCAACCTCAACGTGCTGGCTTCGTTCGGGCCGAACTTCCTGGCCAGGGAATCGGGGCTGGTCGGTGAGATCGCCTGGAACCGCCTGCTCAGCGTCACCAAAAACCGTGCCGCCCTCGACCCCAATGCCACCGACGACGGCCTCGGCTTCAAGGTGGTCTACACCCCGACCTACCGCCAGTTCTTCTCCGGCATCGACATCAGTATCCCGGTCGGCCTCAGCTACTTCCCCCTGGGCAAATCGGCGGTGGTCAGCTCCTTCGGCCCGGACAACGGCGGCGACATGAACATCGGCATCACCGCCACCTACCTGGATCGCGTCACCGCCGGCCTGACCTACACGCATTACTACGGCGCCGAGGACACCAACCTCAACGCCGCCAGCCAGTTCAATTACAAGCAATCGCTGAAAGACCGGGACTACCTGGCTTTCTCCGTCAAGACCACGTTTTAAGAGGACTTGCGCATGACCCACAACAAGAAAACCGCAGCCTTCACCCTCAAGGCCCTGGGCTTTGCACTGCTCGGTAGCCTGGCTCTGTGCAGCCAGCTGACGCTGGCGGCGACAGCGGAAGATGCCGCCAAACTGTCGAAAAACCTCACGCCTTTCGGCGCCGAGCGCGCCGGCAATGCCGACGGCTCCATCCCCGCCTGGGACGGTGGCTACACCAAGGTCGATCCTTCGTACAAGGAAGGCGGCAAGCGTTCCGATCCGTTCGCCGCGGACAAGCCGCTGTTCAGCATCACCTCGAAAAACCTCGCGCAATACGCCGGCAAACTCAGCGATGGCACCAAGGAAATGTTCAAGCGTTTCCCGGACTCCTATCGCATCGACGTCTACCCGACCCGGCGCACCGCCGCCGCGCCGCAGTGGGTGTATGACAACACCCTGAAAAACGCCACCCGCGCCAAACTGGTCGACAGCAGCGCCGGCCCCGTGCCCGAAGGCGCCTTTGGCGGCATCCCGTTCCCGATCCCGCAGAACGGTGCCGAAGCCATGTGGAACCACGTGCTCAACTGGCGCGGCACCTCGGTGTCGATGCATTTCCGTCACTACCTGATGACCGCCGATGGCAAGCAGGTCATGACCACCGACGGCCAGGCCATCCAGGAGATGCCGTATTACTACAAGGAAGGCACGCCTGAGTCGTTTGCCGGTGACTACTGGCTGTTCCGCCTGCTCAACGTCGGGCCACCGTTGCGTGCCGGCGAGCAGATCATGGGCCGCACCAACATCAACGGCGACCTGTCCCAGGCCCACGTTTACCTGACCGGGCAACGTCGTGTGCGCAAGCTGCCGAATGCCTGCTGCGATACGCCGACACCGGCGACCGCCGGGGTGATGTCATTCGACGAATTGAGCGTGTTCCAGGGCCGCATGGACCGCTTCAACTGGAAGCTGGTGGGCAAGCAGGAGATGTACATCCCCTACAACACCAACAAAGTGCAAGCCGCCGCCAAACCTGAAGACCTGTTCCTGCCCCACCACATGAACCCCGATTACGTGCGTTGGGAATTGCACCGGGTCTGGGTGGTCGAGGCCGACCTGGCACCGGGCAAGCGTCACCAGTTGCCGAAGGGCCGTTACTACCTCGATGAAGACACCTGGCAAGCCATGCTGGGCGACCGCTGGGACGCCAACGGCCAACTGGCCAAGACCCTGTGGTCGTTGCCGGCGGTGATGCCGGACCTGCCTGCGCAAGCGCAACTGTCCTCGGGCTTCTACGACCTGACCTCCGGCGCCTGGTTCATCCAGAACGTCTACACCGGCCTGCCTGAGCAGTACGGCATGGTGGATCGCTACAGGGCCTCCGAGTTCTCGCCGGCGGCGATGGCGGGTGCCGGGGTTCGCTGAGTCAGACCGGATCGCGGCTAGCCTGGCGTGATCCGGTTTCAAACGGTTTTTCGAGGTTGGTATGAACAGATTCTGTCAGGTGGTTGGTCGACTGATGTGGCTTGTGGCGCTGCCTCTGGCATTGCCGTTGAGCCTGGTACAGGCCGCCGCGGTGGGCGATGCGCTCTCTACGCCGGCCATGCAGGCGCCGCAAGCCAAGTCCGCGGTGCTGCTGGACCTGGCCCGTGCGGGTGCGCGGCTGGTGGCGGTAGGGGAGCGGGGTATCGTGCTGCTGTCCGATGACAACGGCATGAGTTGGCGGCAGGCCGAGGTGCCGGTTTCGGTCAGCCTGACGTCGGTGCAATTTGTCGATGCCAACACAGGCTGGGCCGTGGGTCATGGCGGTGTCGTGCTGGCCTCTCGTGACGGGGGCGAGCACTGGACCATGCAGCTGGACGGCCTGCGTGCGGCACAACTTGAGCTGGACGCCGCCAAAGCGCAATTGCCTTCGGCCAGCGACCAGGATGCCGCCGCCGCGCGGGTGCAAACGGCTGAACGGCTGGCCGGCGAGGGTGCCGACAAGCCGTTTCTCGCCCTACAGTTCGTCGATGCCCGGCATGGCCTGATCGTGGGAGCGTACGGCCTGGCCTTTCGCACCGACGACGGCGGCACCACCTGGCAATCCGTCATGGGGCAAATCGATAACCCGATGGGCGCGCACTTGTCTGCCATCGCGCAACAGGGAACGCACTGGTTCCTGGCCGGCGAGCAGGGTTACCTCGCTCGCTCGAACGATGCCAGCCAGTCATTCACCCAGCTGCAAAGCCCTTACGCGGGAAGTTTTTTCACCCTGCAAATGCGCGATGACGGTGTGCTGCTGGTGGCTGGCTTGAAGGGCAACGCGTTTGCCTCCAGCGACCTGGGCGAGAGCTTCCAGCCCGCGCCGGTGACTATGCCGGTGTCGTTCAGCGATGCGATCCGCACCGATGACGGGCAGTTGCTGCTGGTCAACCAGAGCGGCGCCCTGTTTCGCACCAACAGCCAGCCCGGCGCATTGCTCAAGCCCTATGGCAAACCGCTCGACAAGCCCGTCGCCAGTGTTGTCCAGGCCGCCGACGGCAGCCTGACGCTGGCGGGTTTCACCGGGTTGACGCGCATCTCGCCGTCAATCGCTACCGCTTCGGAGTGAGGTTATGAAGTCTTTCGACAACGCCACGGCCAGCTTGGCGAATTTCGATCCGCGCTCCGGTTCGGTGGTGGAACGCACGCTGTTCAACCACCGCCTGTGGGTGCTGTTGGTGTGTGTGCTGACCACCCTGGTGCTCGGCTATCAAGCCACCCGTATCGAGCTCAACGCCAGCTTTGAAAAGATGATCCCCACGCAGCAACCGTACATTGCCAACTACCTTGAGCACCAGAAACAGCTCACCGGCCTGGGCAATGCCTTGCGCATCGTGGTCGCCAACCGTCACGGCGATATCTACGACGCCGAATACCTGAAAACCCTGCAGGCCCTGAGCGACCAACTCTACCTGCTGCCAGGCGTTGACCGGGCGTACATGAAGTCGCTGTGGACTCCGGCCACGCGCTGGGTCGCCGTGACCGAAGACGGCCTCGACGGCGGTCCGGTAATTCCGGATGACTACAGCGGCAGCACCGCCAACCTCGAAGCACTGCGGCGCAATGTGCAGCGCTCCAATGAACTCGGGCAACTGGTGGCGTTCGACCAGACCTCGAGCATCATCTACGTGCCGTTGCTGGCCGCCACGACCGACGGCAAGCCGCTGGATTACGCGGTGCTTTCTGAACAGCTGGAGACCCTGCGCAGCACTTATCAAAACGCCAACATCGACATTCACATCACCGGTTTCGCGAAAAAAGTCGGCGACCTGATTGCCGGCCTGAAGCAGATCCTGCTGTTCTTTGCCGTCGCGATCCTGATCACCACCGCCGTGCTGTTCTGGTACACCCGCTGCCTGCGCAGCACCGTGCTGGTGGTGCTGTGCTCGCTGGTGGCGGTGGTCTGGCAGCTCGGTTTGCTGCCCTTGCTGGACTACCAACTGGACCCGTACTCGGTGCTGGTGCCGTTCCTGGTGTTTGCCATCGGCATGAGCCACGGCGCGCAGAAAATGAACGGCATCATGCAGGACATCGGCCGGGGCATGCACAGGGTGGTGGCGGCGCGATTCACTTTCCGCCGGCTGTTCCTCGCCGGCCTCACGGCGCTGCTGTGTGATGCCGTGGGTTTTGCGGTGCTGATGCTGATCAAGATCCAGGTCATTCAAGACCTCGCGGTGATCGCCAGCATCGGCGTGGCAGTGTTGATCTTCACCAACCTGATCCTGCTGCCGGTGTTGCTCTCCTATGTCGGTGTGACACCGCGTGCGGCGCAACTGAGCCTGAAGAGCGAACAGGCCGAACAAAGCGGTCAGACGCGCCATGCCTTCTGGCGTTTTCTCGACCTGTTCACCCATCGTCGCTGGGCCAGCCTGTGCATCGCCATCAGCCTGGCGCTGGCGGCGCTGGGTTTTGTGGTCAGCCTGCAACTGAAAATCGGCGACCTCGACGCCGGTGCGCCGGAGCTGCGTGCGGACTCGCGCTACAACCAGGACGATGCCTACCTGACCCGTCATTACGGCGCCAGCAGCGACCTGTTCGCGGTGATGGTGAAAACCCCGGCCAGCAGCTGTGCGCGCTATGACATCCTGGCCAAGGTCGATGCCCTGGACTGGCAACTGCGCGCCTTGCCGGGGGTGGACTCGACCAACTCGCTGGCGTTGCTCAACCGGCGCATGCTGGTCGGCCTCAGTGAAGGCAACCCCAAGTGGTACGAGCTGCAGAACAACCAGGCGATGCTCAACATGATCACCGCCAGTGCACCGCGCGGCTTGTACAACGAAGACTGCAGCCTGTTGACCTTGTATGCCTACCTCACCGACCACAAGGCCGAGACGCTGACCCGCCTGGTCGAGCACGTGGAAAAATTCGCCGCGGCGAATAATACCGACGAGGTGCAATTCCTCCTGGCCGCGGGTAACGCCGGCATCGAGGCGGCGACCAATATCGTGGTCAAGCAGGCCAACCGCGAGATGCTTGTCTGGGTCTACGGCGCGGTGATCCTGCTGTGCCTGATCACCTTCCGCTCCTGGCGCGCGACGCTGTGCGCGGTGATTCCGCTGATGCTCACTTCCATCCTCTGCGAAGCCTTGATGGTCTGGCTGAACATCGGTGTGAAAGTCGCCACGCTGCCGGTCATCGCCCTGGGCGTCGGCATCGGCGTCGACTATGCGCTGTACGTGATGAGCATCCTCCTGGGCCATCTGCGCCAGGGAGCGAGCCTGTCCGAAGCCTATTACCGCGCCCTGGTGTCCACCGGCAAGGTGGTGATGCTGACCGGCATCACCCTGGCCATCGGTGTCGCGACCTGGACGTTTTCACCGATCAAGTTCCAGGCCGACATGGGCGTGCTGCTGGCCTTCATGTTCGTCTGGAACATGGTTGGCGCCTTGGTATTGCTGCCTGCGCTGGCGTACTTCCTGCTGCCCGCGCGTAGCGAGGCGCAGGGGCCAGCGACGGTGCGTAATGGCGCGGGTTCCGAGACGGCGGTGGTAGCCAACGTTCCACACCTGCGCATCAAGGAGCAGTGCCATGGTCGCTAACGCCTTTGTAGAAAACTCCACCCGAAAGGCCGGATGGGTGCAATCGCTGTTGTTGCTGCTGGGCAGTTGTCTGCCGGTGCTGGGCGCGGTACTGCTGGCCCCGGTACTGCCGCGGATGCAGGCGCATTTCGCCGACGTGCCCGGCAGCAGCGTACTGGTGCCTGTGGTGTTGACCTTGCCGGCCTTGGTGATTGCCCTGCTGGCGCCGTTCGCCGGGCTGATCGCCGATCGCCTGGGGCGCAAGCCGTTGCTGCTGGCCAGCATGTCGCTGTACGTGCTCTGCGGCGTGCTGCCGCTGTGGCTCGACTCGCTGCCGGCGATCGTGCTCAGCCGTGCGGGCATCGGTCTGGCCGAGGCGGGCATCATGACCTGCTGCACCACGCTGATGGGCGACTACTACAGCGGCGCCCGGCGTGAGCGCCTGTTTGCCTTGCAGATGGTCGCCACCTCGTTGTCGGCGGCGGTGTTTATCGCGCTGGGTGGCTTCCTCGGGCAAAACGACTGGCGCACGCCCTTTGCGCTGTACGCCGTGGGCCTGGTTTTCCTGCCGCTGATGGCCTGGAAACTGTGGGAGCCACAGGCCGCTACGCAACCCGGACCAACCACCCAGCCGCTGCCCGCCGGCCAGTTTCCGTGGCGCGCGCTCACGCCCCTGTATGGGCTGTCGCTGTTGGCGGGTTTGAGCCTGTTTATCGTACCGGTGCAGGCCGGATACCTGCTCAACCTGCTGCACGTGGATGCCCCGCAACAGATCGGCATGACCATGGGCGCCAATCAACTGGGCGTGCTCATTGGCGCGTTGAGTTTTCGCCTGTTCAGCGGGATGCGTGGGCAGCACATGCTGCTGATCGCCTACGTGCTGGCGGGCAGCGGCGGGTTGCTGATGGCGGACGCCTTGACCCATGTGCAGGTCGTGGTCGCCGTGACCATCAATGGCCTGGGCATTGGCCTGATGCTGCCGACGTTGATCACCTGGATCATGGCGCAAGTCAATTTTCATCAACGCGGGCGGGCGGCCGGGTGTTTTACCGCGGCCATCTTCGCCGGCGAATTCATCAGCCCCCTGGTGGTGCTCGGAGTGACCGGTGGCGTCGTCACTGCGCTACCCCATGCGTTGGCCATTGTCGGTGGCCTGCAACTGTTGGTGGCAGTGTTCTGCCTGGCCGTACCTCGGCTCGGTGGCCTGTTGCCCCACGCGAATGTTGTTGTCGGTGGCACCACCACCGGCGACGGAAAGTGAACGAGGATTTCCCATGCAAACGCTTCCTGAATTCAAACGAGTGGTCACCGGGCACGATGAACATGGCCAGGCCATCGTCGCCAGCAACGGGCCGACGCCGAACGTGTTCCCGCTGGCGTCGGTACCGGGCACGGTGTTTCATGAACTGTGGAACAGCAGCACCAGCCCGGCGTTGCTCGACAACGCCAGTGATCCCAGCAGCAAACCCCTGCAACTGAGCCCCGGCCCCCTGGGTAGCGTGATTCGGGTGGTGGATATTCCACCGGACAGCGTGCAGGACCAGGTCAGCGTTGAAAGTGCCGCGGCAGTGTTCGCCGAAATTGGCCAATCCCACGCTGGCACGGGCAAAGCCGACTCCCGGCACAAGTTGATGCACCGCACCGAAACCCTCGACTACGGCATCGTCACCGAGGGTGAAGTGTGGCTGGTACTGGACGAGGAAGAAGTGCACCTCAAGCGCGGCGACGTCGTGGTGCAACGCGGCACCAACCATGCCTGGAGCAACCGCACCGAAGCGATGGCGCGCATGGTCTTCATCCTGCTCGACGGACGCTTCGCGGCTGAGTTGAGCCCTGCCCAAGGAGCATCCGCATGAAACTCGCCACCCTGAAAAACGCCAGTCGTGATGGACAGCTCGTCGTGGTCTCGCGGGATCTCGCGTGGGCCCTGGATGCAAGTTCCGTGGCGCCGACCTTGCAGCAGGCCATCGAGAACTGGAGCAGCGTCGAGCCGCGCTTGCAGGCGCTGTCGAGTGAGTTGAATGCGGGCACAGCGGCAGACGCTTTCGCATTCGATCCCGCCCAGGCCATGGCGCCGTTGCCCCGCGCCTATCAGTGGTGCGACGGCTCCGCTTTCCTCAGCCACGGTGCGCTGATGCAGAAAGCGTTCAACCTCGACCCCATCGACGGCGTCGAACACACACCGTTGATGTACCAGGGCGCCGGTGACGATTTCATCGGCCCGCGCGACGACATCGCGTTGCCGAGCGAGAGCCAGGGCATCGACTTCGAAGGCGAATTCGTCGTGCTGGTGGATGAGGTGTCGATGGGCTGCGACGCGCAACAGGCGCTGCAGCACATCAAGCTGATCCTGCAAATCAACGACGTCAGTTTGCGCGCCCTGGCCCCCCGGGAAATGCGCACCGGCTTCGGGTTCCTGCAGGCCAAACCCTCGTCCAGCTTCGCCCCGCTGGCCATTACCCCGGACGAATTGGGTGACGCCTGGCGCGACGGTCGCGTGCACCTGCCGTTGCAGGTGCACTGGAATGGCCAATGGTTCGGTCAGCCCCACGGCGGCCAGATGAATTTCAACTTTGGCCAGTTGATCGCCCATGCCGCGCTGACTCGCCGGTTGGGCGCTGGCACCCTGATCGGTTCCGGCACCGTGTCGAATGCCGAACGCAGTGCCGGGTCGGCCTGCATCGCCGAGCGTCGCGCCATCGAGATGATCGAGCAGGGCGCCGCGCAAACCGGCTTCATGCGCTTTGGCGACCGCGTGCACATGGACGTCCTGGATAACGATGGCCAGTCGTTGTTCGGCGCGATCGATCAACGTGTCGTTCAGGCCCAGGGCTGAGGGGCGCTCTATGCGAGTGTTGATTACCGGAGCCAATGGTTTTGTCGGACGAGAGCTGGTGCGTTGCCTGCTGGCGCGGGGCAGTTTGCGCGGCCAGCACATTGGTTCGTTGTTGGTGCTGGACAGGGACTTGCAGGGTTTGCCGGATGACGCCCGTCTGCGCCGTCATTTCGGCAGCGTGACCGATCCCGCACTGATGCGCCGGGTGTTGGCCGACGGCATCGACGTGGTGTTCCATCTGGTCAGCATTCCCGGAGGCGCGGCTGAAGAGCAGTACGAACTGGGCTATCAGGTCAACCTGCTGGCCAGCCTGGAACTGCTCAACCAACTGCGCAACAAAAGCCAGCCACCGGTCCTGGTGTACGCCAGCAGCGTCGCGGTGTACGGCGGTCATCTGCCGGAACGCATGAGCGAGGCCGCCGAGCTGCGCCCGCAATTGTCCTATGGCACGCACAAGGCCATGGTCGAAAGCGCCGTGAGCGACCTGGCCCGGCGCGGTGATGTCGACGGTCGTGCGTTGCGCCTGCCGGGCATCGTCGCCCGGCCCCGTGAGCCCAATGGCTTGCGGTCGGCGTTCATGAGCGACCTGATGCGCGCGTTTGCCGAGGGTGAAGCCTATCAATGCCCGGTCTCGCCAGAGGCGACGGCCTGGTGGATGTCGGCGCGCTGCTGTGTGAACAACCTGATCCACGCGGCCGAGCTCGATGGCGCCGTGCTCGGGGCTCAGCGGGTCTGGCAATTGCCGGTGTTGCAGTTGTCCATCGCCCAGGTGATCGACGCACTGGCCGAGCGTTATGGACAGGAGCGCCGCAGGCTGATCAGTTTTTCCCCCGACGCCGGGCTGGAAGCCTTGTTCGGGCGCATGCCCCCCCTGAAAACCCCACAAGCCCGTGCCGCCGGCTTCAGCCATGACCGCAATGCTGCCGCGCTGGTGCGCAATGCCCTTAACCCCGCGGCCCCCCGACACCTGCCGCTGACCGGAGAGACCTTTCATGTCACAGCCAACCAAGCCTAAACGTCGTCTCGTCGACCTCTCGGTCACCCTCGACAACAACCCCTACACCGATCCGCCACCGTTGCTGCCGAAGATCGATTACATGGATCACCAGCAAGGCTGGCCGGAAATGGCGGCGATGTTCCCCGGCTTGCAGCTCGAACAGATGCCGGGCAATGAATCCTGGGCCGCCGAACGACTGCATATCACCACCCACAGCGGCACGCACATGGACGCGCCCTGGCATTACGCCTCGACCACCGATGGCGGTCAGCCGGCCTTTGGCATCGATGAGTTGCCGCTGGATTGGTGCCTGCAACCGGGGGTGAAGCTGGACTTTCGGCACATGGCGGACGGTCATGTGGTGACCGCCGACGAGATCGAAGCGGAGCTGGCGCGTATCGGCCACGTGTTGCGGCCGCTGGATATCGTGCTGATCAACACCCGTGCCGGCGCGTTGTTCGGCCAGCCGGGTTATCTGGATGCCGGCGTCGGCATCGGCCGTGAAGCCACGATGTACCTGCTGGAGCGTGGGGTGCGGGTGGTCGGTACCGATGCCTGGAGCTGGGACGCCCCCTTCAAATACACCCGCGAGCGTTTTGCCGCCGACGGCGATGCCTCGATCATCTGGGAAGGGCACAAGGCCGGGCGCGATATCGGTTATGGGCAAATGGAAAAGCTCGCCAACCTGGAATCCTTGCCGGCCAGTGGATTTCTGGTGTCGTGTTTCCCCTACAAGATCAAGCATGCTTCGGCGGGGTTTGTTCGCGCGGTGGCGATCTTCGAAGAGTAAGCCGCGCTGGAAACCCTCCTCGATCAACACAATAAGAGAGAACACATGCCTCTTTTGCGTCTGCCTCAAACCTTACTGACGGCCGTGCTGGCAGTGAGTAGCAGCCTGGCCATGGCGGCCAGCGCTGACTCGGCAAAGCCCAATATCCTGCTGATCGTGGCCGATGACCTGGGGTATTCCGACCTGGGCAGCTATGGCGGCGAAATCAATACGCCCACCCTGGATCAACTGGCCAGGGATGGTTTGCAGTTCACCAACCTGTACGCCGCGCCGACCTGTTCGATCACCCGCTCGATGCTGATGTCCGGCACGGACAACCACCTCGCCGGACTCGGCACCATGGCGGAAGCCTTGCAACCCTTTCAACGGGGCAAGCCGGGTTACGAGGGCTATCTGAACCAACGTTCCTATTCGATCGCCGAACTGCTGAAACAGGGCGGCTACAGCACCCTCATGGTCGGCAAATGGCACCTGGGTCTGGAGACGGACCAGGGACCGGATCAGCGTGGCTTCGAGCAGTCGTTTACCTTGCTGGAGGGCGGTTCGTCGCACTTCAAACCCGCCAGTGTCGACCCGGCCAGGATCGAACAAGTGCACTATCGGGAAAACGGCAAGGCCGTGGAGTTGCCGGAGAATTTCTATTCCTCGGACTTCTACACCGACACACTGATCAGCTATCTGCAAAACAGCCAGAAGGACGGCAAGCCGTTTTTCGCCTACGCGGCGTTCACCTCGCCGCACTGGCCGCTGCAAGCACCGAAGGAGTACCTGGACAAGTACAAAGGTCGGTTTGACCAGGGCTATGACAGCGTACGCCTGGCGCGGATCGAACGGATGAAAAAACTCGGCCTGATGGCGGGCGATGCCCAACCGGCGAAGCCGCTACCGGTGAATCCCAAGCTGCCGGGCTGGGAGCAACTGAGCCCTGAGCAGCAAAAGGTCGAGGCGCGGAAGATGGAAATCTACGCCGCCATGGTCGACAACCTCGACCATAACATTGGCCGCCTGGTTGATTACCTGCGGCAAAGTGGACAGTACGACAACACGCTGATCGTGTTCATGTCGGACAACGGCGCGGCAGGGGAGAACCACGCCCAGTTCTATCCACCGGGCCCACACACCGACAATAGCTATGCCAACCTCGGGCAGAAGGGTTCGCAGATCGACTATGGCCTGCGCTGGGCTGAAGTCAGCGCGGCACCTTTCCACCTGTTCAAAGGCACCACCGCAGAAGGCGGCATCAGCGTGCCGGCGATCGTTCAACTGCCCAAGTCACTGCGTCGCCAGGGTGTGGAACGCGGGGTTGCGCGGGTGGATGACCTGGCGCCGACCTTCCTCGAGCTGGCGGGTATCGAAGCGCCAACGGACGCAGGTAAACACCCGATTACCGGCAAATCCATGCTGCCGATGCTTGCCGGCAAGGGCAGCCCGCACATTGACGATAGCCTGGCCGGCGAGCTGTTTGGCAATGCCTATTACCGCGAGGGAAACCTGAAACTGCTAGGCATGCGCCCCCAGGCAGGTTTTGGCGATAACGCGCAGCCGCCGCAATGGCAATTGTTCGATCTGGCCCAGGATCGCGGCGAAACCACCGACCTGGCGGCCGCCCAACCCGAGACGGTGCAACGGCTCAAGGCTGCCTGGTTGAAGTATGCCGAGCGGGTCGGCGTGGTGTTCCCACCGCATTGACCGGGTTGCCCTCATGCACCCGTACGGATGCATGAGGGCAGACACTTTTCCTGACGGTCAGCCAAGCTGGTGCAAAACGGCACGCTTAAAACCTACTCGGGCTACCCCCCACGGTATGCCGACCACCAACGCCGACTTGCTCGCTTTCGTCAGGAGTCAAGTAGCTGCAGGGGCAGGTGCACACATCTGTAGGAGCCGGCTTGCCGGCGATGGTGGTGGGTCAGGCGATGGAGATGTTAGCTGTGCCGGCGCTATCGCTGGCAGCCAGCGCCTACAGTTTTGTCGGGTGTTGCCGGGAATCGCATCTGGCGCTGATCCCTTGTAGGAGCCGGCTTGCCGGCGAAGGCGGTGTGTCAGATGAAGGAGATGTTAGCTGTGCCGGCCTCTTCGCTGGCAAGCCAGCTCCTACAGGTTGTCGGGTGTTGCCGGGATTTGCGTCTGGCGGTGATCCCTTGTAGGAGCCGGCTTGCCGGCGAAGGCGGTGTGTCAGATGAAGGAGATGTTGGCTGTGCCGGCCTCTTCGCTGGCAAGCCAGCTCCTACAGGTTTGTCGGGTGTTGCCGGGAATTGCGACTGGCGGTGATCCCTGTAGGAGCCGGCTTGCCGGCGAAGGCGGTGTGTCAGGCGATGGAGATGTTGGCTGTGCCGGCCTCTTCGCTGGCAAGCCAGCTCCTACAGTTTTGTCGGGTGTTGCCGGGAATCGCGTCTGGCGGTGATCCCTTGTAGGAGCCGGCTTGCCGGCGAAGGCGGTGTGTCAGATGAAGGAGATGTTGGCTGTGCCGGCCTCTTCGCTGGCAAGCCAGCTCCTACAGTTTTGTCGGGTGTTGCCGGGAATTGCGTCTGGCGGTGATCCCCTGTAGGAGCCGGCTTGCCGGCGAAGGCGGTGTGTCAGATGAAGGAGATGTTAGCTGTGCCGGCCTCTTCGCTGGCGAGCCAGCTCACAGGTTTGTTGGCCCACTCACGGGCGGCCGAATACGCACTGGTACCCAGGCCGGTGACGCGCTGGGTGGCGCTGTAGATGCTTGGGGTCAGGGCATAGAGCCCGGCGACGCAGCCGTTCACAAAGATGCCGATCAGCAGGACCAGGGCGAAGGCCAGGTTCAGGTGGGTGGTGAATTTCACGAAGATTGCCAGCAGTACCGCGTTGATCACCAGGTAAGCCATCAGTACCCGGGACAGACGAAAGCGTGCCGCCAGCAGGCCGATCAGCGAAGTGCCGAGAATGCCGCCGACGTTGAGCAGCACGCCGCCAGTGATTCCCTGCGTATTCGACAGGCCGGCCGACACCAGCAGCCTCGGCGTCCAGCTCATGACGAAGTAGAAGCCGAACATCACCAGGAAGAAGGCGCACCAGACGAGCAAGGTCGAGCGCAGCAGGGCTGGCGAGAACAGTTCTGCAAAGGTCGCCCGTAGCGGTTTCCTGGCGTCCTGCAACACCTCGGGCAAACGCTCGAGCGAGGTGATCGCCACGCGTTTGAGCAGGATATTGATACGTTCCAGCGCACGCCGGGGTTGGCGAGACAGCAGGAAAGCCAGTGACTCGGGCAACCAGAATGCAAGGATGGGCAGGGTCAGCAGCGTCGCTACGCCACCGTAAAAGAACACCGAACGCCAGCCCAGGGACGGGATGATCTGCGCCGCGATGAGGCCGCCGATCGTGGCGCCCAGTGCATAGGCCGTGGATTGCAGGCTGATGGCCAGGCTGCGCCACTTCTTGTTGGCGTACTCCCCGGCGATGACGTAGCTGCTGGCCAGGATGCCACCGATGCCAAGTCCGGTGATCAGGCGCAATACGGCGAGCATTTCCGGTGAGGTCGCCCTGGATGACGCCAGCATGCCCAGCCCGGCAATGCCGACACACAGCAGGATCAGCGGCCGTCGCCCGATGCGGTCGGCCCAGGGCGCGATAAACAGCGAGCCAATCGCCATGCCGACCAGCCCGGCGCTGAGCAGGTAGCCGAGGTGAGTGCCGCTCAGGCCCCAGTCGGCGGAAATGGAAGCGGCGGTGAACGCCATCACCAATACATCGAAGCCATCGAGCATGTTGATCAGAAAGCAGAGCGCAATCACGCCCCACTGGAAGCTGACCATGGGTTTTCGTCCAGCTGTTGCCCTATCGACTGGCTCATGGCGTCAGGCTCCGAAGCTGTGGATAGACAGTGGGTATGAACGACGGGCAGCCGAAACCACCCCGCCAAAGCAGGGATTGCAGTGAGTACATGTCGATACCTTCTTGTTTTTGTGGGTCAGTGGAGCATGCAAGGGCCCGGAAAATGCGCACGCACTCTTAATCGGTACGCGTGCGCTGGGTACTTCTGGAAGTGGATTGGCGCAGTTGCTCGATGATGCGGCGGGCGCGATTGGCACCGGCATCGACATGGATGTCGATCATCGGGCGCACGCCAAACCGGCACATGTTCCGGTACTGGTCTTCGATCACCACCTTGTCCTCATCGAAGGTCAATATCGTTTGCTCAACCACCTTGGCCTTGATGGCTTCCGGATCGCTTTCGGGGTTGGTGGCAATGGTCCAGAAGTAGTGACTGGTGGTTGCAGTCTCGGGTGTGACCCCGTGGAATCCGCGCATATGGAAACCACCGCGATCGGGGTCGTCCAGGTCCTCGGTACCGGCATTTACCGCTCCGGTCCAGATGCGCAGATGGCTGACGTGAAATTCGATTTCCTGCCAGCGGTCCACGGTGCCTTTGAACGGGTAGGCGGCCGTGTACGTGGGCGGTGGAACGGAGTCCGGCATGTGGCGCACGACCCGCACCACATCGCCTTCACTTTCCACACTCATCCGCGCATTCATGTGGATGCTGGCGTTGCCGCCGATGGTGCGCAGGTGGACATAACCCAGATGGCTCAAGTCCATCAGGTTGTCGTGAATCAGCTGGTAAGGCGCGTCGTAGTGGTAAACGTTGCCGTCGAACAGGTACTTGCCGCTGCTGTGGACAGGGTAGGTCGGCGGCTCGCAGGTCGGCTCCGATTGTGACTCGCTGCCAAACCAGATCCAGACGATCTGGTCCTGCTCACGCACGTGGTAGGCGGGTACTTTGGCCTTGCTCGGAATCTTGTCCTGGCCAGGGATCTCGACGCATTTTCCGCGTTCATCGTACAGCAGGCCATGGTAGCCGCAACGAATGCCGGATTCTTCGAGTGTGCCGCTCGATAATGGCAGTGCCCTGTGGCAGCAGCGGTCTTCCAGCGCGGCGACCTCGCCGCTGGGTTTGCGAAACAGCACGACAGGCTTGTTGAGCAGCGTGCGGCCCACGGGTTTGTCCTTCAACTCCCAACCCAGCGCAGCGACGTACCACTGGTTCAGGGGAAAGTCAGGCAAGGCCGGCGCTGCAATTTCTTCGGCAAGCGACTGGATGTTCATGGGTGTTCTCCAGGTTTCATGTTGTTGTTCGATTCAGAGATCCAGCACCAGGCGCGATGATCTGGCGCGAGAGCAGCAGGGGGTAAAGCGGTCGTTGGCGGCCTGTTCAGCCACTGTCAGAAACTGGTCCCGGTGCTCGGGTATGCCCTTCAGAACCCGGGTTACGCAGGTACCGCAGACGCCTTGCTCGCAGGATGACTCGATTGTTATGCCGGCCTCGTCCAGCACTTCGAACACCGTACGTTCGGCAGGAATCTGAAAAACCTGGCCGCTGCGTGCCAGCTCGACTTCGAAGGGGGCATTGGCGCTTTGATCGACAGGTTCTGCGGCGAAGAACTCTTTGTGTACGCGGTCCTGCGACCAGCCCGCGTTCTGCACAGCGTCGAGGATGTAGTTCATGAAACCGCCCGGTCCGCACACATAAAGGTGGGTGCCGGCGTCGGGTGTGGCGAGCAAGGCGGGTGCATCCAGCTTCTGGATGGGCGAGCCGCTGTCGTCGTGAAGCTTGATGCGATCGGCGAAAGGCGTCTGCGCCAGCAGCGCAACGAACGCCGCGCGGTCGCTGGATCGAAAGCAGTAATGCAACTCGAAATCGGCGCCCTGGTGCGAAAGCTCATAGGCCATGGCCAGCATGGGCGTGATGCCGATGCCACCGCCAAACAACAGGTGTCGGCGGGCTGAGTGCTCCAGCGGGAAAAGGTTGCGCGGAGCACTGATGGTCAGCGTTTGCCCTGACCGTACCTGCTCGTGCATGGCTTTGGAGCCGCCACGGGAGTTCGGGTCCTTGAGCACGCTGATCAGGTAGCGATGGCGCTCCTTCGGATCGTTGCACAAGGAGTACTGCCGGGTGAGGCCGTCGGCAATGTGAACGTCGATGTGGGCACCGGCTTCGAACACCGGTAGCGTGCTGCCGTCCGCGGCACATAATTCGAAACTGCAGATGCCTTCGGCTTCGTCTGCTTTGCGGGTGACGTTGACTTGAAGCATGACTTGTCCCTCCACACTGAAGTGGCTGCTGAAAAAAAACCTGGGTTAGAGCATTGGCCAGGGAGGCAGGTCAGCCGGGCGCTGGTGCGTGGAGGACGATCGTTTGCTTGGGCAACGCGAAGGCGATGAGAGTGAAGGGGTTCATGACCAGGACCTGATAATTATTTTTATGAGTCAGGGCGACGGCCTATCATGCGAATCATCGCCCGTGACGTTCGGTAGGGAAATCCTCCGATTATTTAGTTGCGGTGTCAACTAATATTCCAAGACCCGCCGATCCAAGGTGTTTGCTCAATGTCCGCAGAATCCCAGCTGAACCTGACGCGTTATGTCCCCGCGCTGTTGAATTTCCTGTCCAACAAGCTCTCCTCGGGGGCGTCGCAGTGCTATCGCAAGCATTTCGGCATCGGTGTGGTCGAGTGGCGAATGCTCTCGATGCTCGCCGTGGAAAACGACATCACCGCCAATCGAATCTGTCAGACGATCGGCCTCGACAAGAGTGCGGTGAGCCGCTCATTGCAGTCGCTGGAAGTGGCCGGGCACATTTGCAGCCAGGTCGATTCCAAGGATGCACGGCGCTACACCGTCAGCCTGACTGACAGTGGCAAAGCGCTGCATGAGCGGGTGCTCAAGGTTGCACTGGAACGCGAACGGCGGTTGCTCAGTGGGCTCTCAGCCTCGGAAGTGGACACGTTGATCGAGTTGTTGGGCCGCCTGCATGCCCAGGTCGCCAACGTGAACGATTACGATCCAGTCGACGCTTGAGTCCGCGTGAACGAATAGCGTTCTCTGGAAAAAACAAACTGTTTCCTTTGGCGATCGGAGGAGGGACTGAGTCGGGTCTATTGCGGTAGTTTGGCAATCACCTTGATCTCGAAGTCGAAGCCGGACAGCCAGGTCACGCCGATAGCGGTCGCCGTCGGGTAGGGCGCTTCGCCCCAGTACTCGGCCGCTACTTCCCAGATGGTTTCGAATGTCGAGTCGGGCTCGACCATGAAGATGGTCGTGTCGACCACATCCTCGAAACTACTGCCGGCCTCGGCCAGGATCGCGTTGAGATTGGTGAAGGCCAGGCGCACCTGCGCCGCGAGGTCCGGCTCGGCCGAGCCATCCTTGCGGCTGCCGACCTGACCGGATACGAACAGAAAACCGTTGGAGCGAATCGCCGGCGAGTAGCGGTGCAGTTCGTACAGTGCATGGCGATCAGGCGGGAAAACGACATCACGTTCAATGGTCATTGCATAGCTCCTTCGGGGCCATCGTGGCCCGTTGCTGATGATGGAACTACTGTAGAAAGTCGGCCGACCTGGATAAACAAGCAACTCTGGTCATGACTGTTTGTAGAATCCAAACTATCCAGACCCGAGTGAGGCGTGAAATGGACCGTTTCGATGCGATGCAGGCCTTCGCCCGAGTGGTGGAAACCGGCAGCTTCACCAAGGCGGCAGCCACCCTGCACATGAGCAAGACCAGCGTGACGCAGCTCGTCCAGCAACTGGAAGCGCGGCTGCGCGTGCGCCTGCTCAACCGCACCACACGCAAGGTCAACGTCACCGCCGATGGCGCGGCCTACTACGAGCGCGTCACCCGGCTGCTGGCCGATATGGACGACGCCGAGACCAGCCTGTCCAGCGCGTCGATGACACCGCGCGGACGGCTGCGGGTGGATGTGCCCAGTCCGCTGGCGCGAATGCTGCTGATACCTGCCTTGCCCGGGTTCTTTGCACGCTACCCGGAAATCCAGCTGACCGTGGGCGTGAGCGATCGAATCGTCGACATCATCGGCGAAAACGTCGACTGCGTGTTGCGTGGCGGCGAGATCACCGATCAGTCCCTGGTGGCAAGGCATGTGGGCGACCTGCAACTCGGTATCTATGCCGCGCCGGGCTACCTGCAGCGCTGCGGTACGCCGACGCACCCACGTGAGCTGGAGGAGGGCGGGCACAGTACCGTCGGCTTTCTCTGGTTTCGTACAGGCAAAGCCTTGCCCTACGCGATGCAGCGGGGCGAGGAACGCATCGAGGCCCAGGGCCGCCCGCAGCTGACGGTCGACGACGGCAATGCCTACCTCGCCGCAGGTCTGGCGGGTCTGGGCATGCTCTGGCTACCGCAGTACATGGCCAAACCGCACGTGGTCAGCGGCGAGCTGCTGCCACTGTTTGAGGACTGGCACATGGCACCGATGCCGATGTACCTGGCATTCCCGCCCAATCGCCATGTCAGCGCCAAGGTGCGGGTATTCATCGACTGGGTGATGGAATTGATGGCCGAGCATGCGCCGGTGGATGGACGGGGTTGAGGGTGGAGGGGGCTTTTGGCCCTATGCAGGCTTTCAGGCTCATCAAGTGGCCACCTCTGTCCAGCTCAAGGTGGCTGTCTCACGCCATGTCACGTCACTGATCCCGTATTTCTCGGCTTGAGGCCTGGAGACGACTTTAAGCGGCGGCCTTCCCGGTTTGAAAATCAGGTTCCTTGACCCATTCCTTCAAAATCGCGACATGGCGCTTCTGGGGGCGCTGGTTTTTCCGCGCGATGTAGAGAGCGTTTGCGTTGTGTAAGTTTTGCTCAGCGAAGGATCGAGCGACGACTGGTGAAGTAAATGCCCGAGTGGCAGTACGCCGTGCCGCTCGTCGAATTTGAAGAATCTTTAGAAAATTTTCTCAGGCCCATCACCTTCAGATGAAATGGCCACCGTACCAACCGATCAGAGTGAAACCATCGTGCCGAAAATCCTGACCTCTCACATCGATCAAACCGAGCTGAGCGAGCACAACGCAAAGATGTTTGGCTCGCCCAAAGAGCGCTTGGATTTCTACCGAAGGGAGATTCAGTACGAGACCAGTATCCTCGCCAATCGGACGGACGCTTACCTGGCCGCACAGTCGTTTCTGGTGATTGCCTTTGCTTCCTGCATGGCCAATCTGAACCCCGAGTGGGGCAAGCTGTTCACGTTGGTGGTACCCCCGTTTCTGGCATTGTTTGGCGTGCTCAGTTCCCTGAATGCCTGGCCCGGCATTCGCGCGGCCTATGACATTATCGATCACTGGTATTTCAAGCAGAGCGAGCTGCTGCGCAGTGAGCCGCTGATGGGATTGGCCTACGACGAATCCCCTTTGTTTTCCGAACGAGAGTCCACGCATAAAGGCTACCGCAAAGCCTTGTTGTTTTCGGTGCGTACGCCATGGATCTTTACCACATTCTGGATACTGCTCGGGGCCTGGTCGATCTTCATTCAAGTTTCAAACCCAGGCGCCTGAGCGGGGAAGATTTCAATGCTCAAGATCATCAGTGCCCACGACTTGAAGATCGACCTGGACAGCGCCAATGAAAGGCCCCAAAACCGTCGAGGGTGTTATTCCTGCCATTGAGATCCATGAGGCAGGCCAGGGGGGGGAATCCATGACAACACACAAGTTGACCATTCAAGATTTGCAGTTGAACGTTTCAATCCGCGGCCAAGGTTCACCGCTGCTCTTGCTCAACGGCCTGGGTGGTTTGATCCGTACCTTCGATCCCCTGCGCGATGAACTGGTGGGCTACAGGACCATTACGCTGGATGTGCCCGGGGTCGGAAAATCGCAAACGCCCCGCAGGCCGATGCGTCTGCCGCGCCATGCCGACCTGATCGCCGAGATGCTCAAGCAATTGGGGATCGAACAGGTCGATGTGTTCGGTGTGAGTTGGGGCGGTGCATTGGCGCAGGAATTCGCCCTGCGTTACCCGGGCATGGTGCGTCGGCTGATCCTTGCCGCGACCTCCGCCGGCCCGGCGATGCTGGTGAAGCCCGCCGATATCCTGGATTTTTTTCGCAGTAGCAAACGTGTCAAACCGGGCAAGCAGGAAGGCTCGAGCAATTCGCTACAGACGCTGCTGCGCTTCGGTGTGGTGAACGGCATGCTCACGGCCAACCCGCGGACCTATTACCACCAGCTAGCCGCCCTGATCGGCTGGACCAGCCTGCTGCGGCTGTTCCGTCTGCGCCAGCGCACGCTGATCCTCACCGGCGAACGCGACACCCTGGTACGGCTGTACAACGCGCACATCCTGCGCCGCGCCATCCGCCGTGCCGAATTGTACGTCCTGCAGGGCGAGGGGCATTTTTTCGTGGTGACCAGCGCCAGGCGAACCGCCGAAGCGATACGCGAATTCCTCAGCCAGCAGCACGACGATGAAGAGCCTGCGCTGATGATCGCCAACGGCATGTACAAGCCACGCCTGCAGCCATCCGAGCGCAATTGATTGCGATGCCGGCTAATTGACCGACGAGTCTTGGCCGTGAACGAATAGCTCGCCCGTGTCGAGATCAGACACGGAGGCGGCGTGATCAGGTAACTGATTTGGCGGAAAAGCCGGGTAAGGTGGCGCATCTTTTGCCGCGGTGCACACAATGACAAGCCCGAGTTCCAAGGATTCGAACGGCCAATTGGCGCAGGGCTTCAAGCCTCGTCACGTCACCATGCTTTCCATTGCCGGCATCATCGGCGCCGGATTGTTCGTAGGCTCGGGGCATGCCATTGCGGCGGCCGGTCCGGCCGTATTGCTGGCCTATCTGTTCTCCGGCCTGCTGGTGGTGCTGGTCATGCGCATGCTCGGGGAAATGGCGGTGGCCAATCCCGATACCGGGTCTTTTTCGACCTATGCCGACCAGGCCATCGGGCGCTGGGCCGGCTTCACCATCGGTTGGCTCTACTGGTGGTTCTGGGTGCTGGTGATCCCTATCGAAGCACTGGCCGCCGGCCATGTGCTGAACCAATGGTTTCCCCAGATCGATGCCTGGCTGTTTGCCCTGGCGTCGATCATTGCGTTGGTGATCACCAACCTGTTCAGTGTCTCCAAGTACGGCGAGTTCGAATTCTGGTTCGCCATGGCCAAGGTGGTGGCGATCATCGGTTTCATCGGCGTGGGATTTGCCGTGTTGATGGGCTGGGTGCCCGATCGGCAGGTCAGCGGCTTGAGCGGCCTGATGGCGGAACACGGCGGGTTCGCCCCCAATGGCCTGTCGGCGGTGGTGGGCGCCTTCATTACCATCATGTTCAGCTTCATCGGGACGGAGGCGGTGACCATCGCCGCCGCCGAATCCGATAATCCCTCGCAGAACATTGCCAAGGCCACCCGCTCGGTGATCTGGCGCATCGGCGTGTTCTACCTGTTGTCGATTTTCGTGGTCATCTCCGTGGTGCCCTGGAACGATCCGCTGCTGGCTTCCGTGGGCTCCTACCAGCGCGCACTGGAAATCATGAACATTCCCCACGCCAAGTTCATGGTGGACGTGGTGGTGCTGATCGCCGTGGCCAGTTGCATGAACTCCTCGATCTACATCGCCTCGCGCATGCTCTACTCGCTGGGTAAGCGTGGCGATGCGCCGAAGGCGCTGAAGGTGACCTCCAGCGAAGGCGTGCCGCGGGCAGCCGTCATCGCCAGCACCGTGCTGGGCGCGGGGATCACCGTGTGGAGCTACTTCATGCCTGCCGGCCTGTTCGAATTCCTGCTTGCCAGTTCAGGCGCCATCGCCTTGCTGGTGTACCTGGCCATTGCCGTGTCGCAGTTGCGCATGCGGCGGATGTTGCGTCGGCAGAAGGTCGAGCTGACCTTTCGCATGTGGCTGTTTCCCTGGCTGACCTGGCTGGTGATTGTGTTCATTTGCGCAGCGCTGGCGGTGATGATGATCACCCCCGAGCACCGCACCGAAGTGAGCACCACCATCGGCCTGGCGCTGGCGATTTCCTTTATCGGCCTGGTGACATCCCGGCACCCAACACAACCTGAAAGGGCGACTTCGTTGGGCTAGGTGGCATCAGCGGTTATTGCGCCAGATGGAAAAATTCAACGCGGCCGCTACACACAGCCAGGCAACGTAAGGAAAGAAGATCAGGCCAGTGATGACATCGAGCCGCACTGCCATTACCACCATTGCCACGGCCACCAGCCAGAGCAGTGCCAGGATCAGCATGGCGGCGAGAAGGTGGTGCGCGCCGAAGAACACCGGCGTCCACAGCGTATTCAGCGCAATCTGCGCCGCCCATAACGCCAGCACCACCTGGCTACCCGGTATCAAGGTCATCCGGTATCCGCCCCAGGCGAGCAGCAGGTAGATGGTCGTCCAGGCGAGGGGAAACACCCAATTGGGCGGCGTGAAGCCGGGTTTGACCAGGGATTCGTACCACTGGCCCGGTTTGAACAGGATGCCGGTGCTGGCGGCAGCGGCGCAGGCGAGAAGGAAAATGAAAAAAGTCATCACAAGTCCTTGGCTGGGGGTCAGTTGTCCGGGGGAGACAGGCCATGTCGGCCTGTCTTAAACAAGGGACGCCCGGCGAAGGGAAAAGTTTGGATTGAGGCTGGAATATTCCAACTGAAGTTTGCCGTTCTCTACCGGGCTTACTGCGGACGCAGCCTTGGCCGGTTGACTTGCGGCAGCATCAGAGACTTTCAACGCTCACATTGAAGCGCAGACTCGACCGCACTCAGCAAAGCTTCGCCGCTGAAGGGTTTGCGCAAACATTCGATGGGCTCATAGCGGCTGGTTTCGGCCAGTGTCGCTTCATCCCAGTGTGCCGACATGCAAATCACTGGAAATCTACTGTCTTTGAGCGTCAGCGCGTGCATGACCTCGATCCCTGACAGTCCGTTCATCTTCAAATCCAGCAGCAGGCATGCGATCTCATCGAAGTTTTCGAGGGCCAGGAACTCCTCTCCCGAAGTGAATACCCGAGAGCGGTATCCCGCCGACCGCAGCAGATTGGCCAGGCTTTTGCGAACGGACGCATCGTCGTCCACGATACAGACGATGATCATGGCGCTGACCGATGACCCGGGTGCGGCGCAGTCATTGTGGGTAGTCATGCAGGACTCTGCGGGCCAGACGTCGGCTCTGCGCTAATCAACCCATACAGGCTGACCAGGCTCACCAGCGAGCGCGTTTGCATTTTCTCCATGATGTGTTTGCGATGGACCTTGGCGGTGATTTCGCTGGTACCCAGCCGGTTGGCGATGTGTTTGTTGGACAGACCCTCCACGATCAGTGGCAGCACTTCGCACTCACGGGGGGTCAACAGAGCGGCTTTTTTACGGGCGGCCTGAATGCGCCGCCATAGCTCGAATGCCATCGCTGCACGCTGACGGGTGGTGCGCAGGGTATCGAGTAACTGCTCGTCGTTGAAAGGTTTGGTCATGAACTCGACCGCTCCCGCTTTCATGGCCTGCACCGACATCGGGATGGTGCCGAACCCTGTCATGAAAATCACCGGCCACGGATGTCCGCGTTGTCCGAGTGCCGATTGCAGTTCCAGGCCTGTCGCCTCGGGCAGGCTGATGTCCAGCAACAGGCAGGCGGGGCCAATGTCGAGGTCAGCATTGAGCAATTCTTCGGCCGAGGTGAATATCCGGTGTGCGATGCCTTCGGCCCGCAGCAAACGACTGAGTGCTGTGCGTACGGACGCTTCATCATCCACGATGTACACCGGCACGCTGTCAGGATCGATCTTCTCCTGATCCTCGGACGCATTGGTGACCGGAGATACCGGATGGAACAGGGGCAGGGGCGATTCACGTTCTTTCAATAATCGGTAACCTCGGCGCGGGACCGTCTGGATGAACTGTTTTTCTCCAAGCAACTTGCGCAGCGAGGAGATCTGCACCTGGAGATTGTTTTCCTCGACGACGGTGTCAGGCCAGACCTGTGTGATCAATTCATCCTTGCTGACGATTCGGCCATCGGCTTGCAACAGCACCGAGAGGATTTCGAATGCCCGGCCCCCGACACGCAGCGGCCGTCCATCAAGAAAGGCTTCACGCCGTTCCAGGGAAATAGTGGCCTGGCCGAGTCGGATCATAGGTACCTCTGAACTGCGTTGACGGGGAGTGACGCCGCAACGTCGTTTCATCAGGGCTACACGCTAGGGGACGGCCTCGCATAATGCAATTATCCCGAGGGATAACACGCAGCGATTCCGGTAGGCAAAAAACTACAGGCCGGGGGGCCCTCGACTGCCATCCTGATGCCGATAACGGACAGGATCGCTCAAGCGCAGCCCCCGGGCCAGAGCCTTGCGTATACTCACCGGCTCAGCCCGAATCTTCAGCGGTGATTGTTCATGCCCAGCAGCTCTCTCTCAGCATCCGGTTTGCACATTCTTGATGTCGTACACGATGAAGCCTGGCTTGAGCATTGCACCTTCACCCTGGTGCGCAGGGAAAACGACCTGACCTGGTTCGCGCTCCAGGATCGTCCATCGGGCACACGCTGGCTCGCCGCCCGGGCGCCGATCCAGCGGCCTTCCCTATGTCAGCGGCTGGAACGCGAGTTTCACTTGCGTCTGGATCCGGCCTGGGCGATTGCCCCTGTCGCGTTCATTCGCTCGGCCGAGGGGCCTTTGTTGATCTATCCCGCGTCCGGGGTGCCGCTGACTGATTTGATCAGTGACACAGGGCTGCCACTGGCACGCTTGCTGGCTATCGCCGTAGCCGCGGCCAACGCACTGGCGGGCGCCCAGAAGAGGGGTGTGCGACATGCCAGCCTGCTACCCCACCACTTGGTGGTAGATGCGGCCGACTCGGTCAGGCTGCTGAGTGTTCACAACCATGCCGGGGAGGCGCCCGCCGTTGAACTTCCCGACCTGGAGCAATGGCCTTATTTGGCCCCCGAGCAGGTACGACGCGATGCCGCCAGTTTTGATGCGCGCAGCGATATCTACGCGCTGACCGCGATTCTTTATCAGGCACTGACCGGCCGCCTGCCGCTCACTGCTCGCGACCCGGCCCAATGGCTGCACGTGCATGCCGCTGTCCAGCCTGAATCACCGGCGATTCATGTCACCGATCTGCCGGAAGGCATCTGCCGAGTGCTGCTCAAAGGCCTGGCGAAAGAACCGGGTGCCCGCTACCAGAGTGCCGAATCAATGGCCGTAGATCTGGCCTGGTGCCAACAGCAGTGGCTGGAACATGAGCGTATCGACGCGTTCCGCCTGGGCGCGATCGATGTGTTGCCTGCCTCGGCCCGCGGCGATGTGCTGTTCGGTCGAGAGGCCGAACGCACGCAGTTGGTCGAGCTGATGGATCAGGTGGGCCGCGATGGCGTTGCCCGGGTCCTGCTGGTCGGTGGAGCGCCGGGCGCCGGAAAGTCGACGCTGATACATCAGGGTGTCCGGCCCCTGGCGCCAGGCTACTGGGCCAGCGGCAAGAGCAATCTGTTGCAGCAGGAAATTCCATTTGCGCCCTTGGCAGAAATCCTCAAGTCGCTGATGACCCAGTTGCTGGGCAAGCCGGCTCTGGAGCTGCAGACGCTGGGCGAGCAACTGGTCGAACGGCTCAAGGGGCGGGGCAGGCTTCTGGTGGAACTGGCGCCCGAGGCCGAGCTGGTCATCGGGGTCACACCTGAGCTGCCGAACATGCCGGCCCGACATGCGCTCGATCGCGCCAACCGGACCCTGCTCGATGTATTGGAAGTCTTCGCTCAGCCGGGATGTCCCCTGGTGCTGTTCGTGGATGATGTGCAATGGGCGGACGATTCGACGCTGTCGTTTTTGCAGGCCTTCGTCGATCGGCGGCCCAGGCATCTGGTGCTGATCCTGGCGTATCGCGAGGCGCAGACGCAGGCTCTCGAGCGCGAGGGGGGAGTGCTGGAGGTGCTGGGCCGCGAGCAATCTTTGCCTTGTGCAAGCGTCTTGCTGGGGCCATTGTCGGTGGCCGCTGTCGCGCAGATGATCGCCGCTGAACTGGACACCGAAACCAGGGAGATTGCGGCCCTGGCGCAAGTCGTGCATTACAAGACGGCCGGCAACCCTCTGTTCGTCAGCCAGGTGTTGCGCGCATTGATCGATGAGCATCTGGTGCGCTTTGACGTGCAGGGGCGCCGCTGGGTCTGGAATCAACAGGACGTGGACGGTTATCGCTACGCCGACAACGTCGCGGACTTGATGGTATTGCGACTCGAGCGCCTGTCACCTATGGAGCGCGAAGTGCTGCGCACGGCCGGATACGTCGGCGGACGCTGTGATGTGTCACTGCTGCATCGGCTGTTGCCGTGTGAGCCGCAGCAAATCACCCGTGATGTGCAAAGCCTGGTCGATGCAGGTTTTCTGTTGCGTGAACGCGAGCAACTGGTGTTTCCCCATGACCGTGTGCTTGAGGCGGCCTGTCAGCTTGCGGCGTCAGCGGGACGCGCCGCCGAGCATGCGCGTATCGCTGGCGCCATGCTTGATCATTGGGGCGAGCAGATCCATGAGCGTGTGTTCGAAATCGCCAGTCAGGTCCAGCGCATTGAAGCCGATGAACTGCAGGCGCATCGCCGGGCGGCGTTCGTCGAGCTGTTGGTCGAAGCCGCCGAACGCGCCCGCGACACCGCCGCTGTCGAGCAGGCCGTGGGCTATCTTCGCACGGCCGAGAGTCTGCTCGGCCAGACAGGTTGGTCGAGCCTCTACAGGCAGGCGTTTGCCACCCAATGGCTGGCTGCCGAGTGCGACATGCTCCTGGCCGATCTGGAAGGCGCCCGGCGCCGCCTCGACGATTGCCTCACCCAGGCCACCACAGTGCTCGACCGCGCGAAGACCTACCGGTTACGGGCCACCTTGCGCACGCTGCACTCCGATTACGAGGGGGCGATCACCGAGGCGCTGAACGGTCTGGCCTTGCTCGATATTCCCCTTCAGCGCAGGCCCTCGCAGGACGATTTGACCCTGGCATTTACCCAGGTTCGTGAGTATGTAGGCGCACGCCGCATCGCCGATCTGGTGCATTTGCCCAAGGCCGATGACCCGTCAGTCGAAGCGGCCATGGAGTTGCTCAGTACGTTGATTTCTTCGTTCTTCGTCGACGACGACATCCGTTTTCTGCATTTGGCAAAAATGGTCGAACTCACACTGCTGCATGGCACCACGTCAGGCAGCGGTTACGGTTTTGCCTGGTTTGGCGTGATGATTGCCGAACGTTATGGCGAATATGTGGACGGGCAGGCCTTCGCCGAAGTGGCGCTTGAAATCACCGACAAGCAAGGCTACGAAGCCGGGCGCACAGGCACGCTGGTGGCGCTCGATCAAGTCAGCCCGTGGACCCGACCGATGGCGTACGCTCGACAGAAGGCGTTCGCCGCATTCGAGTGCGGCCAGGCCGGCGGCGACCTGGGCATGTCCTGTTACGCCTGCAACCACATCGGTTCCGACCTGCTGTTCATGGGCGAACCCTTGCAAGGGGTGTTGAACGAACTGGAGCATGGGTTGGCGTGGGTACGGCAATTTCATTACATCGATATCGAGCGTATCCTGCTGGCGCAACAGGCTTTCGCCACCGATCTGCGTGACGGGCGCCTCCATCGACCGTTGGCCGAACTGGATGGCATCGAGCATGACCGTTTCGGCCCCATTGACCGTGCCCGTGTGTCGCAGCCGACGTTGTTCTGGTCGTGGCTGTATTCAGGCATGTCGGCGTTTTATTTTGGCGATATCCCTTACGCATTAAGACGTTTCGAAGAAGCCGCCGCGCTCGCCTGGTCCATCCCGGCGCATATCAATCTCGCCGATTACTACCTGTTCTACAGCCTGTCCCTGGGTAGTGCGCAAGCGCCGGGCGAGGTGACGGAAAAACTGGAAAAACTCGAGCGGCAACGCCTGCGCTTCCTGCCCTGGGTCGAACTCAACCCGATAACCTTCCGCAACAAACTGCTGCTGATCGAGGGAGTCATCGCCCGTTTGCGTGGTCAGGAACTGGTCGCTATCCGTTGTTTCGATCAGTCGCAGATCGCTGCAGCGGCGGCAGGTTTCATCCATGAGCAGGCGCTGGCCCATGAACAGCTGGCCGATATCTGCCTACCCAACGGGCTGGTGTCGGGTGCCAATTACCACCTGCGTGTCGCGCGCGATTGCTACGACCTTTGGGGCGCCAACAGCAAGGCACGCCTATTGGAAACCTTGCACCCGTTTTTGAGTGCGCAGCCATCGTTCGAACCGGTCCGGCCAATGACCCAGGCCCGCCTCGATCTTGAAGTGGGGATCGAAGCGGCGCGTGCACTGTCGCAGGAGGTTCTGCACGAGCGACTGGTCGAAACCCTGATGAATCACTTGATGATTCAGGCCGGTGCCGACAATGGCGTGCTGATGATGGTCAGCGGCGCCGAACTGCAACTGGCTGCGACGGCTTCGGTCGAAGCCGGCAGTGTGCGGGTCACTCTGGACTGCGCGCAACCGCTCGAAGCGATGGCGCCGGCCTCGGTGCTCAACGCCACGATGCGCACGCGCACGACCCTGCTGCTCGACGATGCCCGGGCCGATTGTCCCGAGGCCTACAGCAGCGATCTGCAACGGCGCCAGGTGCGGTCGGTGTTGTGCCTGCCGTTGCTCAAACAAGGCCTGTTGGTCGGCCTGGTCTATCTGGAAAATAGCCTGGTCCCCAAGCTGTTCAACGCCCAGCGCCTGACCATGCTGGAAATTCTCGCCTCTGCGGCCGCGGTGTCACTGCAAACCGCCAAGCTGTATGAACAGCTGGTCGAGGATAACCGGCTACACGCACAAATGGAGGCGGACTTGCGCAGTTCTCGCGCGGAACTGGCGCGTAGCTCGCACCTCAAGGTCATGGGCGAGCTTTCTGCTTCGATTGCCCATGAAATCAGCCAGCCGCTGCTGGGCATTGTGTCCAACGCCTCGGCCAGTCTGCGCTGGCTCAAGCGTGACCAGCCCGATCTGGAGGAGGCGATTCAGGGGCTGGAAGACATTCGCTCGGACAGTGCTCGCGCCGCGGACATAGTCCAGGCACTTCGTGCACTCGCCAAACAGGCTCCGTTGCAACGGTTACCGGTGCAAATCGATCACTTGATCGCAGAGGTCGTGCGCCTGACCGCCACCGACCCGGCGAACCGCAATGTGCGCCTGGAGACCCGGCTTGAGGCGCAATGCCCGGTGTCGGTCGACGAGGTGCAGATCCAGCAGGTGGTGTTCAACCTGATCACCAATGCGCTGGATGCCATCGCCGGAGCAGGGTTGCCCAATGGACGCATCATCATCGGCTCAGTGGTAAAGGACGCTCATGTCCAGGTCTGCTTCCAGGACAACGGCCCCGGAATTGACGCACACCAGCGCGAGCAGATCTTTGATGCCTTCTTCACCACCAAAGGTAGCGGCATGGGAATGGGCCTGGCCATCTGCAGGTCGGTGATCGGTGCGCATGGCGGGACATTGGTGGTTCAGGACAGCGAGCAGGGTGCGCGAATTTGCTTCAACTTGCCCCTGGCACCGGCCAGCGCCGGATGAAAAAAAGGCCGCATGAGCGGCCAAAGGGAGGAGTTCGTTTTGTCGGTCTCGATCATTTCACGCGTGTAGTTCTCGCGCGTGCGACTGTCCCACGCCTTCGACCAGGCTTTCGTGAATGCGCCAGTTGGGTATGTCCCGATCAATCACTGGCGTCTGGAGAGGGTGGCTCATTGCAGGAACAAAGGCCCGGCGCCATGCCTTGGGGGTCATTCCTTCCAGGCGGCTGAAGGTGCGGGTGAAATGCGAGTGGTCCGCGAAACCGCATTCATAGACGACATCGGTGATCGGCATCGAGGTGATCAGCAGGCTTTTGGCTTTTTCGATTTTCATCATCACCAGCCAGCCCTGCGGCGAGTGGCCGGTAACTTTTTTGAATGCTCGGGAAAAATGGCTACGGGACAGGTTGCAGTGTTCGGCAATCGCGCTGATGCGAACGCAGCTGCCCATGTCACGCAGCATCAGCTCCTTGGCACGGCGCTCCTGCCAGCCGGACAGGGCGCCCAACGGCCGTACAACAGGGCATGGATGGTTTGTATTCACCGATGGCGGGTTCATGGTGGCTCTCCTGATCGTTCAGGAAAGTCTGTCCGCCAGCGACATTTAAAGTCCTTAAGCAAACCTTAAGAGTTATGAAGTGGGCCTTGCCACAGGCGTTAATCAGCACATCGCTGCAATTTTCAGGGTGTCGGGCAGGTGCATGATCGAGTTTACCCGGCTGACGTGATCAGCCGTTTTCTGACTCGATCAAAGGTGAGGCATGAAGCATTCTCTGGTTTGCACACTGCGTGGATTAGGCCTGGCATTCGTGCTGACTTCGGTTGGCGCACAGGCTCAGGCGCCGATTCAGGCCACTCAGGTCCCCGGCTACTACCGGTTGGCGGTAGGGGATTACGAAGTGACGGCGCTGTTCGACGGTTACAACGATCTTTCACCGAAGCTGCTGCAGGGCATGAACCAGAGTCAGATCCGCGCGCTACTCGCCCGTCGCGCAATTGAAACACCGGGCGTGCAAACGGCGTTCAACGCTTTCCTGATCAACACTGGCAAACAACTGATTCTGGTCGACACCGGGGCAGGGCAGTGCATCGGTGCCACCGCCGGCCAGCTCTCGGCCAACATGCAAGCCGCCGGCTACAAGCCGGAGCAGGTCGATGCCATCCTGCTTACGCACTTGCATCTGGATCATGTCTGCGGTCTGGTGGATGGTCAGCAGCAGCCGATCTTCGCCAACGCCTCGGTGTATGCCGCCAAGGCCGAAGCCGATTACTGGCTGGACCCGCAGGCGCTGGCCAAAGCTGCGGAAGCGGCCAAAGGCTTCTTCAAGATCGCGCAGGACTCCACCGCACCTTACATCGCCGCGGGGCGCTTCAAAACCTTCTCTCCGGGTCAGTCGCCGTTGCCGGGTGTGGTCGAGGCCCAACTGGAGACCGGACACACGCCGGGCAGCAGCACTTACCGCTTTACCTCCCAGGGGCAAAGCATCCTGTTCATGGGGGACCTGGTGCACAACCTCGCCGTGCAATTCCTGCACCCGGAGGTGTCGATCGGGTTCGACGTCGACAATCAGCAAGCGATCAAGAGTCGCAATCAGGTGTTCAGCGCCGCTGCCACGAGCAAGACCTGGGTGACGGCCGCGCACTTGCCGTTCCCCGGTATCGGTCATATCAGCGCCGTGGACAAGCATTTCGAATGGGTGCCGTTGGAGTACGGGCCGTACAAACGAGCGGCCAACGTTCCGCTGATCGAGTAACGCCCGTGGCGCCCGCGTCTGACTCAACCTCTAACAACCAAAAAGGATTACCCATGAACATCCTCCAGAAAACCCTGGCCATCTCTCTCCTGGCTCTTTCCATAGACAATGCCATTGCCGCAGGCAGTCCGGGCGTCGAACACAACACCCAGGCCTTTCTTGAAGCCCTGGCGGCCGGTGGCGGAAAACCGCTGGAGCAAATGAGCCCGAAGGACGCCCGTGCGGTTCTAACCGGAGCACAGGCATCGGTGAAGGTTGATCTGTCCGGCGTCGAAGTCAGCGACCGCTCTATCTCGGTGGGAGAGCAAATCATAAAACTGAAAATCGTCCGCCCGGCCAAGGTCAAAGGTGAGTTGCCAGTGTTCATGTTTTTCCATGGCGGTGGCTGGGTCTTGGGCGACTTCCCAACTCACCAACGCCTGATTCGCGACCTGGTGGTGGGCTCCGGCGCCGTCGCAGTGTATGTCGATTACACGCCGTCGCCAGAAGCGCAGTTCCCGACCGCGATCAACCAGGCCTATGGCGCGACTCGCTGGGTGGCCGAGCATGGCAAGGACATCGGTGTCGACGGTAAGCGGCTGGCGGTTGCCGGCAACAGTGTCGGCGGTAACATGGCGGCGGTCGTGGCGTTGATGGCCAAGGAACAGAAAGCCCCGGCCCTGCGCTTTCAGTTACTGATGTGGCCGGTGACCAACGCCGGGTTCGACAGTGGCTCGTATCAGCAATTTGCCGAGGGCCACTTCCTGACGAAGGGCATGATGCAGTGGTTCTGGGACAACTACACCATCAACCCGGCCGAGCGCGCACAGATCCACGCCTCACCGCTCAACGCCAGCGCCGAACAGCTCAAAGGGCTGCCGGCAGCCCTGGTGCAAACAGCCGAGTTCGACGTGTTGCGTGATGAAGGCGAAGGTTACGCCCGCCACCTGGATGCGGCCGGTGTGCCGGTCACCTCTGTGCGCTATAACGGCATGATCCACGACTTCGGCTTGCTCAATCCGCTGAGCTCGATTCCCGAGGTCAAGGCTGCGGTGCGTCAGGCAGCACTGGAGCTCAAAACGCATTTGAACTGAGCCTCCAAAATGAAGCCTGCCTTGCGGCAGGCTTCTCATTGATCTTCGAGGTGTATTTCATCGCTGACGCTTGTGGTGACATCTCGGTCGAAGCTCATGAGATGGCCATTCAGCGCATGGTGCAACTTGGGGCACGTCCGATGACATCCCTGCAATACCTGCTTGAATTGCAACGTGACTGGGCCCGTACCGATAGTGAAAGACTCCTCGTAGACATCGAAATGGTACTCAATTGACTGCGCGCTTATTAAACCTCTTTACACCTGGTTTATTTACAAATAGGCAGTTCATTAATATCGGCCTCAAAAAACGGCTCATCAAGTTGCAACCTCCGTCCAGCTCAACGTTGCTGTCTCACGCCATGTCACGTCACTGATACCGTACTTCTCGGCTTGAGGCTTGGAAACGACCTTGAGCGGCGGCCTTCCCGGTTTGGGTATGGGCGCCACTCCTGCGTCACAACTTGCCCAGTGCCATGCATCAGCGCTGCTCTTTATCTTCGTCCTGATAATGAATGACCTTGGCTCCCCATGAAGCTTGTATTCAATGACGTAAAGACCGGTATTCATGAGATCCCCCTCCATTCGCTCATAGACAAAGGAGTGGCGGCGTCAGAAAAAATTCAAAGCAATTTTAGGGTATGGTAACTCATTGATTCTATTGATTTTATAAGCTTGGTTTGGTTGTCGTGCACGCAGCGCATTGGCTCGGAATAGGGAAATGAATGACCGGTGAGCAGAATTTGGAATGAACGAGCCTTGCAGGGGGCAACTGCGAAGACCTGCATCGCTTTTTCGACACTCGTTGCCAGGTGCAGCTCCAGGCCGCCGAATACGCGTTGAAGCATTTACCGCACTTCCACCGCCGCGCGCTGGCAGGTGAACGAGGGTAGGAGCACGTTTGCGGTCCTGGAACGAAACGGCAAGATGTCGCTCCTGGCGATAGGGCCGAACACGGCATCGGACGGGGTATTGGATGCCATTTTAAAAGGGAGCGGGTTTCGGATTACGTTGATTATTTGCAATGGCCAGCCATGGTGGTCACGGTGAACTCGGCCTGGTTTGTCGGTTCCCAACGACCATTTCCGTGAAACCCTATCTCTGTGCAGTGCTCGCATATAGATGTCGGCGGCAACGCATAATTCATTGTTTTCGATGGCAGGCACATCGAGCGACCGCCCGTCAGTCGTCCTGATCAATTGTTTGAACATCCGCTGATTTTCCCCGGTTCGCCTATTCTCAAACTCCAGCCAAAAACATTGACCTTGAAGTTGCCTTCAGTTCCCAGGTGTTTTGGCGGCCAGGCGGTGCAACCTTTCATTGAGGAGACGCGAACATGGGGTATGTCACTACGCAGGACGGTGTCGAGATCTTTTACAAAGACTGGGGGCCGCGCGAGGCCCCGGTGATCTGGTTTCATCACGGATGGCCACTGAGTGCCGATGACTGGGATGCCCAGATGCTGTTTTTCCTGGCGAACGGCTACCGGGTGATTGCCCACGACCGGCGCGGCCACGGGCGCTCCAGTCAGGTCTGGGATGGGCACGACATGGATCACTATGCCGATGACGTCAGGGCCGTGGTCGACCATCTTGGCGTGCAGGGTGCCGTCCATGTAGGGCACTCCACCGGCGGTGGTGAAGTCATCCATTACATTGCCCGGCACGGCGAAAACCGCGTGTCGAAGGCCGCCATCATCAGCGCCGTGCCACCCTTGATGGTGCAGACCCCTGGCAATCCGGGCGGCTTGCCCAAGTCGGTGTTCGATGACTTGCAGGCGCAGCTCAAGGCCAACCGCGCCCAGTTCTACCGTGACGTTCCGGCGGGGCCTTTCTACGGGTATAACCGCCCGGGTGCAACACCGTCCGAAGGCAACATCCAGAACTGGTGGCGACAAGGCATGATGGGCTGTGCCATTGCCCATTACGACGGGATCGTGGCCTTTTCCCAGACCGACTTCACCGAAGATCTGAAGAAGATCACGATCCCGGTGCTGGTGATGCATGGCGATGACGACCAGATCGTGCCTTATGAAGACTCCGGACCGTTGTCAGCCAAGCTGTTGCAAAACGGCACGCTGAAAACCTACCCGGGCTACCCCCACGGCATGCCGACCACCAACGCCGATGCCATCAACGCCGACTTGCTGGCTTTCGTCAGAAGCTAAGCGACACACATCTGTAGGAGCCGGTTTT
>NZ_JANHLK010000040.1 GCF_028682635.1 Pseudomonas putida | reverse complement strand
TGGCGGCATAACGGCCACCATCGCATCGCCAGCAAGCCGGCTCCTACAGAGGCGCGTTGTGCCTCAAAACATTTCCCCCGCAGGCCTCACCGATTATGATTGAGCGTTAACGTCCATCAGGTCTGGCTCATTTTTCGGATAACACGACATGTCCCAACTCGATACCTCCCTGCAAGACACCGCCGCGCCCGATGGCGTGTGCTACGGCTGCGGCAGCAGCAATCCCCACGGGCTGCACATCAAGAGCTATTGGCATGAAGACGGCGTGCATGTCATGGCCGAGCACGTGCCCGATGCCAAATACTGCGGCTGGCCGGACCTGGTCTATGGCGGGCTGATCGCCATGTTGGTCGATTGCCATTCAAACTGGGCGGTCATGGCCTATCACTACCGCGCGGAAAACCGTGAAGTCGCGAGCCTGCCGCGGATCAATTGCGTCACCGGCAACCTCGGCATCAAGTTCATCAAGCCGACGCCCATGGGCATCCCGCTCACCCTGCGGGCGCGGGTGGAAGGTGAAGTCGGGCGCAAGACGCGAGTCATCTGCGAAGTCTTCGCCGGGGACGTGCTGACCGCGGTGGGCGATTCCATTTTCGTCCGGGTCGATACCGCGCAACTGGCAGACAACGCCCACGGGCGCTAGGTGCAACGGTCGCGGGTCAATCTTCTTCCATGAGCGCGGTGATCCGCCCGGACCTGTACGCGGCCAGTAGCGCGGCATAGTCCTTGGCATTCTGCTTGGCATAGGCCACGGCAAACGTGCCGATGGCCTGGTCATGGGGCAGCGACAGGCGATAATCCTGCAGCGCCTCGCGGATTCGCTGCTGGAAGTCCGGTTCGTTCACATGAAAAAGGAGTTTTGCAATGAAACTCAGACATTCCCTGGCGGCGCTGATGGTCTGCGCCAGCCTGTTCGGCTGCACAAATTCACCAAACCAGAGCGTGTCGGTCACCCTGGTCGCTACCCGGCAGAACACCGGCCAGATCGGCAATGTCGCGTTGTCCGCCTGGGACCAGCAAACCGGACTCAGTTTCTTCATCAGCGGTGCGCCAAGCGGTGCCACCCTGCCCCTGCGCCTCTACAGCTTCATCAATAAAGGCAGCTGCGAGCAACCCGGGCCCGTCGCCTACGCCATGAATGACAGAGTCAACACCGAGCGCCAACCGATTCGCGGCTGGACGTTCTCAAGAAGCGTGCCCGTGGCCTTGCCGGTCTTGCTGTCCGGTGACTATCACGTCGTCGTGCGAACCGCAGCGACGGATGGCAACGTCGATATTTTCTGCGGGGACATCAAGCATAAAGACCCGGTGAAGTAGCCGCCACGGAGCTCACACCGGCGAAATCGTCGCCAGGATGCCGATCAGAATGGTCAACACCAGGAAACCACCGAGGAAAAACGCCATCTTGCCCATAAAGCCTCCAACATTTCGAAAATACGGTGCACCGCGGCCAAGGCGGCGAAACTTGCCGTTATTGTGGGGGTTGGGCTGAATGCATAACAGGGGCAGAAAGCGCTGGAAAATACGGATCAGATGGAACTGATGAACTGATGAACTGATGAACTGTAGGAGCGAGCTTGCTCGCGAAAAACCTGAGCACGCTGCGGTGTGTCAGGTTTAAAGCGTTATCGTTGACGACCTTCGCGAGCAAGCTCGCTCCTACAGAAGACAGGGGGACAGGGGGACAGGGGGACAGGGAGATAGCGGACACAAAAAAGCCCACCGGCCATCCCTGGCGCAGTGGGCTTGCTGATCAGGCGCTCAGTTACAGCGCCATGTCTGCCGCAGCATTCTCTTTCGGTGCCTTGGCCTTCTCTGCCTCGACAGCTGGAGCAACGGCCTGGCCAATCGCCGGTGGCGGAGTCAGTTCCAGCACCTTGGCGGTGTAGGCCCATTCCTCGGCAACCTTTTGCGGGTTGGCGTTCAGCTGGGTGCCATAGCTCGGCACGATCTGGTGCAGTTTTTCCTGCCAGGCCGGGGTCGCGACCTTGTCCTTGAAGACTTTCTGCAGCACGGTCAGCATGATCGGTGCGGCAGTCGAAGCGCCTGGGGATGCGCCCAGCAAGCCGGCGATGCTGCCGTCTTGCGAAGCAACGATCTCGGTGCCCAGTTTCAGCACGCCACCGGCGGCTTCGTCGCGCTTGATGATCTGCACGCGCTGGCCGGCTTGCCACAGGCGCCAGTCTTCGGCCTTGGCGTTCGGGAAGTACTCCTTCAGGGCGTCGAGGCGGTCTTCATCCGACAGCATCAGCTGACCGGCAAGGTACTCCACCAGCGGGTATTCCTTGATGCCAACCTTGGTCATCGGCCACACGTTGTGCGTGGTGGTGGTGGTCAGCAGGTCCAGGTACGAACCTTCTTTCAGGAACTTGGTGCTGAAGGTCGCGAATGGGCCAAACAGGATCACGCGCTTGCCGTCCAGCACGCGGGTGTCCAGGTGCGGAACCGACATCGGCGGAGCGCCAACCGACGCTTTACCGTAGGCCTTGGCCAGGTGTTGCTCGGCGATGGCCGGGTTCTCGGTCACCAGGAACGAGCCGCCTACCGGGAAGCCTGCGTATTCCTTGGCTTCAGGAATGCCCGACTTCTGCAGCAGGTGCAGGGCACCGCCGCCGGCGCCGATGAACACGAACTTGGCGTCGGTTTCGGACTTGCTGCCGTCCTTCAGGTTCTTGTAGCTGACGCGCCAGCTGCCGTCGGCGTTCCTGGTGATGTCCTGGACTTCGCTGGACAGCTTCAAGTCGAATTTCGGCGTGGTTTGCAGGTGCGCAACGAACTGGCGGGTGATCTCGCCGAAGTTCACGTCGGTGCCGATCGGGCTCCAGGTGGCCGCGACTTTCTGGTTCGGGTCA
This sequence comes from Pseudomonas putida, assembly GCF_028682635.1. GTDB lineage: Bacteria > Pseudomonadota > Gammaproteobacteria > Pseudomonadales > Pseudomonadaceae > Aquipseudomonas > Aquipseudomonas putida_AE. Next base: position 38,691 of record NZ_JANHLK010000040.1, on the reverse strand, counting down.
CGCCCTTCCATCATCAGCGGGACCCACTTCTTGATCACGGCCGGGTCTTCGGAGTACTGCATGCCGGCGAACAGCGGGCTCGCCTGCAGGGCTTCGTAGCGCTTTTTCAGGAACTTGATGTTGTCATCGCCCCACACGAAGCTCATGTGCGGTGTGGAGTTGATGAACGAACGCGGGTTCTTCAGCACGCCTTGCTGAACCTGCCAGGCCCAGAACTGACGGGAGATCTGGAACGCCTCGTTGATTTCAACGGCCTTCGGGATCGACACGTTGCCCTTGTCGTCTTCCGGGGTGTAGTTCAGCTCGGCCAGGGCCGAGTGACCGGTACCGGCGTTGTTCCAGCCGTTGGAGCTTTCCAGGGCGACGCCGTCGAGGCGCTCGATCATTTCCATCGAAGTGCCGGGTTCCAGCTCGTTGAGCCACACACCCAGGGTCGCACTCATGATGCCGCCGCCAATCAGCAGCACGTCGACTTTCCTGGCTTCTTCGGCCTGGGCTGTCGTCATCCCCAACGACAAGGCCAGCCCCAGCAGGGCCGTGTTCACTTTCTTAAACATCTGTAGCACCTATGATAAAACGCCATCCGCCCCTCCATCTGCAATCGCGAGCCGCTTGTTCACGGCATTCAGGCAAGTCTGCCGCGGGTTCTCGCACATGATGTCTGGAGGGTGGGCACGCAAGGCCGATTGAATGCATCGACCCCAGTTATATGTCCCTACTGAACTGACTTCTTATCTTTTTTGGCTTCAGCTACTTGAGCGACAGTGATTCTGCTCGCCCGTCTCAAGGACAGGAAAACTGAATGGATCAAACCAAGTTGTTGCCAAGAATATCACGACAAGGCCAGCCCGCGCGGGTTGGTTGCCGTGGATGGGTGTCTATACTCAGTGGTCACCAGTTGAACATGTGGGGAAAGAGCCATGAGCGATAAAGACGATCTGCGCAAATATTCCTCCCAGGTCATCGACGGTGTCGAGGCCGCGCCCGCCCGCGCCATGCTGCGTGCCGTGGGCTTTACCGACGAAGACTTCAAGAAACCGCAAATCGGCATCGCCTCTACCTGGGCCATGGTCACGCCCTGCAACATGCACATCGACAAACTCGCGATCGAAGCGGAAAAAGGCGCTAACGCCGCCGGTGCCAAAGGCGTGATCTTCAACACCATCACCATTTCCGACGGCATCGCCAACGGCACCGAAGGCATGAAATATTCACTGGTGTCCCGTGAGGTGATTGCCGATTCCATCGAAGTGGTGGTCGGTTGCGAAGGCTTTGACGGGCTGGTGACCGTGGGCGGTTGCGACAAGAACATGCCCGGCTGCCTGATCGGCATGGCGCGGCTCAATCGCCCGTCGATTTTCGTCTATGGCGGCACCATTCGCCCCGGCGCCGGCCACACCGACATCATTTCCGTGTTCGAAGCCGTGGGCCAGCACGCCCGCGGGGACATCAGCGAGATCCAGGTCAAGCAGATCGAGGAAGTGGCGATCCCCGGCCCCGGTTCCTGTGGCGGCATGTACACCGCCAACACCATGGCCTCGGCCATCGAAGCGCTGGGCATGAGCCTGCCCGGTTCCAGTTCCCAGGACGCGGTGGGCAGCGACAAGGCGTCGGACAGTTACCGCGCCGGCCAGCAAGTCATGGAACTGCTCAAGCTCGACCTCAAGCCCCGGGACATCATGACCCGCAAGGCCTTCGAAAACGCGATCCGCGTGGTGATCGCCCTCGCCGGCTCGACCAACGCCGTGCTGCACCTGCTGGCCATGGCCAATGCCGTGGACGTCGAGTTGACCCTCGACGACTTCGTCGAGCTGGGCAAGATCTCTCCGGTGGTCGCGGACCTGCGCCCCAGCGGCAAATACATGATGAGCGAGCTGGTGGCCATCGGCGGCATCCAGCCCTTGATGAAGCGCATGCTGGCGGCCGGCATGCTGCATGGCGATGTGCTGACCGTGACCGGCAAGACCCTGGCCGAAAACCTCGAAAATGTGCCCGACTACCCCGTCGACCAGGACGTGATCCTGCCCTTCGATCAACCGATCAAGAAGGACTCGCACCTGGTGATCCTGCGCGGCAACCTCTCGCCCACCGGCGCCGTGGCCAAGATCACCGGCAAGGAGGGCCTGCGCTTCGAAGGCACGGCCAGGGTGTACCACGGCGAGGAAGGCGCACTGGCCGGCATCCTCAACGGCGAAGTGCAGGTGGGCGATGTGATCGTGATTCGCTACGAAGGGCCCAAGGGCGGGCCGGGCATGCGCGAAATGCTCTCGCCGACCTCGGCGGTGATGGGCAAGGGCCTGGGCAAGGAAGTGGCGCTGATCACCGATGGGCGCTTTTCCGGCGGCTCCCATGGTTTCGTGGTGGGGCATATCACGCCCGAGGCGTTTGAGGGCGGGCCGATAGCGTTGGTCGAAGATGGCGACCGGATCACGATTGATGCTGAAACCCGGCAGATTACCGTTGATGTGTCCGACGCAGAACTGGCTGAGCGCAAGAGCCGTTGGGTGAGGCCTGAGTCCAAGTACAAGCGTGGGGTGTTGGCCAAGTATGCGAAGACGGTGTGCAGTGCTTCGGAGGGTGCGGTGACTGACAAGTATCTTTAGCCCGTAGGTTTATGTTGTCTGAACCGCCGCCTTCGCGAGCAAGCCCGCTCCCACATTTGGAATGCATTCCATTGTGGGAGCGGGCTTGCTCGCGAAGAGGCCCTTAAAGACAGCGAGAGGTCTCAGAGCCGAAACCGATCCACCGACTGCGACAACTGCCCCGCCAGGCTCGACAACTCATCCGTGGTCGAAGCCGTCTGCCCAATTACCTTGCTGTTGCCCTCAGACATCCCGGCAATCATCTCCACCTGATGGGCGATTTCATTGCTGGCCAGGCTCTGCTCGCCGATGGTGCGGCTGATGTCGTTGACCAGTTGCGTGGTGTTGAGCGTGGCCTCGAGGATTTCGCGGATGGCGCGCTCGACGTCGGCGGTCACGGCCATGCCTTTGTCGACCTGGGCGACGCCCTCCTCCATGCTGATCACCGCCTCGCGGGTGCTTTGCTGGATGCGCGAGACCATCGCGGCGATTTCCTGGGTCGAGGCGCTGGTGCGGCCTGCCAGGCTGCGCACCTCGTCGGCCACCACGGCAAAACCACGGCCCTGCTCGCCGGCGCGGGCGGCCTCGATGGCGGCGTTGAGCGCCAGCAGGTTGGTCTGGTCGGCGATGCCCTTGATCACCTGGATGATGCTGAAAATCCCTTCGGATTCCTTGTCCAGCGTGCGGATCACCTGCGCCGACTGCTGCGCCGAACGGGCGATGCCGTCCATGTCGTTGACCACCTGATGGATCACCCGTCCGCCATCCTTGGCCAGCGCCTCGGCCTGGTTGGCCATGTCCAGCGCTCGCCCGGCATGCCGCGTGATTTCCTCGATGCTCGCGGTCATTTCGCTGGCGGCGGCGGCCATGGTGCTGGCGGCAGCGCTTTGCTGCTGGCTGCTGCCGGCCACTTCGTGACAACCATTGCTCAGGCGTGTGCTCATGCCGCTGACGCCATGGGCGTTGCTGCGCACCACTTCGATCATGCCGCGCAAATCTCGCTGCATGGTCGCCAGGCTGCGAATCAACAGGCTGGCTTCGTCGGTGCGGGTCGGCTCGACAATGGGTTCGCTCAAGTTGCCGTGGGCGATGCTCTCGGCAATGCGGCTGGCCGTGCGCAACGGCCCCATGATGCTCAGGATCACCCAGCGGCCCTGGGCCAGCAACAACAACAGGCTGGCGATGAGCACGGCGCCGAGGGTCAGGTTGGCGCTGCCGAGTACCTGGCGGGTGCCTGCACTGGCCTGTTGGCTGTTGCTTTCAATCAGCTCGCTGAGGGCGGCCATCTGCTCTTCCAGTTGGCTGAACGCGCTGTTGAAGGTGCCGAGTTCCTTTTGCGCGGCCTCGGGATTTTCCAGGGCCATGCCGACAATGCGCTCGGCCGTACTGATGTAGGTGTCAAGGCTGGGCTTGATCCTGTTCAGCGCGGTTTTCAGGGTGTCGTTGACCGGCAGCTTGAGGTTGTCGCCGAGCACTTGCCGAAAGTGCGCCGCATGCTCTTCGATGGACGTGCGCACCTCGGCCTGGCTGCTGGTGCTCTTGCCCAGCCCGACCAGCATCGCCGACAACACGTCGGCGCGCAGCGCGTCGTGCATCATGTCGGCTTCCATGTGGTTGCGCAGCACGGTCATGCCCACTTCGTTGTCCTGCACCGCCTCCCCCATCCGGGCCGTCCCCAGGTAACCGACCAGGCCCATGACCAACGCGGTGAGTAACCCGGTCCCTATCAGCAACAGTAAACGCAGTTTAATGGACACGCTGTGGTTCCTCTTCTGACACGTGGGTTGGCGGCCAACGGCCACCGCGAATGGCATCTCAAGAGGTTATCGACGGGTCTCTGCGCGAATTGAAGGCTATTGCCACTGATTGCGGTTTTTGCGACATGCGGTAGGTAAAGCGGCTTTGTCTGCCGTATTGAGCAGGGAAACCAATAGCAGGCTGACGAATGCACCGGCGACGGCCAGCGCCATGTCCTTTTGCGAATCCCAGGGGTCGTTTTGCGCGCCGACGAAGGCTTTTGCCGTGTCGTCGCCAAGGTAAGCGCCACCGATCCATTCCACCAGTTCGTAGACGGCCGAGGTCGACAGCATGATGTTCAGGGCCACGAAAAACAGCCAGCGCCCGCGCAACGGGGTAAGCCGCAGCAGCACTTCGCGGACCGGCCAGGCCATCAACAGCCCGTAACTCAAATGCACCAGGCGGTCGTAGTGATTACGGTGCAGGCCAAGGCTCTTGTTGAAGCTGACCCCGGTCAGTTCCGAACACCAACGGTCGTACGGCACCAGGGAATAGGTGTAATGAGCTCCCAGTTCGTGGATGCACAAGAACACGAACACCAGGGTGAGTGAGGCCGCAGACAGGCGAAAGCGGCGATAAAACACCACCAATGTCCCCACCAGCAGCAGCGCCAGCAGGTTTTCCAGCGCCCAATCCACCCGGCTGCGTGGGGCATAACCCAAGGCGATGACGATCAGCAGAAACAGGATGAGCAGCGTCAATTCGTATCGCGGATGTTCCTTGGGCTGCATGTTTTGAAGTCCTCGAACCCTGGCACCATTGAAGTCGCAACACCTTTTAACTTTGAGACAAAACCAGGGTGCAAGTTCGCTTTTTTCCTCCGCCCCATGCTAGGTTGTACGATGACCGATGAGCAATCTGATGCTCGTCGATCCGCTCCCCCACAACAACAAGGAAACAACATGAAAAAAGCAAAAATGCTGATCGGTTTTCTGTGCCTGTTCAGCGGCTACGTGGCCGCCACCCCGGCTGCTGGGGACAAGGACGTGGCGCAAGCCGTCGACCACTTGACCCAGGCGATGCTGCACAAGGACATTGCTGAACTGAAGGCGCTGACCGCCGAGAACCTCACCTACGGCCATTCCAGCGGCAAGATCCAGGACAAGAAAGCCTTCATCGCCGATATCGAAACCGGCAAAAGCGCCTTCAAGACCCTGGAGATGCAGAACCAGACCATCACCGTCTCCGGCGATGTCGCGCTGGTCCGCCATCACTTCTCGGCCCAGGCCCTCAAAGGCACCGAGGTGGTCCCGACGGAAATCGAGAATTTCCAGATCTGGCAGAAACAAGACGGAAAATGGCTGCTGGTAGGACGCCAGGCATTCAAGTTCTGATGGTTGGCTGATCCCGAAAAAAAGGGGGCGAATCGGCGTCTACCCGCCCTTCGCCCCCTTTTGTGTTGCGCTGACTCACCCGCTGGTTTCAGTGCCCGCGAATGTAATGTTCAAACTGCCGGATCAGGTCGGCCTGCTCGACAATGGCCTCCTTGACCAGATCACCAATCGACAGCAACCCGATCAGCTCGCCATTCTCCACCACCGGCAGGTGCCGCAAATGGCTGTCCGTCATGACCGCCATGCAATGCTCGATGCTCTGTTGGCTGTCGGCCGTGACCACCGGGGAACTCATGATGGCCCTGACCGGCGTGCCGACTGACGAACGTCCCAGCAAGACCACCTTGCGCGCATAGTCGCGCTCGCTGATCACCCCGACGACCTGGCCCTTGTCGATCACCGGCAACGCGCCGACGTTCTTTTCGGCCATTTTCTGCACGGCCTCCAACACCATGGCGTCCGGGGCGATGCTGTGCACCTGCTGGTTTTCCACGACCTTGAGCTTGAGCAACTGTGCGGCTGTCTTCATGTCCGTCTCCTGCTGAAAAAGGCACTCAGGCCACTGCGACTTCCACCACCCCGTCGTTCAGCCGCACCGGCCATACCCGTAAGCGCTGTTGCGGGTACTCCAGGCAACTGCCGTCCTCAAGACGGAAATGCTGCTTGTAGATAGGCGAGGCAACGACCAGGTCGCCCTTGATGCTGCCCACCAGGCCGCGGCCGATGACATTGGCCCCGGATTGCGGGTCGTGGTTGTCGATGGCATAGAGGTTTTTACCCTCCATGCCCGGCAGGTAGAACAGCGCCACCTGGGCACCGTCCAGCCACACCACCACGCCGGAGTCATTGACCAGGTCCTGCTGGCTGCACACCGATTGCCAGGTGGCAGACGCAGTGGTTTCAACGCGTTGGCTATTGGACTGGTTCATCAAACGCTCTCCTCGGTAACAGGGATCAGGTTGAGTTCGGCCGCCATGATCGGCCGGCGCTGGCCGCGTTCCTGGACGAAGTGGATGTCCGGGTCCGCGCGTTTGTCGTTGACGAAGGTACGGAAGCGCTTGAGCTTTTCCGGGTCCTTGAGGGCGTTGGCCCACTCGCATTCGTAGCGATTGACCACCAGCTGCATCTGCGACTCGAGCTCGGCGCCCAGACCAAGGCTGTCGTGGATGATCACGTCCTTGAGGTAGTCCAGGCCGCCTTCCAGGCTTTCGCGCCAGACCGAGGTGCGCTGCAACTTGTCGGCGGTGCGGATGTAGAACATCAGGAAGCGGTCGATGTAGCGGATCAGGGTCGCGTCGTCGAGGTCGGTGGCGAACAGCTCGGCATGGCGCGGGCGCATGCCGCCGTTGCCGGCGATGTAGAGGTTCCAGCCCTTCTCGGTGGCGATCACGCCGACGTCCTTGCTTTGCGCTTCGGCGCATTCACGGGTGCAACCGGACACGGCGAACTTGAGCTTGTGCGGCGAGCGCAGGCCCTTGTAGCGGTCTTCGATGGTCAGGGCCATTTGCACGCTGTCCTGCACGCCGTAGCGGCACCAGGTGCTGCCGACGCAGGACTTCACCGTACGGGTCGACTTGCCGTAGGCGTGGCCGGTTTCGAAGCCTGCTTCGATCAGTTCGCTCCAGATGTCCGGCAACTGATGCAACTGGGCGCCGAACAGGTCGATACGCTGGCCACCGGTGATCTTGGTGTAGAGGTCGTATTTCTTCGCTACAACGCCGATTGCAATCAGCTTGTCGGCGGTGATCTCGCCACCGGGAATGCGCGGCACCACTGAATAGGTGCCGTTCTTCTGCATGTTGGCCATGAAGGTGTCGTTGGTGTCCTGCAGCGGCACCAGCGACGGGTCCATGATCGGCTGGTTCCAGCAGGACGCCAGGATCGAGCCCACCGCCGGCTTGCACACGTCGCAACCGGTGTGGCCACGGCCATGCTTGGCCAGCAGTTCTTCGAAACTGATCACCCCTTCCACCCGCACCAGCGCATACAGCTCCTGGCGGGTGTAGGCGAAGTGTTCGCACAGGCTCTTGTCGACGCTGACCCCACGGGCGATCAGCTCATGCTCGAAGACTTGCTTGAGCAAGCCTGCGCAACCGCCGCAACCGGTGCAGGCCTTGGTTTGTGACTTGAGCAGGCCGAGGTCGGTACAACCGCCGTCGATGGCCGAGCAGATGGCGCCCTTGGTCACGTTGTGGCAGGAGCAGACCGTGGCGGTTTCCGGCAAGGCGCCAGGGCCGAGGGTCGGTGCGCCTTCGGACGAAGGCAGGATCAGCGCGGCGGGCTCGGAAGGCAATGCGATCGCGTTCTGCATGTATTGCAGCAGCGTGTCGTAGTAGCTGTTGTCGCCGATCAGCACTGCACCGAGCACCTGTTTACCGCTGGCGTCGACCACCAGGCGCCGGTAGCTGGCACTGGTTTCGTCGATGAACTGATAGCTGCGGGCGCCCGGCGTGTTGGCGTGGGCATCGCCGATGGAGCCGACGTCGACGCCCAGCAGCTTGAGCTTGGTCGACATGTCGGCGCCCTGGAACGGCTCGGCGGCATCGTCACACAGGCGCGCGGCGACACTGCGGGCCATCTGGTAGCCGGGGGCGACCAGGCCGAACAGGCTGCCATTCCACGATGCGCACTCGCCGATGGCGTAGATGTGCGGGTCGCAGCTCAGGCAGGTGTCGTCGATCACCACGCCACCGCGCGGGCCGATGTCCAGCGCGCATTGCCGGGCCAGCGCGTCCTGGGCACGAATCCCGGCGGAGAACACGATCAGGTCGGTCTCGAGGAATTCGTCGTTGGCAAAGTTCATCCGGTAGCGGTACTGCTCGCCGGCGCTGATCGATTGCGTGGCGCGGGACAGGTGCACACCGACGCCCAGCCGCTCGATCTGCGCCTTGAGCGCCAGCCCACCGAGGTCATCCAGTTGCACCGGCATCAGCCGTGGCGCGAATTCCACCACGTGCGCTTCGAGTCCCAGGCTTTTCAGGGCGTTGGCGGCTTCCAGGCCGAGCAGGCCACCGCCAACCACCACACCGCGCCGGGCATTGGCCGCCGCGGCACGAATGGCATCGAGGTCTTCCAGGGTGCGATAGACCAGCCGCGAATCGCCTTCGGCGCCTTCGATCGGCGGCACGAACGGGTAGGACCCGGTGGCCAGGACCAGCTTGTCGTAGGCCACACAGCCTTGCGCGGTGATCACCTGGCGCCGGGCACGATCGATTTCCAACACCGGCACCCCCAGGTGCAGGGTGACGCCGGGCGTCTGGTACAACGCCGCGTCACTGAGTGCCAGCGACTCGGCATCGCGACCGGAGAAGTATTCGGACAGATGCACGCGGTCGTAGGCACGCATCGGCTCTTCACTGAAGACGTGCAGCCGATAGCGATCAAGCGCGCCGCGCTCGATCAACTGCTCGACACAATGATGCCCGACCATGCCATTGCCGATCACGATCAGCGTTTGCAGCTTGTTCAAACTGGCTACATTGGAATTCATATACGACCCTGCCCAAAGCCCATCACGGTGAAAAAAAGCAAAAAAAAACGCCTGAAACCTTGCGGTTCCAGGCGTCTTTGCCTGTTCTTTTGCGGTGTCGAAACCAGACGGCCATGCCTGATCCACCGATGTTGCCCACGACCTGTGCGGCCAGTCGATCGTCGTTGACCGAGAGGGCTGCCCTTCTTTTTCAGAGGGGCTTGAGGGGGATGATGCAGTGTTTGTGCCAGATTGCTGATTGATACTTCCACGGTCGTGAAAACTGGCGTGATGACTGCGAGTCAGGCGTGTTTCTGGCGGATTGAGCGGGTCGGAAGGCTGTTGCAGCTTGCGATAGAAAAACTCGGCAAACCGCTTCGCACTGGTGCACGTTGTCAGGCAGGGCGCTTTAAAAGTGCATGCAGCGGCCGATTGCACTGCCGGGATTTCAAACCGTGTAATGCTGGCGGAGATTACGGCGAATCGGGTGCTGGATCAGATTGATCCGCCTTGATAGGTGTTCCGCCCTTCAATAATGGGCTGGTCTTTCGGCCGCCATCGCCGGCAGGCCGGCTCCCACAGTAGATCGGGTACAGCCGCGAGAGACGGGTTGGCTGTCAGGCCGCCATCGCTGGCAAGCCAGCTCCTACAGGTTTCGCGCAGGTAAGTTGAATTTGTGGCGTGACGCATATCCGTAGGAGCCGGCTTGCTGGCGATGCGATGGTGGCCGTTATGCCGCCATCGCTGGCAAGCCAGCTCCTACAGGTTTCGTGCAGGTAAGTTGAATTTGTGGCGTGACACATATCCGTAGGAGCCGGCTTGCTGGCGATGCGATGGTGGCCGTTATGCCGCCATCGCTGGCAAGCCAGCTCCTACAGGTTTCGCGCAGGTAAGTTGAATTTTTGGCGTGACGCATATCCGTAGGAGCCGGCTTGCTGGCGATGCGATGGTGGCCGTTATGAGGCCATCTCGGGCGAGCCAGCCCTGCAGTGGATCGGGGCCATAAGCGGGAGTTTGCAGCATCAGCAACACCGCGTATTACATTTCCCACGACCGAAACGCGCCTCCTGACGCTCACGAAAAAACGCCTCCTGGCTCATCACCGGCTCCCCCGGATGGGTGATCGCCCGCTGCGCAACGTAGTTGTCGTAATCAGGTACGCCCACCATCAAACGCGCACTCTGGCCAAGGAAACGGGCGGCTTGCTGCAGTTTACGGATCATGACGATGCTCGCTTCAACTCGTTGGAAAGCGCCATCTAATCGCAAGTTTGTATCTGCAATGTGTCGGCATCCGCCGCGTTTGTATTTTCATGTATTACACCGACCGCGACCTTTTGGCGCATGACCGGCTGGCCATCGATTGAGCGCCAACGGGCAACAGTTTGTTAACATCCACGCGCTTTTTCTCGTCTCAGAGATCAGCCACTGTAGATTTCCAGTCGCTACACAGGATGCTTTTTTCCATGAGTACGTTGTATTCCCGCCGCACGGTCCTGCAAGGCATGAGCCTGCTGAGCCTCGGCCTGCTCGCCGGCTGTGATGACAGCAGCAAGCTGTCGTTCAAGTACGGCAAGGACCTGAGCGACAAGATCATGGGGCGTTCCTTCAAGCTCAAGGATGCCGACGGCGAAACCCGCATGCTCGGCAGCTACCAGGGCCTGATGCCGATGATCTTCTTCGGTTTCACCCAGTGCCCGGCCGTCTGCCCGACCACGCTGGCCCGCGCCGCCCAGGCAAAGAAACTGATGGGCCGCGATGGCGAGCGCCTGCAAGTGATCTTCATCACCCTGGACCCCGAGCGCGATACCCCCGAGTTGCTCGACAAGTACGTGAAGGCCTTCGACCCGAGTTTCGAAGCGCTGTCCGGCACCCTGGAAGAAACCGCCGCCACCGCCAAGGAGTTCGGCGTATTCTTCGAGAAAGTCCCCAGCGGCGATACCTACACCCTGTCCCATACCGCGACCAGCTTCGTGTTCGACTCCCGGGGCAATTTGCGCCTCGGCCTGTCCGCGTCCCTTACCGCTCAAGAGTGCGCAGAAGACCTGCTCACCGTCATGGAGGTCTGCTGATGACTTTGTTTTGCGCACCCCGTTTCAAACAACTGGCCCTGGGCCTGACCCTGATCGGCATGGCGTGGCAGGTGTCCGCGCAAACCCAGGTCAACGACGCCTGGGTCCGGGCGACGGTGGCCGGCCAGCCTTCGAGCGGCGCCTTCATGACCTTGCAGGCCGACACTGACAGCAAGCTGCTCAGCGTGCAGTCGCCGGTGGCGAAGTTGGTGCAGATTCACCAGTCGAGCATGAAAGACGATGTGATGAGCATGCAGCAGGTCGAGTCCGTGGCGTTGCCGGCCGGCAAGCCGGTGAGCTTCGATCCCCATGGCTACCACATCATGCTCATGGACCTGACGGGCCAGATCAAGGAAGGTAGCAAAGTGCCGTTGACCTTGACCGTGGAAAACGCCAAGGGCGAGAAAGAGACGATCAAGGTTGACGCCGAGGCCCGGGCACTGGGTACGATGGATCACGGCAACATGGATCACAGCAAGATGCATTGAGGGACTGACGGCCTCCCCTCCGGAGGCCGCGCTTTGATGGGAGGTGCGTACTGATGACGACGAACACCGAAACCGCCATCCTCGCCGGCGGCTGCTTCTGGGGCATGCAGGATCTGCTGCGGCGCTACCCTGGCGTGATCTCCACGCGGGTGGGCTACACCGGTGGTGATGTGCCCAATGCGACCTATCGCAACCATGGCTCCCACGCCGAAGCGATCGAAATCGTCTTCGACCCGGAGCAGATCAGTTATCGGCAGATCCTTGAGTTTTTCTTTCAGATCCATGATCCGAGCACCCTCAATCGTCAGGGCAACGATATCGGCATGAGCTATCGCTCGGCGATCTATTATCTGGATGAAGCGCAACAGCGCGTGGCCGAGGATACCGTGGCCGACGCTGATGCCTCTGGCCTGTGGCCGGGCAAGGTGGTCACGGAGATCGAACCCGCCGGGCCGTTCTGGGAGGCGGAACCTGAGCATCAGGACTACCTCGAGCACTACCCCAACGGCTACACCTGCCACTTCATACGACCGAACTGGACGTTGCCCAAGCGTAAATGATTTGTGGGCGCTGGCTGCTGGCTATGGTGTCCTTGAGGGCCTCTTCGCTGGCAAGCCAGCTCCTACAATGTTTTGCGCCGCACGTGAGTCCGTGGCCACCGCGGATCTGTAGGAGCCCGGCTTGCCGGCGAAGGCGCCCTCGAGTATTGCATCGATCTTTCGGGCCTCTTCGCTGGCAAGCCAGCTCCTACAATGTTTTTTGCGTTGAGCGCAAAACCCTAGGCCAACTCTTGTTCGCGGATCAGTTTCTTGTTGATCTTGCCGACGCTGGTCTTGGGGATCTCGGCGACGAACTTGAACTGCTTGGGGATCGCCCACTTGTTGATGCGGCCGAGCTCCACAAACCCTTGCAGGTGCGCCTCGAGGATCTTGCGATCCAGGTATTGCCCAGGCTCACAGACCACCAGCGCCATGGGCCGTTCGCCCCACTGCTCATCGGCAATGCCGACCACCGCGACCGACAGCACCGCCTCGTGTTCGCTGATCAGGCTTTCCAGTTCCAGCGAGCTGATCCACTCCCCGCCCGTCTTGATCACGTCCTTGATCCGGTCCTTGATTTCCACGCCGCCCAACGGATCGATGGATGCCATGTCGCCGGTATGCAGCCAGCCGTCCTGCCACAGCTCGGCGCCCTTTTGCGGCTCCTTCAGATAGCCTTGGGTCAGCCAGGGCGCACGCACCACGATCTCGCCCAGGGACTCGCCGTCATGAGCAACGTCATTGCCACTGGCGTCGATGATCTTCAGGTCGACCATCGGCACCGGCGTGCCAGTCTTGATGCGCGTCGGCAGTTGCGCCTGCATGGGCTGCTGGAGGTCTTCGTCGCGCAGGTAAGTCAGGCACAGCAGCGGGCAGGTCTCGGACATGCCGTAGCCGGCGTGTACCACGATGCCCTTGGCACTGGCTTCGCTGGCAATCCCCAGGGGCAGCGCGCTGCCGCCCAGGAGCATTTTCCAGCCGTCGAAACGGGCGGACTTGCCTTGCTCGCAATTGAGGATCATCTGCAGGATGGTCGGCACACAGTGGGAGAAGGTCACCTTCTCCTCCTGATACAGCCGCACCAGGCTGTTGGGTTCGTAGCGGCCGGGGTACACCTGCTTGATGCCCATCAGGGTCGCGACGTAAGGCACACCCCAGGCATGCACGTGGAACATCGGCGTGATCGGCATGTACACGTCGTCGGAACGCAGCAGTGGCGCGCCCTGGTAGACGCCCAACGAGCCCACGGCATTCAGGGTGTGCAGGACCAGCTGGCGATGGGTGAAATACACGCCCTTGGGGTCGCCGGTGGTGCCGGTGGTGTAGAACAGCGTCGCTACCGAGTTCTCGTCGAAATCGGGAAAGTCGTACTGGTCCGGGCACTGCGACAGCAACTGCTCGTACTCGCCCAGCACCGGCAACGAAGTGTCGCTCGCCTGGTCTTCGGTGAGCTGGACAAAGCCTTTGACCGTGGTCAACCGATCCTGGATCTGTTCCACCAGCGGCAGGAAATCGTCATGCACCAGCACCACATCGTCTTCGGCGTGGTTCATGGTGAACAGCACCTGCTCCGGCGACAGGCGAATGTTCACCGTGTGCAGCACCGCGCCGATCATCGGCACGGCGAAGAAGCATTCCAGATAACGGTGGCTGTCCCAGTCGAGCAGGGCCACGGTGTCCCCGGCCTTGACCCCGGCCGCGGTCAGCGCATTAGCCAGGCGGCGGATGCGCTTGTTGAGGGTCTGGTAGCTGTAGCGCAGCTTATCGGCGTAGACGATTTCCCGGCCCGGTTCGTAGCGCACCCCGGACAGCAGCAATTGCTTGATCAGCAAGGGATAGGCGTAGGCGCCGTCGGCGGGTGGAATTATTTTTGTCGCCATCATGATAAAGATTCCTTGTCCTTTCGATCAGAACTGATCGGCTTGAAGCTCGTAGAGGCAGGCGCTGCCGGCCTTGGCCGATGCGCTCAACGAGTGGATACGCGGCAGCAACCTTGCGAAGTAGAAACGCGCGGTGGCCAGTTTGCTGATGTAGAAATCGTCCTCGGCATCGCCGCTCATGACGGCCTTGGCCATGCGCGCCCACATGTAGGCGTAGGCGGTGTAGCCGAACACCTGCAGGTACTCGACCGAGGCGGCGCCGATTTCGTTCGGGTTGTTTTGTGCCCGGTCCAGCAGCCACGCGGTCAGTTCGTCGAGGGTGTCCACGGCGGCGTTCAAGGGTTGGGTGAACTCGCCGAGGTCAGTGCTGGCGCTGGCGGTGAAGTCGCGGATCTCCGAAGCGAACAGGCGGTAAAGCGCCCCGCCGCTGCCGACGATCTTGCGCCCGGCCAGGTCCAGGGACTGGATGCCGTTGGTGCCTTCGTAGATCTGCGTGATGCGCACGTCGCGCACCAGTTGCTCCTGGCCCCACTCGCGGATGAAGCCGTGGCCGCCAAACACCATTTGCCCGTGCAAGGTGGTTTCCAGGCCCATGTCGGTGAGGAACGCCTTGGCCACCGGGGTCAGCAAGGCCACCAGGTCCTGGGCGCGGGAACGCTCGGTCGGGTCTTCGCTGAACTTGGCGATGTCCAGTTGCAGGGCGACGTAGCTGGAGAACGCGCGACCGCCTTCGTTCAGGGCCTTCATGGTCAACAGCATGCGGCGCACGTCGGGGTGGACGATGATCGGGTCGGCGGCCTTGTCCTTGTTCTGTGCGCCGGTTGGCGCACGGCTCTGCAGGCGGTCACGGGCGTACGCCAAGGCGTTCTGGTAGGAACGTTCGCCCTGGGCCAGGCCCTGGATGCCCACGCCCAGGCGTTCGTAGTTCATCATCGTGAACATCGCCG
This sequence comes from Pseudomonas putida, assembly GCF_028682635.1. Classification (GTDB taxonomy): domain Bacteria; phylum Pseudomonadota; class Gammaproteobacteria; order Pseudomonadales; family Pseudomonadaceae; genus Aquipseudomonas; species Aquipseudomonas putida_AE. The sequence goes on along the minus strand of NZ_JANHLK010000040.1, from coordinate 23,584 downwards.
CCAGGCCCTTGTTCGGTGCATCGATGATGTAGCCGGTGGCGCCATCGAAGTTCATCACGCAAGTGGCCGAGGCCTTGATGCCCATCTTGTGTTCGATGGAACCGCAGGACAGCGAATTAGGCTCGCCCAGGGAGCCGTCGGCATTGACCAGCACTTTCGGCACCAGGAACAGCGAGATGCCTTTCGGCCCCGCCGGTGCATCCGGCAGTCGCGCCAGCACCAGGTGGATGATGTTCTCGGTGAGGTCGTGGTCACCGCCGGTGATGAAGATCTTGCTGCCGCTGACCTTGTAGCTGCCATCGGCCTGGGGCTCGGCCTTGGTGCGGATCATGCCCAGGTCGGTACCGGCATGGGCCTCGGTCAGGCACATCGAACCTGTCCAGGTGCCAGCGTACATGTTGGGCAGGTAACGCTCCTTGAGCTCTTCGCTGGCATGGGCCTTGATCGACAGGCAGGCGCCGGCGGTCAGCATCGGGTACAGGCCGAACGACAGGCTGGCGGCGTTGACCATCTCTTCGACCTGGGCAGAAATGGCCTTGGGCATGCCCATGCCGCCGTATTGCGGATCACCGCCGACACCCACCCAACCACCTTCGGCGAAGGCTTGATAAGCCTGGGCGAAACCGTCTGGCGCGGTGACCGAACCCTTGCTCCAGGTACAGCCCTGCTCATCGGTGGCGCGGTTCAAGGGGGCGATGACTTCGCCACTGATCTTGCCGGCTTCTTCGAGGATCGCGGCGGCGGTTTCTTCATCGATCACCTCGGCCAGGCCAGGCAACCTGGCCCAGAGCCGGGACACCTGGAAAACCTCGTTGAGTACGAAGCGCATGTCGCGCAGGGGAGCTTTGTAATCAGACATCTTGGCTTACTCGGAAGTGGTCACGGCATGCGGCATGCCAGGACGTTCAGTGGATTCAGTGTTCTCGGTTGCCGCGACAGCACCGGGCTGGGGTGCCCGTTCACGCAGCAGGAAGTACGACAGGGCCGGGATCAGGATCAGCGCGCCGAGCATGTTCCACAGGAACATGAAGGTCAGCAGGATGCCCATGTCGGCCTGGAACTTGATCGGCGACCAGACCCAGCACACCACGCCAGCAGCGAGGGTGATACCGACCAGCCCGACCACCCGGCCGGTGAACGACACGGCGTTGCGGTAGGCCTGGGACAGCGGCAGGCCCTGGCGCTGGAAGTGCAATTGCACGCTGAGCAGGTACAAGGCGTAGTCGACGCCGATCCCCACGCCCAGGGCGATCACCGGCAGAGTCGCGACCTTCACGCCAATGCCCATGGCGACCATCAGCGCTTCGCAGAGGATCGAGGTCAGCACCAGCGGCAACAGCGCCACCAGCGTGGCGCGCCAACTGCGGAAGGTGATCAGGCAGAACAGCGTCACCGCCAGGTAGACGTACAGCAGCATGGTGCGGTTGGCCTCGCGCACCACGATGTTGGTCGCCGCTTCGATGCCGGCACTGCCGGCGGCCAGCAGGAACTGGCGATCGTCGGTGCTGTTTTCCTTGGCAAACTTGTCGGCAATCGCTACCACGGCGTCGAGGGTTTCCGCCTTGTGATCCTTGAGGAAAGCGATCACCGGCATCAGCGAGCAGTTGTTGTTGAACAGCTCCGGCGAGTTGACCGAGGCCTGCTGCGCGGCATAGTTCAGCACGTCCTGGTTGCGCTGGATGTTGTTGAGCTTGGGGTTGCCCTCATAGGTGCCGGCGGTGATCTGGCGTACCGCGTTGACCAGCGAAGCGGTGGCCTGCACGCCCGGATACTGCTGCAGTTCCCAGGCCAGGCGATCGGCGAGGACCAGGGTCTTGTAGTTCAGGCAGCCTTCCGGCGCGGTCTTGATCATCACGGCGAACAGGTCGCTGGACAGCGCGTAGTGGCTGGTGATGTAGGCGTTGTCGCGGTTGTAGCGCGAGTCGGCGCGCAACTCCGGCGCCCCGCTTTCAAGGTCGCCGATCTTCAACTGCAGGCTGACCATGAAACCGCCGATGCCCATCAGCACCGCGACCAACACGGCGCCAGTGGCCCACTTGCGGGTGGTGAAGCGATCGAGCAAGTCCCAGAGTTTACCGAAGCCTTTGTGGTGCTCGGCACGGGTGTCGATTTTCAGCGCACGCTCGGCGGCCTTGCGGCCGACGCCGATGTAGGACAGCGCCACCGGCATCAGCAACAGCGAAGTGAAGATCAGTACCGCGACGCCGATACTGGCGGTGATCGCCAGGTCCTGGATCACCGGAATGTCGATCAGCATCAACACGGCGAAGCCGACGGCGTCAGCCAGCAGCGCGGTAACGCCAGCGATGAACAGACGGCGAAAGGTGTAGCGCGCGGCGATCAGCTTGTGGGTGCCACGGGCGATGTCCTGCATGATCCCGTTCATCTTCTGCGCCGCGTGGGACACGCCGATGGCGAAGATCAAAAACGGTACCAGCACCGAATACGGGTCGATGGCGTAGCCCAGCCAGGCGACGATACCCAGTTGCCAGACCACCGCAATCAACGAGCAGCCTACCACCAGCAAGGTGCTGCGCACGCAACGGGTGTAGGCATAGATGATGACCAGCGAAGTGACAACGGCCAGGCCGAAAAACATCATCACCTGGATCAGGCCGTCGATCAGGTCGCCCATCAGCTTGGCAAAACCGATGACCCGGACCTTGTAGTGGCCCTTGCCCTCGACACCGGACTTGCGTGCGGCGCTGTCGCCAGCGTATTCGATCTTGTCGCGCAACTGCTCTTCGAGCATCTGCGAAAAGGCGTGGTAGTCGATGCGCTGGCCACCGGCGGCGGCCTTGTCCAGCAGCGGCACGATCAGCATGGTCGACTTGAAATCGCTGGCCACCAGGCTGCCGACGATACCGGCGCGGGAGATGTTCTGGCGCAGTTGCTCGATCTGTTCAGGCTGCCCCGAGTAGGTATCAGGCATCACTGGGCCACCCTGGAAACCTTCCTCGGTGACTTCCGTCCAGCGCACCGCCGGGCTCCACAGGGATTTCATCCATGCACGGTCGACGCCTTCGGTGAGGAACAGCTGGTCATTGACCTGCTTGAGCACGTCCAGATACTCAGGGTCGAAGATATCGCCCTGGGTGTTCTCGACCACCACCCGCACCGAGTTGCCCAGGCCGCGCAGCGAAGCGCGGTTCTCGAGGAAATTCTGGATGTACGGCTGGCTCTGCGGAATCATCTTCTCGAAGCTGGGACGCAGCTCCAGGCGGGTCACGGCCATGAAGCCCAGGACCACGGTGGCCAGGGCCATGAGCAGCATGAACAGCGGCCGATAGTTGAACACCAGCCGTTCGAGCAGGTTGCCGGAGCGGCGGTCGAAATCACGCAGCTCGCGGATCACCGGCATGGCGTCTTGTTTGATATTGCCCATGTCTGGGTTCTCGCTCTGAATTTTCGAGGTCTTAATCGACGGACAGTGCCTGTGCACCACGGCTACCCGCTACCACCAGGGCGCCTGTGGCGGACTGGGTGGCACCGGCGACCGGGGTACGTGCCGGTTGCTGCACCAAATGCAATTGCGCGCCAGTGCCCTGGCTGACCAGCATCTGGCCGCCCTGGGTGAACAGGCGGTAATTGCCACGGGCATCGATGAGGCCGGCGGTGATGCTGACGTGCAGGCCACTGTCCAGCGCGGTCCAGTTCTGCCCGCCGTCGGTGCTGCGCAGCACGTTGCCGCGCAAGCCGTAGACCAGCACTTCGCCAGGCTTGCCGACCACGCCGAAGAAGCTGCCCTGGTAAGGCGTCGACACGGCGGCGAAGCGTTGGGCGTTGTCATCCCACTTGAGCAGCAGGCCCTGCTCGCCGGCGATGTACAGCGCATCGCCGGTGGAGGCGATGGCATTGAGGTGGAAGCCTTGCGGGTTGTCGGTGCGATCCTGGAACGGCGTCCAGCTCTGGCCACCATCGTCAGTGCGCAGGATCAGGTTGAACACGCCGACCACATAGCCGGTTTTGTCATTGGCGAACCACACATCGAGCAGCGGTTTGTCGGCGCCCTGCTCCACCAGGCGCTGGCCTTCGGCGACCAGCAACGGCCATTGTTCATTGCCCGGTTCGGCACTGGCCAACGCCGTGTAATGCTTGACCAGCAGATCGCCGATCTGGCGACCGTCGAGTTGTTTGTTCCAGGTCACGCCAGCGTCGCTGCTGTGCAATACCACGCCGTCATTGCCCACCGCCCAGCCCTGGCTGTCGGTCGGGAAACTCACGGCGGTGAGGTCGGCGCTCACCGGCACGGCGGCCTGTTGCCAGTGCTGACCGGAATCATCGGAAAACAGGATATGGCCGCGTTGGCCAACGGCGATCACGCGCTCACCGGCGCGGGCCATGCCGGACAACGGACTCTTGATGGCCAAGGCGCTGACCTTGGCAGGCAGGTCCAGCACGTCGACGTAATCGGACGCCTGGCTGACGCCCTGCGACAGACAGAGCGCAATGCCAAACGCCAGCTTCAACATATTATTTTTATACGAACACATACCGCGTCCTCTTCGGAAAACCGCGCCACACCTCGCGCCGTGCAGCTCATGTGGGAGCGAGCCTGCTCGCGATGGACGTTAACGATTACGCGTGCTGTCTGGATGCCCGCGTCGCCCTCAGGTCCATCGCGAGCAGGCTCGCTCCCACAGTGGATCGTGCGAGCGTCTGCTTGCGGTTGGTTTAGCGAATGCCGCTGCCGGCCAGGGATTCCGAAGACCACTGGGCCTTGGAGAGCGGATCGATGTACTTGATGCCGCCGTAAGGGCCGACTACACCGTTGATGTTGTAGGAACCACCGACCAGGTCGTAGATCATGAACGGCGTGGAGTCCGGGATCTGCTTGTCATAGCTCTGGCTGAGGAAGGCGAAGGAACCGCGATAGAGCTGACCACGGGCGTCATATTGATCCGAGGCCAGAGCGGTCCAGCTGTCTTCGTCGAGGTAGAAGCGACGCTTGGCATAGATGTGCCGGGCGCCCGACTTGAGGGTACCTTCGACGACCCACACGCGGTGTTTTTCCCAGCGAACGAACTCCGGTGCCAGGTGATTCGGTGTAGTGATCGACTTCGGATCCTGGACGTAGGTCAGCTTGTAGGTGTTGTAGGGCACGATCATTTCCTGCTTGCCGACCAGCTTCCAGTCGTAGCGATCCAGCGCACCGTTGAACACGAACACATCGTCGTAGGTACCGGCACCGGCAGTGCCCGGGTTAGGCGTGTCGTACGCCAGGTTCGGAGCCAGTTTCACCCGACGCTGGCCAGGCAGGTATTGCCAGGCGCGGCGCGGTTGGGTCAGCGGGTTGGCGGCGTCCTTGAGCATCACCGCTTCGCCGGCACGACGCGCGGGGCCGGTGTACGACAGCTTCATCTGGTAGTAAACGTCGGCGCTACTGATCGGCTGCGCGAGGTTTTCGTAGATCGGGTAGGAAATGAACGCCTGCCCGGTGGTGGCCAGGCTTGGTACGCCGGCGGAGTCAACGTTCCAGGAGTCGTACTTGGAGTTGATGCTCACGCCCTGGTAACGCAACAGGAAGTTCCACATCGCTTCGTTGCCCGACTGCGGGATCGGGAACGGTACGCCCGGCAGCACGTTGTCGATGGCCAAGCCGCCTTCGAGGGACTTGGCGCCGCTGGCGTTCTTCACGCCGTTATCGAGGATCGCCTTGGGCAGCGACACGGTGCGGTGGGTCGGGAACACATCGACACGGAACGTCGGGAAGCGCTTGGCCAGTTCCACGGTGGTGGCGGTGAGCATGCCCTTGTACTGATCGACGTTCTTGCCGTCGATCACCAGCAGTGGTTTTTCACTGGCGAACGGGTCCGGGCGCATGCTGTCGCCGGATTTGAAGCTGGCTGGCGGCGTGGTCAGGCCACCGTTGTAGGCCGGAATGGAACCATCAGCGTTCCCGGCCTTCTCGGCGCCCACCAGGGTCAGGCTGGTGCCCAGCTTGGCAGCGTCCTGGGTTGAAACAGCGGCCTGTACCTGGGCGGCAAGGACCATGGCCAGCGAAGCGGCCAACACGGTTTTGACGAATTTCATGTTGTTATTCTCCTGCTTGCGTTGAGCAAATCAGTGGTGAATCAAAAAGTGGTTTTCATCGTCAGGTAAACGGCGCCACGGTCCTCAGTCGTTGCACCACCACCGGAAAAGGCTGAGTAGCCACCGGCGTAGCAGGCGTAGTTTTCGTTACCGCTGAAGGCGTTCGGCGCAGCGCCGTCACCTCCGTTGGGGCCGGTACTCACACCACTGACATTGCACTTGTCGGCTTTGCCGAAAGAATCCACGTACTTCAGGTCGACAAAGTATTTGTTGTACACAACGGCCCCGAGGCCGACTGCGTAGTTACCGGTATCCTTGGCACCGCCACCGGAGACCGGTGACACGCCGTCGAGACCGAGGTTGATGGACATCGGCGCGTTGAGGTCGACACCGGGAAACACCTGGTACCAGGTCGGTGTGAAGTTCACCGCGATACCCCAGTTGTCCCGGGTCGGCTGGTCGATGCCGCGATAGGTATCCTTGCCTTTGTAGAGCGCCTCGTTCTTGCTATCGAGCTTGAGCAAGTTGCTGTAGTACAACTCGGCGAGCAGGGTCGCCGAATCGAACACGGGGGTTTTCGGCATGGTCATCAGGCCGTTGAGCGTCCAGTGCAGGGTGTCGCCGGTGGCGGCCATGCTGTCGCCCTTTTCCGGGGTGTCATAGACGATGCCGGTGCCGGGCGTGCGCGCCGGCAAAAGGCCAAGACCCTGGCCCAGGCCCAGCGGACTGTTGGTGCTGACGACCGCCGGAATACTGGCCAGCGGCATGTTGTGCCGAACGTTGAGGTCCGAGCCCACGCTCACACCGCCCACGTCCTTGGACAGGCTCAGGCCGACGATCTTGACGTTGTCGGCATAGGCCATTTGATAGGTGGCGGTGCTCAGCGAGTTGAGGGTGTTGATCACCGCGGGTACCTGGCCGGCCGGACGGGTGCCGTTGGCGTTGGCCGAGCTCAGGCCGCGAGCATCCAGCCAGGCTTGCGGCAGGATTTCCGAGGTTTCGCGGTAGTAGACACCGAGGGTGCCATCCAGCCAGGCCGGCGACCACTTGGCCATGATGCCCCAATCGCCACGCTTGTCCGGCGTCAGGTCATGCCCGCGACGCACGTTGGTCAAGCCGTTGCACGGCGCCAGGCCACAGCCCAGCGGGCTGCCCGGGACCACGGCGTTGGTGTTGCCCAACAGGAACGACTGCGCACCAAAACCGACCAGGTCGGAACCGCCGTAGTAGGTGCCGGCTTCCGGCAGGCGCGCGGCGTCCCAATCGAGGAAGTACTGGGCGCCCACGGTCAATTCCGGATTGACGGTGAAGGTCATCGACAGCTGGTTGCGCGGGACGAACAGTTCCTTGGCTTCAGTGCCCGGCGACGCGGCGAGCTTGGCCAGGTCGAGGCCGGACTGGCCGTAGCTGATCGAATGCACCGGATTGAGAATGGTCTCGCCCCAGAACACGTTGTGCTGACCAGCCTTGACGCTGAGCATCGACTCTTCGCCCACTTCGGTGCTGTAGAACACGAAGGCGTCGAGGATTTCGCCGGACGGGCCGCTGTAGTAGCGCTGGGCGTAGTTGCTCAGGTGCGGGCTGCCATTGCCGACGTTGTCGTTGGTGACACCGGCCAGGCGCGGGTCGTTGGCGATCAGGCCCGAGGTCGAACCGTTGCCGTTGACGAACGGGTTGGAGTTCGAACCGGTGTTATCGTAGGCCTTGTCGTACCAGGTGGCGGCGCTGACACGGAAGCCCATGTGGTTCTGATAGACCACGTCCATCTCGGTCAGCAGGTCGACACGGTTGGTGATGTTGGTGCCGGACTTGCGGAAGTTGTAGTCGCCGTCGTTGTTGTTCGGAGTGCCCAACATGCGCTTGTCGGCACTTTCGGTGCGCACGCCATAGTTGTACTTGATGGTGTTGTCCAGGCGAACGTTCCAGTCCGGGTTACCGGTCTCGATTTCTGCGCCATGGGCGGCCGGCATCATGGCGGCCAGGATGGCCGAGGCCAACAAGGTGTAGCGTGCGGTGGTGAAGCCGTGATTCTTATTGTTGTGCATTGCGTTGTCTCCGCCTTTTTGTATTTGTTTTAAGCGCAGCAGCCCTCGCGCGACCCGGTGGGGCCTGCGTGTTCAGGGATGAGGGCGAGTGCTGGTCGGGATGCGGCCCGACCGGCTCCTGTACTAGCGGTCCAGCTCGAGGATGAGTGCTTCAGCCTCAGGCCAGTGACCGAAACCCGCCGCCGGATTGAGGTGGCCGACATCGCCCAGATTGAGCAATTCGGCGCCCCAGCCTTGGGCAAGTCTAGTGGCGGCGTCCAGGCTGGCCAGGTGATCGTTGGTGCTGGCGGCCACCAGGCTACGGAATGGCAACGGCCCGGTTGGCAGAGGATCCCAACCGCTGCTGCGCAGGGTTTCAGGGGATGGATAGTTGGCGGGCCAGGCGGCCTCGAGATCCGGTGGCGCGGCCAGCAGGGCACCCTTGATCGGACGACTGAATTGCGCAGCCCAGTGGGCGACCATCAGCACACCGGCGCTGTGGGCGACCAGGATGACCGGCCCGTCGATCTGTTCCAGCTGGTGCTGGATCGCCCGGACGCGGGCATTGCAATCGAGCTTGTCGGTTTCCAGTGGCGGCACACTGCGTACCTTTTCCAGCCTGGCTTCAAGCAGCGTTTGCCAATGTTCGGCAACGTGCTCGCGCAGGCCCGGTACGATCAGAACGGTTGCGGCGGTTTGCAGTTTGTTCAATTCAACACCTACGCTTTCTCGATGACTCGACTGGCTCTGTGGCCAGGGGCTTTTTGTAGGACTGACATTAAAGATCGCCCCCCCCTGGCGCTTTTCATTGGACGTCAGGCACTTTTCATTTGATGACAGGTTTTTTCGCCACCGGATGCTCCTGACCGCTGGTCGAATAACCCCACGGGATCGCTGCGGGTCACTGTAATCAATGGGGAGCGTCGACCGCCCTTCGATAACGGTTGTCGGCCGGGCAGAATCGGGCGTGCACTGTCGTCAATCGCACAACTGTTCAAGTGCTGATGTGCTGGATATAGTCGCCAGGTTCAATTGATCGCAATTGGCTAAGGAAAGACCTTCGAATGCCCAAGCTTGTTCGCGCCGCCGTCTTGACCAACTACCTTGAGGTCACTCAATACCTGGGTTTCAACCCGCACGATGTACTGGCCGGCGTCGGCTTGACCAAGGCCCAGCTGCAAGCCCCCGGGCACCGTATTCCCATCGATGCCGCCGTACGCCTGCTGGAGGATTCGGCCGCCGCCAGCGGTTGCCAGACGTTCGGCTTGAGCATGGCCGAGTCACGCCAGCTCTCGGATTTCGGCGTGGTCGCCCTGCTGCTCAGCCATCAGCGCACGCTGCGCGATGCCTTGCAGGTGGTGGTGCATTACCGGCACTTGATGAACGATTCGCTGGCGATCTTCATCGAAGAGGCCGGCAAGATGGTGATCATTCGCGAAGAGGTGGTCACCGAATCGCCGATGGCCAGCCGCCAGGCCACTGAGCTTGCCATCGGCGTGATGTTCCGCCTGTGCGCCGCCCTGCTCGGCGCCCACTGGCATCCCTACAGCGTCAATTTCACCCACCAGGCCCCCGACAACGTGCAGCTGCACCGGCGCCTGTTCGGCTGCACCCTGGAGTTCGGCAGCGAGTTCAACGGCATCGTCTGCACAGGCGCCAGCCTGGACATGACCAACCCCAATGCCGACCCGGCCATGGCCCGCTACGCCCAGAGCTACCTCGACTCGTTGCAAAGCACCGAAAGCACGTCGATGCTGTTCGAAGTGCGCAAGGCCATCTACCTGCTGCTACCCATGGGCCGCGCCACCATCGAGCAGATCGCCCAGAGCCAGGGCATGAACGTGCGCACCCTGCAACGTCGTCTCAAGGACGATGGTTGTGCTTTCAACGACCTGATCAATGATGTGCGCCGGGATTTGGTGCTGCGTTATCTGGAGAATCCGAACTACTCGCTCGGAAGGATCGCCGACATGCTCGGGTATGCGATGGCGAGTTCGTTTACCCGCTGGTTCATCAGCCAGTTCGGCATGCCGCCGGCGGCGTGGCGAGCGCAGAAGCAGGGTTCGACAAAAGCTCCGGCGGATGCTGTCCCACCCAAGATCTCCTGATATCGCGGCGCAAAAAAACCGGCGTGACCGTCGACCCATCACTCACGCCTGCACCCAATCAACTGTGGGAGCCGGCCTGCCGGCGATGACGGCCTCAAAGCCACCCCATCTCCTCCGGCCACACCCGATCTACTGTAGGAGCCGGCTTGCCGGCGAAGGCGGCCTCACAGCCACCCCATCTCTCGCGGCCCTACCCGATCTACTGCAGGAGCCGGCTTGCCAGCGATGGCGGCCTCACAGCCAATCCATCACTCTTGGCCCTACCCGATCTACTGTAGGAGCCGGCTTGCCGGCGAAGGCGGCCTGACAGCCGACCCATCACTCGCGGACCTACCCGATCCACTGTAGGAGCCCGGCTTGCCGGCGATGGCGGCCTCAAAGCCAACCCATCACTCTTGGCCCTACCCGATCTACTGTAGGAGCCGGCTTGCCGGCGAAGGCGGCCTGACAGCCGACCCATCACTCGCGGCCCTACCCGATCCACTGTAGGAGCCGGCTTGCCGGCGATGGCGGCCTCAAAGCTGACCCATCTCCCACGGCCGTACCCGATCTACTGTGGGAGCGAGCTTGCTCGCGAAAAACGTCTGGACAACGCATTCATTCAGACAGCGCGCGTCATCGTTGACGACCATCGCTGCGATGCGGCGACCCGACAAGCCAGCTCCTACAGGGGGGATGCGTTCACTTGGGATCAGGTCGGCTCGTAGGCCGCCTCGCTTTTGCTTTTGAATTGGCTTTTGATTTTCTTGCCACATCGTGAGGCCAAGTGGAGGTTCTGCGTAGTGGGCCCATGTAGGAGCGAGCTTGCTCGCGAAAAACCTGAGAGCACCGCGGGGTGTCAGGCTTCCCGCGTCATCGTTGACCTCCATCGCGAGCAAGCTTGCTCCTACAGTAGATCGGGTACGGCCGTGGGAGTTGGGTCGGCTGTGAGGCCGTCATCGCCGGCAAGCCGGGCTCCTACAGTGGATCGGGTACAGCCGTGAGAGATAGGTCGGCTGTGAGGCCGTCATCGCCGGCAAGCCGGGCTCCTACAGTGGATCGGGTACGGCCGTGGGAGATGGGTCGGCTATGAGGCCGTCTTCGCTGGCAAGCCAGCTCCTACAGTGGATCGGGTACAGCCGTGAGAGATGGGTTGGCTGTGAGGCCGCCTTCGCCGGCAAGCCGGGCTCCTACAGGGTGTGCCCGGTGCGAATGCACCTTGGTTGACCCGGCAAAAAAAACGGCGACTGCTGGTACAGTCGCCGTATAAAGACCGGTGCGGGTAACACCGGTCGAGCGCTTCACTGTGACGAGGAGCCAGCCCAGTGAAGCCCTGCGATAAAACCTGTGGAAGACCTGCCCTCAGAGCCCCCAGCGCAGCAACAACAGCACCAGCACGACGAGGAATACCGTCTCCCCCACCATCAGCAGGATCGGCTTGATGCCCACCGCCGCCAGCTCCTTGAGCTGGGTCTTCATGCCCAGGGCACTGATGGACACCACCAGGCACCAGCGCGACAGTTCATTGACCGAACCCTGCACCACCGGAGCAATCCAGCCGGTGCTGTTGATGCACGCCAGGATCAGGAAACCGACGGCGAACCATGGCAGCAACGGTGGTCGCTTGCCGGTCGGATCGGCGCCTTGCATACGGGTGATCATGGCGGCGGTGACGATCACCGGCAGCAGCATGGCGACCCGCATCAGCTTGACGACCGTGGCCGTGTCACCGGTCTCGGTGGACATGCTGTAGCCGGCACCGACCACCTGGGCCACGTCGTGGATGGTCGCGCCGAGGAACACGCCCGCCACCTGCGGCGACAGTTGCAGCCAGTTGGCGATCATCGGGTAGACGATCATCGCCATGGTCGACAGCGCCGAGACACCGATCACCGTGAACAGGGTCGCGCGTTCTTTCTGCGGGTGGTTAGGCAGCGCTGCCGCCAGGGCCAACGCGGCCGATGCGCCGCAGATCGCGGTGGCGCCACCGGTGAGCATGCCGAACAAACGCTGGAAGCCCAGCGCCTTGGCCGCGATCACCGACACGCCGATGGTCACCACCACCAGGATCACCACCAGGGCCACCGGCTTCCAGCCCAGCGCCGCCATCTGCTCGAGGGTGATGCGCATGCCCAGCAGCGCCACGCCGATGCGCAACACGGTGCGCGCGGTGAATTCGATGCCGGCCTTGCAGACGCCGTCACCGGCGAGGAAATTCAGGGCCATGCCCAGCAGCAACGCGAACAGCATGACCGGGGCACCGTAGTGCTCGGACAAAAACGAGGCGGCGGCGGCCACGATCAGACTGACGATAAACCCCGGGGCCAATTCGCGCGTGCGACTATGGATACGGGTAAGGGCGATGGCGCTCATGGCGCGGCCTCCTCGGGAACGATGACGATGAACGCCTGGCCGTCGATGATCTCGACCGGGTAGTTGTTGACTTTCACCTGCCTGGAATTGAGCAGGTAGCCGCTGTGCAAATCGAAGCGCAAACCATGGGCGCAACATTGAATCACTCGCCCCTCAAGACGCCCGCCACACAGCGAGGCGCCCTGGTGCGGGCAACTGTCGTCAATGGCGAACAGCTGCCCGTCGACGTTGAACAACGCCAGGCTCTTGTCGTCGAACTCGAACAGCGCCCGGCCGCCGGCCTGCGGGTGTTTGCCGGCAGGTACGGGTATGCGCCGGGTCATGCCGGCTGCCGCTCGCGTTCATTTTCCTTGAGTGCTTCGTTCATGGCCCCGAGCAGCGCCTGGGCAGGTTGGGCACCGATCACCGTCATGCGGCCGTTGAACTGAAAGCTCGGCACGCCACTGGTCGCACCGGGAGATCCCTCGAAGGGCGTGCCGTCGCCCTTCAGGCAATCGAGCAACGCATCCGCATCGATGCCGCAGGAGCGGGCAATGGCGAGCAAGGTCTCGCGGCAGCCGAGGTTTTCGCGCTTGCGGAAATAAGCGGCGAACAGCCGTTCGAGCAGCATTTCACGCTGGGCAACATTACCCAGTGCACTGGCTCGCTCGAACAGGCGATGGGCGTCGGCGGTGTTGGGCATCGTCTCGATGTGGCTGAGGTCGATGGTCAGTCCTACCGCCGCGGCAGCCTGCTGTACCTGGGCCTGGCGCATGGTCACGGCATCGGCATTGCCCAGGCGCTTGCGGTAGAAATCGGCGAAGGGCTCACCTTCTACCGGCAAATGCGGCAGCAACTGCACCCCATGCCACCGGGTGTTGATCTGCACATCCGGATGGCGATTGCGAAACTGCACCTGCGCATGCTCCAGCTGGCGTTTGCCGATCAGGCACCAAGGGCAGATAAAATCGAAAAACACATCAATTTGTAGACGACGACTCACAACTTCACCTCTAACCCGGCCTGGTTGACGGGGTCAGGCACGCTCTGACCCTGAAGGCGGGCAATATCTTTGTGGTAATGACACTTGGCATAAAAGAACACCGCCGCTGCCGCGAGGCTGACCAGTGGCACCAATTGGAACGCGGCATGCAGGCCGATCAGGTCCGACACCCGTCCAGTGATGAACGGCCCAGGCGCCAGGCCCAGCATGTTGTTGGCCAATGTCAGCGTGGCGAAGGCTGTGCCGTGGACCGAGTAATGGGTCAGGTTGGCGACCATCGCGCCCGCCGGGCCGGTGGTACCGGTGGCAATCAGCATGCCCAGGCAGATCAGCGCCAGTTGCAGGGGCCCTGCCTGTAGCGCGAACGCCGCCGACAGCAGCAGGCAGCTGCCCAGGCAAAACCCGATGGCCAGGCTGACCTTGCGTTCCGGCGAATTACGGCACAGCCGATCGCTGAGCATGCCGCACAGGATCATCCCGGCGCCGCTGCACAGGACGATGATCGCGGCCATGCCGCCCGCCTTGTCCGTGGGCATGTCGTAGTAGCGATTGAGGTAGCTGGGAATCCACACCATCACCGTGCCGCCGACGAACAGCTGCAGGCCACTGCCGAAATAGGTCGCCACCACCGAACGGCTGGACCACAACGTGCTCAATGGACGCTTGACCGCGGCCACCTTGTTCGCCAGCTGGGCTGCGCGCTTGGGTGCAATCTTCGCTTCCTTGACGATGATCGGGTAAAGCATCGCCAGCAGCAGCCCGAACAGCGCCATGCCGGCGAACGACCAGCGCCAGCCGAGCTTGGCCGCGATCGCACCGCCCAAGGCCATGCCCAACACCGAGCCGAACATCCCGCCCGCCATGAAGGCACTGGCCAGGGTGGCGCGCATGTGTTTCGGAAACACCGAAATCACTACCGCGATGCCGACGCTGCCGTAGGCCGCCTCGCCAACGCCCACCATGAACCGGGCGATGAACATCTGCTGGTAATCCTGGGCCAACGCGCAACCCAGGGTTGCCACGCTCCACAGCATCGCCATCAGCGCCAGGCTCTTGACCCGGCCGAAGCGGTCGGCCATCAGCGACAGCGGGAACGTCAGCAGGCCGACCATCAGGGCGACAATGCCACTGAGCAAACCCAGTTGGCCGTCACTCAGGGACCACTCGCTCTTGAGCAGCGGGAACACCGCATTGAGCACCTGGCGTGACATGTAATCGGAAATCAACAGGCCGAACGTCAGTGCAAAGACAATCCAGGCATATTTACGCGCAACGTTGACGCAACCAGCGTCGTCATCGTCGGCGATTGGGTGAAAGGCCATGCAGCCTCCTCAAAGCTTTTATTTATTTTTGTTATCAAGCGTTTTGCAGTGCGCACGAGCGGTCACGGCCCCTCGTGCGCGCCACGGGTCAGCCGCGTTGCGGCACACCTTTTTGCCCAGCCTTGCGGTTGGGGGACATTCCGTTGGCCAGCAGGGTGTCTTCGATGCTGTCGTACTGCACACCGATGCGATAGATCTCACGGGCTTCTTTGCCGGTGGCGATTTCGCGACCCAGTTCGTGGGCGATGCGTACGGTTTGCTTGATCTGCGCAACCGAGCCGAAACGCTCGCCCTTGTGATCAATGATAGTGTCTTCGTTGCCCACGCGCGGGTGCAGCCCCATGGACATGGCCATGGTGTTGAACGGCAGCACGTTCTTGAGCAGCGACTCGGAGGTCAGGGTGCAACCATCCGGAACACGGTGGATGAAGTTGAAGAAGTTGAACGGGTTCGGACCGTCGAAACCACCGCCGATGCCGATCCAGGTCAGGTTCAGCGGGCCCTTGTAGATGCCCTTGCGCACCAGGCGCTCCAGGGTTTCGTAGGCATGGATGCCGGTCAGCTGGAAGTGCGGCTGGATGCCGTTGTCCATAAGGCGCTTGAGGTGCTCGGCAACCCAGGCTGGACCTGCCGGTACGGTCATTTCGCTGTAGGCGGCCTGGACCATCGGGTTGGCCAGGGAGGTGCCTTCCAGGTATTCCGGATACAGCAGCTCCATGATGTTCATCTGGGTGGTGTTGATGGCCACCGTGACCTGGTCCGGTTTCGGCGTCAGCTCGGCCAGCATGTGGCGAGTGTCGTCGGACAGCCACTTGGCCGCTTCACCGTCGCTTTCCGGGGCGAAGGAAATCGAGCCGCCGACCTGGATGATCATGTCCGGCACGGCTTCGCGCACACCGGCGATCAGCTCGTTGAACTTGGACAGGCGCTTGGAGCCCTTGCCATCCAGTTCACGCACGTGCAGGTGCAAAACCGTGGCACCGGCTTCATAGCATTCAACCGCTTTCTGGACTTGCTCGTCCATGGTCAGCGGGATGTCTTCCGGGAAGTCTTCAGGCATCCATTCCGGGCCGTACGGGGCCACGGTGATGACCACCTTTTCCATGTTTTCGGGGTGCAGGGAATCGTCGAAGAATTGCATGGTTTACTCCAGTTCTTATGATTGTCCCGTCCGCCCGGGTCGTGGCCGGGCAGACGTGTCTACGAGTGCGTATGCAGAAGGGTTGGATCAGAAAGTCTTGTCGCCGATGATCCCGGCGCGCTCCATCTTGCGATGGCACGGCGGGTAGTCCATGACGGCGTAATGCTGGGTACTGCGGTTGTCCCAGATGGCGATGCTGTTGGGCTTCCAGCGCCAGCGCACTTGATACTCAGGGATGTACGCCTGGCTGATCAGGTAGCGCAGCAACTCGCCGGCGCCAGGGTTGGCGTCCTGGCCGAAGCGCACCCGTTCAGGGGTGTGATAGTTGCTGAAATGAGTGGTGAAGGCGTTGACGAACAGCACCTTCTCGCCGGTTTCCGGATGGGTGCGCACCACCGGGTGCTCGGCGTCCGGGTACATCGCCTTGAGTCCCAGGCGCTTTTCGATCGGCATGGCCGCGCCGAAGCTCGCTTCGATGCTGTGGCGGGCACGCAGGTCGGCGATCTTGAGCTTTACGTCTTCCGGCAGGTTCGCATAGGCCTGGACCATGTTGGTCCACATGGTGTCGCCGCCCACTGGCGGGCATTCAACACAACGCAGCACGGCACCCATCGGCGGAACTTCGCGCCAGGTCGCATCGGTGTGCCAGGCGTTTTCGTAGCGGTCCATCGGCTGGTCAGGATTCTTGTAGATGCGCACCAGCCCCGGATGCTCCGGATCGCTGCCGGCCACCGGGTGGTCTTCCAGCTCGCCGAAGCGGCGGGCGAAGGCCACGTGGTCGGCGCGGCTGATGTCCTGGTCGCGCAGGAACACCACTCGGTGCTTGAGCAACTGGGCACGAATCTCGGCAAACAGACCGTCGTCATGCACCGCGTCGGCGAGGTTCACGCCGATCAGTTCGGCACCGATGCTGCAGGTCAATTGTTCGACTTTCATGGCTGGCAGCTCCTTAAATGACGAAAATCGACGAGCCGGTAGTCTTGCGCGACTCAAGATCGCGATGCGCCTGCACCGCGTCCTGCAACGCGTAGTGCTGGTTGATCTCGATCTTGATGCGGCCGCTGCCGACGTGGTCGAACAACTCACCGGCCAGGGCGGCTTTTTCCGCAGGATCGCTGATGTAGTTGGCCAGGGCCGGACGGGTCAGGAACAGCGAACCTTTCATCGCCAGCATCACCGGATCGAACGCCGGGATAGGCCCGGATGCGGTACCCACGCAGACCATCAGGCCACGGGGTTTCAACGAATCCAGCGAACCCATGAAGGTGTTCTTGCCAACGCTGTCGAACACCACGTTGACGCCCACGCCGTCGGTCAATTCGCGAACGCGAGCGGCGACGTCTTCATGGCTGTAATTGATAGTATGGTCGCAACCGTGGGCACGGGCGATTTCAGCCTTTTGCTCGGTCGACACCGTGCCGATCACGTTCAGGCCGAGCAACTTGGCCCACTGCGAAACGATCAGGCCAACGCCACCGGCGGCGGCGTGCAGCAGGATGCTGTCGCCTTCCTTGAAGTCGTAGATGCGGCGCATCAGGTACGACGACGTCAGGCCGCGCATGGTCATGGCCGCGGCGGTTTCGAAACTGATGGTTTCCGGCAGCTTGATCAGCGGCGCGGCCGCGATCAGTCGTTCGGTGCTGTAGGCGCCGAGGGTGTTGAGGAAACCGGTATAGGTGACGCGGTCCCCCACCTGGACGTTGGTCACGCCTTCGCCGATGGCCTGGACCACACCGGACGCCTCGACGCCCATGCCGTTGGGCATCGGGATCGGGTAGGTGCCGTTGCGAAAGTAGGTGTCGGCATAGTTCAGGCCGACCGCTACATGACGCAGACGTACCTGACCAGGACCGGGGTCGCCGACTTCGACATCCTCATAACGAAGGACGTCGGGACCACCGGTTTCGTAGAAGCGTACGGCTTTGGCCATTTTTCTTGTTCTCCAGTCTGCAATATTGGCTGCTGCGTCGATTTGCGCTGATTGGACTGTAGGATGACGCCCAAACAGCCGCTTCTCATCAGACGACAATGGCTTTTCATTTCATGACAGTGCCCGCCGTGGCGTTCCCGGCGGTGGATGACTTATCCGCTGCCGCTCGCTACCCTGCACACCTCGGCGCCAGCCGGCGCGGGACCACCCACACTCCGTCCAGACGAGCGCGTCATGAAATCCCCCGCAGGTTTGTTGCTGTCGGCCATCGAGCTGGACCGTGCCAGCGCCATCCCCTTGTACCGCCAGCTTTACTTGCAGATTCGCAAGCAGATCCTCGGCGGCCGCATCCAGGGCGGCGTGCGCCTGCCGTCGACGCGCACCCTGAGCAAGGAGCTGGCTCTGTCGCGGATCACCATCCTCAATGCCTTCGATCAGTTGATCGCCGAAGGCTTCCTGGCCTCGCGCACCGGGGCCGGCACCTACGTCGGCACCGAGTGGGAACAGCGCACGATGGTCGACGACGGGCAGGCGCGCCAGCCGCCTCGCCTGTCCGACCTGAGCCAGTCGATGCTGTCGCTGCGCAGCGATCATTTTCGCGGGGTGTCCTATGCCGATTGGGACCCTTCGACCCCGACCTCATTCCTGCCCAGCCACAGCACCTACGACGCCTTCCCGCAAGCGATCTGGCGGCGCCTGATGAACCGCCACCTGCTCAAGCCGAGCAAGGCCATGCTCGGTTATGGCGAGCTGCAAGGCTTGCAGGCCTTGCGCACAGCCATCGCCGAGTACGTCTTCGACGCCCGGGGCATCGACTGCGACGCCGGGCAAGTGGTGATCGTTTCCGGTGCACAGCAAGCCTTCAACCTGCTGGGCATGCTGCTGCTCAATCCGCAGGACAGCGTGTGGATGGAAGACCCGGGGCACATCGCCGCGCGCATCGCCTTGCAGGCCCAGGGCGCGCAGGTGGTGCCGCTGCGCGTCGATGAACAGGGCATCGATGTCCAGCAAGGGCTGGCCCAATGCCCCGATGCGCGCCTGGTGTTCACCACCCCCTCGCGCCAGCATCCCCTGGGCGTGACCCTCAGCTATGCGCGACGCCAGGCCCTGATCGATTGGGCGGCACGCCAGCAAAGCTGGATCATCGAGGACGATTGCGACAGCGAACTGCGCTACAGCGGCCGCCTGCTGCCCGCGCTCTATGCCATGGACCAGATGGCGCGGGTGATCTACGTCGGGACCTTCAGCAAGGTGCTGTTCCCGTCGCTGCGCCTGGGCTACGTGATCTTGCCCCAGGCCTTGGTCGAACCCTTCTGCACCTTGCGCGCGGTGATGGATCGCAGCCCGCCCACCCTGCTGCAGGCGACCACAGCGGACTTCATGGTCGAAGGCCACTTCCTGGGGCACATCCGTCGCCTGCGCACACTGTACCAGGCTCGCCAGCAGGCCCTGGTCGAGCAGTTGCAACAACAGCTCGGCGGATTCTTCAGGATCACCCCGGTGGACGCCGGCATGCACCTGATCGCCTGGCTCCCCCCGGCGCTCGACGACGACGCCATTGCCAAGCAACTGGCCCGGCACAACATCCACACCTACGCCCTCTCCGACTACTGCATCGGGCACGTGCTGCCGCCGGCCCTGCTGATCGGTTTTGCCGGCACCCCTGAACACCAGGCCCGGGAACGCGTCGCGGCGCTGGCCCGGGCGCTGGACGCAATGGGGTGCCTGACGCAGGCCACTTGAAGCCCGCAAGTGGTCTTATCAATTAACTGATAATGGATCTATCGAGAGTTCCTGACTGGCGCGATAAAGGCTGCGTCGCAAGACCCAGCGTCTGAACCAGGAACGACTCGAATGAACAATAAGATCCAGGAACGCTTCAACGCCCTGCTCGGCCACAACGTGGTCGAGGACGGCACCGCTCCCGTGCTGACCGACGCACTGGCCCGCCGGTTGCTCGACCGCCTGAGGCAACTGCGCCTGTTCGCCCACGCCTACCCGCTGCTGACCAACCTCACCCACGGCCGTGTCACCCCCGCCGACCTGCTCGACTTCGCCTATCGCCACGAACTGCAAGGCCTGAGCCTGCACTTGCTCGACGGCGAGCAGAACAGCCTGAGCCAGATGACGCCCGCGCAATTGCAGGTATTTGCCGCCAAGGCCAGGGCCCTGGGCCTGGATGTGCATCTGGAAATCAGCAGCACGCGGAAAAAGGACGTCGACCAGGTGATCGCCATCGCCCTCGCCCTGGGCGTGCGCAACATCCGCGTCTACT
Organism: Pseudomonas putida; assembly: GCF_028682635.1. Lineage (GTDB taxonomy): Bacteria > Pseudomonadota > Gammaproteobacteria > Pseudomonadales > Pseudomonadaceae > Aquipseudomonas > Aquipseudomonas putida_AE. The sequence continues at coordinate 3,417 of NZ_JANHLK010000040.1, read as the reverse complement.
CGCGCTACGAGGGCACGCTGTCGCAAGTGATGGACGTGATCGAAACCGACCTGCACTACCTCGCGCAGCAGGCCGACAAGCACGACCTGTACTTCGACTTCGAGCAGCATGAAGAGCTCAAGAGCGCCGAGATCGCGCAACTGCTGACCCGCCTCAACCACCCTCGCCTGCATGCCCTGTTCGACTTCGGCAACATGATCAATGCCTGCGAACAACCCCTGCAGGCGCTGCGCAACCTGGCGCCGCACATCCGCCAGGCGCACCTCAAGGGCGTGCGCGTGGTCCCCGAGCAAAACGGCTTCGGCCATTACGGCGTCCTGCAGGGCAGCGCCGAAGACGACCTGCCCAGTGCCCGCCTGCTGTTCGAGCTGCTAATGCTGGGCGACACCAGCCCGCAGGTCATCGCCTTCATCCTCGAGCAGGAAAACCACTACGTGGCCCCGGCGTTCCGCCAGACCCTTGAGGCGGCCGACCCGTTCATTGCCTACCGGGAAATGAGTGATACACCGCTGCCTGAAGGCTTCTCGCTCGAACGAATGCTTGCCGACGAACACCGCTGGGCGAACAACCAGGTCGCCTATGTCCGCGGTGTGCTGGCCGAGTTGCGCACCCTGGCCGAACTCACCCTCGCCGATACCTGCAACGCCTGAACCCGACGCTACGAACCGATTACGCCCGGAGAACAATAATGACAATGCAAAACAAGGCCAAATGGCTGCGATTCCTGATCCTCATCCTCGGTGGCGGCACCATCTACAAACTGGCCAACCTCAAGGACGCCTTTTATGTGCCCATGCAGGAATTCATGGGCCTGAGCCACACTGAAATCGGCATGTTGCTCAGCGCCAACGCGATCATCGCCACCGCGCTGTTCGTGGTCGGCGGCCTGCTCGCCGATCGCTACGACACCCGCAAGCTGATCCCCCTCGGCCTGATCGGCACCGGCGGCCTGGGGCTGTACCTGGCGACCTTTCCTCCCTTCAGCAACCTGCTGATCGTGTTCAGCCTGCTGGCGGTGTGCGCCGACTGCCTCTTCTGGCCGTCGCTGCTCAAGGCCATCCGCAACCTCGGTGACGATCAGGAACAGGGTCGGCTGTTCGGCCTGCTCGAAGGCGGGCGTGGTGTCGTCGATACCCTGGTGGCCTTCTGCGCGTTGGGTGTGTTCATCGCCATGGGCTCGGGCGAAGCCGGCCTGAAGTCGGCGATCCTGTTCTACTCGGTGATCGACATCCTGGCCGGCACCCTGACCTGGTTCCTGCTCAAGAGCGGCGCCACCCAGTCGACCGCCAAGCCCGGCAACGGCCTGGCCAACCTGTTCGAAGCCATCAAGGTGCCGGGCATCTGGCTGGTCAGCCTCAATGTGTTCATGGTCTACATCGTCTACTGCGGCCTGACCTATTTCATTCCCTACCTCAAGGAAATGTACGGCCTGCCCGTGGCCCTGGTGGGCGCCTACGGCATCATCAACCAGTACTTCCTGAAGATCCTCGGCGGCCCTGCCGGCGGTTTCATCGCCGACAAACAGTTCAAGAGCACCAGCCGCTACCTGAAGTGGGCGTTCCTGGCGCTGCTGCCGCTGATGGCCGTGATCCTGTTGATTCCGAAAAGCCCGAGCTTCATCTATGCCGGCATGGCCGCCACCCTGTCCTTCGCGCTGATCGTGTTTTCCATGCGCGGCGTGTTCTGGGCGCCCATGGGTGAAGTCGGCATTCCCCAGCACATCACCGGCTCGGCCTTCGGCATCGGCTGCCTGATCGGCTATGCCCCGGGCATGTTCGCCTACGTGATCTACGGCGCCATCCTCGACCACTTCCCCGGCCAGCAAGGCTATAACTATGTGTTCAGCCTGATGAGCGGGTTGGCGATCGTGGGCTTCCTGGTGTCCAGCCTGCTGTATCAATCGGTGCGCAGAAACGCCACCGTCACGGGCAAGGTGAGTGCAGCACAGGCTTGATCCTGACGCTGTGTATCACTGTGTATCTGGACAGCAGCGGGATACAGGGGCTGACACCGGCCCCGCTCTTCGACACAGGCCAGATACGTCTTCGCGTTCAAATGCAGGCAGGGTTTAAAGGGGATCGGCCCGATCCCCTGGCCAGCGGCTTGAACAGGAGACATCACATGAAGAAGGCACAGCACAACGACAGAACCGGTAACCCTCGCCGCCGCCTGGTCGGCTCGTCGATCCTCGCCCTGAGTCTGTTGGGCGTTCTGGGTGTAGCTCACGCGCAGACATCCCCTGCCGCCCCCCCTGCCGGCACCACGCAGGCGGCGCCCTCGCCGTTCGGTCCGCTCAAGCATGTCAACGCGGGCCTGCTCAGCGTGGCGTACGCCGAAACGGGCCCGGCCGACGGCCCGGTGGTGATTCTGCTGCACGGCTGGCCGTACGACATCCACAGCTATGACGAAGTCGCGCCCTTGTTGGCGGCCAAGGGTTATCGCGTGTTGATGCCCTATGCGCGCGGCTACGGCGATACGCACTTCCTCTCCGACAAGACCTTGCGCAATGGCCAACCGGCCGCGCTGGCCAGCGACGTCATCGATTTCATGGACGCCCTGAAGATCAAGCAAGCCGTGCTCGGTGGTTATGATTGGGGCGCGCGTTCCGCCGACATCGTTTCGGCGCTGTGGCCGGAACGGGTCAAGGCCCTGGTGTCGGTCAGCGGCTATCTGATCGGTAACCAGGCCGCCGGCAAGAACCCGCTGCCGCCCAAGGCCGAACTGCAGTGGTGGTACCAGTTCTACTTCGCCACCGACCGCGGCCGCGCCGGCTACGAGAAAAACACCCATGACTTCGCCAAGCTGATCTGGCAACTGGCCTCGCCAAAATGGGCCTTCGACGACGCCACCTTCGACCGCAGCGCCAAGGCGCTGGACAACCCCGACCATGTCGACATCACCGTGTTCAACTATCGCTGGCGCCTGGGCCTGGTCCAGGGCGAAAGCCAATACGAAGCACTGGAGCAGAAACTGGCCACGGCACCTTCCATCAGTGTGCCGACCATCACCCTGGAAGGCGACGCCAACGGCGCCCCGCACCCGGCCCCCGAGGATTACGCCAAGCGCTTTACCGGCAAATACCAGTTCCGCCTGATCAGCGGCGGCATCGGCCACAACTTGCCACAGGAAGATCCGCAGGCGTTCGCCAAGGCGGTGATCGATGCGGATCATCTTTGAGGCCTGACAGCCGCCCCATTTCTCGCGGCTGTACCCAATCACTGTAGGACCTGGCTTGCCAGCGATGCGATGGTGGCCGTGATGCCGCCATCGCTGGCAAGCCAGCTCCTACAGGTTTTGCGCAGGTAAGTTGAATTGGTGGCGTCACGCAAATCCGTAGGAGCCGGCTTGCCGGCGATGCGATGGTGGCCGTGATGCCGCCATCGCTGGCAAGCCAGCTCCTACAGGTTTTGCGCAGGT
>NZ_JANHLK010000004.1 GCF_028682635.1 Pseudomonas putida | reverse complement strand
GCCCGCTTTTCCTGTAGGAGCAAGCTCGCTCCTACCATGAAGCAAGTCGCCTTCAATGCTAAAGTCCTCCCTCGATTTGCGCTTTCCAAGGAAGCCTTTATGCCGGACGCAACGTCCCTCAGTGCTGGTTTTATGGTGGTTCATGGCAATCGCCTGGACGAGTTACGCAGCCTGGTAGTGAGCTGGATGCGGCGCTACCCGCTGGCTCCCCTGGAAAATGAAATCGCCCTGGTGCAGAGCAACGGCATTGCCCAGTGGCTGAAGCTGGCACTGGCCGAAGACGCTGAGGATGACGACATGGGCGGCTGCGGGATCGCCGCCGCCATCGACGTGCAATTGCCTGGCAGTTTCATGTGGCAGCTCTATCGGATGGTCCTGGGGCGCGACGACATTCCGGCCAAGTCGCTGCTGGATAAAGCCCCCCTGACCTGGCGCCTGATGCGCCTGCTGCCGCAGTTGATCGATCAGCCGCACTTCGAGCCGCTACAGCGCTTTCTCACCCATGACACCGATTTGCGCAAACGCTATCAATTGGCTGAGCGCCTGGCAGATCTGTTCGACCAGTACCAGGTGTACCGCGCCGATTGGCTCGAAGACTGGGCCGAAGGTCGTCACCAGTTACGCAACGGCAGGGGCGAAGCCAAGCCGCTGACCGCGGCCAATGCCTGGCAGGCGGAGTTGTGGCGTGCACTGTTGCTGGATGTCGGTGCAGCAGGGATGGCGCAAAGCCGGGCCGGCGTGCATCAGCGGTTTATCGAACGCATCAACAGCCTCGACGTGGCTCCTACCGGATTACCGTCACGGGTCATTGTATTCGGCATTTCCTCCCTGCCCGCTCAAGCCCTGGAAGCCCTGGCCGGTCTGGCTAGATTCAGCCAGGTGCTGCTGTGCGTGCACAATCCCTGTCGTCACCATTGGGCGGACATCGTCGCCGACAAGGACCTGCTGCGCCATCAATACAAACGGCAGGCGCGCAAGAGCGGCATGCCGGGCGTGCTCGACCCGCAAACCCTGCATCAACACGCCCATCCGTTACTCGCGGCATGGGGCAAGCAGGGGCGGGACTACATCAACCTGCTCGACAGCTACGACGATCCCAACAGCTATCGTTCGGCGTTTCGTGACGGTCGCATCGACCTGTTCAGTGACAGCCAGCCACTGCACATGCTCAACCAGTTGCAGGACGACATCCTTGAGTTGCGTCCGCTGGGTGAAACCCGTGAATGCTGGCCGGCCGTGGACTTGAAGAAAGACTCGTCGATCCGCTTCCACGTTGCCCACAGCGCCCAGCGCGAAGTGGAGATCCTGCACGATCAGTTGCTCGCGCGCTTCAGCGCCGATCCGCTATTGCGGCCCAGGGACGTGATTGTCATGGTCCCGGACATCGATGCCTATGCCCCGCACATTCGCGCGGTGTTCGGCCAGCTGGAGCGCCACGATCCGCGCTTCATACCCTTCACTCTCGCCGACCAGGGCCAGCGCGGCCGTGATCCGTTGCTGATCGCGGTCGAACATCTGCTCAAGCTGCCAGACAGCCGTTTCCCGGTGAGCGAGATTCTCGACCTGCTCGACGTCCCTGCGCTAAGGGAGCGCTTCGGCGTAGAGGAGCGTGACCTGCCAACCCTGCACCGCTGGATCGAAGGGGCAGGAATCCGCTGGGGGATGAATGCCGAGCAGCGTGCCGGCCTGGGCCTGCCTGAGGCACTGGAGCAGAACAGTTGGCGTTTTGGCCTGCGGCGGATGTTGCTTGGCTACGCCGTTGGCAGTTCCGGCGCCTGTGGCGGCATCGAACCCTACGACGAGATCGGTGGCCTGGATGCCGCGCTCATCGGCCCACTGGTTGCGCTGCTGGATGCCCTGGAAATCGCCCACCACGAACTCACTCGACCGGCATCGCCGCAGCAATGGAGCCTGCGTTTGCAGGCATTGGTGGCACTGTTCTTCCAGGCCAGCAACGAGCACGACGAGTATTTGCTCACGCAGCTGGAAACCTTGCGCGAAACCTGGCTCGAAAACTGTGAGTCAGTTGGCTTGCACGACGAGCTGACCCTGACCGTCGTCCGTGAAGCCTGGCTCGCCGGTCTCGATCAGGGGCGCTTGTCTCAGCGCTTTCTGGCCGGTGCGGTCAACTTCTGCACCTTGATGCCCATGCGCGCGATCCCGTTCAAGCTGGTGTGCCTGCTGGGGATGAACGATGGCGACTACCCGCGGGCACAGCCGCCGCTGGATTTCGACCTCATGGGCAGCGACTACCGCCCCGGCGATCGCTCGCGACGTGAGGATGACCGCTATTTGCTGCTGGAAGCATTGCTGTCGGCGCGCGAGCAGCTCTATGTCAGTTGGGTCGGTCGCAGCATCCGCGATAACAGCGAGCGCCCGGCATCGGTGCTCATCGGCCAGCTTCGGGACCATCTGGCCAGCGGTTGGCGATTGGTCGATGCCGAGGAGGACCTACTCGAAGCCCTGACCCAGGAGCACCCGCTGCAACCCTTCAGCGCCCGTTACTTCCACCAGGGCGATGCCTTGTTCAGCTATGCCAGCGAGTGGCAGGTGCTCCATCAAGCCAGCGGGCAGGCGCCTGTCAGCGAGCTACTGGATGCCCACGTCCAGGAGGAACCGCTGAGTCTGGGACAACTACAGGATTTCCTGCGCAACCCGGTGCGTCATTTCTTCAGTCAGCGCCTGAAGGTGTTCTTCGAGGCCGCCGAAGTGCCTTTGGCCGATGAAGAGCCCTTTGTCCTCGATGCCTTGCAACGCTATAGCCTGAGCGACAGTTTGCTCGGCGCCGCACTGGCAGACCTGGATAACTCCGAACGGGTGCTGGAGGCGCAGGCCAGTCGCCTGCAAAACAGCGGGCTGCTGCCCATGGCGGGGTTTGGCGAATGCCTGCAACGGGAGTTGATCGAACCCTTGCCGGATTTGCTCGCGCGTTATCAACAGCTTCTGGCCTTATGGCCAACGCCCCTGACCAGCGCCCTGCCAGTCAATTTGCAAGTGGATGGCCTGCGCATCGAGGGTTGGCTCAGTGGCCTGCACCAACGTGCCGACGGCGGCTTGCTGTCGGTCACGACGATCCCCAACAGCATCGGTTCGATCAAGTCGCGAAAATGGCATCGGCTGACGCGGCCGTGGGTCAACCACCTGGTGGCGTGCGCCAGCGGCATGGCGATGACCACGGCCCTGGTGGCCAGTGACGACAGCCTGATACTCGAGCCGATTGCCCGGGAGCGTGCTTTGCGAACCCTGGGCGATCTGTTGCAGGCCTGGCAAGCGGGCATGCGCCAACCCCTGCCGATCGCGGTCAAGACCGCCTTTGCCTGGCTCGGCCAGACCGACGCGCTCAAAGCCCAGGCCGCCGCGCGCAAGGCCTACGAAGGTGATGGCTTGACCACCGACGGCGAGCGCCGCGAAAGCGTGGCGCTCGCGCGTCAATTCGCCGATTACGACGCCCTGGTCGCCGACGAAACGTTCGCCGATTGGTGTGACGCCCTGTATCGACCGCTGCTTGAGGCCCCTTGGCGTTCAGTGTCCAGCGAGGAGCCCCGCCCATGACCACCCAGACCCCCTTGGCCCTGGCGTTCCCGCTGCGTGGCAGTCAACTGATCGAGGCCAGTGCCGGGACCGGCAAGACCTTCACCATTTCCGCGCTGTACCTGCGCCTGGTCCTTGGCCACGGTGGAGAGCCTTGTGGTTTCGGCCGTGAACTGCTGCCGCCGCAAATCCTCGTGGTGACCTTTACCGATGCCGCCACCAAAGAGCTGCGCGAACGCATTCGCACGCGCCTGGCCGAAGCCGCGCGGTTTTTCCGCGAGGAAACGCCGGCCCCAGACGCGCTGATCAACCAGCTGCGCGAAGAGTACGCACCCGATCAGTGGCCCGGGTGCGCCAATCGCCTGGACATCGCCGCGCAATGGATGGATGAGGCGGCGGTGTCGACCATCCACAGTTGGTGTCAGCGTATGTTGCGCGAGCACGCTTTCGACAGCGGCAGCCTGTTTACCCAGACCCTGGAAACCGACCACAGCGATCTGCTCGGTGAAGTGCTGCGCGATTACTGGCGGCTGTTCTGTTATCCGATGCAGGGCGATGCGTTGAACTGGGTGCGCGGCAATTGGGGCGGACCGGCGGCCTTGTTGCCGCGGATCCGCGGGCTGTTCGCCAGCGCGCGTGACACTCTCGCCGGTGTTGAGCCGGCGCAACTGATCAACGAATGTCTGCAGGAGCGCCGAGTCGCCCTGCTTGAGCTCAAGATGCCGTGGCGCCAGTGGGCCGACGAGCTGCTGGCCCTGTGTCACGAAGGTGTCGCCAGCAAGAGTGTCGACGGGCGCAAGATGCAGGCACGGTATTTCGAGCCCTGGTTCGAGAAAATCAAAGCCTGGGCCGAAGACGAGGCCCTCGAGCAACTGGACATCGGCACCGGCTTCACCCGCCTGACCCCCGACGGCATGGCGGAAGCCTGGAAGAAGGGCCCCGCGCCGGACCATCCAGGCCTGGACGCCATGCCCGGGCTAAAGGCCTGCCTCGATGGTTTGCCGACACCCGATGCCGCTGTGCTGCAACACGCTGCCCACTGGGTAGGCGCGCGCTTCGAAGAGGAAAAGCGCCGCCGTGCTGAAATGGGTTTCGACGACATGTTGCTGCGCCTGGACGCGGCGCTGCAAAGCGACGGCGGCGAGCGCCTGGCGACCTTGATCCGCGAGCAGTTCCCGGTGGCGTTGATCGACGAATTCCAGGACACCGACCCGGTGCAGTACCGGATCTTCGAGAGCATCTACCGCATTGAAGACAACAGCCCCGACAGCGGACTGTTCCTGATCGGTGACCCGAAGCAGGCGATCTACGCCTTCCGCGGCGCCGACATCTACACCTACCTGCGCGCCCGCCAGGCCACCACGGGCCGCCTGCACACCCTGGGCACCAACTTCCGTTCGAGCCATGGCATGGTCAGTGCCGTGAACCATGTATTCGACTGTGCCGAGTCCCGCGAGTCGGGGCGTGGGGCCTTTCTGTTCCGGGAAAAAAATGGCGACAACCCGGTGCCGTTCCTGCCCGTCGAGTCCCAGGGGCGCAAGGAAGTCCTGCGCATCAATCAGCAGGCAGTCCCGGCGTTGAACATCTGGCACCTGGCGGCCGAGCAGCCGATGTCCGGCGCGGTCTATCGGCAACAACTGGCCGCCGCCTGTGCCAGTGAAATCACTGCCTTGCTCAATGGCGGGCAACAAGGCCTGGCGGGGTTCGTGCGTGACGACCAGGTGCTCAAAGGCCTGATGCCGGCGGACATTGCCATCCTTGTGCGTGACGGCAAGGAGGCCCAGGCGGTGCGTGCCGAGCTCTCTGCCCGCGGCGTGCGCAGCGTTTATCTGTCGGACAAGGACTCGGTGTTCGCCGCGCAGGAAGCCCACGATGTACTCACCTGGCTCAAGGCCTGCGCCGAGCCGGACGTCGAGCGGCCGCTGCGGGCGGCATTGGCCAGCATCACGCTGAACCTGTCATTGTCCGAACTGGAGCAGTTGAACCAGGACGAACTGGCCTGGGAATCCCGGGTCATGCAGTTCCGCCGTTATCGCGAGCTGTGGCGCAAGCAGGGCGTGTTGCCGATGCTGCGCCGCTTGCTGCATGACTTCAAGCTGCCCCAGGCATTGATGGCGCGCAGCGATGGCGAGCGAGTGCTGACCAACCTGTTGCACCTGTCCGAGTTGCTGCAACAGGCAGCCGCCGAACTGGACGGCGAGCAGGCCTTGATCCGGCATTTGTCCGAGCACCTGGCGTTGTCGGGCCAGGCCGGTGAAGAGCAGATCCTGCGCCTGGAAAGCGACGAGCAACTGGTCAAGGTCGTGACCATCCACAAGTCCAAGGGGCTTGAGTACCCGTTGGTATTCCTGCCGTTCATTTGCTCAGCGAAACCGGTGGATGGCAGCCGCCTGCCATTGCATTACCACGACGCCACGGGCAAGGCCCAGGTAACCCTGAGCCCCACGCCCGAACTGATTGCCCAGGCCGATGACGAGCGTCTGGCCGAAGACCTGCGCCTGCTGTACGTGGCCCTGACCCGGGCGCAACACGCCTGCTGGTTGGGCGTGGCGGATCTCAAGCGCGGCAACAACAACAGCTCGGTGCTGCACCTGTCGGCGCTGGGGTATCTGTTGGGCGGCGGTGCCTGCCTGAACGAGTCGGCGGGTTTGCAGGCCTGGTTACGGGACCTGCAACAGGGCTGTCCGGCGATCGGCTACGGCGAAATGCCCGAGGCCACCCTCGAGTCTTACCATCCCCCGCAGAACACCGCGGCGTTGCTGGCGCCGTTGACGGTGCAACGCAAGGCCAGTGAAAACTGGTGGATTGCCTCCTACAGCGCCTTGCGTATTGGCGACAGCCTGAGCATCGGCAGTGATCAGGCGCCGGAAAGTCCGCAGGCACAGAAACTCTTCGACGACGAACGTCTCGACCCACACGCCCCCCGCGAGATGGTGGCGGGCGGTGCCGATATCCATCGATTCCCCCGTGGCCCGAACCCGGGCACCTTTCTCCATGGCTTGCTCGAATGGGCCGGTGGCGAAGGGTTTGCCGCCACCCCGCAGGCGGTGGAGGATGCGATTGGCCGGCGCTGCAATCGCCGAGGCTGGGAAGGCTGGATCACCACGCTGAGTGAATGGTTGCAGCACCTGCTCAAGTCGCCGTTGCCTGTGGCTAGCGACCAGGCACCGGTGATTTTCGCGCAGTTGACCCAGTACCAGGTCGAGATGGAATTCTGGTTCGCCAGCCACAAGGTCGATGTGCTCAAGCTCGATGCCCTGGTCTGCCAATACACCCACAACGGTGTGCCGCGGGTGGCCGCGGAACCTGTGTTGCTCAATGGCATGTTCAAGGGCTTCATCGACCTGACGTTCGAGCATGATGGCCGCTACTACGTCGCCGACTACAAATCCAACTGGCTCGGAGTTGACGACGCGGCCTATACCGAACAGGCCATGGAGCAGTCGATCCTCGACAACCGCTACGACCTGCAATACGTGCTGTACCTGCTGGCCCTGCATCGCCAGCTCAAGGCGCGGCTGGCCGATTACGATTACGACCGGCATGTCGGCGGTGCGCTGTACCTGTTCCTGCGGGGCACGCGTGCGCCGAACCAGGGCGTGTATTTCGCCCGTCCGCCCCGGGCGCTGATCGAGCAACTGGACCGCCTGTTCCAAGGCAAACCGCAGCCCAGGGTCGAACCGGCCTGGGAACAGGGAGTACTGCTATGAACCGTACCTTCGCCGATGTGCTGGCGACGCCGCTGACTGCCGAGAGCCTGGCGCAACTCAGCCCATTGAGTCGTGCCGAAGACCTGTTGCTGCTGCTCTCGCGCTGGGTCGAGCGTGGCTGGTTGCGCGCACTGGACAAGGCCTTCGTCGGCTTTCTTCACGAGCTGGCACCGGCCGATGACCCGCTGGTGCTGCTGGCGGCGGCATTGACCAGTCACCAGTTGGGCCACGGGCATGTCTGCCTGGACCTGTTCGAGACGCTCAAGGAGCCGGACTTCGCCCTGTCGCTGCCTCCGGAAGGCGACCCGCAAGGTGGTGCGATGTTGCTGCCTTCGCAGCTGCTGGAAACCCTGGATGGCGCCCATTGGTGCAAGGTGCTGGCATCCAGCAGCCTGGTTGCCCTGGCCGCGGACGAGCGCGACAACGTGCAGCAGCGGCCCCTGGTGTTGGCCGGCAAACGCCTGTACCTGCGGCGCTACTGGGCCTACGAGCGACGCATCGACAATGCGTTGCGTGAGCGTCTGGCGGGGCAGGAAGACGCCCCCCAGGATCTGTTGCAACGCCTGACCGGTCTGTTTGGCCCGGCCAGGCCCGGTGAGGTCATCGACTGGCAGAAACTGGCCTGCGCCCTCGCCACTCGCAGCGCGTTCAGTATCGTCACCGGCGGTCCGGGCACCGGCAAGACCACCACGGTGGTGCGCTTGCTCGCGTTGCTCCAGGCGCCGGCGGTAGAGGCGGGCAAGCCGCTGCGCATTCGCCTGGCCGCGCCAACCGGCAAGGCCGCGGCGCGGCTGACCGAATCCATCAGTGCGCAAGTGCGGACGCTGAAAGTCACGGAAGCCATCCGCGAAAAAATCCCCTCCGATGTCACCACCGTGCACCGCCTGCTCGGCAGCCGCCCGGGGACCCGACATTTCCGTCACCACGCCGGCAATCACTTGCCGCTGGATGTGCTGGTGGTGGACGAAGCGTCGATGATCGACCTGGAAATGATGGCCAACCTGCTCGATGCGCTGCCGGCCCATGCCCGCCTGGTGCTGCTGGGTGACAAGGACCAGTTGGCATCGGTGGAGGCCGGTGCCGTGCTGGGCGATCTGTGTCGCGACGCCGAGGCGGGTTGGTACAGCCCGCAGACTCGCCAATGGCTGCAGGCCGTCAGTGGCGAGAGCCTCGAAGCGAGTGGGTTGCAGGAAGACACCCAGGGTTCCCATCCGCTCGCCCAGCAAGTGGTGATGTTGCGCCACTCGCGGCGCTTCGGCGAAGGAAGCGGCATTGGTCAGCTGGCCCGCTGGGTGAACCAGCAACAGCCCGCGCAAGCCCGCAAATTGCTGGCGGCGCGCAGCCACGACGATGTGTTCTGCCTGTCGCTCAAAAATGAACAGGATCGGGCACTGGAGCGCCTGTTGCTCGAAGGTCATGGTGAGGGGCCGCAAGGATACCGGTATTACTTGAGCCTGCTGCGCAATCAGCGCCCACCGCTGGATTGCCCACTGGAAGACCCGCGCTGGACCGATTGGGCTCGGCAGGTCCTGCAGGCGTTCGACGCGTTCCAGTTGTTATGCGCCGTGCGCAAAGGGCCGTGGGGCGTCGAAGGCTTGAACCAGCGGGTGACCGACGCCTTGCTCAAGGCGCGGCTGATCGACAGCGACCAGCAGTGGTACGAAGGCCGGCCGGTGCTGATGACCCGCAACGATTACGGCCTGGGCCTGATGAATGGCGACATCGGCATCGCCCTCAAGCTTCCCGAACGCGAGGGCCCCGAGGCCGGGAAGCTTGTGCTGCGGGTCGCGTTCCCGAGGAACGACGGCCAGGGCGGCGTGCGATTTGTACTGCCCAGTCGTCTCAATGATGTCGAAACCGTGTACGCCATGACCGTGCACAAATCCCAGGGCTCGGAATTCGCCCACACCGCCTTGATCCTGCCCGATGCCCTGAACCCGGTGCTCACCAAGGAGCTGATCTACACCGGCATCACCCGGGCCAAGGACTGGTTCACCTTGATCGAACCTCGGGCCGGCGTCTTCGAAGAAGCGGTGCGACGCCGGGTCAAACGCTTGAGTGGGTTGATGCTGGAGCTCAAGGAGGGGATCGACTGATAGCGCTCGCAGCGCATCTGCCAAAAAGTGGACGATTCACTTCACGCCATGAAAGTACCGTCAAAAAAACAGTGATTTAACCAATTGCTCGCGACAAAATTTTATCATGGTGTGAAGTGTAAAGTGCAAAAGCTGACCTAGACTCAGGCTTGAATGGTCTGGCTTCATGAGATTTTCAGCGCTGCGACTATTGGGTTTTCATATCCAAAGAGCGAATGCCAATATGAGTGATGGTTCCGTAGCACACTCTCGATTAAATGTACTTGATGGATGGCGCGGCATAAGTATATTGCTTGTCCTGGCGTGTCACCTGCTACCACTCGGCCCAAAGATCCTGCAATTGAATTCCGCTGCAGGGGTTATGGGCATGGCTATATTTTTTACCCTGTCGGGTTTCCTGATAACAAGTTTCCTGCTCAAGAACGACAGCGTCATTGATTTCTTGATTCGCAGGTTCTTTCGGATTGTGCCTCTTGCCTGGTTGTACATGGCAATTGTCTTGCCGATCATGAGCAGCCCTCCGGATTACTACCTCGCAAACTTTCTGTTCTATGCCAACTGGCCGCCCATGTGGCTTGGCAATGTAAACGGGCATCTATGGAGTTTGTGCATGGAGGTCCAGTTTTATGTTGCCATCGCTTTGCTGGTAGTCATGATGCGGAAAAAGTGGATGGTGATGATTCCTGTATTCGCCATCGCCGTCACGACCTACCGGGTCATGAATGATGCCCATGTCGTGATCAACACCTATTACCGCATTGATGAAATACTTTCTGGCTGTTTACTTGCACTGATATACCACAAAAGAGTGGGCAGCACCTTTGTGAAACTTCCGCAACCAATATGGGTTGTGCAAATAGTTTTGTTCCTCCTTTTTGTTGTTTCCAGTCATCCTGACGGCGGCTTCATGAACTACCTGCGCCCCTATATTGCCGCCGCCATGGTGGGGAGCACGTTAGTCAATGGCCAGACACGCATTGTTGCCCAGGTTCTGAATAATCGCGTTCTGTTTTATATCGCCACCATTTCCTACGCGCTCTACGTTGTTCATCCACTGCTGGCACATACCTGGCTGGGTAGCGGAGATACCGTCATAAAATATTTGAAGCGTCCGTTGTTGTTCGCCGCCATTTTCATGACCGCGCATATCTCGACTTTCTATTATGAAAAGTGGTGGATTGCTTTTGGTAAGACATTGTCCAGGAAAGTCGCTGGCCAACCCGTTCCAACTTAAAGGTTGGCGCTACCTGATTCCTTGAAGAACCTCAGTCGGCAAACAGCATTTGCCGACTGTCCCCCATCAACAGCGCCTGGTTCTGCTCAGTCACCGCGCGGATGTAATCCCACAACAGGGTGATCCGCTTGAGCTTGCGCAGGTCCTCGCGGCAGTACATCCAGAACTGCCGGGTGATGTTGATCTCCTGCGGCAACACCGCCAGCAACCGTGGGTCCTGGGCGGCGAGGAAACACGGCAGGATGGCCAGCGATCGCCCTTGCTGCGCGGCCACGAACTGCGCGATCACGCTGGTACTGCGCAGATTGGCGCTGGCGCCGGGGAGTACGTTGGCCAGGTACAGCAGCTCGGAGCTGAACGCCAGGTCGTCGACATAACTGATGAACGAATGCTTGCCCAGGTCGGCCGGGCGGCGGATGGCCGGGTGTTTGTCGAGGTATTCCTGGGTCGCGTACAGCTGCAGGCGGTAGTCGGTCAGTTTGCAGCATACGTAAGGCCCGTGTTCCGGGCGTTCCAGGGCGATGACGATGTCGGCTTCGCGCTTGGACAGGCTGATGAAGTGCGGCAGCGGGAGGATGTCCACCGAGATCGCCGGATAGGCGTCGACGAAATGGCTCAGTTGCGGGGTAATGAAAAAGCTGCCGAACCCTTCGGTGCAGCCCATGCGCACGTGGCCGGACAACGCCACCCCGGAGCCCGACACCTGCTCGCAGGCCATGTGCAGCGTGCTTTCGATCGACTCGGCGTACCCCAGCAAACGCTGGCCTTCGGCGGTCAGGACAAAACCGCTGGTCCGGGATTTCTCGAACAGCAAGGTGCCCAGCGAAGCTTCCAGTGAACTGATGCGCCGCGACACGGTGGTGTAGTCAACGGCCAGGCGCTTGGCCGCGGTGCTGGCCTTGCGGGTGCGGGCGACTTCGAGGAAAAACTTGAGGTCATCCCAGTTCAGCGAGCCTAGAGAGGTGATGTTTTTTTGCATGTTGGACCGGCTTTTATGTGCGTTCTTATTAGAAGTTTGCACATCTATACTCCAAAAACAGTCCGATCACCAATTCGCGGCATACGCCTCATCTCAAGGCGACTTTCTCGCCTTGGCTCCCAAGATAAAAACAAGCATCCGGAGACCCACATGAACGCTTCGCTCACGCCCAACGAAACTACCGTACAAAAGGTCAAGCTGTTGATCGACGGCGAGTGGGTCGAATCCCAGACCACCGAATGGCACGACATCATCAACCCGGCCACCCAACAGGTGCTGGCCAAGGTGCCGTTTGCCACCGCTCAAGAAGTCGACGCGGCCATCAGTGCAGCCCATCGCGCCTTCCAGACCTGGAAGCTGACGCCGATCGGCGCGCGGATGCGCATCATGCTCAAGCTCCAGGCGTTGATCCGTGAACACTCCAAGCGCATCGCCGTGGTCCTGAGCGCCGAGCAGGGCAAAACCATTGCCGACGCTGAGGGCGACATTTTCCGTGGCCTGGAAGTGGTCGAGCACGCCTGCTCCATCGGCAGCCTGCAAATGGGCGAATTCGCTGAAAACGTCGCAGGCGGTGTCGATACCTACACCCTGCGTCAGCCGATCGGCGTGTGCGCCGGCATTACCCCGTTCAACTTCCCGGCGATGATTCCGCTGTGGATGTTCCCGATGGCCATCGCCTGCGGCAACACCTTCGTGCTCAAACCGTCCGAGCAGGACCCGATGTCGACCATGCTGCTGGTAGAGCTGGCCATCGAGGCCGGCGTTCCGGCCGGCGTGCTCAACGTCGTGCATGGTGGCAAGGACGTGGTGGATGCGCTCTGCACCCACAAGGACATCAAGGCCGTTTCCTTCGTCGGTTCGACGGCGGTCGGCACCCACGTCTACGACCTGGCCGGCAAGCACGGCAAACGCGTGCAATCGATGATGGGCGCGAAGAACCACGCCGTGGTCCTGCCCGATGCCAATCGCGAACAGGCGCTGAATGCGCTGGTGGGCGCCGGTTTTGGCGCAGCCGGTCAACGCTGCATGGCCACCTCGGTAGTCGTGCTGGTGGGCGCGGCCAAGCAATGGCTGCCTGACCTGAAGGCGCTGGCGCAGAAACTGACGGTGAATGCCGGCAGCGAGCCGGGCACCGACGTCGGCCCGGTGATCTCCAAAAAAGCCAAACAGCGAATTCTTGATCTGATCGAAAGCGGCATCAAGGAAGGCGCGAAACTCGAGCTCGATGGTCGCGAAATCACGGTTCCCGGTTACGAGAAGGGCAACTTTGTCGGCCCGACCCTGTTCTCCGGCGTGACCACCGACATGCAGATCTACACCCAGGAAATCTTCGGCCCGGTGCTGGTGGTGCTGGAAGTGAATACCCTCGACGAGGCCATCGCCCTGGTCAACGCCAACCCGTTCGGCAACGGCACCGGCCTGTTCACCCAATCCGGTGCGGCGGCGCGCAAGTTCCAGAACGAAATCGACGTCGGCCAGGTCGGCATCAACATCCCGATCCCGGTGCCAGTGCCGTTCTTCAGCTTCACCGGTTCCCGTGGTTCCAAGCTCGGCGACCTCGGCCCGTATGGCAAGCAAGTGGTGCAGTTCTACACTCAGACCAAGACCGTCACCAGCCGCTGGTTCGATGACGACAGCGTCAACGACGGTGTGAACACCACCATCAACTTGCGTTAAGGAGCCGGACATGAACATCGCTTTTATCGGTCTCGGCAACATGGGCGCGCCGATGGCGCGCAACCTGATCAAGGCCGGCCATGCACTGCGCCTGGTCGACCTGAACAAAACCGTGCTGGCGGAGCTTGAGCAACTGGGCGGCAGCATCAGCGCCTCGGCCCGTGAGGCGGCAGAAGGCGCGGAACTGGTGATCACCATGCTGCCGGCTGCCGTGCATGTGCGCAGCGTCTGGCTGGGCGAAGACGGTGTGCTCGCCGGTATCGGCAAGGGTGTGCCAGCCGTGGATTGCAGCACCATCGATCCGCAGACCGCCCGTGACGTGGCCGCCGCCGCTGCCAAACAGGGCGTGGCCATGGCCGATGCGCCGGTTTCCGGTGGCACCGGTGGCGCCGCGGCAGGGACCTTGACGTTCATGGTCGGCGCGACCCCGGAACTGTTCGCGACCCTGCAACCGGTGCTGGCGCAGATGGGCCGCAACATCGTCCATTGCGGCGAAGTCGGCACCGGGCAAATCGCCAAGATCTGCAACAACCTGCTGCTGGGCATTTCCATGGTCGGCGTCAGCGAAGCCATGGCCCTGGGTGATGCGTTGGGTATCGACACCAAGGTGCTGGCGGGCATCATCAACAGCTCCACCGGGCGTTGCTGGAGTTCGGAGATGTACAACCCGTGGCCGGGCATCGTCGAAACGGCCCCGGCCTCGCGCGGCTATACCGGGGGCTTTGGCGCCGAGCTGATGCTCAAGGACCTGGGGCTGGCCACTGAAGCGGCCCGTCAGGCGCACCAGCCGGTGGTAATGGGCGCGGTGGCGCAACAGTTGTATCAGGCGATGAGTTTGCGTGGGGAAGGCGGCAGTGACTTCTCGGCGATCATCAACAGCTATCGCAAGCCGCAATAATCATGCTGAAAACCTGTAGGAGCGAGCTTGCTCGCGATGGTCGTCAACGATAACGCTGGAAGCCTGGCTCCCCGCGGTGCTCTCAGGTTTTTCGCGAGCAAGCTCGCTCCTACAGAGAAGCGCATCGACATTTACCGGGAAATCACATTGCGTGATCTCCCGGTTTTTTTGCATCAGGCAAACACGAAATACTTGCGCACGGTTTCCACCACTTCCCAGGTGCCTTTCATCCCCGGCTCAACGACAAAAATGTCACCGGCACGCAGGTGGATCGGCTCTTTTCCCTCAGGGGTGATGATGCAGTAGCCCTCGCGGAAATCGCAGTATTCCCACTTCACGTATTCCACGTACCACTTGCCCGGCGTGCAGATCCAGGTGCCCATGATCTTGCTGCCGTCTTCGCTGGTGTAGGCGTTGAGGTTGACGGTGTGCGGGTCGCCTTCGAGTTTTTCCCATTTGCAGGCATCGAGTACGGGCAGCGGGTGGGTGTCGCGAAGAACGGTGATCGGTGCGGTCATGATGACTCCGGCGTTGGGGAGAACTGAAGTCGCACCCTATAGGGCCTGCCCGGGCGCCAGTTGTCTGTGCTCGACATCGAGGTATCCAGAAACGCAGCGGCTCGACGCCTGCCAGCGACTGTGGCGCCATTGATATTTCCACTCCATAAATCACCGATATCTGGCAGTTTGTGCGAAAGCCCCAGGCTTTTTCGAAGTTTTTTGCAAGAACATGCACAGGCATCGCTCGTATCATTCACTTCGGAAAAGGCCGAGAGCTGTGTTATGAAAAAAACAATGTCGTGGTGGGACATCAGCCCGCCCTTGAGTACCGCAACACCGACCTGGCCGGGCGATACGCCGTTTCAGGAAGAACGCGTCTGGACCCTGGGGCCTGAATGCCCGGTGAATGTCGGGCGCATCACGCTGTCGCCGCACACTGGCGCCCATGTCGACGCGCCGCTGCACTACAGCAAGGACGGCGCGGCCATCGGCGATGTGCCTCTCGACGTCTATATCGGGCCTTGCCGGGTACTGCATTGCCTGGATAGCGACGCGCTGGTGCAACCCGGGCAACTGCAAGGTCGCTTGGCAAACCTGCCCGAACGCGTGCTGCTGCGTACTTATCAACAGGCGCCGCAGACCACCTGGGACCCCGAATTCACCGCGGTCGGCAAAGACACCGTCGACCTGCTCGCCAGTCTCGGCGTGCGCCTGATCGGTATCGACACGCCGTCGCTGGATCCGCAGCAATCCAAGACCATGGATGCGCACAACGCCGTGGCGCGTCACGGCATGGCCATTCTGGAGGGCATCGTGCTCGATGACGTCCCGGAAGGGGATTACGAGTTGATCGCGCTGCCACTGCGATTTGCCAACCTCGACGCCAGCCCGGTCAGGGCGATCTTGCGTCCACTGAATTCATCGCTACATCAGGAGCCTGTTCAATGAGCCAATGTCCGTATTCGCCTGCCAATCAGACAGCGGAGTGGCATAACGCCGAGCTGAATTTTTCCGACTCCATGAGCTACGGCGACTACCTGGACCTGGGGCGTATTCTCAGCGCCCAGCACCCGTTGTCGCCGGACCATAACGAGATGCTGTTCATCATCCAGCACCAGACCTCCGAGCTGTGGATGAAGCTGATGCTGCACGAGCTCAAGGCCGCCCGCGAACACGTTCGGCTGGGTGAGCTGGCGCCGGCCTTCAAGATGCTGGCGCGGGTCTCGCGGATCTTTGATCAGTTGGTACATGCGTGGACGGTGCTGGCCACCATGACGCCTACCGAGTACCACTCCATCAGGCCTTTCCTGGGGCAATCGTCGGGCTTCCAGTCGTTCCAGTACCGTGAAATCGAGTTCATCCTGGGTAACAAGAGCGCGACGCTGTTGCGCCCCCACGCCCATCGGCCGGAGCTGTTGCAGGAACTCGAAAAAGCCATCGCCACGCCTTCGCTGTATGACGAAGCCATTCGCTTGATGGCCAACGCCGGGCTGGCGATCGACCCGCAGCGTTTCGAGCGTGACCCGAGCGCCCCGACGCAGCATGACGCCTCGGTCGAAGCGGCCTGGCGGGTGGTCTACAAGGATCCGACGCGTTATTGGGACCTCTATCAACTGGCCGAGAAATTCATCGACCTCGAAGATTCGTTCCGTCAGTGGCGCTTCCGCCATGTCACCACGGTCGAGCGGATCATCGGCTTCCAGCCTGGCACGGGTGGCACTGAAGGAGTGGGTTACCTGCGCAAGATGCTCGATACCGTGCTGTTCCCGGAATTGTGGCGGGTGCGTTCGACCCTTTGACCTGACAGGCATTAAAAAGCCCCGGCATTCAATGAATACCGGGGCTTTTTGTTGCGCATTGGATTATTGCGCGACGGGCAAGCCGCGATCGCGCGCCACGCGCACCCGGTAGAACAGGTAGATGATCGCCACCCACACCGGGATGGCGATGACCGACGCGCGGATGCCCGGAATCATCCACATCACGCAGATGATCATGGCCATGAAGGCCAGGCACAGGTAGTTGCTGTAGGGAAACCAGAACGACTTGAAGCCGGGCACTATGCCTTGCTGGCCCATGATCTTGCGAAATTTCAGGTGGGTCAGGCTGATCAGCGTCCAGTTGATCATCAACGAGGCGACCACCAGGGCGAACAGCAACTCCAGCGCTTCATGGGGCGCCAGGTAGTTGACCAGCACCGACAGCATCGTGATCAGTGCCGAGATGCCCAGCGCCCGCAGAGGCACGCCCTGTTTGTTCAGTTTCATCAGTGATTTGGGTGCGTCGCCCTGTTCGGCCAGGCCGTAGAGCATGCGGCTGTTGCAGTAGACGCCGCTGTTGTAGACCGAGAGCGCTGCGGTGAGCACCACGAAGTTGAGGATATGCGCGGCGGTTTCGCTGCCGATCAGCGAGAAGATCTGTACGAACGGGCTGCCGCTGTAGGCATCGCCGGACGCACCGAGGGTCTGCAGCAGTTGATCCCAAGGGTACAGCGACAGCAGCACGGTGAGTGCGCCGACGTAGAAGATCAACACGCGATAAACCACCTGGTTGATCGCCTTGGGGATCACCTTCCTCGGTTCGCTGGCTTCAGCGGCCGTGATGCCGACCAGTTCCAGGCCACCGAAGGAGAACATGATGAACGCCATCGACATCAGCAAGCCGGTGGTGCCGTTGGGGAAGAAACCGCCGTGGCTCCACAGGTTGCTGACCGACGCCTGCGGGCCGCCCGTGCCGCTGAACAGCATGTAGCAGCCCAGGACGATCATGCCGATGATCGCCACGACCTTGATGATCGCGAACCAGAACTCCATCTCGCCGAAGACTTTGACGTTCATCGTGTTGATCAGGTTGACCAGGACGAAGAACACCGCGGCGCTGACCCAGGTCGGGATCTCCGGCCACCAGAACTGCACGTACTTGCCCACGGCCGTCAGTTCGGCCATGCCCACCAGCACGTACAGCACCCAGTAGTTCCAGCCGGACAGGAAGCCGGCATAACCGCTCCAGTACTTGTGGGCGAAATGACTGAAGGAACCGGCCACCGGCTCCTCGACGATCATCTCGCCCAACTGGCGCATGATCAGGAAAGCGATGAACCCGGCAATCGCATAACCGAGGATCATCGACGGCCCGGCCGACTTGAGCACACCTGCCGAGCCCAGGAACAGCCCAGTGCCAATCGCCCCACCCAGGGCGATCAATTGAATGTGCCGGTTCTTCAACCCCCGCTTGAGCGAGCCCTGTTGCAAGATTTCATCCGCCATCTCGTTCCCTTCTGGTTATTGTTGTCAGGCCTGATTTGAAAGATCAGATATTACTCTCGGTGAACTTTTCGTAATACAGGTGAACGCTGTCCAGTGCCTGGCTTTGTAACCAGTCCTTGATCGACTCGACCATCGGCGGCGGGCCGCAGACGTACATGTCGACCGGCGCGTCGCGCAATTCACTGAGGTCGAAATGCTCGGCAATGTAGCCGCGCTTGCCCGTCCACTGAGGCGATGGATCGCTGACCACTTCGGTGTAGCGAAACCCCGGAAGGCGTTCGGCATAGGCCTCGATCCGTGCGCGTTCGCACAGGTCGGCAGCGTCGCGCACGCCGTAGTACAGGTGCACTGGCTGCGCGCAACCGCGTTCGGCGAGGTCGTCGAGCATGCCCAGCAGCGCCGACAGCCCAGTGCCACCCGCCACCAGGATCAGCGGTTTGGCCACCTGCCGCAGATAGAACGCGCCCAGCGGTGCCTCGAGCATGATTTCGTCGCCCACCTGGCAGCGTTCACGGATGTAGTTGCTCATCACCCCGTCGGGCAACAGGCGAATCAAAAATTGCAGTTGATTGTGCTCGCTCGGCCGATTGGCAAACGAGTAGGAACGCTTGCTCTCGGTGCCCGGAATCGACAACCGGGCGTATTGCCCCGGGAGAAAATCCAGCGGGGTTGTCGTATCCAGGGCCAGGTGCAGGATCGCGGTGCTGGCAGAAATCTGCCTGACGTCGGTCACCGTTGCGCTGAGTTGATCTGGACCCGAGGCGTTGCACAGGGTGGAGGCGAAGTCGAAATAGAACGCCGCGTCGGATTTGACCCGCGTCTGGCAGGTGAGCATCTTGCGCTGTTGCAGGTCCAGGCTCGAGAGCGCTTCCTCGTCCACGTAATCCTGGCTGTAGTCGCCGGATTCACAGCGCCCCTGGCAGGTGCCGCAGACGCCTTCGCGGCAATCCAGGGGAATGTTGATGCCGTTGCGCAGGGCGGCGTCGAGCAGGATCTCGTTGGGTTGTACGGGAAAGAACAGGGTTTTGCCGTCGGCAAAGCTGAACGCTACTTTGTGATTCATGCCTCGGTCTCCAGGGATTCAGAGGTGGTAGAAGTCGAGTACCGAGTTGATGGTGTCGTTGAGCAGCAGCACATGCTTGCGGCTGATCAGCCAGCTGTCGGCGTGGGGCTTGAGCCGGTAGGTGGCGCGGCCATAGAACTGCTCCGACGTGGCCAGGCGATAGAACAGCGTGTGCCAGTTCAGGCGCACCTCCAGTTCACCGCCCTCGAGTTCGTCGATGCGCACGTTGTTGATCAGATGCAGGGTGCGCGGCATCGGCGTCGAGGACGCGGACTTGCCCGTGCGCAGGCGGAACACGCGATCTTCCAGGCCTGAGCGGTTGGGGTAGTAGATCAGCGACATTTCGCGCTTGGGGTCGCGGGTGTAGACGTGCTCCGAATCCCATTGCGGCAGGTGGAATTCACTCTGCTCGTCGAACAGCTGGAGGTAGGCGTCCCAGTCCTGGGCGTCGCACAGTTCGGATTTGCGGTAGAAAAACTGTTCGATCTGGTACTGCAATTGCGCATTCATCATTGCACCTCACGGAGTTTCAGGGATTTCGCGTCCAGGCCATCGAGCAGGAATTTCTGCCAGTTGCTGTGCTGGTTGACGTAGAGCCCTTCGTGGGTGAATTCGGTGCCGGTCATGGCCGGGGCGATGCCGATCGCCTCGCTGTTGGGCGTGGCGCCGGTGGCCCAGCGATGACTGCCACGGGAAATGTCGCTCCAGCGCTCCAGGCGTGCCTGGAAACCGCGCTGGGCTTCACGGAATTCCACCAGGTCGTCCGGCGTGCCGAGGCCCGACACGTTGAAGAAGTCCTCGAACTGGCGAATGCGGTTTTCGCGGTCGGCGTCCGACTCGTTTTTAACCCCGATGCACTGGCTGATGATCTCGGTCTTGTTCCAGGCCACCGGGCGGATGATGCGCAGTTGCGAGCTGATCTGGTCGAGGAAAAACAGGCTCGGGTAGACGTTCAGGTTACGCAGGCGATGCATCATCCATTCGGCCTTTTCCTGGCCATGTTCTTCGACCAGGCGGGGCATGATGGTGGCGTAGCCCGAGCGTACCGTCGGGTTCGGCATGTCGCTGAACAACACGCTGTGGCCGTTGTTGAAGGCGAACCAGCCGTCATCGGTATTGGCATCGCCTGCACCGAGCTTGCTGTAGTCCAGGGTGCTGCCGTTGCCGCTGCCGTTCTCGCTATTGACCTGCTGGCGATGCTGCACCGTGGCCACGTAGTTATAGTGCACGGTGCTGACGTGATAGCCGTCGAGGCCGTTTTCGTTCTGCAGTTTCCAGTTACCGTCGTAGGTGTAGGCCGACTTGCCGGGCAGCACTTCCAGCTCACCGGTGGGTGACTGGGCAACCATCATGTCGAAGAACACCCTGGCGTCGCCGAGGAAGTCTTCCAGGCTGTTGTCGGCGTGAACATCGAGGCTGATGAACACGAAACCCTTGTAGCTCTCGATGCGCGCCTTTTTCAGGCCACGGGTGGCCTTGTCGAAGCCTTCCGGATACTCGCCAGGCGCCTTGACCTTCACCAGGCGCCCGTCGCTCTTGTAGCACCAGGCATGGAACGGGCAGGTGAAGGTCGACTGGTTACCCTTGCCGACCCGGGTCAGGGTCGTGCCGCGATGCTGGCAGGCGTTGATCAGGGCGTTGAGCTGCCCGTTGCCGTCGCGGGTAATGATCATCGGCTGGCGGCCGGCGCGCATCGTGACGAAGTCGTGGTTATTGGCCAGCTCGCTTTCGTGGCAGGCGTAGATCCAGTTCTTCTCGAAGATCAGTTCCATTTCCAGATCGAACAACTGCGGCTCGGTGAAAATGTCCCGGGCGATGCGGAACACGCCTTCTGCCGGACGGAAGTCCAGGCAACCCTGGATAAACGCTTTCCACTGCTCGACGTTTTTTTCGCCACTCATGGGTGTGCACCTGTTTTTTATTGGGGCTAATCGGTGTGCGCATTAGAGGGAACGGGGCGGGTGGGGGTCTATCCGGTTTGTCGGCGAAGGCAGTCCGTATAATTTGTGGGGTAACACGCGCGGGGTATCAAGCTGTGCAGCGACTACCCAAACCGCGCGCCAAACGATGAACGGCTGCCCCTGTCTGCAGCAATCAGGTACTGTTTTGCACAACCTCGAGTGCCTGTTGGGGAGCGATCACCGGCTGCGTTATCCGCCTAGTCGAGGATTGCTATCCACTAAGTTGGCACCGGGGTTTTGTGGCTTGGAACTTGCCTTCTCCACGCCTGAGACGCGCCGTCAGAGCGCGCTGAAAAATAGCCCGTGGGTGCACCGTGATGAACAGCAAAAACGATCCGCAGTGTCGCGACATTCGTGTCGACAGCGATGATCTCGAGGCCGCGAGAAACTGGATGTCCGGTATTTGCGGGCCACATCGACTCGTGAGCACGACGCCCGAGCGGATCCGCTTCCACCACAGCGCCAACATGTTCAAGTCGATGGCCACGACCCTGGGCACCATCGAATACGGCACCGATGTCACCATCGATATCGAAGACGCCGAGCACTTCAGCAGCTACAGCCTGAGCCTGCCCCTGGTGGGCGAGCAGGAGTTGAGCAAGAACGGCAGCGTGGTGAAGTCCGACCGCGACCAGGGTGTGATCATTTCGCCGAATGAAAACCAGCTGCTGGCGATCTCCGGCGATTGCCGCAAGGTCCAGGTGGTGATCACCCGCGTTGCCATGAGTGAATCCCTGCAAGGCTTGCTGCAGCGACCGCTGGATGAACCCTTGCGCTTCGAACCGGTGATGGATGCGGTCGACGGCGCGTCGGCTTCGTGGTGGCGCATGGCGCGCTATTTCATCGCCGAGCTGGAACGCAGCAGCGAACTCTACGAGCAGGTGGCCTTTACCCGGGACATTGAGAGCTCGCTGATCAAAGGCCTGATCCTCGCCCAGCCGAACAACTACTCAGAAGAGTTGCGCGAGGTGCTGGGCGTGAAGTTGCCGCACTACCTGATCCGGGCGCGGCAATACATTCACGACAATGCTCGCGAGGCCCTGCACCTGGAGGACATCGAGCTCGCCGCCGGGGTTTCGCGCTTCAAGCTGTTCGAGGCGTTCAAGAAGTACTTCGCGCTGTCGCCGATGGTCTACCTGAAGAAATACCGGCTGAACGGCGTGCGCCAGGAGATTCTCGAGCACGGCTCGGCGCGCAATATTTCCGCGATCGCCATGGGCTGGGGGTTCACCCACCTGGGGCGTTTTTCCGCCGAGTACCGCAAGCTGTTCGACGAGTCCCCGAGCATGACCTTGCAGCGCAATGAAGCCCGGCGCATGCGCGGTTTCTGAGCGAACCCTGTGTGAGCGGGCTTGCTCGCGAATGCGGTGGTCCAGTGAACATTGATGTCATCTGACACTTCCTCTTCGCGAGCAAGCCCGCTCCCACAGGTTTAGCAGTGCGTTGCTCCCTTACTTGCGCACCACCAGGTCCAGCAACGCTTCGCGCTCCTTGATTTTCTGCAGGACGATTTCCGAGCGGATATCGGTGACCCCCGCCGTGCGGTTCAAGTGGTTGACGATGAAATCGGAGAAGTGCTTGAGGTTGCGCGCCTGGACCCGCAGCACATAGTTGCTCGCGCCCGTGATCACGTACGCGGTGACCACTTCCGGCCACGACTGGACCTTCTTGATAAAGGTCTCGTGCCAGTCCTCGACGTCCTGTCGCAACGACACATGGACGATGGCTTCCAGTTCGATCCCCAGCCGCTCGGCATTCAGCACGGCGCGATAACCGCTGATGACTCCCTCGCTTTCCAGCAGGCGCAACCGGCGCAGGCAGGCCGACGGCGACAGGGCGACTTTCTCTGCCAGTTCCTGGTTGCTGATACGGCCATCCTGTTGCAGTTGATGGAGTATTCGCAGGTCTGTCGAGTCGAGATTCATGGCTGGTGTAAATCCGCGTTTATAGGAGTTGTATTCGAATTTTATGCGAAACAACTACCCTATGGCCGCTTACTTTGCACGAAAATTCTGCAAAGCATCGTTCATTATCTCTCCACAGAAAAGGGCCAGACAACGCCCGGAAAAACGCGACGACCTTCAAAGAACAGGACACCCGATGACAACAAGAAACGATTGCCTGACGCTCGATGCCCAGGACACTCTCGCGCCGCTACGCCAGCAGTTTGCGCTACCCGACGGTGTGATTTATCTCGATGGCAATTCCCTGGGCGCACGGCCGGTCGCGGCATTGGCGCGGGCTCAGGAGGTGATTGCCCAGGAGTGGGGCAATGGCCTGATCCGCAGCTGGAACAGTGCCGGTTGGCGCGACCTTTCCGAGCGTCTGGGCAATCGCCTGGCCGGGCTGATCGGCGCCCGAGACGGTGAAGTGGTGGTGACCGACACGACCTCGATCAACCTGTTCAAGGTGCTCAGTGCCGCGCTGCGTGTGCAGGCCACAAGGTCGCCGACGCGACGGGTAATTGTCACCGAAAGCAGTAACTTCCCCACCGACCTGTACATCGCCGAAGGCCTGGCCGACATGCTGCAGCAGGGTTACACCCTGCGCCTGGTCGACAGCCCTGAAGAGCTGCCGCAAGCGATCGACCAGGATACGGCGGTGGTGATGCTCACCCACGTCAATTACAAGACCGGCTATATGCACGACATGCAGGCCCTGACCACGCTGGCCCACGAGTGTGGGGCGCTGGCCATCTGGGACCTGGCGCATTCCGCCGGCGCGGTGCCGGTCGACCTGCATCAGGCGGGCGCCGACTACGCCATCGGCTGCACCTATAAGTACCTCAATGGCGGTCCGGGTTCGCAAGCGTTTGTCTGGGTCAATCCGCAGTTGTGCGATCTGGTGGCGCAGCCGCTGTCGGGTTGGTTCGGTCATTCGCGGCAGTTCGCCATGGAGTCGCGCTACGAGCCAAGCAGCGGCATCGCCCGCTACCTGTGCGGCACCCAGCCGATCACTTCGTTGGCGATGGTCGAGTGCGGCCTGGACGTGTTCGCCCAGACCGACATGGCCAGCCTGCGTCGCAAATCCCTGGCCCTGACGGACCTGTTCATCGAACTGGTCGAGCAGCGTTGCGCGGCACACGAACTGAAGTTGATCACGCCCCGTGAGCACGCCAAGCGCGGCAGTCACGTCAGCTTCGAACACCCTGAAGGTTATGCGGTGATCCAGGCCCTGATCGAGCGGGGCGTCATCGGTGATTACCGCGAGCCGCGCATCATGCGCTTCGGTTTCACCCCGCTGTACACGACCTTCACCGAGGTCTGGGACGCGGTGCAGATCCTCGGCGAAATTCTCGATCAAAAAACCTGGGCGCAAGCGCAATTCCAGGTTCGCCACAGCGTCACCTGATACCGCCGATATTCACCCCTGTTGCCGGGTTTCCTGGCAGCAGGGCTTCGGTCGTCCTCGATAAACAGTTCTGTGCAATCACAATAACAAGGAACACGCAGAATGAGACTCTCCCCCTGGCCCGCCTTGTCGCTCGCCCTCGGCAGTTGCCTCGGGCAAATGGCCTACGCCGCCGCCGGCAATGGATTCGTCGAAGACAGCAGCCTGACCCTGACCAACCGTAACTTCTATTTCTACCGCAACAACCTCAACAACCCAGGTGGTCAGAATTACCGGGATGAATGGGCCCACGGGATCATGCTCGATTACCGCTCCGGCTACACCCAGGGCACGGTGGGGTTCGGGGTCGATGCCTACGCGCAACTGGGCATCAAGCTCGACAGTGGCAAGGGACGCACGGGCACGGGTTTGCTGCCGGTCGATTCCAATGGCCATCCCGAGGATGAGTACTCCGAAGCGGGTGGCGCGGTGAAGGCGCGGATATCCCGCACCGAACTCAAGTACGGCAACCTGACACCGCTCAACCCGGTGTTCGGCACCGGCAATGCGCGCCTGTTTACCAGCGTGGCCACCGGCTTCCAGCTGACCAGCAATGAGCTCAAGGCCCTGCAACTGGACATCGGTCATTTCACCGCCGGCAACGACAGCAATTCGACCAACGCCGATGGCGCGCTGAAAGCGCTGTACGCTGGCGTGGAAACCCGCAGCGTCGATTATCTGGGCGGCAGCTACGCCCTGAGCGATCAACTGAGCGTCAGCCTGTACGGTTCGCAATTCACCGACATCTGGCGGCAGTACTACGCCAACGGCAACTACACCTTTGCCCTGGGTGAAGGCCAGTCGCTGAACCTGGATTTCAATATTTATCGCACCAACGACGACGGCCAGAGCCTGGCCGGCAGGATCGACAACACCACCTGGTCGCTGGCCAGCGGGTACAAGTTCGGCGCCCATCGATTGACCCTGGCGTATCAACAGGTCGATGGCAATGAGCCGTTCGATTACCTGGGTTTCGACCAGCAGCCGGGCACTTCGATTTTCCTCTCCAACTCGGTGCAGGTGCTCGATTTCAACGCCCCCAACGAACGCTCATGGCAACTGCGTTATGACCTGGACATGGCGCCGTTTGGCGTGCCTGGCCTGAGCTTCATGTCGCGTTACGTCAGTGGCGATCATATCGACGACAGCCATTACGACGGTGGCCCCAACGGCGCTTATGGACGCTACGGCGATGACGGCAAGCGCTGGGAGCGCGACATCGAAGCGCGCTACGTCGTGCAGTCGGGCAAGGCCAGGGACCTGTCGCTGCGGGTGCGCCAGGCCAGTGTGCGCTCGACTGCGCAAGTGGCGAGGGCCGATACCACGGACAACAACGAAGTGCGCATCATCATCGAATATCCACTGAGTATTTTCTGATCCCTCTCCTGCTGTGCGTGGCTGATCCCCACCGGTAAAAACCAAGACGTGCTCTTCAAGAAAGACAATATTCAGAGGACATAAAAATGACCGATAACACCGGTTTTGAAACGATATCCAACCGTGAGCAGGGCCTGCGGCGTCAGCTGACGTCCGGGCAGATGAGCATGATCGCCATTGGCGGTGCGATCGGCACCGGATTGTTCATGGGCAGTGCCTACGCGATCGGGTATGCCGGGCCGAGCGTGCTGCTCAGCTACGCCATCGGCGCGATCATCACGCTGCTGTTGATGGGCTGCCTGGCGGAAATGACCGTGGCCCATTCGACCTCCGGCTCGTTCGGCGCCTACGCCGAATTCTATGTCAGCCCGCTGGCCGGGTTCCTGGTGCGCTATGCCTATTGGGCGGCGATCGTGCTGGCGGTCGGCACGGAAGTGACGGCGGTGGCGATGTACATGAAGTACTGGTTTGCCAACGTGCCGGAGTGGGTGTGGATCGTCTCGTTCTCCAGTGTGCTGATCGTGCTCAACGCCATTAGCGTGAAGACATTCGGTACCTTCGAGTACTGGTTCTCGACCATCAAGATCGGCGCGATTGTCGGCTTCATCATCCTCGCGGTGTACGTGGTGTTCGGTTCCGGCAACCCGGAATACGGCGTGCACAACTACACCGCCCACGGCGGCTTTTTCCCCAATGGCCTGCAAGGCATGTGGGTCGCGGTGATCGTGTCGATCTTCAGCTACCTGAGCGTTGAGATGATCGCGGTGGCTGCCGGTGAGGCGCAGGACCCGGAGCAAGCGGTGAAGAAAGCCTTTCGCGCGACTATCGTGCGCCTGGTGGTGTTCTACCTCCTGACCCTCGCCCTGATGCTGGCGATCGTGCCGTGGGTCCAGGCCGGTCATGCCCAGAGCCCGTTCGTCACGGTGATGCAGGCCATCGGCATTCCCGGCGCCACCGGGGTGATGAATTTCGTGATCCTGATCGCCGCGCTGTCGGCGATGAACAGTCAGTTGTACATCACCACGCGCATGATGTTCAGCCTGTCCCGTGGCGGCTACGCACCCAAGTCCATGGGCAAACTGAGCAAGACCGGGATTCCGCTGAACGCCCTGTTGCTGTCGAGCTCGGGCATTGCCCTGGCGACGTTGCTCAACATCCTGTACCCGGAAAGTTCGTTCACCTTGATGATGGCGATCTCGATGTTCGGCGCCATCTTCACCTGGTTCATGATCTTCCTGACCCACTATTGTTTCCGTCGTTATCACCAGCGCCACGGCGAGCGAAAACTGTCGTTTCGCATGCGCCTGTTCCCCTACAGCACGTTGTTGGGCTTGGTGCTGATGGGTGCGGTGATGATCACTACCTACTTCACCGAGGCCTTCAAGATGACCCTGGTGTTCGGTGTGCCGTTCCTGGTGCTGCTGACGGTGGTCTATGGCGTGTTTTTCAGGAAGCCCAGGGCTGCCGGGGAACTGAGTCCAGTGCCCAAGGTTTAGTCGGGAAATGCCGCTGCCGGCCGATGGTTATCAAAGACTGTCGAGCTGGCACTGGTCCTGAGCCTCCTGCAGGCTTGCCTCGAAGGTCTCCAGCGCGCGGTGACGTTGTTGGAGGGCGTCGATGTCGTTCATCAGCTCGCGCTTTTTCTGCGCGATGGCCACTCGTGCACGTTCCCATGGAAAGGCCTCGCCCCGGTGTTGTTCCAGCAACACTTGCATTTCCTTGAGCTTGAAGCCCAGCTGTTGGGCGCACTTGATGAACATCAGCAGCTCGACGTGTTGCCGGGAGTAGGTGCGGTATTTGCCCTGGCGCTGCACCGGGGGTATCAAGCCGATGGCTTCATAGTGACGGATACTCTTGACGGTGCTTCCCGAGAGTCGCGCGACTTGACCGATGTACATGAAAATCCCTTTTTAGTGCCTCGAATGCCCCCGAAGGGCCCGGGCATTATCCGGGACATTCAATGGGCGGCGATAGCCTGCACCTGTTCGAGCCATGTCTGTCGTCGCGCTGCGCTGGCCCCGAGAACGGGCCCGAACGTGAGGGTTGCGGTTGGCTTGATTCCGCAAAATTGCAGGGTGGTCTTGCGTATCTGGTGCAGCCCGGGCATGCGATGTATCCAGCGGTAGTACCAGGGCGGTGTATCCATGGTCACCAGCAAATGGGCGCTGCGCCCGAGCAGCAGTTTGTCGGGAAAGGCCTTGCCTTCGCGGTACTTGAAGGCGAAGCCGGGCAGGAACACCCGATCGAAAAAGCCCTTGAGCAAGGCCGGAATCCCGCCCCACCAGATCGGATAGACCAACGTCAGATGTTCGGCCCACAGGATGTCTGCCTGGGCCTGGCGCAAGTCCGCTTCCAGTGGCTGAATCTGTTGATAGCCTTCGCGCAAGATGGGGTCGAAGTCTATTTTTCCGAGTGACAGCTGGCGCACGTCATGCCCGGCCCGCAACGCCGATTGCGTGTAGCGCTCGGCGATGGCCGCGCAAAAACTGTTGCTCGACGGATGCCCCAGGATCACCAGGATTCGTTTGCCCATAACCGCTGTCCTCGAAGATGAAAACCTCGAGGGTAGACTCTGCCCCTCAGGGGAGAGTCAAGGCATGCAGCAAGGCCTTGGCATAACCGGGCAGTGTGGCGAAATCCCGGGCGCAGAGCTGCAGGGTGCGCCGGGCCCAGGCTTCCTGCAGGGCGATGCAGTTGAAAGGGGCGATCCCCGGCCAGCGTTCGACTGCCGCCAAGGGTACGATCGCCAACCCCGCGCCGCGAGCGACCATGCGCATCACGCCATCGAAACCCTCCGCGCGGATACGGATCTGCATGCGCATGCCCGCGTGCAACGCCTGTTCTTCGAGGTACACCGCAAGTGCGCTGTTGGCAGTGAGTCCCACGTAATCGAACTGCAACGTATCACTGAAATTCGGCGGTTCGCCGCCTGCCAAGGGATGCCCGGGCGGCATGATCAGCACCAGCGGATCGTTGCGAAAGGGCAGGGTTTCGAGCGAGTGGGTGTCTACCGCGTCGGAGATGATGCCCAGGTCGGCCGCACCCTGGCGCAAGGCGTGGGTGATGCGCGTGCTGGGCAATTCCTGCAGGTCGATGTCGAGGTTGGGGTGCTCGCGCAGGAAGTCGGCGAGCAGCTCCGGCAGGTATTCGGTGATCGCCGTGGTGTTGCACAACAAGCGCACCTGGCCTTTGACACCCTTGGCATAGTCAGCCAGGTCCTGCTGCATGCGTTCGGCCTGTTGCAGCAGGACACGGGCGTGCTGGGCGAGGGCTTTGCCGGCAGGCGTAGGGGTTACGCCGCGACGGCCGCGCTCCAGGAACTCAGTACCGAGTGATGCTTCCATCGCGCGGATTCGTGCGCTCGCGGCGGCCAGTGACAGATGGCTGCGCGCGGCGCCGGCGGTGATGTTGCCGCTGTCGAGAATGCTCAGGTAGAGGCGCAGGTCGGTCAGGTCGAAGTGCATCGTCAGCCTTTTGATATGTGTCGTCTGGAAGGGCCCCTTCGCGGGCAAGCCCGCTCCTACAAGGGCATGCGTGAAACCTGTAGGAGCGGGCTTGCCCGCGAAGGCGTCATTAGCCACAAAAAATGCTCCAGCCTCTGTCAAAACAAGAGGCACCCTCAGTATATGGCAGATTTTCATCCGGCCAATCCAGGCTCAGGATAGCCCCATGAACACACTCGCCTCGTTCTACCAAAATCTCGGATTTACCCTGTCATTGCTGGTCATTGCCACCTTCCTGCTGGCCGGTATGATCAAAGGGGTCATCGGTCTTGGCCTGCCAACCATCGCCATGGGCTTGCTCGGTCTGGCTATGGCCCCATCACAGGCTGCCGCGCTGTTGATCATTCCCGCGACCCTGACCAACGTCTGGCAACTGGCCTTCGGCGGCCATCTGCACGGCTTGATCAAGCGGCTGTGGCCGATGCTGCTGGCCATTTTCATCGGCACCGGCGCGGGCACGCTGTGGATCGGCATGGCTGGCGGCCACTGGGTGGTGCGCGGATTGGGGGCGGCGTTGTTGCTCTATGCGCTGAGCGGGTTGTTCCTGCCGACCTTGCGTGTAGGCGTCCGCAATGAGCGTTGGCTGGGTCCGCTGTGCGGCGTGCTGACGGGGGTTATCACCTCGGCCACCGGCGTTTTCGTGATTCCGGCGGTGCCGTACCTGCAGGCGCTGGGCTTGAGCAAGGATGAACTGGTGCAGGCGCTGGGCCTGTCGTTCACCGTCTCCACCCTGGCCCTCGCCGCCGGCCTGCTATGGCGCGGCGCTCTCGGCGGTGGCGAGTTGAGTGCATCGTTGTTGGCGCTGATCCCTGCGGTGCTCGGCATGTGGCTGGGGCAGTGGCTGCGCCAGCGGATCAGCGCCGTGTTGTTCAAGCGTGTGTTCTTCATTGGCCTCGGCTTGCTTGGCGGCCATTTGTTGATCAGCGGCTAGCGGATGACGGGCTGAGCATGTCAATGGCGCGGATCTCGAAATCCCGCTCCAGGTATTCATCGCGCTGTTCGAGAAACTGTTTCATGTGCGGCAGGTTCGAGTGCACGTCGAGGTGTGCCTGGGACTGCCAGATCTCGTAGAAGATAAACAGGGTCGGGTCCTGCTTGTCGCGCAGCATGTGGTACTCGATGCAGCCGGGCTCGGCGCGACTGGCTTCCACATAGCCGCTGAAAAACGCTTCGAAGGCGTCGGATTTTTCCGGGCGGGTCTTGGCGTGCAGGATGAAACCTTGCATTTCACTCATCAGAAAACACTCCTCATTTCAGAATCGGCCCTAGTCTAAGGCAACAATCACCGATTGATTCTTGCGTGTGGGTCAAATGAATTTTGCACAATGGCCGCTTACTCCGCGCGAGCCAGGTCTTTATTCTGCCGCCATCCGACTCCTGACCCTTCCCGAGACCTCCCATGAAAAAAGTCCTGTTGCTCAATGGCGGCAAACAATTCGCCCACTCCGATGGCCGCTACAACACCACCTTGCATGAAGCCGCGCTGAGCGTGCTGGATCGCGGTGGGGTAGATGTCAAAGCCACATTTATCGACGAGGGTTACGACGTCGCCGAAGAAGTCGCCAAATTCCTCTGGGCCGACGTGATCATCTACCAGATGCCCGGCTGGTGGATGGGCGCGCCATGGACCGTGAAGAAGTACATCGACGAAGTCTTCACCGAAGGTCACGGTAGCCTCTACGCCAGCGACGGCCGCACCCGTTCCGACGCCTCGCAGAAATACGGCAGTGGCGGCCTGATCCACGGCAAGCAGTACATGCTGTCGCTGACGTGGAACGCGCCGCAGCAAGCCTTCGACGACCCGACCGACTTCTTCGAGGCCAAGGGCGTGGACGCGGTGTACTTCCCGTTCCACAAGGCCAACGAATTCCTCGGCATGACCGCTTTGCCGACCTTCCTCTGCGTGGACGTGATGAAACGTCCGAACATCGAAGCCGATGTGGCGCGTTATGAGCAGCATTTGAAAGAGGTGTTTGGCCTTAAGGCGTAACGCTCGGCTACTATCGGTCTCAGCGGCTAAAAGATCGCAGCCTTCGGCAGCTCCTACAGGTGTACGCAATACCTTGTAGGAGCTGCCGAAGGCTGCGATCTTTTAGCGATTTTCGTCAAAGAGGACACTCGTGAAAGCCAGATCCGATGAATTGCAGATTTTCGTCTGCGTGATCGAGTGCGGGTCGATTTCCGCGGCGGCCGAGCAGGTCGGGCAAACGCCGTCGGCGGTCAGCCGCACGCTGTCGCGGCTCGAGGCCAAGCTCGATACCACGCTGATCAACCGCACCACGCGACGCATGGACCTGACCGAGGAGGGCAAGTACTTCTTCGAACACGCCAAGCTGATTCTCGATCAGATGGACGAACTCGAGGAGCGCTTGTCCTCACGCCAGCAAACCCCGTCCGGGCGCTTGCGCATCAACGCCGCGTCGCCATTCATGCTGCACGCCATCGTGCCCTACCTCGATGAATTCCGCCGGCTCTATCCGGACATCCAGCTCGAGCTCAACAGCAACGACCTGATCATCGACCTGCTCGAGCAAAGCACCGACATCGCCATCCGCATCGGCACCCTGGCCGACTCGACCCTGCACGCACGCTCCCTGGGATGCAGTCCGATACACATCGTCGCCAGCCCGGCGTATCTGGAAAAACACGGCACCCCGACCGCCGTGGCGGATCTGGCCGAACACACCCTGCTGGGCTTCACCCAGAACGAAGGCCTCAACCAATGGCCGCTGCGCTACGTGCACGGCGATCGCTGGCCGATCCAGGCGTCGCTCAGCGCTTCCAGCGGCGAAACCCTCCGCCACCTGGCGCTGGAAGGCCAGGGCATCGCCAGCCTGTCGCACTACATGACCATCGAGGACATTCGTGCCGGACGGTTGAAGGTGTTGCTCGCCGAATTCAACAGTGGTTATCGCCAGCCGATCAACGCGGTGTACTACCGAAACTCGCAGTTGGCCTTGCGCATCCAGTGTTTCCTCGACTTCATCCAGAGCAAACTGGCGGTGTACGCGTCCACGGATTTCAGCGGCTGATTCGTGATTGCAGCGCAAGAGTGAATTGGGTCAGCGGGGATTTTTCGCCAGGGATCGCTGCTGGATACTCGTTGCATCACTTATCCACGCAGGGAGTTTCTCCATGAACGTATTCGTTACCGGCGCTGCCGGTTTTATCGGCGGCTCCATCGCCACCGGCCTGATCAAGGCCGGTCACAAGGTTACCGGCCTGGTGCGCAACGCCGAACAGGCGGATGAAATGAACGCGCTGGGCATCACGCCAGTCATCGGTACGCTGGATGACAGCGCACTGTTGGCGGAACAGGCCCGGGCCGCCGACGCTGTGATCAACGCCGCCAGCAGCGACCATCGCGGTGCAGTCGAAGCCTTGCTCGATGCCTTGCGCGGCTCCAACAAAGTGTTCCTGCACACCAGCGGTTCGAGCATCGTCGGCGACGCCTCGGGCGGCAAGTCCAGCGACGTTGTCTACCAGGAAGACAAGTTGCCTGAACCCACTGTGGACAAGGCCGCGCGGGTGGCCATCGACAACCTGATCCTCGCCGCGGCCAAGGATGGCGTGAACTCGGCCGTCATCTGCAACACCCTGATCTACGGCCACAGCCTCGGCGTCAATCGCGACAGCGTGCAGTTGCCGCGGTTGCTGAAACAGGCGCGCAAAAGCGGCGTGGTCCACCATGTCGGCACCGGGCAGAACATCTGGTCCAACGTGCACATTGAAGACGTGGTGGCGCTGTACCTGTTGGCGCTGACTAAAAACGTCCCTGGCACTTTCTACTTCGTCGAAAGCGGTGAAGCATCGTTCATCGACATGACCACGGCGATCGCCGAGGCGTTGAACCTGGGCCAGCCGCAAGACTGGCCACTGAAGGACGCCGAAGCCGAGTGGGGTTATGAAATGGCCAACTATGGCCTGGGCTCCAACAGCCGGGTTCGCGGTACCCGTGCGCGGGAGATATTGGGCTGGGTGCCGAAGCGTACGTCGGTGCTGGAGTGGATTCGTAACGAGATGGTGTGAGTTCGCTTTAGACCGAGTTGCTGCTTCGCGAGCAAGCCCGCTCCCACACTTGACCGCATTGTCCAGACGGACGCGGTCTAATGTGGGAGCGGGCTTGCTCGCGAAGGCGTTTCTGAAGTTGCATAAACTGGCCGGAACGCCCTCGATTCCGTAACATCCGCACACTCTTTCTTGCTACTCCCTGCATGCGGTCCCCCATGAAACCAAAACATCTACGCGCCGATGCCCTGGCCGGGCTCACGACGTCTTTCGCCCTGTTGCCCGAATGCATTGCCTTCGCGCTGGTGGCGCATCTCAATCCGCTGATGGGCCTGTATGGTGCGTTCATCATTTGCACCCTGACCGCGCTGTTCGGTGGCCGGCCAGGCATGGTCTCCGGTGCTGCCGGGTCGATGGCGGTGGTGATCGTCGCGCTGGTGGTGCAGCAGGGTGTGCAGTACCTGCTGGCGACGGTGCTGCTGGGCGGTTTGATCATGGCGGCGTTCGGCCTGCTGCGGCTGGGCAAGCTGGTGCGCATGGTGCCGCATCCGGTGATGCTCGGTTTCGTCAACGGCCTGGCGATCATCATTGCCCTGGCGCAACTGGAGCACTTCAAGAGTGGCGAGACCTGGCTGAGCGGTACGCCGTTGTACTACATGATCGGCCTGGTGGCGGTGACGATGGCGATCGTCTATGTGCTGCCACGCCTGACCCGCGCAGTGCCGCCCGCGCTGGTGGCGATCCTCGGGGTAGGACTGGCTGTCTACTTCCTCGGCCTGCCAACCCGCACCCTGGGTGACATGGCACACATCGCCGGTGGCTTGCCGACATTCGCTTTGCCAGACATTCCCTGGAACCTGGAAACCCTGCGCATCATTGCGCCCTACGCGATCCTGATGGCGATGGTCGGCCTGCTGGAAACGTTGCTGACCCTGAACCTCACCGACGAAATCACCGAGAGTCGCGGCTACCCCGATCGCGAATGCGTGGCGCTGGGCGCGGCCAACGTGGTGTCCGGTCTGTTCGGCGGCATGGGCGGTTGCGCGATGATCGGCCAGACCGTGATCAATCTGAGCTCCGGGGGCCGCGGTCGGCTGTCCGGTGTGGTCGCCGGGGTGTCGATACTGCTGTTCATCCTGTTCCTGTCGCCGCTGATCGAGCGTATTCCGTTGGCGGCGTTGGTCGGGGTGATGTTCGTGGTCTCGCAGCAGACCTTCGCCTGGGCTTCGCTGCGGGTGCTGAACAAGGTGCCGATGAACGATGTACTGGTGATTATCGCGGTGACAGTGATCACGGTGTTCACCGACCTGGCCACGGCGGTGTTGTGCGGCATCATCATCGCGGCGCTCAATTTCGCCTGGCAGCAGGCCCGGCAGCTGTACGCCGACAGTCACCTGGAAAACGATGGCAGCAAGCTTTACCGCGTCCATGGCACGCTGTTCTTCGCCTCGACCACCCCTTTCCTCAATCAATTCGATCCGGCCAACGACCCGGCGCAAGTGACCCTCGATTGCCGCCACTTGAGCTTCGTCGATTACTCGGCCATTGCCGCGCTCGACACCCTGCGCGAGCGCTACAGCAAGGCCGGCAAACACCTGCGGGTGCTGGGCCTGTCCGAGCGCTGCAAGAAACTGCTCAAACGTGCCCGGGTGCAACACGACTGAGACCGACCAGCGCAGGCGTGATGAAAATCCGCCTGCCTGATTTTCATTATTTGCGACACGGCATATCCCTGAGCGACATCCCTTACCTCTGCACGAAAATTACTTTCACCTCGTTTGAAAGTTACTCCTCGAAATGTTTTAAGAGTTTCACAAAACTTTCGACGTGACCCTCTCGAGGAGTACCGCATGACCCCGTCCTTCGGCTATTGGCTGCTGGTGTATGCCGCTGTCGCCATCATCGCGCTGATCGTGCTGATCGCCCGCTACCGGCTCAATCCGTTCATTGTCATCACCCTGATTTCCATCGGCCTGGCGCTGGTGGCGGGCATGCCGCCGTCCGGCGTGGTCGGGGCCTATGAGGCGGGTGTCGGCAAGACCCTGGGGCATATCGCGCTGGTGGTGGCGCTGGGCACCATGCTCGGCAAGATGATGGCCGAGTCCGGCGGCGCCGAGCAGGTGGCGCGCACCCTGATTGACCGTTTCGGCGAGAAGAACGCACATTGGGCGATGGTCTGCATCGCCTTCCTGGTGGGGCTGCCGTTGTTCTTCGAGGTCGGTTTCGTGCTGCTGGTGCCGATTGCCTTCACCGTGGCGCGGCGGGTCGGCGTGTCGATCCTGATGGTCGGCCTGCCGATGGTCGCCGGCCTGTCGGTGGTGCATGCGCTGGTGCCACCGCACCCGGCGGCGATGCTGGCGGTGCAGGTGTACCAGGCGTCGGTGGGGCAGACCTTGCTCTATGCGATTGCGATCGGCATTCCGACCGCGATCATCGCCGGCCCCCTGTATGCCAAATTCATCGTACCGCGCATCCAGCTGCCGGCGGAAAACCCGCTGGAACGGCAGTTCCTCGAGCGTGAGCCGCGCGACAGCCTGCCGAGTTTCGGCCTGACCATGGCGACCATCCTGTTGCCGGTGGTGCTGATGCTGATCGGCGGCTGGGCCAACCTGATTTCCACCCCGGGCAGCGGCCTCAACCAGTTCCTGCTGTTCATCGGCAACTCGGTCATCGCGCTGCTGCTGGCGACCTTGCTGAGCTTCTGGACCCTCGGCCTGGCCCAGGGTTTCAATCGCGAGTCGATCCTCAAGTTCACCAACGAATGCCTGGCGCCGACCGCCAGCATCACCTTGCTGGTGGGCGCCGGCGGCGGTCTGAACCGGATCCTGGTGGACGCCGGCGTGACCGACCAGATCGTCGGCCTGGCCCACGAATTTCACCTGTCGCCGTTGCTGATGGGTTGGTTGTTCGCGGCGTTGATGCGCATCGCCACCGGTTCTGCCACCGTGGCCATGACCACCGCCTCGGGCGTGGTCGCACCCGTCGCCATCGCCATGGGTTATCCGCATCCGGAGTTGCTGGTGCTGGCGACGGGGGCGGGGTCGGTGATTTTTTCCCACGTCAACGACGGCGGCTTCTGGCTGATCAAGGAATACTTCAATATGACGGTCACCCAGACCTTCAAGACCTGGACGGTGCTGGAGACCCTGATCTCGCTCGTCGCCTTCGGCCTGACCGTGGGCCTTTCCTACCTGATTTAGCCGGAGCCGCCTGCCATGGACATCCTCTACCAGATCCGCGCCCGCCAGGATTCCTTCAGCGCCGGCGAAGGACGCATCGCCCGCCTGATGCTCGACGATGTGGGCTTTGCCGCCTCCGCCAGCCTCGATGAGCTGGCGCTGCGCGCAGAAGTCAGCACCGCCACGCTGTCGCGTTTCGCCCGCACGGTCGGCTGCAAGGATTTGCGCGACCTGCGCTTGCAACTGGCCCAAGCCAGTGGCGTCGGCAGCCGTTTCCTCGACCCGGCGGGCACGCCGGAGCAGTCGGCGTTCTACGGGCAGATCGTCGGCGACATCGAGTCGACCCTGCGCCAGCACCTGTCGGCTTTTGACGAGTCGCGGTTCGCCGATGCAGTGAAACTGCTGAGCAAGGCGCGGATGATTCACGCTTTCGGCATGGGTGGCTGCTCGACCTTGTGCAGCGATGAGTTGCAGGTGCGCCTGGTGCGCCTTGGCTACCCGATCGCGGTCTGCCACGACGCGGTGATGATGCGCATCACGGCGGCCAGCCTCAGTCCTGATCAGGTGGTCATCGTCTGTTCGCTGACGGGCATCACCCCCGAACTGCTGGAAACCGTGGAACTGGCCCGCAACTACGGTGCGCGCATCCTGGCCATCACCCGAGGAGATTCGCCGCTGGCGCAACT
Organism: Pseudomonas putida; assembly: GCF_028682635.1. GTDB lineage: Bacteria > Pseudomonadota > Gammaproteobacteria > Pseudomonadales > Pseudomonadaceae > Aquipseudomonas > Aquipseudomonas putida_AE. Next base: position 322,665 of record NZ_JANHLK010000004.1, on the reverse strand, counting down.
GGCCGACATCGTGCTGCCGCTGCAAAGCGCCGAGACCTCGTTCATCTACAAACCGACGGCGGCACGCTACGGCATGTTGCTCGCCATCGATGTGCTTGCCACCGAGCTGGCACTGGCCAATCCTCAAGACAATCAAGAACGCCTGCGGCGGATCAAACTCGCCCTGGACGATTACCGCGGCGGCGACGATCACCTGCCGCTGGGAGACTGACATGATGTACGACACGCTGATTCGCAATGCCCTGGTCATCGACGGCAGCAACAGTCCTGGCTACCTGGCCGACGTGGCGATCCTGAACGGACGTATCGAGCGCATCGGCGACTTGCAGGATGCCCGTGCCAGCGATGAGATCGACGCCGCCGGCCGCGTGCTGGCGCCCGGCTTCATCGATGTGCACACCCACGACGACACGGTGGTGATCCGTCAGCCGCAGATGCTGCCCAAGCTCAGCCAGGGCGTGACCACGGTGATCGTTGGCAATTGCGGGATCAGCGCGTCGCCGGTGAGCCTGCGCGGCGATCCACCGGACCCGATGAACCTGCTCGGCAGCGCGGCGGCCTTTGTTTATCCGAAGTTCAGCGATTACCGCGCGGCGGTCGAGGCGGCGAACACCACGCTCAACGTCGCCGCGCTGGTGGGCCACACCGCGTTGCGCAGCAACCACCTCGACGACCTGTTCCGCACCGCCACGCCGGATGAAATTGCCGCGATGCGCGAGCAACTGCGCGACAGTCTCGAGGCCGGCGCGCTGGGCTTGTCCACCGGTCTTGCCTACGCCAGTGCGTTCTCGGCTTCCACCGACGAAGTCATGCAACTGACCGAAGAGCTGACCGCGTTCGGGGCGGTCTACACCACCCATCTGCGCAGTGAATTCGAACCGGTGCTGGAGGCCATGGACGAGGCGTTCCAGATCGGTCGTCATGCAAAATCCCCGGTGATCATTTCCCACCTCAAATGTGCCGGTGCCGGTAACTGGGGGCGCAGCCCGCAACTGCTGGCGTCTCTTGAACAGGCGGCGAAGACCCACCCGGTGGGCTGCGATTGCTACCCGTACGCCGCCAGCTCCTCGACCCTGGACCTCAAGCAGGTCACTGATGCCCATCGCATTACCATCACCTGGTCGACGCCGCACCCGCAGATGGGCGGGCGCGACCTGATGGACATCGCCGCCGAGTGGAACCTGTCCCTGCTCGATGCCGCCCGCCAGCTGCAACCGGCTGGCGCGGTGTACTACGGGATGGACGAGAACGATGTACGACGGATTCTCGCGCACCCGCTGTCGATGGTCGGCTCCGACGGCCTGCCCGAAGACCCGTTTCCCCATCCACGCCTGTGGGGCGCTTTCCCACGGGTGCTCGGCCATTTCAGCCGTGACGTCGGCCTTTTTCCACTGCACACCGCCGTGCACAAGATGACCGGCTTGTCGGCGGCGCGGTTCGGCTTGAAGCAAAGGGGCGAGATCCGCGAAGGCCACTGGGCCGACCTGGTGCTGTTCGACCCGGCGACCATTCGCGACGTGGCCGACTTCAACGATCCGCAACGGGCGGCCGAAGGCATCGATGGCGTGTGGGTCAACGGGGTATTGAGCTACCAGGACGGTCAGGCGAACGGGCGCAGGGAAGGGCGGTTCCTGGCGCGGGAAGGGGATTTGCGTGCGGGGTTCAAGCACCGCTAAAAGATCGCAGCCTGCGGCAGCTCCTACATGGAACTACGATCCCCTGTAGGAGCTGCCGAAGGCTGCGATCTTTTGATCTTGAACGTCAGACGCGGAAGTGGCTGACCATCATCTGCAACTGATTCCCCAACCGCGCCAACTCAACACTGGACGCCGCCGTCTCATCACTCGCCGCGGCGGTCTGTTCCGACACATCACGCACGTTGACGATGCTGCGGCTGATCTCTTCGGCCACCGCGCTTTGCTGTTCGGCCGCGGCCGCGATCTGCTGGTTCATCGACTGGATGTTGGACACCGTGCGGGTGATGTTTTCCAGTGAGGCGCCGGCCTTGCGGGTCAGGGCCACGCTGCTGTCGGTCAGGGTGCGGCTGTTGTTCATCACGGTCGCCACTTGCTGGGTGCCGTTCTGCAGGGCGGCCACCAGGCCTTCGATTTCCTCGGTGGATTTCTGCGTGCGTTGGGCCAGGCCCCGCACTTCGTCGGCCACCACGGCAAAACCGCGTCCGGCTTCACCGGCGCGTGCCGCTTCAATGGCGGCGTTGAGCGCCAGCAGGTTGGTTTGTTCGGCCACGGCCTTGATCACGTCCATGACGCTGCCGATCTTGTCGCTTTCCTGTTGCAGCAGGCCCATGGCTTCGGTGGAACGCACCACCTCGCTGGCCAGGCGTTCGATCTGGGTGATGGCTTCAGCGACAACCTTGTCCCCAGCGCGTGCTTCACCGTCCGCCGCAGCGGCGGCCTGGGAGGCTTGCTCGGCATTGCGCGCGACCTCCTGGACAGTGGCGGTCATCTCGTGCATGGCGGTGGCGACCTGGTCGGTCTCGACTTTCTGGCTGTTGACCCCGGCGCTGGTCTGCTCGGTCACGGCCGACAGTTCTTCGGCCGCGCTGGCGATCTGGGTGACGCCGTCGCGGATACCGCTGATCAGGTCGCGCAGGGTCACGCCCATGCGCGCAATGCCTTGTTGCAAGACACCCAGCTCATCGCGACGCGTGACCCTGACGTCCTGGGACAGGTCGCCGCTGGCGATGCGATCGACCACGGCCAGGGTCTCGCGCAGGGGACCGGTAATCTGCCGGGTAATGATGACGGCAGCAATAATGCCCACCAGCAATGCCAGCAGGGTGCTGATCAGTTGCAGGGTACGCGCCTGGGCGCTTTCAGCGTCACGACGGTCGAGCTGGATCTGATACAGCTGCTCGCTCAGGCTGACGATGGCCGCGCCCTCGTCGGTCATTTCCTTGCGCGCCTGCACAGCCTCGCTGTTCGCCGCTTTATAGGCCTGCAAGGCGCTGCGGTAGTTGCCCAGCGCGGTCTCCAGTTGGCGCAGGGCCTGGGGCTGGATGTCGCTGAAATGCACGTTGAGCTGTTGCAGGCTGGCAATCGCGGCGTCCAGTTGCGCCACGGCTTTTTGCTCGGTCTCGGCATTGGTGGTGGCGGTGTAGCCACGCACTTCGTAGCGGGCCAGCAGGAACGCTTGCTTGGCCGCGGTGATGGCCTGGAACTGTTCGAAGCGCTGATCACTCGATGGCAGTTGTTGCACGCGGTTGTTCAGATCGTCGATCAGCGTGCTCGCCGTTTCGGCGTTGCTGCCCATGACGTCGCGCGCGCTGTTGCCGGTACGGTAGGCGTCGCGCATCTTGGCCAGGGACGTCTTGTAGGCGTCGATGACGCTGCCTTGTTCTTTGAGCAGCTTGAGGTTTTCCGGGCTCTTGAACTTCGCCAGCAGCGCCTGCTGCTGATCGGAAAAGGCCTGAAGGGTGGTCTGTACGTTCTGCGCGGTGGCTTCGTCGCCGTTGGTCAGCATGTACTGCAGGCGCACCACGCGCAGTTTGGTCAGGCCGGCGTTGAGCTGGGTGATGTCGCTCATCCAGTTGCTGCGGTCAATCAGGCTGCCCAGGCTGGTCCAGCCGGTCAGGGCGAGGACGCAGGTCAGGGCCAGGACCAGGCCAAAGCCCAGGCCCAGTTTCAGGTTCACGCTGATGTTGCCGAACCAGCTATTCATCAAAATTCCTCCAGGAACGTGGTGTTTCTTGATCGTCGGTTGGCTGGAAGATTGTTGTTCTTAGGCGCCAGCAAGGTGGGTTGCAGGTCTGTATCGGCAGCAATCGCGAGAGCTGAAAGGATTTTGTCGGACGGATGCTGTAACAAGCTTTTGCTAGGGGCTTAAGCTTTTTTTCACATCGGTTTCACTGGCAGCCGACGCCCGCCTCTTTACTCTCACGGCACCTGATGAAGGGCTGCGAGGCGGCTTGTTGTGGAATTGAGACTGAGTCTGTTCGGAATAAACCGCTCGATCGACCTGAGCCGTTTTACCCGTTATCGCAATCCGCTCGTGGTGCTGGCCACGGCGATGCTGGCGCTGGCCATGACGGTATTGCTGTTACGGCCTGACGCCGTGCCGGACCTGGCGCATGGCAACGTGGAGGGCGCGCGGGCGCTGTTGGCGGGTTGGGCCAGGGGCGACATGATCGTGCTGGTGCGCCATGTCGAGCGTTGCGATCACTCCAGCGCGCCCTGCCTGAGTGGCGACGATGGCATTACCGATCGTTCGCGCAGCGTTGCGGTGGCGGTCGGCGCGCAGTTCGAGCAGCTTGGGCTGGGGAAGGCCGACATCTACAACAGCCCGATGGTGCGTACGGCGCAGACCAGCGGGTACATGTTCAACACGGTCGGCGCTGGCGACGACTGGCTGATCAACTGCAAGGGCACGATGCTGCGCGACGCCCTGACGCACAAGGTCCCCGGGCGCAACCTGATCCTGGTGACCCATAGCGAATGCATGGCGCAACTGCAAAAGGATCTCAAGTTGCCCATCTCGACCCTTGGTTACGGCGCCTCGCTTTTCGTTACCGCCCAAGCGCTGCAACCGCCGCACATACTCGGTTTCATCGAGGCCTCGGACTGGCACTCGGTGACCACCGAATGAATTCACTCTGTTACCAGGACACACCATGCTGACGGCTTCACGCTCGCGTTTTTACTGGGTGTACTTCGGTATCCCACTGGCCTGCGCGGTCGTGGTGTTCCTGATGTTCGACCTGACCCGGATCGACATCGCCTTCAACGATCTGTTTTATGACCCGGTGACGCAAACATTCCCGCTGGACCATGTTCACCTGTTCGAAAAAATCACCCACAAATGGGCGCGGATCATTCCGAACTGGACCGGCGAGATCGCCATCATCGGTGCCTTGCTGTCGTTTCTCTGGCCGCGCCTGAAGGCGGAAAAACACGCGAAGATCATCGCCGTCCTGGAAAAGATCAAGGTCGCGCCGGTACTACGTTTTGCCAGCAAACATCGGCGGGATTTCCTCTACGTGGTGTTTGCGTTCTCCATCAGCACCGGCGTCATCCACTTCCTCAAGGGCCATACCAGCGTGTATTGCCCGATCGAGACCACCCAGTACGGCGGGAGGATCGAGCACAAGGAGTGGTACGAGAATTTCGATTTGTTGAAAGTCGCCGGTGACGGTCGTTGCTGGCCGGGCGGGCATGCCTCCGGTGGTTTCACCATGCTGGCGCTGTACTTTGTTGCCCGCCGTTACCGCTGGCGCTATTCCAAGGCAATCATGTACGGCTCGCTGGCCCTGGGGTTTGTCTATGGCACGACGCGGGTGGTGCAGGGCTGGCACTACATGTCCCACACCTTCTGGGCCGGGATCTTCGTGTGGCTGGCGTGTTTGCTGACGGCGCTGGCGTTTTACGGAAGAGCGCGGTTGGAGATGCCGGTGCTGCAAAAGGATTGTCGCAAATTGCGGGTTGAGCGTAGCCCGCAGTTTGAGTGAGATGTTCTGTTTTTTTATTGCCTGGCAAATTGCTTTCGCGAGCAAGCCCGCTCCCACAATAGTCTTTCGGTGGCCGCAGAATTTGCATACGCCACAGACTAAATGTGGGAGCGGGCTTGCTCGCGAAGAACGATAACGCGGTCTACTTTCCTAGCCCTGCGGATCGACATTATCCAGCGCCCTGTTCACAGCCAGTTCCGCCAGCATGACGATCTGCGCAATCCCCAGCGCGGTGTTGCGCTGGGGGCCATTAAGGTAAGTGGCGAAGTCATTGAGCATGACGCTGGCTGAAGCCAGTGATTCGCAGGCGTGGGCGAGGAGGTTTTCGGATTTGATGTCGGGGAGGATCGTGAAGAAGGGGCTGGGGCGATAGGGTTTGGTGGTTTCGAAGGGGGGATCGGGGGTTAGCTTATCCAAGATGATTAACCTCTTGCGTGGGTGCCAGTACTTGCCGTTCTCACACAGCAAAGAGGTGGCAGCTATGTGCGAGGTGAGAATCCGGTCATAGCCACCCGGTCAGACAAAAGTCTGCCCGCACACAGCCGCCATTACGCATCTACAGGCAGCGGACAAGCTGCCGGCAATTATGCGGATACTGGTAGTGCATGGCTATTACTTGCCGGGTTCTCACACCCGATCACTGAGTAGTCAGTGACGACAAAAGATTAATAAGCCCCCTTCCGACCGACAACCTGAAAGACCTGTGGGATTTTTCTTCGCGAGTTGTTTCAAAGTAGGACATTTCGCAAGACAAAAAAAAGCCCGCGGGAGGGCGGGCAAACCGTAGTTTCTTGAATGAGCGAGGGCAAATGTACAGGGAGTTGCCTGAACCCGGGGTGAAGAAAAGTTCATGTGTTGCCCGGCAGGCGAAACCGGAAAATGGCTCAATACGCCATCACCTTCTGCCTCTGCAAAATCCATCCCGCCTCCCCAGGCATCAACCGATACTGAATCTCGCGCATTTTCCCGGTCCGCCCCGCCGAGGCGTCCGCACTGTCATACAGCGCAAACCGCTGCACCAAGGTGTTTTCCACCACGGCAAACTCATCCTCGCCGCGATACCCCTCGGCGATCTCTGGGTCTTCGCTGACCGGTGGCAGATAGATCGCACTGAGGGATTTTTTACGGTTGGCGGCGTAGGCGACGAGTTCGCCGGGCAATCCGCGCCCTGGTGACCTGACGAACACGTAAATTTCCGGAGAGCCATCCCGATCAAGGTCTCCGACCTCCGCCCGAGCGATGTCGCCGGCCAAGGGGTGAGTCATGGCTGAATTATCGATTTCCAGCCCTTGGGGAGCGATGCGCATTGCCCGGCCGCCATCGACCGACTCATCCGTCACATGAAAAACAATGCCCTGCAGTTCCAGCGTCTGGTCGAAAGGCCTGCCATTGCCGGCATCGAAGGCGTCGACTTCGCTGGCGGCGTGTGCTGGTAGGCAAACCATCGCTGCCAGGAGGGCCAGAATCCGCATATTCATGTTTTGCATTCCTGACTGCTTCTGTTCAGTGGAGGCCCGAGCCTGTAGGGAAGTCATCAGCATAGATCCGCCCACGACCTGCCAGTGACCTATTCTTTTGATTCCGCCCAGCATCGAAAGGGACAAGACCCATGAACGATTTGCTGAAAAAAGTACTCGACGCCCATGGCGGGCTGGAGCGCTGGAACGGGTTCACCACGCTCAACGCCACCATCGTCACGGGCGGGGAGTTATGGGCGATGAAGGGCGTGGTGCAAGACACGATGCCCCGCGAGATGACCGTCAGCCTGCACCAGCAAAGCGCCAGCGTGACGCCGTTCGGCAACCCGCACTGGCGCACGGCATTCCGGGCCGACTACATCGCCATCGAAACCACCGAGGGCGAAATCGTGCGCGAGCGATCGAACCCGCGAGAGTCATTCGCCGGGCACGACATGAACACACCTTGGGACCCGCTGCACCGTGCGTACTTCAGCGGGTACGCCATGTGGACCTACCTGACGACGCCGTTTTTCATGGCGATGGCGGGTTTCAACGTCACTGAAATCACCCCCTGGCAGGAAGGCCCCGAAGCCTGGCGCGGTCTGCGGGTCGAGTTCCCGGAACACATCGCCAGCCACAGCCGTTTCCAGGATTTTTACTTCGCTGACGACGGCCTGTTGCGTCGACATGACTATCACGTCAACGTGGCCGGCGGCTTCGCAGCCGCCCAATACGTGGGCGAGTACGTTGAAGCCCAGGGCTTTCGCTTTCCCTCCCGGCGCAGAGCCTACCTGCGGGGCGAGGACAGGCAACCCCTGCGCGAGAGGGTGATGGTGTCGATTGACCTGAGCGACTTTCGTTTGAGTTGAAGGGCAGAAGTGGTGCCTAGTCCTGAACCAGGTCACCCCAGCGCATCACCTTCTCAAGGTGGCCAGTGTGCTCATCCCGTTGTTCATTGAGAACCACAAAGCCCTGGCTCTCATAGAAATGGATGCTGGGCGCATTCGCCGAATATACAGTCAGCCGTAGCGCTGACCTGGAGGCCTTGGCGTCCGCGAGAAGCTGCGTACCTATGCCGTGCCCCTGATGCTCAGGCGATACGAAAAGCGCCGCAAGCGTGTCGCCATACACAGAGCAAAATCCTGCGACGACCCCATCGGCCTCAAATACTCTGGACATGGCGCCGGGCAGGTAGACCTCGCGCATGGCATCAAGCTGGTTGCGCCAGAATTCGGGAGCGATGAAGTGATGCGCCTGGATTGACGCCCGTAGCCAGATGTCCAATACGGGTTCCAGGTCCAGGTTTCGAAAGTCGCGGATCATGAGGCCTCTCATAATTATCTGGCGGAACAGGGTAAGTAACAGTATGTACATTCCCACCCAATGGTCCCAAACATCCAGTGGTGCACCCATTGAACGACAAACCATCGGCGAGTCAGGTGCCGAGGTTTCTCGCATTCGCTGCATCAGCGGCGAACACCTGTTTGTGAAGTCCGAACCCGTTGGCGTCCATAGTGAGCTGCCGCAAGAGATTGAGCGTCTTCGCTGGATGAACCGGCTCGACCTGCCTGCGCCAACCGTTCTTGATGCCACGACAGAAAACAGTCGACATTGGTTACTCATGAGTGCCGTCCCCGGACAGGATCTGGCCAGTGCCAACGATCTGTCTCCACCCCAAGTCATCAGCATCCTGGCAATGGCACTGCGTACTCTGCACCAGGTGCCAATCGAGGCATGTCCCTTTGATCACCCGTTGGAGCAGCGCATAGCCGCCGCCCGGAGTCGAGTGAGTGCCGGGCTCGTTGACGAGGCAGACTTTGACGATGAGCGGCTGGGTCGGACCGCTGTGGATGTTTTCGCAGAGCTGCTGTCGACGCTCCCTGAAACCTATGATCTTGCGGTCACCCACGGCGACGCCTGCCTGCCGAATTTCATGGTCGAAGGAACTCGCTTTACCGGCTACATCGACTGCGGCCGATTAGGCATCAGTGACATTTACCAAGATCTTGCGCTGGCTGCCCGAAGCATAGAGCGCAACCTTGGACAGGCATGGGTAGCGCCGTTTTTCCACGCCTATGGTGTGGAACCCGATCAGCAACGGATAGCGTTTTACTGTTTGCTGGACGAGTTCTACTGATGAGCTGCGAACGAGGTTGCTGAACAGCGGCTCCAGTGACAGGCGGGCGCGGGCGTAGTCCATACCGAGCGGTGGCAGTGGATGCGCGCCCAGGTCACGTTCGACCAGTTCGAGCCGCGGATAGCGCTGGCGCAGGGATTGCACCAACTCCAGTGCCAACTGGTTCGCATGGGAAACCTGGCCATTGGGGCTGGCATTGATCAACAGAACATTATTCATGCTGACTCCCTTCCCGCAGGCTCTGCGTGAAGTGCATGCCGCCGTTTTTGCGGTGGTTTGGTTGGCCTCTTCGCGGGCAAGCCCGCTCCTACAGGGGGGGGCGTATCAGCTTTGGATTACCGAAACCCAGATGCAACAAAACCCGCACTGGGCGGGTTTTGGCTTGCTTCGTATTTGGTGGGCCGGGGTAATCTGAGTCGGTATCTTATATTATTGATTATTATAATTAATATTGGTTTTTTATTTTGATTGGAATACCAATTGGAATACCTCACGAAATAGCATTGACCCCCGCTCGTATTCGATCTGAAAACCTTGCTTCGCATCCATGATAAGCAGTGATCCTCTTACAGCTGTCGGGACAACAGGAAGCAATCGGTCCGAATCGGAAGGTGGCGACAGGCAGAATCCGGCCATGAACGGACGTTCAGGCTTCCAGGAGCTGTGTTCACCTTATGCGGCACCTATCTCCGCTTTAAACCGATGTGTGCTACAACAGTTTCTGCGCCAAATAGAGGGGTTGATGTTCCCCGCATGGTTTTATGCGGCGCTTAGTTTGGTCAGCTCTTCCTTTATCGCGATTGCGAACCTTGCTGGGGGAAATATGAACTTGGTCGAACAGGCGCTTGAGGCGGAATTGCCTCAGCTGGCTATGGATTTCTTCGTCGTTTTCTCAAGATTTGAGTGTGCACTGAAGCGGTCTGGGACGTATGCAATTGGCAACGATGACAGGGTTGATCCTGACTGGGATGGGTTCGCCCGCGACCTTGGTCCAGACTTCCTGAGTGAAGTCGTCGTCCAGCGAATTGCCCCTGTCTTGATAAACCACCCGCCCAAAAAGCAAGTGAAGCTCGCAAATGGGGTGCTGGGATGGAAGGACATGGGTTCTGTTAAGAACACGGCGGATCTCTTTCTCGCACTCCGCCGAGCGAGAAATAACCTCGCTCACGGCGCGAAGTATCAAGACGGCGGCGCTGGTCATGCGGATTTCGTTGAGGCCTCTGAAAGAGACGATGCGCTTCTCACTCAGTCACTGGCGGTGATGGCCTTGGCTCTGAAAACTCGCCCGGATATCTACCACTTTTTTCGGCGCTACTGAGGAGTTGCTATGAACGATATTTCCCCTCCGCTATTGGAGACTCATCCGCATCTTAGCGGCTTCATGGACTTCCTCACCGACTTCAACAAAGAGACAGAGCGCGGGACTGCATTGGCTGCTGCCGCGATGCTAGATGAGCAGCTCGCTCGAATCATTGAGTCGTTCCTCATTCCTAACAAGGGAACCAAGGCTCTGCTCGACGGCTTCAACGCGCCACTTGGAACTTTCTCCGCACGCATCTCCGCCTCGTTTGCCTTGGGCCTTTTATCCGAAATAGACTACAGGGAATGCGAGTTGATTCGAAAGGTGCGCAACGAGTTTGCGCATCAAATTAAGGTATCGTTTAAGAATGAGAGGGTCGTGAGCCTCTGCGCGCAGCTTCAGCTTTCGGCGAAGAGCTACGGCGATGTTCAGGTTAGCACCAGAGAGCAGTTCACTACAGCGGCAGTCGCGCTGATCTTGAATTTGACGAATCGTCCATACTACGTTGGGCAAAGGCGATTGGAGGCTGTGGAGTGGAAGATTTAACCGTCCATTTCTAGCGGGCTACGGCTTGTAGCGCCCGGTGGACTGTTTCATAGGGTTAGCGGGGCTTGTCGTCATGCATGTCGCGTTTCCCTGAGCAGGGCCGCATTATTCGCGATCACGTCTTAGCTAGAAAATGTCTTGCGGAAAAACAAAAAAACGTTGTATGACAATCTATCGCGACAATAAAGGTCGCTGGTATTCAAATAACACGAGCTAGGACGCAGTAGGAATTATGCCATTAAACCATACATCGCAATACGCGGAGCTCACTGATGAACACTTTCAGGCTATCGGAAAGCTCACAGTTGAATGGTCGAATATTGAGTTTTTACTTGGCATGTTACTTTCTCGGCTTCTGGTAACCCCTGCTTTTTTAGCGCGCACCTATACGGACCATATGTCCGGGGCAAAGCGGCAAGAGGCCATCAAAGAGGCATGTGATATACACAGGTATCGATATGGCTATCAGTTGATTAGCGAGGATCAGATTAAAAAAATCCTAGATATCAATGGTCAGATTACATCACTTAGATCGACTAGAAATAAATTCGCTCATTTCTGTTGGTCACGAAGCAGTGATGGAGAGATTTTCGGTACAAATCTATCTGGTGGTATTCCTGAAGGAAGTAAATATAAGAAAAGCTTTGCTTCTTTCACCGTGGCCGAACTTGCTAATTTTCACCAAAGAGCCTACGCAATTGTTGATGTGTTGTCGGGTATAATCCAACATCTTCCTGAGATGGAGGAGAGAGATTTAACTAGAAAAGTCACCGGCAATAAATAACTGAATCAATCAATAGATGCATTGGCCAAGCGGGAATCGCCGCGCGGAGAGTAATGAATAGGTTCAGGGCCTAAAAAAACATTCGACCGAGCACTTCGACGAGTAGCGTCCGGGCCTAGTCGAGCGCTTTTGGCCGGAAGAAGTAGCCCTGGATCGAGCGTCCGCTTGGCCGTTAGCCGTCCTTCGCGAGCGAACGCTTTGGGGCGTTTGCTTTCCTTTCAGGCAGTTAGCAATCTCCCAAAACTGGTCACTTATGCATGTCTACGGACCCAGGCCGATCCATTGCGCTTTCGATGTATACAACTCAGACGCGGATACCTGCCCTGTGCATGATCGGGCAGATTTTGATTCATACCGGCGAACGAACATGCGCACTTACGTCAGTGCCTCGGCGTAGACCGGAGTCGATACCGTATGGATGGGGCGAGATCACGGTCATGGGGGCGGAAGAAGGGCCGGGCTGGCGCCAACGGAGATTTTCATCTATCCGAAATAGCTAAGGTATTTCCATGGTGTTCATCCACGATGTCATTTGCTGAGCGTGGATTATTTTAACTAGGCAAGGAGCTTCGTTCGCATTCTTGCTACGTCAAATATAAAGCTCATTGTTCTAGAACAATGAATCACCGAGTAGGTTCGCATCGCGATGCGAACCTACTCCAAACACAGCGTGATCCGCGTAACTCAAGCCAAAAAACCAAGCTTCGTGTAAAGGCTTTACCCACCACGGGAGAAGCCGTATACATTTTTTATCCGCTGCGCGAAATAACTTCCGACGGAAGATGCGGATATTAACTCCTGGTAGACATGTTCAGGTACGTCGTAATATTCGTACACCGCTCCGTTCAAGAACTCCACCTCGAGAGTCTGCGAGGACTCGTCATGTCCAACAGTAGCGATATTTGAAGAGCTAACAGATACACGTTCCATGATTTCTCCTATTGTGCACTATCTTGGTTTCTCCACGCTCTAACGAGCCTGGAATAATCTTCGTTGCTCCGTGCAGAGTTCCATTTTTCGCCAATTTTAGGGTCTCCGCTATTAGGGTATTTATCATCTGGCAAAACGTTGAACCTACACCGGGTTGGGAGTTGCGCTGCTTCCCCAACTATAATTGCCTCCCCAGTTCTAAGGATGGGTAGTGAGTCAACAATCCCAGCTAAGCCATCGGACATAGCTGCTTTGACTATTCCACGATCCGTTGAGTTATTTATGCGCAGAGAAATGATTGTTCCGCACTGAGATAAAATAGTTTCATCTATCTCCGATGGACGCTGGCTAACGATCATGGCGCCAACCCCAAACTTTCGACCTTCTTTAGCAATCCGTTGTACCATTTCTTTTGAGTGTCCATTCTCAGACTTCCCAAGATAACGGTGGGCTTCTTCAAGAACGATAAGAAGGGGGCGCTCACGCATCCCCTCAGTAACATTCCTCCCCCAAATGGCGGACTCAAAGATAATATCGAGGACTGCACCCAAAAGAAGCGTCAATCGTGCCGAGGGCATTCCGGATAAATCAAATATCGTTATGGGCTTATCATGCCCAAGCCAATCTTCCAGCAGTCCATCTAAGTCTTTTTTGATCTTGCCCCCACTGTCTGGATTCCAATCGCCTGGCTCCAGCAAGAAGGAGTATTGTGTGTCGAGTAGCCTTGACTTCATCAAATCAAGCTGCCTCTTCATTGCCCCAGTTCCACCCTTCTTTGGTAGTGACGAGCCAGCCCCAGGAGGGAGAAATTTAGGGGCGATCAAGTCGTCAAAAGCCCCCTCTCCGTCAGGAGAATATGCTGGGATAGTCATAGCTGCATCGCTGTAATTAACACCGTCCTCATGACAAAGGTCATACCATATCTTCTTTAATCTATAAGGCAGCGGTGTATTGCTTGTTATTTTATCCACATCTACATTTGGTATATCATTTTCAACAATGCCAAGCCTCTTTTCATCAACGGTTTTATCCATGAAAAGTGATCGCTGAGAATCGTTTGGATTATTGCAAAGAAAATCAATAAGCTTATCTGGCGAGATGCACCAAAACGGTATGTATAGCTGATTCTCGCCTGAGGGCATGATTGAAAAGGTCTTAGCGACATCGCTGAGTGCTGGGCCATATTCACCGTGAATGTCTATCAGCAAAACTCTCGCAGATGGTAAGGGTGATCCATCAGACTTGATCACCATCGACCGAAGGATACTTGCCGTGCTGGTTGACTTCCCAGATCCGGTAGATCCCAAAATTGCAGAATGGCGAGCGACAAGCTTATCCAGATCCAAGCTTATTTCAATTCCTTCCGAACTGGATAAGCGGCCAACTTGGAAGTGACTATTTAAGTGCTTTCTGAAAATTAATTTCAGATCGCTCTCGACGACAAAATGAACATGATCGCCGATGCTTGGGTACTCGCTTATGCCTCGATCAAAATTTCCTCCGATGGATTCTCCCACTAGCTCCACTTTGATCCATTTTCTATCGGAAGACATTTTTGAATCGGCGTCGACTGTTGATGTTTCGCTAGATTCAGAAATAACTCCGTAGAGGTGGTTATATCCTAAAGGGATTTTCACGAAGCTTCCGACTTGCCCGATTCGATAATTGCGTCCTTCCAGCACGACAATTCCAGACTCCACAGAGGCAGCGAGGTCAACGGCCACCGAAGAGCTCGAGACGGCGCTTACAAGCCCCAGAAACGTTGGTTGGATAGTTGTCATAGCATCTCCTCTTGTACTTCCTGAGGTACAGGAGGAACTGCATCTTGAGAGATGTCGCTACCAGCAGTTGCTAGAAAACGAGCTAACCGCAGGAAGTCTCCAAGCAAAAATTTGTTGTCTTTATAGTATTCTGCTCGAATCTCATGCCAGTTCTTGGTTGGAGGGGTACCGATTTTCCACTTTGCTTCCACTCCATTAATCACAGCGCCATCGCTACAAAAAACACTTATCCCTGGGCACTTTAGCGCCAACTCCTTGGCGGCCTTTTCATCTGCCAGACTATTAAACTGAAAAGCAAACAATGCGGCGGTGGGGTTGGCCATTAGGCACTCAAGCAGCCGCGATGAAATGTGGGCATCAGCAAAAGAAAATCCGGTGCTTAAAATTAATGTGTCAGGCTCAAGGATGAAGTTTTTCAGACGTTCAAAAAGAGAAGAAAATGGAGCAGCTTGTGTTTGATCGTACTTGATGTGCGATGGATAAACCATATTGGCGTTTTTAGAATTCGGCACGCGTACAACCTCGCCATTAGCATTTGACTCCCAGCCAATAGAGCCATGAAGCTTCCAAAGCCTTACCCAACGCGGCGGAAGATCATTTTTTGAAATGCTTGAAGGATCAAAAAAAGCACTCTTGGATCCGCTGAATCCATCAAAATAAGGTGTTCGAGCCCGCTCCAAGGCATTTTCAATCAAAAGATCATAATTTGTTGTAAAAATTTCAACTGCATACTTTCTATTAATGCCGTTAATCCACGATACAAGTTCAGAGTATGGATTTGTACCCAGCGGTAAGTCCTGCGCAACTACTTCCCGAATTGAATTGCATATTGCTTCGGATAAACTGGAGAAATCTTTTTCCGCAAAATCAAAGAGTTTCCCATCGCCAATAACCTCTGCAAGCATTCTGACGCGTGACAGGACCTTCTCTAGGTTTGAGTCCGGAAATGAGGATTTTATTTGATTGTAGACTCCCCGTTGACTTTCAGACAGTTCGTCTAACACAATTTTCTCAAGATCGGCGATATTTGGTATCAACGGCTTCCAGCTTCCTGCCTCACCTACGTTGATGCTGACAGGCGCCCCTGCACCGATCAGTATTCCTATTTTCTTTCTTCCATTTGTAGCAAGTTGGCGAAATCCAAACATGTGCTGATCGGGGTTGTGCGAGGTATTTTCCATATTCTTACCTAATATATTAAATCGACGATCCTAGGTTGATAGCAGAAATTTATTTTCTTTGGCCTGCTACGCCGCTTTTAAGATCGGAAAATTTCGCAGCCATGGTTGGGTTATCGCGGTTAAGTTTTTTTATCGTAACATCCTGCGCTTTGTCGTTCGCCAGACGAAGATTTCTGTCGGTCCCTAGCAACGCTTCCTTAGTCTTCTGGAGATGGTCGATTGATTTGTCAATTTCGCTAATTGCTGTTTGAAATCGCTTTGAGGCCAGATCATAATTTTTTGCGAATGCTGATTTAAATGTCTCAAGCTCAGATTCGAAATTTGTGATATCGATGTTTTGCGCCTTCATAAGCGCAAGTTCAGACTTATACTGTAGAGAGTTCATTGCTGCATTTCGCAGCAGCGTTATGATTGGAATGAAGAACTGAGGTCTGACGATGTACATTTTTGGAAATCTGTGAAAAACATCAACAATTCCTGTGTTGTATAGTTCGCTCTCAGGTTCCAAAAGGGATACAAGCACAGCGTACTCGCAACCTTTCTCAATGCGATCTTTGTCAAGCTCTTTTAGGAAGTCTTCATTCTTTTTTTTAGTTGCAGTTTGGTCATCCTCGTTCTTCATTTCGAACATAATGGAAACGATCTCTGTACTCGCTTCGTCCCAATCACGAAATACATAGTCTCCTTTGCTTCCGGTTCGTGCATCATTGTCCTTTTCGAAGTATGCCCTTGGAAAGGCTGTGGCTCGAATACGATTAAACTCTGTTTCACAGTGCTGTTCGAGGGTTTCACCAACCATCTTTGTCGATAGGCGCGCCTTCATATCTCGGAGACGTTCGATAGCATCATCACGATCTTTGATCTGCGTTTCGTATTTACCTTCAGCGATTTTTCTGAAAGCTGTTTTTCTAGTTCGGCTTTTTCGAGGCCACTTTGCAGCTTATCTCGCTCTTTCTCGACAGAGCTAATGGCCTCTGTAATCGCAAGCCTTTTGCCGATCTCTATAGACTCGAGCTTGGATTTCAATTCTTGAATTTCAGAGTCTTTGGTCGCTGCGGTCTTCTGCAATTCATTTAGAAGCTTCGCCTCAGCCAACTTAGAGGCAGATTCTTGTTCGCGGCGTGTTTGCTTGAGCTCGTAAGCAAGCGTGTCACGCTCTTTCTCTACAGCACTTAGCGCCTCACTGACGGCGAGTTTTCGCGCAACCTCTTCAGTATTAATCCTGGACCGCAGTTCTTGAATTACTGAATCCTTGGTTGCCGCTGCGTTCTGCAGTTCGCTAGCGGCCTTTGCAATCGCGAGTTCAACGGCGTTACGCTTTTCTTGTTCGGCCAGCTCAAGTCGCTCATGCAGCTGTTTCTCGAAATCGCTATCTCGAACCTGCTTCAGGATATCTGCGTATCCAGCCTCATCAATTTTGAACGCCTTTGCACAATGCGGACAGATAATCTCATGCATGTTTTCGCCTCCGTGCAGTTTCCTGAGTTTTCCTGACGCTTAAGGCCCGGCTTCCAGCTTCTGGTCTGCACGCTTCGCTTGCATGCGTGTCGGCACATCAGGACGACCGTTGCCCCGTCCCCTAACGCGATACCTTCCTCGCGACTCTAGCACATGGCAGCGTGCCATCAAGGTGCGCCAAGTCATGTCCCCGGCTTTGTCTGTGAGTCACTGCCTGTGCTTGGGTCTGTTTCTGCTGAGCACTAACAGTCCAGATCAATATTGCCCGCCAGCCAGACCAGGACGCCCTACGATGAAACCATCTATTTGAATGCCTTGAGGAAGCGCAGTTCACCGCGTCTGAAGAACCTCGATTTAGGTTGACTGACTTCCTCAGGGCGTGAAGCTGATATCGGGAAATGGTTAAAAATGGCTCGCATCGGACCAGCTCGGGCCGTGCAGAAAAATCAGTCTGAAAAACTGTGATTTCTATACATTCCTCCTGCACGTAGAGCCCTTGAACAAAATCCCGGTAAAATAATTTTAGGATCCAAATACTCCTAAAGGACGCTAAGTAATGCCAACGATTGACTTCTCCACCATTCGCAGCGCTCCGAAAAGTAAAAACGACAGCTTTGAAGCGTTAGCTGTGCAGCTTTTTCGCTACAGCTGCGACGTTTCCCAGGGTTCAAGCTTCTACAGTCTGAGGGGTGATGGCGGTGACGGTGGGGTGGAGGCGTACTTTCGGACTCCAAGTGGAGCTGTCTTAGGTGTTCAAGCAAAGTATTTTTTCCAGCTTGGTTCCAAGGAACTTGGACAGATATCAAAATCGGTCACTGCGGCCTGTTTGAATCATCCGACCCTTACAGAATATTGGATCTACATTCCTTTCGACTTGACCGGAAGAGTGGCAGGAGGCGCTCGTGGGCAGGGTGAGGTCGAACGATTTGAGGAATGGAAAAAGGAGTTAGAGGAGCGTAGGGACGCTGAGGGTAAAAGTCTCAAAATCACCCTGTGCAGCAGCTCGATCATGCGTGAGCAGCTCCAGCGCTTGGACACGCATGGCGGAATTCGGCGCTACTGGTTTGATGACTCCGTGCTCACACCGGTCCATGTACATCAGTGCCTGGAGCAAGCCCGCGAATTTGCCGGCCCACGGTACTCAGGTGAACTGGACGTTGTGACCGACGCACACGATGTACTAGATTTTTTCGGCGGCACCGCCGACTTTTCAGACTGGCGACGTCAGACTCTTTCGCCAATCATCAGTGAACTCAGATCGCTGCGTGGTCGTTCGGGTGAAGTGTTTAGTTTGGTTGATGCAGACAAAAAAACAAAAGCGGAAGAGCTTCTTCAGAGTTTGTCGACTCTGTTGACCCAAGTTCGGGAGGTTGAAACGCCCGGACAAGCAATCGTCCATGCGTTGAAAATTCTCAGCCAACTGCAACCTATTTTGCTCACGGCAAAGGATAGCCAGGAGCAAGCTTTCATTGAGAAGCATGGTCCCGACAAGGATACCCCGAGCTTTCGGCAATTTAACGCTGAGTATATGTGCACGTTTCCTGCTGGATCGATGGACTCGGCAAGGGAGCTTTTTCAGCTCAGTTTTTCCATTAATAAGGTCCTGACGTCGCCGAATATCAACGTCACAGGTGCCCATTCTCTACTGCTCGTCGGGCCCGCAGGTGTCGGAAAAACACACGCGATAGTAAGCGCTGCTTACCGTCGTTTCGCTGAAGGTGGCATGTCTCTCATAGTGTTCGGTGACGACTTCGGCGGCGGAGAACCGTGGGAAATCATTCGTAGTAAGCTTGGCTTTAGTGGTCAGGTTGGGCGCGACGCGCTGTTTCAATGCATGAGCGCATCCGCTGAGCACACAGGTCTGCCGTTCGTTATTTTCATTGATGCGCTCAATGAGAGTCGATCGGATGCCCGCTGGAAGGCAAAGCTGCCGGAATTGATACAGCAGTGCAGGCCGTACGATGGAGTAAAAATTTGCGTATCAACCCGAGATACCTACAAAGACTTGGTCACTGACTCCAGGTTTCCAGGTTATGCATTTGAACACCGAGGATTTAACGGTCAAGGTGTGGATGCACTTCAAGCGTTTGCCGCTTTTTATGGGCTCGACTCGGAGATAACGCCGCTATTTTCGGAAGAGCTGAGCAATCCACTTTTCCTTCACTTGGCATGCAAAACGTTGAAGGAGGAGGGCAGCACAACCCTCGACGTATCTTTACCGGGCTTTTCTGCTTTGTTCGAGCGACACCTGAAACATAGCAATTTCGCGGTCAAAGAACGCCTCGGCTTCGCAAGTCCGAAAAATTTGGTTCGTCTATCGATGCTCAGCCTGGCGGAACGGCTCACCAGCGCTTCAGCCAGCGACAGGCTTTGGGAATCGTGCGCAACCGGTCTTCGTGATGTGATGGGGGCAGAACTTTCACCCGAAGTTTTCATTCGCGAACTTCAACGCGAAGGGCTGGTGATTCTGACTGAAGGGCCTGACGACACTTGGACGGTAAGGCTCGGATATGAGCGTTACGGCGACGTCCTTCGTGCGACGGCATTGATAGATCGGTGCACCGATGAGGCCGGCGAGTTTGATGTAAAAAAATTAGGCGCCCAGGTGGTTTCACTGCCGCCTGAAGATAAAGGTCTGCTGGAGGTTTTAGCAGCGGTTCTTCCCGAGAAAACAGGAATTGAAATCGTTAACTGCGATATTGGACTGGCGCCCGAACTCGCCAATCGTCTGTTCGTGCACGGCTTGGCGTGGCGCTCTCGGAAAAGCTTTGAAAATAATGATCTGAAAGATGAAATCTTTGCGGCTCTGAAAGTACCTGGGCTCTGGGAGGAATTGTACGAGGTATTCGTAAAAGTCAGCTTGGTGCCCAACCACAGCCTCAACGCAGAACGATGGCTGGACAATTTCCTGCGTCGCCAGCCTCTGGTGAACAGGGACGTTTACCTATCGCGTGCAGCATTCAAGTCGTATGGCAGCAACGGGGCGGTCAAGTCCTTGCTGGATGCTTCCCTGAACGCCGACATCATCCGTTGGCCAAGTGAAAGCCGACGGTTAGCTACCATCGTTTTAGGCTGGCTGACGTCTTGCGCGGATCGTCGCGTCCGCGATCGGGCTGCGAAAGGGTTGGTACGTATGTTGGTGGCCGATACCGAGCTCGCCTTCGAGCTAGCCACAACGTTTGCGGCGTCTGACGACGATTACATCCTTGAGAGCGTTGCTGAAGCCATATACAGCGCCTGTTTGATTGCACACGAGCACCACTCTTCATTCATTCCGGCCCTCAATGTGTTGGTCTCGCGCGGGTATGACCGACCGAACGTGATCATT
Source organism: Pseudomonas putida (assembly GCF_028682635.1). Lineage (GTDB taxonomy): Bacteria > Pseudomonadota > Gammaproteobacteria > Pseudomonadales > Pseudomonadaceae > Aquipseudomonas > Aquipseudomonas putida_AE. The sequence goes on along the minus strand of NZ_JANHLK010000004.1, from coordinate 302,296 downwards.
CGTGATTCGATTCGAATGCTCGCAGGGTTGCTCAAGGATCAGGGAGTCGGCGAGCCGCTTAAAGCAAGACTCTTGCGTTTTCCGAGCCAAAGCCCCCGCATCGACACTTGGCCAACCCTATCGGATGCCAATCCCCTACTTGACCTGAAGCACCTTCCTTCCGATATGAAGCTGTGGGGATCAAACATTGGTCCTGATTTCTGGCGCTACCAAGTGGAGAGCAAGGTCTCAGGGTTTGACCTAAAAACTGCCGCGGTAACCAAGGAAAACATTGCTTGTTGGATCATGACTGAGACATTGCGTCTTGGGTATCCCGGCTTCCAGGACTCCGCACTTAACTACGACCGCGCCCTGAACAGTGAATTCGGATCCGGTCGTGGCCGCGCCCCCTATGCCGAGCGCTTGGGTAAAAAATACTACTGGATTTCACTTCATCGGCTACTCGGCATCCTTGCAGACCACGTGTCCTCTCTTGAGTCATTTCAAGGCGTTGTGCCTGGACCTGAATATTACCGGTCGGTAGAGGTGCGTAAGCGCGATCTAACCGACATGAGAGATGTAATTGCCGAACCGACGTATCCAGACAGTCTTCTGCGCCGGCGTGAATACGCTTTTCCGTCCCGAGAACGTGACATCAAGAAGTGGGTGACGACTGATGACTTCGCGACTCACGAGTCCAGCCTATCTTGTACCGATGCCAATGGGGTGGCGTGGATAGCTCTGGAGCGCGGCTCAAGCGCAAATGACAGATCAGACGAGGAAGACTCGTGGAGCACTCCTTATTTTGGTTTTGATCTTTTTTACAGATCTGTGTTTGCCAAAGAGGAGGTTTTCGGAGCACGCCCCTATGATCGACTGGACCGCGCATTTTCAGACGGTGCGAACTGCTATAGAAGCTATTTGGCCGAGTACCCTGATGGCGCCGCTTTTAATCAGTTGGTGGACGAAGGCACGACGAACACCCATTGCGATGGACTTATACGCACCGCTGTAACTCTCAGCAGGGGCGGTGAATGGGAGTACGAATTCACCTCGGAAACTGATCAACTTAGTCTGGATGTACCCTGCCAGGATCTGATCAAGACACTCGGCCTCATTTGGGATCAACATCGCGGATGGCAAGACGCTTCAGGTGCACTCATAGCATTCTCATCGGGCCCTTACCGCAATAATGCGTTGTTCATTCGTAAGTCGGAGCTGGATTTCTATTTGGAGAAGACTGGACAGAGTTTGCTATATCGGCGGTTCGCGAATAGAGGCTTTTTTGACTCTGGAGGCGATACTGGCTCGCAAATCGACCTGATCGCCTATCTGCAATACCTTCCTCAGGATGGGTTTGTCGTGGTTCATGAGGAGTCGCAGTCTTATAACTGCTGAGTCTTCCCGATTTGCGATGGCACTTTGTGAATGTAAACACTTGGGGCTCTATGGGTATCTGTCGGACCTGGCAGATATCCACGGGACGGGTCAATTTTAATGGCCGCTTTTAACGGTTTTCTGCCTGTCGCTACCCTCCGCTGCGGGTGGCTGACGGTCAGTTAGGCGTCGAAACTTTGGATGGAGCGTTAGTGTTAAATCCAGCCTGCGATACGATTACCGCAGCTGAGGTTTAAGGCCTCAATCGACACGAAGTGGTCGGTCGGGTGAGCCGCGGGTAACCGTCCGGGCAACACACCTTCCTGACACCGTCGCTTGAGGCGATGGTGTCCACCTAAATTTAAGTGGACACCATTTTTAGCCTTTTTAAGCGGACGCCTATGCCACAAGAACGCCGTTCCTATTCAAAGTCCTTCAAGGCCCAGGTCATCGCCGAATGCGCGCAGCCTGACACCTCGATTGCCAATGTCGCGTTGACCCACAACCTCAACGCCAACCTCGTCCATAAATGGATACGCGTGCATGCGCAGAAAAGCCTGACACTTCAAACCGCCTTCATCCCGGTCAAGACATCGCCGCCGTTGCCGATGCATCAGGCCCTTCCTGCCACGATCCGAATCGAAGTGCCGCATTCAAAAGGCGTAGTCGTGGTGAGTTGGCCGGCAGAAAATGCAGCGGCGTGCTCTGCTTTCCTGCGAGACCTGCTGCGATGATCCGCATCGACTCCATCTGGCTCGCCACCGAGCCCATGGACATGCGCGCCGGCACTGAAACTGCGCTGGCGCGGGTCGTGGCGGTGTTCGGTGCGGCGAAGCCGCACTGTGCTTATCTGTTTGCCAACCGTCGTGCCAATCGCATGAAAGTGCTGGTGCATGATGGTTTGGGGATTTGGCTTGCTGCCCGGCGCTTAAATCAAGGACGTTTCTTTTGGCCTGGCGTGCGGCACGGCTCTGAAGTCGAGCTGGATGCAGAGCAACTTCAAGCCTTGGTGCTCGGCTTACCTTGGCAACGCGTCGGTTCCGGAGGAGCCATCACGGTGCTCTAACTCGCCTGCCATGGCCTGCTTGCCAGCGCAATTGGCGCATCAGTCTATCGCCGCCCATAGCCCTCTCTGGCAAAATCGGCGGCATGACTTCGCATCCGAATCTCGATCAATTAAACCCTGAAGAACTGCGTGCTTTGGCGGCGCAGTTGATCCAGCGCGTCGAGACGATGGACAAGCAGATCAATCATCAAAAGTCGGTCAACGAGAAGCTGGCCCACGAGATCGCGCTGCTCAAGCGCTTCAAGTTTGCCAAACGCAGCGAGCAACTAAGTCCAGATCAGGCCAGCTTGCTCGACGATTTGATCGATACTGATATTGCCGCTATCGAAGCCGAGCTTGAGGCGCTGCAACCGACACCCGTCGAAGCCAAAGTGCGCCAGCAACCTAAGCGCGCAGCGCTGCCGCCGCAATTTCCTCGCACGCTGATCCATCACGAGCCGGACAACAGCCATTGCCAGTGCGGCTGTGCTCTCAAGCGCATCGGCGAAGATGCCAGTGAAAAACTCGACTACACGCCCGGCGTGTTCACCGTCGAGCGTCACATCCGTGGGAAATGGGCCTGCGAGCAGTGCGAAACGCTAATCCAGGCGCCGGTACCGGCGCACGTCATCGACAAAGGCATACCGACCGCAGGCCTGCTGGCCCATGTCATGGTGGCCAAGTTCGCTGATCATTTGCCGCTGTATCGTCAGGAAAAAATCTTCGGTCGCGCCGGGCTGCCCATCGCCCGTTCGACCTTGGCGCAGTGGGTGGGCAACTGCGGCGTGCAACTCCAACCACTAGTCGATGCGCTGCGCGAAGCCGTGCTGACGCACGGCATCGTTCACGCCGACGAGACGCCGGTACAAATGCTGACGCCTGGCGCTAAAAAAACTCATCGCGCTTATGTCTGGGCCTATGCCACCAGTCAGTTCTCCGACCTGGCGGCGGTCGTTTACGACTTCAGCCCAAGCCGCGCTGGCGAACATGCCCGAGCCTTCCTGGGCAGTTGGAACGGCAAGCTGGTCTGCGATGACTTTGCCGGCTACAAGGCAGGCTTTGAACTGGGCGTTACGGAGATCGGCTGCATGGCCCATGCCCGCCGAAAGTTCTTCGACTTGCATGCGACCAACAAGAGCCAGATCGCCGAAAAAGCGCTGCACTACATCGCGGCCTTGTACGAAGTTGAACGAGAAGTCCGCGAGCTGGAACCGGGTGATCGACAGCGAATACGGCAGGAAAAAGCAGCGCCAATCGCCGACGCACTTCATACCTGGATGACCGCCCAAAGACAGCTTGTGCCTGAGGGTTCGGCCATCGCCAAGGCCCTGGATTACAGCCTCAAACGCTGGATAGCGCTGACGCGCTATCTCGATGACGGTGCTGTGCCCATCGATAATAACTGGTACGAGAATCAAATCCGGCCGTGGGCTCTTGGGCGCTCGAACTGGCTGTTCGCGGGCTCGTTACGCAGCGGTAAACGTGCGGCGGCGATCATGAGTTTGATCCAGTCGGCGCGGCTCAACGGACATGATCCGTATGCTTACTTGAAGGATGTTCTTACACGCCTGCCGACGCAGCGTGCGAGTGAGATAACCGAGTTGTTGCCGCACAGGTGGGCGCCCGTTTAATCACACAAGGTGTGTTTGGCGGACGCTTACTCTTATCTAGTCGTTTGCTGCTCCAGAGCTAGCCGAAGCAGTAGCTTCATCAGTCGCGATAGAACAGCTTGAGATCAGGCGAAAGATACCTGAGTAAAGCAAACGTCAGAGTACTGGCTCGCGCCTGATTCGCATGGCGGAGTACGTTCACTTATAAAGACTTCGGTACAGGCATGTACCCGTGTTTTTAATCAACAGCGGTGTGGGCGTAGGCGTTTGAGCCGCCAAAATACAGTCCGGCTTGGGAAGCACTGCGATGTCCTTGCTTACAACAGGTGCCGCCACTTTCACCTTGGCGTCAGACAATGTAATACATAGATGCGCGTAGCTACCGATCTTCTTCAAACTGACATTTCTGTGCCGGCCAGGGCAGATCAACAATATGTCCCCAAAGCGAAACTGACGGAACGCCCTCACGCTGTACAAACCATTGGGCCCTCCGTAGGCGTCCAGCTGCCAGAGATTTTTATTAAAAACCTCCTTTGGGTAATCCTTTTCGTCCAAGACATAGCTCAACTCGGTATTGTCCCTGATCTTGATCAGATTGCCTGCGGAATAGACCCACAAATCCAAAATTGCAGGAAGTAAAACGGCATTGGCAAAAACGCATACCAGCAGAGCAAGAGCGGCTCGACCGGTGCGTTGCAGCACGTTGCCTTCCGATAAATAGAAAGACATAACAGGCGCTAGGTAAAGACACATGATCAACAAGCAGACGCCGATCGCCCCAAGCGCTTCCCAGCCGTTCTCTCCGCCGCGCCAAGCCATGATACCCAGTTGAGCCGGAAACACTCCGCTCATTGAAGTAAAAGCGAGCAATAGACCTAGCCAGCCAAGCCGAACGGTGCGATAGCCTTTTCTACGCCAAGGTTTACGAGGCCCCGGCGAGAGCTCCAGTACTTTTTCCTTGAGTGACGCTTCGCTGCAGAGGACATGCCACGCTGCCCAAGCGGCAGCAAATGCGACAAATACGAAAAAGTAGTCAGGAGCGACGGTTATACCAAAGGTTGATCCCAGTAGATTAAGCGAGAGTAGTCCGTATCCTCCACCGACAATAAGGCTAAATCGAAAGGCGAGCGTTTTTTCCAACTCCCTTCCAGGCGAACATTGCGTAATACACATCATGAAGGCTAACGACGGCACTGATACGATAACCAGCAGCGAAGCTAGAACGAGTAAAGTAAAAAACAACCACGCTACGAGGTTCGATGGGTTTCCCAAAGAGCTCAGAATCAATTCTGGGTGATGGATAAGCCACAAATACTTGGTTAGAAGCGAAATTGAAATTAATGTCGCGGCCAAGGGAAGCCACCATTTGATGTCGGCAAGCAGTCCAGACAGTGCTTGCCGGTAGCTGGTAGGTCTCGATATCTCCGTTGGCGGTTGGGGTAGTGGGTTTTGCGCGGTGGTTTGCTGTTCCACTTCACCGGTCATTAGAGAAGATTCCTTCCTTGGGGATCAAATGCCATTTGGTCGTTCTGGCTTTGCGAGGTGCGCAATTCTAATGGAACGAGACCCCTTGTCAAAACTCACTACCAATCGCTGGTTATTCCAGATAGCCGTACCCGTCACGCCTAGCTTTAACGCCCTCTCAACGGTGCTGTGGCTGAAACACGCCGTAAGCGTCCGGGCATCCCGTCTTGCGTAGCTAAGCCGGTTGCCAACGATGCGGCACAACTCCCCGATTTCACTCCGCTGCGTCGGCAGGCGAGTGAGGGGGTCCTTAAAATATGCATACGCAACATGCCCGTTGAACTTGGCCGACTGGATCAAACTCATTGGTGCTGCAGCCCGTTTTCCGCTGCGTAATGACCCAACGAAAAACCAATTCTTGCGCCCTAGCGTCTATGGTCGTATCTGATTTTCGATGTGGTTATTGTCTGCGCAACTCGTCGTTGTCTGATAGAACTTTTAAGCGTGAGCCCCTGAGTATGGGAATGCGGAGCCTTCCCATACTCAGGGGCTTGGCGGAAGAGGCGCAGGCATGTAGCAGAATTAGCGACAGTCGTCATTTCTGTTGCCATGCTCCACGACAGGGATGGCATGGATTGTCGCCGGTGATGCTCAGCGTATCGGCACCACGTTACGGTCCCTGGTTTGATTGATGGCAGATGCCGACAGGCTTCCAGTGGCTGCCTTCTGGATATGTTCACTCCACCAAGCCATCATCGGACGCCGGCGTTCGATGTAGTCAGTCCTGTTGTAGGCGCTACGAACTTCGTCCTTGTCGACATGCGCCAGCGCGACCTCGATCAGTTCCGGATCCCAGCCATGCTCATTCAGGATGGTGCTCGCCATCGAGCGCAAGCCGTGGCTGACTAGACGGTCCTGAAAGCCCATGCGCTTCAACGCCATGTTGGCGGTCTGGCTATTGGCATGGGTGCGGGGGTTTCTATCTGAGGGGAACACGTACTCTCTGTTACCACTGAGTTGCTTGAGCGTTTCCAGTAACGAAAGTGCCTGATCGGTGAGGGGGATTGTGTGCGGGCGCCGCTTTTTCATGCGCTCTGGCGGAATGGTCCAAATGCGCTTGTCGAAGTCGATATCTGCCCATCGTGTGGTGGCTGCTTCGGCGGGGCGGGTCATCGTGTGCAACTGCCATTCGATCAGGCAGCGGGTCGTGCGCTTGATGCTGGCATTCGCGATTTCCATCATGAGCTCGGGAAGCTCCTCAGGTGGCAGCGCAGCCATGTTCTCTTTCTTGGGTTTCTTGAACACCGCCCGAATTCCATTGAGGGGGTTCGCAAATATCAGCCCGGAGTTGACCCCGTAGGTCATGATCTCGTTGAGTCGTTGACTCAATCGTTTCACGGTTTCGAGGCTCCCTTTGGCCTCGATTGGGCGAAGGATCTTGATAACCATCGGAGCAGTGATTTGAGAGAACGGCGTTGCTTTCATGCTTGGGAAAACATGCAGCGTCAGCGATCTCCAAATGTCTTCGGCGTAGGCTTTGGTTACGGAGTCTTTCTTCAGTTCGAACCAGGCAGTGGCCACCTTCTCGAAAGTGTGTTCAGTCTCAGCAAGTTTGGCTTGCCTTACCTCATCACGCTGGGTTTTGGGATCAGTGCCCAAAGCGAGCAACTCTCGCGCCTCTGCGGCTTTCTTCCGGGCGTTGGCTAGAGAGAGGTCGGGGTATGGCCAAGCGCCATGTTGATACGGCTTCTGGTCAACGGCTCGCGGTAATTGAATTCCACATCATTGAGCCGATCGCGCGTACTCGAAGCTGTAAGCCATCGCCGTCGCTGAGGACGAAGTCTTTACCAGTTGCCTTGACCGCCTTGAGCTGGCGATCGGAGTGGCGGTTGCGTTAGTAGGCATGGGGCTACCTCCAGCACCGTTTTGGTATCCTGAAAATAGCATTTGGTGCTCCGGGATACCACCTGGGATACCAAAGCGCCTGGAACTCAGAAATCCTCCAAAGCCCCAGGAAGCGCTGAAACTCCTGTATTAACTGGATTTCAGGCACAAAAAAAGACGTCCGTGGACGTCTTTAGATGATGAAGTGGTGGAGCCGGGGGGATTTGAACCCCCGTCCGCCAGTACTCCGCTGTCGGTACTACATGCGTAGCCGTGTCTATTAAGTTAACCCTCAGCGACCCGACGGGCAGGGTGCTTTGGGCGAGTTGTGTAAGTTTTAGCCGCTTCGTCCACAACGTACTGCACGGCGATTCTGTTCTATATGACAATCACTTTGGGTTTACAGACATCCCCTGGTGATTGCTGGACCCGAAGGTACCAGAAGCTCAGGGCTAAGGCTGCTTACGCAGCGAGAGCGAATTCCTGGCCGTAGTTATCGTCATTGGCAACTATAAGTAGTTGCAACAGTGGATTTACGAGTTCTGTTACCAACTCGGCATGCACCTAAAGTTTCGCAACCGGCGTCGAATCCTAAACGGCCCCGAACTCATTGCTCGTGAATCCGATGAGCAACAAGCCTGTGTAGTCTACGCCAATGTGGCACGGAAGGCCAACCCGAAGGTTGGCCTTGTCTGTGATCACTTTTTCGTAGGGCTGCGCTGCTGAATTTTCTCAAGCATCTGACTGGAGATCTCGATGCAGTCCTTCTCGTTACCGGCTGCCTTGGCCTTTTCCGCATCCTCCAGCGCAGTTTTTGCGTTATCCATGGAGCTCTCGGATACGGCAGGCGCGGTGGTGATGGCGTTTTTCAGTTTGGCAATGTTCCCGTCACAAAGATTTTCGTCCGCTGCGAACACCGGCGATGCCAACAGTGCAGCAGAAATGAACAATCCAGCCATTGCAGAGTGCTTCATGGGTATCTCCTTGCGCATGAGGGCTCGGTGCTGCCGGTGAATCGGGCTGCCAGCCGAGGTGGTTATAAGCCCGATTAGAGGGCCTAGCTAAATGACTATAGCCGCGCGCAGGAATTCGGTTTTTTTTTGCGATTTTGTGGGGTAAGAATTTGTAGGAGCGAGCTCGCGATGGATCTTGGGGTAACGAGTTTATCCAGACAGCACGCGTTATCGTTGACGTCCATCGCGAGCAAGCTTGCTTCTACAGGGTGGGGCGCGCTTGGGTTACGCGGTCTACCAGGTACACCAGGCTGTGGTAATCGATTCCGCCATGCTGGCTCAAGCCGATTTCGCAGGTGCGGCTGGTGGAGATGCCTTCGCTGCAATACTGCACGGCATCCTTCAACGTGCGCAGCGAATGGGCGTTCAGCTCGGGGGTGGTGAAGCCCTTGTCGCCGGCGAATCCGCAGCAGTGAATGCCTTCGGGGATGACCACGTGGTTGCTGCATTTGCGCGCCAGATCGATCAGCGCCTGGCTTTCGCCAAGGTGCTGGGTGCTGCAGGTGACATGCACCGCGATGGGCGCTTCCTGCGGTGTGAACTGCAGTCGATCCATCAGGTGCGTACGAATGAAGCGCACCGGGTCGTAGAGGTCCAGGCGCACATCGCCCAGGTCCTGGGTCAGGCGCAGCGTGCAGGGGCTGGTGTCGCAGTAGATCGGGTCGAGTCCGCCACGGCTGGCGTGGAGCAGGGCGCCGATCAGTTCCTGGCGTTTGTGTTCGGCCTGTTCGGCATAACCCTTGGAGGCGAACGGCTGGCCGCAGCAGAGGTTGTCCAGGTTGTCCGGGAAGACCACTTGATAACCGGCTTTTTCCAGCAGGCCGCGGGTCTTGTCGTACAGCGACATCTGTTCCTTGTCGCCCGCCGCCGGCCCCATCGCGCGTGAGACGCACGCGGCCAGGTACACCACGCGCGGGCGTTCGTCGGTCACCGTCGGGCTGAAGCGAATGGCTTTTTCCGGCTGCGGCATGGCGTTGGTCCATTGCGGGACCTGACCTTTGGACAAGCGCGTCAAGGTCGCCGACAACTTTGCCAGGCGGGGCGCCCCCAGCAACATCCGTGCGCCATTGGCCACGTGCAGGGTGAAACGCGCACCTTGCAGCGCCGTGGCGAAATTGCCTTCAAGCCAGTTGGCGGTTTTCGTATGAGATGCGTGTAGGCCACGAAGCTTTTTCACCAGCTCGCCGGTGTTGATTCCCACAGGGCAACGCTGGGCACAAAGACCGGTGGCAGCGCAGGTATCGATGCCCTGGTATTCGAAGGCCGCTTCAAGTTCGCGGGTATCGACCCCGGCGCGTTTCTTCGCCTGGATGTCCCGCCAGATGACGATGCGCTGGCGCGGGCTCAAGGTCAGGCCCTTGGATGGGCAGACCGGTTCGCAGAAACCGCATTCGATGCACTTATCCACAATCTCGTCGGCGGCGGGTAAGGGTTTCAAGTGCTTGAGGTGGATCTGCGGGTCTTCGCTGAGAACCACGTCCGGATTGAGTATGCCGTTGGGATCGAGCAGGCGCTTGAGCTGCCACATCAACTGATAGGCGTCGCTGCCCCATTCCAGTTCGACGAAGGGTGCCATGTTGCGCCCGGTGCCGTGCTCGGCCTTCAGTGAACCGCCGAACTCGACCGCCACCAGTTGCGCCACGTCGTCCATGAACGCCTGATAGCGTGCGACTTCTTCCGGGTTGTTGAAGCCTTGGGTGAAGACGAAGTGCAGATTGCCTTCCAGTGCATGTCCGAAAAGGATCGCTTCGTCGTAGTGATGTTTGTCGAACAACTCGATCAGTCGGTTCACGCCGATGGCCAGTTGTTCCACCGGGAAGGTCACGTCCTCGATAATCACCGTGGTTCCGGTTTTGCGCACCGCGCCGACGGCGGGGAAGGTGTCCTTGCGGATCGCCCAGAGCCGGGCGTTTTCCAGCGGGTCTTCGGTGAAGTCGACTTGTTTCTCTACCGGGAACGAGGACAGCGACGCCATGATCTGCGCCAGTTGTTCCTGCAGCAACGAGGACGATGCGGCGCGGGATTCGATCAGCAGGGCGCAGGCATTGTTCGACAGCTGTTGTACGAAAGCGGGCATGCCCGGCTTGTTCTGCACCGAACGCAGGCTGCGCCGGTCCAGCAGCTCTACCGCTGACACCGGTTGGCTTTTAAGCACGGTGACGGCGTTGCAGCAGGTTTCCACATCGGGGAATACGATCAGCGCCGAGGCCTTGTTCGGATGATCGATCACCGTGTCGTAGGTCACTGCGCTGATAAAGCCGAGGGTGCCTTCGGAGCCCACCAGCAAGTGGCTCAAGATATCCACAGGCTCGTCGTAATCCACCAGGGCGTTGAGTGACAGGCCGGTGGTATTTTTCAGACGGTATTTGTGGCGAATTTTCGCAGCCAGATCGGCATTGGCGCGGGTCTCGCGGCCCAAGGTCGCGAGACGCTCCAGCAGGTCGCCATGACTGGCGCGAAACGCCGCGACACTCGCAGCATCTTCGGTATCGAGACGGCTGCCGTCGGCCAGTACCAGGCGAATGCCGGCCAGGGTGTGATAGGTGTTTTGTGCCGTGCCGCAGCACATGCCGCTGGCATTGTTGGCAACGATGCCGCCGATTTTACAGGCGTTGATCGAGGCCGGGTCCGGGCCGATCTTGCGCCCGAACGGTGCCAGCCAGGCATTGGCCTGCGCGCCGATCACCCCCGGTTGCAGGCGGATTTGTGTGCCTTGGCCACGGATCTCGCGACCGTTCCAGTTATCCCCCAGCACGATCAACACCGAATCGCTGATGGCTTGTCCGGACAGGCTGGTGCCGGCGGCGCGGAAGGTCACCGGCACCCGATCGCGTTGCGCCAGTTTGAGCAGCGCCACCACTTCCTCTTCGGACTCGACGCGAATCACCAGTTGTGGAATCAGGCGATAGAAGCTGGCATCGGTGCCGAAGGCCAGCGTCGACAGCGGATCGTCGAAACGTCGTTCCTGGGGAATCAGTTGCTGCGCATCGCGCAGGAAAGCGGCCGGTAGACTCATTGGTCCTCCAGGATCAGCACCACCAGGTCTTTCGGACCGTGGGCGCCGTAGGCCAGGACTTGCTCGATGTCAGCGGTTTTCGACGGGCCGGACACGAGCAAGGCATTGGTCGGCATGCCCTGGGCCCATTCGAATTCCTGTTGTACCTGATAGAAATTGTCGCGGATTTCACTGGCCTTGAGCAGGGCGAAATGCACCGGGGGCGCCAGGCTCATCAGGCGCGGTTCTTCCCGCGTCGGCCAGATAATCAGGCTGCCCGTGGCGGCGATTGCGCCAAGGGTGGTGGTCAGGCTCGCCGGGGTGTCGTTGAACAGTTCGGCTTTCCATTCTTCAACCGGACGGTTGTAGGCCTTGAGTGTTGGCAGCCCGGGATTTGTCGCCCAGTGTTGAGTGACGCGTTGCCCATGCGGCGTAGTCGGGGCGATCAACAGGCTGGGCAGTTGGCGCTCCTGCAGCAGTTTCGCCAACAACGCCGGCCAGTCTTCGCCGGACGTCAGATGGATTTCCGTGTGTACCGCTTCCATCAATTTGCGCAGCTGTGGGATGCGTTGTTCCGGGGTGTAAGTGTAGGGCTGTGTCACCAGATCGACATCGAAGTCGTCCGCCACTGGCGTGGTGCCTGTCAGACTTTTACGCAATTTGGCGAGGATGTTTTGCTTGGCGCTCATCAACGGTCTCCCTGTTTGGCCAGATGCTCGCGGGCCATGTCATGCAGTGAGCGGGCAGCGGGTTTTGGCGCGCTGTGGTTTTGCGTCCACGGGCCGACATTTTTCGGCGTCAGGGCGCGCAGGCGAGTCGCCGCCAGGACGAACAGGCGATACAGCGTCGGCGAGCTGTTGAGCCTGGCCCAGGCGTTCCAGATGAACCGCTCCTTGCGCGAGTACTTGCTGCCCTGGCCGCGCATCACTTGATGAGGGCTGTCGGGCGCCTTGACGTTTTCCTCCCGCAGGCGACGCAGCAGTGAAGGAATCGGAATCTTTACCGGGCACACCTCACCGCAGGCACCGCACAACGAAGAGGCACTGGGGTGGTCCGGGACTTTCGCCAGGCCAACCATGTGCGGGGTGATGATTTTTCCGATAGGGCCGGGGTAGACCTCGCCGTAGGCATGGCCGCCGATTCGAGTGTAGACCGGGCAATGATTCATGCAGGCGCCGCAACGGATGCAGTTCAGGGTCTGGCGCAGTTCGCTGTCGGCAAAGGCCTGGCTGCGACCATTGTCGAGCAATACCAGGTGAACTTCCTGAGGGCCGTCGAGCTCATGCGCCTTGCGCGGGCCGGAGATCATGTTGACGTAGGTGGTGATCGGGATGCCCAGGGCCGAGCGGGTCAGCAACGACAGCAGCGGCACCACGTCGCGCAGGTTCTCCACGACTTTTTCGATGCCGGTGACGGCGATGTGCACCGGTGGCACCGTGGTGGTCATGCGACCGTTGCCTTCGTTTTCCACCAGCAGCAGGGTGCCGGTCTCGGCCACGGCGAAGTTGACGCCGGAGACGCCGATGTCCGCTTCGAAGAATTTCTGCCGCAGGACCCTGCGACCGATCTGAATGAGTTGGTCAACGTCCTTGGTGTATTCCACGCCAAGTTTGTCGTGGAACAAGGACGCGACCTGACCGGCATTCTTGTGGATCGCCGGCATGATTATGTGTGAAGGCTTCTCGTGGTCGAGCTGGACGATGTACTCGCCCATGTCCGATTCCAGGCATTCAATGCCCTGTTCAGCGAGGACGTGGTTCATCTCCATTTCTTCGCTGACCATCGATTTGCCCTTGATCACTTGCCGCCCCTCGTGAGCGCGGATGATCGAGAGGACGATGCCATTGGCTTCGTCCACCGTTCCCGCCCAGTGCACTGTCACACCGTTGCGGGTCAGGTTTCGTTCAAGTTGCTCGAGCAGGTCGGGCAACTTCGATAAAGCTCGGGCGCGGACAGCATTGCCCAGCGCGCGCAGGTGTTCTCTTTCATGGGCATCGCTGAACGCCGCGGCCCGTTTGGTCATCAGTGAATCCATCGCCTTGCGGAAGTTGCCTCGCAACTGCGCATCACCCAAGGCCTCGTGAGCCCGGCTGCGGAAGTCTTCTTCTACGGCAACCGTAGGAATAATCTCGGCGGCGCTCATTGGGCACCCCCGGTACGCTGCCAGAGGAAACTGGCCAGGTGTTGGCCGCGCAACGCTTCTTTCTGTTTCTCCAGCGAGCCGTTGATATTCATCAGGCACCCGCAATCGGCACTGAGTACCTGGTGCGCGCCGGATTCCTTCAGCGAGCGGGTCTTGTCGGCCACCATCGCCCCGGAAATGTCTGGCATTCGGACGCTGAAAGTCCCACCGAAGCCACAGCATTCGCTTTCGTGACTGTGCTCGACTCGTTCCACGTTGCCCAGTTGCGCCAACAGTTCGCGGCCGTGCAGGTGGGTGTTCATTTCCCGGCGGGCCGAACACGAGGTGTGCAGCGCTACTTTCACCGGTGTGCCGCTGTCCTTGAACTGCACTTTGCAGACAAACAACAGGAACTCGGCCAGCTCGTAGGTCCTGGAGGCCAGTGCCTGAACCTGCTTCAAGGTGTCCGGTTCGTCCTTGAACAAGTCGGCATAGTGTTCGCGCAACATGCCCGCGCAGGAACCCGAAGGCACCACCACCGGATAATCCCCGGCGAACAGCGCCAGTTGCGAGCGCGCCACGGTCCTGGCCTGCTCGGTGTAACCCGAGGTGTAGGCCGGTTGCCCGCAGCAGCTTTGCCCTTGCGGGTACTCGACACGGATGCCTTCGCGTTCCAGCAAGTGGATCGCGTCCATTCCGGCTTGCGGGTAGAACAGATCCACTACGCAGGTGCCGAACAGGTACACCCGTTGCGGTTTTTCGCTGGGGTATTGCCGAGGCTCGGGCAGTGGCGGGGCGACGCGGGTCGCATTCGGCACAGCGTTGTAAAAAAGCTCGCTCATCAGGCGTGTCTCCGGGTGGGCCCGGTTATCCGTCCGCTGAGGCCGCTGAATATAGACAGAGATTCTTTCAGCAGCCTTGCAGACCGGGTGGTGAATAGCTGACGCCGGGGTTGTGGCCCGGCGTCGGTTTTTTCCTTGTCGCCTGTAGGACTCAGTGCACCAGCATGCCGGTGAACCAGTAGGCCTGGGCCAGGGTGATCAGGCCGACAATCGTTGCAAAGAACAGGCTGTGCTTGAGGGTGAAGCGGAACAGGTCCGATTCCTTGCCCACCAGGCCAGTCGCGGCGCAGGCCACGGCGATCGATTGTGGCGAGATCATCTTGCCGGTCACGCCGCCGCTGGTGTTCGCTGCCACCAGCAAGGTGTCGTTGACGCCGATCTGGTGGGCGGTGGTTGCCTGCAACGAACTGAACAGCGCGTTGGACGAGGTATCGGAACCGGTCAGGAACACGCCCAGCCAGCCGAGGAACGGCGAGAAGAACGGGAAGGCGGCGCCCGTGCCGGCGAGGACCAGAGCCATGGTCGAGGACATGCCCGAGTAGTTGGTGACGAACGCAAAGGCCAGCACCATGCCGATGGACAGGATCGGCCAGCGCAGTTCGTAGAAGGTCTCTTTCAAAGTGGTCAGACCAGTTCTGAGGTTGATCTTCAGGACCAGCATCGAGATCAGCGCCGAGAAGAAGATCGCGGTGCCGGTGGCGGAAATCGGGTCAAGCTTGAACACGGCCGGGAGGGCGGTCGGCGCGGCCACGATCGGCGCGACCTTGATCACCAACTGATCCAGGTGCGGAATGGCGAAGTTGAACACGAAGCTGTACATCGAGCCACCAGCGGCAAACATCGCCTTGAACGGCTTGA
This sequence comes from Pseudomonas putida, assembly GCF_028682635.1. Lineage (GTDB taxonomy): Bacteria > Pseudomonadota > Gammaproteobacteria > Pseudomonadales > Pseudomonadaceae > Aquipseudomonas > Aquipseudomonas putida_AE. Next base: position 287,107 of record NZ_JANHLK010000004.1, on the reverse strand, counting down.
GGGTCCAGATGGTGACCAGCACGGTCAGGATCAGGAACGGCGACCAGGCTTTGAAAATTTCCCCCAGGCTGTAAGGCGAAGCTACGGTAGTGCGTTTCTGGCCGAAGCCACCGGCGCTGGCGCTGACCACGGAAGCCGATACGGCACCGACGATGTGCTGGCCGGCAGCGCGTTTGGGCTGCCAGACCTTGAGGAACAGGGTCAGGGAAATCAGGCTGGCCAGGGCCGACGTGATGTCAGGCAGTTCCGGGCCGATGAAGTTGGAGGTGAAGTATTGGGTCACGGCGAAGCTCAAACCTGCGACTAGCGCTGCCGGCCAGGTTTCACGGACGCCACGCAGGCCATCCATCATGAACACCAGCCAGAACGGCACGAACAGCGACAGCAGCGGCAGCTGGCGACCGGTCATGGCGCCGATCTTGAAGGCGTCGATGCCGGTCACTTGCCCGGCGACGATGATCGGAATACCGAGGGCACCGAAGGCCACTGGCGCGGTGTTTGCGATCAGGCACAGGCCCGCGGCGTACAGCGGGTTGAAGCCCAGCCCTACCAGCAGCGCCGCGGTGATCGCCACCGGTGCGCCGAAACCGGCCGCGCCTTCGAGGAACGCACCGAAGCAGAAGCCGATCAGCAGCACTTGCAGGCGTTGGTCGTCGGTGATCGACAGCACCGAGCTGCGGATCACTTCGAACTGGCCACTCTTGACCGTCAGTTTGTAGAGGAATACCGCCGCCACGATGATCCAGGCGATCGGCCACAGGCCATAGGCAAAGCCATACCCGGCGGCGGCGAACGCCATGTCCACGGGCATCTTGAAGGCAAGGATCGCCACCAGGATCGACAAGGCCAGGGTGATGCTACCCGCCACGTGTCCTTTGAGACGGAACACGGCCAGGGCGAGGAAGAAAAACACGATGGGAATGACGGCTGCGAGTGCGGACAGGCCGAGGCTGCCGAGCGGGCTGTAGAGCTGTTGCCAGGTTTGCATATGGGGTGGCCCCTAATTGTTGTTGGTCAGGCACTGATCAGCGTTCTTGGTTAATTGGTAATACCAATTTACAATCGCTGTTGGCTAGGGTAAAAGCCTTGTAGCGGTGTGTCAATTTGCCGCCCTAAAACTTTTGTCGTAGGCAGGGTTTTGCGCAGGATCTGGCCTGTTCGGGAAATGCTCGCGTGGCAGGTGCCTGCGCCGTATGGATAGGCCAGAATAGAGCCCCGGCGCACCGTCGGGTTGTTGGAGAAAATGAGTTATGGCGTTTGATCAGATCCGGCAGCGCCGTTTGTCTGACGATATTGTCGAGCAGCTCGAGGGGATGATCCTCGAGGGCACGCTGAAGGCCGGTGAGCGCTTGCCGGCCGAGCGCGCGTTGGCCGAGCAATTTGGCGTTTCTCGTCCATCGTTACGCGAAGCCATTCAGAAGCTGACCGCCAAGGGCCTGTTGGTCAGTCGTCAGGGTGGCGGCAATTACGTGGTCGAATCCCTGGGCACTACCTTCAGTGATCCCCTGTTGCATCTGCTGGAAAGCAACCCCGAAGCCCAGCGCGACCTGCTGGAGTTTCGCCACACGCTGGAAGCGTCTTGCGCCTATTACGCGGCGTTACGCGCCACCGACGTTGACCGCGAGCGACTGACCGCGGCGTTCAATCAATTGCAGGACTGCTATTCGCGTCACGATGAAGTCAGTCGGGCGGAAGAGGGCGCGGCGGATGCAAGTTTTCACCTGGCGATTGCTGAAGCCAGTCATAACGCGGTGTTGCTGCACACCATTCGTGGCCTGTTCGATCTGCTCAAGCGTAACGTAGTGACGAACATCGGCGGCATGTACAAGCAGCGCTCCGAAACCCGCGACATGCTGATTACCCAGCACCGGGAGTTGTATCAGGCGATTATCGAAGGCAGGGCGGAACAGGCGCGGGAAGTCTCCAGTCGACACATCCTGTATGTGCAGGAGGTGCTGGAGGAGGTGCGTCAGGAAGTACAGCGCGTGGCTCGGGCGGAGCGGCGCAAGGGGATGTAGTCAGACGGTTTTGTGTCGTTTTTGCGATTGCATTCGCGAGCAAGCCCGCTCCCACATTTGTTTTGTGTCGTTCACAAATCCATTGTGGGAGCGGGCTTGCTCGCGAAAGCGGTCTTAGGGCAAAGACTAATCTTCCTTGCCCTTGTTGCGCACCGCACGCTGCAATTCGCGCCCGGCGTCGCGTTCGCGCTCGGTATCGCGCTTGTCGTATTCCTTCTTGCCCTTGCCCAGAGCGATCTCGCACTTGACCATGTGCTTGCTCCAGTACCAGGACAGGCACACGCAGGCGTAGCCTTTTTGCTGCACGGCGGCGGCAAGCTTTTCCAGCTCGCGCCGGTTGAGCAGCAATTTTCGCGTGCGCACCGGATCGGCGATGACGTGGGTGCTGGCGGTCGTCAGGGGCGTGATGTGGCTGCCGAGCAGCCAGGCTTCGCCATCCTTGAGCAGTACGTAACTGTCAACCAGTTGCAACTTGCTTGCCCGCAGACTTTTTACTTCCCAGCCGGCCAGGACCAGACCAGCCTCGAACCGATGTTCGATGAAGTAATCGTGTCGCGCCTTTTTATTTTGCGCGATGGTCCCTGTTGGGTGTTTCTTCTGTTTAGCCATAGGGGCGGCATTATAGGGAGTTGCGCGCGAGTCGGCTACGGGATTGCTGCGTGCTTGAGCAGGTTGATTGAATCCCGGACAATGCGGCCTCTTTTTTGAACGCTTGGTCGTAATAACGATGTCGACAGACAAGGTTTCTGTCCACGGCAGTTGGGCTAGCCGCTGGGTCTTCATACTCGCCGCGACCGGTTCGGCCGTGGGCCTGGGTAGTATCTGGAAATTCCCCTACATGGTCGGGGTCTATGGCGGCGGGGCCTTCGTGCTGATGTTCCTGGCCTGTATCGCATTGATCGGTGTGCCGGTCATGCTCGCCGAAACCCTGATCGGCCGGCGCGCCCGGCAGAGCCCGGCCAACGCCTTGAAGGTGCTGGCGCTGGAAGCGGGGCATTCGGGCAAGTGGTCCTGGGGCGCGTTTGCCGGAATGATCACGGCGTTGCTGATCCTGTCTTTCTATAGTGTGGTCGGCGGCTGGTCGCTGGACTACATCATCGACATGGGGCGTGGCGACTTCCAGGGCGCGACGGCCGATCAGGTGGGGGCGTACTTTGGCAACGTGATCGCCGATCCATGGCGCCTGACACTTTGGCACACGATTTTCATGCTGCTATCGGCGATAGTCATCGCCAAGGGCGTGGTGGCGGGGCTTGAGCGCAGCCTGCGGATCATGATGCCGCTGCTGTTCGTGATGATCCTCGTGTTGCTGGGCTACAGCATGACCACCGGGCATTTCATGGAGGGCGTACATTTCATGTTCGACTTCCACCCGGAAAAAGTCCTCGACGGCTTGCTGCCGGCCATGGGGCACGCGTTCTTTTCCCTGAGTGTCGGGGTCGGTTCGATCATGATCTACGGCGCCTACATGCCCAAGCATTCGTCGATTTCCGGGACCGTCGTCGGTGTGGCGCTGCTGGATACCTTCGTGTCCCTGGTGGCCGGCCTGGCATTGTTTCCGATTGTGTTTGCCGGCGGCCTGAACCCGAGCGAAGGCCCTGGCCTGATGTTTGTCAGCCTGCCATTTGCCTTTGGTAACGTAGCGTTTGGCCAGTTGATGGGCGTAGTGTTCTTCGTGCTGGTCGCGATTGCAGCCTGGAGTTCGGCCATATCCTTGCTCGAGCCCATGGTGGCTTATTTGGTCGAGCGCTCGAAGATCAGTCGCGCCTGGGTCACCTTCTGGCTGGCGTTTACCTGCTGGTTTGTCGGTCTGGGCACCGTGTTTTCCTTCAATATCTGGAAGGAGGCCAAGTTTTTCGTGAACGAAGGCGGGCTGTTTCACCTCTATCAATGGGGTGCGGCGGGCGGCCTGGATTTCTTCGGCGTGATCGATTTCTTCACCTCGCGAATCATGCTGCCGCTGGGTGGATTGTGTTTCGTGGTATTTGCAGGCTGGGTAATGGGGCGTGACGCAGTGCGTGATGAACTGTCGATGCGTAACCCGATGTTGTTTGCCCTGTCCTTGTTCTTGATGCGCTATGTGGCGCCCATCGGCATTCTCGTAGTGTTTGCCGCCCAGCTCTGGAAGTGACGCTGACATGACGACACACATTTCACGTTCGGCCTTGCTGCCGTACCCCGCGCAAGCGCTGTATGACCTGGTCAACGACGTGGCGCGGTATCCGGAATTCCTGCCCTGGTGTTCAACGGCCGAAGTCCTGGAAAGCTCCGCCGAGCATATGCGAGCCAGCGTTGGCGTGGCCAAGGGCGGGCTCAGCCAGCATTTCGTGACGCGCAACACCCTGGTGCCCGGCCAATCGATCGAGATGAATCTCGAAGAGGGGCCGTTCACTCAGTTGCATGGTGTGTGGGTGTTCAAGCCGTTGGGCGAGAAAGCCTGCAAGATCAGCCTGGACCTGTCGTTCGATTACGCAGGCCCGATCATTCGCGCGACCCTGGGGCCGTTGTTCAATCAGGCGGCCAATACGCTGGTGGACGCGTTCTGCCAGCGCGCCAAGCAAATGCATGGTTGAGGCGATGATAGAGGTCGAGGTGGTCTATGCCGCCGTTGATCGCCAAGTGCTCTTGCCGGTGAAGGTGCCGGCAGGCACGTCCGTTCGCGCCGCCTTGCTGAAGTCCGGTATTGCTCAAGCTTTTCCGGAGCTGGAACTGTCGCAGTGCCCGGTGGGGATTTTCGGCAAGGTGGTCGTCCATCCCGACAGTCGCCCGGTGCAACCGGGGGATCGCATCGAGATTTACCGGCCATTGCTGGCGGATCCGAAGGAGGTGCGTCGACTACGTGCGGCCAAGGCTGCCGAGGCTAAAGCGCGAAATCAGTGAGCCGGGTAAATGCCAGGCATTAAAAAACCCGGACATGCCGGGTTTTTTTTACGTCGCAAATTATTGCGGCGAGGTTTCCAGAGGTTCTGGAGTCGGAACGGGTACGGTTTCGACACCGTCCACTTCCTTCTGGATCTGATCAAGCAACGAACCTGGCTTGACCGGTTTTTCCGGTTTCGGCTGTTCGACGTTCTCTGCCGGCGCAGTGACGGCAGGGGCGCTGTCCTTGCCCAGAATGGCTTCGTCGCGGCTCATGCCGGGCATGAAGTCGCCAGAAAGGCTGACAAGCTGGTCATTTGGGTTGAAGATAACGCTAATGCGTTCCTGTTGGCGTTCACCGCCACCCGGTTGCAGGCTATACAAGTAATCCCAGCGATCGGCATGGAACGTATCAGTCAGCAGAGGGTTGCCCATGATAAACCGTACTTGCTTTCGGGTCATTCCCGGGCGTAACTGGTCTATCATGTCCTGCGTGACGACATTGCCCTGCTGGATGTCGATTTTGTAAACCCCGGGGAATGAACAACCGGCGAGTGCGAGCAGTCCCACAAAGGTGAAACTGGTTAGCAAGAGCTTGGTGTTTTGCATCGGTGGGCGACTTCCACTATCTTGGCTGGGACAACGTAAACGCCGATCATACCCGCATTAAGAGAAGCTGCGAAGCAGCATCGCGAGAAAGCTGACCATGGTTGAAAATAGCGAACTACGCAAAGCCGGCCTCAAAGTGACCCTGCCACGGGTCAAGATTCTGCAAATGCTCGACTCTGCCGAGCAGCGCCACATGAGTGCCGAGGATGTCTACAAGGCATTGATGGAGGCTGGCGAGGACGTCGGTCTGGCCACGGTTTACCGTGTACTGACCCAGTTCGAGGCAGCTGGACTTGTGGTGCGGCATAATTTCGACGGAGGCCACGCGGTCTTCGAACTGGACGACGGCAAGCATCACGACCATATGGTCAACGTCGAAACCAGCGAAGTGATCGAATTCTTCGACGAAGAAATCGAGCGCCTGCAGAAAGCCATCGTCGACAAGTATGGCTTCGAGATGGTTGATCACAATCTTGTGTTGTACGTGCGCAAGAAAAAGTAAGCATGTCGCGCGAACCCACGGTTCGCGAAACGAACGAAGGCGACCCCAGGGTCGCCTTCGTGCTTTCTGCTGCTTGTGCAGGTTTGGATAGGCCTGTAGGAGCTGCCGCAGGCTGCGATCTTTTGACCTTATAAAAGCAAGATCAAAAGATCGCAGCCTGCGGCAGCTCCTACAGTTCGCTTTAGATTTTTGCAGTGACGACCATCTTCTTGGCGTGAGCCAGGGATTCCTTGGTCAGGTCGATGCCGCCCAGCATCCGGGCCACTTCTTCGACGCGATCGTTCTTGCTCAGTTTGGAGACGGCCGTGCGAGTGGCATCCGCGCCGCGAACTTTGTGCACAAATAAATGCTGATGGCCCTGCGCCGCTACCTGGGGCAAGTGCGTGACGGTCAGGACTTGGCCGCGCTCGCCGAGACGACGCAGCAACTGGCCGACGATTTCCGCGGTGGGGCCACCGATGCCCACGTCCACTTCGTCGAACACCAGGGTCGGAACGCGGGAGGTTTGCGCGGTGATGACCTGGATGGCCAGGCTGATTCGCGACAGTTCGCCGCCCGATGCCACCTTCGCCAGCGCTTTCAAAGGCTGCCCGGGGTTCGCGCTGACCAACAGTTCTACCTGCTCGAGTCCGTTCGGGAGCAATTCATTGCTGTTGTTCGGTCGCAGCTCGATGGCAAACCGCCCGCCGGGCATGCCCAGGCGCTGAATCTCCTGTTCCACCGCGCTGGCCAGGCTGCTGGAGGCTTGGTGGCGCAGGTCGCTTAACTCCCGAGCCTTCTCCTGATAATGACGGGCATAGGACGCCAGCTCATCGCTCAGTCGCTCGATGGACTCATCGTTGGCGTTCAGGGTTTCGATTTCATCCAGCAAGCGCTGCTGCATCTCGGCGACTTCGGTCGGCTGGATGCGGTGTTTGCGCGCCATGGTGTAGATCGCATCGAGGCGTTCTTCCAGGTATTGAAGGCGCGCCGGGTCAGCGTCGAAGTTATCCAGGAAGCGGTTCAGCTCACCCACGGCCTCTTCAACCTGGATCTGCGCACTGGTCAGCAGGCTGCTGGCTTCGCCCAGCGCGCCAATCGAGCTGTTCACGCTCGACAGGCGGTTCAGGCTTGCCGTCAGGGCGTTGAGGACATTGCCGGAATCACTCTCGCTGCATTGTTCGACCACTTGCCGGCAGATACCCAGCAAGGTTTCCGCGTTTGTCAGGTTCTTGTGTTCCTGTTCCAGTTCTTCCAGTTCGTTGTCGCCCAGGCCAAGGTTTTCCAGTTCTTCAAGCTGGTAGCTGAGCAACTGATGGCGGGCGCGTTGCTCATCGCCGGAGTTGGACAGTCGCTCAAGCTCCTGGTGAGTCTGGCGCCAGCGCTGGGCCGCCAGATGCACCTGGCGGGCGAGGTCCGTGGCACCGGCGTACTCGTCGAGCAGGCGCCGATGGGTGTCGGTCTTGAGCAGCGACTGGTGTTCGTGCTGGCTGTGGATATCGATCAGCAGCTCACCCAGGGCCTTGAGATCGCCCAGCGGGCAGGGCGTGCCGTTGATGTAGCCACGCGAACGCCCTTCGGCGGTGATGACCCGGCGCAAGATGCACGGGCCATCGTTCTCGAGGTCGCGCTCGGCGAGCCAGGCGCTGGCTTCCGGGATGTCGACCAGGTCGAAGGTGGCCAGGATGTCGGCCTTGTCTGCGCCGGGGCGGACCACGCCGCTGTCGGCGCGATCGCCGAGGGTCAGGCCCAGGGCGTCGAGCATGATCGACTTGCCGGCGCCGGTTTCCCCTGTGATCACGCTCATTCCTCGATCCAGTTCAAGATCGAGATGTTCAACGATGGCGTAGTTATGTACGGACAGGTGCACCAGCATGAAGGCCGCTCCCAGGCTTTAGGTCTGGTTATTTATACAGTGTTTTGTTTCTGGCTGACAATGCCCCTCGTTAGCTCGTTTCGCTTGAGCCGACGAAATCCTTAGCGCGCCGGGGAATGACAATGCAGAGCTTTTTGTAGGGTTAATCGCATCCAGCCCCTTGAAGCCGGATTTTGCGGCCCCATATAGCTGGACAGAAGCGCGAGTCGAGCTCGCGGACGATATTGAAAGGAGAATTCTATGGCTGACGAACAGACAGTGGATACGCAAAATCTAGACGCCGACCAGGCTTCCCAGGCTTCGGGTGATGACCTGGCGGCTCGTGTACAAGTGCTCGAAGAGCAACTGGCAGCTGCGCAGGATCAGGCTTTGCGTGTAGCCGCCGATCTGCAGAACGTCCGCCGTCGCGCCGAGCAGGATGTGGAAAAGGCTCACAAATTCGCGCTGGAAAAATTCGCCAGCGACCTGCTGCCGATCATCGACAGCCTGGAGCGCGGCCTGGAGTTGTCCAGCCCGGATGACGAAAGCATCCGTCCGATGCGCGAAGGGATCGAGCTGACCCTGAAAATGTTCCAGGACACCCTGAAACGTTATCAGCTGGAAGCGATCGATCCGCACGGCGAACCGTTCAACGCCGTTCTGCATCAGGCAATGGCCATGCAGGAAAGCGCCGACCTCGAGCCGAACAGTGTTCTGAAGGTGTTCCAGAAGGGTTATCAGCTCAATGGACGCCTGCTGCGCCCGGCCATGGTCGTGGTCAGCAAGGCCCCTGCGCCAGTTTCGCCTTCGATTGACGAGCAGGCTTGAAATTAGCCGCAAGGCCCCCATTTAGAAGTCAAGCGTTTAAGTGCTACCGCAGTTAGCCACCACTGCTGCGGCAACCAAATCCAAAGTTTCGGGAGAGTGAACATGGGCAAAATTATCGGTATCGACCTGGGGACTACCAACTCCTGCGTCTCCGTGCTGGAAAACGGCAAGGCCAAAGTTATTGAAAACGCAGAAGGCGCGCGTACCACGCCGTCGATCATCGCGTACGCCAACGATGGCGAAATCCTGGTTGGCCAGTCCGCCAAGCGTCAGGCTGTGACCAATCCGCACAACACCCTGTATGCGGTGAAGCGTCTGATCGGTCGTCGCTTCGAAGAAGAAGTGGTACAGAAAGACATCCAGATGGTCCCTTACAAGATCGTCAAGGCTGACAACAACGACGCCTGGGTTGAAGTGAACGGCCAGAAAATGGCGCCGCCACAAATCTCGGCTGAAATCCTCAAGAAAATGAAGAAGACTGCCGAAGACTACCTCGGCGAGCCAGTGACCGAAGCGGTGATCACCGTTCCGGCCTACTTCAACGACAGCCAGCGTCAAGCGACCAAGGACGCCGGCCGCATCGCCGGTCTGGATGTGAAACGTATCATCAACGAACCAACCGCAGCCGCTCTGGCTTACGGTATGGACAAGGCCAAGGGCGATCACACCGTGATCGTTTATGACCTGGGTGGCGGTACGTTCGACGTTTCCGTGATCGAGATCGCTGAAGTCGATGGCGAGCACCAGTTCGAAGTATTGGCCACCAACGGCGACACTTTCCTGGGTGGTGAAGACTTCGACATTCGTCTGATCGACTACCTCGTCGACGAATTCAAGAAAGAAAGCGGCATGAACCTCAAGGGTGATCCGCTGGCGATGCAGCGCCTGAAAGAAGCCGCTGAAAAAGCCAAGATCGAGCTGTCTTCCGCTCAGTCGACCGACGTCAACCTGCCGTACATCACTGCAGACGCCACCGGTCCAAAGCACCTGAACGTGAAGATCTCCCGCGCCAAGCTGGAATCGCTGGTTGAAGACCTGGTTCAACGCACCATCGAGCCTTGCCGCATTGCGCTGAAAGACTCCGGTATCGAGATCGGCGCGATCAACGACGTGATCCTGGTCGGCGGTCAGACCCGTATGCCACTGGTTCAGAAGCTGGTGACCGAGTTCTTCGGTAAAGAAGCACGTAAAGACGTGAACCCGGACGAAGCTGTCGCCATGGGTGCTGCCATCCAGGGCGCGGTACTGGCCGGTGATGTGAAAGACGTTCTGCTGCTGGACGTCAGCCCGCTGACCCTGGGTATCGAGACCATGGGTGGCGTGATGACCGCGCTGATCGAGAAAAACACCACGATTCCTACCAAGAAATCGCAAGTGTTCTCGACTGCCGACGACAATCAGGGCGCCGTGACCATTCACGTGCTGCAAGGTGAGCGTAAGCAGGCTGCACAGAACAAGTCCCTGGGCAAGTTCGACCTGGCCGAGATTCCACCAGCACCACGTGGCGTGCCACAAATCGAAGTGACCTTCGACATCGACGCCAACGGCATCCTGCACGTAGGCGCCAAGGATAAGGCCACCGGCAAGACTCAGTCGATCGTGATCAAGGCCAACTCCGGCCTGTCCGACGAAGAGATCGAGCGCATGGTGCGTGATGCCGAGGCCAACGCCGAGGAAGACCGCAAGTTCGAAGAGCTGGCCGCTGCCCGTAACCAGGGCGATGCACTGGTTCACTCGACGCGCAAAATGGTTGCCGATGCTGGCGACAAGGTAAGCGCTGAAGAGAAGACTGCGATCGAAGCTGCCGTGGTTGCCTTGGAAGCCGCCGTGAAAGGCGACGACAAGGCTGCTATCGAAGCCAAGGTTGAAGAGCTGTCGAAAGTCTCCGCGCCAGTGGCGCAGAAGATGTACGCCGAACAGGCTCAGCCAGCTGAAGGCGCGGCACCGCAAGGTGAGTCGGCCGAGAAGGCTGATGACGTGGTCGACGCCGAGTTCGAAGAAGTCAAAGACCACAAGTAAGTTGTTGGTCGGCCGGTTGACTGCCTTGCGGCGGTGACTGGTAGGATGTCGCCGCGCGGGAGCTTGCTCCCGCGTTGGCGTATCTGGAATACGTGAATTTTTACAGCATGCGACAACGTTCGGATGTTGGTGGTATGGCCGGAAATGCTCCTGCTTTTCGCGCCGCAAGTACCGCAAGAATCAAAGACCAGGATCGTTGAATTGACGTGAGTTGGGTCCGGGCCTGTATTGGGGCTCAATGAGTTCGGCAGACTCAGGAGGGTTTTGTCGAACGTCCTCAAGAGTGCAGAGACTTATGGCAAAGCGTGACTATTACGAGATATTGGGTGTTGAACGAGGCTCAAGCGAGGCGGACCTGAAAAAGGCTTACCGTCGCCTGGCGATGAAACACCACCCGGACCGTAATCCTGATGACAAGGCATCGGAAGAGATGTTCAAGGAGGCCAACGAGGCCTACGAAGTGCTGTCCGACTCCAGCAAGCGTGCGGCGTACGACCAGTACGGCCATGCCGGTGTAGACCCGAGCATGGGTGGCGGCGGTGCCGGTTTCGGCGGTCAGAACTTCTCCGACATCTTCGGCGATGTCTTCAGCGACTTCTTCGGTGGCGGTCGCGGTGGTTCCCGTGGCGGTGCCCAGCGTGGCAGTGACTTGCGCTACACCCTGGAGCTGGACCTGGAAGAGGCGGTGCGCGGTACGACCGTGAATATCCGCGTTCCGACACTGGTCAACTGCAAGCCGTGCGACGGCTCGGGTGCCAAGAAAGGTTCTTCGCCGGTGACCTGCCCGACTTGCGGCGGTATCGGCCAGGTACGCATGCAGCAAGGCTTCTTCTCGGTGCAGCAAACCTGCCCGCGTTGCCATGGCCAGGGCAAGATCATCTCCGACCCGTGCGACTCCTGTCACGGCGAAGGTCGTGTCGAAGAGTACAAGACCCTGTCGGTGAAAGTGCCGGCCGGTGTCGATACCGGTGACCGCATTCGCCTGTCGGGCGAAGGCGAGGCGGGCGCCATGGGCGGGCCGACCGGCGATCTGTACGTGGTGATCAACGTGCGCGAGCACTCGATCTTCCAGCGTGACGGCAAGCACCTGTTCTGTGAAGTGCCCATCAGCTTCGTCGATGCGGCGCTGGGTGGCGAGCTGGAGATTCCGACCCTCGATGGTCGGGTCAAGCTGAAAATCCCTGAAGGGACCCAGACCGGCAAGCAGTTCCGCGTGCGTGGCAAGGGCGTTGCGCCGGTGCGTGGCGGCGGTGCGGGTGACTTGATGTGCCGTGTGGCGGTCGAGACGCCGGTCAACCTGAGCCGTCGTCAGCGTGAAATGCTCGAAGAGTTCCGCAACTCCCTGGCGGACGACAACAGTCATTCACCGAAAACCACAGGCTGGTTCGAAGGCGTGAAACGCTTCTTCGGCGATTTGTAAGGAGACAGGCATGCGACGTATAGCTGTGATGGGCGCCGCCGGGCGCATGGGCAAAACCCTGATCGAAGCCGTGCAGCAGGCACCGGGTGCCGGCCTGACGGCGGCAGTGGATCGTCCTGACAGCACGCTGGTCGGCGCGGACGCTGGCGAGCTGGCTGCCATCGGTCGCATCGGCGTGCCGCTGTCGGGTGATCTGGATCGTGTGGTCGATGAGTTCGACGTGCTGATCGACTTCACCCACCCGACGGTGACCCTGAAGAACCTCGCCTTCTGCCGTAAGCACAACAAGGCGATGATCATCGGCACGACCGGCTTCAGCGTTGAAGAGAAGCAGTTGCTGGCGGAGGCGGGCAAGGAAATCCCGATCGTCTTCGCGGCCAACTTCAGTGTCGGTGTAAACCTGTGCCTGAAGCTGCTCGACACCGCCGCTCGGGTGCTGGGTGACGATGTCGATATCGAGATCACCGAAGCCCACCATCGGCATAAAGTCGATGCGCCATCCGGTACGGCCGTGCGCATGGGTGAGGTGATTGCCGATGCCCTGGGTCGCGACCTGAAGAAAGTCGCGGTTTACGGTCGTGAAGGCCAGACCGGTGCTCGCGAGCGCGAGACGATCGGTTTTGCCACTGTTCGTGCTGGCGACATCGTCGGTGATCACACCGTGCTGTTCGCCGCCGATGGCGAGCGTGTCGAGATCACCCACAAGGCCTCCAGCCGCATGACCTTCGCCAAGGGTGCGGTCCGTGCCGCTTTGTGGCTGGATGGGCGCGAGCCTGGTCTTTATGACATGCAAGACGTGCTCGACCTGCGTTAAGATGCACCCGAAATCGGGCTCGCGCACAGCGTTCGAGCCCGGTTTTATCCCGCCAAGCGACGTCCTGTCGCATTCTCCAGCCTTTAAGGCTCATTGGCGGTAGACCAAAAAGGCCTTTTTCTGTAAGCTACAGCTTTAGTGTGTCCACTAAAAGCGCGCAGAATAATTCAGTGAAGAAGCGGGGTGACGTGTCCATACGTCACTCCGCTTTTTTACAACCTGCGATCGCCCTTTCAGGCTTTATTTACGGGAGGTCTTCTTGACTAAGCCAGCCATACTCGCCCTTGCTGATGGCAGCATTTTTCGCGGCGAAGCCATTGGAGCCGACGGTCAAACCGTTGGTGAGGTGGTGTTCAACACCGCAATGACCGGCTATCAGGAAATCCTTACCGATCCTTCCTACGCCCAACAAATCGTTACCCTGACTTACCCGCACATCGGCAACACCGGCACCACGCCGGAAGACGCCGAGTCCAACCGCGTCTGGTCGGCTGGCCTGGTCATCCGTGACCTGCCACTGGTGGCGAGCAACTGGCGTAACACCATGTCCCTGTCCGACTACCTGAAGGCCAACAACGTTGTGGCCATCGCCGGTATCGACACCCGCCGCCTGACGCGCATCCTGCGTGAAAAAGGCGCGCAGAACGGCTGCATCATGGCCGGTGACAACATTTCCGAAGAAGCCGCCATCGCCGCTGCCCAGGGTTTCCCTGGCCTCAAGGGCATGGACCTGGCAAAGGTCGTCAGCACCACCGAGAAGTACGAGTGGCGCTCGACTGTCTGGGATCTGAAAACCGACAGCCACGCGACCATCGAAGCCTCCGAGCTGCCGTACCACGTGGTGGCCTACGACTACGGCGTCAAGGTGAACATCCTGCGCATGCTGGTCGAGCGCGGCTGCCGTGTGACCGTGGTGCCTGCCCAGACGCCTGCCGCCGATGTACTGGCCCTGAAGCCGGACGGCGTGTTCCTGTCCAACGGCCCTGGTGATCCGGAGCCTTGCGACTACGCGATCCAGGCGATCAAGGACGTGCTGGAAACCGAGATCCCGGTATTCGGCATCTGCCTCGGTCACCAGCTGCTGGCCCTGGCCTCCGGCGCCAAGACCCTGAAAATGGGCCACGGCCACCACGGTGCCAACCACCCGGTCCAGGACCTGGACACGGGTGTTGTGATGATCACCAGCCAGAACCACGGTTTCGCGGTAGACGAAGCGACCCTGCCGGCCAACGTTCGTGCGATCCACAAATCGCTGTTCGACGGCACCCTGCAAGGGATCGAGCGTACCGACAAGAGCGCCTTCAGCTTCCAGGGTCACCCGGAAGCCAGCCCTGGCCCGAACGACGTAGCACCCCTGTTCGATCGCTTCATCAACGAGATGGCCAAGCGACGCTGATCGCTCGCCCTGATGTTGCAAAGCCTGAGGGCGGCCCCGACACCGGTGGCCCCCTCGGGTCTTCACAGATTGAACAAGACGGCTTGCCGACTGACCTGCGGATTTGAGTGACAAACCCATGCCAAAACGTACAGACATTAAAAGCATCCTGATTCTCGGCGCTGGCCCGATCGTGATCGGCCAGGCCTGCGAATTCGACTACTCCGGCGCCCAGGCCTGCAAAGCCCTGCGCGAGGAGGGCTACCGCGTCATCCTGGTGAACTCCAACCCGGCCACCATCATGACCGACCCGGCCATGGCCGACGCAACCTACATCGAGCCGATCAAGTGGCAGACCGTTGCCAAGATCATCGAAAAAGAGCGTCCGGACGCGCTGCTGCCGACCATGGGCGGCCAGACTGCTCTGAACTGCGCCCTGGACCTGGAGCGCGAAGGCGTTCTGGAGAAGTTCGGCGTAGAGATGATCGGTGCCAACGCCGACACCATCGACAAGGCTGAAGACCGTTCGCGTTTCGACAAGGCGATGAAGTCCATCGGCCTGGCGTGCCCGCGTTCCGGTATCGCCCACAGCATGGAAGAGGCCAATGCGGTCCTCGAGAAGCTTGGCTTCCCGTGCATCATCCGTCCGTCCTTCACCATGGGCGGCACCGGTGGCGGTATCGCTTACAACCGTGAAGAGTTCGAAGAAATCTGCGCCCGCGGCCTGGACCTGTCGCCGACCAAAGAGCTGCTGATCGACGAATCGCTGATCGGCTGGAAAGAATACGAGATGGAGGTTGTCCGCGATAAGAAGGACAACTGCATCATCGTCTGCTCCATCGAAAACTTCGACCCGATGGGCGTGCACACCGGTGACTCGATCACCGTGGCACCGGCACAGACCCTGACCGACAAGGAATACCAGATCCTGCGTAACGCCTCCCTGGCGGTACTGCGTGAGATCGGCGTGGAAACCGGCGGTTCCAACGTTCAGTTCGGCATCTGCCCGAACACCGGCCGCATGGTCGTGATCGAGATGAACCCGCGTGTATCCCGCTCGTCGGCACTGGCTTCGAAAGCCACCGGCTTCCCGATTGCCAAGGTCGCGGCCAAACTGGCTGTGGGCTACACCCTGGACGAGCTGTCGAACGACATCACCGGCGGCAAGACCCCGGCGTCCTTCGAGCCGTCCATCGACTACGTCGTGACCAAGCTGCCACGTTTCGCCTTCGAGAAATTCGCCAAGGCTGACGCGCGCCTCACCACTCAGATGAAGTCGGTCGGTGAAGTCATGGCCATCGGCCGTACTTTCCAGGAATCCCTGCAGAAAGCCCTGCGCGGCCTGGAAGTAGGCGTTTGCGGCCTGGACGAGAAGGTTGACCTGAGCAACCCGGAAAGCATGAGCGTGCTCAAGCGCGAGCTGACCGTGCCGGGCGCCGAGCGTATCTGGTACGTGGCGGACGCCATGCGCGCCGGCATGAGTGTTGAAGACATCTTCGGCATGACCATGATCGATCCGTGGTTCCTGGTACAGATGGAAGACCTGATCAAGGACGAAGAGAAGGTCAAGACCCTGGGTCTGACCAGCATCGACCGCGACCTGATGTTCCGCCTCAAGCGCAAAGGCTTCTCCGACATGCGCCTGGCCAAGCTGCTGGGTGTGACCGAGAAGAGCCTGCGTGCTCACCGCCACAAGCTGGAAATCTTCCCGGTCTACAAGCGCGTCGACACCTGCGCCGCCGAGTTCGCCACCGATACCGCGTACCTGTATTCGACGTACGAAGAAGAGTGCGAAGCCGCGCCATCGGGCCGCGACAAGATCATGATCCTGGGCGGCGGTCCTAACCGTATCGGCCAGGGCATCGAGTTCGACTACTGCTGCGTACACGCGGCACTGGCCCTGCGCGATGACGGGTACGAGACCATCATGGTCAACTGCAACCCGGAAACCGTTTCCACCGACTACGACACCTCCGATCGCCTGTACTTCGAACCAGTGACCCTGGAAGACGTGCTGGAAATCGTCCGCGTCGAGAAGCCAAAAGGCGTAATCGTCCAGTACGGCGGCCAGACCCCGCTGAAACTGGCCCGTGCGCTGGAAGCCGCAGGCGTGCCGATCATCGGCACCAGCCCTGACGCCATCGACCGTGCCGAAGACCGCGAGCGCTTCCAGCAGATGGTTCAGCGCCTGAACCTGCGTCAGCCGCCAAACGCCACCGTGCGCAGCGAAGACGAAGCGATTCGTGCTGCTGCCAAGATCGGTTACCCGCTGGTGGTGCGTCCGTCCTACGTATTGGGCGGTCGTGCGATGGAAATCGTCTACGAAGAAGAAGAACTCAAGCGCTACCTGCGTGAAGCGGTTCAAGTGTCCAACGACAGCCCGGTGCTGCTGGACCACTTCCTCAACTGCGCCATCGAAATGGACGTGGATGCGGTCTGCGACGGCAAAGACGTCGTCATCGGCGCGATCATGCAGCACATCGAACAGGCCGGCGTTCACTCCGGTGACTCGGCATGCTCGCTGCCACCGTATTCGCTGCCGGCGCACATCCAGGACGAGATGCGTGAACAGGTCAAGAAAATGGCCCTGGAGCTGGGCGTGGTCGGCCTGATGAACGTTCAGTTGGCGCTGCAAGGCGAAGACATCTACGTCATCGAAGTCAACCCGCGTGCTTCGCGTACCGTGCCGTTCGTGTCCAAGTGCATCGGTGTTTCCCTGGCGATGATCGCCGCACGCGTGATGGCCGGTAAAACCCTGAAAGAGCTGGGTTTCACCAAGGAAATCATCCCGAACTTCTACAGTGTGAAAGAGGCGGTGTTCCCATTCGCCAAATTCCCTGGCGTTGACCCGATCCTCGGCCCGGAGATGAAGTCCACCGGTGAAGTGATGGGCGTGGGCGACACCTTCGGTGAAGCATTCGCCAAGGCCCAGATGGGCGCCAGCGAAGTGCTGCCGACCGGCGGTACTGCGTTCATCAGCGTTCGTGATGACGACAAGCCACTGGTTGCGGGCGTGGCCCGTGATCTGATCAACTTGGGCTTCGAAGTGGTTGCCACTGCCGGTACCGCCAAGCTGATCGAAGCGGCAGGCCTGAAAGTGCGCCGCGTGAACAAGGTGACCGAAGGGCGTCCGCACGTAGTCGACATGATCAAGAATGACGAAGTCACCTTGATCATCAACACCACTGAAGGCCGTCAGTCGATCGCTGACTCCTATTCCATTCGTCGCAACGCGCTGCAGCACAAGATCTACTGCACCACGACCATTGCTGCTGGCGAAGCGATCTGCGAAGCGCTGAAGTTCGGTCCCGAGAAGACCGTACGCCGCTTGCAGGATCTACACGCAGGATTGAAGGCATGAGCATAACCAAGTACCCGATGACCGTTCAGGGCGCTCGCGCCCTGGAAGAAGAACACACTCACCTGACCAAGGTCGTTCGTCCGAAGCTCAGCCAGGACATCGGTACGGCCCGTGAGTTGGGTGACTTGAAGGAAAACGCCGAATACCACGCTGCTCGCGAGCAGCAGGGTATGGTCGAGGCGCGGATCCGTGACATCGAAGGCCGGATCCAGAATCAGGTCATCATCGATGTCACGACCATTCCTCACACCGGCAAAGTGATCTTCGGCACCACCGTTGAAATCGCCAACGTCGAGACGGATGAGCGCGTCACCTACCACATCGTGGGAGAGGACGAGGCAGACTTCAAACTCGGCAAGATTTCGGTGGGCGCACCCCTGGCCCGTGCTTTGATCGGCAAGGAAGAGGGTGATGTGGTTGCAGTAAAAACGCCAAGCGGCGTTATCGAGTACGAGATTGTCGAAGTCCGTCACATCTGAAGCCAGGCGCCCGCTGCATGCGGGCGCCATGCTCTGGCAGCTGGCCCAGATGTTGTGGGTCGGCGGCCTGTGGCTGGTACATCTCGGCTTGCAGCCGGTGTTGGGCCGAATTGGCCTGGCACCGTTGCTGATCGATGAGATCGCCGGCTTGTTCGAAACCATGGTGGTGATGTTTGCCGCCGTGTGCGTGATCTTTCAGGCTTTGGTGCTGGTACAGGCCAATGGCCTTGCCAGTCTATGGCGGGATTTTCGTGGGCAGGTGTTGCTGATCGCGTTGTGCGCGTGTGCGATGTTTGTCGCGGTGCTTGTCGGCTGGCCTGATGCGCAGCGCTGGCAGGTGTTCAGCTATATGGTTCTGGGGTTCTCGGGACTGGTGCTGATCATGCAGCCGGTACCCGGATGGAGTGGCAGGGTGCGCGAAGCACACCCTTGACCCTTGTCATCACTTGAAGCGATGGACGTTCGACAGCTGCTTGTTGACGCTGAAGTTCTTGCGGTAAATCAGTGCCATCTTGCCGATGACCTGTACCAGATCCGCTTTGCCAACCTTGCACAGCTCGGCAATGGATGCCAGGCGCGATTCGCGATCGAGGATGTTGAGCTTGATCTTGATCAGCTCGTGATCCGCCAATGCGCGTTCGAGTTCGGCTAACACACCTTCAGTCAAACCGTTGTCAGCCACAATCAAAACTGGTTTCAGATGGTGGCCAA
Organism: Pseudomonas putida; assembly: GCF_028682635.1. GTDB lineage: Bacteria > Pseudomonadota > Gammaproteobacteria > Pseudomonadales > Pseudomonadaceae > Aquipseudomonas > Aquipseudomonas putida_AE. The sequence goes on along the minus strand of NZ_JANHLK010000004.1, from coordinate 268,278 downwards.
TGGATTTGTACTGTTTCTTCTGCTCTTGAGTGAGCGGCATAATCTGACCCTTTCGTCTGGATTCTGTAAAATGGCGGCCATTTTACCCGAGGGTTCGTGGATCCGCCCAACTAATCACGACCCTTATCATCGAGGTGCCCGATGGCGCGTTCCAAGACAAGCCTTGAGTGGCTGAAAAGACATGTCAATGACCCCTATGTGAAGCAGGCGCAGAAGGACGGGTACCGCTCGCGTGCGAGTTACAAGCTTCTGGAGATCCAGGAGAAGTACAAGCTGATCCGTCCGGGCATGAGCGTTGTCGACCTGGGTGCGGCGCCCGGTGGCTGGTCGCAGGTGACCAGCCGGCTGATCGGTGGCCAGGGTCGTCTGATCGCCTCGGACATCCTGGAAATGGACGGCATTCCGGACGTGACTTTCATCCAGGGTGACTTCACCCAGGACGAAGTGCTCGCCCGGATCCTTGAGGCCGTCGGTAATTCGCAGGTGGACCTTGTGATTTCCGATATGGCCCCCAATATGAGTGGTACGCCTGAAGTGGACATGCCCAAAGCCATGTTCCTGTGCGAGCTGGCACTTGATTTGGCTGAGCGGATACTCAAACCTGGTGGTAATTTCGTGATCAAGATCTTTCAGGGCGAAGGTTTCGATGTCTACCTGAAGGACGCTCGCAAGAAATTCGACAAGATCCAGATGCTCAAGCCGGACTCTTCGCGTGGCAGCTCTCGCGAGCAATACATGCTGGCTTGGGGCTATCGCGGTCGCAGTGAGTAAAACGAGGTTTTTTGGCGGGGTGATAGGTTTTTCGTATTTCGCCTCGCGTGCATAAGCGAATATTGTGTAGAAAGTGTTTCACAAAGGGTTACAGACGGCGCCTGCCAGAGTTGTAGGTAATGTAGTAAGTTAGGCCGGTGAATATCATGCGAAGCGCGCGCCAACGCGGCGCTTGCTTCAGAGGGTAGTTAATTGAACGATATGGCAAAGAATCTGATCCTGTGGTTGATCATCGCGGCTGTCCTGGTGACGGTGATGAACAACTTCTCCAGCCCTAACGAGCCGCAGACCCTCAACTATTCCGACTTCATCCAGCAGGTCAAGGATGGCAAGGTCGAGCGCGTGGCGGTTGATGGCTACGTGATTACCGGCAAGCGCAACGATGGCGACAGCTTCAAGACCATTCGTCCGGCAATCCAGGACAACGGCCTGATCGGCGACCTGGTGGATAACCACGTCGTGGTCGAAGGCAAGCAGCCTGAGCAGCAAAGCATCTGGACTCAACTCCTGGTGGCGAGCTTCCCGATCCTGGTGATCATCGCGGTGTTCATGTTCTTCATGCGCCAGATGCAGGGCGGTGCCGGTGGCAAGGGCGGGCCGATGAGCTTCGGCAAGAGCAAGGCGCGCCTGCTCTCCGAAGACCAGGTGAAAACCACCCTGGCAGACGTTGCAGGTTGCGACGAAGCCAAGGAAGAAGTCGGCGAGTTGGTCGAGTTCCTGCGTGATCCGGGCAAGTTCCAGCGCCTGGGTGGCCGCATTCCTCGCGGCGTGCTGATGGTCGGTCCTCCGGGTACCGGTAAAACCTTGCTGGCCAAGGCGATTGCCGGCGAAGCCAAGGTGCCTTTCTTTACCATTTCCGGTTCCGATTTCGTCGAAATGTTCGTCGGTGTCGGTGCCAGCCGTGTTCGCGATATGTTCGAACAGGCCAAGAAACACGCGCCATGCATCATCTTCATCGATGAAATCGACGCCGTCGGTCGCCATCGTGGTGCCGGCATGGGCGGTGGTCACGATGAGCGCGAGCAGACTCTCAACCAGTTGCTGGTGGAGATGGACGGCTTCGAAATGAACGACGGCATCATCGTGATTGCCGCGACCAACCGTCCCGACGTACTGGACCCTGCGTTGCTGCGTCCAGGCCGTTTCGACCGTCAGGTCGTGGTCGGTCTGCCGGATATCCGTGGCCGCGAACAGATTCTCAAGGTCCACATGCGCAAAGTGCCAATGGGTGACGACGTCGCTCCGGCCGTGATCGCTCGTGGTACCCCTGGCTTCTCCGGTGCCGACCTGGCCAACCTGGTCAACGAGGCGTCGCTGTTCGCTGCCCGTGCCGGCAAGCGCATCGTCGAGATGAAAGAGTTCGAACTGGCCAAAGACAAGATCATGATGGGCGCCGAGCGCAAATCCATGGTCATGTCCGAGAAAGAAAAGCAGAACACCGCTTATCACGAAGCCGGCCATGCCATTGTCGGTCGCGTCGTGCCTGAGCATGATCCGGTGTACAAGGTCTCGATCATCCCGCGCGGTCGTGCGCTGGGTGTAACCATGTTCCTGCCGGAAGAAGATCGCTACAGCCTGTCCAAGCGCGCACTGATCAGCCAGATCTGCTCGCTCTACGGTGGCCGTATCGCTGAAGAGATGACCCTGGGCTTCGATGGCGTCACCACCGGTGCATCGAACGACATCATGCGTGCCAGCCAGATTGCGCGGAACATGGTGACCAAGTGGGGCCTTTCCGAGAAGCTTGGTCCGCTGATGTACGCCGAAGAAGAGGGCGAAGTGTTCCTCGGTCGCGGCGGCGGTGGCCAGAGTGCAAGTTTCTCCGGTGAGACAGCCAAGCTGATCGACTCCGAAGTGCGCAGCATCATCGACCAGTGCTACGGCACGGCCAAGCAGATTCTCACGGACAACCGTGACAAACTCGACGCCATGGCCGATGCCCTGATGAAGTATGAAACCATCGATGCCGAGCAGATCGACGACATCATGGCTGGGCGCACCCCTCGCGAACCTCGCGACTGGTCGGGCGGTACCGGTACATCCGGCACTCCTCCGGCGGTGCAGGGCGAACGTCCGGAAACACCTATCGGCGGTCCCGCTGCTGACGTTTAAGGTTTGAAATGACTTTTGTTCAGTCCTCGACCCGGTTGCCTTGCGGCAACCGGGTTCTTGATTTGGCCCAGACGCATGTCATGGGCATTCTCAATGTCACTCCCGATTCTTTCTCCGATGGTGGCAAATTCAGCCAGCTCGATGCGGCGTTGCGCCATGCCGAAGCCATGGTCGCGGCTGGCGCCACATTGATCGATGTCGGCGGCGAGTCCACTCGTCCGGGCGCCAGGGCGGTTTCTCCGCTCGAAGAGCTGGAGCGCGTGGCGCCGATCGTCGAGCGGATCCACCGTGAGCTGGATGTGATCATCTCGGTTGATACCTCCACACCCGCGGTCATGCGCGAAACAGCGCGACTCGGTGCCGGCTTGATCAATGACGTGCGTTCGTTGCGCCGCGAAGGAGCGCTGGATGCGGCGGCGGCTACCGGCTTGCCCGTGTGCCTGATGCACATGCTCGGGGAGCCGGGTGACATGCAGGACAACCCGCACTACCAGGACGTCACCCAAGAGGTGGGCCAGTTTCTTGCCGAGCGCATGGCTCAATGCGCAGCGGTGGGCATTCCGGCTGAGCGGATCATTCTCGATCCGGGTTTTGGCTTCGCAAAAAACCTGCAGCACAATCTAAGCTTGTTCAAGCACATGGAAGCCTTGCATGCCTTGGGGCGCCCGCTGTTGGTTGGGGTGTCGCGCAAGAGCATGATCGGTCAGGCGTTGAATCGTCCCGTCGGGGAGCGCCTGTACGGCGGTCTTGCCCTCGCGGCGCTGGCATCGCACAAAGGTGCGCGTATATTGCGTGTCCATGACGTAGCTGAAACAGTTGATGTGGTGAAAATGATCACCGCCGTGGAATCAGCCGAATAAGAAAGATGGAGTAATTATGACTAAGAAATATTTTGGCACCGACGGTATTCGTGGTCGGGTCGGCGTTTATCCGATCACTCCTGACTTCATGCTCAAGCTGGGCTGGGCTGCCGGCATGGCGTTCCGCAAGATGGGCGCGTGCAAGGTGCTGGTAGGCAAGGACACGCGGATTTCCGGGTATATGTTCGAATCGGCACTCGAGGCCGGGTTGACGTCGGCGGGTGCCGACGTGATGCTCCTGGGCCCGATGCCGACGCCGGCCATCGCGTACCTGACGCGTACCTTCCATGCTGAAGCCGGCATCGTGATCAGTGCGTCGCACAATCCCCACGACGACAATGGCATCAAGTTTTTCTCCGGGAAGGGCACCAAGCTTCCCGATGAAATCGAGCACATGATCGAAGAGCTGCTCGATACCCCGATGACCGTGGTTGAGTCGAGCAAGATCGGCAAGGTCTCGCGAATCAACGACGCCTCCGGTCGCTACATCGAATTCTGCAAGAGCAGCGTGCCGACCGGCACCAGCTTTGCCGGCCTGAAGGTCGTCATCGACTGCGCCCACGGTGCCACGTACAAGGTCGCGCCGAGCGTATTCCGCGAGCTGGGTGCCGAGGTCGTGGTCCTGTCCGCGCACCCCAATGGCCTGAACATCAACGACAACTGCGGTTCGACCCACATGGGCCAGCTGCAGGCTGCCGTGCTGGCCGAGCATGCCGACCTGGGTATCGCGTTCGACGGTGACGGCGATCGCGTGCTGATGGTCGATCACACCGGTGCCATCGTCGACGGCGACGAACTGCTGTACATCATCGCTCGCGATCTGCATGAGCAGAACAAGCTGCAAGGCGGTGTGGTCGGTACATTGATGAGTAACCTGGGGCTGGAGCTCGCCCTGGCGGACCTGGCGATTCCCTTCGTGCGCGCCAACGTCGGTGACCGTTATGTGATCGCTGATCTGCTGGAACGCAACTGGCTGGTGGGTGGCGAGAACTCGGGGCATATCGTGTGCTTCCATCACACCACCACCGGTGACGCAATCATTGCCGCGCTGCAGGTGCTGATGGCATTGAAGACTCGCTCCCAGGGCCTGGCAGAGGCACGCCAGGCATTGCGCAAGTGTCCTCAGGTGTTGATCAACGTGCGTTTCGGTGGCGGTGCAAACCCGCTCGAGCATGCGTCGGTCAAGGAGGCCAGCGAGCGTGTTACCCAGGCCATGGCGGGTCGCGGGCGGGTTCTGTTGCGCAAGTCCGGGACAGAGCCGCTGGTACGTGTAATGGTCGAAGGCGAAGACGAAACCCTGGTTCGCGGCTACGCCGAAGAGCTGGCAAAACTGGTTACTGAAGTTTCTGCCTGAATTCGGCTTGCCAGCCTCGATTGTGTTGGGTAACATCTGCGCCCACTTTGACCGACGAGGTACAGCATGCGTCGCCCTATGGTAGCTGGTAACTGGAAGATGCACGGTACCCGCGCCAGCGTCGCTGAGCTGATCGACGGCCTATGTGACTTGGCCTTGCCGAGCGGTGTTGAGGTAGCGGTATTCCCGCCTTTGTTGCATATCAGCCAAGTGGTTGATGGCTTGAAAGGAAAGTCGGTTTCGATCGGCGCGCAGAATTCTGCGGTGGAATCCGGACAAGGTGCACTGACCGGTGAGGTCTCGCCAAGTCAGTTGGTGGATGCAGGTTGTTCCCTGGTACTTGTCGGGCACTCCGAACGCCGCCAGATAATGGGCGAGCAGGACGAAGTGCTGATTCGCAAGTTTGCAGCGGCACAGGCAAGCGGTCTGGTTCCGGTGTTGTGCATAGGGGAAACCCTGGAGCAGCGTGAAGCCGGCAAGACCCTTGAAGTTGTCTCGCAGCAACTGGGCAGCATCATCGACGAGCTGGGTGTCGGTGTGTTTGCCAAGGCAGTAATCGCTTACGAGCCGGTCTGGGCCATTGGCACCGGGCTGACTGCTTCGCCGCAACAGGCGCAGGATGTGCACGCAGCCATTCGCGCACAGTTGGCGGCAGAGAATTCTGAAATCGCACAAGGTGTGCGGCTTCTATACGGCGGCAGCGTGAAGGCGGCCAATGCGGTCGAACTGTTCGGCATGCCGGATATCGATGGGGGCCTCATTGGTGGGGCTTCCCTGAATGCAGATGAGTTCGGTGCGATTTGTCGCGCCGCGGGAAACTGAAAAAATGCTGGAAACAGTCGTAGTCGTTTTTCATCTGCTGGGTGCATTGGGCGTAGTAGCTCTGGTTTTGCTGCAGCAGGGTAAAGGTGCGGACGCTGGCGCGTCTTTCGGAGCAGGTGCTTCAAATACTGTGTTCGGAAGCCAAGGTTCCTCTACCTTTCTTAGTAAGTTTACTGCTATACTTGCCGCAGGTTTCTTCATAACCAGCTTAGGGTTAGGTTACTTTGCTAAAGAGAAAGCTCACCAGCTGACTCAAGTAGGTTTGCCAAACCCGGCAGTGTTGGAAGTTCCAAAGCAACAACCGGCTTCTGATGATGTCCCGGTGCTTCAAGAGCAAAAGTCGGCTACTCCAGCGACTGACGTACCTCCAGCTCAAGAGCAGAAGTAAGAAGGGTTTCAAACGTAGTATTGCCGAGGTGGTGGAATTGGTAGACACGCAACCTTGAGGTGGTTGTGCCCATAGGGTGTAGGGGTTCGAGTCCCCTTCTCGGTACCAATTAGTCAGGAGAGCCCGCTGTTGCGGGCTTTCTTGCAGGTGGAAGGTTACATTGACCCTGTAGGGGATCGGTCGTATACTTCCGCCCCAGCTTTGTCGCGGGGTGGAGCAGTCTGGTAGCTCGTCGGGCTCATAACCCGAAGGTCGTCGGTTCAAATCCGGCCCCCGCAACCAGTTTAAGGAGCCCCTTTTAAGGGGCTTTTTGTTAGCTGGACACTTCCAGCGCCGCTGTTCGACGGCGTTTCAAGGATGGGCGTTTCGCCCATTTTTTTATTTTGCACAGCATGCACATACATGCACGAGGGGGTTCAGGTGTCGAGCAAGCTAGAAGAGTTGCAGGCCTTGCTGGCCCCGGTGGTCGTGGCCCTAGGCTATGAATGCTGGGGTATCGAGTTTTCGGCTCAGGGTCGTCACTCGATGTTGCGCGTTTATATCGATAAAGAGGGCGGTGTGCTGGTGGACGATTGTGCCATCGTCAGCCGTCAGATCAGCGGTGTACTGGATGTTGAAGATCCGATCTCCGTTGAATACACCCTCGAAGTTTCCTCGCCAGGCATGGAACGCCCGCTGTTCACTCTTGAGCAGTTTGCAAAATTTGCCGGTGAACAAGTGAAGATCAAGCTGCGCTCGCCTTTTGAAGGACGACGCAACTTTCAGGGCCTTCTGCGCGGTGTAGAAGAGCAGGACGTCGTGGTGCAGGTAGATGACCATGAGTTCCTGTTGCCGATCGATATGATCGACAAGGCCAACATTATTCCCAGTTTTGACTGAGGCGTGCCAGATACTGCGGATCCCGCGGATCCAATGGCTTGCGAAAGGCGAGGCGTACGATGAGCAAAGAAGTACTGCTGGTTGTTGAGTCGGTATCCAATGAAAAGGGTGTACCGGCAAGCGTAATTTTTGAAGCGCTGGAGCTGGCTCTGGCCACGGCTACCAAAAAGCGTTTTGAAGACGAAGTTGATCTGCGTGTGGAAATCAACCGCCACACCGGTGCTTACGAAACCTTCCGTCGCTGGACGGTCGTCGAAGAAGAAAACCTGGACGATCCGGCCATCGAAACCTGGCCGAGCAAGGTTGCTGAAACGCACCCTGGCGCCAAGGTCGGTGACGTTGTAGAAGAGAAGATCGAATCGATCGAGTTCGGCCGCATCGCTGCACAGACTGCCAAGCAAGTCATCGTGCAGAAGGTTCGCGAAGCCGAGCGCGCCCAGGTTGTTGACGCTTACCGCGAGCGCCTGGGTGAAATCATCTCCGGCACCGTGAAAAAAGTCACCCGCGACAACGTGATCGTCGACCTGGGTAACAACGCTGAAGCGTTGCTGGCCCGTGAAGACATCATTTCTCGCGAAACTTTCCGGGTTGGCGTGCGCTTGCGTGCGCTGCTCAAGGAAATCCGCACCGAGAACCGCGGCCCACAGTTGATCCTGTCGCGTACCGCGCCGGAAATGCTGATCGAGTTGTTCCGCATCGAAGTGCCGGAAATTGCCGAAGGCCTGATCGAAGTAATGGCTGCGTCCCGTGATCCGGGTTCGCGCGCCAAGATCGCCGTGCGCTCCAAGGACAAACGCATCGACCCGCAGGGCGCTTGCATCGGTATGCGCGGTTCGCGCGTCCAGGCAGTGTCGGGCGAGTTGGGCGGTGAGCGTGTGGACATCGTCCTGTGGGACGATAACCCGGCTCAGTTCGTGATCAACGCCATGTCCCCGGCCGAGGTTGCGGCAATTATCGTTGACGAAGATGCCCATGCAATGGACATCGCCGTCGGCGCAGACAATCTGGCTCAGGCCATCGGTCGTGGTGGTCAGAACGTGCGTCTGGCCAGCCAGTTGACTGGCTGGACCCTGAACGTGATGACCGAATCGGACATCCAGGCTAAACAGCAAGCAGAAACCGGCGACATCCTGCGCAACTTCATCGACGAGCTGGAAGTCGACGAAGAGCTGGCACAGGTGCTGGTCGATGAAGGCTTCACCAGCCTGGAAGAGATTGCCTACGTACCGTTGGAAGAAATGCTCAACATCGACGGCTTTGACGAAGAAATCGTCAACGAGCTTCGCGCTCGTGCCAAGGATCGTTTGTTGACCAAAGCCATCGCTACTGAGGAAAAGCTGGCAGACGCCCATCCGGCCGAAGACCTGCTCTCGCTTGAGGGTATGGACAAGGATTTGGCGATGGAACTGGCGGTGCGCGGCGTAATTACCCGCGAAGACCTGGCCGAGCAGTCTATTGACGACCTGCTCGACATCGACGGCATTGACGATGATCGTGCCGGCAAGTTGATCATGGCCGCCCGAGCCCACTGGTTCGAGTAATTAGGCGCGGCCTGAGGAGAGAAGTGCATGACGCAAGTCACGGTGAAACAACTGGCCGATGAGGTCAAAACACCGGTAGAGCGCCTGTTGCAGCAGATGCGTGAGGCAGGTCTGCCGCACACCGCCGCCGAAGAAAGTGTGACTGACAGTGAGAAGCAATCGTTGCTGACTCACTTGAAAAGCAGCCACAAGGCGAAAGTGGAAGAACCACGCAAGATTACGCTGCAGCGTAAAACCACCAGCACCCTGCGTGTTGCTGGCAGCAAAAGCATCAGCGTTGAAGTACGCAAGAAGAAAGTCTTCGTACAGCGCAGCCCGGAAGAAATCGAAGCCGAGCGCAAGCGTGAACTGGATGAACGTCGCGCAGTAGAAAATGCTGCACGTCAGAAGGCTGAAGAAGAAGCCAAGCGCCGCGCCGAAGAAGAAGCGCGTCGCCAGCCTGCTGCTGCGCCGACCGCTCCAGCCCAACCCGTTGCAGCGCCCGCTGCGGTGGCCGAGCCTGTGCGCGAAAGCGCACCGGTCGTGGCAGCCGCTCCGGCACCTGCAGCCGATGCCCGCAAGCGTGACGAACAGCGTCGTCCGGACAAACCACGTGCCGACGACAGCAATCGTCGCGGTAGTGGCGATGGCGAGCGCAAAAACGCTCCGCATCGTGCTTCGGTCAAGGAAAAGGCGCCAGCGCCACGTGTTGCCCCACGTACTACCGACGAAGAAAGCGATGGCTTCCGTCGTGGTGGTCGCGGCAAGGCCAAGCTGAAGAAACGCAACGCCCACGGTTTCCAGAGCCCAACCGGCCCTGTCGTGCGCGAAGTGAAGATCGGCGAAACCATCACTGTTGGCGATCTCGCCCAACAGATGTCGGTGAAGGCTGCTGAAATCATCAAGTTCATGTTCAAACTGGGTACCCCAGCGACCATCAACCAGGTACTGGACCAGGAAACTGCCCAGCTGGTTGCCGAAGAGCTGGGCCACAAAGTGACCCTGGTCAGCGACACCGCCCTGGAAGATTCCCTGGCCGAGTCCCTGAAGTTTGAAGGCGAGGCTGTTTCCCGTGCACCAGTCGTGACCGTAATGGGCCACGTTGACCACGGTAAGACTTCCCTGCTCGACTACATCCGTCGTGCCAAGGTAGCTGCTGGCGAAGCCGGTGGTATCACCCAGCACATCGGTGCGTACCACGTTGAAACCGACCGTGGCATGGTGACGTTCCTCGACACCCCTGGTCACGCCGCGTTTACCGCAATGCGTGCCCGTGGTGCCAAGGCGACCGACATCGTGATCCTGGTGGTTGCAGCGGACGACGGCGTGATGCCGCAAACCATCGAAGCTGTTCAGCACGCCAAGGCTGCTGGCGTTCCGCTGGTTGTCGCGGTGAACAAGATCGACAAGCCAGGTGCTGACCTCGATCGCATCCGTAGCGAACTGTCGGTACACGGCGTGACCTCGGAAGAGTGGGGTGGTGACACTCCATTCGTACCGGTTTCGGCGAAGATGGGTACTGGCGTCGACGAACTGCTCGAAGCCGTTCTGTTGCAAGCCGAAGTCCTGGAACTGACCGCTACCCCATCGGCTCCTGGCCGTGGTGTCGTGGTTGAGTCCCGCCTGGACAAGGGCCGTGGCCCGGTGGCTACCGTGCTGGTTCAAGACGGTACCCTGCGTCAAGGCGACATGGTCCTGGTCGGTTCGAACTACGGCCGTGTACGTGCCATGCTCGACGAGAACGGCAAGCCAATCAAGGAAGCCGGTCCGGCCATCCCTGTCGAGATCCTCGGCCTGGACGGTACCCCGGACGCTGGCGACGAGATGAGCGTGGTTGCCGACGAGAAGAAAGCCCGTGAAGTGGCTCTGTTCCGTCAAGGCAAGTTCCGCGAAGTCAAGCTGGCCCGTGCTCACGCCGGCAAGCTGGAAAACATCTTCGAAAACATGGGCCAGGAAGAGAAGAAGACGCTCAACATCGTCCTCAAATCCGACGTCCGTGGTTCGTTGGAAGCGTTGAACGGTGCCTTGAACGGCCTGGGTAACGACGAAGTGCAAGTGCGCGTGGTCGGTGGCGGTGTCGGTGGTATCACCGAATCCGACGCCAACCTGGCACTGGCCTCCAACGCTGTACTGTTCGGCTTCAACGTGCGTGCCGATGCTGGCGCGCGCAAGATCGTCGAGCAGGAAGGTCTGGATATGCGTTACTACAACGTGATCTACGACATCATCGAAGACGTCAAGAAAGCCCTGACCGGCATGCTCGGCAGCGATGTTCGCGAGAACATCCTGGGTATCGCCGAAGTGCGTGACGTGTTCCGTTCGCCGAAGTTTGGCGCGATCGCCGGTTGCATGGTGATCGAAGGTGTCGTTCACCGTAACCGTCCAATCCGTGTACTGCGTGAAGACATCGTTATCTTCGAAGGCGAGCTGGAATCCCTGCGCCGCTTCAAGGATGACGCGTCGGAAGTACGTGCCGGCATGGAATGCGGTATCGGCGTGAAGAGCTACAACGACGTCAAGGTCGGTGACAAGATCGAAGTCTTCGAGAAGGTTCAGGTTGCTCGCAGCCTCTAACTCGCGCACTTCAAGAGCCGTGATGGCCAGCCGCATGCAATTGCGCGGCGCATCGCCCGGACTCTAAACGCAACGCCCGGTCTGGCTTTTGTCAGGCCGGGCGTTTGCCGCTTTCAGACCACACGGGTTTCACCGTGGGGCAGTAACAGGTAACAAGACATGGCAAAAGAATACAGCCGTACCCAACGTATCGGCGATCAGATGCAGCGCGAGCTGGCACAACTGATCCGTCGTGAAGTCAAAGACCCGCGCGTCGGCCTGGTCACCATTACCGCTGTGGAAGTCAGCCGTGACGTCGGTCACGCGAAGATCTTCATCACTGTAATGGGCCAGGACAGCCACGAAGACATCGCGCAAAGCATCAAGGTGCTCAACTCCGCCGCCGGTTTCCTGCGCATGCAGCTGGCTCGCGAGATGAAGCTGCGCAGCGTTCCGCAGTTGCACTTCCACTACGATGAAAGCGTCGTGCGCGGTGCGCATCTGTCGGCCTTGATCGAGCGTGCAGTAGCCGAAGACAACCAGCACTCGGTTGCGGCACAAGCCGAAGACACCAAGGAGTAATCGGTGGCTCAGGTCAAACGTATCCGTCGTAACGTCAGTGGCATCATCCTGCTCGATAAACCGCTGGGGTTCACCTCCAACGCGGCCTTGCAGAAGGTCCGCTGGTTGCTCAACGCCGAGAAGGCCGGGCACACCGGCAGTCTCGATCCGCTGGCCACTGGCGTGTTGCCGCTGTGCTTCGGTGAGGCCACCAAGTTCTCGCAGTACCTGCTCGATTCCGACAAGGGTTACGAAACCCTGGCGCAGCTGGGCAAGACCACCACCACGGCCGATGCCGAGGGTGAGGTTTTGCAGGAGCGCCCGGTGACCGTTGGTCAGGCCGATATCGAAGCCGTACTGCCGCAATTTCGTGGGCAAATCAGTCAGATACCGCCGATGTACTCGGCCCTCAAGCGTGACGGGCAGCCCCTGTACAAGCTGGCCCGTGCAGGTGAAGTAGTGGAGCGCGAAGCGCGTTCTGTTACTATTACGCGCTTGGAATTGCTGGCCTTCGAAGGGGATACTGCGCGGCTTGCGGTGGATTGCACCAAAGGCACCTATATCCGCACCCTGGTGGAGGATATCGGTGAGCAACTCGGTTGTGGCGCTTACGTTGCAGAACTGCGACGTACCCAGGCCGGGCCTTTCACCCTGGCGCAAACCGTTACCCTCGAAGAGCTGGAAGCGGTACATGCCGAAGGCGGCAACGAGGCGGTCGACCGCTTCCTGATGCCATCGGACAGCGGCCTGCTGGATTGGCCACTGTTGCAGTTCTCGGAAGCGAGTGCGTTCTACTGGCTCAACGGCCAGCCGGTACGCGCCCCGGATGCCCCGAAGTTCGGCATGGTACGGGTACAGGATCACAATGGTCGCTTCATCGGTATCGGTGAAGTGAGCGAAGACGGGCGCATCGCGCCGCGTCGACTGATTCGGTCAGAATGACCGAACGAGTGTGGCTGTTAGCAGGCACGGTCACTACTCATTTTTAGATACAGGGATTTGTCCCTGGCCTGTTGAAACTGTTTTTGAAACAGTTTCCTGATAAAAGGATTGCCACATGGCTCTCGACGTTCAAGAAAAAGCTCAAATCGTAGCTGACTACCAGCAAGCTGTTGGTGACACTGGTTCGCCAGAAGTGCAAGTTGCACTGCTGACCGCCAACATCAACAAACTGCAAGGTCACTTCAAGGCCAACGGTAAAGACCACCACTCCCGTCGTGGTCTGATCCGCATGGTTAACCAGCGTCGTAAGCTGCTGGACTACCTGAAAGGCAAAGACGTGAGCCGTTACAGCGCTCTGATCGGTCGCCTGGGTCTGCGTCGCTAATAAGCGATTGCGCTAGAGGTTGGTTGTCTGTCGTGCGTCAGCGGTTTTCCGCCGGCGCGTGGCAGGCTCCCAGCCTCAAGTTTTATCTGGATATCCGTTTTGCCTGTGTGACACCCAGGACAACCGGTCGGGCCGATTCCCGGCGTTGCCCAAGAATTTCGCAAGAACCCAGTTTCCCCAAGAGCCACAAAAGAAGGTAGGACACCGTGAACCCGGTAATCAAAAAGTTCCAGTTCGGTCAGTCGACCGTCACCCTCGAGACCGGCCGTATCGCCCGTCAGGCCTCCGGCGCAGTATTGGTCACCGTTGACGACGACGTCAGCGTATTGGTGACCGTCGTTGGTGCCAAGCAAGCCGATCCAGGCAAGGGCTTCTTCCCTCTGTCTGTTCATTACCAGGAAAAGACTTACGCTGCCGGTAAGATCCCTGGCGGTTTCTTCAAGCGCGAAGGCCGTCCTTCCGAGAAAGAAACCCTGACTTCCCGACTGATCGACCGTCCGATCCGTCCGCTGTTCCCTGAAGGCTTCATGAACGAAGTGCAGGTTGTCTGCACCGTCGTGTCCACCAGCAAGAAGACCGATCCGGACATCGCTGCGATGATCGGTACCTCGGCTGCCCTGGCCATCTCCGGCATTCCTTTCGATGGCCCGATCGGCGCAGCCCGCGTTGCTTTCCACGAAAGCACCGGCTACCTGCTGAACCCGACTTACGAGCAGCAGGCTGCTTCTAGCCTGGACATGGTCGTTGCCGGTACTTCGGACGCCGTGCTGATGGTTGAATCGGAAGCCAAAGAGCTGACCGAAGACCAGATGCTGGGCGCGGTACTGTTTGCTCACGACGAATTCCAGGTTGTGATCAACGCTGTTAAAGAATTGGCCGCTGAAGCTGCCAAGCCAACCTGGACCTGGGCACCTGCGCCAGAAGCCACCGAACTGCTGGGCGCTATCCGTGCCGAGTTCGGCGAAGCGATCTCCCAGGCTTACACCATCACCGTCAAGGCCGACCGTTACGCTCGCCTGGGCGAGTTGAAGGACCAGGTCGTTGCCAAGCTGTCCGGTGAAGAAGGCCAGCCTTCCTCCAGCGAAGTCAAAGCGGCTTTCGGCGAGATCGAATACCGCACCGTTCGCGAAAACATCGTAAACGGCAAGCCACGTATCGACGGTCGCGACACTAAGACTGTACGTCCGTTGAACATCGAAGTCGGCGTTCTGCCAAAGACCCACGGTTCGGCTCTGTTCACCCGTGGCGAAACCCAGGCCCTGGTAGTCGCGACCCTGGGCACCGCCCGTGACGCACAGCTGCTGGACACCCTGGAAGGCGAGAAAAAAGACCCGTTCATGCTGCACTACAACTTCCCTCCGTTCTCGGTGGGCGAGTGTGGTCGCATGGGTGGCGCTGGTCGTCGCGAAATCGGTCACGGCCGTCTGGCCCGTCGTTCGGTTTCGGCCATGCTGCCTGCCGCTGACGTGTTCCCGTACACCATCCGTGTAGTGTCGGAAATCACCGAATCCAACGGCTCGAGCTCGATGGCTTCCGTTTGCGGCGCTTCCCTGGCCCTGATGGACGCTGGTGTGCCGATGAAGGCGCCGGTTGCCGGTATCGCCATGGGCCTGGTTAAAGAAGGTGAGAAATTCGCCGTCCTGACCGACATCCTGGGTGACGAAGACCACCTGGGCGACATGGACTTCAAGGTAGCCGGTACCGCCAAAGGCGTCACCGCGCTGCAGATGGACATCAAGATCAAGGGCATCACCGAAGAGATCATGGAGATCGCTCTGGGCCAAGCCCTGGAAGCGCGCCTGAACATCCTCGGCCAGATGAACCAGATCATTGGCCAGTCGCGTACCGAACTGTCGGCCAACGCTCCGACCATGATCGCGATGAAAATCGACACCGACAAGATCCGTGACGTCATCGGTAAAGGCGGCGCGACCATTCGTGCGATCTGTGAAGAGACCAAGGCTTCGATCGACATCGAAGACGACGGCTCGATCAAGATCTTCGGCGAAACCAAGGAAGCTGCAGAAGCTGCTCGTCAGCGCGTCCTGGGTATCACCGCTGAAGCCGAAATCGGCAAGATCTACGTCGGTAAGGTTGAGCGCATCGTCGACTTCGGCGCATTCGTCAACATCCTGCCTGGCAAGGACGGTCTGGTTCACATCTCCATGCTGAGCGATGCTCGCGTTGAGAAAGTGACCGACATCCTGAAAGAAGGTCAGGAAGTGGAAGTACTGGTACTGGACGTGGACAACCGCGGCCGTATCAAGCTGTCCATCAAGGACGTAGCAGCAGCGAAGGCTTCGGGCGTTTAATTACTCCCGCGTCTGACCGCTGAACAACAAAACGCCCCGACTGGTTCGGGGCGTTTTGCTGTGCGCAGATCGCAGCTTATGCAGGAGCTGCCGCAGGCTGCGATCTTTTGATTTTAAACGTGTTCGAAGTTGCCTGACTCCATGGTCAGTGCTAGGTTTAGCCCACTGCCCGTGTAGCTCAGCCGGTAGAGCAGCGCACTCGTAACGCGAAGGTCGCAGGTTCGATTCCTGTCTCGGGCACCAGCGACACGTTGTTTTCAGATGATCCCGAATGGTTCTGAAGGCCAGAAAAACCGGGTTTCAAGCGGTTTTTTTGCGTCAGAGAGATCCTTGATGATCCAGATCCATCTTCCATTCCCCCGATCTAAGAGAACGCCATGACCGTTAAAGAGATGTCCCAGGAAGCAAGGCACGTAGAAGCACTGAAGAAATACGTGTTGGATGCGCCAGAATTGATGGACGAGATCAAGGACCTGCCCGCCGACGATCAGAAAGACCAGATCCAGTGGGCGTTCGAGGATGAAGCCGAAGCCCAGGGCTTGCAGCCGTGGGAACTGACGCTCAAATACACATCAACCCCCGAAGAGTACGAGGCCGAGCGCCTGAAACTGCATAAGGAAGCGGCTGAAGTGTTGGGTGTCGAGTGGGATGAGTACTGCGAGATGAACAATCTCGTCGTTTGACGAGAGCTACTAGCTTCAAGCCGCAAGCTACAAGTCAAAGCGGGACCGCTTTAAGCTTGTAACTTGCCGCTTGTGGCTCGCAGCTCCTCAGAGGCTCAGTCGCATCGACAGATCCACAGCCTTCACATCCTTGGTCATCGCCCCAATCGAAATGTAATCCACCCCGGTTTCGGCAATCGGCAGCAATGTGCTTTCGTTGATCCCGCCGCTGGCCTCCAGCTTTGCCTTGCCATCGTTCAGGCGCACGGCTTCGCGCATGTCATCCAGGCTCAGTTCGTCGAGCATGATGATGTCGGCCCCGGCCGCCAGGGCTTCCTTGAGTTCATCCAGGCTTTCCACTTCGATCTCTACCGGCTTGCCCGGTGCAATCTTGTGCGCGGCAGCGATGGCCTGGGGGATGCCTCCGCTGGCGGCGATGTGGTTTTCCTTGATCAGGAAGGCGTCATACAGGCCGATGCGGTGGTTGTGGCAACCGCCGCAGGTGACCGCGTACTTTTGCGCCAGGCGCAGCCCCGGCAAGGTCTTGCGGGTGTCGAGCAGTTTCACCCGGGTTTCGGCAACGAAGTCTGCCAGTTGCTGCGCGCGAGTGGCGACACCAGAGAGCATTTGCAGGAAGTTCAGCGCGCTACGTTCGCCCGTCAGCAGCGAGCGGGCCGGCCCTTCGAGATGGAACAACACCTGGTTGGGCTTTACGCGCTCGCCATCGGCGACCTGCCAATGCACCGCCACCCGTGGGTCCAGCTGCCGGAAAACGGTATCGACCCAGGCAGTGCCACAGATGACGGCGGCGTCGCGGGTGATGATGGTGGCTTTGGCCAGGCGTTCGGCCGGGATCAGTTGCGCGGTGATGTCGCCGCTGCCGATGTCTTCGAGCAGCGCGCGGCGCACGTTGGCTTCGATTTCGGCGTTCAAATCGGCGAGACGTAGATTCGGCATAAGCAACTCCACAAACAAAGTGGTCCGATTATAGGGCCATGCTACCGGGCAACCCAAGGCATCCGCATTGTTCCCGGTCGATTCCGTGCCTGATCGACATCCGTGAGACTGTTCTTTTCATGCGCAGCGAGCCTCGGGGTGGCGTTAGGGCGACCTTTATCCGATAATTCGCCTTGGATTTGACGTCACGACTTTGACGGCTGCAGATTTCAGGAGGCTGGATGCACAACGACGGGAATGTGGTGCCTTTGCGCAGGGTCGCTACCGACCAGACGACGCACCCGCCACTCGCCCGCCTGCCTGTCATCGTCCTGCAGGTTCGCGACAAGGCTACTCAACAGCTCAGGCAGGGCTTGCAGGCGCTGTTCGATAATGCCGACGATAGCCTCTTCGAAATGGCTGACAGGGCACTCGATGATGTTGAGCAGAACCTGTTGTTTGAGGCGATGCGCGATTTGCGCTTGAAGCGCAAAAGCATCGAGCGGTTGTTTTTCGAGCAATTCTTCGAGGCGTTCATCAGCCTCGGTCACTGCGACCTCGCTTACAGGGCCCTGCCTCGGTCATTGTCTGCCGATACCCGCGGGGCGCTGCCGGATGACGGGCTGGAGCGTAACCAGGCTTTGGATGCGATGGTCAATCAGGTGCTCTATCGCGACGGATTTGCCCTTGACCAACTCACCGCCCGCCTCAGTACGTTGCTGGGCAGGACGCTGATCGAGCAAAACAATCCCCTGGGGCCGACGATGCTCTGCCAGTGCTTCCTTGGGGCCGGACGCCACCTGGGCGTGGACATCAAGGTCAAGCTGATTATCCTCAAGCTGTTTGATCGCTATGTGCTCAGTGGCGCCGGCCAGCTTTACGCCCAGGCCAACCAACTGCTGGTCGCCACCGGTGTGCTACCTGGCCTCACGCCCGCCCCGACCATCTCCACAACGGATAACGCCAGCGCCGGTACGGTTGCCACGCCAGCAGATCCGCAGGCTGATGAGATCGTGCCCGCGGTACTGGCGGCGCTGCAGGACCTGTTGTTGCAGGTGCGCGCGAGCATTGCCAATTCTCCTGAGGCCGAGGCCGGTGATCATGAGCGCGACAGTCTGTACCGGCGCATCGAGCAAGTGGCGCAGCGTTTTTTGGACGAGTTTGTCGACGACCCGGCGATATTTTCTGAACTGCTGAATGAATTCCTTGCGTTCGCCCGTGACGAACGCCGTCGCAGGGAATTGCTTGAGCAGCGGATTCGTGATGCCGAGGAAAGTCGCGGCAGAACCGCTTTGGCCCGCCAGCGAGTCGAGCAGGCTTTGAATCAGGCGCTGCTGGGCGAGAAATTGCCACAAAGTGTGCTGGGGTTCGTGCAAGACGCCTGGAGCAACGTTTTGCTGATGACCTGCCTCAAGCATGGCCATCTGTCGCTGCCGTGGCAGGCTGATGTGCAGACCATGGTGCAATTGATCTGGAGCGTCCAGCGTCATGACCTGCCCGATGCACGAGAGCATTTGTTGACGCTGGTCCCGGGGTTGCTCAAGTCATTGCGCGAGGGACTGAGCAGTTCGGCGTTCGATCCGTTTGCCACGAGCAAGTTTTTCACCGAGCTGGAGCGTTTGCACGTTCAATTGTTCGAGCATCCAGGGCATTCAGCAGGTGCGACGGCGATGGTCGAGGTGTTGGAGCCATTCACTCTGCCTACGGCTGGGGAAAGTCCCGCCGACACTGCTCGCGTGCTCGAGGATAGCGCATTGTTTGAACGCGCCCTGGCGTCGGTGATCGCAAAACTGCAGCGCCTCAATCGCGTCTAGTGATCGCCCCCGGTGGGCTATCGCGGCATACTGGGTGCCAACACAGTCGTCGTGAAGGAACCTGTATGCAGCTGGACCCCGCGAGCGGTTGGTGCAAGGGTGTGCATTTATGCCCCTCGCCCAACTTCAATGCGCGCCCCGAGGGCGAAATTTCCCTGCTGGTGATTCATAACATCAGCCTGCCGCCAGCGCAGTTCAAGACTGGCAAGGTGCAGGAGTTTTTCCAGAATCGTCTGGATGTCACGGAGCATCCCTACTTTCAAGGGATTGCCGACCTGCGGGTGTCTGCGCATTTTCTGATCGAGCGTGACGGGACCGTCACTCAGTTTGTCTCTTGCCTTGAGCGTGCCTGGCATGCGGGTGTTTCGAGTTTCGAGGGGCGGGAAACCTGTAACGATTTTTCCGTAGGCATCGAACTCGAAGGCACGGATGATCTGCCATTCGACGATGCGCAATACCGAGCGTTGACGACCCTGACTCGCCAGCTGCAAGCGGCGTTTCCGGCAATCACCACGCAACGCATCTGCGGGCACAGCGACATCGCCCCCGGGCGCAAGACTGATCCGGGGCCCGCGTTCGACTGGGCACGCTATCGGGCAGCCCTGGCACAAGAGGAAGGATAATGAGTTTTCTGGTGTTGCTGTTGGCGGTGTGGATCGAGAAATTTTCGGCCCTGCGCCATCGGGTTCAACGCGACGCTGGCTGGATTCGCGAGCTGCACAAGCTTGAACTCGGCCCGCGCCTGGTGAACCGTCCGTGGCTGGTCCTGGCGGTGCTGGTGTTGTTTCCGGTGGCGTTGCTGGGCTTGCTGCTGGTGGTGCTCGACCCAGTCGCCTACGGCCTGTTGGCGCTGCCGGTGCATTTGCTGGTGGTGATCTACAGCCTGGGTCGCGGTGATCTGCTGGCCGGTCTCGGTCCCTTCCGCGATGCCTGGCGTCGCGAAGACCTGCAAGCGGCGGCCCATGTGGCCAAGCGTGACCTGGACATCTGCGCCGACAATGCCGAGCAACTGCTGGAGCGGGTCGAAGGGCATTTGCTGTGGGAGGCCTACCAGAGCTTTTTCGCGATCATTTTCTGGTACTTCCTGCTGGGGCCGGTCGCCGCGCTGAGCTATCGATTGCTGGCCCTGGCCGAAGAACACGGGCAAAACCCCGCCGTGGTCGAGCGCGCCGCGCAACTGCGCCATGCATTCGACTGGGTGCCGGTGCGTCTGTTGGCCGCCAGCCTTGCCCTGGTCGGCAACTTTGTCGCGGTCAGCCGGGTGATGCTGCACGAACTGCTGAACTGGAACATCAGCGCCGCCCAACTGATCGAAAGGGTCGGACTGGTGGCCGGAGAAATCCCCGCCCCGGTGGTCGGGCCTGAGGGCATCCACAATCTTGACCGTATCTGGGAGTTGCTGCTGCGGGCGGCAGTGCTCTGGTATGCGGGGTTTGCGTTGTGGACTGTGTTGCCGTAGGAGCCGGCTTACCGAGTCGCCGCATGCTCGCGGATGCACCCGACCCACTGTAGGAGCTGGCTTGCCAGCGATGAAGGTCAACGATGACGCGTGGAGCCTGACACCCTGCGGTGTTCTCAGGTTTTTCGCGAGCAAGCTCGCTCCTACAGGGTTAACCGGGTTGCCCACAGCGCAGAACCTGGTACACGGTTCCCTGCCTGCGCAGCAAGAATTTGAGCGCACCGTTAACCTTAAGTTACAAAACATCCCCCTGATTTACGCTATACAGAGATAGCGCCGAATAGTGGCTATCTGCTGTCTCGCTGCGCCCACCCATAAAAATAAGAAATCCAAGGGAGACTTCCAGTGAAGAGCTTGCTCTATCCCGCCGTCGCGCTGATGAACCGCCTGAGTTTTGGCATGAAGTTCAGCCTGATCAGCGTACTGTTCCTGGTGCCAATGCTGGTCACCAACTTCTACCTGGTGCGTGACTCCTATCGCGAATTCCAGGGCACCCGGGTCGAACTGCAGAGCCTGGACCTGTTGGGCAGCAGCCTCGCATTACGGCGTGATCTGGAGACCCTGAACAATCTTGTGCAGATCAACGTCGCCCTGGGCCAATCCGGCAAGGCGGCGAATCTCGAGGCGCAGATCAATACGCTGGAACAAGGCGTTCTGGCACGCTTGCAGGGGTTGACGGCGATGGCCACCGATCCCGAGCAGATCGCATTGTTCGATGGCAAGCGCGATGAAATGATCAGCGCGTTCAAGGCCCAGCAGACGGAAAAATCCCTGCAAAGCAAAAGTGCACTTATCGGCAAACTGGTCGGCAATGCCCAGGTCTTCGGCCAGATTATCGCCAGCCAGGCCGGCCTGAGTCACGACAGCCAGAGTGACATGCGCCAGCTGAGCGAACTCGTCACCAGCATCACCCCGCGCATCACCCAGATGCTCGGCGAAGGCCGTGCATTGGGCTCCGCTTCGCTGGGCCAGGGGTTTCTCAATTCGTCGTCGAGTACGCGTTTCGATGAATTGCTCGCGCAAATCGAAAAGCTCCAGGCCGAGTATGGCCTGAAGCTGCAGGATGCCACGGGCTCCAGCAATGCCGCGCGTGAAGCCCTGGCTACCCCGGCTGACAGCAGCAAGGCCTCGTTGAAAAAGGCCAGTGAACTGTTCGAAGAGCAAGTGGTGATGGCCGACACGCTCGATGCACCGTGGCTGGCCTTTTACGATCAGGTCTCGACGCTGATGGGCCAGACCTACCAGCTCAATGAAGCCACCTTGAAATTTCTCGGCAGCCAGCTGCAACAGCGCCTGGACCAGAACCGCACGCACATGATCCTGCAGGCCGTTGCGCTGTCGGTGGTGTTCGTACTGATCTTTTATCTTTACGGCGCCTTCTACGCCTCCACCCGCACCACCCTCAAGCGCCTTGGCGCGGTCATGGACAAGGTGGCGGCTGGCGACATGACGGTCACCTTCAATGCCCACAGCCGTGATGAACTGGGTGAGTTGGGCGAGGTGTTCAACGGTACCGTGAAAAAGATCCATGACTTGATCGAGCGTGTCGGGCAGACCGTCGGCGAAGTCGAGCGCCAGGCCGGGCAAGTCGAGAGTGTCTCGGCGCAAAGCAACCAGGCCGTGGCCGGGCAGCGCTCGCAGATCGAGCAGGTCGCCACGGCGATGAACCAGATGTCGGCCACCTCCCTGGAGGTGGCGCGCAGCGCGGCCGCCGCCGTCAGCAGCGCCCACAGCGTCAACGACGAAACGGTGAGCGGTCGTGGGCTGGTGCAGTCGCAGCAGGGCAGCATCGCGGCACTGGCCAGCGAAATCGACCAATCGGTGCAGGTGATCAACCAGTTGGCCAGCGACAGTCAGTCCATCAGTCGTGTGCTGGAGGTGATAAAGAGCATCGCCGAACAGACCAACCTGCTGGCGCTCAATGCCGCCATCGAGGCTGCCAGGGCGGGTGAGCAGGGTCGCGGGTTTGCGGTGGTGGCGGATGAAGTCCGCACGCTGGCCAAGCGCACCCAGCAATCGACCGAAGAGATCGAACAGATGATCGCCAAGCTGCACGGCGGTGTCGGGGCCGCGGTCAAGGCGATGGGCGTCAGCCATGAGATGGCCAGCGGCACGGTGGGGCAGTCGGAAAAGGTCCAGCAGGCCCTGGAAAATATCCTTGGGGCGGTCGGCATGATCGTCGACCAGAACCAGCAGATCGCCGCGGCTGTGGAACAGCAGACCGCAGTCGCCCATGACATTGACCAGAACATCGTCGAGATCAACCGTGCCGGAGAACGCACGGCCGAAGGTGCGCACCAGACCGAGGATGCCAGTCGAGCGCTTTCGGCGCAGGTGGTCGAGCTCAAACAGCTGATCAGCGCGTTCCGGGTCTGAAAGCTCTGTAGTACCTCTTCCCAATGCCTGGAGGAAACCTCCTGTTTTCCTCCGGGCTCTGGTTTTTCGGCTTCAATGAAGGAGTATCCACTTCACTGACCGCTTGGAGGAGGCACGGTTATGGCTGTTGCAACACTTGGAATCCAGGGTCGCTGTGCACATTGCCAGCGCACGCTGTTGCTTAAACCCTGGCAACTCAATGCCATTGCAATCAACGAAGCATTCACCTGTTCGCACTGCCAGAAAACCCTGCAACTGTGCGACCCGAAACAGATCAGGCGCTTCAAGTCCCTGGACTCGATAGCCATGTTGAAGGCAAGCCTGTTGGTCACGATTTGCACCACATTGCTGGTGGTGCTGGTACTGGAATGGATCGGTATATTCAGCGTCGTGGAACAGCTGAATTTTTCGCTGGGCGCGATTTTCGTCTACTTCGTTGCCCTTCGATTTGCCCGTCAACGTCAGCACATGACGCTGATTCTCGAGGCCGCCAAGGCCCACGTCGACTGATCACCAGTTGAACAGTTCACGGGCATTGGCGGTGCTGGCGGCGGCCAGTTGTTCGGGGGCGAGCGACATGATTTGCGCCAGCGCCGTGCAGATCGCCGGCAAGTGCGCCGGGCTGTTGCGCTGGCCGGGGAACATCGCCGGTGCCATGTCCGGCGAGTCGGTTTCCAGCACCACCGATTCCAGTGGCAACCGCGCGAGCACCCGGTGCATGCGCAGTGCCTGGGGCCAGGTCGCCGCGCCTCCGAGACCGAGCTTGAAACCGAGCTTGATGTATTCGCGGGCTTCTTCCTGGCTGCCGGCGAACGCATGGATGATCCCGGCGCGTTTCAACTTGAAGCGTTTAAGCGTGGCAATCACGGCCGCATGACTGCGGCGCACATGAATCAGCGCGGGCAAGTGGAAATCCACCGCCAGTTGCAGTTGCGCGTCGAACAGCGCTTGCTGACGTTCGCGATCCAGGGTTTCGATGAAGTAGTCCAGGCCGATCTCACCCACCGCACACAACTGGCGATGGCCAGCCAATCGCGTCAGCCAGTCGCCCAGCTCGGTGAGATGCTCGGGACGATGATCCTCGAGATACACCGGGTGCAAACCGAAGGCCGCATGCAGGTCGGCATCGCTTTGCACCAGATCCCAGACACGTTGCCAATTGCCCTGATAAACCCCCAGCACCACCATCTGGCGCACCCCGAGTGCGCGGCTTTCGGCCATCAGCGCCTGACGATCTGCGTCGAAGTCGGGGAAGTCCAGGTGAGTGTGGGTGTCGATCAGGTCCATGGCTCAGTCCTGGCGAATACGTTGTTTGAACGTCCGCGCGATGGCCTGCACACCGGGTTGGTAATCGGATTGCTCGATGGCCGCCAGGGCGAGCGCGAGTGCCTTGTCGGCAATCAACTGGTGTTGCTGCGCCATGGCATTCACCGGCAGCGGCAGGAAATCAAGCAACTGGGTGTCACCAAATGTGCCGAGGCGCAGCGGGCGGGTTTTCAGCGGGAAGTCGTGCAATGCATCGAACACGCCCTGCAGCAGGACATAGGACGTGGTCACCAGGGCTTCTGGCAAATGCCCTACGCGCTGGAGCAATTCTTCCATCAACTGTTTGCCGCATTCACGGCTGAACGAATCACCGTGTTCGATCAGGACCTCGCCGTCGTACCCGATCAAGGCCTCCTTGAAGCCGGCGGCCCGTTCCTGGCTGATGCTCAACTCGGGGCGGGCACCGATCAGCGCGATCTGTTTGGGCAGCGGATCAAGCAGGCTCCGGGTCAGGTGCAGGCTGGCCTCGCGGTCGTCGCTGATCACCGAGCAGAAATACTCGGGCTCCATGACCCGGTCGATGGCGATGATCGGAATGCCTTTGGCTTGCAGCAGGCGATAGCTGTCGTCGCCCGGCGGCAGGCAACTGGCGACGATCAGGGCATCACAGCGACGGGCGCGGAACAGTTGCAGCAGTTGCCGTTCACTGTCGGGTGCATCGTCGGAGCTGGCGATCAACAGCTGATAGCCACGCGCCCGGGCACCTTGTTCCAGGAGCTTGGCGATCCGCGCGTAACTGGGGTTTTCCAGGTCCGGCAGAATGAAGCCCAAGGTTCGGGTGTGGCGACTGCGCAGGCCGGCCGCCTGGGGATTAGGCGTGAAGCCATGTTCTTCGACCACCGCGCGCACGCGCTCGACGGTAGCGCTGCTGATGCGTTGCTGTTCGGCCTTGCCATTGATGACGTAGCTGGCGGTGGTGACAGACACACCGGCCAGCTGGGCTATATCACTGAGTTTCAACCCGCTATTCCTTGTTTTCTCGAGGTTGCCTCGACATTTTCACCAATCCTACCCGATTCAGGCAGGCGACCTTTGTCACAACGCATCCGACAAGTTGGGCTTCAACGATGCAACATTATCGAGTAACGTGCCAATCACTCTAGATTAAACGATTCAGCAAGCGTATTTTCTACATTAATGGCTGCTTTGGCCGGTTCTGCCGCGAAACCACCAAAGATTGTTTAAAGACAAAGGCCTAAGCTGAATCATTCAAAAACAATACCTGGCGCCCCAAGGGTGCCAACAGGAGAAAGCATGCTCGAGCTCACCATAGAGCAGATATCCATGGGCCAGTCGGCTGTGGATAAGTCCGCCGCGCTGCAACTGCTGGCCCGGCACCTGGTTGCCGATGGCCTGGTTGACGAGGGCTACCTCGCCGGCTTGCAGGCACGCGAAGCCCAGGGCTCGACCTTTCTCGGTCAAGGTATTGCCATCCCCCACGGTACGCCCGAAACCCGCGATCAGGTGTTTTCCACAGGCGTACGCCTGATGCAATTCCCCGACGGCGTGGACTGGGGCGACAGACAGATTGTCTACCTGGCGATTGGTATTGCCGCCAAGTCCGACGAACACCTGCGCCTGTTGCAACTGCTGACCCGTGCCCTCGGTGAAACTGATCTGGGCCAGGCCTTGCGCCGCGCCGGTTCCGCCGAGGCCCTGCTGAAATTGCTGCAAGGGGCGCCGCAGGAGCTGGCGCTGGATGCGCAGATGATCGGCCTGGGCGTTGCCGCCGAAGATTTCGAGGAGTTGGTCTGGCGCGGCGCGCGTTTGCTGCGTCAGGCCGACTGCGTCAGCAACGGTTTCTCCGCCGTGTTGCAGCAGGTTGAAGCGCTGCCGCTGGGCGATGGCCTGTGGTGGCTGCACAGTGAGCAAACGGTCAAGCGCCCGGGCCTGGCGTTCGTCACCCCGGACAAACCGCTGCGTTACCTCGGCCAACCGCTGAACGGTTTATTTTGTCTGGCCAGTCTTGGCGAGGCCCATCAAGCGTTGCTCGAACGGCTGTGTGCGTTGCTGATAGAAGGTCGCGGCCATGAGTTAGGCCGCGCCACCAGTTGCCGCGCCGTGCTGGAAGTGCTGGGTGGTGAGCTGCCAGCCGATTGGCCGAGCGCGCGCATAACGCTGGCCAACGCCCACGGCCTGCATGCCCGTCCGGCGAAAATCCTCGCGCAACTGGCGAAGAGTTTTGAGGGTGAGATTCGTGTCCGCATCGTCGATGGCCAGGACAGCGCGGTGTCGGTCAAGAGCCTGAGCAAACTGCTCAGCCTCGGCGCCCGTCGTGGCCAGGTGCTGGAAATCATCGCCGAGCCAGGCATTGCTGCCGACGCCTTGCCCGCCTTGTTGGCCGCCATCGAAGAAGGCCTTGGTGAAGAAGTCGAGCCGCTGCCACCGATGAGTCAGCCGCGTGAAGAGATTGTCGAGGTGGCCCAGGTGCTGCTCGCCCCGGCGTCCGGCAGTCTGGTGCAGGCCATCGCGGCCGCCCCGGGAATCGCCATCGGCCCGGCGCATATCCAGGTGCTGCAAACCATCGATTACCCGCTGCGCGGAGAATCCGCCGGCATCGAGCGTGAGCGTCTCAAGCAAGCGTTGGCGCACGTTCGCCAGGACATCGGCGGCTTGATCGAGCGCAGCAAGGCCAAGGCTATCCGCGAGATTTTCATCACCCACCAGGAAATGCTCGACGATCCGGAATTGACCGATGAAGTCGACACCCGTCTCAAGCAGGGCGAAAGCGCGGAAGCGGCGTGGATGTCGGTGATCGAAGCCGCCGCCCGGCAACAGGAATCCTTGCAGGACGCCCTGCTCGCCGAGCGCGCCGCCGACCTGCGTGATATCGGTCGACGGGTGCTGGCGCAACTCAGTGGTGTCGAAACCCTGAGTGAACCTGAACAACCGTACATTCTGGTGATGGACGAAGTCGGTCCGTCCGACGTGGCGCGGCTTGATCCGACCCGGGTCGCCGGCATTCTCACCGCCCGGGGTGGCGCCACCGCCCACAGCGCGATTGTGGCACGGGCCCTGGGGATTCCAGCGCTGGTCGGCGCCGGTGCCGCGGTGTTGCTGCTGGCGCCGGGTACGCCGTTGTTGATCGATGGCCAGCGCGGTCGCCTGCATGTAGACGCTGATGCCGCCACGTTGCAACGCGCCACCGTAGAGCGCGACACCCGCGAACAACGCCTGAAAGCCGCCGCCGAGCAACGCCATCAACCGGCGTTGACCACCGACGGTCACGCCGTCGAAGTGTTCGCCAACATCGGCGAAAGCGCCGGCGTCACCAGCGCGGTGGAGCAGGGCGCCGAAGGCATCGGTCTGCTGCGCACCGAGCTGATTTTCATGGCCCACCCGCAAGCGCCGGACGAGGCGACCCAGGAAGCCGAATACCGCCGCGTGCTCGATGGCCTGGCCGGTCGGCCGCTGGTGGTGCGCACTCTGGATGTGGGCGGCGATAAACCGCTGCCGTATTGGCCGATCGCCAAGGAAGAAAACCCGTTCCTCGGCGTGCGCGGCATTCGCTTGACCCTGCAACGGCCGCAGATCATGGAAGCGCAGTTGCGCGCCTTGCTGCGCGCCGCCGACAACCGTCCGCTGCGGATCATGTTCCCGATGGTCGGCAGCGTCGACGAGTGGCGCCAGGCCCGGGACATGACCGAGCGCCTGCGCCTGGAAATACCGGTGGCGGACCTGCAATTGGGGATCATGATCGAAGTGCCATCGGCCGCCTTGCTGGCGCCGGTGCTGGCCAGGGAAGTCGATTTTTTCAGCGTCGGCACCAATGACCTGACGCAATACACCCTGGCCATCGACCGTGGCCATCCGACCTTGTCGGCCCAGGCGGATGGCTTGCATCCGGCGGTGCTGCAACTGATCGACATCACCGTGCGCGCGGCCCATGCCCATGGCAAGTGGGTGGGCGTGTGCGGCGAGCTGGCGGCCGATCCGCTGGCGGTGCCGGTGCTGGTCGGCCTGGGTGTGGATGAGCTCAGTGTCGGCGGGCGCAGCATTGCCGAGGTCAAGGCGCGAATTCGCGAGCTCAGTCTCGCCCAGGCCCGCACGCTGGCCCAACAAGCCCTGCTCGTGGGCAGCGCCAATGAAGTACGTGAATTAGTGGAGGCCCTGTAATGGCCAAGATTCTGACCCTGACCCTGAACCCTGCGCTAGACCTTACGGTCGAGTTGTCGCGCCTGGAGGCCGGTCAGGTCAACCGCAGCGACGCCATGCACACCCACGCCGCCGGCAAAGGGGTGAACGTGGCGCAAGTGCTGGCAGACCTGGGGCATCAACTGACGGTCAGCGGCTTCCTCGGCGAAGACAATCCGCAGGCGTTTGAAACCCTGTTCTCCAAACGCGGTTTTGTCGATGCCTTTATCCGGGTTCCCGGTGAGACACGCAGCAATATCAAACTGGCGGAAAGCGATGGGCGCATCACCGACCTCAATGGGCCGGGACCGCTGGTCAGTGCTGAGGCGCAGCAGGCCTTGCTCGAGCGACTCGAGCGGATTGCACCTGGGCATGACGCGGTCGTGGTGGCCGGCAGCCTGCCCCAGGGCATCAGCCCGCAGTGGTTGCAGGCGTTGATCGTGCGCTTGAAAGGCCTGGGCCTGAAGGTGGCCCTCGACACCAGTGGGCCGGCCTTGCGTGCCGCGCTCAAGGCCGGTCCATGGTTGATCAAGCCCAATGCCGAGGAGCTGGCTGAAGTGCTCGGTGGCGAGGTGGTGTCGGTGATGGCCCAGGCGCAAGCCGCCAGCCGTCTGCACGGCCAAGGCATTGAACATGTGGTGATCTCCCACGGCGCTGAAGGCGTGAACTGGTTCAGTGTCGGATCGGCGTTGCACGCCACGCCCCCCAAAGTCAGTGTCGCCAGCACGGTCGGAGCGGGTGATTCGCTGCTGGCCGGCATGCTGCATGGCCTGGTCAGCGCCGACACGCCGGAGCAGACGTTGCGCACAGCCACGGCGATCGCCGCGATGGCGGTCACCCAGATCGGTTTCGGTATCAGCGATGCGGCGCAACTGGCGCAGCTCGAACAGGGTGTGCGCGTGCGCCCCCTGACAGAACAATAAGAGGGTTGGTCATGAAGTTAGCCATTGTTACTGCCTGCCCGAACGGCATGGTCACCAGTGTGCTGTGTGCCCGCTTGCTCGATGCGGCGGCCCAGCGTCAGGGCTGGAGCACCAGTGTCGAGATCAGCGATGCGGCGCACCCCGAACGGCAATTGTCGGCGGCCACGATCGACGCGGCCGAATGGGTGTTGCTGGTGACCAGCGCGCCTGTGGATATGTCGCGCTTCGTCGGCAAGCGCTTGTTCCAGAGCACCCCGGCCCAGGCGCTGCAAGATGTCGAAGCGGTGCTGCGTCGTGGCGCTGAAGAGGCTCAGGTGTATGTCGCACCTCAAGCCGTGGTCGAGCCGGTGGCCGTGGTCAAGAACGCGCCGCGACTGGTTGCCGTGACGGCCTGTCCGACCGGTGTCGCCCACACCTTCATGGCGGCCGAAGCCTTGCAGCAAGCGGCCAAGCGCCTGGGCTATGACTTGCAGGTGGAAACCCAGGGCTCGGTCGGCGCACGCAACCCGCTGAGCAGCGACGCGATTGCCGACGCCGATGTGGTACTGCTGGCGGCGGACATCGAAGTCGCCACCGATCGTTTTGCCGGCAAGAAGATTTACCGTTGCGGCACCGGCATTGCTCTCAAGCAGGCTGAGGCAACGCTGAATAAAGCGCTGGCCGAAGGCAAGCAGGAAACCGCCTCGACCGGTGCCAAGGGGCCAGCCAGGCAAGAGAAGACCGGCGTCTACAAACACCTGCTGACCGGCGTGTCGTTCATGTTGCCGATGGTGGTGGCGGGCGGCTTGATGATCGCCTTGTCGTTCGTGTTCGGCATTACCGCGTTCAAGGAAGAGGGGACGCTGGCGGCGGCGCTGATGCAGATCGGCGGCGAGACTGCGTTCAAGCTGATGGTGCCGTTGTTGGCGGGTTATATCGCCTACTCGATTGCCGACCGTCCGGGCCTGGCGCCGGGGATGATTGGCGGGTTGCTGGCGAGTACCCTGGGCGCCGGGTTCATCGGCGGGATCATCGCCGGTTTTATCGCCGGTTACGCGGCGCAGGCGATCAATCGTTATGCACGGTTGCCGCAGAGTCTTGAGGCACTGAAACCGATCCTGATCATCCCGTTGCTGGCGAGCCTGTTCACCGGCCTGGTGATGATCTACGTGGTCGGCAAACCGGTGGCGGGCATGCTCGCCGGGCTTACGCACTTCCTCGACAGCATGGGCACCACCAACGCGATTCTGCTCGGCGTGTTGCTGGGCGGCATGATGTGCGTCGACCTCGGCGGGCCGATCAACAAGGCTGCCTATGCGTTTTCGGTCGGGTTGCTGGCGTCGTCGAGTTATGCACCGATGGCGGCGACAATGGCCGCCGGCATGGTGCCGCCGATCGGCCTGGGCATCGCCACTTTCATCGCCCGGCGCAAGTTCGCCCAGACTGAACGCGAGGCGGGTAAGGCGGCGCTGGTGCTGGGGCTGTGCTTCATCTCCGAAGGCGCAATTCCGTTTGCCGCGAAGGACCCGCTGCGGGTGATCCCGGCGAGCATTGCCGGCGGTGCGCTGACCGGTGCGTTGTCGATGTACTTCGGCTGCAAGCTGATGGCGCCCCATGGCGGGTTGTTCGTGTTGGCGATTCCGAATGCGATCAACCATGCGCTGCTGTATCTGCTGGCGATTGTTGCCGGGAGTTTGTTGACGGCGGTGGTGTATGCGCTGGTCAAGCGGCCGGAGGGGGTGGAGTTGGCGTTGGAGCCCGTCAAGGCATAGATCAAAAGATCGCAGCCTTCGGCAGCTCCTACATTGGAATGCATTCCCCTGTAGGAGCTGCCGAAGGCTGCGATCTTTTTTCCGGGAGAACACCATGAGCGAATTCGACTCCGGTCGGCGGCGTGTCATCCAGGCGCTCGGTGCCGGTTTGTTGATGCCGAGCCTGGCACCGGCGGTGATCGCGTCGGTCAAGGATCGTCCGCAACTCACCGATGGCGTGCAGTCCGGCGACTTGCAGGGCGATAAAGCGATCGTCTGGAGCCGCTGCGATCGCCCCGCACGCATGGTGGTGGAGTGGGACACCCGCAGTCTTTTTCCCAACCCCCGGCGCTTCGTCTCGGCGCTGACAGACGCCCGCAGCGACTTCACGGCGCGGGTCGATCTCACCGGCCTGCCCGCCGACCAGGCGATTTTCTATCGCGTGCAATTCGAAGACGCCCAGAGCGGCGTCGCCAGCGAGCCGTGGTTCGGCCACCTGCGCAGCGTGCCCCAGACCCGGCGCGACATTCGTTTCGTCTGGAGCGGCGACACTGCTGGCCAGGGCTACGGTATCAATCCAGACATCGGCGGCATGCGCATCTACGAAGCGATGCGCCTGCGCCTGCCGGACTTTTTTATCCACAGCGGCGACACCATCTATGCTGACGGCCCGATACCGGCGCAGCTCCTCACCGAGGGCGGCCGGGTGTGGCGCAACATTACCAGCGAGGCGAAGAGCAGGGTCGCCAAAAGCCTCGACGATTTCCGTGGCAATTACCGCTACAACCTGATGGACGAAAACATCCGCCGCTTCAACGCCGAAGTCCCGCAGATCTGGCAATGGGATGACCACGAAGTGGTGAACAACTGGTCTCCGGGCACAGCACTGGGTGTGCGCTACGCCAACAAAGATATCCACAGCCTGGTCAGTCGTGGACGTCAGGCCTGGCTTGAATATGCACCGATGCGCTGGCAGTCCGCCGAGGGCGGCAAACGGATTTATCGTCAACTTAGTTACGGCCCGTTGCTCGATGTGTTCGTGCTCGACATGCGCAGTTATCGCGGGGCCAATGACGCCAACCTTGGCGATGCCAAGCCGTTTCTTGGGCGCGAACAACTGGACTGGCTGAAGGCTTCGTTGAAAGCGTCCAAGGCCCAATGGAAAGTCATCGCCGCTGACATGTCGATTGGCCTCGGCGCACCGGATGGCAAGGTCAGCCCCGGCGTGACGCGCTGGGAAGCGGTGGCCAACGGTGACCCCGGACCGGCTCAGGGGCGGGAGCTGGAAATCGCCGAGCTGCTGGGTTTTCTGCGGGCGCAGCAGGTGCGCAATTTTGTCTGGCTGACGGCGGAGGTGCACTATTGCGCGGCGCATCACTATCACCCGGACCGTGCCGCGTTCCAGGACTTCGAACCGTTCTGGGAGTTTGTCGCGGGGCCGCTGAATGCGGGGAGCTTCGGCCCGGATACGCTGGACAGAACCTTCGGTCCTGAAGTGGTGTTCGAGAAAGCGCCACCGGTGCACAACATGTCGCCGTTTGGCGGATTCCAGTTTTTTGGCGAGGTGAACATCGACGGGCAGAGCGGGGAGTTGAGTGTGGTGTTGCGGGATCTGGAGGGGGTGGCGGTGTTCGAGCAGAAGTTGCAACCTCTGTAACAACACCAATCCCATCCTCCTGTAGGAGCTGCCGCAGGCTGCGATCTTTTGATGTTGAAAAAAAATCAAAAGATCGCAGCCTGCGGCAGCTCCTACAAGGACGTGCGGGGTCAGTAGACGTCGCGGCGGTAGCGGCCCTGTTCGATCAGGCGCTCGACCTCGGCAGCGCCGAGTACATCGTTGAGCACTTGATCGACGCCTGAGGCCATGCCCTGCAGGCTGCCGCAGATGTAGATCACCGCACCGTCCGCCAGCCATTTCTTCAGCTCATTGGCCGATTCGCGCAGGCGATCCTGCACGTAGATCTTCTCGGCCTGGTCCCGGGAAAACGCCAGGTCCAGGCGCTCGAGATCGCCGGCAATCAACCACTCTTGCAGCTCATCGCGACACAGGTAGTCGTGCTCACGATTGCGCTCGCCGAACAACAGCCAGTGACGCTGTTGGCCATCGGCGATGCGCGCCTTGAGCAGGCTGCGCAAGCCGGCGAGGCCGGTGCCGTTGCCCAGCAGGATCATCGGCACCGGTTCATTGGGCAGGTGGAAGCCGCTGTTGCGCCGCACCCGCAGGCTGATGCTGCCGCCCACGGGGGCGTGTTCGGTCAGCCAGCCGGAACCGACGCCAAGGCTGCCATCGGGATGCAGCTCCTGGCGCACGATCAGCTCCAGGACACCATCGGCGGCAATCGAGGCGATGGAGTACTCGCGCATCGCCAACGGCACCAGCGCATCCACCAGCGCCTGGGCATGCAAGCCGACCAGGTGCGTACGGTTCTCGGGCAGTTGGCGACCGGCGAGGGCCTGCTCCAGGGTTTGCGCCAAGCCATCGAGTTCAATCGTGGCGCGGCCGTCGATCCCCAGGCCGTCGAGGAAGTGTTCGATGGCCCAAGGGCAATTGCGTGGCAGCACTTCCACCAGGTCACCGGCCAGCCAACTGCTGGTGGTGGGGGCGGCCAGGCCAAGCAGGTACACCGGGGAACCGCTGCTGTCCGGGTTGAGCAGCTCGCGACGGGTCAGGGTCCAGTTGTCGTATCGCGGGGCCTGCCAGGTGTCGATCGGCGCCTGGCCGGTCAGCTGGCCGAGTTGCTGCTGCCAGTGACGCAAGGCATAGGGGTCGCCACTGTCGACTTCCACCGGTGCGAACAAGGTCTTGCCGCCGTGCTCGCCCAGCCAGTTGTGCAGGCGGTGGGCGAACCCGCAGAAGTGCTGATACTGCCGGTCGCCGAGCCCAAGCACAGCGTAGTTCAGGCTCTCGAGGCTCAACGCCCGGCCCAGCACCTTGCGCTCGAAACCGCGGGCGCTGTCCGGCGCTTCGCCGTCACCAAAGGTACTGACCACGAACAGCGCATTGCTTGAGCCCTGCAGATCCTGCTCGCTGACAGTGGCCAACGGCTGCACGTTGACTGGCAGGCCAGCAGCCTGCAACTGGCCGGCAGTCTGCCAGGCCAGTTGCTCGGCAAAGCCACTCTGGCTGGCGAAACCGATCAGCCATGCCGGGGTGTCGCCGGCGGGTTGGGCCAGGCCTTTGCGGGCGTCCTTGATCTGGCGTTTCTTGCGCCGGCGATCCAGGTACAGCAGCCAGCCGGTGATGAAGAACAGCGGCATGCTCAAGGCCGTGAGCGTCAGGATGATGCGTCCGACGATGCCGAAGTAGCTGCCCACGTGCAGCGCATAGATGCTGGTCAGCAGTTGCGCTTTGACGCTCTTGTCGCTGTAGCGGTCATGGCGTTTGATCGCGCCGGTCACCGGGTCGAGGCTGATCTGGTTCAGCGCACGGTCGTGGGGCGAGTTTTTCAACAGGTAGAAAACGGTCGCCGGTTGCCCGGCCACGGGGGGCATGCGCGTGTTGTAGAAGCTAAGGTCGGGACCGGCGGCGCTGTAGATGCTGCTCCACATCGCCGAATAATCGGCCGTCGGCGCCGGACCGCTTGGCCCAGGGCCGCGTCCGCCGCGCACGCGTTCGTTCTGTGGCGAATCGGAGAGCAATCGGGTCAGGCCCTTGTTGTACCACTCGTAGGACCAGGACAGCCCGGTCAACGCGGCCAGGAGGTAAAACACCAGGCACCAGGTGCCGGCAATCGAGTGCAGGTCCCAGTTGAAGCTGCGGCCTTTTTTCTTCCAGTCGAGGGTCAGCCAGGCGCGCCAGCTTTTCCACTGGCGAGGCCAGCGCAGGTATAGGCCGGACAGGCAGAAGAACACCAGGATCAGGGTGCAGGCACCGGTGATCTGCCGACCGGTATCGCCCATGGCGAGGAAGCGGTGCAGTTGCAGCATCAGGCCGAAGAAGCCCTGGCCGGTGGCGTCGCCCAGCAGTTCACCGGTGTAGGGGTCGAAGTAACGCATGGGGCCGCGCCGCTCGCCCGCTGGCGGAGTGAAGAACACTTTGGCGGCAGTGTCGCTGTCGATGCCCACCGAGAGCATTGCGACTTTCATGCCCGTCGTCGCTTCGATCTTTTCCACCAGATCGGCGGGTGGCAGCACGCCAGCGACTTGCTTCTGGACTTGCAACACGGAAGGGTTCAGCGCGGACAGGATCTCATCCTGAAACGAGACCGTCGCACCGGTGATGCCCATCAGGGCCAGGACCAGTCCGGCAGTGATGCCAAAAAACCAGTGCAACTGGAACAGGGTTTTCTTCAACACGTCGCTCGCCTTGTTCGTTCAAAAGTAATCATCACGGCGCGCATTATGCCGTGGGTTGTCGAGAAACATTCCCTTTGCACACAAAAGCCCCGTTCACCTGGATGAACGGGGCTGGCCCCCTGTGAGCTGCCGAAGGCTGCGATCCTTTGATCTTGAAAAACAAAATCAAAAGATCGCAGCCTGCGGCAGCTCCTACAGGTGAGTACGCATTGCCCTGTAGGAGCTGTCGAGTGCAACGAGGCTGCGATCTTTTAAAAGGCAGCGCCTACAGGTTTGAGTCATCAGAAGTGGAAGTTGGTGCTCAGCAACGCAGTCCGGCCCGCCGCCTGGTTGGCGAAGTGCGTGGAGAACGCCTTGTCGTAATAGGTGACGTCGGTCAGGTTCTGCACGTTCAGTTGCAGGTCGATGTTCTTGGTCAGCTTGTAGGCGGCCATCGCGTCGTAACGCACATAGTCGTTGACCATGGTGGTGTTGGCCACGCTGCCGAACACGTCGTCGACATAGAACGCACCGCCACCGATGGTCAGCTTCGGCGTGACCTGGTAGGTCGTCCACAGGCTGGCGCTGTTTTTCGGGGTGTTAGGCAGTTCGTTGCCATCGTTGGCCGCACCCAGCGGACCACCGTCAACCTGCTCGCTGTCCATGTAGGCGTAACCGGCGAAGACTTGCCATTTGTCGGTGAGCTTGCCGGTGGCCGACAGCTCGACACCCTGCACGCGGGTCTTGCCGGCGTTTTCGTACGAGGTGGTATCGACCTGCACACGGGCGTTGTCTTTCTCGGTGCGGAAGATATCCGCGGTCAAGGACAGACGATCGTTCAGCAGATCCCACTTGGTACCGATTTCGTAGTTCTTGGTGGTTTCCGGCTCCATGTCGCTGCTCAGCAGGTTGCCGTTACGATCCGGAGTGCCGCCCAGCGGGTTGCCGTCCTGACCTTCGCCAAGCGTGGAGCCCGGAGGTGTCGCGGACGTTGCGTAGGACGCATAGATGCTGCCGTTTTCCGCGGGTTTGTAGACCACACCGAACTGACCGGTAACGAACTCGCTGACGTCATCGCCCTTGGAAGTCGTGGTGCCGGCGGCGTTGTAGGTCTTGTAGTCGGTGTCGAAATGGTCGTAGCGCAGGCCCATGTTCACCAGCCACTGATCGGACAACGTCAGGGTGTCGAACACGTAAAGCGCGTAGGTTTTACCCGTGGTGTCGGTGCCGGCGTAGTTGCGGCTGATCGAACCGTTCCATGGATCGTTCGGGTTCGGGTTCGCCAGCGAGGTGCAGTTGTAGCCACTTGGTGTGCCGATGATTGCCGGGTTGCAAGTGGTGGTGGCTGCGGGTGTCCCCGGCGTGGTGTCGGTGTTGACGGTGTATGAGGACTTCTTGCTTTCCTCGCGGCTCAACTCGATACCGGTGGCGAAGCTGTTCTTGAAGCCGGCGATGTAGACATCACCAAACAGGTCGGTCTGGTTGGTCGTCGTATCGGTGTTGCTGACACGGGTGTTGGCCCGACGCCAGACGGTGCCGTTGTTGACGTTGCCCTTGCTGTCGTCCGGCTGGGTCAGGATGTAGTCCTGCATGCTGCTGCCGTGGCGCAGGGTGTTCTTGACGGTCAGTGCGTCGTTCAGGTCGTGCTCGACGGCGATGGTCGCGGTGTCGGTACGGCCCTTGCGGAAGTCACGATCGGTCAGGCCGTAGAAGTTGCTGCTGTCGCCGCCGGCGTAAGGCTTGTCCGGATTGGACTTGGTACGGGCAGCGGAGCCACCGGCCGGGATGGTGTAGGGAATACCCGAATCCGGCGTGTCGTTGCTTTCCAGGTGGTAGTAGTCAAGGTTGACGCGGGTGTCGGTGCCCAGGCCGAAGGCCAGCGATGGCGCGACGCCCCAGCGATCGTAGTCGACGCTTTCACGGCCGGCGACGTTGCTTTCGTGGCTCATCAGGTTCAGACGACCGGCAGCGGTGTCGGAGAACTGGTAGTTGCCGTCCATGGTGTAGCGCTGGGTCTGGTCTGAACCCCAGGTAAAACCACCGTCGAACGAGTCGCCCAGGTGCGCTTTCTTGCTCACCAGGTTGATGCTGCCGCCGGCAGCGCCGCGACCGCCAATGGCCGAGTTCGGGCCCTTGCTCACTTCGATCGATTCAACGGCGAAGATTTCGCGGCTCTGCGAACCGGTATCGCGCACGCCGTCCAGGTAGGTGTCCCCCTGGGCATCGAAGCCACGGATGAAAGGACGGTCGCCCTGTGGGTTGCCGCCTTCGCCAGCACCGAAGGTGATGCCTGGAACGGTACGCAGTGCGTCCTGCATGTTCAGGGCGCCGGTGTCCTTGAGGACCTGCTGCGGGATGACGGTGATCGAGCGCGGAGTGTCTACCAGCGGCGCGGTGTACTTGGGCGAGGAGGCTTTCTCGACGTTGTAGGAGGTCTCGTCCTGGGCTTCGCCGGTGATCGCGGTAGCGCCAAGGGAAATGGTGTTGCTCGGCGCTTTCTCGTCGGTTTTTTCGGCGGCGAAAGCCATGTGGCTCGCAGAGCCGGCCGTGATTGCCACGCCAATGGCGCAAGTGAGCAGACGCGGTGAACTGACCGGTAGTTGTGGGTGCTGACGTGACATTTTTTATTCCCCTCCCCAAGGATTTGAGGCGGCGGAATATAGGGTAAACACGTATTCGTATCAATTGCGAAACATTACTATTCGCACTGAATTTACATTCTTTACAATTTAACCTTACGGTTTTTGCTATTTCATTCGTCTGGCGGGTTTTACACAGGCAATAAGAATCAATACCATTGGCACCCTTTTGCTTTCAGGTGCTTGCCCCATGCTGCTGCACATTCCCGGCTTGTTCGAAAAAGAAGAAGTGCAGCGCATTCGCGAGGCCTTGCAACGGGCCGATTGGGCCGATGGCAAGATCACCGCCGGCTATCAATCGGCCAAGGCCAAGCACAACCTGCAGCTGCCGGAAGGTCATCCGCTGGCCAAGGAAATCGGCGCGGCCATGCTGGAGCGGCTGTGGAAGAATCCGCAGTTCATGTCGGCGGCATTGCCGCACAAGGTGTTTCCGCCGTTGCTGAACTGTTACACGGCCGGCGGCAGTTTCGACTTCCACATCGACAACGCCGTGCGCCAGCCCAAGGGCAGTATCGAACGGGTGCGCACCGACCTTTCCGCCACGCTGTTCTTCAGCGAGCCCGAGGACTACGACGGCGGCGAACTGGAAATCCAGGACACCTATGGCACCCAGCGCGTGAAGTTGCCGGCGGGCGACATGGTGTTGTACCCGGGCACCAGCCTGCACAAGGTCAATGCGGTTACCCGAGGTACACGTTACGCCTCGTTCTTCTGGACCCAGAGCCTGGTGCGCGAAGACAGCCAGCGTGCCCTGTTATTCGAGATGGACGGGGCGATCCGGCAGTTGACCGAGGACGTGCCGGATCACCCTTCGCTGATTCGCCTGACCGGTACCTATCACAACCTGTTGCGTCGCTGGGTCGAGGTATGAGTTTTCAATTGCGTCGCGAGGAAGTCTTCGACGGCGATGCGCTCAAATCCATGCTCGAAGAAAGCCCGGCCCGTGCTGCCCAAGCCATTTTGATGGCTGCCCGCGAAAACCTCCTCGATGCCCAGGCGTTGCTCGGGCAGATTCTGCTGGACGGGCAGGGGATCGCCCAGGATCAGCCGCTGGCCGTGCGCTGGTTTGACATCGCCGCCCGGCGTGGACATCTGATGGCGCGCAACATGCTCGGGCGTTGTCATGAGCATGGGTGGGGCTGCGAGGCGGATGCTGCGAAGGCCGCCAGGCACTATCGGATTGCAGCTGAAGCCGGACTGGATTGGGCGATGTACAACTACGCCAACCTGTTGGCGACCGGGCGTGGGGTGGTCGAGGATCAGCTGCAGGCGCTCAATCTCTATCGCCGCGCGGCTGAACTGGGCCACGCGAAGTCGATGAATCTGCTGGGGCGATATCTGGAAGAAGGGCAGGTGTGCCCTGCGGACCCGGCGGCGACCCGTGACTGGTATCGGCGTTCGGCCGAGGGTGGGGATTTTCGCGGGCAGTTCAGCTTTGCGGCGGTGTTGGCTGATGAAGGGAATGTCGATCAAGCGCTGGTTTGGCTACGTAAGGCGCTGATCACCGGGAATCTGAATTTTCTGCGGGTGGCGAGCGGGGCGCTGATGAGCGCCACGGATCCGCGCATCCAGATGCTGGCGAACGATTACCGCCGCCGCTGCACCGAACTCGCCTCGGTCCTGTAGGAGCCGGCTTGCTGGCGATTAACGGTCACGCGGTATATCTGGTTAACCGCGGTGCCTGGATCGCCAGCAAGCCGGCTCCTACAGGGTTGTGGTGGGTCGATATTTTGTAATCACCCACAAAAAAGCCCATGACACGTCATGGGCTTTTTGATTTCTGCGTGCAGTCTTACACGTAGAACGACTTCAGCGGCGGGAAGCCATTGAATTCGACGGCGCTGTAGCTGGTGGTGTACGCACCGGTCGACAGCCAGTACAGGCGATCACCGATGGCCAGGTTCAGCGGCAGGCCGTACTTGTAGTTCTCGTACATGATGTCGGCGCTGTCGCAGGTAGGACCGGCGATGACGACTTCTTCCATCTCGCCTTTCTTTTCGGTCCAGATCGGGAACTTGATGGCTTCGTCCATGGTTTCGATCAGGCCGGAGAACTTGCCCACGTCCGTGTACACCCAACGCTCGACGGCGGTACGGGATTTACGCGCGACCAGCACCACTTCGCTGACCAGGATGCCGGCGTTGGCGATCAGCGAACGGCCCGGCTCCAGGATGATTTCCGGCAGGTCGTCGCCGAAGTCTTCCTTGAGGAAGCGAATGATTTCTTCAGCGTAGGTTTCCAGGCTGTTGGTGCGGGTGATGTAGTTGGCCGGGAAGCCACCGCCCATGTTGATCAGCTTCAGGACGATGCCGTCTTCTTCCTTCAGGCGCTCGAAGATCACCTTGACCTTGGCGATCGCGGCGTCCCAGACGCTGATGTCGCGCTGCTGCGAGCCAACGTGGAAGGAGATGCCGTACGGCACCAGGCCCAGGTCACGGGCGAGGATCAGCAGGTCCATGGCCATGTCGGTCTGGCAGCCGAATTTGCGCGACAAAGGCCAGTCGGCGGTGGTCGAGCCTTCGGTCAGGATACGTACGTAGACTTTCGAGCCCGGTGCGGCCTTGGCGATGTTGCGCAAGTCGGCTTCGGAGTCGGTGGCATACAGGCGCACGCCCTTCTCGTAGAAGTAGCGGATGTCCTTGGATTTCTTGATGGTGTTGCCGTAGCTGATCTGGTCGGCGCTGACGCCGCGGCTCAGCACTTTGTCCAGCTCGTAGATCGAGGCGATGTCGAAGCTCGAGCCTTTCTCTTTGAGCAGGTCGATGATTTCCACGGCCGGGTTGGCCTTGACCGCGTAGTAGACCTTGGCGAATTCGAAACCGGCGCGCAGGTCATCGTAGGCCTGGCTGATCATCGCGGTATCGATCACCACGAACGGGGTTTCTTGCTTGTCGGCGAACGCCTTCATTTTCTGAAAGGTTTCGCGCGCGAAATAATCTTCGACCTGGATCGACATGCTGGGAACTCCTACTGGCAAACTGAAATTATCAATGGGTGCAAATGAACGTCCTCCGTATCCCCACTTTGGTTCGCCTACTTCCCAAGGCATGTCGCCGAAAGCAAAAAGGCCATGGGGAAGCGCTGCTTTCCCTTGGCCTTGCTGTCTCGTCGTCAGTACTTGAGCCGGATGGATCGTTTCCAGCATGGACGTTCGGCGCGAACTTTAGGGCGTGAGGGGCTTGAGATCAACAAAAAATGTCGCGTTTGTGCACGCTTCTGACGTGCGTCACGGATATCACTCTTTGTAGCGGACCGAGATGACGAACAGATGTTCCCCAAGAATTTTCAAGTGTTAAAAATACCTGCACGTTCGACGCTGTTGTGCGCCAATTTGCTGGAAGTATGAAGGCGTCAACATCGGCGACGTTGGCGGCGAGAGAAGGGGTGAAAGGGGATTTTGGTTGATAAGGAAGGTCTGACAAGGCAAGAATTTCAAACATTGCTGTTGATATTTCTTGCCGCCCTGCAGATCACTGAACAATCACACTGAACCTGTGGGAGCCAGCCTGCTGGCGATGACAATTTCATCATCAAAACAGAGTTGACTGAGATTGACCTATCGCCAGCAGGCTGGCTCCCACAGTTTTTCATGTTTACCGGGCGGTTCGAGTTATCAGGCGACCACTGCTTCAGCCGGCGAGACGATGCTGGTCTTCATCCCACGGGAACGACCGGAACTCAAATAAGCCGCAATCGACTCCTGAGTCACCTCACCCAAAAACACCCGCTCGGCATCCATCACCGGCAACCACGAGCGATTGAACTCATACATGCGCGACAACAGGATGCGCAAATGCTCGTCATAGGCCGCCGTGGCGTTGAACTCACGCAGATACTGTCCGCAAGTGCCGCTCTGTCGGTGCAGGTCGCGACGACGCACATAACCCAGCGCCTTGTTCTCGGCACAGGTGACCACCACGTAGCGACGGTCATGCTCGTCCATCAATTCCAGCGCATCGGCCACCGGCGTTTCCGGGCTTACCGACGGCGCGTTGTCCGCCGCATCTTCGGCTTTCACCAGCAACAGACGCTTGAGGGTGCTGTCCTGGCCGACGAAATTGCTGACGAAATCGTCCGCCGGGTGCGCCAACAGGGTGTCCGGATGGTCGATCTGCAGCAGTTTGCCGGCGCGGAAGATCGCGATCTTGTCGCCCAGCTTGATGGCTTCGTCGATGTCGTGGCTGACCATGATCACGGTCTTGTTCAGCGCTCGCTGCATCTCGAAGAACTCGTTCTGGATCATCTCGCGGTTGATCGGGTCGACCGCGCCGAACGGTTCGTCCATCAGCAACAGCGGTGCATCGGCGGCCAGTGCGCGAATCACGCCGATCCGCTGTTGCTGGCCACCGGACAGTTCCCGCGGGTAGCGATGCAGGTACTGCTTGGGTTCCAGCTTGATCATGCTCATCAACTCGCGGGCGCGGTCGTGGCATTTCTGTTTGTCCCAGCCGAGCAGCTTGGGCACCACCACGATGTTTTCTTCGATGGTCATGTTGGGGAACAGGCCGATCTGCTGGATCACATAACCGATGTTACGGCGCAGGGTCACTTCGTCGAGGCCGGTGGTGTCTTCGCCATTGATCAGGATCTTGCCCGAGGTCGGTTTGATCAGGCGGTTGATCATTTTCAGCGTGGTGCTTTTGCCACAGCCCGAAGGGCCGAGGAACACGCAAATCTCGCCTTCATTGACGGTCAGGCTCACCGAGTCCACGGCTTTCACGTCTTTGCCGTTGCTTTGGAAGGTCTTGCTGAGGTTTTGAAGTTCGATCATTTGAGCAGTCCTTTTGGAGTCAGCGAGCGTTGCAGCCATTGCAGAAGCAGGTCGGCGAAGATGGCCAGGAGGCTGACCAGCACGGCGCCGACGATCAGCATCGACATGTCGCTGCGGCTGATGGAAGCGAGGATGAGTACGCCGAGGCCGCCGGCGCCGATG
Source organism: Pseudomonas putida (assembly GCF_028682635.1). GTDB lineage: Bacteria > Pseudomonadota > Gammaproteobacteria > Pseudomonadales > Pseudomonadaceae > Aquipseudomonas > Aquipseudomonas putida_AE. The sequence goes on along the minus strand of NZ_JANHLK010000004.1, from coordinate 225,612 downwards.
GTGGCGGCGATGGTCATGACGCCGATGTTCATGACCACGGCGGTGCGCACACCGGCGAGGATCACTGGCACGGCAATCGGCAGTTCGACCATGCGCAGGCGTTGGCCGAAAGTCATGCCGATGCCGCGCGCGGCTTCGCGGATGCCCGGTTCGACGTTGGTCAGGGCCAGGTAGGTGTTACGCATGATCGGCAGCAGCGAATACAGGAACACCGCGGTGATGGCCGGCATCGGGCCCAGGCCTTGGCCGAACTTGGAGTAGAACGGCAGCAGCAGGCCGAACAGGGCAATCGACGGCACGGTCAGCAGCACCGTGGCGCTGGCCTGGAGCGGGCCGGCGAGCGTCGGGAAACGCGTCATCAACACGCCCAGCGGCACACCGACCACGATCGCCAGGGTCACGGCGATGCCCACCAGGGTGATGTGTTGCCCGGTCAGGTGCAGTACCTGTGCCCAGTCGAGGTGGGAAAAGGCGTTGAGAAATTCCATGGCTTTTCCTCCTTATTTGATTGGATGCTGGCGCAGGAAATCTGCGGCAACGGACGAAGGACTTTGGTGATCCACGTCGACCCGTGCATTGAGCTCGCGCATGGTGTTGTCGTCGAACAGTTCAGCCAGCGGCTTGAGCTGTTCGGCCAATTGCGGATGCGCATCGAGGTAGGCCTGGCGCACCACGGGCGCGGCGGTGTAGTCGGGGAAGTAGTGCTTGTCGTCTTCCAGCAGCTTGAGCTTGAAGGCGTTCAAGCGACCGTCGGTGGTGTAGACCAGACCGGCGAATACTTGACCGTTGCGCAGGGCGGTGTAGACCAGGCCGGCGTCCATCTGGCGGATGTTCTTACGGGTCAGGCTCATGTCGTACAGCTTGACCATGCCGTCCAGACCGTCGGAACGGTTGGCGAACTCGGTGTCCAGCGCCACCAGATTGTTGGTCCTGGCTTCATCGCGCAGCACCTTGTTCAGATCGCTGATGCTGTGGATCTGCGGGTATTTATCCGCGACGTTTTTCGGCAGGGCGAGGGCATAGGTGTTGCTGAATTTCGACGGTGTCAGCCAGACCAGGCCTTTTTTCCCGTCGAGTTCTTTCACCCGGGCGTAGGACTGTTCGCTGTCGAGTTTTTCCGTCACATGGTTGTAGGCCACCAGCGACACGCCGGTGTATTCCCAGAGCATGTCCAGCTGTCCGCTTTCGTGGGCGCTGCGGGCCAGATTGCTGCCCAGGCCGCCGGTCACCTGCACGTCATAACCCTTGGTGCGCAGGTACTGGGAGGTGATCTCGGCCAGCAGCGTCTGTTCGGTGAACACCCGGGCGCCGATGCGGATCAACGGTTTTTCCGCGGCTTGGGCAAATCCTGCGAACAGCAGGACGCAGCCCAGTAAAAAGCTTGAAGTCTTCATGATGATTCCTTTGCCGAGGCTTAAGACGGGCGCAAACCGCGTTCGAGCCAGAGACGGCTGGCGATTGTCACCAGGCCATCGAGCAGCAACGCCAGCAGGGCGGTGCAGGCCGCGCCCAGCAGCAGTTGCGGCTGGTTGTTCAGGGCGATGCCGGGGAAGATCAGGCTGCCCAGGCTGTTCGCGCCGATCAGGAACGCCAGTGGCGCGGTACCCACGTTGATCGCCAGGGCCACGCGCACGCCACCGATGATGATCGGCACGGCATTCGGCAGTTCGACCCGCCACAGCACTTGAGACGGGGTCATGCCGATGCCGACGGCGGCTTCCTTGAGCGAACCCTGGACGTTTTTCAGGCCTTCGTAGGTGTTGCGCACGATGGGCAACAGTGAAGCGAGGAACAGGGCGAAGATCGCGGGGCCGCTACCGATGCCGAGGATGCCCAGGGCGATGGCCAGTACGGCGAGAGGCGGCACGGTGTTGCCGATGTTGAAGATCTGCATGAAGCGCTCGGCGCGGCCCACCATGCTCGGGCGGCTGAGGAAGATGCCGGCGGGGATGCCCACAACGAGGGCGGCCAGCATGGAAGCGAGGACGAGAATCAGATGAGCTTGCAGGTAAAACAACAAATCGTCGCGGTAGTGTTCGATCGTGTTGATGCCGATCCAGTGGATCAGCAGGGCCAGAAGGGCGATTACCAGCGCGCCTCCTATCAGCCCTTTGCCATAGCGAATAGCCACAGGCGGACTCCTTTTTTTCAGTCGGCGAACACTTCCCCGTGTGGCAACGCCATTCCTGGCTGCCGAAAAAGTGATCGCGAGATGCAGCTCATGCCAAGCGCTTTCCACTGTTGGAGCGAGCTTGCTCGCGAAAAAAGTCCAGACAACGCGTACATACAGGTGCCCAGCGTTATCGTTGACGTCCATCGCGAGCAAGCTCGCTCCTACAGAGGGCTAGCGCACGGCTATCGAGCCATGAGCACAGCCTCGTCAGGCTGAAATGCGGGTGTTTCAGGCCCCCGACGAGTGGTCGTTACGGGGGAGTGGACGTCTCCGTGCTTTAAAAGGTTCCCATCTACGGCAGCATTTGGCCACCCCTGATGTGCTCAACGGTTCGGTTATTGACTCAACTTGGGCTATAATCTGCGCCCTTTTTTGAATCACCTGCCAGGCGATTTCCCATGACCAAACAGGCCGCCGAAGTCGCGAAACGCCGCACTTTCGCCATTATTTCCCACCCCGATGCCGGTAAGACCACCATCACCGAGAAGCTCTTGCTGATGGGCAAGGCGATTGCGGTAGCCGGTACGGTGAAATCTCGTAAATCCGACCGCCATGCCACCTCCGACTGGATGGAAATGGAAAAACAACGGGGTATTTCCATTACCACGTCGGTCATGCAGTTCCCGTATCGCGAGCACATGATCAACCTGCTCGACACCCCGGGCCACGAAGACTTTTCCGAAGACACCTACCGCACCCTGACGGCAGTGGACTCGGCCTTGATGGTCCTCGACGGCGGTAAGGGCGTTGAGCCACGGACCATCGCCCTGATGGACGTCTGCCGTCTGCGTGACACGCCGATCGTCAGCTTCATCAACAAACTCGACCGTGACATCCGCGACCCGATCGAACTGCTCGACGAAATCGAAGCGGTCCTCAAGATCAAGGCCGCGCCGATCACCTGGCCGATCGGCTGCTACCGTGATTTTAAAGGCGTGTATCACCTCGCCGACGACTACATCATCGTCTACACCGCCGGTCACGGCCACGAACGTACCGAAACCAAGATCATCGAGAAGCTCGATTCCGATGAAGCCCGCGCCCACCTGGGTGACGAGTACGAGCGTTTCATCGAGCAGCTGGAGCTGGTGCAGGGTGCCTGCCACGAGTTCAACCAGCAGGAATTCCTCGATGGCCAGCTGACCCCGGTGTTCTTCGGTACCGCACTGGGCAACTTCGGTGTCGACCACGTCCTCGACGCTGTCGTTGATTGGGCTCCGCGCCCACTGGCCCGGGTGGCCAACGAGCGCACCGTGGAGCCGGTGGAAGAGAAGTTCTCGGGCTTCATCTTCAAGATCCAGGCGAACATGGACCCGAAACACCGCGACCGTATCGCCTTCATGCGCATCTGCTCCGGCAAGTACGAAAAAGGCATGAAGATGCGCCACGTGCGCACCGGCAAGGACGTGCGCATCGGCGATGCGCTGACCTTCTTCTCCTCCGAGCGTGAGCAACTGGAAGAAGCGTTTGCCGGGGACATCATCGGCCTGCACAACCACGGCACCATCCAGATCGGCGACACCTTCAGCGAAGGCGAAGTCCTGGGCTTCACCGGCATCCCGCACTTCGCGCCGGAACTGTTCCGCCGCGTACGCCTGAAGGACCCGCTGAAATCCAAGCAACTGCGCCAGGGCCTGCAACAGCTGGCCGAAGAAGGCGCGACCCAGGTGTTCTTCCCGGAACGCAGCAACGACATCATCCTCGGCGCCGTCGGTGTGCTTCAGTTCGACGTAGTCGCCAGCCGCCTGAAGGAGGAATACAAGGTCGAGTGCTCCTACGAGCCAATCACCGTTTATTCCGCGCGCTGGATCGAATGCAGCGACAAGAAGAAGCTTGAGGAATTCTCCAACAAGGCCGTGGAAAACCTGGCACTGGACGGCGGCGGTCACCTGACCTACCTCGCGCCTACCCGGGTCAACCTGGCCCTGATGGAAGAGCGCTGGCCGGACGTGAAATTCCGCGCGACGCGCGAGCATCACTAAGCGTTAAGTTGAAATACCCAAAACCCCGTTGCGAAAGCTGCGGGGTTTTTTGTTACCACACGGTTCAATGTGGGAGCGGGCTTGCTCGCGAAAGCGGAGTGTCAGTCAACATTGATATTGGGTGTGATGGACTCTTCGCGAGCAAGCCCGCTCCCACACTGGACAGTGTTGTTATTGAGTTTGGGTATAACCCTTATTCAAAACCAGTCTCTACATTCATGGCATTTCCGCCCATCCGTTAGCGTCCTATCTGGAGAACCGGGCTGATCGCGACTAGATTTAATCAGCGCCAGACAGGCACTCTACGAAAGGATGGACTCGGCTATGAACAGGTTGCTACGCGTTGTGTTGCTGTTGAAGGTGTTGGTGATGTTGGCCCTCGGCAGTTCGGCGGTCTGGGCCGAGTGCGAGGATCATGAAACCCAGGCGGCGAGCGGGCAGGGGACCCACGGTGAGCTGATGATCGCCAAGTCCGAATCGGAACCGGGCGACAAGGGGCAGGGTGGTGCCGACAACGATGATGACTCGACCACCGATGAACCGGACTCCGACGATTCGGACGAAGGCGATAGCCAGACGTAAATGGCAGACAAAACAACCCCCCTGTAGGAGCGAGCTTGCTCGCGATGGACGTCAACGATGACACGTGCTTTCAGGAAGAATGCGGCGTGTTTGAGTGCATCGCGAGCAACCTCGCTCCTACAGGAGTTCTGGGCTCAGGCTTGAAGCCCGTAGACCACTGGCCCGTGATGACCGAAGTCGATGAACGCCTCGGCGCCAACGATAATTCGAGCAGCGCTCTGGACCTTCACATCCCACGCCAACCCTCCTGAAGGACCAAAGGAAACCCACCCGGACCCGGACCGGCCGAAGCGGGTGTCATGCTCTCCATTGGGCAACAACCTGCCAGCGATGATATGCAGTGCCCGATTGTGACCGACCACGACAATCTTGCCATCCGGCTGCTGGGCCAAGGATCTCCAGAATGTTTCAGGACCGGTGTCGGTCAATACCGGACGCCCGCCATTCCACTCCTTGTCGGGGAGACCGTCTGCGGTAAATCTCATCACCATGCCGATGGTATCCAGCAGACCGCCAGCACACACCAGCTTGCCATCAGCCTGTGCGATGAGTTGACGCATTCTGAGTGAGCCATCCGTTATTGCGAAGAAAGCAAAGCCATCGACACCAAATTGGCTATCGATCTTCCCTTGCAGATCATAACGTGCAAGAAAGAGCTGACCGGATAGGGTGGTCCCGCCAACAACTATTTTTCCGCCTTGAATCACAACGCTGTTAACACGGATGAAGTCATCCCCGTTTTCGATCTCGATAAAACCCCTCGTGCCGAAACCGGTATCGAGTTCACCATTACCGTGCAGGCGCACCAGCAGTGACCCTTGGGATTCACTGATGTAATAGGTGAACGACACAAGCACTTTTCCATCAGCCTGCAGACAACCGTCGATCAACTCCACTTGGGAATAATCATGCTGTGCCACAGGAACAACGACACTGCCAAAGACCAGGTCAGGGCTGCCGTTGGCATTAAAGCGTCTCAGTGCTGCCCGGCGGATACCGTCGGGTTCCCGGGTCTCGCCGATCACCAGGATCTTGCAATCGTCCTGCAGTAGCAAGCGCACCGGCGTTGCCTGTTTGCCGCGGACAAACTGCCACTCACCGGTGTTGCCGTCATGACCAAAGTTCGTGTCCTTGATACCGTCAAAATCGGTGCGGTACAGAGTGAAACCCTTTCCCTGCTGGGTAGCGTAGGTCAGGGCACCTTCAGCCGATAACACAACGGCCCTGACCGAGCCGGCCAGAAAGTCGGGGCGGATCTGGCCAAAATCACCAAATCCCGGGTCTAGCTGACCAGCGTTTTCGATTGTTGTTTGAATTTCCATGATGCTTGCACCTGTCCCTGTCGTTTGAATGTTTCCGGGTCTACGCCTTGTGTCGCGTGACTCTCCGACGGGATTCAAACAAAACGGCTGGGCGTGCGTAACTGTCAGAAAAGACAGTGCACTTGTGCAAACAAAAGAAAAACCCCTCCTCCCTCGATTGATGGCAATCGAAAGAGAAGGGGTTTGCCTGATTAAAGCGCCTCAGTGACCGAGGCGTTATTTACGCCGCGCCGTCGAGGAATTGCTCGGCGTAATGGCAAGCCACCTGGCGACTGTCGAGCAGGCGCAAGGCCGGCTCTTCAGTGCTGCAACGCTCGGTGGCGTAAGGGCAGCGCTTGTGGAAAGCGCAGCCGGCGGGCGGGTTCAGCGGGTTGGGCAACTCGCCGACGATCTTGATTTTCGGTTTGTCCGGGTCCGGGTGGATGGTCGGCGTGGCCGACAACAGCGCCTGGGTGTACGGGTGCAGGGGACGGGTGTAGATGTCTTCCTTGGGACCCATTTCCACCGGGCGGCCGAGGTACATCACCATCACGTGGTCGGCGACGTGACGCACCACCGCCAGGTTGTGGGAGATGAACACGTAGGCGGTGTTGAACTCTTGCTGCAGGTCCATGAACAGGTTGAGCACCTGCGCCTGGATCGACACGTCCAGCGCCGAGGTCGGTTCGTCCGCCACCAGCACTTTCGGTTGCAGCATCATGGCGCGGGCCAGGGCGATCCGCTGACGCTGACCGCCGGAGAACATGTGCGGATAGCGCTGGTAGTGCTCGGGACGCAAGCCCACCTGCTTCATCATCGCCTGGACTTTTTCGCGACGTTCGGTGGCCGACAGGTTGGTGCTGATCAGCAAGGGTTCTGCCAGCTGATCACCGATTTTCTGCCGTGGGTTCAACGAGGCGTATGGGCTCTGGAACACCATCTGCACGTCTTTACGCAGTTGCTTGCGCTGGGCCTTGTCGGCGCCGGCGACTTCCTGGCCGGCGATTTTCAGGGAGCCGGAGGACGGCTCCTCGATCAGGGTCAGGGCACGGGCCAGGGTGGACTTGCCACAGCCCGACTCACCCACCACGGCGAGGGTCTTGCCGGCTTCCAGTTCGAACGACACCCCGTTGAGGGCGCGCACGGTAGCGTGACCCTTGAACAGGCCACGGGACACTTCGTAGTGACGGGTCAGGTCGCGGGCGGTAAGTACGACGGCCATTACGCCACCTCCTGGTTCAGCGGGTAGAAGCAGCGGGCGAGGCTGTTGCTTTTCGGGTCAAGGGCCGGACGCTGCACACGGCAGTTGTCCTGCACGTACGGGCAGCGCGGCGACAGCAGGCAGCCCTGCGGACGGTCGTAGCGACCGGGAACGATGCCCGGCAGGGTCGACAGGCGCGAGGCGCCCAGGCTGTGTTCCGGAATCGCCTTGAGCAGCGCTTCGCTGTACGGGTGCGCCGGAATGTCGAACAGTTGCGGCACCTGGCCGACTTCGACGGCTTGGCCGGCGTACATCACGCACACGCGCTGGGCGGTTTCGGCCACGACCGCGAGGTCGTGGGTGATCAGCACCAGGCCCATGTTCTGCTCTTTCTGCAACGCCAGCAGCAGATCCATGATCTGCGCCTGGATCGTTACGTCCAGCGCTGTGGTCGGTTCGTCGGCGATCAGCAGTTTCGGCTCGCCGGCAATCGCCATGGCGATCGCGACGCGCTGGCTCATGCCACCGGACAGTTGGTGCGGGTAGGCGTCCATGCGGCTGGCCGCGCCCGGGATTTCCACTTTTTCCAGCAACTCGATGGCGCGCTTGCGCGCGGCCTTGCCGGACATTTTCAAGTGCAGGCGCAGCACTTCTTCGATCTGGAAACCGACGGTGTAGCTCGGGTTCAGCGCGGTCATCGGGTCCTGGAAGACCATCGACAGGTCCTTGCCGACGATCTGCCGACGCTGACGGTTGCTGAGCTTGAGCATGTCCTTGCCGTCGAAGCTGAGCGAGTCGGCGGTGACGATGCCGGGATGTTCGATCAGGCCCATCAGCGCCATCATGGTCACGGATTTACCCGAACCCGACTCGCCAACGATGGCCAGCACTTCGCCCTTGTCCACTTTCAGGTCGAGGCCATCGACCACGGGCGTGGCGTTCTTGTCGCCGAAGCGAACGTTGAGATTCTTGATTTCTAACAGTGACATTGGAATCTCCTCAGGCGGCGTTCTTGAGTTTCGGGTCCAGCGCGTCGCGCAGGCCGTCACCCATCAAGTTGATTGCCAGCACGCTGAGCAAAATGGTCAAACCAGGCAGGCTCACGACCCACCAGGCGCGTTCGATGTAGTCACGGGCCGAGGCCAGCATGGTGCCCCACTCAGGGGTTGGCGGCTGAACGCCAAGGCCGAGGAAGCCCAGTGCGGCGGCATCGAGAATCGCCGAGGAGAAGCTCAGGGTGGCCTGGACGATCAGCGGCGCCATGCAGTTGGGCAGCACGGTGACGAACATCAGGCGTGGCAGGCCGGCACCGGCCAGGCGCGCGGCGGTCACGTAGTCGCGGTTCAGTTCACCCATCACCGCGGCGCGGGTCAGGCGCACGTAGGACGGCAGGGACACCACGGCGATGGCGATCACGGTGTTGATCAGGCCAGGGCCGAGGATGGCGACGATCGCCACGGCCAGCAGCAGGGACGGCAGGGCCAGCATGATGTCCATCAGGCGCATGATGGTCGGGCCGACCGCTTTCGGGAAGAAGCCGGCGAACAGGCCCAGCAGGATCCCCGGTATCAGCGACATCACCACCGACGACAAGCCGATCAGCAGCGACAGGCGCGAACCCTGGATCAGGCGCGACAGCAGGTCGCGACCCAGTTCATCGGTCCCCAGCAGGAACTGGATCTGCCCGCCTTCCAGCCAGGCTGGCGGGGTGAGCAGGAAGTCGCGGTACTGCTCGCTCGGGTCATGGGGGGCAACCCACGGGGCGAAGATGGCGCAGAAAATCACCAGCAGCATGAACATCAGGCCGGCAACGGCACCTTTGTTCCTGGAGAACGCTTGCCAGAATTCTTTATACGGCGACGGATACAGCAGGCTTTGATCCACGGCGGACGTGGTGGTGGCTACTGAGGATGTTGGAGTGCTCATGGTATTGACCTCAGCGCTGATGACGGATGCGTGGGTTGGCAAAGCCGTAGAGGATGTCCACTACGAAGTTGACCAGAATCACCAGGCAGGCGATTAACAGGATGCCGTTTTGTACGACGGGGTAGTCACGGGCACCAATGGCTTCGATCAGCCATTTGCCGATGCCCGGCCAGGAGAAGATGGTCTCGGTCAGGACCGCACCGGCCAGCAGGGTGCCGACTTGCAGGCCGACCACGGTCAGCACCGGAATCAGCGCGTTGCGCAGGCCGTGCACGAACACCACGCGCGACGGCGACAGGCCTTTGGCGCGGGCGGTACGGATGTAGTCTTCACGCAGCACTTCGAGCATCGACGAACGGGTCATCCGCGCAATTACCGCCAGCGGGATGGTGCCCAGCACGATGGCCGGCAGGATCAGGTGATGCAGGGCATCGAAGAACGCGCCGACGTCATCGGCCAGCAGCGTATCGATCAGCATGAAGCCGGTGCGCGGCTCGATGTCATAGAGCAGGTCGATCCGCCCGGACACCGGGGTCCAGCCCAGGGACACCGAGAAGAACATGATCAGGATCAGGCCCCACCAGAAGATCGGCATCGAGTATCCCGCCAGGGAGATGCCCATCACCCCATGGTCGAACAGGGACCCTCGCTTGAGGGCCGCGATCACCCCGGCCAGCAGGCCCAGGATGCCGGCGAACAGCAGGGCGGCCATGGACAGTTCCAGGGTCGCAGGGAAGAGGGAGGTGAACTCGTTCCAGACGCTTTCACGGGTACGCAGGGATTCCCCGAGATCGCCGTGGGCCAGTTTGCCGATGTAATCCAGGTACTGGGCATACAGGGGTTTGTTCAGACCTAGGCGTTCCATTGCCTGAGCGTGCATTTCCGGGTCGACTCTGCGTTCGCCCATCATGACTTCCACGGGGTCGCCAGGGATCATGCGAATCAACGCGAATGTCAGCAAGGTGATGCCGAAGAACGTGGGGATCAGTAACCCCAGTCGGCGGGCAATAAAACTAAACATCGTAAGGTGTACCTCATCAGCCGGTTAGGCGTGCCCGGCATGCCAGGGTGCGGCAATGCCGGGAGTTTCTTATCTACTTCACCTGGGTGGTGGCGAAGTTATTGGTGGTGAGCGGGCTAATCTGGTAGCCCTCTACGTTGTTGCGCATTGCGGTAAACATTCTAGTGTGTGCGAGGCTGATCCATGGCTGGTCCTGGTTAAAGATAACCTGAGCCTGTTCGTACAGCGCTGCACGCTCGGCCGGGTCGGTTTTTTCACGGGCCTGGTCAAGCAGGGCCTGGAATTTTTCATTGCACCAGCGAGCGTAGTTTTCGCCGTTCTTCGCGGCCTCGCAACTGAGCATAGGCGTCAGGAAGTTATCCGGGTCGCCGTTATCGCCCGCCCATCCGGCGGAAACCATGTCGTGCTCGCCGTTTTTCGCGCGCTTGAGCATCTCGCCCCATTCCATTACGCGGATGTCGATCTTGATCCCGACCTTGGCCAGGTCGGCCTGCATCATCTGCGCGGCAAGCATCGGGTTCGGGTTGGTTGCGCCGCCACCGTTGCGGGTGAACAGGGTGAAGGTGGTGCCTTCCGGTACGCCGGCTTCCTTGAGCAGGGCGCGCGCCTTGTCCAGGTCGCGGGTCGGGTTTTTCAGCGTGTGGTTGTAGCCCAGCAGGGTGTCCGGGTACGGGTTGACCGCCACGGTGGCATTGCCCTTGCCGAACAGCGCGTTGACCGCGGCTTCCTTGTCGAACGCGATGTCGATGGCCTTGCGCACGCGCGCATCGCTCAAGTACTTGTGCGTGGTGTTGATGGCGATGTAGGCGACGGTCATCGCGTTCATTTCCTCGACCTTCAGGTTCGAGTCTTTCTTGATGCTCGGGATGTCATCCGGCTTCGGATACAGCGCGACCTGGCATTCGTTGGCCTTGAGCTTCTGCAGGCGCACGTTGTTGTCGGTGGCGATGGCCAGGATCAGCGAATCGGCCGGCGGCTTGCCACGGAAGTAGTCCGGGTTGGCCTTGAAGCGAACCTGGGCGTCCTTGTTGTAGCGCTGGAAGACGAACGGCCCGGTGCCGATCGGCTTGCTGTTGAGGTCGCCGGTCTTGTTGGCCTTGAGCAGCTGGTCGGCGTACTCGGCCGGGTAGATCGAGGAGAACGCCATGGCGATGTCGGCCAGGAACGGCGCTTCGCGGCGGGTCAGGGTGAACTTGACCGTGTTGTCGTCGACCTTCTCGACGCTCTTGAGCAGCTCTTTGAAGCCCATGCTTTCAAAGTACGGGAAACCGACGCTCGAGAGCTTGTGCCACGGATGGTTCGGGTCCAGCTGGCGCTGGAAGCTCCAGACCACGTCGTCGGCATTCATGTCGCGGGTCGGCTTGAAGTAGTCGGTGGTGTGGAACTTGACGCCTTTGCGCAAGTGGAAGGTGTAGGTCAGGCCGTCTTCACTGATGTCCCAGGATTCGGCCAGGGCCGGAATCACCTCGGTGGTCCCTGGTTTGAAGTCCGCCAGGCGATTGAAGATGGTTTCGGCCACCGCATCGGCTGTGACTGCAGTCGTGTACTGGACCATGTCGAAGCCTTCGGGGCTGTTTTCGGTACAGACCACCAGCGGCTTGGCCGATACACCCACCGCGACACTCAGCAAGGCGGCCGCGATGGCCGCGCGTAGGGGAAGCATTTTCATCAAGAACCCTCTGCAATCGGTTTAAGGACAATAGTCGGACGGCTGATTCGTCGCTGAATCAGCCATCCGGCGGGTGCATTTACAGGATGTTGAACGGAACCGTGGTCACCAGACGGAACTCGTTGATGCTGCCATCAGCCTGGTTTTCACTGGCGCGGTGAGCGGTGTAGGTGCCACGGATAGTGGTGGCCTTGAACGGACCGCTCTGCACGGCGTAGGTTGCACCGATGCCGTATTCGTAGTGGTGTTCGCCGTCTTGCGACTGGATACCGTCGTAGCCCTTGTCCGCCACGCCCTTGTTGCCGGTGTAGTGGGTACCGTCGATGCCCCAGCCACGTGCCTGGTAGATGTTGAACTTCAGGCCGGGTACGCCGTACTCGGCCATGTTCAGGCCGTAGGCGATCTGGAACGACTTCTCGTTCGGGCCGTTGAAGTCCGACAGCAGGGAGTTGGCCAGGTAGATGCCGTTGGTTTCGTGCAGGTAGTCGAAGTACTCGTTACCGTTCACTTCCTGGTACGAGAAGGTCAGGGTGTGCGCCTGATGAGTCAGGCCGAATGACAGGGAGTAGGTGTCGTTGTCGATGTCGCCGATCAGTGCTTTGCCTTCTTCCTGGGTCTTGTAGTAGTTCAGGCCGGTGGTCAGGCTCAGGACCTGGCTGTCACCCAGTACGTGGGTGGCGCCGAAGTAGTACTGGTTCCAGATGTCTTCGGCCTGGGTGGCCCAGAGGCTGGTGGTCAGGCTGGCGAACGGGGTGTAGGTGATGCCGCCGGTGTAGACGTGATCGGTTTCAACGATGCCGTTGGCGTATTCGGTGCGGAACTTGCGCTGGCTTTCTTCGGTACGCGGAGAGTTGCGATCGAAGGTGGCCAGGTCGAATTGCAGGTTGTTCAGCTCTTCACTGTGGATCGCCACACCCTGGAAGCTCGAAGGCAGCGCACGGTTACCGATGACGTCGACCATCGGGCTGCTGAAGTTCTGGCGACCGGCAGTCAGGGTGGTGTTGGAAATACGCGCCTTGACGTTGGCCAGGCCCAGCTTGCTCCACTGGCCAACGGCGTCGCCGCCTTCTTCGGTCAGGGTACGGTTGTTGCCCGCGCCTGGGCGAGTGCCCGGTGCGCCGCCGTTGTTGGACGCCAGGTCCTTGCGGTCCTGGTCCAGGGCGATGGCGTTGTAGGCCGCGACTTCAGTGCTGAAACCGAGGGCACCTTCGGTGAAGCCCGAGTTGTACTTGACGATCGTGCCTTGAACCCAGTTGATACGGCGGTCAGTCGGGGTCGAAACGCCGTCTTTCTTGTAGGAAAATTTGGCCCCACGTTTCAGTTGTTCGTTGGCGTACCAGTTACGGGTCGTGCCGCTGATCGACTGGCCTTCCAGGAAGCCGGTTGCTTCGCTCTGGGCGCTTTTTTCATTCAGGGTAACCGGGGTATACGCCTGGCTTTGGGTTTCAGCGTATGCCGTGGCGGTTACGCTGCTAATGGCCAGGGCCAGTATCGCAGTGCTGCTCAGTTTCATGGGTGAAGCTCCTTACTTTCTATTATTAATGCCGGTCTTTTTTGGTGATCCGGCTATTTGCTTTGGAACACTTGCACACATCGCAAACGTTTGCTGTGGACCAGAATGGCGAATGACGGCAATACGCTTGCGTGGAGGCGCAATGCGCCCCCAGCGTTTTCAGCTACACGGTTTTATTTTTCGATGCCGACACCCGAGAACACGTTGCGACCGAAGGGGCTGACCTTGAACCCTTCGACTTTGGCGCTCAACGGCTGGTTGACCGTCGAGTGGGCGACCGGCGTGATCGGTACCTGCTGCTTGAGGTACTGCTGCGCCTGTTTGTAGAGCACGGTGCGCTGGTCGCGGTCGGTCACGACCTTGGCCTGCTTGATCAGCTTGTCGTAAGCCGGATCACACCACATGGAGTAGTTGTTGCCGCCAATGGCGTCGCAGCTGTACAGCGTGCCGAGCCAGTTGTCCGGGTCACCGTTGTCGCCGGTCCAGCCGATCAGGCTGATATCGTGCTCGCCATTCTTGGTGCGCTTGATGTACTCGCCCCATTCGTAGCTGACGATCTTGACCTTGAGGCCGATCTTCGCCCAGTCAGCCTGGAGCATCTCGGCCATCAACTTGGCGTTGGGGTTGTAGGGGCGCTGTACGGGCATGGCCCACAGGGTGATTTCGGTGCCTTCCTTGACGCCGGCAGCCTTGAGCAGTTCCTTGGCTTTTTCCGGGTTGTAGGCGGCGTCCTGGATACTGTCGTCGTAGGACCATTGGGTCGGCGGCATGGCGTTGACCGCCAGTTGCCCCGCACCCTGGTAAACGGCGTTGAGAATGCTTTGCTTGTTCACCGCCATGTCCAGCGCCTGGCGCACTTCGAGCTGGTCGAAGGGCTTGTGCCGTACGTTGTAGGCGATGTAACCCAGGTTGAAGCCGGGCTTTTCGATCAACTGCAGCGCGGGGTCGTTTTTCAGCGCAGTCACGTCGGCGGGGCGCGGGTGCAGGGTGACCTGGCACTCGTTGGCCTTGAGCTTCTGCACGCGCACCGAGGCGTCGGTGTTGATGGCGAAAATCAGATTGTCGAGCTTGACCCGGTCAGGGGCCCAGTATTGCTTGTTGCCGGTGTAACGGATGTTTGAGTCTTTCTGGTAGCTCTTGAACACGAACGGCCCGGTGCCGATCGGCTTCTGGTTGATGTCGCTCGGCTTGCCTTCCGCGAGCAGCTTGTCGGCGTACTCGGCGGAGAGAATCGCGGCGAAGCTCATGGCGATGTTCTGGATGAACGCGGCATCCACGCTGTTGAGCGTCATGACCACGGTCAGCGGCCCGGTCTTTTCGACCTTGGCGATATTCTTGTTCAGGCTCATCCCGTTGAAATAGGGGAATTCGGTCGGATAGGCCTTACGGAACGGTTGCTGCGGATCGAGCATGCGATTGAAGGTGAACAGCACGTCGTCAGCGTTGAAGTCGCGGGTCGGCGTGAAGTACTTGGTCGTGTGAAATTTCACCCCGGGACGCAGGTGAAAAGTGTACTTGAGGCCGTCCTCGGAAATATCCCAACTCGTGGCCAGGCCCGGTACGACATTGGTCGAGCCTTTTTCGAACTCGGCCAGGCGGTTGTACAGCGGTTCGGCGGCGTCGTTATCGGTCGCGGTGGTGTATTGCGCGGTGTCGAAGCCGGCGGGGCTGCCTTCGGAACAGAACACCAGGCTATTGGAGGCAGCCTGGCTCATGGACGTGGCGGCCAACAGGCCCGCGCCCAGCAATGCGGATAAAACCAAGGTATGGCGCATGACGCTCTCTCTTGTTCAGTGTTTGACAATGAGAACTCCGGGTAAAGGGAGGCCTCATCGGTCTCAATCCATGACGTGCAGCAAAACCGATGACCCACGCATGAACTGGTCGAATCCCGACGGTATGAACCGTGGGTCCGGCAGTAAATACGAAGAGTCCTAAAGACTCGTAGGAAAAGGCGACGCGTCCTAATGCTCTGCTGTAGGCAGCAGACGATTTGGAGGTGGGCGGATTCCTGCTTTCTCGGTCGATAACGTAACGGCGACGTCAAGAAACGTCGCCGTTACCGAACCTTATTTGCTGACGCTGACGCCGTAGAAGGAGTTCAAGCCAAACGGGCTGATCTTGAAGTCCTGCACATTGGCGCGCATGGGTTGGAACACCGTCGAGTGAGCGATAGGTGTCATTGGAACAGCATCTTTGAGGACGTGTTGCGCCTGTTTGTACAGTTCGGTGCGCTTGCCCTGGTCTGAAGTACGCTTGGCTTGTTTGACGATGTCGTCGAACTTCTTGTCGCACCACTTGGAGAAGTTGTTGCCTTCCAGCGAGTCGCAGCCGAACAGCACGTTCAGCCAGTTGTCGGGATCACCATTGTCACCGCTCCAGCCAATCAGCATCGCCTGGTTCTCGCCACCTTTGGAGCGCTTGATGTACTCGCCCCACTCGTAGCTCTGGATCTTGACCTTGAGGCCGACCTTCGCCCAGTCGGACTGCAGCATTTCTGCCATCAGCTTGGCGTTCGGGTTGTATGGACGCTGGACCGGCATCGCCCACAGAACGATTTCGGTGCCTTCTTTCACACCGGCTTCCTTGAGCAGCTCCTTGGCTTTCTCAGGGTTGTACGGCGCATCCTTGATGGTGGTGTCGTAGGACCACTGGGTCGGCGGCATGGCGTTGACGGCCAGTTGGCCGGCGCCCTGGTACACGGAGTCGATGATCTGTTGCTTGTTGACGGCCATGTCCAGTGCCTGACGCACTTTCAGTTGGGCCAACGGGTTTGGCTCGTTGCTGCCCTTGACCTTGTCCATCACGTTGTAGGCGATGTAACCCAGGTTGAAACCAGCCTGGTCAGGCAGCTTCAGGGTCTTGTCTTCGCGCAGCGCTTTCAGGTCGGCTGGACGAGGGAACAGGGTGACCTGGCACTCGTTTTTCTTCAGCTTCTGGATGCGTACCGACGGGTCGGTGGTGATGGCGAAGATCAGGTTGTCGATCTTGACGTCGTCCGGCTTCCAGTAGTCCTTGTTCCCGGTGTAGCGGATGTTGGAGTCTTTCTGGTAGCTCTTGAACACGAACGGACCAGTGCCGACCGGCTTCTGGTTGATGTCAGCGGCCTTGCCTTCTTTGAGCAGTTGGGCGGCGTACTCGGCGGACTGGATCGAGGCGAAGCTCATGGCCATGTTCTGGATGAACGCGGCATCGACGTCTTTCAGGGTGAACTTGACGGTTTTGTCGTCGACTTTATCGATCTTGGTGATGTTGGTGTCCATCCCCATGTCGGTGAAGTACGGGAATTCAGTCGGGTACGCTTTGCGGAACGGGTCATCCTTGTTAATCATGCGATTGAAGGTGAACAGCACGTCGTCCGCGTTGAACTCACGAGTCGGCTTGAAATACGGGGTGGTGTGGAACTTGACGCCTTCGCGCAGGTGGAAGGTGTAGGTCAGGCCGTCATCGGAGACGTCCCAGCTGGTCGCCAGGCCAGGAATGACGGCGGTACCGCCGCGCTCGAACTGGGTCAGGCGGTTGAACATGGTTTCGGCAGAGGCGTCGAAGTCGGTTCCGGTGGTGTATTGACCTGGATCGAAACCGGCCGGGCTCCCTTCGGAGCAGAACACCAGGTTAGTCGCAGCTTGGGCGAACGGTGCGCTAGCTAGCAAGCTGGCACCTAATAAAAACGGAATGACCGCTTGTTTAAGCATGGTGGCCTCATGATTTGTTGTCATTTTTTGATTTTGAGGACGACCTCGTGAGTCGTGCCTGCGGATACTTATGCAGGGGCCATACCCAATGCAAGATCCAGAGCGACTACAGGCATTAAACAGTGGCACGAACGTACCTTAATGTCGCATTAGTATAAAACCTGGCGCATTTGAACGTTTGCGCGGTGTTTTTGTAGTGCAACTGGCGCACCTTTATGGTGCGTTAAAGCCTTGGGCTGCCCGTGGGTGGGGCGGGGTGTTACCTATTTATACCCAGTCCTTGAGAGGGGTGTGGGACTTAATGGGAGTGGTTATCGTTGCACTGGTATTGGTCGCGGGTTGCGAGTTGTACAAGGTGCAACTTTTCATTCCAATTTGTACGACATCTCTGTAGGAGCGGCCGCAGGCTGCGATCTTTGCGGTCGCCGCTGAAATGTCTTTGAGAGCATAGAACAAGATCAAAAGATCGCAGCCTGCGGCAGCTCCTACAGTTTGAATTCGAAAAAAAACGGCGGTCACCTGAGTGATCGCCGTTTTTTGTATTCAGTTATCGAATCAAGGCATCAGCACTTCAATCGAGCCATCGGCCGTCATGCTGACCTGGCTGGTGCCGGCTTCCACTTCCGGGGTCACCGGAGCGGCGTCCATGCTGGCGGCTTTCATCATCATCGGTGCGCGCATGTACGGTTGCGGGTAACCATTGCTGTTGAAGTTCAGGTTGACGATTTTGTAACCCTTGCCGCCCAGGGCGTCAGTGGCCAGTTGGGCGCGGGCCTTGAAGGCCGTCACGGCCTCCTTCAGCAAGGCATCTTCGCTGGCCTTGCGGGTGGGGGTGGCGATGGCGAAATCCATGCCGCCCATTTTCAGGTCGCCGAGCAGTTCGCCGGTCAGCTTGGACAGGGCCGCGAAGTCCGGGCTTTCCAGACGCAGTTCGGCACGCTCGCGCCAGCCGGTGATTTTCTGGCCCTTGGCGTCGTAGATCGGGTAGCTGTTGCGGCTGCCCTGGCGCAGGGTGATGTCCTTCACTTGCTTGGCCTGGGCCAGGGCCTTGTTCATGGTGGTGCTGACGTCCGCGGCGAGTTTGGCCGGGTCGGTGTTCTGATCTTCGGTGTAGAGGGTCACGATCATCAGGTCGCGAGCCACTTCCTGGCTGACCTCGGCGCGCAGGGAAATCTGGTTGTAGTGAAGCTCGTCGGCGGCCATGGCCGGGAGGGCGGCGAGGGTGCCGGCACTCAGGGCGAGGAGGGCGGCGCTGCGGCGGAATGTGTGCATGAAGGCTCCTGGGTGGGTGCGCAGGTTGTTGGTGCGTGCCTGCGTGAAACCATCAGACTCTAGCTTTGATGATCCGGTTCGCGCACTTACAACTTTTATACAGACGATTGCAGGTGGCTGCTTCGCAGCCAATCGCGGGCAAGCCACGCTCCTGCAGGGGTATGCGTTTGAGTGTGGGAGTGTGGCCGTTTGCCGCACTTTCGCCTGCCAGCCCCCGCGCTTGGTTATACTCCCGTCGATCCGCCTGGAGCGCTCATCAGGAGAGCTCATGCTCGCCCCCGTTCAAATCACTTCCGCCACACGCCAGAATCTCTGGCGGCTGACGTTCATCCGCACCCTGGTATTGGCCGCTCAAGCTGGTTCCGTGGGCCTGGCCTACTGGTTCGAGCTGCTGCCACTGCCCTGGTTCCAATTGGCCGCGACTCTCGGCTGCTCGATGTTGCTGTGTGCTTTCACGGCCATCCGGCTGCGCACCACCTGGCCGGTCACCGAGCTCGAATACGCGGTGCAACTGGCCTGCGACCTGTTTATCCACAGTGCGTTGCTGTATTTCTCGGGTGGCTCGACCAACCCCTTCGTCTCTTATTACCTGGTGCCGCTGACCATCGCAGCCGTGACCTTGCCATGGCGTTATTCGGTGATTTTGTCGGGTATCGCCCTGACCATGTACACCTTGCTGCTGGCGCGCTTCTACCCGCTGCAAACCTTCCCGATTGCCCGGGAAAACCTGCAGGTGTACGGGATGTGGTTGAGCTTCGCGCTGGCGGCGGCAGTGATCACGTTCTTTGCCGCGCGCATGGCCGAAGAGCTGCGTCGCCAGGAAGAGCTGCGGGCCATTCGCCGGGAAGAAGGCCTGCGCGACCAGCAGCTGCTGGCCGTCGCCACCCAGGCGGCGGGCGCTGCCCATGAACTGGGCACGCCGCTGGCGACCATGAGCGTGTTGCTCAAGGAGATGCAACAGGATCATCCTGACCCGATGCTGCAGGATGACCTGAAAGTGCTGCAGGATCAGGTCAAGTTGTGCAAAGAGACCTTGCAGCAGCTGGTTCGGGCGGCGGAGGCCAATCGCCGGCTGGCCGTGCAGATGCAGGACGTCACCGACTGGCTCGACGAAGCGCTCAATCGCTGGCACCTGATGCGTCCGGAAGCCAGTTATCGCTTCCAGCGCCTGGGCCAGGGCTCGGTGCCGCGCATGGCACCACCGCCGGACCTGACCCAGGCGTTGCTCAATTTACTCAACAACGCGGCGGATGCCTGTCCCGAAGGGCTGCAAGTGACCCTGGACTGGAATGCCGAAGACTTGACCATCAGCATCCGCGACCACGGTGCGGGCGTGCCGCTGGCCATCGCCGAGCAGATCGGCAAGCCATTTTTTACCACCAAGGGCAAAGGTTTCGGCCTGGGCCTGTTTTTGAGCAAGGCCAGCGTGACACGCGCCGGCGGCTCAGTGAAACTCTACAGTCATGAGGAAGGCGGCACGCTCACCGAGCTGCGCCTGCCCCATGGCGCCCGAGGAGACGAACATGAGTGACGAAATCCAAGTTGAAGGCGAAGAACTGCCGCATTTGCTGCTGGTCGACGACGACGCGACCTTTACCCGGGTGATGGCCCGCGCCATGGCCCGCCGTGGCTTTCGCGTCAGCACCGCCGGTTCCGCCGAAGAAGGGCTGACCATCGCCCAGGCCGATCTGCCGGACTATGCCGCGCTGGACCTGAAAATGGATGGCGACTCGGGCCTGGTGCTGCTGCCCAAGTTGCTGGAAATGGACCCGGAAATGCGCGTGGTGATCCTCACCGGTTATTCGAGCATCGCCACGGCCGTCGAGGCGATCAAGCGCGGCGCCTGCAACTACCTGTGCAAGCCGGCCGACGCCGACGACGTGCTGGCGGCGCTGCTGTCCGAACACGCCGACCTCGACAGCCTGGTGCCGGAAAACCCGATGTCCGTGGACCGCCTGCAGTGGGAACACATCCAGCGCGTGTTGACCGAGCACGAAGGCAACATCTCCGCCACCGCCCGCGCCCTGGGCATGCACCGCCGCACGCTGCAGCGCAAACTGCAGAAGCGTCCCGTTCGACGCTGAACCAACGCTGAACCAACGCTGAACGAATGCGGGCCGCTCCTCGCGACAAACCGAACCGATCATCTATGATCGGTTCGTGCATGTATTTTTTCTTATCGAGCCTTATCCATGAATCAGAACGCTGAATATTCCGCGGTCAATGATGCTGTGCGCGGGCAGTTTTTTCGAAAAGTCTGGGCGATGATCACGCCTTACTGGCAGAGCGAAGAAAAGGTCAAGGCCTGGACATTGCTGATCGCCGTGATTGCGTTGTCGCTGATGAGCGTGGGCATCTCGGTGTGGTTCAACACCTGGTACAAGGATTTCTACAACGCCCTGCAGCAAAAGGACGAGGAAGCGTTCTGGCGACTGATCCTGTATTTCTGCGCGATTGCGGCGGTGGCGATCGTCGGTGCGGTGTACCGGCTCTACCTGACGCAGATGCTGACGATTCGCTGGCGGGCCTGGCTCACCGAAAAGCATTTCGCCCGCTGGCTGGGCAACAAGAATTACTACCAGCTGGAGCAGGGCGGCTACACCGATAACCCGGACCAGCGCATTTCCGAAGACCTCAACAATTTCACCTCCGACACCTTGAGCCTGGGCGTCGGACTGTTGCGCAATGTCGTCAGCCTGGTGTCGTTCTCGATCATCCTCTGGGGTGTGTCAGGGAGCATCGAGGTATTCGGGGTGACCATTCCCGGCTACATGTTCTGGTGCGTACTGGTCTACGCCGTGGTGGGTAGCTGGCTGACGCATTTGATCGGTCGCCGCCTGATCGGCCTGAACAACCGGCAACAACGCTTCGAAGCCGACCTGCGTTTCTCCATGGTGCGGATTCGCGAAAATGCCGAAAGCATCGCGCTGTACAACGGCGAGCCCAATGAGAACCGCCGCCTGACCCAGCGTTTCTCGATGGTCTGGCACAACTTCTGGGACATCATGAAGGTGTCCAAGCGCCTGACCTTCTTCACTTCGGGCTACGAGCAGGCCGCCATCATCTTCCCGTTCATGGTGGCCGCGCCACGTTATCTCTCCGGCAAGATCGAACTGGGTGAGCTGATGCAGATCAGCTCGGCGTTCGGCAATGTCCAGGACAGCTTCAGTTGGTTCATCACCGCGTACCAGAGCCTCGCCTCATGGCGCGCCACCTGCGATCGTCTGCTCAGCTTCCGTCAGGCCATGACCGACAACGAGCAACGAGCGCCAGCCATTGACGTGCAGAACGCGGGCTCGGCCTTGAAGGTGCACAACCTCGGCCTCGACCTGGCCGACGGTCGCCACCTGTTGACCAGTGCCGACATGACCGTGGAGGAGGGTGAGCGCGTCATGCTCAGCGGTCGTTCCGGCAGCGGCAAGTCGACCTTGCTGCGGGCGATGGGGCACCTGTGGCCATCGGGGCACGGCAGTATTCGCTTGCCGTCGGCGCGCTATCTGTTCCTGCCGCAAAAGCCTTACTTGCCGATTGGCACGCTGCGCGAAGCGCTGAGTTATCCACAGGCCGGCGATACCTACCCCAACGAGCGCTACGTGCACGTTCTGGAAACCTGCCGTTTGCCGCATCTGGTGGCGCGACTCGACGAAGCCAATCACTGGCAGCGCATGCTGTCGCCGGGCGAGCAGCAACGCCTGGCCTTCGCCCGTGCACTGCTTTATGCACCGCAATGGCTGTACATGGACGAAGCGACTTCGGCGATGGATGAAGAAGACGAGGCGTCGCTGTACCAGGCACTGATCGATGAGTTGCCGGGCCTGAGTATCGTCAGCGTCGGCCATCGCAGCAGCCTCAAGCGTTTCCACCCACGGCACGTTCGTATCGAGAACGGGCATTTGGTGGACCAGACCGTGACCGCCTGATGGGTGATCGTACAACCGCGTTGCGCTATGATGCGGTTTCAGCAGCCGAATTTTTCGAGACAGATGTTCACCATGGAAAACCCGAACGCCGCACCACGCCTCCCTCGCAAGCGCCGCAGCCTCGCTCAGGAACTGGTGACGGTGCTGTCCGAGCAGATCCGCGACGGTCACCTCAAGCGTGGCGACAAGTTGCCCACCGAGTCGGCGATCATGGATGCCCATGGCGTCAGCCGCACCGTGGTGCGTGAAGCGATTTCCCGTTTGCAGGCGGCGGGGCAGGTGGAAACCCGTCACGGCATAGGCACCTTCGTGCTCGACACCCCGAGCCCGAGCGGTTTTCGCATCGACCCGGCGACTGTGGTCACCCTGCGTGACGTGCTGGCGATTCTGGAACTGCGCATCAGCCTTGAAGTGGAATCCGCCGGCCTCGCCGCGCAACGCCGCAGCCCCGAGCAGTTGGCGCTGATGCGCGCGGCACTGGATGCGCTGAACGAAAGTGTTTCCCACGCCAGCGATGCCGTGGCCTCGGACTTCCAGTTCCACCTGCAGATTGCCCTGGCAACCGGCAACCGCTACTTCACCGACATCATGACCCACTTGGGTACCAGCATCATTCCGCGTACCCGCCTGAACTCCGCGCGCCTGGCCCATGACGATCAGCAGCACTACATGAATCGCCTGAGCCGCGAGCACGAAGAGATCTACGACGCCATCGCCCGCCAGGACTCCGACGCGGCGCGCGCCGCCATGCGCCTGCACCTGACCAACAGCCGCGAGCGGTTGCGTCATGCCCATGAAGAGGCTGAGGCGCAGCGCGGGTAAGCGATCTACCTCGTGTCATCCATCGTCTGGGTTATCGCTATCGCCAGCAGGCTGGCTCCCACAGGAGTACGCGTTCCAATGTGGGAGCTAGCCTGCTGGCGATAGGGCCAGCGGCCATCCCATAGATCTCTCGGTTGTTTGGGCTAATCTTCCGACAACGTATCTCCTACAAACCCGCTAGACGCCACATTCCTCTCCGCTTTCCCTATCGCTGCAAGCCTTTGAAAAACTGAGCTTGCGCTCTTCTTGTCGAACAATTTTCACCCCTGGCGATGAAATGCAGTTGACGGTTATTTTTTAAGTTGTACGATGACCTACAACTTCGGCGCAGGCTGAACGGTTTTCTCACACACAAACGTCGCTACCCAGGGTGTTCGAATAATGAATCCACAAGAACTGAAGTCCATCCTCTCTTCCGGTCTGCTGTCTTTCCCGGTCACCGATTTCAATGCCCAGGGCGATTTCAACCGCGCTGGCTACATCAAGCGTCTGGAATGGCTGGCCCCATACGGCGCCTCGGCTCTGTTCGCCGCAGGCGGCACCGGTGAGTTCTTCTCCCTGGCGGCCAGCGAATATTCGGAAATCATCAAGACTGCCGTCGACACCTGCGCCACCAGCGTGCCAATCCTCGCCGGCGTCGGCGGTTCGACCCGCCAGGCTATCGAGTACGCACAGGAAGCCGAGCGTCTTGGCGCCAAAGGCCTGTTGCTGCTGCCGCACTACCTGACCGAAGCCAGCCAGGACGGCGTTGCCGCCCACGTTGAAGCCGTGTGCAAGTCGGTCAACATCGGCGTGGTGGTCTACAACCGTAACGTCTGCCGCCTGAACGCGCCCCTGCTGGAACGTCTGGCCGAGCGCTGCCCGAACCTGATCGGCTACAAGGATGGCCTGGGTGATATCGAGTTGATGGTGTCGATCCGTCGCCGCCTCGGTGATCGCTTCAGCTACCTGGGTGGCCTGCCGACCGCCGAAGTCTATGCCGCGGCCTACAAGGCGCTGGGCGTGCCGGTCTACTCCTCGGCGGTGTTCAACTTCATCCCGAAAACCGCGATGGATTTCTACCACGCGATCGCTCGCGAAGATCACGCCACCGTCGGCAAGATCATCGATGACTTCTTCCTGCCGTACCTGGACATCCGTAACCGCAAGGCCGGTTACGCAGTGAGCATTGTCAAGGCCGGGGCAAAAATTGCCGGCTACGACGCAGGTCCTGTGCGTGCGCCGCTGACCGACCTGACCGGCGAAGAGTACGAAATGCTCGCCGCGCTGATCGACAAGCAGGGTGCGCAGTAATACATCCGATTTAGTAAGGCCGCTGAGCGATCAGCGGCCTTTTGCGTGAGGAGATCTTAAAGTGGCAGATGCAAAGCGTTTCGATAACTACATCAATGGCGAATGGGTTGCCGGTGGCGATTACTCGGCCAACATCAACCCGTCCGAACTGACCGATGCCATCGGCGATTACGCCAAGGCTGACCTGGCCCAGGTCAACGCCGCCATCGACGCTGCCCGTGCCGCGTTCCCGGCATGGTCCACGTCCGGTATCCAGGCGCGTCACGACTCGCTGGATAAAGTCGGCACTGAAATCCTCGCCCGTCGCGAAGAGCTCGGCACCCTGCTGGCCCGGGAAGAGGGCAAGACCCTGCCCGAAGCCATCGGCGAAGTGACCCGCGCCGGCAACATCTTCAAGTTCTTCGCCGGTGAATGCCTGCGCCTGTCCGGCGACTACCTGCCGTCAGTGCGTCCTGGCGTCAACGTGGAAGTCACCCGCGAAGCCCTGGGCGTGGTCGGTCTGATCACCCCGTGGAACTTCCCGATTGCCATCCCGGCGTGGAAAATCGCCCCGGCCCTGGCCTATGGTAACTGCGTGGTACTCAAGCCTGCCGACCTGGTGCCGGGTTGTGCCTGGGCCCTGGCTGAAATCATCTCCCGTGCGGGCTTCCCGGCCGGTGTGTTCAACCTGGTGATGGGCAGCGGTCGTGTGGTTGGCGATGCACTGGTGCACAGCCCTAAAGTCGATGGCATCAGCTTCACCGGTTCCGTGGGCGTCGGTCGGCAGATCGCCGTCAGCTGCGTGTCGCGCCAGGCCAAAGTACAGCTGGAAATGGGCGGCAAGAACCCGCAGATCATTCTCGACGACGCCGACCTCAAGCAAGCGGTCGAGCTGTCGGTGCAGAGCGCGTTCTACTCCACCGGCCAGCGTTGCACGGCATCGAGCCGCTTTATCGTCACCGCCGGGATCCACGACCAGTTCGTCGAAGCCATGGCCGAGCGCATGAAGTCGATCAAGGTCGGCCACGCGTTGAAAGCCGGCACCGACATCGGTCCGGTGGTCTCGCAAGCCCAGCTCGAACAGGACATGAAGTACATCGACATCGGCCAGTCCGAAGGTGCGCGCCTGGTCAGCGGCGGTGGTCTGGTGACCTGCGACACCGAGGGCTACTTCCTCGCGCCAACGCTGTTTGCCGACAGTGAAGCGTCGATGCGCATCAGCCGCGAAGAGATCTTCGGCCCGGTGGCCAACATCGTTCGCGTGGCCGATTACGAAGCCGCACTGGCCATGGCCAACGACACCGAATTCGGCTTGTCCGCGGGCATCGCCACGACTTCGTTGAAATACGCCAACCACTTCAAGCGCCACTCCCAGGCCGGGATGGTGATGGTCAACCTGCCGACCGCCGGCGTGGATTACCACGTTCCGTTCGGTGGGCGTAAAGGTTCATCCTATGGATCACGTGAGCAAGGTCGCTATGCGCAAGAGTTCTACACGGTCGTAAAAACGTCCTACGTCGGCTCCTGATACACCGCAATACCCCTGTAGGAGCTACCGCAGGCTGCGATCTTTGCTTTTAAAGATCAAAAGATCGCAGCCTCGTTTCACTCGTCAGCTCCTACAGGGTGAACCAAAGATTCACCCCGCATAAAAATAATCAGTGGGAGTACATCTACATGCAATCGACCAAGAAGCCGACTCACGTCCGCTATCTGATCCTGCTCATGCTGTTTCTGGTGACCACGATCAACTACGCCGACCGCGCCACAATCGCCATCGCCGGCTCCAGCCTGCAGAAAGACCTCGGCATCGACGCAGTCACCCTCGGCTACATCTTCTCCGCATTCGGTTGGGCCTACGTGGCCGGGCAAATTCCCGGTGGCTGGCTGCTGGACCGTTTCGGTTCGAAAAAAATCTATGCCTTGAGCATCTTCACCTGGTCGCTGTTCACCGTGTTGCAGGGGTATGTCGGCGAGTTCGGCATGTCCACGGCGGTGGTTGCGCTGTTCATGCTGCGCTTCCTGGTGGGCCTGGCCGAAGCGCCATCCTTCCCCGGCAACGCACGCATCGTCGCGGCCTGGTTCCCGACGGCTGAACGCGGCACCGCTTCGGCAATCTTCAACTCGGCGCAATACTTCGCCACCGTGTTGTTCGCGCCACTGATGGGCTGGATCGTCTACAGCTTCGGCTGGCAGCACGTGTTCATCGTCATGGGCGTGATCGGCATCATCTTTTCGGGCATCTGGCTGAAAGTGATCTACAGCCCACGCCAGCACCCGATGATCAATGATGCCGAGTTCAAGCACATCGCCGACAACGGCGGCATGGTCGACATGGACCAGGACAAGGGCAAAGGCAAGAAGACTGACGGCCCGAAGTGGGACTACATCCGCCAACTGCTGACCAACCGCATGATGCTCGGCGTGTACCTGGGCCAATACTGCATCAACGGCATCACCTACTTCTTCCTGACCTGGTTCCCGGTGTACCTGGTGCAGGAGCGCGGCATGACCATCCTCAAGGCTGGTTTCATCGCCTCGTTGCCGGCGATCTGCGGCTTCATCGGCGGTGTGCTCGGCGGGGTGATTTCCGACTATCTGCTGCGCAAGGGCCATTCCCTGACCTTCGCCCGCAAGGCGCCGATCATCGCCGGCCTGCTGGTGTCCAGCAGCATCGTCGCCTGCAACTACGTGGACGTTGAATGGATGGTCGTGGGCTTCATGGCCCTGGCGTTCTTCGGCAAAGGCGTGGGTGCATTGGGTTGGGCCGTGGTGTCCGATACTTCACCGAAGCAGATCGCCGGTTTGAGCGGTGGCCTGTTCAACACCTTCGGTAACCTGGCCTCGATCACCACGCCAATCGTCATCGGTTACATCATCAGCTCCACCGGTTCGTTCAAGTGGGCGTTGGTGTTTGTCGGTTGCAACGCACTGGTCGCGGTGTTCAGCTATCTGGTCATCGTCGGTCCGATCAAGCGAGTGGTGCTCAAGGAGCCGCCGGTAAACGGTCCTGAAGCATCCGGTAAATTGTCTCAAGCGCATTCCTGAGGAGCGGCGTCATGCAGTTGATTGAACATTCCGACTCGCCGCGTTACATCCGCCTGCACGAGCGGGACAACGTGGTGATCGTGGTCAATGACCAGGGTGTACCGGCCGGTACCGAGTTCCCGGATGGCCTGGTCACCGTGGACTTCGTGCCACAGAGCCACAAGGTCACCCTTGAAGACATTCCCGAGGGTGGCCAGGTGATTCGCTACGGCCAGGTCATCGGCTACGCCCTGCAGCCGATTCCCCGTGGCAGTTGGGTCAAGGAAGATCAACTGCGCATGCCGACTGCGCCGCCGCTGGACAGCCTGCCGCTGTCCACCGAAGTGCCGGCCGCGCAGGCACCGCTGGAAGGTTATACGTTCGAGGGTTATCGCAACGCCGACGGTACGGTCGGCACGCGCAACATCCTGGGTATCACCACCACGGTGCAGTGCGTGACGGGTGTGCTGGATCATGCGGTCAAGCGCATCAAGGACGAGTTGCTGCCCAAGTACCCGCACGTCGATGACGTGGTGGCGCTGACCCACAGCTACGGCTGTGGGGTGGCAATCACCGCCACCGACGCGTACATCCCGATCCGCACCGTGCGCAACCTGGCGCGCAACCCGAACCTGGGCGGCGAAGCCCTGGTGATCAGCCTGGGCTGCGAGAAATTGCAGGCTGGGCAGGTGATGCACGAGGGCGATGCCTCGGTGGATCTAAGCGAGCCGTGGCTGTATCGCCTGCAGGATTCCAGCCACGGTTTTACCGAGATGATCGAGCAGATCATGGAGCTGGCTGAAATCCGCCTGAAGAAACTCGACCAGCGCCGCCGGGAAACCGTGCCGGCGTCGGAGCTGATCCTCGGCATGCAGTGTGGCGGCAGTGATGCGTTTTCCGGGATCACTGCCAACCCGGCCCTGGGTTATGCCTCGGACCTGTTGCTGCGTGCCGGTGCGACGGTGATGTTCTCCGAAGTGACCGAAGTGCGCGACGCGATCTACCTGCTGACCTCCCGCGCGAAAACCGAGGACGTCGCGCAGGAACTGGTGCGGGAAATGGATTGGTACGACCGTTATCTGGCCAAGGGTGAGGCGGACCGCAGCGCCAACACCACGCCGGGTAACAAGAAGGGCGGGTTGTCGAACATCGTCGAGAAGTCCCTGGGTTCGATCGTCAAGTCCGGCAGCAGTGCTATCACGGGTGTTCTCGGCCCTGGCGAGCGGTTCAAGGAAAAAGGCCTGATCTTCTGCGCGACCCCGGCCAGTGACTTTGTCTGCGGTACGTTGCAACTGGCGGCGGGGATGAACCTGCATGTGTTCACCACGGGGCGCGGTACGCCTTATGGACTGGCCATGGCACCGGTGGTGAAAGTGTCGACCCGGACCGAACTGGCGCAGCGCTGGCCGGACCTGATCGACATCGACGCCGGGCGCATTGCCACCGGGCGCGCGTCCATTGAGGAGCTTGGCTGGGAGTTGTTCCACTACTACCTGGATGTGGCCAGCGGCAAGCAGCAGACCTGGGCTGAAAAGCACAAGCTGCATAACGACATCACCTTGTTCAACCCGGCGCCGATTACCTGAAACCGCGTTATCGTTCATCGCCAGCAGGCTGGCTCCCACAGTGATCTTCGGTGATTGCACATTTTGTGCAACAAAGAAGATCCCCTGTGGGAGCCAGCCTGCTGGCGATAGCGATCTACCAGACGCCAACGTCCCTGGTGGCTTATCATTAGCCAACTAACGACACCATCTAGGTTCCCACCGGCATGCTGGCAATTTTCCTCGAAACCCTGAACATCACCGCACCGGTGTTCGCCATGCTGTTTCTCGGGGTGTTGCTCAAGCGCATCGACTGGATCAACGACAACTTCATCCATACCGCCTCGTCCCTGGTGTTCAACGTCACCATGCCGGCGCTGCTGTTCCTGGGCATCCTGCATGCCGATCTGCATGCCGCGTTGCAACCGGCACTGCTGATCTACTTCTCCCTCGCCACCTTGGTGTGCTTCGCCATTGCCTGGGGCTGGGCGATCTTCAGGTGCCCGCGCGAAGACCGGGGGATCTACACCCAGGGTGCGTTTCGCGGTAATAACGGCGTGATCGGCCTGGCACTGGCCGCGAGCATGTATGGCGACTACGGGATTTCCCTGGGGGCGATCCTGGCGGCGCTGGTGATCCTGTTCTACAACACGCTGTCGACCATCGTGCTGGCGGTCTACAGCCCGGTGATCAAGTCCGATCCGTGGAGCATCTGCAAAAGCGTGATGGTCAATCCGCTGATCATCAGCGTGATTACGGCGGCGCCCTTTGCCTATTTCAAGATCAGCCTGCCGGGCTGGCTGGAGACGTCCGGCCAGTACCTGGCACAAACCACCTTGCCGCTGGCGTTGATCTGCATTGGCGGCACGCTGTCGCTGGCGGCCATGCGCAAAAGCGGCTCGATGGCGCTCAGTTCAAGCCTGGTGAAAATGCTCGGTCTGCCGATCCTGGCGACGCTCGGCGCGTGGCTCTGGGGTTTTCGTGGTGCAGAGCTGGGCATTCTGTTCCTGTACTTCGGCAGCCCGACCGCCGCCGCCAGTTTTGTCATGGCCCGGGCTGCCAATGGCAATCATGAACTGGCGGCGGCGATCATCGTGATCACCACGCTGATGGCGGCGGTGACCACCAACATCGGGATCTTTTTGTTGCAGTGGGGTGGGTGGATCTAGCGGCTGGCCATCTCGGGCAGGGTTTTGCACAGTGGCCCGGTCTCTGGAGGTGCTGCGGTCGGGTAGCGATCAGGCAGGACCTGTACCGGTGTGGTGACGACAAAACCATTGGCGAAGGTCGCCTCGACAAATGTTGCTGTCCAGCCCTGTTCGGGTGTTTCTATCTGTACCTGTGCATGCAATGGGGTGGAAGGGGTGACATGCCGTGGCTGATAACGAATTCCGCAAGCATCCCGGAAGTCTCGCGCCATCGGGTTCACGGCCGTCCATTGAGTGACCTGAACCGGCGCCTCGGTAAAGTGCAGCGAAACGGCTTTGCCCGTTCCATGGGTTGTTGCGCTTGTCGTCACGGAGGGTAACGGGCGATCTTGCTGCCACCGGTTGACCACAGGAATCAGTGAGCTTTCAACGAATTGCCGGATGCCGTTGTGGCTGGAATTGGGGGCAACCCGCAGGCTCTTCGGCCCAGGCAGTCGATCGAAATAGATATCCGAATTGTCAGGGGTGAAAAAGTCGTCACTGCTGGCGTTGACGATGTATTTCGCAATGGCCAATCGTTCGGCATAGGCACTGTCCAGATAAGCCAGGGGGTCGACGATTTTCAGCAGTTTCTCGAAGTTTTCGGTGTGGCGCAGACGGAGCACCCCTTCGCTGTAATAGTCATAGAAGGCCAGGGGCCAGTTTTTGCCATAGGTTTGAAAGGTGTGTTCGAACACTTTGGCTGTGCCGAGTCCATCAATGACAAATGGCACGACGGCGTTGACGCGCTCATCGGCAATAGCGGCCAGCCAGGCTGCCCAGGCGCGTTTCGACACTCCACTGGCAATAAATCGTTCAACGTTCCATGGCTTCAGTTCTTTCTGGGCAAGGTCCATCGCCTTGACCAGAGACGCCATCATCGGAACATGAGCAGACATGTAGGGGCGCGTTTCAGGACTTTCGAGAAATAATTTCCAACTATGGGCGACGCTTGAGTCTTCTGTGCGGGGAACTCCGTCATCGGCGTAAGTGAGATATTGATTGGGGATGTTGCTGAGCGAGATGACGATTGTATTGGTTTGGCGTGCAACTTCCAGGGCCATGGCTTGAGTGAAATCTGTAGGTTCAGATTTAGCCTTGTTGCCGGCGGGTATGTTGGTTCCGTTGTTCGCCACCAGTAGTGCCTGTCCATGAAGGGCATTGTGTGGGATATAAATGTCGACACTATGTTTCCATTGTTCCGGGCTGACCAGTCCTTCAGGCGACCACTGTTGAGATGACAGGTCAAAGCTGCGCTTCTCTACGCCAGGAAAGACCTGGGTGCCTTTTGCTACGTAGAGTAATGGTTTGGAGGCTTCCTGATTTTTATAGCAGTTCAGTATTTCGCTGAAGTCGTTGGGGGAAGAGCATTTGTCGACCAGCGTTTCGGCTTGTGCCGTGAAGCTTGCCAATCCAAGAGTTAATAACATGTTTGGTAAAATGACACGAAGTGTGGATCGCATTGGACTAGTCTCGCTTGTTTCAATTTATTTTATGATTGTTATCGCGAAATTTTTTTGCCGCGGGAAAATATTGTCTTCGTGTCATCGATATTGGAAGTTATTTTGTAGGTGTTGTTTTTCTGGATATATGTAATGGAAAGTGACTTATATAAGTAGGCTTGGAGTTCTGGCGGTCGAATGCATTCGACGGGACGGCGAAATCAATCACCGTCCCCTCGAACGAAGTTTTAACAGGTAGGGGGGTTACTGATATTGCTCGATCACTTCCTGCGCCGCGCGAAACGCATCGATGGCCGCCGGCACGCCGGCATACACCGCACAATGCAGCAGTGCCTCGCGAATCTCCTCCACGGTGCAGCCGTTGTTCAGCGCGCCGCGCACATGACCTTTCAATTCCTGCGGGCACTTCAGCGCGGTCAACGCGGCCAGGGTGATCAGGCTGCGGGTTTTCAACGGCAGGCCTTCGCGATTCCACACCCCGCCCCAGGCATGTTCGTTGACGAAGTCCTGCAGCGGCTGGGTGAACTCGGTGGCGTTGCCCAGGGCGCGGTCGACGAAGCTGTCGCCCATCACTTGGCGACGTACTTCGACGCCGGATTTTTTATTCTCGGTCATGGCAATTCCCTCTTCTGGTGTTGGCGACGCCAGGCGCGCAGTGACGTGAACAACAGGAACGCCAACAGTGCCGGCAGGACAAAAAACAGCATCAGGTGTTCAAGCTTGCCGGCCAGCGGCATGCCGGTGGTGAACGACACCACGTGCAGGCCGTAGGCCAGGTACAGGCCCAGAAACAGCAGGCCTTCGGCGCGGGTCACCCGGTAACCGGAATAGAATACCGGCAGGCACAACGCCGCGACGCCGAGCATCACCGGCAGGTCGAATTCCAGCGCATTAGGCGATACCGACAAGGGCGACGGCGCGATCAGCGCCGTCAAGCCAAGCACGCCCAGGAGGTTGAACAGATTGCTGCCGATCACGTTGCCCACGGCAATTTCCCGTTCACCGCGCAAGGCGGCGATCAGGGAAGTGGCCAGCTCCGGGAGTGAGGTGCCGACGGCGACGATGGTCAGGCCGATGATCCGCTCCGACAACCCCAGGTCGGTGGCGACCGCGACTGCCGCCCCCAGCAGCAGATGCCCGGCGTACACCAGCATCGCAAGGCCGGCGACGATCATCAGCAGGCTGGTGAACCATGGCGCTTCCCCTGTATGGCCATGAGTCGACACCGGGCGCACCGAATGTCGCGACTGGCGCAGCAACAAGGCCAGGTACAACAACAGTGCCACCAGCAGCATGACGCCGTCGGTACGGGTCAGCTCTTCATTCCACGCCAGGAAGAACACCAGCAGGCTGGCGCCGATCATCAGCGGGATGTCCAGGCGCACCAGTTGCCGGGAAACCCGCAACGGTATGATCAGGGCGGAGAGCCCGAGGGTCACGAGGATGTTGAAGATGCTGCTGCCGATCACGCTGCCGACGGCAATATCGGCGTTATGTGCCAGGGTGGCTTGCAGGCTGACCGCCATCTGCGGTGCGCTGCTGCCAAGGGCGACGATGGTCAGGCCGATGATCAGCGGGCGTACATGCAGGCGTGCCGCCAGGCGCACGGCCGCGCGCACCATCAGTTCGGCGCCGGCAATCAGCAGCACCAGCCCGCTGAGCAATTCGATCACGCTGATCAGGGGTAAATCGGCTAGTCCGAAAATGGTCGGGGCTCCGTCGGTCAGTCGAGGGCTTGCACGCGAACCCGCGCGGTGCCGCTCTTGAGCATGCCCAGGCGCTCGGCGGCTTCGTGGGACAGGTCGATCAGGCGGCCACGGGTATGCGGGCCTCGGTCGTTGATGCGCACCACGCAGGATCTGTCGTTGTTCAGGTTGGTGACCTTCACCCGTGTACCGAAGGGTAGCTGGCGATGGGCGGCGGTCAGGGAATTCTTGTTGAAGCGCTCGCCACTGGCGGTGCGTTTGCCTTGGTGTTTGGCGCCGTAGTAAGAGGCAACGCCGGTTTTGTCGTAGCCGTGGGGGTCGACAACATCGTTGCTGGCGCAACCGGCGAGTAGAGACAGGAGGGCGCATGCGCCAAGCAGACGTTTCATTCGAAGGTTTCCCGAAACAAATGTGGGAGCGGGCTTGCTCGCGAATGCATTCTGACAGTCAACTTTGTATTGAGTGCCGAACCGCATTCGCGAGCAAGCCCGCTCCCACAGGGGAATGGAGCCAGTGTGTTGGGCTGGCTCCATTCCGATCAGCCTTCGAGCTTGCTTTTAAGCAATTCGTTCACCTGTTGCGGGTTGGCCTTGCCTTTGGAGGCTTTCATGGCCTGGCCGACGAAGAAACCGAACATCTTGCCGCGCTTGGCTTCGTCTGCCGCGCGGTATTGCTCGACCTGCTCGGCGTTGGCCGCGAGCATTTCGTCCAGAACTGCCGAAATGGCGCCGGTGTCGGTCACTTGCTTCAAGCCGCGCTTGTCGATGATCTCGTCCGCGCTGCCTTCGCCGTTGGCCATGGCTTCGAACACCACCTTGGCGATCTTGCCGGAGATGGTGTTGTCCTTGATGCGCTGCAACATGCCGCCCAGTTGCTCGGCGGAAACCGGCGACTGATCGATGTCCAGGCCTTGCTTGTTGAGCAGGCTGCCCAACTCGACCATCACCCAGTTGGCCGCCAGCTTGGCGTCGCCGCCAATGCTCGCGACTTTCTCGAAGTAGTCGGCTTGTTCGCGGCTGGTGGCCAGGACGCTGGCGTCGTACACCGACAGGCCGAACTGCTCCTGGAAACGCTCGCGTTTCTGCGGTGGCAATTCCGGCAGGGTGGCGCGCACGTCATCGAGGAAGGTGTTTTCGATCACGACTGGCAGCAGGTCTGGATCGGGGAAGTAACGGTAGTCGTTGGCTTCCTCTTTGCTGCGCATCGGACGGGTCTCGTCCTTGTTCGGGTCGTACAGGCGAGTCTGCTGGATCACCTTGCCGCCGTCTTCGATCAGCTCGATCTGGCGTTGGATCTCGCTGTTGATCGCCTTCTCGATGAAACGGAACGAGTTGACGTTCTTGATCTCGCAGCGCGTACCGAACTCGACCTGGCCTTTCGGACGGATCGACACGTTGCAGTCGCAACGCAGCGAGCCTTCGGCCATGTTGCCGTCGCAGATGCCCAGGTAGCGCACCAGCGCGTGGATCGCCTTGACGTAGGCCACGGCTTCCTTGGCGCTGCGCATGTCCGGCTCGGAAACGATTTCCAGCAGCGGAGTGCCGGCACGGTTCAGGTCGATGCCGCTGGCGCCGCTGAATTCTTCGTGCAGGCTCTTGCCGGCGTCTTCTTCCAGGTGCGCGCGGGTGATGCCGACGCGTTTGACCGTGCCGTCCTCAAGGGCGATGTCCAGGTGGCCCTTGCCGACGATCGGCAGTTCCATCTGGCTGATCTGGTAGCCCTTGGGCAGGTCAGGGTAGAAGTAGTTTTTACGGGCGAACACGTTGTGCTGGCCGATCTCGGCGTCAATCGCCAGACCGAACATCACCGCCATGCGCACCGCTTCCTGGTTCAACACCGGCAACACGCCGGGCATGCCCAGGTCGATCAGGCTGGCCTGGGTGTTCGGCTCGGAACCAAATGTGGTGGAACTACCGGAAAAGATTTTCGACCGGGTGGTGAGCTGGGTGTGAATCTCCAGCCCGATCACGACTTCCCATTGCATGTGTGTCTCCTCAGAAGCCGGTTGGGGTGCGGGTGTGCCAGTCAGTGTTCAACTGATACTGGTGGGCAACGTTCAACAGGCGACCTTCCTGGAAATACGGAGCGAGCAGTTGCACGCCGACCGGCAGGCCGTCGACAAAACCGGCCGGCATCGACAGGCCTGGCAGGCCGGCGAGGTTGGCGGTGATGGTGTAGACGTCTTCCAGGTAGGCAGCGACCGGATCACTGTTCTTGGCGCCGAGCTTCCAGGCCGGGTTCGGCGTGGTTGGGCCGAGGATGATGTCGACCTCGTTGAAGGCGGCCATGAAGTCGTTCTTGATCAGGCGACGGATCTTCTGCGCCTTCAGGTAGTAGGCGTCGTAGTAACCGGCGGACAGCGCGTAGGCACCGACCATGATCCGGCGCTGCACTTCCGGGCCGAAGCCTTCGCCACGGGAGCGCTTGTACAGGTCGATCAGGTTGACCGGGTTTTCGCAGCGGTAGCCGAAACGCACGCCGTCGAAACGCGACAGGTTGGACGAGGCTTCCGCCGGGGCGATCACGTAGTACGCAGGGATCGCGTGCTGCATGTTCGGCAGGCTGATTTCCTTGACCACGGCACCGAGCTTTTCCAGCTCCTTGACGCTGTTGTGGATCAGCTCGGCGATGCGCGGGTCGAGACCGGCGCTGAAATACTCTTTAGGCACGCCGATGCGCAGGCCTTGCAGCGAACCGTTGAGGCTGGCGCTGTAGTCCGGCACGGGCTCGTCGATGCTGGTGGAGTCGTTCGGATCGAAGCCGGCCATACCTTGCAACAATATTGCGCAGTCTTCGGCCGTGCGCGCCAACGGACCGCCCTGATCGAGGCTGGAGGCGTAAGCGATCATGCCCCAGCGCGAAACACGACCGTACGTCGGTTTCAGGCCCGTCAGGTTGGTCAGCGCAGCGGGCTGACGAATGGAGCCACCGGTGTCGGTACCGGTAGCGGCTGGCAACAGACGAGCGGCCACCGCAGCGGCCGAGCCACCGGACGAACCGCCGGGCACGTGTTCCAGGTTCCACGGGTTTTTCACCGCGCCGTAGTAGCTCGACTCGTTGGCCGAACCCATGGCGAATTCGTCCATGTTGGTCTTGCCCAGGGTCACGGCCCCGGCAGCGGCCAGCTTGGCGACAACGGTGGCGTCGTACGGCGCCTTGAAGTTGTCGAGCATCTTCGAGCCACAGCTGGTGCGGATGCCCTGGGTGCAGAACAGGTCCTTGTGGGCGATCGGCGCGCCGAGCAGGGCGCCGCTCTCACCGTTGGCCCGGCGTGCGTCAGCGGCTTTCGCCTGCGTGAGCGCCAGGTCTTCGGTGAGGCTGATGAAACTGTTGAGCTGCGGGTCGAGCTGGGCGATGCGCGCCAGCAGGACTTTGGTCAGCTCTTCGGAGGAAAACTTTTTATCGGCGAGTCCGCGGGCGATCTCGGCCAGAGTCAATTGATGCATTGCAGGCTCTTTCCCTTTAGTCGATGACTTTCGGAACCAGGTACAGGCCGTTTTCGACCGCTGGTGCGATGGACTGGTAGGCCTCGCGGTGATTGGTCTCGGTCACGACGTCCGCACGCAGGCGCTGGCTGGCTTCCAGAGGGTGGGCCAGCGGTTCGATACCGTCGGTATCGACTGCCTGCATTTCGTCGACCAGCCCGAGAATGCTGTTGAGGGCCGAAGTGATGTGTGGAAGATCGGCATCATTGAGGCCCAGACAGGCCAGATGAGCGATTTTTTCCACGTCGGAGCGTTCAAGCGCCATTGGGATTCTCCAGTGGAAAACAAAACGGACGGCGTCCGTGTGTTAGATTGTCGGAACACTACCGCACTTCTACGGTCATATGGCCGCGATTGTGGGGTTTGGTGCACATAAAAGCGGTCAATTTAACATATTGGCGCCTTGCCCAAAATCCCTGTCGTTGTTAGAGTTTGCCGCACTTTTTTACCCACGCGTTGCCTAGGGTCCCTTTCCCATGTTCAAGAAACTGCGTGGCATGTTTTCCAGCGATCTTTCCATTGACCTGGGCACTGCCAACACCCTTATTTACGTGCGTGAGCGCGGTATCGTCCTGAATGAGCCATCGGTTGTGGCCATTCGGACGCACGGTAACCAGAAAAGTGTCGTTGCTGTCGGCACCGAAGCGAAGCGCATGTTGGGCCGTACGCCGGGCAACATTGCTGCCATTCGTCCGATGAAAGACGGCGTGATCGCCGACTTCAGCGTCTGCGAAAAGATGCTGCAGTACTTTATCAACAAGGTTCATGAAAACAGCTTCCTGCAGCCTAGCCCTCGTGTGTTGATCTGCGTTCCGTGCAAATCCACCCAGGTTGAGCGTCGTGCCATCCGTGAATCGGCACTCGGTGCCGGTGCCCGTGAAGTATTCCTGATCGAAGAGCCGATGGCTGCCGCGATCGGTGCCGGCCTGCCGGTTGAAGAAGCCCGCGGTTCGATGGTCGTGGATATCGGTGGTGGTACCACCGAAATCGCGCTGATCTCCCTGAACGGTGTGGTCTATGCCGAATCCGTACGCGTTGGCGGCGACCGCTTCGACGAAGCGATCATCACCTACGTGCGCCGCAACTACGGCAGCCTGATCGGTGAATCGACGGCCGAGCGCATCAAGCAGGAAATCGGTACCGCCTACCCGGGCGGCGAAGTTCGCGAAGTCGACGTTCGTGGCCGCAACCTGGCCGAAGGCGTTCCACGGGCATTCACCCTGAACTCCAACGAAGTGCTCGAAGCGCTGCAAGAGTCGCTGGCGACCATCGTCCAGGCCGTGAAAAGCGCCCTGGAGCAATCGCCGCCGGAACTGGCTTCCGACATCGCCGAGCGTGGCCTGGTGCTGACCGGTGGTGGCGCCTTGCTGCGTGACCTCGACAAGTTGCTGGCCCAGGAAACCGGCCTGCCGGTGATCGTCGCCGAAGACCCGTTGACCTGCGTTGCTCGCGGCGGTGGCCGTGCATTGGAAATGATGGATAAACACACCATGGACCTGCTCTCCAGCGAATAAATGCCGGATCGCCTCTATGCTGTTGAGCGCGCAGGCGGCACTTTGCAGTGCTGCCTGTTCGCGTTTATCTTCTGTCGTCTGCATCCAGGCCGGTTTGATGCCGTATGAATAAAGAGAACATTTGCCTGGGAGGAGCGGCTTATTAAACCGCTTTTCACCAAGGGTCCCTCACTGGGCGTGCGCTTGTTGGTGCTGGTCGTGCTGTCGGTCGCGCTGATGGTGGTCGATGCCCGCTTCACACTGTTCAAGCCAGTGCGTAGCCAGATGTCGCTGGTGCTGATGCAGTCTTACTGGATCACCGACCTGCCGCAGCGGCTATGGCAGGGTGTGGCCAGCCAGTTTGGCAGCCGCACCGAGCTCGTCGCCGAAAACGAAAAACTCAAGAGCGAAAACCTGCTGTTGCAGGGGCGCATGCAAAAACTTGCCTCCCTCACCGAGCAGAACGTTCGGCTGCGCGAGTTGCTCAACTCTTCGGCACTGGTCAACGAAAAGGTCGAAGTGGCCGAACTGATCGGCATGGACCCCAACCCGTTCACCCATCGCATCATCATCAACAAGGGTGAGCGCGACGGCGTGGTGCTTGGTCAGCCGGTACTCGATGCCCGTGGCCTGATGGGCCAGGTGGTCGAGTTGATGCCCTACACGTCCCGGGTCCTGCTGCTGACCGATTCCACCCACAGTATTCCGGTGCAGGTCAACCGCAACGGCCTGCGCGCCATTGCCAGCGGCACTGGCAACCCGGAGCGCCTGGAACTGCGTCATGTGGCCGATACCGCCGATATCAAGGAAGGCGACCTGCTGGTCAGCTCCGGCCTCGGCCAGCGTTTTCCGGCCGGTTACCCGGTGGCGACGGTCAAGGAAGTGATCCACGATTCCGGCCAGCCGTTCGCCATCGTTCGCGCCGTACCGACTGCCGCCTTGAACCGCAGCCGTTACCTGCTGCTGGTGTTCAGCGACACCCGCACCGCCGAAGAGCGCGCCAACGACGCTGCCCAGGCCCAGGAAAGCCTGGATGCGCAGGGTGGTGGGCCGATCATTCCGGCGACTGTGCCGAGGCCGGCGATTGTTCCGGCGGCTGTTGCCGCTCCCGCTGCTCCAGCCGCCCCGACTGCTGCCACCACCCCGGCCAAGCCTGCCGCGACTGCACCCGCCAAGCCACCGGCGGCGCAACCCGCCGCCGCCAAGCCTGCGGCCAAACCGCCTGTCTCCGCGCCGGCTACCACCAGGGGACGAGAATAATGGTTGGTGTTACAGCTTCCCGAAACGGCTGGATCGTCTGGCTGACATTCGCCATCGGCATGTTGCTCAGCGTATCGCCGCTGCCGCAATTCATGGAGATCCTGCGCCCCCTGTGGCTGGCCTTGCTGCTGGCGTTCTGGGCGCTGGCGCTGCCGCAGAAAGTCGGGATGGTCACCGCGTGGTGCCTGGGCCTGGCGGAGGATGTGCTGTACGGCACGCTGCTGGGCCAGAATGCGTTGATCCTGACGCTCATCACCTACCTGGTGCTGGCGCTGCAACAACGCCTGCGCATGTTCCCGATGTGGCAACAGAGCCTGGTGATCCTGGTGATCTTCGGCCTGGCCCAGCTGGTACAGCTCTGGCTCAGCGCCCTGACCGGCAACCGTCAACCGACCCTGGCGCTGGTATTGCCGGCACTGGTCAGCGCGTTGCTCTGGCCCTGGATCAGCTTCGGTTTGCGCGGATTGCGTCGACGCTACAAAATCAATTAATTCGCCTCGGCATTCAGACAGGGAGAGGTCTTGATGAAACAGCTGTACCTCGCCTCTGGCTCACCGCGTCGGCGTGAGTTGCTCACGCAGATCGGCGTGCCATTCACCGCCGTCAGTGCGGACATCGATGAAACCCCTTTGACCCATGAAAGCCCGTCGGCCTATGTCGAGCGCCTGGCGCGCGGCAAGGCCGAGGCCGGACGCGGCGCGATCTCGCCTGCAGCCTCGTGCTGCGTGCTCGGTGCCGACACCGCCGTGGTGCTCGACGGAAAAATTCTTGGCAAACCAGTTGATGAAGCCGACGCGTGCGCCATGCTGAAGATGTTGTCCGGGCGCGAGCATCAGGTCCTGACCGCGATTGCGCTGCTCGACGGCGAGCGCTGTGAGTCTCGGGTGGTCATCAGCCAGGTCCGCTTTCGGGCTATCAGCCCTGATGAAGCGACCGCCTACTGGGCCAGTGGCGAACCCCGGGACAAGGCCGGTGGATACGGTATTCAAGGACTGGGCGCGGTGTTTGTCGCCGGGCTCACTGGAAGTTACTCGGCGGTGGTTGGACTGCCGTTGTGCGAAACCGCGGAACTGCTCGGCCATTTCGGCATACCCTGTTGGCAACCCCATAACGCGCGCTAAGCGTTGTATCCGGCCATTATCGTGAACATGCCTGAACGAGACCCTGCCATGAGTGAAGAGATCCTGATCAACATCACGCCGATGGAATCGCGCGTGGCGGTGGTCGAAAACGGTGTCCTGCAAGAAGTTCATGTCGAGCGCACGCAAAAGCGCGGGATCGTCGGCAACATCTACAAGGGCAAGGTGGTGCGGGTATTGCCGGGCATGCAGGCGGCGTTTGTCGATATCGGCCTGGACCGCGCCGCGTTCATTCATGCGTCGGAAATCTCCCTGCGTGAAGGGCCGGCGGTCGAGAGCATCAGTGCGCTGGTGCACGAAGGCCAGAGCCTGGTGGTGCAAGTCACCAAGGACCCGATCGGCTCCAAAGGCGCGCGCCTGACGACGCAGCTGTCGATCCCTTCGCGTTACCTGGTGTACATGCCGCGCACCGCGCACGTCGGTATTTCGCTGAAGATCGAAGACGAAGCCGAACGCGATCGCCTCAAGCAAGTGGTGACCGATTGCGTGGCGAAGGAAGGCATCAAGGAAGCCGGCGGTTTCATCCTGCGCACGGCGGCCGAGGGCGCCGGTGCCGATGAGATCCTCATGGACATCCGCTACCTGCGCCGGTTGTGGGACCAGATCAGCGAGCAGATCAAGACCATCAGTGCCCCCAGCGTTATTTACGAAGACCTTGGCCTGGCGCTACGCACGCTGCGGGACCTGGTGAGCCCGAAGATCGAGAAAATTCGCATCGATTCCCGGGAAACCTTCCAGAAAACCACGCAGTTCGTCGCCGAACTGATGCCGGAGATCGCCGATCGCCTGGAACATTATCCGGGCGAGCGACCGATTTTCGACCTGTACGGCGTCGAAGACGAAATCCAGAAGGCCCTTGAGCGCAAAGTCCCGCTGAAGTCCGGCGGATACCTGGTGGTCGACCCGGCGGAAGCCATGAGCACCATCGACGTCAACACCGGGGCGTTCGTCGGGCATCGCAACCTTGAAGAAACCATCTTCAAGACCAACCTCGAAGCGGCGACCGCCATTGCACGCCAGCTGAGGCTGCGTAACCTGGGTGGCATCATCATCATCGACTTCATCGACATGGAAGACGAAGAGCACCAGCGCCAGGTGCTGCGCACGCTGGAGAAGCAACTGGAGCGTGACCACGCCAAGACCAACATCATCGGCATCACCGAGTTGGGCCTGGTGCAGATGACCCGCAAGCGCACCCGCGAAAGCCTCGAGCAGGTCCTGTGCGAGCCGTGCACGAGTTGCCAGGGGCGCGGCAAGCTGAAAACGCCGGAAACCATTTGCTATGAAATCTTCCGCGAAATCCTCCGTGAGGCTCGCGCCTATCAAGCGGAAGGCTATCGTGTATTAGCGAACCAGAGAGTCGTCGACCGCCTGCTCGATGAAGAGTCGGGCAACGTCGCCGAACTTGAAGTGTTCATCGGGCGCACCATCAGGTTCCAGGTCGAAACCATGTATTCCCAGGAACAATACGACGTCGTGCTGCTCTGAACTGCTGCGTCTTGAATTTTCCTGAACGGCTGGCCTCAGCTTTCTGCAAGACTTTTGCCATGGGAGCCAACTGACATGGAGCGTCTGACACGCATATTGGCCGCACTGACCCGCTGGGGTCTGGGCCTGTGCGCGTTGGTTTTGGTGTTGATGGCGTTGTACGTCAGCCTTGGCCGGGAACTGGCGCCGTTGGTAGCCGAGTACCGTGCCGAAGTCGAAACCAAGGCCAGCGAAGCCTTGGGCATGCCCCTGCAAATCGGTGAGTTGAAAGGCAGTTGGAGCGGCTTCGCGCCTGTTTTGTCCGCTCACGACGTGACGGTCGGCGAGGGTGCCAACGCCTTGCACCTGGAGCAGGTGCGGGCGATCCCGGACCTGTGGGCCAGTCTGCTGGCACGTGACGTGCGCATCGCCAACCTGGAACTCAAT
Source organism: Pseudomonas putida (assembly GCF_028682635.1). Classification (GTDB taxonomy): domain Bacteria; phylum Pseudomonadota; class Gammaproteobacteria; order Pseudomonadales; family Pseudomonadaceae; genus Aquipseudomonas; species Aquipseudomonas putida_AE. The sequence goes on along the minus strand of NZ_JANHLK010000004.1, from coordinate 183,045 downwards.
GGCCTGAAGATCAGCCTCAAGCAAGGCGATGATGGCAAGTGGGCGCTGGAAGGTTTGCCGGTAAAGGACGATCAGCCCCTCGACCCGGAGCAGTTGCTCAATCGCATGCAGATGATCCAGCAGCTGTCGGTGCTCGACAGCCAGGTCACTTTGCAGCCGTGGGGGGAATCGCCGCTGACCCTGACGTACGTCGGCTTGAGTCTCAAAACCGGCGCCTACCGCCAGCGCCTCGATGCCCGCTTGACCCTGCCCGATGGCCAGCCATTGGCCATGAGTTTGCGTAGCCGCATTCGCGCCAGCGAGTGGAAGGACGGCGAGGTGGAAGCCTATGCGAGCCTGCCGCAAAGCGACTGGTCGAAATGGTTGCCCGAAACCCTGACCCAGAATTGGAATTTCTCCGAGATCAAGGCCGGTGGCGAGCTGTGGGTTACCTGGGGCAAGGGCGCCCTGCAAAGTGCCGCCATCCGTTTGAATGCCCCGCAACTCAAGGGTGCCTATGCCGAGCGCAAGCCGATCCAGATCAACAACCTGGCGCTTAACGGTTATTTCCAGCGCAGCGCCGAGGGCATGCTGGTCACGGTAGATTCCCTGGCCATGAACCTTGCAGAAACGCGTTGGGAGTCGCGCCTGCAATTGAAGCAGACCACGGCCGCGGACAGCACCCAGAATCTCTGGCACCTGCAAGCCGACCGTCTCGACCTGACGCCGCTCACACCGCTGCTCAATGCCCTGGCGCCCTTGCCGGAAGGTGTTGCCAGGGTGGTCGAACGGCTCAAGGTCACCGGTGGACTGCGCAACGTGCTGATCGACGTGAAACCCAATGCCACCGACGACAGCCGGTTCAGCTTCGCGGCCAACCTTGATCGGGTCGGCTTTGACGCGTATCACGGCGCGCCGGCGGCGCGTAATGTCTCGGGCAGCATCAGCGGGGACCTTGGCCATGGCGAGTTGCGCATGGACAGCAAGGATTTCATGCTGCACCTGGACCCGATTTTCGCCAAGCCATGGCAATACATCCAGGCCAACGCCACCTTGACCTGGAAGCTCGACAAGGAAAGTTTCACCCTGATCGCGCCGTACCTGAAGGTGTTGGGCGAAGAGGGCAAGATTGCCGGCGATTTCCTGATCCGCCTGTTCTTCGATGACACGAAGGAAGACTACATGGACCTGCGGGTCGGCATGGTGGAGGGCGACGGTCGCTACACCGCGAAATACCTGCCGACCGTTCTCAGCCCGGCGCTGGACGAATGGCTGCGTACGGCGATTCTCAAAGGTGCGGTGGACGAGGGTTTCTTCCAGTACCAGGGCTCGTTGAACCATGGCGCGGCGGAGACGGCCCGCAGCATCAGCCTGTTTTTCAAGGTCCACGATGCCGAACTGGCGTTTCAGCCTGGCTGGCCGCATGTCAGCAAGGTCACCGGTGATGTGTTCGTAGAAGACAGCGGCGTGCGGGTTCTGGCCAGCCAGGGGCAGTTGCTCGACACCAAGGTCCGCGACATCTACGTCAATATTCCCCACGTGCCTGACGGGCAGAACAGTCATCTATTTCTCGATGGCGCGTTCGCTGGCGGCTTGGGCGATGGCCTGAAAATTCTCAAGGAAGCGCCGATTGGCACGGCCGAAACGTTCGCTGGCTGGGAAGGCGAAGGCGACCTGCAAGGCAAGCTCAAGCTGGATATTCCGCTGGCCAAGGGCGAGCCGCCGAAGATCCTGGTCGACTTCAAGACGGCCAAGGCCCGCCTGAAACTGCCCGAGCCGCCCCTTGAGCTGACTCAGCTCAAGGGTGACTTCCGGTTTGACAGCAGCAAAGGCTTGAGTGGGCAGAACATCAGCGCGCGCGCCTTCGACAAGCCGGTGACTGCGCAAATTTTCGCCGAGGGTCGCGAGGGCAAGCTCAACACCCGGGTCACCGCTTCCGGGCAGGTCGAAGTGAAGAAACTCACGGACTGGCTGAGTGTCACCCAGCCGTTGCCGGTGAGCGGCGTGATCCCCTATCAATTGCAACTGACCCTCAATGGCGCCGATAGCCAGTTGCTGGTCAATTCCAATCTCAGGGGTGTGGCCGTCGATCTGCCGGCGCCCTTTGGCCTGGCGCCGGATGCCGGGCGCGACACCTCGTTCCGCATGACCCTGCAAGGCGAGGAGCGGCGCTACTGGGTAAACTACGGTGAACTGGCGAACTTCACGTTTGCTGCACCGGCCAGCAACTTTGCCAACGGCCGTGGCGAGTTGTTCCTCGGCAATGGCAATGCCGTGTTGCCCGACACAAAGGGCCTGCGCATTCGTGGCACGTTGTCGGAGCTGGATATCGGCCCATGGCAGGACCTGATGAACAAGTATGCCGGGCAAGACCCAGGCGGTAATGCCAAGCAGTTGCTCAGTGGATTGGACGTCAAGGTCGGCAAGCTCCGCGCTTTCGGCACAACGTTGGACCAGGCAGCGGTGCAGCTGACACGCAAACCTTCCGCCTGGGCCTTGCAGCTCGACAGCCAGCAGGTCAAGGGCAACGCCAGCCTCCCCGATGCCAAGGCCGCGCCGATGGTGATCAACCTGCAGACCGTGCGGCTGCCGGCACCTGACCCGACGGTGCTGGCCGATGAAAACTCGCCGGACCCCCTGGCCTCGGTGGACCCGAAAAAGATCCCGGCGCTGGATATCACCATCAACCAGCTGTACCAGGGTAACGACCTGGTCGGTGCCTGGTCGCTGAAAGTGCGTCCGACGGCCAAGGGTATAGCGCTCAACTCGCTGGACATGGGCCTCAAGGGCATCCTCCTGCAAGGCAGCGGCGGCTGGGAAGGTGCGCCGGGCGCCAGCACCAGCTGGTACAAGGGGCGGATCAGCGGCAAGAATCTTGCGGATGTGCTCAAGGGCTGGGGCTTTGCGCCGAGCGTCACCAGCCAGGAATTCCACATGGATGTCGACGGCCGCTGGCCCGGCTCGCCGGCATGGCTGGCCACCAAGCGCTTCTCCGGCACCCTCGATGCATCGCTCAATGAAGGCCAGTTTGTCGAGGTCGAAGGCAGTGCCCAGGCGTTGCGGGTGTTTGGCCTGCTCAACTTCAACTCGATTGGCCGCCGCTTGCGCCTGGACTTTTCCGACCTGTTCGGCAAAGGCCTGAGCTATGACCGGGTCAAGGGCCTGCTGGTGGCGACCAACGGTGTGTACGTGACCCGCGAACCTATCCGCCTGACGGGCCCGTCGAGCACCATCGAGCTCAACGGTACCCTGAACATGGTGGCCGATCAGATCGATGCAAAACTGATGGTGACCTTGCCGGTGACCAACAACCTGCCCATTGCCGCACTGATCGTCGGCGCGCCGGCCATCGGCGGGGCGCTGTTCCTGATCGACAAGTTGATCGGTGACCGTGTGTCGCGTTTTGCCAGCGTGAAATACACGGTCAAGGGGCCGTGGAAAGAACCGAAAATCACCTTCGACAAGGCTTTTTGAGAAACCACTGCCCTGGCCTATGGAGTAGCATGGCCGTACCCCCCCCTGCGTTGATATCCGAACAGGAAAAGGCCATGTCCGTAGCGGTAATTCAAATGGTCAGCCAAAGCGAAGTGCCGGCCAATCTGGCCCGGGCGCGCCAATTGCTGGAACAGGCGGCCGCCGGTGGTGCGAAACTGGCCGTGTTGCCGGAAAACTTCGCCGCCATGGGCCGGCGCGACGTCGCCGACATCGGTCGCGCCGAGGCGCTGGGCGAAGGCCCGATCCTGCCGTGGTTGAAACAGACGGCCCGCGACCTCAAGTTATGGATAGTGGCCGGTACCTTGCCGCTGCCGCCGGTGGATCAACCGACGGCCAAGGTGCATGCCTGCTCGTTGTTGGTAAATGATCACGGCGAGACGGTGGCGCGCTACGACAAGCTGCACCTGTTTGACGTGGACGTGGCGGACAATCGCGGCCGTTATCGCGAATCCGATGACTATGCTTATGGCAGTGGCGTGGTGGTTGCGGACACACCGGTGGGGCGAGTCGGCCTGACGGTCTGTTATGACCTGCGCTTCCCGGAGCTGTATAGCGAATTACGCGCTGCCGGGGCGGAGTTGATTACCGTGCCATCGGCGTTTACCGCGGTGACCGGCGCGGCGCATTGGGAGGTGCTGATTCGTGCGCGAGCCATCGAAACCCAGTGTTATGTGCTCGCGGCCGCCCAGGGTGGAACGCATCCGGGGTCGAGGGAAACCTGGGGGCACGCGGCCATTGTCGACCCCTGGGGGCGGGTACTGGCACAACAGGATCAAGGCGAGGCCGTGCTGCTGGCCGAACGCGATAGCAGCGAACAGGCGTCCATCCGGGCGCGGATGCCGGTGTCCAGTCACCGGCGCTTTTTCTCGCAGGGCGCCCAGCGACCTGCCTCAGAACGATGAATTTAAGGCGTAAAGCATATGAGCGAGTTGTTGTCCTCAGTCAGTGAACACCTCCTGGCGCCGGGTGGCGTAACGATCGAAAGCCTGCAAGGTGTGCTTGGCGACCTGGCCGGCCCAGGCATCGATGCCGCCGACCTGTATTTCCAGGGGCAGATTTCCGAGTCCTGGGCGCTGGAAGACGGCATCGTCAAGGAAGGCAGCTTCAACCTCGACCAAGGGGTTGGCGTGCGCGCGCAATCCGGTGAGAAGACCGGTTTTGCGTACAGCAACGCCATCACCCTGGAAGCCCTGGGCGCGGCGGCCCGTGCTGCCCGGTCGATCTCCCGAGCCGGGCAGAATGGCACCGTGCAAGCGTTTACCAGCCAGGACGTGGCGCAGTTGTACGGGCCGGACAATCCTCTGGAAGTGCTGACCCGTGCCGAGAAAGTCGATCTGCTCAAGCGCATCGATGCGGCCACCCGAGCCCTCGATCCGCGCATCCAGCAGGTCACCGTGAGCATGGCCGGTGTCTGGGAGCGGATCCTGGTAGCGTCCACCGACGGCGGCCTGGCGGCGGATGTACGGCCGCTGGTGCGCTTCAACGTCAGCGTGATCGTCGAGCAGAACGGCCGCCGCGAGCGCGGTGGCCACGGCGGTGGCGGGCGTACCGACTACCGTTATTTCCTCGCTGAAGACCGCGCCATGAGCTATGCCCGTGAGGCGCTGCGCCAGGCCTTGGTCAACCTGGAAGCCATTCCGGCGCCGGCCGGTACCTTGCCGGTGGTGCTGGGTTCGGGCTGGTCGGGCGTGTTGCTGCACGAAGCGGTCGGCCACGGCCTGGAAGGCGACTTCAACCGCAAAGGCAGTTCGGCCTACAGCGGGCGCATGGGCGAGATGGTTGCGTCCAAGCTGTGCACCATCGTCGATGACGGTACCCTGGCCGGGCGTCGCGGTTCCTTGAGCGTCGACGACGAAGGGACGCCGACCGAGTGCACCACGCTGATCGAAAACGGCGTACTCAAGGGCTACATGCAGGACAAGCTCAACGCCCGCCTGATGGGCGTGGCCCGCACCGGTAACGGTCGTCGCGAATCCTACGCGCACCTGCCGATGCCGCGCATGACCAACACCTACATGCTGGCCGGCGAAAGCGATCCGGAAGAAATCATCGCCTCGGTGAAACGCGGCATCTACTGCGCCAACCTCGGCGGTGGCCAGGTGGACATCACCAGCGGCAAGTTCGTGTTCTCCACCAGCGAAGCGTACCTGATCGAGGACGGCAAGATCACCGCCCCGGTCAAAGGCGCGACGTTGATCGGCAACGGCCCTGAAGCCATGAGCAAGGTGTCGATGGTCGGTAACGACCTGGCACTGGACAGCGGCGTGGGGACGTGTGGCAAGGATGGGCAATCGGTGCCGGTGGGTGTCGGCCAGCCAACGCTGAAAATTGATGCGATCACCGTGGGTGGCACGGGCGCATAGGGATTGATACATCCCCTGTAGGAGCTGCCGAAGGCTGCGATCTTTTGCTTTTTAGAAGATCAAAAGATCGCAGCCTGCGGCAGCTCCTACAGGAGTTGCGATGGCTTAACGCAGACCGCGTTGAGTCTCGTCCAGCTCACGGATGTACTTGAAGATTTTACGGCTGGAAGCAGGAGGCTTGTTTTGCGCAACCTCGTGCTGGGCCTGACGGATCAGGGAACGCAATTGCTGGCGGTCCGCGTCCGGGTAGTCGACGACGAATTTTTCCAGTACGGCATCGTCGCCGGCGATCAGGCGATCGCGCCAACGTTCCAGGTTATGGAAGCGTTCGTTGTACTGGCGGGTGGAGGCATCGAGTTGATCGAGCAAGACCAGAATCGCGTCAGTGTCCTGATCGCGCATCAGCTTGCCGATGAACTGAAGGTGCCGTTTACGCGCGATGTTCGCGGTGTGCTTGGGCGCATCGGCCAGGGCCCGACGCATGGCGTCGGTCAACGGCAGCTTTGCCAGCAAGTCAGGCTTGAGCGTTGTAAGGCGCTCGCCGAGGTCAACCAGAGCATGCAGCTCGCGTTTAACCTGGGATTTGCTTTTTTCTCCCGTATCGAGGGAGTCGTCGTAAGAATCAACCATGGTGGCCGTCCGCAAAGAAACGCCGCCATGATAACCAGTCGGGGGCCGCTTGTCCGGCCCGGTCGCTCGATGACCGTTACCGAAAGCAGAATTTGAGTGGAGAACAGCATGAGTGCAGTTGAGAGCGTCGGCCCACAAGCGTTGCCGGCACTGCAAGAACAGGTCGAGCAGATCATCGCTGAAGCCAAGCGCCAGGGCGCCAGTGCCTGTGAAGTGGCGGTGTCGCTGGAACAAGGCCTGTCGACCACGGTTCGTCAGCGTGAAGTCGAAACCGTCGAATTCAATCGCGACCAGGGTTTTGGCATCACGCTGTACGTCGGTCAGCGCAAGGGCTCGGCCAGCACCTCGGCCAGTGGCCCTGAGGCGATTCGTGAAACCGTAGCGGCTGCCCTGGCGATTGCCAAACACACCTCGGAAGACGAAGCCTCGGGCCTGGCGGATGCCGCGCTGATGGCCAAGGACGTGCAGGACTTCGACCTGTTCCACCAATGGGATATCACTCCGGAACAGGCGATCGAGCAGGCTCTGGCCTGTGAAGCTGCAGCCTTTGCTGCTGACAGCCGGATCAAGAACGCCGATGGTACGACCCTGAGTACCCATCAGGGCTGCCGTGTCTATGGCAATAGCCACGGGTTTGTTGGCGGTTATGCGTCGACCCGGCATAGCTTGAGCTGCGTCATGATCGCCGAGGCCGATGGCCAGATGCAGCGCGATTACTGGTACGACGTGAACCGCCAGGGCAACCTGCTGGCCGATCCGGTGAGCATCGGTCAACGTGCTGCCCAGCGCGCGGCGAGCCGTCTGGGCGCGCGTCCGGTGCCGACCTGCGAAGTGCCGGTGCTGTTTTCCGCGGAGCTGGCCGGTGGTTTGTTCGGCAGTTTCCTGTCGGCGATTTCCGGCGGCAGCCTGTATCGCAAATCGTCGTTCCTCGAAGGTACCCTGGGGCAGAAGCTGTTCCCGGAATGGCTGACCATCGACGAGCGTCCGCACCTGATGCGGGCCATGGGCAGTGCTGCGTTCGACGGCGATGGCCTGGCAACCTACGCCAAACCGTTCGTCGAAAAGGGCGAGCTGGTGTCCTACATCCTCGGCACCTACTCCGGCCGCAAGCTTGGCATGCCGAGCACCGCCAACGCGGGCGGCGTGCACAACCTGTTCGTCACCCACGGTGATGAGGACCAGGCTGCGTTGCTGCGTCGCATGGGCCGCGGCCTGCTGGTGACCGAACTGATGGGCCAGGGCCTGAACATGGTGACCGGCGATTACTCCCGTGGCGCGGCGGGTTACTGGGTCGAGAACGGCGAAATCCAGTTCGCGGTCCAGGAAGTAACCATCGCCGGCAACATGCGCGACATGTTCAAGCAGATCGTTGCCGTGGGTAATGACCTGGAGCTGCGCAGTAACATTCGCACCGGTTCGGTGTTGATCGAGCGGATGACGGTGGCGGGCAGCTAAGCCTCGCCGTTACACAAAAAGGCGCGCCACCCCTCAGGTGGCGCGCCTTTTTTTATATGCCTTACACAGATCCCATGTGGGAGCGGGCTTGCTCGCGAAGGCGGCACGCCAGTCAACGAAGATGTTGAATGTGCAGGCCTCTTCGCGAGCAAGCCCGCTCCCACAGTGAGTTCTACGTGCGCTATCGAGCTTGTGTTGGTTCTCATTATCATCTAATAATAAATCTCATTACCGAATGAGCCCCGGATCATGAGTTCTGCCTTGCACGAGCAGCCTTACCTCGAAAGCTGGCGTTGGATGAGTCGCCAGATCCGTTGCGCGATGGATCCCGACGAGCCGCGCCTGATCGATCATTACCTGGCCGAAGGCCGGTATCTGGCCTGTTGCACGGCAACCTCGCCCTGGACCATTGCCCAAACCTCCTTCCGTTTGCTGCTCGACACCGCTGCGGATGTCGCGCTGCCCTGGCACTGGCGCACTTACTGCCTCGACCAGGCCTGGCGCCCTTTGCGCGAACTCGAACGCCTCGCCTTGTGCAAATGCCGCCTCAAGCGCTGGCAGAGCTACACCTGGCAACTGGCGACCTGCGAGCTGCAACCCTCGATTCCCTTAACTGAACTGGTGCAAGGATTTTCAGATGACCAAGACACGTATTGAGCGCGACAGCATGGGCGAGCTTCAGGTCCCGCATGACGCCCTCTATGGCGCACAGACTCAGCGTGCAGTGGATAACTTCCCGATCAGCGGCAAGCCAATGCCGGTGCAGTTCATTCGCGCGTTGATCCTGGCCAAGGCTGCAGCAGCGCGCGCCAACATCGAGCTCAAGCAGATCAGCGAGTCCCAGGGCATCGCCATCGTCGAGGCTGCGCAAGGCTTGCTGGAAGGCGATTTCATGCAGCACTTCCCGGTGGATGTGTTCCAGACCGGTTCCGGCACCAGCTCCAACATGAACGCCAACGAAGTGATCGCCACCCTGGCCAGCCGCCTGCTCGGCGAGCCGGTGAACCCCAACGATCACGTCAATTGCGGGCAGAGCAGCAACGACATCATCCCGACCACTATCCACGTCAGTGCCGCGCTGGCCTTGCACGAACAGTTGTTGCCGGCCCTGAACGGGCTGGTTCAGGTGATCGAGCGCAAGGCGCAAGAGGTGCATCACCACGTCAAGACCGGGCGCACCCACCTGATGGATGCCATGCCGGTGCGCATGAGCCAGGTGCTCAATGGTTGGGCGCAACAACTCAAGGCCAACATCGGCCATTTGCAAGGCCTGCAGCCAAGCCTGCAATCCCTGGCCCAGGGCGGTACGGCAGTGGGCACCGGGGTCAATGCGCATCCCGAATTCGCGGCGCGCTTCAGCCAACAACTGAGCAAGCTGACCCAGGTGCAATTTACGCCGGGCGTGGATCTGTTTGCCTTGATCGGCTCCCAGGACACCGCCGTTGCCGTTTCCGGCCAGCTCAAGGCGACCGCGGTGTCGCTGATGAAAATCGCCAACGACCTGCGCTGGATGAACTCCGGTCCTCTGGCTGGCCTGGGTGAGATCGAGCTCGAAGCATTGCAGCCGGGGTCTTCGATCATGCCCGGCAAGGTCAACCCGGTGATCCCGGAGGCTACCGCCATGGTCGCCGCCCAGGTAATCGGCAACGACACGGTGATCACCATCGCCGGTCAGTCGGGCAATTTCGAGCTCAACGTGATGCTGCCCATCGTCGCCCAGAACCTGCTGGGCAGCATCGAATTGCTGGCCAACTCCAGCCGTCTGCTGGGGGAAAAGGCCATCGCCAGCTTCAAGGTCAACGAAGACCGGATCAAGCAAGCGCTCTCGCGCAACCCGATCCTGGTGACGGCACTCAACCCGATCATTGGCTACCAGAAAGCCGCTGAAATCGCCAAGAAGGCTTATCAGCAGGGCCGCCCGGTGATCGATGTCGCACTGGAGCACACCGAACTTCCGCGTAGCCAGCTGGAAACGTTGCTCAACCCGGAAAAACTCACCGCTGGCGGCGTGTAACCACCACCACCGCTTTGGAGGCTCACCATGGAACACTGGAAACGCACGATCGAAAGGGCAAATCGCTGTTTCATGTTGGGCGAGCTGGTCGATGCCCGCGAGGCTTACTTGCAGGCATTGGCCCTGGCCCAGGTGCTGTTCGAGCGCTGGGCAAATGCCGATGAAGCGGTGGCGGCCTGCGTGATCTCCCATCACAACCTGGCGGACCTGCATTTGCGCCTGAACCAGCCGGAGGAGAGCGCCGAGTACCTGTGCGCCATCCACCAGCGCCTGCTACAGACCGTGCAGGACCCGCGACTGACGCCAGCGCTGCGTGAAGCGGCGCTGCGCCAGAGCAACAAGACCTACGTCGAACTGCTGAATTTCATCAGCGAGCACGGTGAATATCCACGCACCCATCGGTTGCTGCACATCGAGACTGCCTCACCGTCGCATCGCCCTGCGCCTCACCATCATGGAGTCCACTGAACATGGCTTTTACCCTGCCTGCCTTGCCGTATGCCTACGACGCCCTGGAACCGCACATCGATGCGCAGACCATGGAAATCCACTACACCAAACACCACCAGACCTATATCAACAACCTCAACGCTGCGGTCGAGGGCACCGAGTTCGCCGAGTGGCCAGTGGAAAAGCTGGTGGCCGCCGTGCAGCAACTGCCGGAGAAGCTCCGTGCGGCAGTGATCAACCAGGGCGGCGGCCACGCCAACCATTCATTGTTCTGGGAAGTCATGGCGCCGCACGGCGGCGGCAAGCCTGAAGGCGCGCTGGCCAAGGCGATCGATGAGCAGCTGGGTGGCCTCGACAGTTTCAAGGACGCTTTCACCAAGGCGGCGTTGACCCGTTTCGGCAGTGGCTGGGCGTGGCTGAGCGTAACCCCACAAAAGACCCTGGTCGTGGAAAGCAGCGGCAACCAGGACAGCCCGTTGATGAACGGCAATACGCCGATCCTCGGCCTGGATGTGTGGGAACACGCCTATTACCTGCGGTATCAGAATCGCCGTCCGGAATACATCAGCGCGTTCTACAACGTGATCAATTGGCCGGAAGTTGCGGCGCGCTATCAAGCGGCACTGGCCTGAGTCCTTTATAAAAACAACCCAAGGCTGATTATGGGCACTGAAACGCTGGCGATCGGAAGTGGACGAATGTTTCGTTACGCATTCGGATCGCTGTTACTGCTGGCGGGCATGAGCTTGCTGGTTGCACATGGGCTGGCCTGGCTGGACCTTGAACCGCGGCTGTCGCGGGCGTTGCAGGGCGGTGCGATCTGCGCCCTGGGCACGGCGCTCGGGGCTGTGCCGGTGCTGGTGATCCGGCGCATGCCCCAGGCACTCAGCGATTCCCTGCTGGGCTTTGGTGCTGGCGTCATGCTCGCGGCGACAGCGTTTTCGCTGATCATGCCGGGCATTGCCGCGGCAGAAAACCTGGGCATGAGTCCGTGGGCTGCCAGCGGCCTGATGTGTCTTGGCATCCTGCTCGGCGCCTTCGGTCTGTTCCTGGTGGATTGCCAGGTCTCGGGTGCTTCACCGCAAATGCTCGTCGGCACCGTGGAGCATCCGGTCATTGCGCCACGGATCTGGCTGTTCGTGTTTGCCATCATTGCCCATAACATCCCCGAAGGCATGGCGGTCGGCGTGTCGGCCGGTGGCGGCATGCCTGACGCCGACAGCCTGGCGATGGGCATTGCCCTGCAGGATGTGCCGGAGGGGTTGGTGATCGCGCTGGTGCTGGCGGGAGCCGGGATGTCGCGGTTCAAGGCTTTCCTGATCGGTGCTGCTTCAGGGTTGGTGGAGCCAGTGTTCGCGCTGTTGTGCGCATGGCTGGTGAGCCTGGCCGAACTGTTGTTGCCTTTGGGGTTGGCGCTGGCGGCGGGGGCGATGCTGTTGGTGGTCACCCACGAAGTGATTCCCGAGTCGCGCCGCAATGGTCACGACAAATTGGCAAGCCTTGGGCTGCTGATCGGGTTTTGCCTGATGATGGTGATGGATACGGCGTTGGCCTAAAAAGATCGCAGCCTGCGGCATCTCCTACAGGTAAACACGATCCCATGTAGGAGCTGCCGCAGGCTGCGATCTTTTGATCTTGACCTTTATTCGCCTTCGTCGAAGTAGTTGTTGATCAACTTCACCAGCGCATCCAGCGCTTCCTGTTCCTGCTCGCCTTCCGTGCTCAGGTAAATCCTGGTGCCCTTGCCGGCGGCCAGCATCATCATCGCCATGATGCTTTTACCGTCGACGGTGGTCTCTGGCGTGCGTCCTACCCTGATCGTGCAATCCTTGAATTGACCGGCGATTCCAACGAATTTTGCCGAAGCGCGGGCATGCAGGCCCAGCTTGTTGATGATTTCGATTTCCAGAGCAGGCATCGCGGTGTGAATCCTTTAGCTGAGGTCGCGGTGGCGAACCTGGACGTTCTTCAGGGATTGCTGCAGGACCTGGCCAAGACGTTCAGTCAGGTAGACGGAGCGGTGATGGCCGCCGGTGCAGCCAATGGCAATAGTGACATAGGCGCGGTTGCTGGCGGCAAAACGTGGCAGCCATTTGAGCAGGTACGTAGAAATGTCCTGGAACATCTCCTCGACATCGGGTTGCGCCGCCAGGTAATCGGCCACCGGTTGGTCGAGCCCGGACTGCTCGCGCAGTTCCGGCTTCCAGTAAGGATTGGGCAGGCAGCGCACATCGAATACCAGGTCGGCGTCGACCGGCATGCCACGCTTGAACCCGAACGACTCCACGAGGAATGCCGTGCCGGGTTCCGGCTGGTTCAGCAGGCGCAGCTTGATGGTATCGCGCAGTTGGTACAGGTTCAGGCTGGTGGTGTTGAGCTTGAGGTCGGCCAGGTCGGCAATCGGCCCGAGCAGGGTGGTCTCGTCGTTGATCGCCTCGGCCAGTGAGCGGTTGGCATTGCTCAGCGGGTGACGGCGGCGGGTTTCCGAGAAACGCTTGAGCAGGGTTTCCTCGTCGGCATCCAGGTACAGGACATCGCACTGGATGTGGCGGCTGCGCACTTCGGCCAGCAGTTCGGGGAAACGCGACAGGTGACTTGGCAGGTTGCGCGCATCGATGGATACGGCAACCAGCGGTTGCGCCAGCTCGGTGTGAATCAGCGCGCGCTCGGCCAGTTCGGGCAGCAAACCGGCAGGCAGGTTGTCGATGCAGTAGTAGCCGTTGTCCTCGAGGACGTCGAGGGCGGTACTTTTACCTGAGCCGGAACGACCGCTGACGATGATCAAGCGCATGATTAGTGACCGTTTTGCTCGTCCAGGACAACCTGATACAAGGCTTCATTGCTCGCGGCGCTGCGCAGTTTTTCGCGCACTTCCTTGCGGTCGAGCATGCTGGCGATCTGGCGCAAAAGCTCCAGGTGCGCATCGGTAGCGGCTTCCGGGACCAGTAGCACGAACAGCAGGTCAACCGGAGCGCCGTCGATGGCGTCGAAATCGATGGGGGCGTCGAGGTGCATCAAGGCGCTGATGGGCGATGTGCAGCCCTTCAGGCGACAGTGGGGAATGGCGATGCCGTTGCCAAAACCCGTCGAACCGAGTTTTTCACGGGCGATCAAAGCCTCGAAGACATCTTGCATCTCCAGATCCGGCACTTCCCGGGCGATCAGGTTGGCAATTTGCTCGAGGGCTTTCTTTTTACTGCCGCCCGGCACGTTCACCAGGGAACGGCCGGGGGTCAGGATGCTTTCAAGTCGGATCATGGGTTGGGAGTGTTAACGACCCGTAGCGCCCTGGAGGAGGCTCTGGGTCTTTTCCTTATGCTTTTTGAGTTGTTTATCCAGCTTGTCGGTCAGTAAGTCGATAGCTGCGTACATATCAGTATGTTCCGCGTTTGCGACGACCTCATTGCCGGGAATATGCAGCGTGGCTTCGATTTTTTGCTTCAGCTTTTCGACGCACATCGTGACTTGCACGTTGGTGATCTTGTCGAAATGTCGCTCCAATCGTTCGAGTTTTTCGCCGATGTAGGTGCGAAGAGGTTCGGTCACTTCCAGTTGGTGTCCACTGATGTTGACTTGCATACAGCTTCTCCTTCGTTGCCAGTGCATAAAGCGGCAGATCCAGATGATCTGCCACTGGAACGCTGTGGCGTGGCCCTACATCAACCGCTTGCGTTCGCTCGAAGGCGCGATCCCGAGGGATTCGCGGTACTTGGCGACGGTGCGGCGAGCCACCTGAATGCCTTGTGCCTCCAGTAAACCAGCGATCTTGCTGTCACTCAACGGCTTTTTCTGATTTTCCGCCGCCACCAGTTTTTTGATGATCGCGCGAATCGCCGTGGACGAGCATTCTCCGCCCTCGGAGGTGCTGACGTGGCTGGAGAAAAAGTATTTCAGTTCATAGATGCCCCGAGGGGTATGCATGAATTTCTGCGTGGTCACCCGCGAAATCGTCGACTCGTGCATGCCGACCGCTTCGGCGATGTCATGCAGCACCAGCGGTTTCATGGCCTCGTCGCCGTACTCCAGGAAGCCGCGCTGATGCTCGACAATCTGCGTGGCCACTTTCATCAGGGTTTCGTTGCGGCTCTGCAGGCTCTTGATGAACCAGCGGGCTTCCTGCAGCTGATTGCGCATGAAGGTGTTGTCGGCGCTGGTGTCGGCACGGCGCACGAAGCCTGCGTACTGGGCGTTGACCCGCAGGCGCGGCACTGACTCCTGGTTCAACTCCACCAACCAGCGCTCGTTGTCCTTGCGCACGATCACGTCGGGCACCACATATTCGGCTTCGGTCGACTCGATTTGCGAGCCAGGGCGCGGGTTGAGGCTCTGCACCAGTTCGATCACCTGGCGCAGTTCATCTTCCTTGAGCTTCATGCGGCGCATCAGCTGGCTGTAGTCGCGGCTGCCGAGCAAGTCGATGTAGTCGGTGACCAGGCGCTTGGCCTCGGCCAGCCAAGGCGTCTTGGCGGGTAGCTGGCGCAATTGCAGCAGCAGGCATTCGCCCAGGTTGCGGGCAGCGATGCCGGCGGGTTCGAATTGCTGGATGCGGTGCAGGACGGCTTCGATTTCGTCCAGTTCGATGTCCAGTTCCGGATCGAAGGCTTCGAGGATCTCCTCCAGCGTCTCGTCCAGATAACCCTGGTTGTTGATGCAGTCGATCAGGGTCACGGCGATCAGGCGATCGGTGTCGGACATCGGTGCCAGGTTCAATTGCCACAGCAGGTGGCTTTGCAGGCTCTCGCCCGCCGATGTGCGGGTGGTGAAGTCCCACTCGTCGTCATCGTTGCTCGGCAGGCTGCTGGCACTGGTCTGGTACACGTCTTCCCAGGCGGTGTCGACCGGCAGTTCGTTAGGAATGCGCTCGTTCCAGTCGCCTTCCTCGAGGTTATCGACCGTCGGGGCGGTTTCCTGGTAAGAGGGTTCCTGGATGTCGGTACTGGGCTTGTGTTCGGCGTTGTCGGCCAGCGGGTCGGAATTGTCGAAGTCGTCGCCTTCTTCCTGGCGCTCGAGCATCGGGTTGGACTCCAGGGCCTCCTGGATTTCCTGTTGCAGGTCCAGGGTCGACAATTGGAGCAGGCGGATGGCCTGTTGCAGCTGCGGTGTCATCGTCAGCTGCTGGCCCATTCTCAAGACTAGCGATGGTTTCATGGCAGGGGCTTAACACCTTATTCGCCGGCGCACATGCGCCATCCACTACAGGGCGCCGGAGCGCCAAACATAAGCAAATTATATGCCCGAAACCGCGGCGTTTGCCTAGAGCGCTGTAACAATAAAAAAAGGTTGATTTTTTATTGCGCCGAGCGCTCGGTCGACCCGCCGGACACCTCGACGCTTACAGACGGAATTCGTGCCCCAGGTACACTTCCTTGACCAGGTCATTGGCCAGGATGGTTTCAGCGTCACCTTCGGCGATCAGTTGGCCATCGTTGACGATGTAGGCGGTTTCGCAGATATCCAGGGTTTCACGGACGTTGTGGTCGGTGATCAGCACGCCGATGCCCTTGGCCTTGAGGTGATGGATGATCTGCTTGATGTCGCCCACCGAAATCGGGTCGACGCCGGCGAACGGTTCGTCGAGCAGGATGAATTTCGGGTTGGTGGCCAGTGCCCGGGCGATTTCCACGCGGCGGCGCTCGCCGCCGGACAGGCTCATGCCGAGGTTGTCGCGGATGTGGCTGATGTGGAATTCCTGCAGCAGGCTTTCCAGTTCCTTGCGGCGGCCGGCCTTGTCGAGTTCCTTGCGGGTCTCGAGGATGGCCATGATGTTGTCGGCCACCGACAGTTTGCGGAAGATCGACGCTTCCTGTGGCAGATAGCCGATACCCGCCTTGGCGCGACCGTGCATCGGCTGGTGGCTGACGTCGAGGTCATCGATCAGCACGCGGCCCTGATCGGCCTGTACCAGGCCGACGATCATGTAGAAGCAGGTGGTCTTGCCGGCGCCGTTGGGGCCGAGCAGGCCGACGATCTGGCCGCTGTCGATGGACAGGCTGACGTCACGCACGACCTGGCGGCTCTTGTAGCTCTTGGCCAGGTGCTGGGCTTTCAGAGTTGCCATTACGGGGCCTTTTGCTCGTCGGTTTTCTTTTTCGGCTGGATCACCATGTCGATGCGCGGACGCGACTCGGTCACCTTGCTGCCTGTGGCGCGACCGGCGCTGGCCAGTTTCTTCTCGGTGTCATAGACGATTTTCTCGCCTTGGGTGACGTTGTTGTCCTTGTCGATGACTTTGGCCTTGTCGATCAGCACGACGCGGTTTTGCGGAGCGAGGTACTGGATGGTCACGCCCCAGCCCTGCACCGGCTTGGAGTCGCCAGCCGTCTGCATTTGCTCGAAGTAGGCCAGGTTGCCCACCGAGGTCACCACGTCGATGTCGCCGTTCGGCGCGCGGGTCATCGTTACCTTATTGCCGGTGACCTTCATCGAGCCCTGGGTGATGATGACGTCGCCGCTGTACGTGGCGATGCCTTGCTTGTCGTCCAGCTGGGCATCGTCGGCCTGAATGCGAATAGGCTGCTGTTGATCGTCCGGCAGAGCCCAGGCGCTCACGCTTCCCAGTGCAGCGCCCAGACTGAGCAAAATAGGGAGGGTTTTAACGAGCCTCATACTGTCCTCTTACGTTCGATAGCAGGTGTATCCTGCTTTCTTTCAAATACGCCTTCATTCCCTTGCCAGTCGATACACCGCCAGCGCCGTCGATTCTAACGTCTCGCTCGGTCTGCGCATATTGCTGCTGCGGGAACACGGTCATGCGAGTGGTGGTGATCAGCGTCCTGCGATTTTTCTCGTCAAAACGTGTAATGCGTACCGAATCGATCAACTCGACCTCAGTGCCGTCGGGATTGACCTCGCCTTTTTCGCTCTGCACGTGCCACGGAAACTCGGTGCCGCGGAACATGTTCAGGTCGGGGTTTGTCAGCAGCGTCACCTCGGTGGCCTTGAGGTGCTCGACCTTGTCCGACGTCATCTCGTACTGCAGCCTGCCGTCCGGCAGGAACTGTACGCTGTGGGCGTTGGTGGCGTAATAGTCGATCGCACTCTCATCGACTTGCACGACCGGCTTGTCGAGGAAGCGTTCCGGGCTGATGTTCCAGTAGCCGACCGCAGCGAAAATCGCCGTGATGCTACCGAACACCAGTATGTTGCGAAACTTTTTACTTAGCATTATCTGGCTCACAGGTACGCGGCGTTAGCCTCATCGAGACGGCCTTGGGCGCGCAGGATCAATTCGCAGAATTCACGGGCGGCACCTTCGCCACCTCGGGCCTGGGTGATGCCGTGAGCGTGCTCGCGCACGAAGCTGGCGGCATTGGCCACGGCCATGCCCAGGCCGACGCGGCGGATCACTGGCAGGTCCGGCAAATCGTCTCCGAGGTAGGCGACCTGCTCATAGCTTAGGCCGAGTTGGCCAAGAAGCTCGTCGAGCACCACCAGTTTGTCCTCGCGGCCCTGATACAGGTGGGGGATGCCGAGGTTCTTCGCCCGTCGCTCGACCACCGGGGTCTTGCGCCCGCTGATGATGGCGGTTTGCACGCCGGCCGCCATCAGCATCTTGATGCCCTGGCCGTCGAGTGTGTTGAAGGTCTTGAATTCGCTGCCGTCTTCGAGGAAGTACAGGCGCCCGTCGGTCAGGACGCCGTCGACATCGAACACCGCCAGCTTGATCTGTTTGCCGCGTTGCAGCAGGTCAGCGCTCATTACATTACTCCCGCACGCAGCAAGTCGTGCATGTTCAAGGCGCCGACCGGGCGATCTTCGCTGTCGACCACGACCAGCGCGTTGATTTTGTGATCTTCCATTATTTTCAGGGCCTCGGCGGCGAGCATTTCGGCGCGGGCGGTCTTGCCGTGGGCTGTCATGACCTGATCGATGGTGGCGCTGTGGATGTCGATACTGCGGTCCAGCGTGCGACGCAAATCACCGTCGGTGAAGATCCCGGCCAGCTTGCCATCGGCCTCGAGCACCACGGTCATGCCCAGGCCTTTGCGGGTCATTTCCATCAGCGCATCCTTGAGCAGGGTGCCGCGTTGTACTTGCGGCAGCTCCTGCCCGGCGTGCATGACGTTTTCGACTTTCAGCAGCAGGCGTCGGCCCAATGCACCGCCCGGGTGGGAAAAGGCGAAATCCTCGGCGGTAAAACCGCGGGCTTCCAGCAGTGCAACGGCCAGGGCATCGCCCATGACCAGCGCGGCGGTCGTCGACGAGGTGGGCGCGAGGTTCAGCGGGCAGGCTTCATGCTCGACATGCACATTCAGGTTGACCTCGGCGGCCTTGGCCAGCGGTGAGTTGGGCTTGCCGGTCATGCTGATCAACTGGATGCCCAGGCGCTTGATCAGTGGCAACAGGGTGACGATTTCATTGGTTGAGCCGGAATTCGACAGCGCCAGGATGATGTCGTCGCGGGTGATCATGCCCATGTCGCCATGGCTGGCCTCGGCGGGGTGCACGAAAAAGGCCGTGGTGCCGGTACTGGCCAGCGTCGCGGCGATCTTGTTGCCGATATGCCCCGATTTGCCCATGCCGACCACGACGACACGGCCTTTGCTGGCCAGAATCATTTCGCAGGCGCGCACGAAATCCGCGTCGATACGGGGCAGCAAGCCTTTTACGGCTTCCACTTCGAGGCGGATGGTGCGTTGTGCTGACTTGATCAGGTCGCTGGATTGGCTCATTTCGAAAATGTTTAGCCTGATGAAAAGGCGGCGATTATAGCCGGTATGGTTCAAACCCTCACGCAAGTTCGTTGCCCATTGTCATTCATTGTTACCTAATCCCCTCTGGATTGAGCCTTCCTGGCTGTCATGTTGCTGAACATGGCCCGGCATTGGCCTTGGGCGCGTGCCGCTTGCAGTGATATAGTTCGCCGCCAGTTCGGCCCGCCCAGGAGGTAGTGTGCTTTTGTCAGGAAGCCAGGCGTCCGAGTGTGAGGCTGCATCGCAAGGAGTTTAGATGAGCGCCGATAACGCCTACGCGGTCGAGCTGAAGGGACTGACCTTCAAGCGCGGTACGCGCAGCATTTTCAATAACATTGATATCCGCATCCCGCGCGGCAAGGTCACCGGCATCATGGGGCCTTCCGGATGTGGCAAGACCACGCTGTTGCGCCTGATGGGCGCGCAGTTGCGGCCTGCCAGTGGCGAAGTCTGGGTCAATGGCCAGAACCTGCCGGCGTTGTCGCGCAGTGATCTGTTCGATGCACGCAAGCACATGGGTGTGCTGTTTCAGAGTGGCGCACTGTTTACCGACCTCGATGTCTTCGAGAACGTCGCCTTCCCGTTGCGCGTTCATACCGGGCTGCCCGAAGAAATGATCCGCGACATCGTCCTGCTCAAATTGCAGGCCGTGGGGTTGCGTGGCGCCATCGACCTGATGCCCGACGAGCTGTCCGGCGGCATGAAACGTCGCGTCGCACTGGCGCGGGCGATTGCGCTCGATCCACAGATTCTCATGTATGACGAGCCTTTTGTCGGCCAGGACCCCATTGCCATGGGTGTGCTGGTGCGTCTGATCCGCTTGCTCAACGATGCGCTGGGCATTACCAGTATCGTGGTGTCCCATGACCTGGCCGAAACCGCCAGCATTGCCGACTACATCTATGTGGTGGGCGATGGCCAGGTATTGGGGCAGGGCACGCCCGACGAACTGATGAACTCGGACGAGCCGCGTATCCGTCAATTCATGACAGGCGAGCCCGACGGTCCGGTCGCCTATCACTTTCCAGCGACGGATTACCGCGCAGATCTTCTGGGGAAGCGTTGATGCGCAAGATTTCACTGTTGGAAAGGGTGCGCCGGTTCGGCCACGCGGGCATCGATGTGCTGGCGGTGTTCGGGCGCTCCTCGATTTTCCTGTTTCATGCACTGCTGGGACGCGGGGGGATCGGTGGCGGGTTTGGCCTGCTGGTCAAGCAACTGCATTCGGTGGGGGTAATGTCCCTGGTGATCATCGTGGTCTCCGGGATATTCATCGGCATGGTGCTGGCGCTCCAGGGCTTCAACATCCTGTCCAGCTACGGTTCGGAGCAGGCGGTGGGGCAGATGGTGGCGCTGACGCTGCTGCGTGAACTGGGGCCGGTGGTCACCGCATTGCTGTTCGCCGGGCGTGCCGGTTCGGCGCTGACGGCGGAAATCGGCAACATGAAGTCCACCGAACAGCTCTCCAGCCTGGAAATGATCGGGGTGGACCCGCTCAAGTACATCATTGCCCCGCGCCTGTGGGCCGGCTTCATTTCCTTGCCGGTGCTGGCGATGATTTTCAGCGTGGTGGGTATCTGGGGCGGTTCCTGGGTGGCCGTCGACTGGCTGGGTGTCTATGACGGCTCCTACTGGGCGAACATGCAGAACAGCGTGACGTTTGCCGACGATGTGCTCAACGGCATCATCAAAAGCATGGTCTTTGCCTTTGTCGTGACCTGGATCGCCGTATTCCAAGGCTATGACTGTGAGCCCACTTCAGAAGGGATCAGTCGTGCCACTACCAAGACCGTGGTGTATGCCTCTTTGGCTGTGCTCGGCCTGGACTTTATTCTGACCGCCTTGATGTTTGGAGATTTCTGATGCAAAACCGCACCCTGGAAATCGGTGTCGGCCTTTTCTTGCTGGCTGGCATCCTGGCTTTGCTGTTGCTGGCGTTGCGGGTCAGTGGCCTGTCCCCGAGCCCGAACACCGAAACCTATAAACTTTATGCGTATTTCGACAATATCGCCGGATTGACTGTCAGAGCCAAGGTGACCATGGCCGGTGTGACCATCGGCAAGGTCACGGCAATCGATCTGGACCGCGACAGTTTCACTGGTCGGGTGACCATGCAGCTGGAGAAGCGTGTAGATAATCTACCGGCAGACTCCACTGCATCTATCCTGACCGCTGGCCTGTTGGGCGAGAAGTACATCGGTATCAGCGTGGGTGGGGAAGAAGCCCTGCTCAAGGATGGCGGGACCATCCATGACACCCAGTCGTCGCTGGTGCTCGAGGACCTGATCGGTAAATTCCTGCTCAATACCGTTAGCAAAGACGCCAAATGAGGAGCTTTTGAATGATCTCTACCTTGCGACGTGGCCTGTTGGTTTTGCTCGCGGCCTTGCCGTTGGTGGCTAACGCCGTGGCGGCACCTTCCGCGCACGAACTGGTCCAGGACACTACCAACCGGTTGCTGGCCGACCTGGCCGCCAACAAAGAGAAGTACAAGCAGGATCCGCAGGACTTCTATGCAGCGCTCAACAGCATTGTCGGCCCGGTGGTGGATGCCGAGGGCATTTCCAAGAGCATCATGACGGTCAAGTACTCGCGCAAAGCCACACCTGCGCAAATGAAGACCTTTGAAGAAAACTTCAAGAAGGGTCTGTTCCAGTTCTATGGCAATGCCCTGCTCGAGTACAACAACCAGGGCATCACCGTTGACCCTGCCAAGGACGAGTCGGGCGAACGTACCAGCGTCGGCATGACGGTCAAGGGCAGCAACGGCGCGATCTATCCTGTGTCCTACACGCTGGAGAAGGTCGGCGGCGAGTGGAAGCTGCGTAACGTCATCATCAACGGCATCAACATTGGCAAGCTGTTCCGTGATCAGTTCGCTGATGCGATGCAGCGCAATGGCAACGACCTGGACAAAACCATCAATGGTTGGGCAGGGGAAGTCGCCAAGGCCAAGGAATCCACCGAGAAACAGACCCAATGAGTGAGTCGGCGGTCCGCATGGACGAGGCCGGCGAGCTGCGGCTCAGCGGTGTGCTGGATTATCGAACCGGTCCGGAACTGCGCCGGCAGGGGCAGTCGCTGATTAACTCCAGCAAGGCCGCGGCCGTGGTGGTCGATTGTTCAGCGGTGGAGAAGTCCAGCAGCGTCGGTCTGTCGTTGCTGTTGTGTTTCATGCGTGATGCCCAGGCGGCCGGCAAGGCGCTGAGCATCCGCGGGATGCCAGAAGATATGCGCGAAATAGCCCAGGTCAGTGAGCTGACCGAGCTGTTGGCGCATCCCTAACCCGCATCTATAAGGAAGCCCCCCGTCAGAGTCCTGCTTCCCGGGGTTCGCAGGCGCGGGGCTTTTTTGTATGATGTCCGACCCGCGCGCACAGGGCGCCGATTGAGGTTGAGCATGCAGGCCAACGAAGTTAAGAGCTTTCTTGAAGGAAAGCTGCCCGGAACGAATGTAGAAGTCGAGGGCGAAGGCTGCAATTTCCAGCTGAACGTGATTAGCGATGAACTGGCGGCGTTGAGCCCGGTGAAGCGTCAGCAGCAGATCTATGCCCATTTGAACCCATGGATCACCGATGGCAGCATCCATGCGGTCACTATGAAATTTTTCAGCAGCGCGGCCTGGGCCGAGCGCACCTGAGCCCAAGGGCGTCGAGATTCTTATGGATAAATTGATTATTACTGGCGGTGCTCGTCTCGATGGCGAAATCCGTATCTCCGGGGCAAAGAACTCGGCACTGCCGATTCTCGCTGCCACCCTGCTGTGCGACGGTCCCGTGACCGTGGCCAACCTGCCGCACCTGCACGACATCACCACCATGATCGAGTTGTTCGGTCGCATGGGCATCGAGCCGGTGATCGACGAGAAGCTGGCCGTTGAAATCGACCCGCGCACCATCAAGACCCTGATCGCTCCGTACGAACTGGTTAAAACCATGCGTGCGTCGATCCTGGTGCTGGGCCCGATGGTTGCCCGCTTCGGTGAAGCCGAAGTCGCGCTGCCTGGCGGTTGCGCCATCGGCTCGCGTCCGGTTGACCTGCACATCCGTGGCCTGGAAGCCATGGGCGCGATCATCGACGTCGAAGGCGGCTACATCAAGGCCAAGGCCCCTGAAGGCGGCCTGCGTGGCGCGCACTTCTTCTTCGACACCGTCAGTGTGACCGGTACCGAAAACATCATGATGGCGGCCGCTTTGGCCAAGGGTCGCAGCGTTCTGGCTAACGCCGCGCGCGAGCCGGAAGTGGTCGACCTGGCGAACTTCCTGAACGCCATGGGTGCCAAGGTTTCCGGTGCTGGCACCGACACCATCACCATCGATGGCGTCGATCGTCTGCACACCACCACCTACAAGGTGATGCCGGACCGTATCGAAACCGGCACCTACCTGGTGGCCGCGGCCGTGACCGGCGGGCGTGTGAAGGTCAAGGACACCGATCCGACCATCCTCGAAGCCGTGCTGGAAAAACTCCGCGAAGCCGGTGCCGAAATCACCTGCGGCGAAGACTGGATCGAGCTGAACATGCACGGCAAGCGGCCTAAAGCCGTCAACGTGCGCACCGCTCCGTACCCGGCGTTCCCGACCGACATGCAGGCGCAGTTCATCTCCCTCAACGCCATTGCCGAAGGCACCGGCGCCGTGATCGAGACGATCTTCGAAAACCGCTTCATGCACGTGTACGAACTGCACCGCATGGGCGCCAAGATCCAGGTCGAAGGCAACACCGCCATCGTTACCGGTACCGAGAAGCTCAAGGGCGCGCCAGTGATGGCCACCGACCTGCGTGCCTCGGCCAGCCTGGTGATCTCGGCGCTGATCGCCGACGGCGACACCCTGATCGACCGCATCTACCACATAGACCGTGGCTACGAGTGCATCGAAGAGAAACTGCAGATGCTGGGCGCCAAGATCCGCCGCGTTCCGGGCTAGTACCTGCTGCATGGGCACAGGGAAGTGCCCGTTGAATTGTTCAAAGTCGAGGGTGGTCTACACCCTCGATGTATGTCCGGCGCCATTTGCGACCGGGCATGAGTACCTTGATAAGGACTGACGTTTCCCATGTTGACCATCGCACTGTCCAAGGGCCGCATCCTTGACGACACCCTGCCGCTTCTGGCTGAAGCGGGCATCGTGCCGACCGAGAATCCGGACAAGAGCCGCAAGCTGATCATCCCCACGACCCAGGAAGATGTACGCCTGTTGATCGTGCGTGCCACCGACGTGCCGACTTATGTCGAGCATGGTGCCGCCGACCTCGGTGTCGCCGGTAAAGACGTGCTGATGGAATACGGCGGCCAGGGCCTGTACGAGCCGCTGGACCTGCAGATTGCCCAGTGCAAGTTGATGACCGCCGGCAAGGTCGGCGCAGTCGAGCCCAAGGGCCGCCTGCGTATCGCCACCAAGTTCGTCAACGTTGCCAAGCGTTACTACGCCGAACAAGGCCGTCAGGTCGACATCATCAAGCTCTACGGCTCGATGGAACTGGCGCCGCTGATCGGGCTGGCCGACAAGATCATCGACGTGGTCGACACCGGTAACACGCTGCGGGCCAACGGCCTGGAGCCACAGGATTTCATCGCGGCCATCAGCTCCCGACTGATCGTCAACAAGGCTTCGATGAAAATGCAGCACGCCCGTATCCAGGCGTTGATCGACACCCTGCGCAAGGCAGTGGAGTCTCGACACCGCGGCTGATTCACCTGCGCGGCCTTGAGTCGCGCCCGTCTATCCGCCTCATAGCCAGAATTCTCAGGTGCCCAAGCGGAAACGACTGCTAAGTTAGGGCGCCTGAGTTTTTTGCCAATCCTATGAGGCTCTCGCTATGACCGCACCGACTGCAATTCGCCGACTCAACGCTGCTGACCCGGATTTCGCGCATCATCTGGATCATCTGCTGAGCTGGGAAAGTGTGTCTGACGACTCGGTCAATCAGCGGGTGCTGGACATCATCAAGGCCGTGCGCGAGCGCGGTGACGCGGCGCTGGTGGACTTCACCCGTCAGTTCGACGGCCTGGACGTGAAGTCCATGGCTGACCTGATCCTGCCGCGCGAGCGTCTGGAGCTGGCACTGACCCGCATTACCGTGCCCCAGCGCGAAGCCCTGGAAAAAGCCGCGGCCCGGGTACGCAGCTATCACGAAAAGCAGAAGCAGGACTCCTGGAGCTACACCGAGGCCGATGGCACCGTGCTGGGCCAGAAGGTCACGCCGCTGGATCGCGCCGGCCTGTACGTGCCGGGTGGCAAGGCGTCCTACCCGTCGTCGGTGCTGATGAACGCGATTCCGGCCAAGGTTGCCGGCGTGACCGAAGTGGTCATGGTGGTGCCGACCCCTCGCGGTGAGATCAACGAGCTTGTGCTGGCTGCCGCCTGCATCGCCGGTGTCGACCGTGTATTCACCATCGGTGGTGCCCAGGCGGTGGCCGCGTTGGCCTACGGTACCGAAAGCGTGCCGATGGTCGATAAAGTGGTCGGCCCGGGCAACATCTACGTTGCCACTGCCAAGCGCCACGTATTCGGCCAGGTCGGTATCGACATGATCGCCGGTCCGTCGGAGATCCTCGTGGTGTGTGACGGCAAGACCGATCCGGACTGGATCGCCATGGACCTGTTCTCCCAGGCCGAGCACGATGAAGACGCCCAGGCGATCCTGGTCAGCCCGGATGCCGAGTTCCTCGACCAGGTTGCCGCGAGCATCGCCAAGCTGATGCCGACCATGGAACGCGCCCAGATCATCGAAACCTCGATCAACGGCCGTGGTGCGCTGATCAAGGTGCGCGACATGGAGCAAGCCATCGAAGTGGCCAACCGCATCGCGCCGGAGCACCTGGAGCTGTCGGTTGCCGATCCACAGGCCTGGCTGCCGCAGATTCGCCATGCCGGTGCCATCTTCATGGGCCGTCACACCAGCGAAGCGCTGGGCGACTACTGCGCAGGCCCGAACCATGTGTTGCCGACTTCCGGCACGGCGCGATTCTCGTCGCCGCTGGGTGTGTACGACTTCCAGAAGCGTTCGTCGATCATTTTTTGCTCGGAGCAGGGCGCGTCCGACCTGGGCAAAACCGCTTCCGTGCTGGCCCGTGGCGAGTCGCTGACCGCCCACGCCCGCAGTGCCGAATATCGCATCATCGACGACAAGCAGGGGAACTGAGATGAGTAAATTCTGGAGCCCGTTCGTCAAGAACCTGGTGCCGTACGTACCGGGCGAACAGCCAAAACTGGCGAAACTGGTGAAGCTCAACACCAATGAAAACCCGTACGGTCCATCGCCCAAAGCCCTGGCTGCGATGCAGACTGAACTGAACGACAACCTGCGCCTGTACCCGGACCCGAACAGCGATCGGCTGAAAAATGCCGTGGCCCAGTACTACGGCGTGCAGAGCAACCAGGTGTTTCTCGGCAACGGTTCCGACGAAGTCCTGGCGCACATCTTCCACGGCTTGCTGCAGCACGATCAGCCGTTGCTGTTCCCGGACATCAGCTACAGCTTCTACCCGGTTTACTGCGGGTTGTACGGCATCCAGTTCGATGCAGTGCCGCTGGACGAGCAGTTCCAGATCAACCCGGCGGACTACGCCAAACCGAACGGCGGGATCATCTTCCCCAACCCGAACGCACCGACCGGTTGCCTGTTGGCACTCGATGCCATCGAGCAGATCCTCAAGGCCAGCCCGGATTCGGTGGTGGTGGTCGATGAGGCCTACATCGATTTCGGCGGCGAGACGGCGATCAGCCTGGTGGATCGTTATCCGAACCTGCTGGTGACCCAGACCCTGTCCAAGTCGCGCTCGCTGGCCGGTCTGCGGGTCGGCTTGGCGGTGGGGCATCCGGACCTGATCGAGGCGCTGGAGCGGATCAAGAACAGCTTCAACTCCTATCCGCTGGATCGGATGGCGAATGTCGGGGCCGCGGCGGCGTTCGAGGATCGTGAGTACTTCGACAAGACTTGCCGCCTGGTGATCGATAGTCGCGAGAAGGTTGTTGCACAGTTGAAAGCGAAGGGCTTTGAAGTACTGCCATCGGCGGCGAACTTCATTTTCGCCCGTCACCCCCAGCACGATGCAGCAGGCCTGGCGGCCAAACTGCGCGAGCAAGGCGTGATTGTCCGGCACTTCAAGCAGGAGCGGATTGCCCAGTTCCTGCGGATCTCGATCGGTACACCTGAGCAGAATCAGGCGCTGATCGACGGCCTCGGCGACCTATAAACCCTGTGGGAGTGGGCTTGCTCGCGAAGCTGTGTCAGCGACATGGGTGTCGACTGACACACCTTCGCGAGCAAGCCCGCTCCCACATTGGTTTTTGTATACGGCTTAGTTTTCTTCTTTCTCTTTGACCGGCGCAGGCGGCGGACGCAAGCCAATCTCAGCCGTTAGCTTCAGTTCCTTGCCATTGCGCATCACCTGGATCGCGACCTTGTCGGTCGGCTTGATCCGCGCCACCTGATTCATCGAGCGACGGCCATCGCCAGCCGGCTCGCCGTCGATGCTGAGGATCACATCGCCCAATTGCAGGCCGGCCTTTTGCGCCGGACCGTCACGGAAAATCCCCGCGACCACGATGCCCGGGCGCCCCGACAGGCCAAACGACTCCGCCAGTTCCTGGGACAACGGTTGCACTTCGATACCGAGCCAGCCGCGAATCACCTGGCCGTGTTCGATGATCGATTTCATCACTTCCATGGCCAGCTTTACCGGAATCGCGAAGCCGATGCCCTGGGAGCCGCCGGACTTGGAGAAAATCGCCGTATTGATGCCGGTCAGGTTGCCGTTGGCGTCCACCAGCGCACCGCCTGAGTTGCCGGGGTTGATCGCGGCGTCGGTCTGGATGAAGTCTTCGTAGTTGTTCAGGCCCAGCTGATTGCGCCCGGTGGCGCTGATGATGCCCATGGTCACGGTCTGGCCGACGCCGAACGGGTTACCGATGGCCAGGGTCACGTCGCCGATGCGGATGTTGTCGGAGCGGCCCACGGTGATCGACGGCAGGTTCTTCAGGTCGATCTTGAGGACCGCCAGGTCGGTTTCCGGATCGCTGCCGATCACCCTTGCCAGGGTTTCACGGCCGTCCTTGAGCGCCACCACGATCTGATCGGCACCGCTGGTCACGTGGTTGTTGGTGAGGATGTAGCCTTGCGGGCTCATGATCACGCCGGAACCGAGGCTCGACTCCATGCGTTTCTGCTTGGGCGAGTTGTCGCCGAAGAAACGGCGAAACTGCGGATCTTCGAATAGCGGGTGATTGGGTTTGTTGATGACTTTGGTGGTGTACAGGTTCACCACCGACGGCGCGGCGGTGGTCACCGCGTCGGCATAGGACACTGGGCCTTGCTGCATACTGGTGGTTTGCGGGGCTTGTTGCAGGTTGACGTCGAGGCTTGGAAGCCCGACCCACTGCGGGTAACGCTGGATGATTAACAGAGCGACAAGCACGCCGGCCAACAGCGGCCAGCCGGAAAAACGCAGCGCCTTGAGCATTAAGCACGTCCTGAGAGAGTTGCAGGCGGTATGAGACCGCTCATAATGACGCGCATTATACGAGGCCGCGCGTGCCTCTGAACGGGATATTTAGGAGTCTTTTATGGCCGTCGCCCTGAGCACCCTGGTCGAAGAAGCCGACCGTTACCTCGGCAGTTCGAAAATTGCCGATTACTGCCCCAACGGCCTGCAGGTCGAGGGCCGGCCGCAGGTGATGCGCATCGTCAGCGGCGTCACCGCCAGCCAGGCCTTGCTCGATGCTGCGGTGGAGGCCAACGCCGACCTGGTGCTGGTGCATCACGGCTACTTCTGGAAAGGCGAAAACCCGTGCATCACCGGCATGAAGCAGCGCCGCCTGAAGACGCTGCTCAAGCACGATATCAGCCTGCTGTCCTATCACCTGCCGCTGGACCTGCACCCTGACGTTGGCAACAACGTGCAGTTGGCGCGGCAGCTGGACATCACTGTCGAAGGTCCGCTGGACCCGGACAATTTGAAGATCGTCGGCCTGGTCGGTTCGTTGAACGAACCCGTGACGCCCCGGGACTTCGCCCGCCGCGTGCGCGAGGTGATGGGCCGCGAACCTTTGCTGATCGAAGGCGGCAACATGATACGCCGGGTCGGCTGGTGCACCGGTGGCGGTCAGGGCTACATCGATCAGGCGGTGCTGGCGGGTGTCGATCTGTACCTGAGCGGGGAAGCGTCCGAGCAGACCTTCCACAGTGCCCGTGAGAACGACATCAGCTTCATCGCCGCCGGTCACCATGCCACCGAGCGGTATGGCGTGCAGGCGCTGGGTGACTACTTGGCGCGCAGGTTCGCCCTCGAACACATCTTCATCGATTGCCCCAACCCGATCTAAATGTGGGGGCGGGCTTGCTCGCGAATGCGGTGTGTCATTCAACATTTATGCTGACTGATTCGCCGCCTTCGCGAGCAAGCCCGCTCCCACAAAGGTCCGAGGCGCCCAAACGGGCGGGCATATTCATATGCTCTTTCGATCTAGTTGGCGTCCTCATTAGAAGGGGGCGCTGTGCTAGGATTCCCCGCTCGAACACGGCCCGCTGGCCGTTCATAAGAAAGATTTCGTGAGTAGCCATGGTCGACAAACTGACGCATCTGAAACAGCTGGAGGCGGAAAGCATCCACATCATCCGCGAGGTGGCCGCCGAGTTCGATAACCCGGTGATGCTGTACTCCATCGGTAAAGACTCCGCCGTGATGCTGCACCTGGCACGCAAGGCCTTCTTCCCAGGCAAGCTGCCGTTCCCGGTGATGCACGTCGACACTCGCTGGAAATTCCAGGAGATGTACGCTTTCCGCGACAAGATGGTTGCCGAGCTGGGCCTGGACCTGATCACCCACGTCAACCCGGATGGCGTGGCGCAGAACATCAACCCGTTCACCCACGGCAGCGCCAAGCACACCGACATCATGAAGACCGAGGGCCTGAAGCAGGCACTGGACAAGCATGGTTTCGACGCCGCCTTCGGTGGTGCCCGTCGCGATGAAGAGAAATCCCGTGCCAAGGAGCGCGTGTACTCGTTCCGCGACAGCAAGCACCGCTGGGACCCGAAGAACCAGCGTCCGGAGCTTTGGAACGTCTACAACGGCAAGGTTAACAAGGGTGAATCCATCCGCGTATTCCCGTTGTCGAACTGGACCGAGCTGGACATCTGGCAGTACATCTACCTGGAAGGCATCCCGATCGTCCCGCTGTACTTCGCCGCCGAGCGTGAAGTCATCGAGAAGAACGGCACCCTGATCATGATCGACGACGAGCGCATCCTCGAACACCTGAGCGATGAAGACAAAGCCCGCATCGTCAAAAAGAAAGTGCGTTTCCGTACCCTAGGTTGCTACCCGTTGACGGGCGCGGTGGAGTCCGAGGCCGAAAGCCTCACGGACATCATTCAGGAAATGCTCCTGACGCGAACTTCCGAGCGCCAGGGCCGTGTCATCGACCACGATGGCGCAGGCTCCATGGAAGACAAAAAACGTCAGGGTTATTTCTAAGGGGTTGTCATGTCGCACGCATCTGATTTGATCAGCGAGGACATCCTCGCTTACCTGGGCCAGCACGAACGTAAAGAGCTGCTGCGCTTTTTGACTTGCGGTAACGTCGACGACGGCAAGAGCACCCTGATCGGGCGCCTGCTGCACGACTCCAAGATGATCTACGAAGATCACCTGGAAGCCATTACCCGCGACTCGAAAAAAGTCGGCACCACCGGTGAAGACATCGACCTGGCGCTGCTGGTCGATGGCCTGCAGGCCGAGCGCGAGCAAGGCATCACCATCGATGTCGCATACCGCTACTTCTCCACCGCCAAGCGCAAATTCATCATCGCCGACACCCCCGGCCATGAGCAGTACACCCGCAACATGGCCACCGGTGCCTCCACCTGTGACCTGGCGATCATCCTGGTCGATGCCCGCTACGGCGTGCAGACCCAGACCCGCCGCCACAGCTTCATCGCCTCGTTGCTGGGCATCAAGCACATCGTCGTCGCCATCAACAAGATGGACCTCAAGGACTTCGACCAGGGCGTGTTCGAGTCGATCAAGGCCGACTACCTGCAGTTCGCCGAAGGCCTGAAGCTCAAGCCGACCAGCATGCACTTCGTGCCGATGTCCGCCTTGAAGGGCGACAACGTGGTGAACAAGTCCGAGCGCTCGCCGTGGTACACCGGCCAGTCGCTGATGGAAATCCTCGAGACCGTGGAAGTGGCGGGCGACCGCAACTTCACCGACCTGCGTTTCCCGGTGCAGTACGTCAACCGTCCGAACCTGAACTTCCGCGGTTTCGCCGGCACCCTGGCCAGCGGCATCGTCAAGAAAGGCGACGAAGTCGTGGTGCTGCCGTCGGGCAAGAGCAGCCGCGTGAAATCCATCGTCACCTTCGAAGGTGAGCTGGAACACGCAGGTCCAGGTCAGGCAGTCACCCTGACCATGGAAGACGAAATCGACATCTCCCGTGGCGACCTGTTGGTTCACGCCGACAACGTGCCGCCGGTGACCGACAGCTTCGAAGCCATGCTCGTATGGATGGCCGAAGAGCCGATGCTGCCGGGCAAGAAATACGACATCAAGCGCGCCACCAGTTACGTGCCGGGCTCCATCGCCAGCATCGTCAACAAGGTCGACGTCAACACCCTGGAAGAAGGCCCGGCCAGCGCGTTGCAGCTGAACGAAATCGGCAAGGTCAAGATCGCGCTCGACGCGCCGATTGCCCTCGACGGTTACGACAGCAACCGCACCACCGGTGCGTTCATCATCATCGACCGCCTGACCAACGGCACCGTCGGCGCCGGCATGATCGTCGCCCAGCCGTTGGCCCATGGCACCAGCACGCACCACGGCAAACTGGCCCACGTTGCCACCGAAGAACGCGCCCAGCGCTTCGGCCAGCAACCGGCCACCGTGTTGTTCAGCGGCTTGTCGGGCGCGGGCAAGAGCACCCTTGCCTATGCGGTTGAGCGCAAGCTGTTCGACCTGGGTCGTGCGGTGTTCGTGCTCGATGGCCAGAACCTGCGTCACGACCTGAACAAAGGTCTGCCACAGGATCGCGCCGGGCGCACCGAGAACTGGCGTCGTGCCGCGCATGTGGCGCGTCAGTTCAACGAAGCCGGCCTGCTGACCCTGGCGGCGTTCGTTGCACCGAGTGCCGAAGGTCGTGAACAGGCGCGGGAACTGATCGGCAAGGAACGTCTGCTGACGGTCTACGTCCAGGCTTCGCCGACGGTCTGCGCCGAGCGTGACCCGCAAGGCCTTTACGCGGCGGCCGGGGATAACATCCCGGGCGAATCCTTCCCGTACGACGTGCCGCTGGATGCCGATCTGGTGATCGACACCCAGTCCGTGTCGCTGGAAGAGGGCGTGAAGCAAGTGCTGGATCTGCTGCGTAAACGCGGCGCGATCTAAGCCTTAGCCAGAAATGAAAAACCCGCCGATGAGTGATCATCGGCGGGTTTTTTATTGAGACCTACTCGGTCAACTGTGGGAGCTAGCCTGCTGGCGATTACGGTGAATCAGTCAACAGATCTGCTGAATGTGAAACCGCTATCGCCAGCAGGCTAGCTCCCACAGGAGATCAGTGTCGGTTCGGATATTCGTGGTGCATCTGCCCCAGGAGCACATCCTTGTCTTCCCACAACTGGTTGATCCAGCCTTGGAACTGCAACCGATACTCACCATCCTGGTCATAGTTCTTGCCAATGAACTGCGGCGGAATCTTCAGCTCCTCAAAGTGCACCACCACATCCGTCACATTCCCGCACAACAAATCCCAAAAACCGGGACGCCCGGCCGGGTAGTGGATGGTCACGTTGACGATGGATTCCAGTTGCTCACCCATCGCGTCCAGCACGAACGCAATGCCACCAGCCTTGGGTTTGAGCAAATAACGGAACGGCGATTTCTGCTGGGCATGCTTGCCTTCGGTGAAGCGCGTGCCCTCGACGAAATTGAAGATGCCCACCGGGTTATCGCGAAATTTCGCGCAGGTCTTGCGCGTGGTTTCCAGGTCCTTGCCTTTCTTCTCAGGGTGCTTTTCCAGATAGGCCTTGGAGTAGCGCTTCATGAACGGAAAGCCCAGCGCCCACCACGCCAGGCCAATCACCGGTACCCAGATCAGCTCTTGCTTGAGAAAGAACTTCAGCGGCTGGATACGCCGATTGAGCACGTATTGCAGCACCAGGATGTCGACCCAGCTTTGGTGGTTGCTGGTGACCAGGTACGAGTGTTGATAGTCGAGGCCCTGCAGGCCGCTGACGTGCCAGCGGGTGCGCCGGACCAGGTTCATCCAGCCCTTGTTGACGCTGATCCAGGCCTCATGGGTATGGCTCATCAGCCATTGGGCAATGCTTTGGGTGAGCGCGAACGGCAACACCTTGAACAGCGCCACACAGAACAGGAACGAGCACAGCAAAATCGTGTTCAACGCCAACAGCAGCGCGGCGATTACTCCGCGTAAGAACGCGGGCAGGAAATCCAGCATTTACACATCCATAGGTCGGTTGGCAGCTTGAATCGCCGTCAGGGCGATGGTGTAGACGATGTCGTCGACCTGCGCGCCGCGCGGCAAATCGTTCACCGGTTTGCGCAGGCCTTGCAGCATCGGCCCGAGGCTGACGCAGTCGGCGCTGCGCTGCACGGCTTTGTGCGTGGTGTTGCCGGTGTTCAGGTCGGGGAACACGAACACCGTGGCGCGACCGGCCACCTGGCTGTTCGGCGCCAGTTGCCGGGCCACGGTTTCGTTGGCGGCGGCGTCATACTGCAACGGACCGTCGATCAGCAGCGAGTGTTGCTGCTCATGGGCGAGCAATGTCGCTTCGCGTACCTTCTCGACTTCCTCGCCGCTGGCCGACTCACCGCTGGAATAGCTGATCATCGCCACCCGCGGGGTGATGCCGAACGCGGCCGCCGAGTCGGCGCTTTGCAGGGCAATCTCGGCCAGCTCGCTGGCGCTCGGGTGCGGGTTCATCACGCAGTCGCCGTAGACCAGCACTTCTTCGGGAAACAGCATGAAGAACACCGACGACACCAGGGTGCAGCCCGGCGCGGTCTTGATCAGCTGCAGGGCCGGGCGAATGGTATTGGCGGTGGAGTGAATGACCCCGGACACCAGGCCGTCCACTTCATCGAGCGCCAGCATCATGGTGCCGATCACCACGGTGTCTTCCAGCTGCTGCTCGGCCATCGGTGCGTTGAGGCTTTTGCTTTTGCGCAGGGCCACCATCGGCTCGATGTAGCGCTCGCGGATCAGGTCCGGGTCGAGGATTTCCAGGCCTGGCGGCAGCTCGATGCCTTGGGCGCGGGCCACGGCTTCGACGTCTGCCGGTTTGGCCAGCAGCACGCAACGGGCAATGCCACGGGCCTGGCAGATGGCGGCGGCCTGGACGGTCAGCGGTTCGCTGCCTTCCGGCAGGACGATGCGCTTGTTGGCGGACTGTGCGCGCTGGATCAATTGGTAACGGAACACCGCTGGCGACAGGCGCATTTCCCGCGGGGTACCACAACGCTGGTGCAGCCAGTTGGCGTCGAGGTGGCTGGCGACGAAATCGGTGATGATCTCCGCGCGCTCGCGGTCGTCGATCGGGATTTCCTTGTTCAGGCCATTGAGTTGGTTGGCAGTGTCGTAGGAGCCGGTGCTCACCGACAACACTGGCAAGCCCGCCTGCAGGGCGCCACGGCACAAGTCCATGATGCGAGGGTCGGGCAGGGTATCACTGGTCAGCAACAGGCCGGCCAGGGGCACGCCATTCATGGCCGCAAGGCTCACGGCGAGGATGATGTCGTCACGATCGCCGGGGGTCACCACCAGTACGCCGGGCTTGAGCAGCTCCACGGTGTTGCGCATGGTGCGCGCGCAAATGATGATCTTGGTCATGCGCCGGGTTTCGTAGTCGCCGGCGTTGAGCACCTGGGCGCCCATCAGGTCCGCCACGTCTCGCGTGCGCGGCGCATTCAGCTCCGGCTGGTACGGGATGCAACCAAGCAGACGGAAGTCGCCGCTGCGCAACAGCGGCGAGTGTTCGTTCAGGCGGGCGGCGAAGGCTTCCATGCTTTCGTCGGTCTTGACCTTGTTGAGGATCACGCCGAGGACTTTCGGGTCCTTGGGGCCGCCGAACAATTGCGCCTGCAGTTCGACGCGACCGGACAGTTCGGTCAGTACTTCGTTTTCCGGTGCCGAAACCAGGATCACTTCGGCATCGAGGCTCTTGGCCAGGTGCAGGTTGACCCGCGCGGCATAGCTGGCGCTGCGGGTCGGGACCATGCCCTCGACGATCAACACGTCCTTTCCGATGGCGGCCTGCTGATAAAGGGTGATGATTTCTTCGAGCAGCTCATCGAGCTGGCCATCGCCAAGCATGCGCTCGACATGGGCCAGGCCCAAGGGTTGCGGCGGCTTCAGGCCGTGGGTGCGCGCCACCAGTTCGGTGGAGCGCTCGGGTCCGGTGTCGCCCGGATGGGGCTGGGCAATCGGCTTGAAAAAGCCGACCTTGAGGCCGGCCCGCTCGAGGGTGCGTACCAGCCCGAGGCTGATGGAGGTCAGGCCCACGCCAAAATCGGTGGGTGCGATAAAAAAAGTTTGCATGCGGATTCTCTAGAGGTGCATGGCAGTGGTGATCATCTATATCTGACGATCTACCGAAATTCAGTCGCCAAGGTTATCGCTAACCGAGCCCTGTGCGCACCAACCGCAGTCAAAGCGCTGGCCTATTTTTTCAAGGCGTTGCGCAGGGTCCAGGACCCAGGCTCGGGATTGCCAGGGTGGCTGGTGCCGCAGGTGCTGGGTGTGGCCGCAGGAAAGCTCGACCACCCAGTGGCCGTCTTCATCCTGATGAAAGCCCGTGATCGTCGAATCCCGTCTGTCCGGGTTGTGTTCGCTTTCGGGCGATTGCTTCGCTAAACTGGGTCTTTCAATATTCTTATGCAAAAGGTCTCGCCCCATGCTGATCGCCGCCAATAAGGCTGTCTCCATCGACTATACCCTGACCAACGACGCTGGTGAGGTCATCGACAGCTCAGCCGGCGGCGCGCCGCTGGTCTACCTGCAAGGCGCAGGCAACATCATCCCGGGCCTGGAAAAAGCCCTGGAAGGCAAAGCAGTCGGCGACGAGCTGACCGTGGCCGTTGAACCGGAAGATGCCTACGGCGAGTACGCTGCCGAACTGGTCAGCACCCTGAGCCGCAGCATGTTCGAAGGCGTTGATGAGCTGGAAGTGGGCATGCAGTTCCACGCTTCCGCTCCGGATGGCCAGATGCAGATCGTGACCATCCGCGATCTGGACGGCGACGACGTCACCGTAGACGGCAACCACCCGTTGGCTGGTCAGCGCCTGAACTTCCAGGTCAAGATCATCAACATCCGTGATGCCAGCCAGGAAGAAATCGCCCATGGTCACGTCCATGGCGAAGGTGGCCATCACCACTGATTTCTGCGCTAAGCTCAGATAGCTGGAGAGGCGCCCCGAGGGCGCCTTTTTAGTCTGCGGCTGTTCCAGGCGACACCACCAAGTGGCTGTTTCGAGAAGAACACGGGAATCTGGAGTACGTCATGAGTGCTTTTCACGAACTTAATTTGACAGCCCTGGATGGTCAGGCGCTCCCTCTGGCCCCTTTCAAGGGGCACGTCGTGCTGGTGGTCAACGTGGCCTCCAAATGCGGCTTGACCCCGCAGTACGCGGCGCTGGAAAACCTCTACCAGCAATACAAAGGCAAGGGTTTCAGCGTGCTGGGCCTGCCGTGCAACCAGTTTGCCGGGCAGGAACCAGGTACCGAGCAGGAAATAAAGGACTTCTGCAACCTCAACTATGGCGTGACCTTTCCGTTGTCCAGCAAGCTGGAAGTCAACGGTCACGAGCGTCATCAGCTGTACAAGCTGCTGGCGGGCGAGGGCGCGGAGTTCCCCGGCGACATTACCTGGAACTTCGAGAAATTCCTGCTGGGTAAAGACGGTCGTGTGCTGGCGCGGTTCTCGCCACGTACGGCGCCGGATGATCCGAGTGTGGTTCAGGCGATCGAAAAAGCCCTGGCCTGATACCCCCCCTGTAGGAGCGAGCTTGCTCGCGATGGTCGTTAACGATAACGCTGCCAGCCTGACACCCCGCAGCGTTCTCAGGTTCATCGCGAGCAAGCTCGCTCCTACAGTGTTCCCTCCTTCTGACCCTTAATCACGCTGATCAATAATGCTGTTCAAGGCGTCGGACTCTCCATATTATCGCCGTCATAAAGTCATTCTTCCGTGGAGCGTCCAAATGCCCGTTAAAGCCCTGTTCAAACCGTTCCACCTCGGCACCCTCGAACTGCCGACCCGTGTGGTCATGGCGCCGATGACCCGTTCGTTTTCGCCGGGCGGCGTACCCAATTCCAAAGTGATCGAGTACTACCGTCGTCGCGCCGCCGCCGGCGTGGGCTTGATCATCACCGAAGGCACCACAGTCGGGCACAAGGCTTCGAACGGCTACCCGAACGTTCCGCATTTCTACGGTGAAGCGGCCCTGGCCGGCTGGAAGAAAGTCGTCGATGCGGTTCACGCCGAGGGCGGCAAGATCGTTCCGCAACTGTGGCATGTCGGCAGCGTGCGTCGCATCGGCACCGAGCCGGACGCCAGCGTGCCAGGTTACGGTCCATCGGAAAAAGTGAAGGACGGCCAGGTCGTGGTTCACGGCATGACCAAACAGGACATTCAGGACGTGATTGCCGCGTTCGCCCAAGCGGCGAAGGATGCCCAGAGCATTGGCATGGATGGCGTGGAAATCCACGGTGCCCACGGTTACCTGGTCGACCAGTTCTTCTGGGAAGGCAGCAACCAGCGCTCCGACGAATACGGCGGCAGCCTGGCCAACCGCTCGCGTTTCGCCATCGAATTGATCCAGGCGGTACGTGCCGCGGTTGGCGAAGGCTTCCCGATCATCTTCCGCTTCTCCCAGTGGAAGCAGCAGGACTACACCGCGCGCCTGGTGCAGACGCCAGAGGCCTTGGGCGATTTCCTCAAGCCCTTGGCCGACGCTGGCGTGGATATTTTCCACTGCTCGACACGCCGTTTCTGGGAGCCGGAGTTCGACGGTTCCGAACTGAACCTGGCAGGCTGGACGCGCAAACTCACCGGCAAGCCAACCATCACCGTGGGCAGCGTTGGCCTGGACGGCGAGTTCCTGCAGTTCATGGTCAACACCGACAAGGTGGCGCAGCCGGCCAGCCTGGAAAAACTGCTGGAGCGTCTGAATAACGACGAGTTCGATCTGGTGGCGGTGGGGCGTGCGCTGTTGGTGGACCCGGACTGGGCACAGAAAGTGCGTGACGGTCGCGAGGAAGACATCCTGCCGTTCAGCCGTGAAGCGTTGATGACGCTGGTTTAAGTCGAGTCCGTAAGGGCCCCATCGCCAGCAGGCTGGCTCCCACATGGTTTCTGTGGTGTACACAGAACCTGTGGGAGCCAGCCTGCTGGCGATGACTGACCCAATGTCACCCTAGGCTCAGGGCAAGGTCGGTGCATTCGGCACCACCACCTCCCCAACACAAGCCCCTCGCAACTGCCCCTCGAACTGTTCAATGATCGCCGCCCAACCCTGGCGACTCGCATGCTGGCGCGCATTGAGCCGCAGACAACGCAAGTTTTCGCGCTTCTCCAGCAACCACACCGCGGCATCGCAGAACGCCTCCTCATCCCCCGGCATCGCCAGCACACCGTTGTAGCCATGGCGAATATGCTGCGCCGCTGCCGCCTGGTCGTAAGCCACCACCCCCAGCCCCGAGGCCAGCGCCTCAAGCACTACATTGCCGAAGGTTTCGGTCAGGCTCGGAAACACAAACACATCCCCCGACGCATAATGACTGGCCAGGGCTTCGCCTCGTTGTGCCCCACAGAAAATCGCTTCCGGTAATTCGCTTTCCATCTGCAGACGCTGCGGGCCATCGCCCACCACAATCAGCTTCAAGGTGCGCTGTGGATAAGTAGCCTTGAGCGTGTCGAAACAGCGTTTGAGCAACCCGAGGTTTTTCTCCGCAGCCAACCGTCCTACATGGATGACGGCGATGTCTTTTTCCCCCAGCCCCCATTGATCGCGCAGCGCATTCAAGCGTTTGGCCGGGTGAAACAACTGGCTGTCGACCCCGCGGGACAGCAACGCCAGGCGCTCGAAATGCCGACGTTCCAGCTCCATGCGCTGGCTGACACTGGGCACCAGCGTCAGGTTCGAGCGATTGTGGAACCAGCGCAGGTAGTGGGTCAGCAGGCGAGACAGCAAGCTGAAGCCGTACTGGCTGGAGTACTGCTGGAAGTTGGTGTGAAAGCCGCTGACCACCGAGATGCCCAGGCGTCGTGCGGCGCGCAAGGCCGACAGGCCGAGCGGTCCTTCGGTGGCGATATACAGCACATCCGGGCGATGGCGCTTCCAGCGCCGCAGCAGCTTGTGCATCGACGACTGCCCCCATTGCAGCCCGGGATAGCCCGGCAGTGGCCAGCCTCGGCACAGCAGCAACTCATCGTCGCTGCTCGCCGATTGATCGCAACCCTGGCGAGGTCGCACCAGTTCCACCTGATGCCCGCGCGCGCGCAAACCGTCGCACAGGCGCCCAAGGGTGTTGGCCACGCCATTGATTTCCGGAGGGAAGGTTTCGGTGATCAGGGTGATATGCAGAGCTGTCGTCATGACCTCAGTGTGGCCTGAGGCCATGTCGGCGTTGTGACGACAGGATGATGGATTTGTGACCGACTCAGCGCTGGGTCACCAGATTCTCCGCCCCACGCTCGCGCACCCAGAACAAGGTCGCGCCGGCCACGGCCGCCGGCATCATCAGGATATTCACCACCGGAATCAGCAGCACCAGGTAGACGATCCCGCCAAAGCTCATGCTTTGCCAGCGCTTCTGGCGCAGCCAGGCGAGCATCTCGTTCCAGCCGAGCTTGTGGTTGTCCGCCGGGTAGTCGATGTACTGGATCGCCATCATCCACACCCCGAACAGCAGCCACAGCGGCGCCGCAATGATGTTCACCACCGGGATGAACGACAGGATGAACAGCCCGAGCGCCCGGGGCAGGAAGTAACCGAGCTTGCGCATTTCCCGGGCCAGGGTGCGCGGGATCATGGCGATCAGCTCGCCCCAGCTGAAGGCCGGGAAGTCGTCGGTGCCGCGCACCACCACTTCGACCTTTTCCGCCAGGAAGCCGTTGAACGGCGCGGCGATGACGTTGGCGAGCATGGTGAAGGTGAAGAACACCATCAACACCACCAGCACCACGAACAACGGCCACAGCACATAGTTGAGGAAGCCCAGCCAGTCGGGCAGGGACGGCATCAGCGTATCGACCCACAGGCTGAACTGATGGCCGGCCAGATAGATCAATCCGACGAACAGCACCAGGTTGATCACCAGTGGCAGTAATACAAAAAGGCGCAGGCTGGGGCTGAGCACCAGTTTCAGGCCTTCACGCAGGTATTGCGGGCCGGACAGTACAGGGGCGGGCATAGGGTGCTCCGAACAAAGGAAAACGCGCCGACCTTACCGGCTTTGCCTGACCGGCGAAAGCGCGACAGCGACATCGACATTAACTGTAACAAAGGCGTCCCGATCATCACTCAGTAGGGATAGAGACCACCTATGAGCTGGATTGTTAAACGGTATTTCCTTAATCTTCGCCCCCTCGATACGCTGCACCCAACTTTTTACAGGACTGTCGAGTTCAAGCCTTCCCCAAGTGCTTTCAATGGTCCTTTTTTATTCCCGCCGGTCATCCGGCGTTCCGCGCCAGGTATTCCGGGCCGGTCAACAGGAGCAGGTCATGTCTGAAGTCCGTCATTCGCGAGTGATTATTCTCGGTTCCGGCCCTGCCGGTTACAGCGCCGCCGTCTATGCCGCCCGTGCCAACCTCAAGCCACTCTTGATCACCGGCATGCAGGCCGGCGGTCAATTGACCACCACCACCGAAGTCGACAACTGGCCGGGCGACGTCCATGGTCTGACCGGCCCGGCGCTGATGGAGCGGATGCGCGAGCACGCCGAGCGCTTTGAAACCGAGATCGTGTTCGATCACATCAATGCCGTGGATTTCGCTGCCAAGCCGTACACCCTGACCGGCGACAGCGCGACCTACACCTGCGACGCCCTGATCATCGCCACCGGCGCCAGCGCTCGTTACCTGGGCCTGCCATCGGAAGAAGCATTCATGGGCAAAGGCGTTTCGGCCTGCGCGACCTGCGACGGTTTCTTCTACCGCAACAAGCCAGTGGCCGTGGTCGGTGGCGGCAACACCGCTGTCGAAGAGGCACTGTACCTGGCCAACATCGCCAGCACCGTGACCCTGATCCACCGTCGCGAAACCTTCCGCGCCGAGAAGATCCTGATCGACAAGCTCAATGCCCGCGTGGCTGAAGGCAAGATCATCCTGAAGTTGAACGCGAACCTGGACGAAGTCCTGGGCGACAACATGGGCGTGACCGGTGCCCGCCTGAAGAACAACGACGGCAGCTTCGACGAGATCAAAGTCGACGGCGTGTTCATCGCCATCGGCCACACCCCGAACACTTCGTTGTTCGAAGGCCAGTTGACCCTGAAAGACGGTTACCTGGTGGTGCACGGCGGCCGTGACGGCAACGCCACTGCGACCAACCTCGAAGGCATCTTCGCCGCCGGCGACGTGGCCGACCACGTCTACCGCCAGGCGATCACCTCCGCTGGCGCCGGTTGCATGGCGGCACTGGATGCCGAGCGTTACCTGGACAATCTGCAGAACGCTTGATTCTGCGTTGGTAAAAAAACCGGCTTCGGCCGGTTTTTTTCTATCTGCAATTCATGCCTGAATGCTATCCCCTGTGGGAGCGGGCTTGCTCGCGAAGCCGGTGTGACAGTTGATAAACAGGTTGCCTGACACGACGCCTTCGTCGGAACGCCGCCCGGACCAAGCCCGCTCCCACATTGGGTTTGTGTTCAGGTCAGTTTGGTGAGGCACGCCTCAAGGATGTCCAGGCCTTCCTCCAGCACCGAAGATTCGGTGGTCAATGGCGCCAGCAAGCGAATGATGTGGCGCGACTTGCCGCTGGGCATCAGCAATAAACCGGCGTCCCGCGCCAGGGCCAGCAGTTGCGTCAACTGAGCTGAAGCCGGTGTGCCGTCAGCGTTGGCCAGTTCAATGCCGCGCATCGCGCCAACGCCGGTCAGGCGGCCAAGGAACGGTGACAGATTACGATCGCGCCAGCTTTCGTAGCGACTGACAATCGCTTCTTCCTGTTGCGAACCCCAGGCCTGCAGATTGGCGTCAGTCATTTCGTCCAGGGTCGCCAGCGCAGCAGCGCAAGCGATAGGGTTGCCGGAATAGGTGCCACCGAGCCCGCCCTTGGGCAAGTTATCCAGCAGCGCCTTGCGCCCGACCACCGCACCCAGCGGCACACCGCCGGCGATGCTCTTGCCCAGCAGGATCAGGTCCGGTTCGATGCCCAGTCGCGAGAATGCAAAGCGCTGGCCAGTGCGGCCGAAGCCGGACTGGATTTCATCGGCAATCAGCACAATGCCTTTTTCGTCGCAGAACTTGCGCAATGCCTGGGCGAACTCGACATCCATGGCCAGGAAACCCGCTTCGCCCTGCACCGGCTCGACGATGAAGCAGGCCACGTCCGCAACATCGATCTCGACGCTGAACAGGCGCTCCATGGCTTTCAGGGCCTCGGCACAGGTCACGCCGTTGTCCCGGCTGGGGAACGGCAGGTGATACACCGGCCCGGGCAACACCCCGACTTTCTGTTTGTAGGGCGCCACCTTGCCGTTGAGGTTGAGGGTGGCCAGCGTTCTGCCGTGGAATGCCCCATCAAAGGCAATCACGCCCGTACGCCCGGTCGCGCCACGGACGATCTTCAGCGCATTCTCCGCCGCTTCGGCGCCGCTGTTGGTGAGCATGCCGCTGACCGGGTAATCGACCGGGATAAAGGCGCTGAGGCGGTCCATCAGGTCGATGTAGGGCGTATGGGGCGCGGCGTTGAAGGCGTAGTGGGTCAGTCGGGTGGCCTGTTCGCGGATGGCATCGACGATGCGCGGATGGCAATGGCCGAGGTTCAACACGCCGATGCCGCCGACGAAGTCGATGTAGCGCTTGCCATCGGTGTCCCAGACCTCGGCGTTTTTGCCGTGGCTGAGGGTGACAGGGTGAACGATGTTGATCGACTGGCTGATGGTTTCACTGCGCATGGGTAGTCGGCTCGGAAGAAGGGAGGCTTCTTTTATCTAAGCCGCGTGCAGCGGTGGCGGGCAAACGAAATAAAGTGAGCGGGTTAATCTTAAAAGTCGGGATGTGTTGAACATTCCAAAAACAGACGCAGAACCTGTAGGAGCTGGCTTGCCAGCGAAGGGGCCCTTGAATTTGGCATCACCCCTCAGGACGCCTTCGCCGGCAAGCCGGCTCCTACAGGGATCAGCGGCGGGTCAGGGGCTGCTGGGTGAATTTCACCCCGGCCAGGCCATGCACCATCAACGCACGAATATTGCCGTGATCGCTGCCCTCAGGCGTCGTCAGCACCGAACGGTAATGCTCGCCGAACGCCAGCAGTGCTTCGTCATCGCTCAGGCCTTCCAGCAATGCCAGGCCCAAGGTCTTGCACGAGCCTTCGTTCTGCCCGGCGGCGTTTTCCACGCCGCCATTGTTGAAGGCCTGGGGCTGGTAGTCGTAACCGGCGGCAATGAATGCCAGGGTGTCGGCGAAGACGTGTTCGCCGCTCTTGAGGCTGGCGCGCAGGGTGTTCAAATCACTCATTGGGTTTTCCTTTGGCGAACGCCGCTTGTTGTTCGGCGCTGGCTTCTTGCTGAAATTGGGCTTTCCACTCGGCGTACGGCATGCCGTAGACCACTTCGCGGGCGTCATCGAGGCTGACCTCGATCTGGCGCTCGTCGGCCGCGGCCTTGTACCACTTGGACAGGCAGTTGCGGCAGAAACCGGAAAGGTTCATCAGGTCGATGTTCTGCACATCCTTGCGGCTGTCCAGGTGGGCCACCAGCCGGCGGAAGGCGGCGGCTTCGAGCTCAAGGCGTTCTTGATCGGTCATGGGGGGCTCTGTGAGACAGCTTCAAGCGGCAAGCTTCAAGCTGCAAGATGGTTGGCGGTGAGGTGAAGTTTACAGCTTGCGGCTTGAAGCTTGAAGCTAGCGGCTCGCTGCAAGCGTTATCGACACCGACTCGGCGAATCGCAGGGCGTGGGGCTTGTCGACTTCGACTTCGGCGTACAGTACCGACTCGTTGGCCATGACCAGGTCCAGCAACTCCTGGGTCAGGCGTTCGAGCAGGGCAAAACGATTGCCTTCCACGTGGGCGATGATCGCCTTGGTGATGGTGCGGTAGTTCAGCGCGTGATCGATATCGTTGTCGCGCA
Organism: Pseudomonas putida; assembly: GCF_028682635.1. Taxonomy (GTDB): domain Bacteria; phylum Pseudomonadota; class Gammaproteobacteria; order Pseudomonadales; family Pseudomonadaceae; genus Aquipseudomonas; species Aquipseudomonas putida_AE. The sequence goes on along the minus strand of NZ_JANHLK010000004.1, from coordinate 138,642 downwards.
CCGCTTCCTGGGCTGCGTACAGAATGGTGAGGTTGATCAGCACATCCTGCTTGTTGAGGATTTCATCCTCGTTGATGCCGATGTAGGTGCGCAGGCACAGGTCCTTGACCCGGATGCGCGCCATGCCTGGTTGAAGTTGTGGCATTGCTACTTGCTCCGTCCAATCAATTGCAGGAACTCCTGGCGGGTGTTGCTCGACTCGCGAAAGGCGCCGAGCATCACCGAGGTGTTCATGGTCGAATTCTGTTTTTCGACGCCGCGCATCATCATGCACATGTGCTGCGCTTCGATGACCACGGCGACGCCGGCCGCGCCGGTCACCTGTTGCACGGCGTCGGCGATTTGCCGGGTGAGGTTTTCCTGGATCTGCAGGCGACGGGCGAACATGTCCACCAGCCGCGCAATCTTCGACAGCCCCAGCACCTTGCCCGTTGGAATATAAGCCACATGCGCCTTGCCGATGAAGGGCAGCATGTGATGTTCGCACAGCGAATACAGCTCGATGTTGTCGACGATCACCATTTCATCGTTGTCGGACGCGAACAAGGCGCCGTTGATGATTTCCTCGACACTTTGCTCGTAACCATGACACAGGTACTGCATGGCTTTGGCCGCGCGCAGCGGCGTATCACGCAGGCCTTCGCGATCTGGGTTCTCTCCGAGCCCGATGAGGATCTCGCGATAACTCTGTGACAGGCGATTATGGGGTAGCGAAAGCGTCATGGAAGTTCCTCAGGGACACTTATTTGATGTGCCTTCCGCCGTTGACGGTCAGGGTGGTGCCGGTGACATAAGGGTTGTCGAGCAGATAACGCAGGCTCTGATAGATCACTTCGCTGCCAGGTTCGATGCCCAGCGCGGATTTGGCCAGTGCCTTGGCGCGATAGGCCGCATCATCGTCGGGATTGAACAGTAGCAGGGCGGGGGCGATTCCGTTGACCTTGATGCCGGGCGCATATTTGGCGGCGAAGGACAGGGTCAGGCTGTCGAGCCCGGCTTTGCTGGCGCAGTAGCCGATGTGCTTGCTGCTGCCCTTGCGGGTCACGTCATCGCTGATGTGCACGATGTCGGCGGGGCTCGAGCGTTCGAGCAGGTCGGCGCAGTGCAGGTTGATCAGGTAAGGCGCCAGCATGTGCACGCTGAACATGCGGGTGAAGGCCGTGGCATCGGTGTCCGGTGTTTCGGCCAGCCATTCGGAGGCGTTGTGGATTATCGCTCGCAGGCTGTCGGTATGGGTTTTCAGTTCACTGATGAAGGTGACGATCCCTGCTTCGCTGGAGAAGTCCGCGAACAGCCCGATCGCCCCCAGGTCACGCAGGGTTTGCACGCCGGGACGTTCACTGCGGTAACTGAAAATCACCCGATGACCGTCTTCGAGCAAGCGCTGCGCGCAATGCAGGCCGACACGTTGGCCGGCACCGGTGATGAGAATGGGGGCTGCGGTAGAAGTCATGAACGGCTCGCATCGCGGTAAGAGCAAAACTATACCAGCGACGCGGGCGGTCTACCTATTTCAGCGGTTTTGGGTGGACGGTCGAATAGGCAACGGTCGTGCAGATGTGCCATTCAACCAATTGGCCAACAAACGGGTCGACAACGGAATGAAGAAATAGACCATCAACGGCGTCAGGCACAGGGTGCTGATCAGCACGCGAGGCAACAGCGTCATCTCACTCAGCAACGGCCCAAGTACAAAATTGAACAACAGCGACACCGGAAAAAACGCCAGCCAGATCGCAACTGCCTGTTTCCAGCGCGGCGGGCGTTGTCCCGCTGCACCGAACCAGCCTTCGATGCCGCTCACCCGATGTTCCTTCGGGTGAGCGAACAGATCGCTGCCACGGGCCAGCCAGGCGGTACGCGAAGCCGAGTGCTCCCAGGCGTGCAGCGTCGGCTCGTCGGCGAAGCGGAAGATGATCTGGAATTCGTTATCGTCGGGCGGCGGAGCGAGCACGCCGGAGCCCAGGTAACCGGGGAAGTCGGTGGCCAGTTGTTCGCCTTCGCGCAACCAGACCATCAGGTCCTGATAACGCCCATCGGCGACGCGGCGCGCCACCATCAGCGTGACGGGGGAGGTAGACATCATGTATCTCCGTAAACAAATGCGTCGCTCCGGGTAGGAGTTTCGCCAGGCGCAGCGCCGGGGTGGTGGGCTGCATCTTGGGACAAGCAAAAATTATTCCTGATTCTACCCGCGACGTCAGTGGCTCGGTAACAATCTATGCCTTGAACCATAGAGGTGCAGCGGAGGTACAATGGGATTTGAACCACACATGGATGTAGGCCGATAAATGCCTGTCTTGACCGACGTTGACCTGGATGTGTCACCGGCGCTCTCCCTGGAACGGGAAGAGCTTTTTCCGATTCGCGAGGTGGCGCGCCTTACCGGTGTTAACCCGGTCACGCTTCGCGCATGGGAGCGACGGCATGGCCTGATCGTGCCCACTCGCACCGAAAGCGGGCACCGCCTGTATTCGATGACCGATATCGAGCGGGTGCGCAGCATCCTCAACTGGATCGAACGCGGGGTAGCGGTCAGCAAGATCAGCAAGATCCTGGCCAAGGCAGCGCCGTTACAGGCACTGGCCCACATCATTCCCAACAATCTGGTGCAGGCCGATTACGCACAATGGCAGCAACAGCTTGCGGCTGCCGTCAGCGCTTTTGACGACGCCCGGCTGGAGCAGGTCTATGGGCAGATTTTTTCCAGCTACTCCCAGCCGGTTGTTTTCCAGGACATCCTTCTTCCGCTGTGGCGGCAATTGCTGCAGCGCCAGGACACGTTTGGCCGGGCCAGCGAGTGGTTGTTCCTCGATGGTTTCCTGCGCTCACGGGTGGTGCAGCGCCTGCTGTTGATCCGTGACAGGCACCCCAGGCGCGTCATCGTGAGCGCCTTGGCAGGCCAGTGTCGCGAGCTTGAATTGCTGATCGCCGCGTTGTTCCTCGCAAACGATCAAATGGGGGTGCGGGTGCTGACCACCGGCCAACCGTTCGACGAACTGACCCTGGTCTGCGAAAGGATCAAGCCCCGGGCGCTGGTGCTGTTTTCCAACCACGTCCCCAGCCCCGACTTGCCCCGGCGCCTGAATCGTCTGGCGATGAGCCTGGATTGCCCTTTGCTGCTGGCCGGTGATGCGTGCGACCTGGCGCAGGAAAACCTCGCCGGGTCATCGATCGGATGCCTGGGAAATGAGGGAACGGTGATGCGTCAGCGCCTCAACCAGTTTCTGGCGGGCAACCTGGATACCTGATGTTCAGAAGGGCAGGATTCAGAAGGGCAGGGCTCAGAGGTGCAGGGTAGGATGGGTCAAGCGATGTTGTTGCAGAATGAACTGGCGCAGGCGCTCGGTTTCATCCAGGTCGTTCTGGCTCAGTTGGTAGGCAAAGAAACCCCGCTCGGTTTCTTTTTCCAGCGTGCCACGCAAGGCGATCCGCTCATAACCTGATGGGCTGAACCACAAGGCGAAATGCTTGGGTGCCTTGGTCTTGTTGCGAATCTCCAGCAACACCCCTTTGAACGATACTTCGTGCACCCACAGGGTGCCGGGTTGGCCCTTGGCGTTTTCCAGCGCCACCGGTTCGTCGAGTACCAGCCGCCATGGCCGGACCGATGGCCCGCCTTCATAAATGCTCGGCACGCCCAGGCGCAGGTGCATGGCATGAAATTCGTCTTCCACCAAATGCAGGGGGAAGGTCATTTGCTGGTTTTCGAAGTTGGCTTGCAGGGTGACCTGCTCATGCGCGGCCAGGCGCGTGAGAAGGTCACGGATCTGCGAGCCACCGTTTACCAGCAGGCTCGACGTCGCATCCCGCACATTCAGCTGCGGGTTGTGTTGCATGGTCTGGATAAAATCCAGCTCGTCCTGGGTGAGGAGCGCGTCGCGTTGCATGATGGGCTCGAAAAATTTAGTTACAGAGGCACTGGTGATTGTAGTTAATGACAATTAATTCGCGGTTTTGTTTTTGCCGTTCGTCGCTTTGAGCGCATCAAGCTCGGCCTGGACCTCGGCCAATTGCGCTTCAAGCTGCACCACTCGCTGCTGCGCCTTGACCTGGATGGTCACGTCCTTCTGTACGCCAATGAAATAAACCTGCCCGTCACTCGGACTTTTCACCGTCGAAAGCGACAGTTCGTTCCAGAACGGCGTGCCATCCTTGCGGTAGTTGCGCAGGATTTCCCGGCAGGAGCCTTCACTGTCCAGTGCGTCACGAATCTTCGGCAAGGCGTCCTGGTCGCGGTCGCCTGACTGCAGGAAGCGGCAATCCTGGTAGAGGATTTCTTCGCTGGTGTAGCCGGTGAGGCGTTCGAAAGCCGGGTTGACGTAGATCAGGATCTTGTCCTGATCGCCTTCCTTTTCGGCAATCACGATACCGTCGTTGGAGGCATTGATCGCCAGCTGCAGCAGCTTCGCGTTGATCATCGGTAAAACCCTTCCTTGTTGGTCGTCTGTGGGATTCTAAAAGAACAATCCAGACCGTGCTGTTAATATCCCGGTCTTTTATTCAGCTTCAGGATCAGATTGATGAAAGTCGCCATCATTTCCGGCTCGGTGTACGGCACGGCTGAAGAAGTTGCCCGCCATGCCACCAATATTTTGAAAGACGCCGGTTTCGAAACCTTCCACAACCCCCGTGCCAGCCTCGCCGATCTTCAGGCCTTCGCGCCCGAAGCCTTGCTGGCGGTGACGTCGACCACCGGCATGGGCGAGCTGCCGGACAACCTGCAGCCCCTGTACTCGATGATTCGCGACCTGCTGCCCAGTGCCTGGCGAGGCTTGCCGGGGGCGGTGATCGGCCTGGGCGATGCGAGCTATGGCGATACCTTTTGCGGCGGTGGTGAGCTGATGCGCGAGCTGTTCGGTGAGTTGGGCATTGTCGAAGTCCTGCCGATGCTGCGCCTGGACGCCAGTGAAAGCGTGACCCCGGAAACGGACGCCGAGCCTTGGCTGGCGGAACTGGTCGACGCCCTGCGGGGCTGATCGACACCGCTGACTCGCTCGGCCATCAAGCTGGCTGCCAATGCAACTACGCGAACCTCGGAGGGTGACTAGACTCGGTAGTCATTGGAAACACTCCATAATAAAAACCGAGGTTCCTTTTCGTGAGCGTAGCCCCCGTCCAATCCGCTTCCAGCGTCAAAGACCAAGTCAGCGCTGCCGAGTGGCAGGCCCGCGTCGACCTCGCTGCCTGCTACCGCCTGGTCGCCCAGCATGGCTGGGATGATCTGATTTTCACCCACATCTCCGCCAAGGTGCCCGGCACCGAAGACTTCCTGATCAACCCCTATGGGCTGATGTTTCACGAAATTACCGCCTCGAGCCTGGTCAAGGTCGATCAGGCCGGCAACAAGTTGATGGACAGCCCCTACGAGATCAACCCGGCGGGGTACACCATCCATAGTGCGGTGCATGAAGTTCGCCACGATGTCGTGTGCGTGCTGCACACCCATACGGCTTCGGGCGTGGCGGTGTCGGCGCAGCGCCAGGGCATTCTGCCGATCAGCCAGCAGTCGCTGTTTGTCCTGTCCAGCCTGGCGTATCACGCCTATGAAGGCGTTGCCCTCAACCACGAGGAAAAGGCGCGACTGCAAGCCGACCTCGGTGAAAACAATTTCCTGATGCTGCACAACCACGGTCTGCTGACTTGTGGCAGCACCATCGCCGACACCTTCCTGGCGATGTTTATCTTTCAGCGCGCCTGCGATATCCAGGTCATGGCGCAGAACGGTGGCGCCGAACTGATTGCCATCGAACCGCAGATTCTCGCGGGGGCCAAGGCGATGATCGCCGGTGTCACCAAAAGTGCTCAAGGAATGGGCGGAGCGCTGGCCTGGCCGGCGCTGCTGCGCAAGCTCGATAAACTCGACCCGGGATATAAACTCTAATGCAACTTGCCGAGATCCCCCTGAGTGTCTGGCGCAAGCGCGGCCAGACTTTCCTGTTTCGTGGTCACGCCATCCGTTACTGGACGGCGGGGCAGGGTGAGCCGCTGTTGCTCATCCATGGTTTCCCGAGCGCCAGTTGGGACTGGCATTACCTTTGGCAACCCTTGGCCCAGCGTTATCGGGTGATTGCCTGTGACATGCTCGGTTTCGGCGACTCGGCCAAACCGCTGAATCACGAGTACAGCCTGCTGGAGCAGGCCGACCTGCAACAGGCGCTGCTGGCCCACCTGGGCGTCGAGCAACCGCTGCACCTGCTGGCCCACGACTACGGCGACAGCGTGGCCCAGGAACTGCTGGCCCGGCACTACGAAGCGGGCATCGACCTCGCCAGTTGCGTGTTCCTCAATGGCGGGCTATTCCCCGAAACCCATCGCCCGGTGCTGGTGCAAAAACTCCTGCTCAGCCCGCTGGGTTGGATGATCGGCCGTGCGTTCAGTCGCGATGGCCTGGTGAAGAGTTTCCGCCAGATCTTCGGCCCACAAACCCGTCCCAGCGAGAGCCAGATGGATGATTTCTGGAGCCTGGTCGAAAGCAACCACGGCCCACGGGTCATGCATAAATTGATTGCCTACATCCCCGAGCGGCGAGTCCAACGCGAGCGTTGGGTCGGGGCGATGCAGCGCGGCGACGTGCCGCTGCGGGTGATCGATGGCGAGGTCGATCCGATTTCCGGTGCGCACATGGTGGCGCGCTATCGTGAGCTGATCCCCAACGCGGACGCGGTCCTGCTCAGCGACATTGGTCATTACCCACAGATCGAAGCGCCATGCCAGGTGCTCAAGCACTACCTGGCGTTTCGCGACCGGTTGATCGCAATGCCGCTCAAGGTGGCCTGCTCCTAGTAGCCCTGTGGAAACCGCCCCTCGCGACCACACCCGATCCCCTGTAGGAGCTGGCTTGCCAGCGATGGAGGTCAACGATGACGCGGGGAGCCTGACACCCCGCGGTGCTCTCAGGTTTTTCGCGAGCAAGCTCGCTCCTACAGGGTTCATGCTCATCATCCCCCTGCCTTATCGCACACCATTCAGCCTCCCCCGTATTCATTGTGACCGGCAACGCCGTGCCTGACACTCCAATCCATTGTCCCTGGCCTGCTGGAGTTCCCCATGAATGAGTCTGTGCGTTTCGAAGATAAAGTCGTGATCATCACCGGCGCGGGTGGCGGCCTGGGACGGGCGCACGCACTGCTGTTCGCCAAACAGGGCGCCAAGGTGCTGGTCAACGACCTCGGCGGCTCGACCCAGGGCGAAGGCGCCAATGCCTCGGCGGCAGACCGCGTGGTCAGCGAAATTCGTGAGGCGGGCGGCACCGCCGTGGCCAACCACGACTCGGTCACCGACGGCGACAAACTCGTCCAGCACGCCCTTGACGTCTTCGGTCGCGTCGACGTGGTGGTCAATAACGCCGGCATCCTGCGCGACAAGACCTTCCACAAAATGGAGGATGGCGACTGGGACCTGGTCTACCGCGTCCACGTCGAAGGCGCCTACAAAGTCACCCGCGCCGCCTGGCCGCACCTGCGCGAGCAAAACTATGGCCGGGTCATCTTCACCGCGTCCACCTCAGGCATCTACGGCAATTTCGGCCAGTCCAACTACGGCATGGCCAAGCTCGGCCTCTACGGCCTGACCCGCACCCTGGCCATCGAAGGCCGCAAGAACAACATCCTGGTCAACGCCATCGCCCCCACCGGCGGCACCCGCATGACCGAAGGCCTGATCCCGCCGCAAGTGTTCGAGCAACTCAAGCCGGAACTGGTCAGCCCGCTGGTGGTGTACCTGGCCAGCGAGAACTGCCAGGAAACCTCCGGGCTGTTCGAAGTCGGCGGCGGCTGGATGGGCAAGGTGCGCTGGGAACGCAGCCTCGGCGCCGGGTTCGATCCGCGGGTCGGTTTCTCCCCGGAAGACGTCGCGGCGCACTGGCAGCAGATTTGTGATTTCGAGGGCGCGGCGCATCCGAAGGACAATATTGAAGCGCTGAAGGAGATGATGGGGAATTTGCAGAAGTATTCGATGTAAAGAAAGTTTAGATGAGGGAGCAAACTTGCGGGCTTGCTCCCTCTCTTTTTATGTGGCTATAACTAGACTTTGAAGCCTGCTTTTCCGTTGTCTAGTCTCCACTGTTTTATTGCATTTAGCACCCCCGTCGGGCTGTCTTCAATGCCCTGTCTTGGGTCATACAAAACTCCCGTGCCATCGGGGTGCTCTGAGGTGCTAACAATGGTTTCAACAATTGCATCGTGTTCTTCTTCAGAAGAATAATTACCTTCGAACAAACGTTCAATCAGAGCCATATATTCGGCTTCTGTGTATTCTTCCAGTTTGCTCTTAAGGGTCATTTTTTTACTCCTTTTGCCTTGGCGTGAGTTTGGATATGCGATTTAGGCGTCATGATTTGAAGGTTGTCCATATCATAGACTTCACCGCCTTTCCCGATTGGGATGATATGGTGGATTTCATACTTGATTCTCTTGCCCACTTGATCTTGAGGAAAGGCAGCTGGAGCGAGCCCCTGCTTCATGTCCATTTGCCTTAGTTTTGTAAACTGGCCGTTCAATAGCTCATCGTTACTCACAGCTTTCCAAAATTCGCTGCGGAAATTTTTAAATGTCGAAAACCTTCGTCCTCGGAGTTTGTCCGCAATCTGCGCGGGAATCGGTGCACCTTCGGTCATTGACGCTGTCTCCAACCAATTTCCAGATATTAACTGTCCTGTCCCACTAGATAGACCGGGTTCGCTCCGCCGATCCCTGAGCATCACAAACTGAGGCGGAATTCCCGACTCAATCGGGAACACATAGATGAAGCCACCAAAGCTGTAGAGATCCAACTCCGGATTTGTATCTACCCTTCCTTCGATGGCGTTGGCGCTGGCACCTGTGTAGGGGGCAACGTCCGGTTCCTTCACCGGAAGAGTCGTTGACGTATCGCCTGGTCTGACAATTGGCGTCCATGTCATGCCAGGGGATTGGGCGTCCGGGGTTTCAGTCCTGTAGATTTTTTGAACTTGATCGTAAGTCGCGAGACGAACCGGCACTTTGCGAGGCACCGTGTTGCCGTTCGTGGCAACGACAGAATACTCGGTGGCGTCATCCACAGTTTTGGCGCCGACGGTGACCGGCAGCTCGATTTCCCCGTTGGCCAGGGCGATGGCATGCAGTTCGTCGGCGTCGTATGTCGTCAGATCCGAGAGCGGCACGCTCAAGGCGTACGGCTCTTTGTTGTCCCTCAATGCGTAATAAACAAGCGCTGCGACACCCACGACGATCACGACACCTGACGCTGTGCCGATAGCTGCTGCCAACGCCGTTATTGCAGTGGCTGCCGCCGAGCGCAGAGCAGTCTTGATCGCGAGCTGGGTGACCGCGTCGACGGCCAGTGTTCCTGCCGCAACGGTGAACACCGGACCGCTTGCCGCCGCCGCGCCCGATACTGGAAACGAGCGAACTCCCTTCGCGGCATCAAGCGCCGCCATTGCCTCGCGGAGTGCCTGTTCCTCAGCTTGCCGTTGATTTTCGAGACGCAGTTGTTCGGCTTGACGCTTTACTTCGGCCTCGGCTTCCAGGCGTGCCTGTTCAGCAGCGATATACCGTGCGGCAGCCTCAGCGGCAATCCGGGCTTGCTCGCCGGCCATCCGCTCGGCTTCAGCCAGTGCAGCTAACCGCGCCTGCTCTTGCGCAAAGGCCAGTGCTTCAGCTTCAGCCCTGATGCGTGCCTGTTCAGCCGCGACACGTTGAGCTTCCTGTTCAGCTGCCAGTCGCGCCTGTTCAGCGGCCTGCATGCCATTGAAGGTGTGTTGAAGGTCGACAGTTCGCTGATGGAGAGATTGCAGGGTTTGAGAAAGTAATCTGACCTCGATCGCGGCTCTGAGGGATTGATTCAAAGCCTGCATGGCAATGCCTTCCGGCCCCGGCCACTTCTCCATCTTCGTGGCCTTGAGCATGAATTCATTGATATGTCGATTAAACGGGTCGCCTCCATAAAACGCATTGGCAGAAGCTGATTTAATGTTAAGTTCAGCGGTTTTTCGTTCTGTAACTTTGTTCAGTACGCCTAATTCCCGGGCGATTGATTGCAATGGTGGCACCGGGTCCGTGGGGCCTTCATTTCGGGTCGCTGTAAGTTCTGCTTCCAGGGTTGCCGGTAGCTGGGCGGATCTGGTTTGATACTCCTGTTCCAGCGCTCGAGTGGTGTTTATTACGGTTCCACGATTTTGATTATAAGTTGATACCCCAGGTCCAAAAGGTCCAGCTTGCAAACGCGTTCCCGATTGGGGAGGGGGAATAAAGTGATCGGGTGCTACCCCGATTGTTACCAGCGGTGTGTCTATTTCAAGAAAACCGGGCCTTGAATTTTTGTCCTTGGGGCGCGCTGGTGGCCTTTGCATATTAAAATCCTTTTAGTAGGCGCGTGTTTGGAATGCAAACTTGTTGGCGCGGTTACGCTACCAACCGTCTCGTCTGGCCACTAAAAAGTTACAGCTAAATGACAAGTAAGGGGTCTGAGAAGTGCGTAGGCTTTTACAGAGGAAATTGAGAGAGGTTTCGATCCGGCAGGAATATATGCTGGATTATCTTTCTGTGTGAAAAGCTATTTCTTATAGTGTTATAGGAAATTTCTTGTAGGACGTACGTTTTAACTTTAGTGGTTGGGAAATTCCGCACAAACCACCGCCCATAAAAAAGGCCGCTGCAAACGCAGCGGCCAAAGAAGACGTTGGATCCAGGAGCTACAAATCAACGTCGATGTACACGGGGCGATGACTCGATACGTTCAAATCATCTGAAATCTGTCGCGAACCGCGAGGGCGCTTTGCGGCTGCTTTTCCGAAAGCGCAGGGCAAGAATAAGTCTTTGCCTGCCAAGGAAAAATAGCGATCGCGGAGATGCACCGTTACGGTTGGTGCAACAGTCCTGCCTGCCAGCAGCGTAGACCATGTTTCTGAATGATGCCTTCACATCCAGTGTGTCTATGCCCCGCGCAATCCCCCCGTGCCACGCAGTCATTCATCCTTTCGAGCGACACCACGAATACCTCCTTGGTGCGCTTATCGCTCCCGGCGTGCGGCAGTAGGGTGTGGCCTTCTGTCACTCACCGGGGAAGACGCATGACAAAAACAACAATGCGCGCCATCTTCACACCGCAGGCGCTGGCCGTTGCGGTGGCCTTGGGGTGCTGTGCCCAGGCGCAGGCGCTTTCATTCAACATTGGCGAAATCGAGGGCACGTTCGACTCTTCGCTGTCGGTCGGTGCGAGCTGGGGCATGCGCGATGCCGATGATGCTCTGGTCGGCATCGTCAACGGTGGCAGCGGGCAGGCGTCGACGGGTGATGACGGGCGGCAGAATTTCAGCAAGGGTGAAACTTTCTCGAAGATCTTCAAGGGTATTCACGACCTTGAACTCAAGTACGGCGACACTGGTGTGTTCGTGCGTGGAAAGTACTGGTACGACTTCGAATTGAAGGACGAAGACCGGCCGTTCAAGCCGATCAGCGATCACAATCGCAAAGAGGGCTCCAAGTCGTCCGGCGGGCAGATCCTCGACGCCTTCGTCTATCACAACTATTCCATCGCCGATCTGCCAGGCACGGTGCGCGCCGGCAAGCAGGTGGTCAGTTGGGGCGAAAGCACCTTCATCGGCAACTCGATCAACAGCATCAACCCGGTCGACGTCTCGGCTTTCCGCCGTCCCGGTGCAGAGATCAAGGAGGGCCTGATTCCGGTCAACATGCTGTTCGCCTCCCAGGGCCTGACGGACAAGTTGACGGTGGAAGGCTTCTATCAGCTGGAGTGGGACCAGACCGTCGTCGATAACTGCGGCACCTTCTTCGGCACCGACGTGGTGGCCGATGGGTGTGACAAGGGCTACACCGTGGCCAGCCCGGCCATTGCGCCACTGCAGCCGATTGCCGCTGCGTTTGGCCAGGGTTTCGAGGTCACCCGCGAAGGCGTGGTCGTTCCTCGTGGTCAAGACCGCGATGCCCGGGATTCCGGGCAGTGGGGTACTGCGCTGCGCTGGCTGGGGGATGACACCGAGTACGGTCTGTATTTCATGAACTACCACAGTCGTACGCCCAACGTCGGTACCACGACGGCCGGCCTGTCCACACTGGCGAGCATTCCCGGAATTGTCGCGGCCGCCAACCGTATCGCTCCCGGTAGCGGCTCAGGCCTGGCGCAAAGCGTAATGCTCGGTCGCGGCCAGTATTACCTTGAATACCCGGAAGACATTCGCCTGTATGGCGCGAGTTTCTCCACCACCTTGCCCACCGGCACGGCGTGGACCGGCGAGATCAGCTATCGCCCCAACCTGCCCGTGCAGATCAACAGCACCGACCTGACCCTGGCGATGCTCAACCCGATTGCCGGTGGCGCCGCGTCGCCGATCCAGACTTCACCGGGTGCCGACAACAAAGGCTACCGGCGCAAGGAAGTGACCCAGGTCCAGAGCACCCTGACGCACTTCGTCGACCAGGTCGCGGGCGCGGATCGCCTGACCCTGGTGGGTGAAGCGGCCGTGGTCCGGGTCGGTGGCCTGGAGGCGCGCAGCAAGTTGCGCTACGGCCGCGACTCGGTGTACGGCCAATACGGCTTCGGCGGTGATACCGATGGTTTCGTCACGTCGACCTCCTGGGGTTATCGCGCCCGCGCCATCCTCGATTACAACAACGTCATCGCCGGGATCAATTTCCGTCCCAACCTGTCGTGGTCCCACGACGTCGCCGGCTACGGCCCCAACGGGCTGTTCAATGAAGGGGCCAAGGCGGTCAGCCTCGGCGTCGATGCGGACTACCGCAACACCTACACCGCAAGCCTCAGTTACACCGACTTCTTCGGCGGTGACTACAACGTGCTCGAAGACCGCGATTTCGTCGCGTTGAGCTTTGGCGTGAACTTCTGACCTGGCTGAAAAAGGATGAATTCAATGCGCAAGATGATTCTGCAATTGGGCACCGCCCTGGCCCTGAGCCTGCTGGCCGTCAACGTGATGGCGGCGGTATCGGCCGAAGAAGCCAACAAGCTCGGTACCAGCCTCACGCCCCTGGGCGCCGAGAAGGCCGGCAATGCCGCCGGAACGATTCCAGCCTGGACCGGTGGTATTCCCAAGAATGCGGGTGCGGTGGACAGCAAGGGCTTTTTGGCCGATCCGTTCGCCAATGAAAAACCCTTGTTCATCATCACCGCCGCGAACGTCGACCAGTACAAGGACAAGCTGTCCGATGGCCAGGTCGCAATGTTCAAGCGCTACCCCGAGACCTACAAAATACCGGTCTATCCGAGCCATCGCACGGCGGCACTGCCGCCGGAGGTTTACGAGGCGGCCAAGCGCAGCGCACTGAATGTGACGCCGACCAATGACGGCAACGGCCTGGCCAATTTCACCGGCAATCGCTACTACGCCTTTCCGATTCCGAAGAACGGGGTCGAGGTGATCTGGAACCACATCACCCGTTATCACGGCGGCAACCTGCGTCGCACCATCACCCAGGCCACGCCCCAGTCCAATGGTGATTTCACGGTCATCCGCTTCAAGGACGAAGTGGCGGTGCCGTCACTGCTGGGAGACCTGAAGCCAGGCAGCGATGAAAACGTCCTCAACTATTTCAAGCAGGAAGTCACCGCGCCGGCGCGCCTGGCGGGCAACGTGCTGCTGGTCCACGAAACCCTCGACCAGGTCCAGGAACCCCGCAAGGCCTGGATCTACAACGCCGGTCAGCGCCGTGTGCGCCGGGCACCGCAAGTGGCCTATGACGGCGTGGGCACCTCGTCCGACGGGTTGCGCACCACGGACAACTTCGACATGTTTTCCGGAGCGCCGGATCGCTATGACTGGAAGCTGATCGGCAAGAAGGAAATGTACATCCCCTACAACAGCTACAAGCTCGACTCGCCTAACCTCAAGTACACCGATGTGATCAAGGCCGGGCACATCAACCAGGACCTGACCCGCTATGAACTGCATCGGGTCTGGGAGGTGGTCGCCACGGTCAAGCCCAATGAGCGGCACGTGTATGCCAAGCGCCACATGTACATCGACGAAGACACCTGGCAGGTGGCCCTGGCCGATCATTACGACGGTCGTGGCCAGCTCTGGCGGGTGGCTGAAGGGCACGCGCAGTTCTACTACGATCATCAGGTCCCGGCCTACACCGTTGAAGCGCTGTACGACCTGATTGCCGGTCGTTACATCGCCCTGGGGATGAAGAACGAGGAGAAGCGCAGCTTCGAATTCAACATCGCCGCCAAAGCCGGGGACTACACGCCTGCAGCATTGCGGAGTACAGGTGTGAGGTAGATTTCCTACAGCGTTTGCACAAAAAGGTGACCTCGTGGTCACCTTTTTTATAGGGCTCGATAAGTGTGTTGAATACTTCTTCAATAAGCGCTCGACAGGGGGCTAGGGTGGCGCCACAAAAATAAAAAGGCGCACCACTATGACTGCCATGACGACGTGTCTGGACCGTCCTGGACACCTGCCCCGATTGTCTCCACATCACTTGTATCGCGCGCGCCTGGTCGAGCCGTTGCTGGCCTCGACGGCGCGGGTGAAATTGCTCTGCGCGCCGGCCGGCAGTGGCAAGAGTGCGCTGCTCGTCGAGTGCATGCTCAATGCGCCTGCAACCTGCCAGGTCCGCTGGCTGCCAATGGCGGGGGAGGCGCTCAGTGTCGATGGCTTTTGCCAGCGCCTGGCGCAGGCGCTGGGACTAGCAACGGCGGATGAGTCGGTATTGTTGGAGTACCTGGCTCGATTACCGACCGCAACCTGGCTGTTTATCGATGACTATTGTCGTGTTCCTCACCCGGCGCTGGACCTGTTGCTCGATCGCTTGCTGGCCGGCAGCAGCCCGATGATCACCTGGTGGTTGAGTGGGCGGCGACGTGCGCAATGCAACTGGCCACGGCTGCTGCTCGGTGACGAGCTGTACGATGCCGAGCCTGCCGCACTGGCGTTCAATCAGGATGAAATCGAAAAACTCTTGCATCACCTGGAGCCGGCCCTGGCCGCAAAAGGTGCCGAGAGAATTTTCCGGAACAGTGGTGGCTGGTGCGCCGGGGTGCGGATAGCGCTGCTGCAAAAATGCGACTGGACCCGCCACGACACCCCGAACGGTCGACCGGATACCCTGCACGACTACCTGGAGCATGAGCTCTTCGCCCATCTGGCGCCGGAGCTTGCCGAGGCCTGGCGGGTGCTGGCGCAGTTGCCACGGTTCAACGCTCGGCTCAGCGATCACCTGTTCGGCGCTGGCGAGGGCGCGCAATACCTGAGTGCGTTGCAGGAGCGGGGCTGTTTCATCGAGCCCTGGCAAGACTCCACAGACTGGTTGCAGGTCTTCGCTCCCCTGAGCCGTTTGATGCGCGATGAACAATGGCCGGCCGCACGCTTCTGGCATCGTCGTGCCTGCCAGTGGTTCGTCGCCGAGCAGGACTGGAAGGCCGCGTTTGAACAGGCCTTGCTGGCGCAGGAGTTCGAGGTCGCCGTCAGCCTGTTGCAGCATTTCGGTTTCGAGCAGTTGTTCGAAGAGCAGACCGTCGTTTTGCTCCTGCGTTTGCACGAGCAACGCGGCGAGGAGTTGCTGTTTGGCTCGCCGCAACTGGTCGGCTTGATCACCGCGGCCTTGTTGTTCGCCGGGCGCTTCGAGCAGGCCGCCGAGTGCATCGAACAATTGTCGCGATTCAGCCCCCAGCCGTCGGCATTTCTGCAACGGCAATTGATCGCACGCTGGCAGGCTCAACAGGGTTGGCTCCTGCATTTGTTGGGGCGCATGGATGCGTCCCGGGCGCACTTGCTCGAGGCGCTCGACGAGCTCGACCTCGAATGTTGGCCTGCCCGGCTGATGTGCCTGTCCGGGTTGACCCAACAGGCCTTGCTGCGGGGCGAACTCGACGTCGCACAGGCGCTCAGCCGGGAGGCGTTGTGTCTCGCCCGGGCGCACGGCTCACTGGTATTCGAAGGCTTGCTGGAGCTCGATCACGCGCAATTGCTCGAGCAGCGCGGAGCGTCCGGCAGGGCCGATGACCTGCTCGCCCACATGCACGGCCTGCTCTGCAGCCAGCATGGCAATGCCGGACCCTTGTTGGGGCGGATCGCCCTGCGTCGCGGCCGCTTGAACCTGAGCCTGGGCCGCGAGCAACAGGCGGCCATGTACTTCGAGACCGGTCTGCAGATCTGCTTGCGCAGCCAGGACAAACGCGCGCTGTATGGCTTCCTCGGGCTGGCCCAGCTGGCGGCGAATCGCCTCGATTACGCCCAGGCATTCGACCAGCTGCGCGACGCCGAACGGCTGATGCAGCAACGGCGGATTCCCGAGACCGTGTATCGCGGAGTCTTGCTGCACACCAGTATCCATTTCTGGTTGCAACAAGGGCGACCGCAACTGGCGTACCAGGCCCTGACCCGGGTGTTGCGTCACTATCATGGCCCCTGTGCACGCCAAGCCCCTCCGGCCACGCTGGAGCTGATTGACGGCCTGGAATTGCTGCTGGTCCTGACCGAGGTTTACCTGGGGCAGGCGCAAACGCCTCTGGAGCGGCTTGAAGGGCAACTGCAACGGGCCAGGCAGCGGGGGATGACGGCGCTGCAAGGGCAATTGCATCTGGCGCTGGCTGAAGTCGCCTGGCTTGCAGGCGATGCGGACGCTGCCCGGCAAGCACTGGCGCAAGGACTGGCACTGGTCGAGCGGTGCAACCTGCAACAGGCCCTGCGCGATCTGCAGTTGCGCCAGGCGCAGCTGCCGCAAGCCATTGGCGTGACCGAGTCGCGCGATGATCCCCAGGCGCCGGGTGCGGACCAGAACCGCTTGAGCCAACGTGAAATACAGGTTCTGCGGCTAGTGGCGCAGGGCAACTCCAATCAACAGATTGCCGATCTGTTGTTCATTTCCTTGCATACGGTCAAGACCCACGCGCGACGCATCAACGGCAAGTTGGGTGTGGAGCGCCGGACGCAAGCCGTGGCCAGGGCGAAAGTATTAGGTATTGTTACTTGATGTTTGAATTGGCAGGTACTTTGTCTGTTCATGAATGCACACAAGTTTCGGGGTGTACTTCGCTGGCTGGAGTGTTTATAAAATTTGAATCGCCCCGGTAGTGACAGTCATTCAGTTTGAGTTTTGAACAGGATTGGGGCGTTCGCAGTAACAATCTGCATAATGATGGATGCAAAAAGGACAGTGCATGAATATTAATGGATTAACCAATGAGGCCAAGTACAGGCTTCAAGAAGAAGTGTTACGCCCGACCAGGCAAACACAACAGCTGCCGGATTGGCTGCAGCGTGCAAGTGAGGAGGATCGCCAATACTACTTTGACGCCGAGCAGTCCCTGACAGAAAGTGAACAGGCGCTGGACAAACTGCTGGGGGAAACAAAATCCTTCAAGGCGTTCGCCCGATTTTATGCGCAGGAAGTTGTACGGATTCTCACCGGTGAAGTTCTCGAGCCGGAACATGTTTTCGTCAACGCTCGCCACACATTCTTTGTCGGCAAGCAAAAGGTCGTGCAGGGCAATCGCGTAACGCTTCCCGAATTCATGCTCAACGGATTGTACGGATCCACCGCAATCCCGCTGGAGATCAAACTGGAAGGGGAGGCGCTGCCGTCCGGCATGGATGAGGAAGATCTTCTGGAGCTGATGCTCGACGCAAGCATGCGCAAGCTCTATGCGGAAAAATTCGAAAAGAAATACGCGGATGAAGCCGTGCTTCAGGCCCTACAGCTTCTTTTGGGTTGTCGTATAGCCCTGAGTTCGTTCAGTGCGAAGCTGCAGAGACAAATTAATGACGATAGCCTGAAGATCGTCGCTATTGCCACGCAGGGTGACGAGCATTATTCCATGGGAGCACTCTCGATCGTTGATTCGAAAAGCGGTTTCGAGGGGATGATTGTCTATTGCGGGCCACAGGGTGAAGAAGGCCCTTGTGTACTTTATGCTCCGCAGGGTCCGGGTGGCCGGAGCTGGTATGAGTTCCCGAGCTTCAGGCAGTTGACTTTCCATCTGGCTGACTGGATCGCTCAAGCCGAAGGGCGCAGTTACCTGAGCCGCCAGACCCTCGCCAGTGAACGCGCCAGCATCGACGCGTACATGAGACTCGTACAAGACCTGCCGACTCAGTGGCGTGGCATCCAGCGCAGCCCATGGTCGAATAGTGCAGAGGGTGCATTGCACAAGGCAGTTATGCAGCATGTCGATTGGCTGCGGGGAGAAATGGACGCGGTAGTGCCCGCAGGCTATCGCTCGGCTACCGCAGCCCAGCGCCAATGTTATGCCCGGCTGAACACCGAGCTCAAAGGTTTAACCCGACTTGCAAGCCGCGAGGCAGCGCTGATCAGTTACGAGGAATTCGCCCATGGGCTGATCAAGAAGTGTGCAGAGGAGGTCCTGGCGCAAAACGGCGAAACAGTCGACATCGATCCTGACCTGATTGTGGTAAGGCTTGATGCCTCGAAAGAGATGACCTTGTCCCGGATGATCATCGAGGAACATCACATTACCGAAGCCAGTGGTCCGGCCCACAACCCCGGAATCTACCCGTCCATTCGTCTATCTCCCGGTCATCCGCCTGTTTCCGACCTGCTGATCGAGTATTTGCCGGGCTGGTCAAGAACGTTGCGCCCAGGTGAGCAGTACATCGCCATGTTGAGGCGCGACTATCTGGATCAGGGCGCTCCGGGTTATGCCTTGAAGCGCGACGTCTTCCTGGATCTGCGGCGACATGAAATGCATCGATCAGCATTGGAAGAATTGTTCAGTGGTCATCTTGAACGCCAACAATTTGAGCAGCTCGAACGGCTCATTGATCAGCTGCGCGAAGCGGAACCTGGCGAAAGCCCGGATTCTGAAGATCCTGATTCCCCTCAACGCGAGGGTGTCTACACGTTTTATCTGCAAGATCGCCAGGTCGACGGCGTTTATATTTTCCGCCTCATGCGCAATGGCGTCGCCGAGGATCTGCTGTATACCCCCTATGCACCGGATTGCAGATCGTTCAGACCCTTGGCCGAGTTTGCCAAATCGGTAAAAACGGCGGGCCTTGGCAGTTATTACAGCAAGCGAGTCAAGTACACGCAGCAGAAAGTCGTCGGTGCATACCTCGAGAAAGTGAAGCGCAGCAGCATCGAGGACATCCCTCATTTGCAGTTCGATAGTCGAGTCCGCGATTTCTCCCGTTGCTACACCGATGCAATCGCTCAAATCATTGACGACGTTGATGCCAAGACTACCAGCCTTGGGGAGATCGTCGGCAAGCTGATCTACGATACTGCCGTCGCGGCGGTCGCCATTGCCAGCATTCCTTTTGCACCCATCGGACTCGCATTGAGTGCAGTCGTGATGACGAAAGCGGTGTTTGAGGGGGCTAAGGCGTATCAGGAAGGGGACTACGAGAAGTTGTTCTCAAGTTACCTCGATTGCATGATGGAACTGGCCACCATGCGCATCGGCAAATTGGGGTTCTCGGTGGCGCAGAAGGCCATTGCCAAACAGCTCGGGAATGTTAATACCTGCATGGGGGCAATCTCTGCGTGCACCGGCACAACGGTGGATCTGGCCGTTGTCAGCGAACTGATGAAGCAGTCGCTCGCCGAGCCTGATTCCAGCGAGCGAACGATCTTGATGTAATCCGGCTAGCCGATGACGGTGGACGGTTCATACCCCATCCGCCAACTGACGGCCCGGGTCGCCGCCAGCAAGCGCTGGGCCGCCGGGCCGTTTTCGTCGGCATGGAACAACGAGGCCGGGCCGACAATGGTCATCACGGCAGCCACCTGCCCGACGGCGTTGAACACTGGCGCGGACAGGGCATCGACGCCGGGCATCAACAAGCCGTGCACATGATGCAAGCCGCGGTCGCGGATCTGCCCGCAGAGCGTTTCATAGGCCTGATCATCGCCGAGGGGATGGGCGCTGACGGATTGCAGTTCCTGCTCGCGCAACTCGACGGTTTCGCGCTTGGGCAGGTAGGCGCCGAAGACCAGGCCGGTCGATGAACTGAGCAACGGCAATACCGAGCCCAATTGGGTCACCACCGTCACCGCGCGCACCGCCGGTTCGATATGCACCACGGTCGCGCCCTGGTTGCCCCACACCGCGACAAAACAGGTTTCGTTCAAGTCGTCGCGCAGTTCGGCCAATGGCAGGGCAGCGACTTTCAGCACGTCCATACTGTTGAGTGCCGCCAAACCGACGCGCAACGCTTCGCGGCCGAGCCCGTAATGGTTGGTCGCGGCATTCTGTTCGGCAAAACCACTGGCGATCAGCGCCTGCAGATAGCGATGAACCTTGCTCGCCGGCATTTGCACGTGCTCGGCCAGGCGCGACAGCGAAGTCGAGGGCGACAGCTCGGCGAGCGCCTTGAGGATGTCGGTACCCACCTCGGCGGAGCGGACTTTCTGTTTACCGTTGCTTTCAGGCTTTTCCATGGAGGGATCCCGGGACGAATGGGCGTCTTTATAGCTTGACGGTCAATACCAATCAAATTACGTTATGCGTAATCAGATTACGATAAAAACAACCCCGGCGTGCCATGATCGCTGTCATAGCGTGAAGGGCCATTGCCGACTCCCTGTTCAGGAGGCTCCATGAACTCCGATTCAAACGTCCAGGCGCTGGCCTATCAGTCAGGCTTTGGCAACGAATTCAGCAGTGAGGCATTGCCCGGCGCACTGCCCGTCGGCCAGAACTCCCCGCAAAAAGCGCCGTACGGTCTCTACACCGAACTGTTCTCCGGCACCGCCTTCACCATGGCCCGCAGCGAAGCGCGGCGGACCTGGATGTACCGCATTCAGCCTTCGGCCAATCACCCGGCGTTCGCCAAGCTCGATCGGCAACTGGCCGGCGGTCCGTTGGGCGAAGTGACGCCCAATCGCCTGCGCTGGAACGCGCTGGATATGCCAGACGAGCCGACCGATTTCATCGACGGCCTGGTGAGCATGGCGGCCAACTCTGGCGCGGATAAACCGGCGGGGATCAGCATCTACCAGTACTGCGCCAACCGCTCCATGGAGCGCGTGTTCTTCAACGCCGACGGCGAGCTGCTGCTGGTGCCGCAACAGGGCCGTCTGCGCATCGCCACCGAACTGGGTGTGCTGGAAGTGGCGCCGCTGGAAATTGCCGTATTGCCTCGCGGGTTGAAATTCCGTGTCGAACTGCTCGACCCGCAAGCGCGCGGCTACATCGCCGAGAACCACGGCGCGCCATTGCGCCTGCCGGACCTGGGGCCGATCGGCAGCAACGGCCTGGCCAATTCGCGGGACTTCCTGACCCCGGTGGCGGCCTACGAAAACCTGCAACAACCCACGACCCTGGTGCAGAAATTCCTCGGTCAGTTGTGGGCTTGCGAGCTCAATCACTCGCCGTTGAACGTGGTTGCCTGGCACGGTAACAACGTGCCGTACAAATATGACCTGCGCCGTTTCAATACCATCGGCACGGTCAGCTTCGATCACCCGGACCCGTCGATCTTCACGGTGCTGACCTCGCCGACCAGCGTCCACGGCCTGGCCAACCTCGACTTCGTGATCTTTCCGCCGCGCTGGATGGTGGCCGAGAACACCTTCCGTCCACCGTGGTTCCACCGCAACCTGATGAACGAGTTCATGGGGCTGATCCAGGGCGAGTACGATGCCAAGGCCGAAGGTTTCGTGCCCGGCGGCGCGTCGCTGCACAGCTGCATGAGCGCCCACGGGCCTGACGGCGAGACCTGCACCAAGGCGGTCAACGCCGACCTCAAACCGGCGAAAATCGACAACACCATGGCCTTCATGTTCGAGACCAGCCAGGTGTTGCGCCCGAGCCGCCATGCCCTCGATTGCCCGCAACTGCAAACCAACTACGATGCTTGCTGGGCCACGCTGCCCGCCACTTTCGACCCGACCCGGAGATAACCCATGACGCAAACTTCCATCACTCGCAGCTGGGTTGCTTCGGCCAACGATCATGCGGATTTCCCGCTGCAGAACCTGCCGCTGGGCGTGTTCAGCGTGAAAGGTTCGGCGCCGCGCAGTGGCGTGGCCATCGGCGACCATATCTTCGATCTGCAAGCGGCACTCGAGGCCGGCCTGTTCGAAGGCGCTGCAAAAGTTGCGGTCGAAGCCACCCGTGGCGGCCAGTTGAATGCGTTCTTCGAGCTGGGCCGCGAGGCTCGCGTGGCCTTGCGTGAACGCTTGATCGAACTGCTCAGGGACGGCAGCACCCTGCACGGCAAGGTCGAAGCCCAGGGCGCAAAACTGCTGCCTCTGGCCGCGGATTGCGACATGCACCTGCCGGCGAAAATCAACGACTACACCGACTTCTACGTCGGCATCGAACACGCGCAGAACGTCGGCAAACTGTTCCGCCCGGACAACCCATTGCTGCCGAACTACAAGTACGTGCCCATCGGCTACCACGGCCGCGCCTCGACCATTCGCCCGTCGGGCACCGACGTTCGCCGTCCGAAAGGCCAGACGCTGCCGGCCGGCCAGACCGAGCCGACCTTCGGCCCGTGCGCGCGCCTGGACTATGAACTGGAGCTGGGCATCTGGATCGGCCAGGGCAATGACATGGGCGATTCCATCGCCATTGGTGATGCCGCCGATCACATCGCCGGTTTCTGCCTGCTCAACGACTGGTCGGCACGCGACATCCAGGCTTGGGAATACCAGCCGCTGGGGCCGTTCCTGTCGAAGAGCTTCATCACCAGCATTTCACCCTGGGTCGTCACCGCCGAAGCGCTGGAGCCGTTCCGCCGCGCCCAGCCTGCACGCCCGGAAGGCGATCCGCAGCCGCTGCCGTACTTGTTCGACCAGCGCGACCAAGCCGCCGGCGCTTTTGACATCGAGCTGGAAGTGCTGCTGCTGACCGAAGCCATGCGCGAACAGAACCTGCCTGCCCATCGCCTGACCCTGAGCAACTCCAAACACATGTACTGGACCGTGGCGCAAATGGTCGCGCACCACAGCGTCAACGGCTGCCAGTTGCAGGCCGGTGACCTGTTCGGTTCGGGCACCTTGTCCGGGCCGGAAAACGGTCAGTTCGGCAGCTTGCTGGAGATCACCGAGGGCGGTAAAAAACCGATCGAACTGGCCTCGGGCGAGGTGCGCAAATTCCTTGAAGACGGCGACGAAATCATCTTGCGTGGCCGTTGCAGCCGCGAAGGTTTTGCCTCCATCGGTTTCGGCGAATGTCGTGGCACAGTCGTGTCGGCGCGTTAAGAGGATCGGGTCATGGAGCTCTTTACCTACTACCGCTCGACTTCGTCCTATCGGGTGCGGATTGCGTTGGCGTTGAAGGGCCTGGATTACCAGGCCCTTCCGGTCAACCTGATCGCGCCGCCAGGTGGCGAACATCGGCAGCCGCCGTATCTGGCCATCAATCCCCAAGGCCGAGTGCCGGCCTTGCGCATCGATGAAGGCGACCTGCTGATCCAGTCACCGGCGATCATCGAGTATCTGGAGGAACGTTATCCACAGGTGCCGCTGCTGTCCACGGACCTCGCGGCCCGCGCCCGTGAGCGTGGCGTGGCGGCGGTGATTGGCTGCGATGTGCATCCGCTGCACAACGTCAGCGTGCTCAACCGGCTGCGCCAATTGGGTCACGAAGAACCGCAGGTGGTGGAGTGGATCGGGCACTGGATCACTCAAGGCCTCGCGACCGTGGAACAATTGATTGGGGAGGAGGGTTACTGCTTCGGGCCTGAGCCAGGTCTGGCGGATGTCTACCTGATCCCGCAGCTGTACGCGGCTGAGCGCTTCAACATCGCCCTTGAGGCGTATCCACGGATTCGTCGAGTGGCGGGGTTGGCGGCGGCGCATCCGGCGTTCATCAAGGCGCATCCGGCTAACCAGCCAGACACCCCATAAAGCCTCGCATGTACCTGTAGGAGCCCGGCTTGCCGGCGAAGAACGATGACGCGGTATAACAGGTACACCGCAGCGCCGGGCACACCCGCATGTTCAATGAACGATGGAATTGGGCGGCAGGTGCCCCAGCCGCTCAGTCAGGCGAATCCGCTGGATCGGGTCGTCGCTGAGCAACAGCGCATGTTCCAGGTCGAAGCGCTCGGCATTCGGGCAGTCCAGCCGTTGGTAGAGGCTGGCCCGGGCCAGGTAGTCGGAGGCGCTGGCGTTGCCCAGTTCCAGCACGCGTTCGGCGTCGACCAGCGCGCCAATGTAATCGTCGTGGGAAAGGTGCAGCTGGCGCAAATTACGTGACAGGCGCTGGAGCATTTGCGCGGGGTCGGCGGTGAGCAGGTGCTCAGCGTTGAGTTTCAGGTTCGGGCCGTACTGGCGGTGCAGCAGTTCCCGGCAATCGTTGGGGTACAGGCGCCGGCCGCCGCAGGGGTCGAGCAGATGATCGGCGCCTGGCACCCGCAGCAGGAAATGCCCGGGGAAGTTGACGCCGACCAGGGGAATCTCCAGGCCTCGGGCCAGTTCCAGGGCGATCAGCCCCAGGGCCAGCGGTTGCCCGCGGCGACGCTCCAGGACCTTGTCGAGTAAAGCCACTTGCGGTCGCAAGGGGGCGAAGTCGTCCTGGGCGAACCCCAGCTCGACCATGCGCCTGAGCAGGGGTTGCGCCAACTCGCTCACCGGTAGCATTGGCAAGCCGCCACTGATTCGCTGTTGCAGCTCCTTGAAGTGCGCCAATACCGACTCGGGGTTCACCTGGTTGTCATGTTCGACGGCAATCCACAGCGCCGCCTCGAACAGCGCAGGCGGTGATCGTTGCAAGCAGGCGAAAAACGATTGGCGCGGCGTCATCACAATCTCCGGGCTATGCCTCGTTTTAGACCGGTCTATGCCTTTCGTCCAGTACCGCACAGGCGCAATTGCGGTTATTTCCTAAAGCTTGTCTGGCGCCCTCGCTTATTCCGGTGCGCTTCTGCAATTTTTGGGCGCAAGCCTATACTGGCGTCTACAAGAAGTGATTCGGGAGCCCTCCGATGTTCGCTCTCATGCAAAGCACTCGCCTTGAATCGCTGCATCTGAGCGTCGACCCGGCCACCGGGTTGAAGGCGGTCATTGCCATTCATAACAGCCGTCTGGGGCCTGCCCTGGGTGGCTGTCGATACCTTGCCTATCCCAGCGACGAGTCCGCGGTCGAGGATGCCGTGCGCCTTGCCCAAGGCATGAGCTATAAGGCGGCGCTGGCCGGGCTGGCCCAGGGCGGCGGAGTGGCGGTGATTATTCGCCCCGTCCATGTGGCCAATCGCGCTGCGCTGTTTGAAGCCTTCGGACGTTGTATCAATCAGCTCGATGGGCGCTACATCACCGCCATCGACAGTGGCACCTCGGTGGCGGACATGGATTGCATCGCCCAACAGACCCAACACGTCACCAGCACCACGTCTGCCGGCGACCCCGCCCCTCACGCGGCGATGGGCGTGTTTACCGGCATTCGCGCGACGGCGATGGCCCGGCTGGGCAGCGATAATCTCGAAGGCCTGCGCGTCGCCATCCAGGGCCTGGGCAACGTTGGTTTTGCCCTGGCCGAACAGTTGCACGCCGCCGGTGCCGAGCTGCTGGTCAGCGACATCGACCACGGCAAGGTCCAACTGGCGATGGAGCAGCTTGGTGCGCACCCGATAGCCAACGATGCATTGCTTAGCACGCCTTGCGACATTCTGGCGCCGTGCGGCCTGGGTGGGGTGCTTAACAGCCACAGCGTGACGCAACTACGCTGCTCGGCGGTGGCCGGTTCGGCGAACAACCAACTGACCCATCTGGACGTCGCCGATCAGCTGGAACGGCGAGGCATCCTGTATGCGCCGGATTACGTGATCAACGCCGGTGGATTGATTTATGTTTCGCTCAAGCATCGTGGCGAAGAGTTGGGGACCATCACCGCGCATTTGTCGAAAATAAGCTCGCGACTCACTGAAGTCTTCGCTCATGCCCAGGCGGAAAAACGTTCGCCGGCTCGAGTGGCGGATGAGCTGGCGGAGAAAGTGTTGTATCGATAAGAAGACCAAAAAGATCGCAGCCTGCGGCAGCTCCTACAAAGGCTGCGATCTTTTGATTTTTACGACGTTGACTTCGCTGCTTTTGCAGCCTTGGCAGGCTTGGCCGGTGCCGTTTGTTCAGCAGCTTCAACCACTTCAGGTACTTCAGGCACTTCAACCTGCGGCGCAGCTTCCGCTGGCGCCGTGAGCAGTTCGGACAAGGCGTCCGGCTGGCTCTTGAATGCCTTGGCGAACACATCGCGGTTCTTCGCCATGTAGATCCCGGCTTCTTCCACTTGCTGTTCGGTCAGGGACGGTACGGCTTTTTGCAACACTTCAGCCAGCAATTCGGCCAGCTCGAGCATTTTGTCATGACGGTCAGCTTCGGCTTTATCCATGAACAAGCGCTCCAGATCTCGGCTGCTGCGGTATACCACTTCGACGGCCATTCACCACCTCACATGCCTTCACATTTGTCAGTCTGATTCGACTACTGTATCTATATACAGCTAAGGATAAGCGAATCCTTTGGGTTTGGGTAGTGGCTTTTTAATGTAGGCCGGTTTCGGGATTTGTCAGGCCTCAGGTATGGGTAGCTGCGACCAAACGCCACGGAGCGCAGTTAACAGCGACTCGCCATCATGGTCGTGGCCTTGTTTCTGCATGCAGAACAACCGTCACGTCCAACCTGCATTATCCGGTCGAGTCGACCTAAGGAAGCATCATCGTGAAAATCAACTGGGCCGAAAAGCTGCGGCAGAACGTGCATGAACTGGCCGAGTCGCTGGGCAACCTGTTCGTCGAAACCTTCCACTACCTGGCGCTGTTCGCCATTGGTGCGGTGACCGCGTGGGCCGCGGTGATGGAATTTCTCGGAATGCTCGAGAAGGGGGATATCAAGATCGATGACATCCTGCTCCTGTTCATCTACCTGGAACTGGGGGCGATGGTCGGGATTTACTTCAAGACCAACCACATGCCGGTGCGTTTCCTGATCTACGTGGCGATCACGGCGCTTACGCGACTGCTGATTTCCAACGTGTCCCATCACAGTCCACCGGACCTGGGGATCATTTACCTGTGCGGCGGGATTCTGCTGCTGGCGTTTGCGATCCTGGTGGTGCGCTATGCCTCCTCGCAATTTCCGTCGGTGAAGATCGAGCATCCGCACCGTAAGACGGGTGCGGGCTCGGGTGAACATCCGGAAGTGGAGAAGGGCGAACTTTAGAGCCTGATGGACGGGCGCGGACGGTTTTTTACAGAGGGTGGCGGCAGGCTGCGCGTGCCGTCATCGGTCATGGCTTCGAGGATGGCCACCGCGCTGTGGCCCTGTTCGATCGCAATGCCGAACTGAATGCTTTGTACCAGTCGTTTGAGGCGTTGGGGATCGTTGCGTTGCTCGGCACTGATCATGCGTTTGGCTACTACGCGGCCACTGTTGGAGAGGGTCAGCATGATGCTGCCGTCCAGACCCTGAATGCTCAGGTTGATCTGATAATCCGCTGCAAAAGCATCGGTAATGAGCTGAAAAGGGTTGTCCATGATGCGTCACCGCTTGATTGAACGTGCAGTTGTTGACCGGCCATGATCGGGTTGGTTCGCAAACCCGGACCATCGGCCATTTCTCGTCAAATCGCCATCATTGTTCCAAGCGGGATGTAGCAAGGGGCATGCCGGAAAGATTGTCGGACAACAAACGGGGGCAAAAACACGGCGGACACTGTGGTCCGCCTTGTTTTTGCCTACCCTTTTCAGGGCACTGACTGCCCGCATGCCACCAAACCGGTCAGCATTCCACCCAGTTCACCGCCAGGCCGCCACGGGATGTCTCTTTATACTTGTCGTGCATGTCGGCACCGGTGTCGCGCATGGTGCGGATCACCCGATCCAGGGAAATGAAGTGTTTGCCGTCGCCGCGCAGGGCCATCTGCGTGGCGTTGATGGCCTTGACCGCAGCAATCGCGTTGCGCTCGATGCACGGCACTTGCACCAACCCGCCGACCGGGTCGCAGGTCAGGCCGAGGTTGTGTTCCAGGCCGATCTCGGCGGCGTTTTCCAATTGCTCTGGCGTGGCGCCGAGCACTTCTGCGAGACCGGCGGCGGCCATGGCGCAGGCTGAGCCGACCTCGCCCTGGCAGCCGACTTCGGCGCCGGAGATCGAGGCGTTTTTCTTGCAGAGAATGCCGACGGCGGCCGCGCCCAGGAAGAACGCCACGACGTCATCGTCCGACGCATCAGGGTTGAACTTCATGTAGTAGTGCAGCACCGCCGGAATGATCCCCGCTGCGCCGTTGGTCGGCGCGGTCACCATGCGCCCGCCGGCGGCGTTTTCTTCGTTGACGGCGAGGGCGAACAGGTTCACCCATTCCATGGCCGACAGGGTCGAAGTAATGACGTTCGGCTTGCCGATTTCCAACAGGCTGCGGTGCAACTTCGCCGCGCGTCGCGGCACATTCAGGCCTCCAGGGAGGATGCCTTCGTGCTCCAGCCCCTGCTCGACACATTCGCGCATCACCGACCAGATGTGCAGCAAGCCCTGACGTATTTCTTCGTCACTGCGCCAGGCCCGTTCGTTGGCCATCATCAGCTCACCAACCCGCAGACCGTGCTGGTTGCAAAGCTTTAGCAGTTCGGCAGCGCTGGAGAAATCGTACGGCAACACCACATCGTTGGCAGGCGCCACACCGGATTCGGCTTCCGCCGCCTCGATGATGAAACCGCCGCCGATCGAGTAGTACGTTTGCTCGAACAGTTCGCCAGTCTCGCCAAACGCGGTCAGGGACATGGCGTTGGGATGGTAGGGCAGGCTCTCGTCGAGCAGCAGCAGATCGCGGGACCAGTCGAACGCGATGCTCGCCTGGCCGGCCAGGGACAACTCGCCGGTTTCCCGCAGGGTATGGATGCGGCTGTCGATGGTGGTGGGATCGATACGGTCTGGCCATTCGCCCATCAGGCCCATTACGCAGGCACGGTCGGTGGCGTGACCGACGCCGGTGGCCGACAAGGAGCCGTAGAGGCGAATCTCCACTCGCCGCACATCGTTCAGCAGCGCCTGGTCGACCAGCGCTTGGGCGAAGGTCGCCGCGGCGCGCATCGGACCGACGGTATGGGAACTGGACGGGCCGATGCCGACTTTGAAGAGATCGAAAACACTGATAGCCATGCTAAAGCCTATTCCTGCAATGGGAGATGAATCGCTGCCATTTTTGTAGGACAAGCGCAATTTCAGCGATACTGCCTCCCTAGGTCCTACGTGACCAACGAAACTTCCTAAGAGAGCCTTTAGCAGGACTAAACGATGAGCCGTCAATTACACGCCCAGACTTATGTCTGGCTGCAGGTGTTTTCCTGTGCCGCACGGCACTTGTCGTTCACCCGTTGCGCCGAAGAACTGCACATAACGCCGGGGGCGGTCAGCCAGCAGATCAGGCAACTGGAGGAGCGCCTGGGTTTTCGCCTGTTTCACCGGCGTGCCCGGGGCGTGGAACTGAGCGCCGAAGGCCAGCGATTGGCCATAACCGTCAACGAGGCCTACGGCAGCATCGATGCGGAATTGCGCCGGCTGGACGCGGGCATGATCAGCGGCACGCTGCGGGTGCGTTCGATCCCTTCCTTCCTGAGCAAATGGCTCACGCCGCGCCTGCCGCGCTTGCAGCAGCGCTTTCCGGACATACAGCTGCGCCTGGTGGCCGAGGACAGCAGCGTGCCGTTGCACGAAGGTGATTTCGACCTGGCCATCGACCTCAACGACGGCAGCTATCCGGGCCTGTTATCCACAGCCTTGCTCGATGAGCAGATTTTCCCGGTCTGCGCCCCGAGCTTGTTGCGCGGGCGTCCGCCGTTGCATGGCCCGGCGGACCTGCTGCATTTTCCGTTGTTGCATGACATCACCGCCTGGCGCGGCAGTTACGAATATGCGGAATGGGAGTTTTATCTGGATGCCATCGGCTTTGAAGGCGCGGATGTGCGGCGCGGACACACCTTCAATCGCAATCACCTGACCATCGAAGCGGCCATCGCCGGAATGGGCGTGGCCATCGCCCGACGCACGCTGCTCAATGACGAGCTGGAGCGGGGCGCATTGATCGTTCCGTTCGGCCTGGCGGTGCCCAATCACAAGCGCTACATGGTGCTCTACGCGCCAGGGGCGCTGAGCCATCCGGGGGTGCGGGCGGTGCACGACTGGCTGGTGGAGGAAGCGGGGATTTTTCGCGGCCTGCACCCGCTGTCGGAGGGGCAGATGTGAGAATTCGTGACGAAGGAGCGGGTCGACCCAACTCCCGACCTTAACAGCGCATTTACCGGTTGTCCGGCTTTTTTTGCGAATAGATATTTATCTTTTTCTAGGGGTTGAAATGTTCATCGTACAGACCGATTGTGTAACCAAGAGGTCACGGTGATGACGCCCAAGGGCTTAGCTGACCGGCCTCTCGCGAGCTAGCTGAAATAAGGGATGAACTATGCAAATCCAAGTCAATAGCGATAACCATATTCAAGGCAGTAAACGACTGGAGGAGTGGGTACGTACTACCATTGAGAGCACGCTCGAACGCTACGAAGAGGACCTGACACGTGTCGAGGTCCACCTGCGGGACGAGAACGGCGACAAGCCTGGTCCCCACGATATGCGCTGCCAGCTGGAAGCGCGGCCAAAAGGCCACCAACCGATTTCTGTCACCCATAAAGCCGCCAGCCTGGAACTGGCGATCGACGGAGCCGCCGAGAAACTCGAGCATGCGCTGGAACACCTGTTCGGCAAATTGCGAGGCAAACCACGCGCCGCGGTAGTGCCGTTCGAGCCGAGGGCTCGCGCTGATGTGCTCCTGGAAGAAGAGTTTCTTGAAAACGAACAGGCTGCGCAAAACGCCTGACGCCTGATTCACTTTTTACCTTCCCACCGAAAACGGGCCTGCATTGCAGGCCCGTTTTGTTTTTTGTACCTGCTGGAACCTGATCTCATCCGACAGTTTTGCGTATGAGAATATTTATCATTAATATTGCGCCTTGCTGGCCCCGTGACGTTCATGGGGCCTCACCCGGTTTCAAGGTCGCGACATGAAAGCCAAGACACTCCCTGTTTCCTATCGCCTGGCGGTCACTTCGCGGGTGCTGGCTGCCGTGTTCGGCGGCTATCTGGTGACCACGTTGGCCAGCGTGTGCCTGACGCTTTGGGCCCCCATGGCCCGCACCGAAGCGGTAGTGACCGGGATGATGAGCTCGTTCGTGGTTTATCTGCTGGCGGTGATCTGGTGTTTTGCCTGTCGCTCAGCGTGGCGGGCCTGGTTCGGATTGATCGTGACGGGCCTGGTTTTGGCAGCGGCAGCGGGGATGGGGTACTGGATGGAGCGGTCATGAAAGAGGGCTTTCGCCAGGCCATGGCCTGGCTGCACACCTGGGCCGGCCTGATTTTCGGCTGGCTGCTGTTTGCGATTTTCCTGACCGGCACCCTCGCTTATTTCAAGGACGAGACCAACCACTGGATGCAGCCGGAAATCCCCGCCCGTCCAGTGTCCACCGAGGCCAGCCTGGCGCTGGCCCAGGCCTATCTTGGGCAGCACGCCCCGGGCGCTGCGCGCTGGATCATCGATTTACCCAGTGCCCGCGATCCCCGCCTGTCGGTGCGCTGGCAGCAGACGCCGGCCAAGCCCGGCGAGCGCGGCCAGCTCACGGAGAAACTCCTCGACCCGCAAACCGGCAACCAAGTGCAGGGCCGCGAGACTCGGGGTGGCGAGTTCTTCTACCGCTTCCACTTTCAACTGCAAATGCCTTATCCGTGGGGCCGCTGGTTGTCGACCCTTGCGGCCATGGTGATGTTTGTCGCGCTGATCAGCGGCATCATCACCCACAAGAAAATCTTCAAGGACTTCTTCACCTTCCGTCCGCGCAAGGGCCAGCGTTCCTGGCTCGACGGGCATAACGCGGTGGGTGTGCTGGTGTTGCCGTTCCACCTGATGATCACCTATAGCAGCCTGGTGATTTTCATGGCGATGGTGATGCCGGCGAGCATCGTTGCCGCCTATAAGGGCGATGCCCAGGCGTTTTACAGCGAAGTTTTTCCGGCGGCCAATACGCCGCCATCGGCTGGCAAACCTGCGCCGTTGGTGGCGTTGGCGCCCTTGCTGGAGCAGGCTCGCGGGCAGTGGTCGGGCGGTCGGGCCGCACGCGTGACGGTGAGCAATCCTGGCGATGCGAATGCCGCGGTGATCCTGGCCCGGGAAAGCGCGGACCGGGTGGTCTACGACTATGGCAGCGCCGTGACCTTCAATGGCGTGACCGGTGAACTGCTCGACTCGACACCACCACGAACCCTGCCCATGGCGATAGCCGGCGGATTCTATGGCTTGCACATGGGGCATTTCGCCGGCCCGATGTTGCGCTGGCTGTATTTCATCTGCGGACTGGCGGGCACGGCAATGATCGGCACCGGGCTGGTGATCTGGCTCGGCAAGCGTCAGCTCAAGCATGCCAAAAGCGGCGTGCTGCCATTTGAATTGCGGCTGGTGGAGGTCCTTAACATCGCAAGCATGTCGGGGTTGCTGGTCGCCGTCGCCGTATACTTCTGGGCCAACCGGCTGCTGCCGGTCGGCATGGTCGGGCGAGCGGATTGGGAGGTCGACAGCTTCTTTATCGTGTGGGGCTTGAGCCTGCTGCATGCCCTGGTCCGCCGGGGTCGCGCCGCGTGGGTGGAGCAGTTGACGCTGGCGGCGGCGCTGTTTGCCGCGGTGCCGTTGCTCAACGCCTTGACCACGCCCTGGCACCTGGGCGTCTCGCTTGTTGAGGGTGATTGGGCCATGGCCGGTTTCGATCTGGCGTGCCTGGCCAGCGGCCTGCTACTGGGTTGGGCCGCCTGGAAAATGCAGCGCGCAGAGCTGGCAAAAGCCCGTGGACAGCAACGCGCCCGATCGACCCATCTTGAGCAAGAGGCGAACTGAATGTTGCTGGTCTCGTTGCTCTGCTACGCCGGTTTCACGGCACTGTGTTTGTCCATGGATCGGCACCATGCCGACTTGCTGGGGCGCAAACCGTCGCAGCGCTTATGCCTGGGATTGAATCTGGCTGGCGGGCTGTTGCTTGTGCTGTCGCTCTGGATCGCGGTGTCGGTCCCAGGCTGGGCGTTGGGGCTGGTGGAGTGGTTCGCGGTGCTGATGCTCAGTGCTTTGCTGCTGGTGTTGCTGCTGCCGTATCGCCCGCGCCTGGCGTTGGCGCTGGCCGGGCTGAGCCTGTTGGCCAGCCCGATGGCCGCCATGGCGCAGTACTGAATCGATGACGCCCCCCGAATCCCCTGAGATCGAGCACGCCGAACCACGCTGCGCCCGTGCACATTTTCTCCAGGTGTTTCTCTCCCAGCGTTCGCAAATGGAAGCGCTGGTGAATCGTCGCGTCGGTTGCCGGGCAACGGCGGCGGACCTGGTGCAGGACCTGTTCGTCCGTTTCTGGCGCCGCCCCCTGGTGCAGGTTGAAGAACTCAGTACCTACCTGTTGCGCTGCGCTGGCAACATCGCCATCGACCATTTGCGCAGTGAAGGCACGCGGGTGCGGGCCAACGAAGGCTTGATGGCGCAACCGTCGGACAGCGTGGGCGGCGAACCGCAAGCGGCGCTGGAGGCGGGCAACGATCTGCGCCATGTCGAAGCGGCATTACGCGCGTTGCCCGAGCGCACGCGGCAGATCTTCCTGCTCAACCGCATCCATGGCCGCAAGTACGCCGAGATCGCCAAGGCCATGGGCCTGTCCCAAAGTGCCGTGGA
This sequence comes from Pseudomonas putida, assembly GCF_028682635.1. GTDB lineage: Bacteria > Pseudomonadota > Gammaproteobacteria > Pseudomonadales > Pseudomonadaceae > Aquipseudomonas > Aquipseudomonas putida_AE. Next base: position 105,033 of record NZ_JANHLK010000004.1, on the reverse strand, counting down.
AAAACATATGATGCGCGCGCTCGAGGCCTGCAAGGCCAGCCTGCGGGAGCCCGACCCGCGCACGCCAGGGAAAGCACCGTGAATAGCATCGAACGCGTCATGCCGACGCCCGCTCAGGAACAGCAAGCGCTGGCCTGGCTGAGTCTGTTGCATGACCAGCCCAGCAGTGGTGATCAGGTCACCTTCAGCCAGTGGTTGCAGGCCGACCCGGCCCATGCCGAGGCGTATGCCCGTGCCCAAGTGCTGTGGGAGTTGAGTGAAGTGCCGGCGCGCACGCTTGCCGATGAGGATGCTCTGGCCTTGCAGGGTTACCTCAACGCGATGAATCGCTCACGCCGCAGCAGCGTCCGGCGTTGGTCGGGTGCGCTGGCCATGGCGGCTTGCCTGCTGCTGATGATCAGCCTTGGCAGCGGTTGGCAGCCCTTGCGCTGGATCGATGACCTGGGCGCCGATTATGTCTCGGCACCGGGGCAAATCCGCACCGTCACCCTGGCCGACCATTCGCAAGTCACTCTCGATGCCGACAGTGCGATTGCCGTGGATTTCAGCGGTGGCGAGCGGCATGTGCAGGTGCGGCGCGGCGCCGGATTTTTCAGCGTGGTCCACACCGGAGAGCCCTTTGTGGTCGACGCCGAGAAGGGCCAGGCGCGGGTGCTGGGCACGCAGTTCGAGGTGCGCCTGCAACCCCATGGGGCGCAGGTGACAGTGTTGTCGGGTCGGGTTGGCGTGACGGCGGACAGGAATGCGGAGCAGCAGATCCTGACGGCTGGCCAGCAGGTGGCCTATGGCGAAGGCTCGGCGCAGAAGCTCCACGCGGTGGACAGCGAGGCTCAGTTGGCGTGGCGCCAAGGTTGGCTCAATTACTACAAGGCGACGCTGGCCGATGTGGTTGAGGATTTGCAGCGGTATTACCCCGGGCGGATCGTGTTGCTCAATGATGAGCTGGCCAAGCGAACGGTTAGTGGCAGTTTTCCGAGCCAGAATCCGCAGGCGGTTTTGAGTTCCTTGCAGGGGGTGTTGGGGTTTGAGCAGCATCAGGTTCTGGGGCGTCTGATCATTTTGCGGTGAGGCGACTGGCCCTTTCGCTGGCAAGCCAGCTCCTACAGGTTGAACGCGGTCCCCTGTAGGAGCTGGCTTGCCAGCGAAGGCGTCAGATCAAACACCTCAACGTCCAAAAAAAAATATTTCAACTTTCTGCTGAGGTAAACCCGAATGCCATCCGTGTAGTGACTGAAACTGCGAGTCATTCGCATCCGTTGCGGTTCTACACAGGTCATGAGTCATGAAGTCCAGGGCAATATCGGGTTCGGTCAAACAATGGTTGGGTGTGTCTGCGTTGAGCTTCGCGGCGTTGGCGCTGCTGCCGTTGAATGGGGTGATGGCCGCGCAGGCCAACGCCCGGCAAAGTTCGCTGTTCAGCTTTTCGATGGCCGCCAAACCACTGCCCCAGGCCTTGAGCGACTTCAGCCAGGTCACCGGCATCAGCGTGGTCTACACCGATGAAGCGCCTTACGCCCTCAATGCCCCGGCGCTCAACGGCCAGTTGAGTGCCGAACAGGCCCTGCAGCGTTTGCTCAGCGGTTCTGGCCTGACCTTCCGCCGCATTGATGGCCACACCATGGCCCTGGAGCCGCTACCGATCGAGGGCGCGCTGAACCTGGGTGCCACCACCATTACCTCGGTGATGGATCAGTCCACCAGCTACCAGCCGCCACCCACCAGTTCGGTGATGCGCACCTCGACGCCGCTTCAGGAAATTCCCCAGACGGTCAACGTCGTCCCGGCCCAGGTCATTCGCGACCAGGCGCCGCGCAACCTCGACGACGCGCTGGCGAACGTCAGCGGCATCACCCAGGGCAACACGCTGGGCAGCACCCAGGATTCGGTGATGACCCGCGGTTTCGGCGATAACCGCAACGGCTCGATCATGCGCGACGGCATGCCGCTGGTGCAGGGGCGGGGCATGAACGCCACGGTCGACCGGGTTGAAGTGCTCAAGGGCCCGGCCTCGTTGCTCTACGGCATCCAGGATCCCGGTGGTGTGGTCAACATGGTCAGCAAGCAGCCGCAGCTTGATCCGTACAACGCCCTGACCTTGCGTGGTTCGACCTATGGCGAAGGCAAGAACGGCAGCGGTGGCACCTTTGACAGCACGGGCGCCCTGGGCGATTCCGGCTTCGCCTACCGCATGGTGCTGGACCACGAAGACGAAGATTACTGGCGCAACTACGGCGTGCACCGCGAGACCCTGGTGGCGCCGTCGCTGGCCTGGTTCGGGGAAAGCACCAAGCTGTTGTTCGCCTATGAACACCGGGAGTTCCTGACCCCGTTCGACCGTGGCACGGTGATCGATCCCCGGGACAACCATCCGCTGGACATCCCCCGGGATCGCCGGCTCGACGAACCCTTCAACAACATGGAAGGGCGCTCTGACCTGTATCACTTCCAGGCCGATCACGAACTCCACGACAACTGGACAGCCCATTTCGGCTACAGCTGGAACCGCGAAACCTATGACGCCAGCCAGGTGCGCGTGACCGCCATCGACACCAGCAAGGGCACGCTGACACGCAGCATGGACGGCACGCAGAATGCAATCAGCACCGACCGTTTCACCACCGCCAGCCTCGAAGGCAAGGTCGATGTCGCGGGCATGCAACACGACCTGGTGTTCGGGATCGATGACGAGTACCGCAAGATCTACCGGGCCGACCTGATCCGTCAGAAAAGCCTGACCACCTTCAGCTACCTCGACCCGGTATACGGCCGTGAAGTGCCGGGTACCACAGTCAGCCCGGCCGACAGTGCCCAGACCGACAAGCTGCGCAGCGATTCGGTGTTCATGCAGGACTCGATCCACCTCACCGACCAATGGATCCTGGTGGCGGGCGCACGCTTCCAGGAGTACGACCAGTACGCCGGCAAAGGCGTGCCGTTCAAGGCCAACACCGACAGCAACGGGCAGAAATGGGTGCCGCGCGCCGGTCTGGTCTACCGCTACACCGATGAGCTGTCGTTCTATGGTAGCTACACCGAATCGTTCAAGCCCAACTCGACCATCGCGCCGTTGAGCGGCAGCAGCACAGTGCTCGATGGCAGCATTGCGCCGGAAGAAGCCAAGTCCTGGGAAGTCGGGGCCAGGCTGGAAATGCCGGGCCGCGTAACGGGCAACATCGCGCTGTTCGACATCAACAAACGCAACGTCCTGGTGGCCAATTCCGAAGGCCCGGTGACCCTCTACAGCGCGGCGGGCGAAGTGCGTTCCCGCGGCCTGGAAGTGGATTTGAGCGGCCAGCTCAGCGACCGTTGGAGCATGATCGGCAGCTATGCCTACACCGATGCCGAAGTGACCGAAGACCCGGTCTACAAAGGCAAGCAGCTGCAGAACGTGGCCAGGAATAGCGGCTCGCTGTCGGCGGTGTACGACTTTGGCAGCTTCATCGGTGGCGATCAGCTGCGGGTGGGCGCAGGCGCGCGTTATGTCGGGGAGCGAGCGGGCAATGCCGTGAATGATTTCGACCTGCCGAGCTATACCGTCGCCGATGCGTTCGCCACGTACGACACCCAGCTCGATGGGCAGCGGGTCAAGTTTCAGCTCAACGTGAAGAACCTGTTTGACCGCACCTACTACACCTCGGCGGCGAGCCGGTTCTTCGTGTCGATGGGGGATTCGCGGCAGGTGACGTTGTCGAGTACGTTGGAGTTTTGACGGTGGTTGACACCCCCCTTGCCGTGTTATCGGCAAGGGGGGTGAATTTATCGGACGTTATTCGCCCTGAATGCTGACTTTTCCTGTTGCATACAATGTTGGAGCGCTGGATCCGCTTTGCAAGCGAACTTGGAAATCAAGCTGGCAATTACGTTTAACTTTATCAATTGACTTGACGTTGATTCGGAAATCGTCGCTTTGGACGAGCGAATAGACGTCGTTGCTGTCATTGTTCTGTTTTGCCTCGAACCAGAACTTGTCTACTTGGGAGAAATGGATGTCTCCCTCTTTGATAGAGCTGTCAAACCTAAGCCACATGCTGTAACTTTTGTCAGGCATGGCGGCCTGCATTGTAATTAGGCCTGGGCTATAATTTTCCATGTGGGCGTTGGAAAGGGTAAAGATCTCAGGGTAGCTTTCAAGGCGGATCATCATGGTATTTGATCCGCTGTTAAGGGTGTCTACTGTAGTTTTGGACATGGGATAAAACTCCTTGGGTTGAGTGGGGAGTGTTATCTATCCGAGCGTGGATGGGTACTGTCAGAAGTACTAGTGTTTAGTCGTATTCAGTTGTATTTTTAGATAAACAATTAGTTATTGTGTTGGAGGTGGTTATGAGGTTTTGCTTTATTGTAAAAACGCCTGCCGATACTCTCCAGGCGTTCCCCCCAATACCTGCCGAAATCGATTGGTGAAGTGACTAGCGCTGGCAAACCCGCACGCCAACGCAATCTCCCCCAACGGCTGCGAAGTTGAGCGCAACAATTCCCGCGCCCGGCTCAGTCGCCGCGCGAGCACATACTGATGCGGCGGCAACCCAAAGCTCTCACGAAACATCCGCGCAAAGTGATACTCCGACAGCGCACACAACGCAGCCAACTGCCCCAGGCTGATGGCCTCGGCCAACTGACTGTCGATGAACTCCACCAACTGCCGGCGCTGATGCGCAGCCAATCCGCCCTTGAGGCGCAAACCTTGACGAGTACCGACCTGGCTGAGCAGCGCATGGGCGAGCATCTCGTGGGCCAGGCTGCTGGTGAGCAGGCGTTCGCCCGGTTCGTGCCAATTGAGGGTGATCAACCGTCGAAAGCGCGCCGCCTGCTGCGGGTCATCGAGAAAGGTTTGCTCGCGCAACTGCATTTGCCGGGGCTCGCGATCGAGCAGGGTGACGCAGCCGAGGGCAAATTGCTCGGGGCTGAAATACAGGTGTGCCAGGCGAATGTCGCCGTTGATCACCCAGCCTGACTGATGCTCGGCCGGCAGGATGCACAGTTTGTCCGGGCCGCCCTTGGTGCCGGGCTGGTCACGGCGGAAGGTGCCGGTGCCGCCGGCGATGTAGCAGGACAAGGTGTGGTGACTCGGCGCTGCGTAGTCCTGGGCGTCGTGATGGTTGCTCCACAGGGCCGCAGCCATGCCGTCACCGAGCTCGGCGCTGTGCTCCAGGCGAGCATTGGGCGAGCGGTTGAGGGCTTGAAAGACTTGCAGGGTTTCCAGTGCGGGCATGATCGTTCTCTCCAACGCCTTGCATCCTACTCCGTAGGCGTTCGCCTGCCAGCCCGTCGCCGGACAAAAGCGCAAGATTATGCAAGTGGGGCGCATCGTGGCGCAGGACACTGGGCACCTAGCCGAGGAGCCTTTGTCATGAACCTTTCGTTGTACCTGCTGACTGTGTTGATCTGGGGCACCACCTGGATTGCCCTGAAATGGCAACTGGGCGTGGTGGCGATTCCCGTGTCCATTGTCTATCGCTTTGGTTTGGCGGCGCTGGTGCTGTTCGTGATCCTGTTGCTCAGCCGCCGCCTGCAAGTGATGAACCGCCGCGGGCATCTGATTTGCCTGGCGCAGGGGTTGTGCCTGTTCTGTGTCAACTTCATGTGTTTCCTCACCGCCAGCCAGTGGATCCCCAGCGGCCTGGTCGCCGTGGTGTTTTCCACGGCTACGCTGTGGAATGCGCTGAATGCACGGGTGTTCTTCGGCCAGAAAATCGCCCGCAATGTGCTGATGGGCGGCGCCTTGGGCTTGCTCGGCCTGGGCCTGTTGTTCTGGCCCGAGCTGGTCGGGCACACGGCCAGCCCGCAAACCTTGCTCGGCCTGGGCCTGGCCCTGTGCGGCACCTTGTGTTTCTCGGCGGGGAACATGCTGTCGAGCCTGCAGCAAAAAGCCGGGCTCAAGCCGCTGACGACCAATGCCTGGGGCATGGCCTACGGCGCGGCGATGTTGTGTGCGTGGTGCCTGGCCAAGGGCATTGCCTTCGACATGGAATGGAACGCACGCTACATCGGCTCGCTGTTGTACCTGGTGATCCCCGGTTCGGTCATTGGGTTCACCGCTTACCTGACCCTGGTCGGGCGCATGGGCCCCGAGCGCGCCGCCTATTGCACGGTACTGTTTCCGGTGGTGGCGCTGAATGTCTCGGCGTTTGCCGAAGGCTACCAATGGACCGCCCCGGCACTCGTGGGCCTGGTGATGGTCATGCTGGGCAACGTGCTGGTGTTTCGCAAGCCCAGGGCGAGCGCCAGCGCCGTGCCGGGAAAGCTGGCTTGAGCAGGCTGTTCAATTGTCTTTTACGGCGGTGAGATAAATCAGGGCAAGAAACATGTATTCAATGTTTCTTTGTGCCCAATCATTGGCATTACGTTGAGTAGAGTACTCCAGGTCAAACCACTCATTGAGTATGGTGACGTATAGAAGTTGGTAGACAATGATGCCTGTCACGAGGCCAGCGATCGCGAATTTTTTTGCTTCGTGAAACTCTTGGCGTGGAGCATCGACTTTTCGGTAAAGCTGATAAGTTCCCGCCATGCAGCTGAAAGTGAAAATGGTCTCCAGCGAAATGATCGCCCAGTAAAATCGATGATGAAACATGTTGGAGGTGATTGCCCTGTAGCGTCGGGAATCGTTGCCCTCGGTATTGCTCATGCTGATGATGTGCCCGATATAGTCGGCGTATGCCGCATAGTCGGTGACATTGTTGATCAGCGTCATCAGTCCGAACAATGCCGCTGTCAAGACAATCAGTATTTTGCTCCGCCTTATCACACAGATGGTGGTTAGTTTATTCATGGGGGTATTCTCCGAGTGCACGTTTGGTGCTCTTTTAATCGCTCGGAGTTTATAACTGTTCAGACAAGTTCGGCCGGAGACTGCATTGCAAGTTATGTCGTCTTTCAATAGCAATTCAGCGTTTTTTTAATGTTGCGCAAAGTGGCACGTCCAGCCAGAGACGTGCCATCGTTCAATCAGCCTTTCCAAACCTGCGGGTTGACCAGATCTTGTGGGCGCTCGCCCAGCAAGGCACTGCGCAGGTTCGCCAGGGCACGGTTGGCCATGGCGTCGCGGGTTTCATGGGTGGCCGAACCGATATGCGGCAAGGTCACGGCGTTTTTCAGTTGAAACAGTGGTGATTCGGCCAGCGGTTCTTTTTCATACACATCCAGCCCGGCGCCGCGGATGCGGTTGTTTTGCAGCGCCTCGATCAGTGCCGGCTCATCTACCACCGGACCACGGGCAATGTTCACCAGGATCGCGCTCGGCTTCATCAGGGCCAGTTCGCGATGGCTGATGAGGTGCCTGGTTTTCTCGCTGAGCGGGACCACCAGGACGACGAAGTCGGCTTCAGCCAACAGCTCCTCCAGGCTGCGCATCTGCGCGCCGAGTTCCTGTTCCAGCGAAGTCTTGCGGCTGTTGCCGCTGTAGATGACCGGCATGTTGAAGCCCAGGCGACCCCGGCGCGCGATGGCCGCGCCGATATTGCCCATGCCGACGATGCCCAGGGTCTTGCCGTGGACGTCGCAGCCGAACAGCGGGGTACCGACGCTGGCTTGCCATTGACCTGCCTTGGTCCAGGCGTCGAGTTCGGCGACGCGGCGCGCACTGCTCATCAACAAGGCGAAGGCCAGGTCGGCGGTGCTTTCAGTGAGCACGTCCGGCGTGTTGGTGAGCATGATCCCGCGCTCGTTGAAATAGGCCACGTCATAATTGTCATAGCCCACCGAGACGCTGGACACGACTTCCAGCCGGGCGGCGTTTTCCAGTTGTGCGCGACCCAGCTTGCGACCGACCCCGATCAAGCCGTGGGCATGGGGCAGGGCTTCGTTGAACTGGGCGTTGATGTCGCCCTTTTTCGGGTTCGGCACGATGACGTCGAAGTCTTGTTGCAGGCGTTCAACCATTTCTGGCGTGACGCGGCTGAAGGCGAGGACGGTCTTTTTCATGGGCAAAGGGCTCTTCGGGCGCAGGAGAAGGGGGGGAAAGCTACAAGCTTCAAGCGCCAGGCCGCAAGTTAAAAGCTACCCGCAGCGCTTTTAACTTGACGCTTGCAGCTTGGAGCTTGCAGCTGCCATTCCGCTATACTGTCGACTTTCGCGGCTCGCTGACCGGGCCCGACACAGTGTGCATCACCCGGAGCTTTTCATGACTTCCCCGAAACAACCGCCGGTAGCCGACGCCTTGGGCGCCGAACAGGCAGAGCTGCCAGGCAGCGTCGACTCCAGCGCTGACAGCGAGACCAAACCCGCTATCCCGGCGTTCAAGTTCCCATTCAAGCCGGGTGAGCTGCAGGCCAACAAGGACGCCAGCCAGCCGTGGTACAAGAATGGCGCCAAGAATGGCCACACCAAGACGCCGGGGATGGCGCCTCCGGGTACACGCCGTTCGATGGGCAAGCGTTAGGTTTCAGGTTTATCCAGCGGGCCTTCGTGGCATCAAGCCGCCCGCAATGAAATAAACGCGTAGTCGGCGGGTGGCTCAGTCACCACCTGCGCACCCGCCGCCATTACGCGCCCCGCGATATCGTCCCCCGACACATGAAACTGCCACTCACTTTCCCAGACCGGTAACGTCTGCCCGGCCAATTCGTCGATGATCGTTGCAAACTCGGTCATGTCCGGCAGGTAAGCGGTAAACCCGTCGCCCTTGAGGGCCGTCGTACGAATCCCCAATAACGCGCAAATCGCATCCTTGGTGTGGATGTCGTCGCGATCCGCCTGGCGGGAGCGCTGGATAAGTTGCGCCAGTTCCGGGTCCACCAGTTGGCCACCCACAATCAGCTGCGGCCCTGTTTCCCACGATTGCGGCGGGCATTCCTTGGCGGCGATGTTCAGGGGAATGTGCGGATTGATCTCCATCGGATAGATGCGGCACACCAGCGGCCGGCGCTCATAGATGCGGCACAGGTTGTCCTGGTCCAGATGGCGGCAGGCACCGGTGCTATAGGCGGCAAAAGTGATGGCAACGTAAACCTCGCAGGCGCCGCTGCGCACCAGCGCCGAGCGCGCTTCGGCATGCTCGCGTTGCTGCGCCGACAGGCCCAGGCCATTACTCAGGAAGGCTTCCACCAGCACGATCACCTGGCCACCGTCAGCCGCCCACATCCGGGCTTCGGGCAGGGTCAGGGGTACGTGGTGGTCATTGCAGCATTTGCCACAGCCTACACAGGAAAACGTCGTATTCATTGAGCGGTCAGTCGCATCCGAGGGCAGTCAGCGGCGTCGGAATGTCGCCGCGAAGGTTGCTGTGGAAGCAAGTTATGCGCCACGGTGCTATTTCATCCCCAGGCGCTTGGCCATCCGCCCGAGATTGGCCCGGTCCAGGCCCAGCTCCCGGGCAGCGCTCGCCCAGTTGTGATGGTGGCGCTCCAGGCAGGCGCCGATCAATTGGCGCTGGTAACGCTCGGTGGCTTCGCGCAAATCTCCCGTCACCGATTCGACGTCGACAACAGCGGGTTGCTCGGCGCTGACTTCGACGCCGGCTTCGACACGGGCATGGGGCAGGTCGAGGTCGGCGGCACTCAAACTGAGGATCTTCGGGCGATCCTTGCAGTTACCCAACGCCTTCAATGCACTGCGGCCGATCAGGTGTTCCAGCTCGCGCACATTGCCGGGCCAGTCGTAGGCCAGCAACGCCGCTTGAGCGTCGGTGCTCAGGCGCAGGCTGTTGAGGCCCATGCGCGAGCGGTTCTGCTCGAGGAAAAAACCGCTGAGCAGCAACACATCCCGCCCGCGATCCCGCAGCGCCGGGACCAGCAGGGGATAGACACTGAGGCGGTGATAGAAGTCGGCGCGGTAACGGCCACTGCGCACTTCCTCGGCCAGGTCGCGGTTGGTCGCCGCGATCAGTCGCACGTCGACCTGATGCTCCTTGTCCGAACCCAGTCGCTGCAGCTGGCCGCTTTGCAGCACCCGCAGCAGTTTGGCCTGCACCGTCAGCGACAGTTCGCCGACTTCATCGAGAAACAGCGTGCCGCCGTTGGCCAGTTCAAACTTGCCACGGCGATCATTCAGCGCCCCGGTAAAGGCGCCGCGGACATGCCCGAACAGTTCGCTCTCCACCAACGTATCGGGCAACGCCGCGCAGTTGAGGCTGATGATCGGTTTGTCGGCGCGAGGCGAGGCGGCATGGATGGCCTGGGCCACCAGCTCCTTGCCGACCCCGGTTTCCCCGGTGATCAGCACCGTCAGATCGCTGCCGCCCACCAGGTCGATCTCTTCCACCAGGCGTTTGTGCGCCTTGCTTTGGCCGATCATCTCGCGATGTTGCTGGCCGCTGGCCTGGCGGTAGACCTCGGCGCGCTGGTGTTCGTCTTCGACTCGGTTATTCAACCGCTCGATGCGTTCGGCGGCGTTGACGGTGGCCGCGGCGAGGCTGGCGAAGGCTTCCAGGGCATCCAGCTCGACCGGTTCGAACTGTTCCGGATTGAGCGCGTCGAGGGTCAGCAGGCCCCACGGCCGCTCGTCGATGAACAGCGGGCAGCCCATGCAATCGTGGACTTCCAGGTGATCATCGAGACCATCGACCAAGCCGTCATAGGGGTCAGGCAGGTCGCTGTCAGCGGCGAACCGGGTGGGACCGGTGCTGCCGAGCAGGGCCTGGAAGCGTGGGTGTTCGCTAACCTTGAAGCGCCGACCGAGGGTGTCGGTGCTCAACCCGTCGACGGCCAGCGGCACCAGCCATTCGCCATCGAGGCGCAGCAGGGCGGCCGCGTCGCAAGGGAGCAGGGCACGCATGGCTTCCAGCAGGCGCCGATAGCGCTCGCCTTCGGGGAGTTCACGGGACAGGTCGGAGACCAGGGGCAGCAGGGCGGTTAACAGGGATTTTGCAGTCATAGTGACTCCATGTAGTCGATGTGACTATAGATCACGCTGTGTCGATATGACTACTGTGTCATTAACTCATTGATTTATATGGTTTTAATTCTTGGCACGGAAACTGATAAGCATAGGGCAACTGTTAAGAAACCCTCGTTGCCCAGGAGTCACTCTATGCTCAGCGTTCAAGACCGTGCCATCGTCAAATCCACTGTGCCGCTGCTGGAAAGCGGTGGTGAAGCGTTGATCACCCACTTCTATCGCATGATGTTGTCCGAGTATCCAGAAGTGCGTCCGCTGTTCAACCAGGCCCACCAGGCTTCCGGCGACCAGCCGCGCGCCTTGGCCAATGGTGTGTTGATGTACGCCCGCCACATCGATCAGCTCGACCAACTGGGCGACCTGGTGGCCAAGATCATCAACAAGCACGTGGCCCTGCAGATTCTGCCGGAACACTACCCGATTGTCGGCAAGTGCCTGTTGCGTGCAATCGCCGAAGTGCTGGGCGAAGAGATCGCCACCCCGGAGGTGATCGCGGCATGGGCGGCGGCCTACGGGCAACTGGCGGACATTCTGATCGGTGCCGAAAAAAGCATCTACGACCAGAAAGAGCAGGCACCGGGCGGCTGGCGCGGGGCGCGGGAATTCATCGTGGTGGCCAAGGTCGAGGAGAGTGCGGAAATCACCTCCTTCTATTTCGAACCGGCCGACAAGGGGCCGATTCTGGCCGCCGAGCCAGGCCAGTACATCGGCATGAAACTGATCCTCGATGGCGAAGAGATCCGTCGCAACTATTCGCTGTCGGCCTTGGCGAACAAGGGCCAGTACCGCATCAGCGTCAAGCGTGAAACCGGTGGTCGGGCCTCCAATCATTTGCACGATCAACTGCAGGTAGGGGCGAGTATCCAGTTGTTCCCGCCATCGGGCGAGTTCACCCTGAGCGCCAGCGACAAGCCGCTGGTGCTGATCAGCGGCGGTGTCGGCATCACCCCGACCCTGGCGATGCTGGAAGCAGCGTTGCAAACCGAGCGGCCGGTGCACTTTATCCACTGCGCGCGCAATGGCAGCGTCCACGCCTTCCGCGACTGGATCGACGGGCTGGCCGAGCGTCATCCGCAACTCAAGCGGTTCTACTGCTATGCCGAAGATGACGGCGTCAGCCCGGCGGCGCACAAGGTTGGGATGTTGAGCCAGGAACAACTGGCCGCCTGGTTGCCCGAAGAGCGCGACCTGGACGCTTACTTCCTCGGGCCGAAGGGCTTCATGGCGGCGGTCAAGCGTCACCTCAAGGCGTTGGGTGTGCCAGAGAAGCAGAGCCGTTACGAGTTCTTCGGCCCGGCTTCCGCCTTGGAGTAAACATCGCTCTGTAGGAGCCGGCTTGCTGGCGACGCAGGCACCGCGGACTGTCAGGAACCGTGGTGATGCGATCGCCAGCAAGCCGGCTCCTACAGGCGATGCGGGCGCTGCGGACTGTCAGGAACCGTGGTGATGCGATCGCCAGCAAGCCGGCTCCTACAGGCGATGCGGGCGCCGCGGTCTATCAGGAAAACCCGGGTGATGCGATCGCCGGCAAGGTATGGTTTCAGCCTTTGAGTTCCTTCAAATGCTTGTACACCGTCGCCCGCCCCATGTTCAGCACATTGGCCACATAGTTGGAGGCGCTTTTGCCCTTGAAGGCGCCTTCGGCGTGCAGGGCCAGCACCAGTTCGCGTTTGTGATCGCGGGTCAACAGGTTCAGGCTCAGCTGGCGTTCGCGCAGCCAGGCGTGGAGGAAGGTATTGATCCGCTCCTGCCAGTCATCGCGGAATAGTGAATCCGGCTGAGGAATCAGCTTGGTCGGCGACAGGAACAGGTCCAGCGCGGCCTTGGCATTCTCGAACAGCGAAATATTCAGGTTGATGCACAGCACTGCCAGCGGGAGTCCCTCACGGTCGCGCAGCACGGTGCTGAGGCTGCGGATCTTCTGACCATCCCAATTGAGCTTTTCGTACGGCCCGATGTTACGTTCGCCGACATCGTCGCCGAGCATGTCATCCAGCGCCGAATCGTCACCGATTTCCCGTTTCGACAGGTTGTTGGCGATGTAGTCGACCTTTTGCGTGCGCAGGTCGTGCAGCACTACTTCGGCGTGGGGAAAAAACAGCGTGGCGATGGCATCGGCAATCGCCCGGAAGTTATCCAGGGACGTGTCGTTCAGGGCAGGATCTTGTTCAGGTGCGTTCATACAATGGGGCTCCGGGGCAGCTTCAGCGCCCCGTGATTCAGGACGCTGAAAGTGTGCCGCAATCGAGTCGGCGCGTCACCTGAGGACAATAGTCAGCCCAGGCGGGCAGGGGACAGCATGCCGGCGTTCAGACCGAAACGGCTGAGGGTTTCCGGCAGGGCTTCACCGCGCACGAGCGCAGCACTGGCCTGGCCCATGGCCGGCGAGGTCTGGATGCCGTAACCGCCTTGTGCCGCCACCCAGAACAGCCCCGGCACCTGCGGATCGAAACCGGACAGCAAGTCGCCGTCGCTGACGAAACTGCGCAGGCCGGCCCAGGTTCGGGTCGGGCGGCGGATGGTCAGGGTGGTGGCTTCCTCGATCTGGTAGATGCCCATGGCGATGTCCAGTTCTTCGGGCTGCACGTCGTGAGGTTCCACCGGGTCGGCGTTGGCCGGCGAGCCGAGGAACATGCCGGCGTCGGGTTTCATGTAGAAGGATTCGTCGAGGCTGACCAGCATCGGCCAATGGTGGATGTCCACGCCTTCGGGGCCGGCAAAGATGAAGGCCGCGCGGCGCTTGGGTTGCAGGCCCAGCGGCCGGGCGCCGGCCATTTCGCCGATCTTGTCGGCCCAGGCGCCGGCGGCGTTGATGATCACCGGCGCGCTGAAGGTCTGGTCCTTGGTTTGCACCTGCCACAGGCCTGCGCCATCACGGGTCAGGCTCAGGACTTCGCTGTCGGTATGGACTTCGCCCTGGTTACGGCGGATTCCCCGCAGGTAACCCTGATGCAGGGCATCGGTGTCGATGTCGCTGGCGGTCGGATCGTAGATTGCGCCGTGGACTTTTTCCCGGCGCAGGATCGGCACGAGCGCGCAGGCTTCGTCGGCGCTAAGTAACTGCATTTGCGGCACAGTGGCTTTGGCGCTCAGGTACTGGTTGTTCAGTTCGGCCGGGTCACCGGTCAAGTCCACGGTCATTTCGCCGCGTGGGGTCAGCAGCGGGTGTTCGCAGAAACCGGTCGGAGGGGCGTCGAAGAAATCCCGGCTGGCCTGGGTCAACGCCCGCACTTGCGGGGTGCCGTAGGCGGCGGTGTACAGCGCCGCCGAACGGCCGGTGGAGTGATAGGCCGGATGGGATTCGCGTTCGAGCACGATGACGCGTGCGTGCTGCGACAGCCAGAAACCGGTGGAAGCGCCGGCTATCCCGCCGCCGATGATGATGAAGTCTGCCTGGCTCATGAATGTCTCCTGTGAAACACAAATGCCGAAGGTTCGATGATCCCTGTAGGAGCCGGCTTGCTGGCGATGCAGGCGCCGCGGTCTGTCAGGAAAACCGAGGTGATGCGATCGCCAGCAAGCCGGCTCCTACAGGGATGTGTGGTGTCAGGGATGCAGGCGGTAGATGGCATTGGCCAGTGCGATGTCTTCCAGGCCCAGGCCGATGGAGCGGAAAAACACGTGACGGTCGTAGCCGGGGCGCTGCACTTTCTCGCTGAGCAGGTCGGGCAAGTCGCCGACAATCGCCTTGTCATGCCAGCCATGCTGTTCGGCGGCAATCAGCATTTCACCCGCCGAACCTGGGGTGGTCACACGGTAGTCGCAGAATACCTGCATGTCGTTGAGGCTTTGCGGCGGCACCTCGTGGGCGCGCGGGGCGTTGGTGCTGATCGAGGTGATCAGCGCCGGTTTGCGCAAGCTCGACGGATCGATCACGGGCCCTGCGGACGAGGTGCACAGCATGATCACGTCGGCGTCCTGAACGGCAGTCTCGCGATTGTCGACGATGTTCAGGCGTGGCTCGATGTTTTTCAGCAGGCTCACCGTTTCAGCATCTTCGCTCAGGCTTGGCGAGTACAGGCTGATGTTCTGCCATTCGCGCAGACCTTTAACGTAATGCAGGTGCGCCTGGGCCACTTTGCCGCTGCCGATGATTGCCAGGCGACTCGCTGTGAGCGGCGCGAGGGCATCGACCGCCACCGCCGTGGTCGCGGCCGTACGGGCAGTGGTCAGTTCGCCAGCATCACACAACAACAGCGGCTGGCCGGTCTGCATCGACATCAGCAAGGTCCACGCGGTCACCAGCGGCCCTTGCTCGCCCACGATGTAGGGCGAGGTCTTGACCCCGTACACGCCCTCTTCGGCCAGCACGCCCAGGTAGTTGATGAAGTCGCCGGCACCCCGGGGAAATTCCACCAGTTGCTGTGCCGGTTGCACGGCTTGCCCGGCAGCCAGGTCGCGGAACAGTTTGCGCAGGATCTGCGGCACGTCGACCTGGGCCAGCAACTCGCGGGCCTGGGATTGGTTGATCACGTAGGGGGTGCTGGCCATGATGGCTCCGGGAGTGGCGAGTAAACTAATTTGTCCATTATGGACTTTTAGTTATCGCGAGCAAGCGCCTGTTGAAAAAACCAGACGAAAAAAAAGCGCAGTCCGTTTCCGGCTGCGCCTTTTCCTGCAAGTCGCCCGTTACGGCCGCTTGCGCTCAACCGCCCGCAATAGATGCGTCGGTGGGGTTTCACAGCTGATCTTGCGACCGAGTTTTTCTTCGATGGCCGGCAGCTGGTAGGAGTCGTCTTCACCGGCAAAACTGATGGACACTCCATCGGCGCCAGCGCGACCGGTACGGCCGATGCGGTGCACGTAGTCGTCCGGGACTTCCGGCAACGTGAAGTTGATCACGTGGCTGATGCCGTCGATGTGGATGCCGCGACCGGCCACGTCGGTGGCCACCAGTACGCGGATCTTGCCTTCGCGGAAACCTTCCAGGGTCTTGATCCGCTTGTGCTGCGGCACGTCGCCGGACAGCTGCGCGGCGTTGACGCCATCGCGCACCAGGCGTTCTTCGATGCGCCGCACTTCATCCTTGCGGTTGGCGAAGACGATGACCCGCTCCCAGCCATTGTCACTGACCAGGTTGTAGAGCAGTTTGTATTTGTCGGCACCGGCTACGGCGTAGATGTGCTGTTCGACGTTTTCGCTGGCCACGTTCTGCGACTCGATCTCGACGATGGCCGGGTCGGTGGTCCATTGCTTGGCCAGGTTCATCACGTCTTCGGTGAAGGTCGCCGAGAACAGCAGGGTTTGACGCTCGTTCTTCGGCGGCGTCTGGCGAATGATCTGGCGTACCTGCGGGATGAAGCCCATGTCGAGCATGCGGTCGGCTTCGTCCAGCACCATGACTTCGACCATGTCCAGGTGCACGTCGCCGCGCTGGTTGAAATCCAGCAGGCGGCCCGGCGTGGCCACGAGGATGTCGCAGTGGCGGGCTTCGAGGTGCTTGAGTTGCTTGTCGAAGTCCATGCCGCCCACGAACGTCATGACGTTGAGGCCGGTGTACTTGGTCAGGTCAGCGGCGTCCTTGGCGATCTGCACCACCAGTTCGCGAGTCGGGGCGATGATCAGTGCGCGCGGCTCACCCATGTAGCGCTCTTTCGGCGGCGGGGTCTGCAGCAGCTGGGTGATGATCGAGATCAGGAACGCCGCGGTCTTGCCGGTACCGGTCTGCGCCCGGCCGATGGCGTCTTTGCCGGCGAGGGTGAAGCCCAGCACCTGGGCCTGGATCGGCGTGCAATACGGGAAGCCCAGGTCCTGGATAGCGTGCATCAGTTCGGGGGCGAGTTTGAAGTCGTGGAAGCGGGTCTTGCCTTCCTGGGGTTCGACGACGAAGTCTTCGAGTTTCCAGGGAATCACCGGCGCCTTGGGCTTGGGTTCGCGGCGTGGTTTGGCGGGTTTTGGCGCTTCGCTGCGCGGTTGCTCGGCGGCGGTTTGCACAACGGGCTCGGCGACCGCTGCGCTCTTTGGCTCGTGTTTCGGCGCCGCTACCGGGGCGGCCCGACCAGACTGATGACCGTCGGTGCGGTGGCTGGATGTGTGAGACGGAGCGCTGGGGACTGGCGCGAGTTGCTCAGTCTCGCTTTTACCGAACATTTTCTTGAGTGCTTTGAGCACGGTCATCTCATCAATTGGTTAAGGAATGTACGCCGGCCAGTGTAATGCAAGAATCGGGCGCGGCGTAGAGGGATGGATCAAAGGGCGTTTTTAAACATCGATGTTTAGCGCAAACGCTCGGTCAGCCACACGCCGATGTCGCGAATCTCCTCGGGTAACACTTCATGGCCCATTGGGTATTCCTGCCATGTCACGGTGACACCACGCTGCTTCAGATGCTCGTAGGCGCTACGGCCCATCGAGTTCTGCACCACGTCATCGTACTGGCCATGCAACGACAGCACCGGAATGCGCTGCTGGCTGGCGGACAGTTCCAGCTCATCGCTGAAGGTCGGTGCATAGGTGGAGAGGGCAAGTACGCCACCCAGGGGGCCCTGCCAGTTCAGAAACGCGGTGTGTAGAACCACGGCGCCGCCCTGGGAAAAGCCGGCCAGGAAAATTCGCGAGGCGTCTATTCCGATGGCTCGCTGCACGTCGATCAAATTAACGATCCTCTGCGAGGACTCTTCCAGCTGTTCGCGATTGATCGCGCGCGCCGGGCTCATGGCCAATATGTCGTACCAGCTCGGCATCTCGTAGCCACCATTGATGGTGACGGCACAGGTCGGTGCCTGAGGGAAAACGAAGCGCGTGGTCAGCAGGTTTTCCTGCAACGCTTCGGCCACCGGCAGGAAGTCGTAGCGGTCGGCGCCAAGGCCGTGGAGCCAGATGACGCAGGCATCTGCGGGCTTGATAGGTTCAAGAATCAAGGGCTCGGTCATGGTTGCTCCAATTTTGTGCGGACGCTCTCATTGAGTGCGAGGTCTGAGGGCGCCTCTGGTTGATCAGTTACGAAGATGTCGCAAGGTTACAAGTTTTGCTATTGACCTGTCGCTTAACCGCTTTAGCAGCCGGTGTGGTACGGGCTTTGCTATGGGGAAGCGGTGCAACTCATCTCGCGCCTGGCGGTAACACTATCAGTGTACGACTGGCCGCGGGATAGCAAAAATCCGGTAATGGATGTTCGCCAGTGGCCGCTACGGGCTTCGCGAACGAGAAAGGGCTACAGCCCGTTCGGCCGATTGGTGAGAAGTGAGTTGTCCATTATGTGGATTTTCTCCTACTAGACTCATGGCTACGGTCCTACGTCGGTTGACCCTAAAAAAAGCCAACACGGGTCACCACCGCCTCAAAAGGGTGCGACTGGACTCACGCTCCGACACAACAAGAGCAAAACTGGAGGTTTGAATGAAGATGTTGAAATCCACCCTGGCAGTCGTGACTGCAGCCGCGGTACTCGGTGTCAGTGGGTTCGCTCAGGCGGGCGCGACCCTGGATGCAGTGCAGAAAAAAGGTTTCGTACAGTGCGGCGTCAGCGATGGCCTGCCTGGCTTCTCGGTTCCGGATGCTACCGGCAAGATCGTCGGCATCGACGCTGATTACTGCCGTGCCGTGGCCGCTGCCGTGTTCGGCGACGCGACCAAGGTCAAGTTCAGTCAGTTGAACGCCAAGGAGCGCTTCACCGCGCTGCAGTCCGGCGAAATCGACATCCTGTCGCGCAACACCACCATGACCAGCTCCCGTGACGCGGGCATGGGCCTGAAATTCCCGGGTTTCATTACCTACTACGACGGCATCGGCTTCCTGGTCAACAATAAACTCGGCGTCAAGAGCGCCAAGGAACTGGACGGTGCAACCATCTGCATCCAGGCCGGTACCACCACCGAGCTGAACGTTTCCGACTACTTCCGCGGCAACGGCCTGAAATACACCCCGATCACTTTCGACACCTCCGACGAGAGCGCCAAGTCGCTGGAATCCGGTCGTTGTGACGTACTGACCTCCGACAAGTCCCAACTGTTCGCCCAGCGCAGCAAGCTGGCTGCGCCGAAGGACTATGTGGTTCTGCCGGAAACCATTTCCAAGGAACCTCTGGGCCCGGTCGTGCGTAATGGCGACGACGAGTGGCTGGCCATCGTGCGCTGGGTTGGCTACGCCATGCTCAACGCTGAAGAAGCCGGCATCACTTCGAAGAACGTCGAAGCCGAAGCCAAGGGCACCAAGAACCCTGACGTTGCCCGTCTGCTGGGTACCGACGGCGAATACGGCAAAGACCTGAAAGTGAAGAAAGACTGGGTCGTGCAGGTCGTCAAGCAAGTGGGTAACTACGGCGAAGTGTTCGAGAAAAACCTCGGCAAGAGCACTCCACTGGAAATCGACCGCGGGCTGAACGCCCTGTGGAACGCTGGCGGCATTCAATACGCACCACCAGTGCGCTGATGGTTCTATCACCCGGCGGGCCAACCGCCGGGTGATGTTCTGTTCCATTCTTTGCGGGGCACTTCATGCAAAATTCAATCGGCGCACCAAAGCAGAGGCTCAGCCTCAGCGATCCACGAGTGCGTGCGTGGGTATTCCAGATCATCACCATTATCGGTGTGGTCTCGCTAGGCTGGTTTCTGTTCGACAACACGCAAACCAACCTGCAACACCGGGGCATCACCTCCGGTTTCGACTTTCTCGAGCGCAGTGCCGGCTTCGGCATCGCCCAACACCTGATCGACTACACCGAAGCGGACAGCTACGCCCGGGTGTTTGTCATCGGCCTGCTCAACACCTTGCTGGTGACTTTCATCGGCGTGATCCTGGCGACTATCCTCGGTTTCATCGTCGGTGTGGCACGGCTGTCGAAGAACTGGATCATCGCCAAAGTGGCGACGGTGTACGTGGAAGTCTTCCGTAACATTCCGCCGCTGCTGCAGATCCTGTTCTGGTACTTCGCGGTGTTCCTGACCATGCCGGGGCCGCGCAACAGCCACAACTTCGGCGACACCTTCTTTGTCAGCAGCCGCGGCCTGAACATGCCGGCGGCGCTGATGGCCGATGGTTTCTGGGCGTTCGTGATCAGTGTCGTGGTGGCCATCGTCGCCATCGTGCTGATGTGCCGCTGGGCCAACAAACGCTTCGAAGCCACCGGCGTTCCGTTCCACAAGTTCTGGGTCGGCCTGGCCTTGTTACTGGTCATCCCGGCGCTGTGCGCACTGATTTTTGGCGCGCCCGTGCATTGGGAAATGCCGCAGCTCAAGGGCTTCAACTTCGTCGGCGGCTGGGTGCTGATCCCGGAACTGCTGGCCTTGACCCTGGCGCTGACGGTGTACACCGCGGCGTTCATCGCCGAGATCGTGCGTTCGGGCATCAAGTCGGTCAGCCACGGCCAGACCGAGGCGGCGCACTCGTTGGGCCTGCGCAACGGGCCGACCCTGCGCAAGGTGATCATCCCGCAAGCCCTGCGCGTGATCATTCCACCGCTGACCAGCCAATACCTGAACCTGGCGAAGAACTCCTCGCTGGCGGCCGGTATCGGTTATCCGGAGATGGTCTCGCTGTTCGCAGGCACGGTGCTGAACCAGACCGGCCAGGCGATCGAGGTGATTGCGATCACCATGAGCGTGTACCTGGCGATCAGTATCAGCATTTCCCTGCTGATGAACTGGTACAACAAGCGCATTGCGCTGATCGAGCGGTAAGGAAAAGCGCATGAGCACTCATACTTTCAAACCTGACATGCCGCCACCGAGTCGCAGCATCGGCGTAGTGGCGTGGATGCGCGCGAACATGTTCTCCAGCTGGCTCAACACCCTGCTGACCCTGTTCGCGTTCTACCTGATTTACCTGGTGGTACCGCCGATTTTGCAGTGGGCGATCCTCGATGCCAACTGGGTGGGCACCAGCCAGGCCGACTGCACCAAGGAGGGCGCCTGCTGGGTGTTCATCCAGCAGCGCTTCGGCCAGTTCATGTACGGCTACTACCCGCCGGAACTGCGCTGGCGCGTCGACCTGACCGTGTGGCTGGCGGTCATCGGCGTGGCACCTTTGTTCATCTCGCGCTTTCACCATAAAGCAGTGTATGGCCTGAGCTTCCTGGTGCTGTACCCGATCATTGCCTGGTGCCTGCTGCACGGCGGCGTCTTCGGCCTGACCCAAGTGGCGACCAGCCAATGGGGCGGCCTGATGCTGACCCTGGTGATCGCCACCGTCGGCATTGCCGGTGCCTTGCCGCTGGGGATTGTCCTGGCGTTGGGGCGTCGTTCGAACATGCCGGCGATTCGGGTGGTCTGCGTGACCTTCATCGAATTCTGGCGCGGCGTGCCGTTGATCACGGTGCTCTTCATGTCCTCGGTGATGCTGCCGTTGTTCCTGCCCGAAGGCATGAACTTCGACAAGCTGCTGCGGGCGCTGATCGGCGTGATCCTGTTCCAGTCGGCCTACGTGGCTGAAGTGGTACGTGGCGGTCTGCAGGCGATTCCCAAGGGGCAGTACGAAGCCGCCGCAGCGATGGGCCTCGGCTACTGGCGCAGCATGGGCCTGGTGATTCTGCCGCAAGCCCTGAAGCTGGTGATCCCTGGCATCGTCAACACCTTCATCGCGCTGTTCAAGGACACGAGCCTGGTGATCATCATCGGCCTGTTCGACCTGCTCAACAGCGTCAAGCAAGCCGCCGCCGACCCGAAATGGCTGGGCATGGCCACCGAAGGCTATGTGTTCGCCGCCCTGGTGTTCTGGATTTTCTGTTTTGGTATGTCGCGCTATTCCATGCATCTGGAACGCAAGCTCGACACTGGCCACAAGCGTTAGGAGTTCTCTTCAAATGAGCGAAGCAATCAAACAGCCTGTGAGCCCTGAAGGCATTATTCAGATGCAGGGCGTCAACAAGTGGTACGGCCAGTTCCACGTACTCAAAGACATCAACCTCAACGTCAAGCAGGGCGAGCGCATTGTCCTGTGCGGCCCGTCGGGTTCCGGCAAGTCCACCACCATCCGCTGCCTCAATCGCCTGGAAGAACACCAGCAGGGCCGCATCGTGGTCGACGGCGTGGAGCTGACCAACGACCTCAAGCAGATCGAAGCGATCCGCCGCGAAGTCGGCATGGTGTTCCAGCACTTCAACCTGTTCCCGCACCTGACCATCCTGCAGAACTGCACGCTGGCGCCGATGTGGGTGCGCAAGATGCCCAAGCGCAAGGCCGAGGAAATCGCCATGCACTACCTGGAACGCGTACGCATTCCGGAGCAGGCGCATAAATTCCCGGGGCAACTGTCCGGTGGCCAGCAACAGCGTGTGGCGATTGCCCGGGCGCTGTGCATGAAGCCGAAAATCATGTTGTTCGACGAACCGACTTCGGCACTCGACCCCGAGATGGTGAAAGAGGTACTGGACACCATGATCGGCCTGGCTGAAGACGGCATGACCATGCTCTGCGTGACCCACGAAATGGGCTTCGCCCGTACCGTGGCCAACCGCGTGATCTTCATGGACAAGGGCGAAATCGTCGAACAGGCCGCGCCGAACGACTTCTTCGACAACCCGCAGAACGACCGCACCAAGCTGTTCCTGAGTCAGATCCTGCATTGATCGAACCCAGGCGATGAAAAAACCCGGACATGGTGTCCGGGTTTTTTTTTACCTGTCGTTCAGCTATGTCTCAGGTCGCCATCCGTGCCCCGGCGAGGCTGCCGCTCAATTCATACGCGGCCAGTTCCGCCTGGTGCGCCGCCAGCAACTCCGGCAATGACCCGCGCAGGTATTCCACCCAGGTCTTGATCTTCGCATCCAGGTACTGCCGCGACGGATAGATCGCGTACAGGTTCAGTTCCTGGGAGCGGTAATTGGGCATCACCCGCACCAGCGTACCGTTGCGCAGCCCGTCGATCGCGGCGTATAGCGGCAGGACACCGACGCCCATGCCGCTGGTGATCGCGGTTTTCATCGCATCGGCCGAGTTCACCAGGAACGGCGAGCTGTTGATGGTGACCATTTCCTGGCCGTCAGGCCCGTCGAAGGCCCATTTATCCAGGGGGATGACCGGGCTCACCAGGCGCAGGCAGGCGTGATTGAGCAGGTCGCCGGGTTTTTGCGCGCAGCCGTTGGCTTTGACATAGGCGGGCGAGGCGCAAACGATGCTGTAGGTAATCCCCAGGCGCTGGGAGACGAAACCCGAGTCCGGCAGTTCGCTGGCGAGCACGATGGACACGTCGTAGCCCTCGTCCAGCAGGTCCGGCACGCGGTTGGCCAGGGTCAGGTCGAAGGTCACGTCCGGGTGGGTCTTGCGATAGCGGGCGATGGCGTCGATCACGAAGTGCTGACCGATGCCAGTCATGGTGTGCACCTTGAGCTGCCCGGCCGGGCGCGCGTGGGCGTCACTGGCCTCGGCTTCGGCTTCTTCGACGTAGTTCAGGATCTGCTCGCAACGCAGTAAATAGCGCTTGCCGGCTTCGGTCAGGGCGATGCGGCGCGTGGTTCGGTTGAGCAGACGGGTTTGCAGGTGGGCTTCCAGGTTGGAGACCGCGCGCGAGACGTTGGCCGTGGTGGTGTCCAGTTGCACGGCGGCGGCGGTGAAGCTGCCGGCCTCGGCCACGTAGCTGAAGGCGCGCATGTTTTGCAATGTGTCCATGGGGTGCTCTCGGGTTCGATGGCAAATTGTGACACGAAGTTTCAGGGTCTGAGACCCCGACCAAGGGATTATCGCGTTAACGGTAACAAAGATTCACAGGAATCCCAGCTTATCGCCATCCAGACCGCCCCATAGAATTGCCCCGGTCCCACGGGACCCGTATGCCTCCTCCCAAATTCAGGAAATCGCAGCAGTGCCGCGTCGCATCAGCAGAGCGCTTCAGCCGCTCAGTGTTTTGGTTTTAACCCTGGCAATCAGCGGCTGCATCGGAACCGGAGGTATTGCCCCACAGGGCAAGGCACTGGAGGCCAATTCACTGGCCACGGACGAAGCGATCCAGAGCGCCGCCCAGGACGCGCACTGGCCCACCGCTCAATGGTGGCAGGCCTATGGCGATCCGCAACTGAACCGCTGGATCGACCTCGCCGTGCAAGGCAGCCCGACCATGGCCATGGCGGCGGCGCGGGTGCGCCAGGCCAGGTCCATGGCCGGTGTTGCCGAGGCGGCGGAGTCATTGCAGATCAATGGCGAGTCCACCCTCAAGCGCCACAACTGGCCCACCGATCAGTTCTACGGTCCCGGTGAGCTGGCCAACAGCACCACCTGGGACAATAACGCCGCACTGGGCTTCAGTTATGCCCTCGACCTCTGGGGCCGCGAAAGCAATGCCACCGAGCGCGCCGTGGACATGGCCCACATGACGGTCGCCGAAGCGCGCCAGGCGCAGCTCGAATTGCAGAACAACATCGTGCGCGTCTACATCGAACTCTCGTTGCACTACGCGCAACGGGACATCGTCGAAGCGACATTGCAGCAGCAAGAGCAGATCCTCGAGCTGGCGCAGAAGCGCTTGAACGGCGGCATCGGCACCCATTTCGAAGTCAGCCAGGCCCAGACGCCGCTGCCGGAAACCCACCGTCAGATTGACGCCCTGGACGAAGAAATCGCCCTCAGTCGAAATCAACTGGCTGCGCTGGGAGGCAAGGGGCCGGGGGAGGGCGCGCAGTTGCAGCGGCCGACTCTGGCGCTGGGTGCCGCGTTGAAATTGCCATCGTCGTTGCCGGCGCAACTGCTCGGGCAACGCCCGGACGTGGTCGCCAGTCGCTGGCAAGTGGCGGCGCAGGCGCGGGGCATTGACGTGGCGCATGCCGGTTTCTACCCCAACGTCGACCTGGTCGGCAGCCTGGGCTACATGGCCACCGGTGGCGGCGCCCTGGAGTTCCTCACCGGCAAGAAGCTCAACTATAGCGTCGGCCCGGCCATTTCCCTGCCGATCTTCGACGGCGGGCGCTTGCGCTCGGAGCTGGGTGAAGCTTCGGCCGGTTATGACATCGCCGTGGCCAAATACAACCAGACGCTGGTCAACGCGCTGAAAAACATCTCCGACCAGTTGATCCGCCGCGAGTCCATGGACAAGCAGCAAACCTTCGCCGCCGAGTCGGTGGCCACCGCGCAGAAGACCTACGACATCGCGATGATCGCCTACCAGCGCGGGCTGACCGATTACCTCAATGTGCTTAACGCGCAGACGCTGTTGTTCAAACAGCAGCAGGTGCAGCAGCAGGTGCAGGCGGCGCGATTGAGTGCGCATGCCGAGTTGGTAACGGCGCTAGGCGGTGGGCTGGGTGCCGGCAACGATGTACCGAAAGACAGCCAGACCCAGGCACCGAAAACCCCGAGCCTTTTGCGTTGAACACAATACCTGTGGGAGCCAGCCTGCTGGCGATGAGGGCAGCATATTCAACATTGATGTCGACTGATACTCCGTTATCGCCAGCAGGCTGGCTCCCACAGGTTTCACAGAGCAGGAATCCATGACCCCCTTGCCCGCACCCTTGCGCTGGCTGTACTCCCTTGAATGGCGCCGGGGCTTCTTCGACTGGGCACGCAGCGATGGCGTGACCTGGGTCTACATTTTCAAGGTGCTGTTCGCCGCGTTCCTGACCCTGTGGCTGGCCATGCGCTTGGAATTGCCGCAGCCGCGCACGGCGATGATCACCGTGTTCATCGTCATGCAGCCGCAAAGCGGCCAGGTGTTCGCCAAGAGTTTCTACCGCTTTCTGGGCACCCTGACCGGCTCGGCAGTGATGGTGGCGTTGATCGCCCTGTTTGCGCAGAACACCGAATTGTTCCTCGGCGCGCTGGCGATCTGGGTTGGTATCTGCTCGGCCGGCGCGGCGCGTTGCCGCAACTTCCGCGCCTACGGTTTTGTCCTGGCCGGCTACACCGCCGCGATGGTCGGGTTGCCCGCGCTGGCCCATCCGGACGGCGCGTTCATGGCGGCGGTCTGGCGGGTGCTGGAAATCTCCCTGGGGATTCTCTGCGCGACCCTGGTCAGCGCCGCGATCCTGCCGCAAACCGCCAGTGCCGCGATGCGCAATGCCCTGTATCAGCGCTTCGGAGTCTTCGCCTTGTTTGTCACCGACGGCTTGCGCGGGCGCAGCCAGCGTGAGGCTTTCGAGGCCGGCAACGTGCGCTTCATTGCCGAAGCGGTGGGCCTGGAGGGGCTGCGCAGCGTCACCGTGTTCGAAGACCCGCACATGCGTCGACGCAACGGTCGGCTCAGTCGCCTGAACAGCGAGTTCATGGGCATCACCACGCGTTTCAACGCCTTGCACCAGTTGCTCGAACGCCTGCGCAGCAGTGACACCGATCACGCCGTGGCAGCCATCAAGCCCGGTTTGCAGGACCTCGCCGAATTGCTCGACGGCTTCAGCGGCCGCGCGCTGACCAGTGCCGATGCAGCGCGTCTGGTCTCGGCGCTGACCGCCTACAAGGCCAGTTTGCCAGCGCGGGTGCGCAGCCTGCGGGCGGTGTTCCAGGAGAGCGAGCCGAGCGATGCCGAGCTGCTGGATTTCCACACCGCCTACGAATTGCTCTATCGCTTCGTTGACGACTTGCACAGTTATGCACAGACCCACGCTTCATTGGCCGATCACAGCCACGAGCGCGAACGCTGGGACGAGCCCTTCACCCCGCAAACCAACTGGCTGGTGTCGGCAGCCTCAGGGATTCGCGCTGCGTTCATCCTGGTGGTGCTGGGCAGCTATTGGGTGGCGACGGCGTGGCCGAGCGGGGCGACCATGACGCTCATTGCGGCGGCCACCGTGGGCCTGTCCGCCGCCACGCCGAACCCGAAACGCATGGCATTCCAGATGGCCTGCGGGACGTTTCTCGGCGCGCTGATCGGCTTCGTCGAGATGTTTTTCATCTTCCCTTGGATCGACGGTTTCCCCTTGCTGTGCGTGATGCTCGCGCCGGTGATCGTGCTCGGTTCATTCCTGGCCTCGCGCCCGCAATACGCTGGAGTCGGCCTCGGCTTGCTGATCTTCTTCAGCACCGGTTCGGTGCCGGACAACCTCACGGTCTACAACCCCTACAGCTTCATCAACGACTACATCGCCATGGTGCTCGGCATGCTGGTGTGTGCGGCGGCGGGGGCGATCATTCTGCCGCCGAACAGCCGCTGGTTGTGGCAGCGCCTGGAGCAGGACCTGCGCGGCCAGGTGGTCTACGCCATCAGCGGCAAACTCAAGGGCCTGGCGTCGAGTTTCGAAAGCCGCACCCGCGACCTGGTGCATCAGGCTTACGGTTTCGCGACGGGGCAGCCGCAAGTCCAGCGGCAGCTGTTGCGCTGGATGTTCGTTGTGCTGGAAGTCGGGCACGCGATCATCGAATTGCGCAAGGAGCAGGCGATCCTGCCGGTGCATCCGGCTTATGCCGAGTCCCAGCCGTGGCGCCAGTCCATCCGCGTGATGGGGCGTGCGCTGGTGCGGCTGTTCCTGCAACCGGGCCAGAGCAATCTGGAGCGCGCGTTGATCGCCGTCGATCATGCGATCAGCCGCGTGCAAGCCACCGACGAACCCTTCGCCCCGCACTTCGACACCTCGGCGCTGCGCCGGGTGAAGAGCTACCTGCACTTTATCCGCACCTCGCTACTCGACCCGCAATCGCCGCTCGCCTCCTACACGAACACCAAGCCCCAAGGACTTGACCATGCCCCGTGAAATCGCCTTCCACGGCGTTTACATGCCGACCATGACCCTGATGTTTTTCATTGCGGCGGCGCTGGCCTGGGCACTGGACCGCTTCCTGTCCGGGTTCGACCTGTACCGCTTCTTCTGGCACCCGGCGCTGCTGCGCCTGAGCCTGTTTACCTGTCTGTTCGGCGCCATGGCGCTGACTGTTTATCGTTGAGAATTCTCTGATGAAAAAGCTCTTCAGCCTGCTCGCCACCCTGCTGGTTCTGGCCCTGGCGATATGGATCGGCCGCACACTCTGGGTGCATTACATGGAGACCCCGTGGACCCGCGACGGCCGGGTGCGCGCCGACATCATCAACGTTGCTGCGGACGTCACCGGCGAAGTGGTGGACGTGCCGGTGCGCGACAACCAATTGGTGAAGAAGGGCGACCTGCTGATGCGCATCGACCCCGAGCACTACCGCCTCGCGGTCAAACAGGCGCAGTCGCTGGTGGCGTCACGCAAGGCGACCTGGGAGATGCGCAAGGTCAACGCCCATCGCCGTGCCGACATGGACAACCTGGTGATCTCCCGGGAAAACCGCGACGACGCCAGCAACCTCGCCGACTCGGCCCTGGCCGATTACCAACAGGCCCAGGCGCAACTCGAAGCCGCCGAACTGAACCTCAAGCGCACCGAAGTGCGTGCGGCGGTGGATGGCTACGTGACCAACCTGAATGTCCATCGCGGCGACTACGCGCGCATTGGCGAAGCGAAAATGGCCGTGGTCGACATGAACTCGTTCTGGGTCTACGGCTTCTTCGAGGAAACGAAATTGCCCCACGTGCGCGTGGGCGATAAGGCCGACATGCAACTGATGAGCGGCGAAGTGCTCAAGGGCCACGTGGAAAGCATCTCCCGCGGCATCTACGACCGCGACAACCCGGAAAGCCGCGAGCTGATCGCCGACGTGAACCCGACCTTCAACTGGGTGCGCCTGGCGCAACGGGTACCGGTGCGCATTCACATCGATGAAGTGCCGGAGGGGGTGCTGCTGGCGGCGGGGATTACCTGCACGGTAGTGGTCAACGCACTGTAGGAGCGAGCTTGCTCGCGAAGGCGTCGACTGGGTCTCAGAGCTGCCCACGCAACCCGAATCGCCTCATCAACGCCGACTCCAGCAAGCCCTTGGGCAACAACCCCGCCATCAACGGCAACGCCCGGCTGCCATTGCCAAGACGAATCAGCCGCGGCGGTTTGCTTTGCTGCACGGCCTTGAGCAACCCCGCGGCAAACTCACTGGCCGGCGTCGGATTGTCCTGGGACGCCTTGGCCCGTGCCCGAATACCTTCGCGCAACGGAAACCACGGCGATTGTTCGGTGATCAATTGCTCCGCCTCATGCCCGGCATTCCTGGCAAAACTGGAAGCGATCGCCCCCGGCTGCACCTCCATCACCCGCACGCCAAACGGCGCCAGTTCCATGCGCAAGGCATCGCTCAAGGCATGCACCGCGGCTTTCGAGGCGCAATATGCCCCTGCGAACGGCGTGACCAGAACCCCGGAAACGCTACCGATATTGACGACAATCCCTTTGGCCCGACGCAACACACCAAACATCGCCCGGGTCACGCCGACGATGGCGAACACGTTGGTTTCAAACTGGCGCTGCATCGCCTGCACGCCGCCATCGAGCAAAGGCCCCATCGCACCGTAGCCGGCGTTATTGATCAGCACATCGAGGCCGCCGTGTTGCTGGTTGATCCGTTCGCTCAATTGTTCGAGTGCCGGGCCATCGTTGACGTCCAGTTGCACGGCAATAAAACCGGCAGTGGTCAGCGCTGCGACATCTTCAGTCTTGCGGGCACTGGCCCAGACGGTATAACCAGCAGATTTGAAGGCATCGGCCAGGGCGCGGCCGATGCCACTGGAACATCCGGTAATCAACGCAACGGGCATGGCGCGGTCCTTGTGCAAAAAAGTGGGGGAGAGGTCAATCGGAGAAAGTGCCGTGCAAACGCTCGGCGCGAAACTCCAGGGTTTCCGGGCGATAGCCGGGGCGCAACGGCGGCATGGGCAGGCAATCTTCCCAGCTACCCCCAGCCTGCAATTCGCCAGGCCCGCG
Source organism: Pseudomonas putida (assembly GCF_028682635.1). Taxonomy (GTDB): domain Bacteria; phylum Pseudomonadota; class Gammaproteobacteria; order Pseudomonadales; family Pseudomonadaceae; genus Aquipseudomonas; species Aquipseudomonas putida_AE. The sequence continues at coordinate 75,568 of NZ_JANHLK010000004.1, read as the reverse complement.
ATAGCGAGGGGCGGTGTACTGATTGTCGGCCAGGTTGACGGTGTCGCCCGGCGCATAAGCGGCGACGCGCCAGCGCAACTCGGTCAGCGGCACGTCGTTACCGTTGCTCATGGTCAATTGCAGCGGCCGGTCGGCAGGGCAATGTTGCGGTGCGTAGCTGATGCGCAGTTCCAGGCGTTCAAGCTGTTTGAGTTCGCGGTGGTCCATCCAGATGACCCAGGTGGCGACGATGCCCAGCCCTACGGCGGCGGCCATGGACACGGGCAGGGCTTTGGTCGGATAGCGTAGGAGCAGGATCAGCCAGGTGATGACCAGCAGGACACCGATGAACATGACGTGAAAACCTTGGGGGATGGAGAGACCATCCTACCTAAGCGTAGGGGAGGTTGGCGATGGCGAGATTTTGTGGCGGATGTGCTGGCCTATTCGCGAGCAAGCCCGCTCCCACATTCGATCGCATTTCTCCCAAAAAAAACTCGGGCTTGCTCGCGAAGAGGCCAGCCTGGGCAACACAAAACCCGGAAAAAAAAAGCCCCCGGTCAACCCGCTGCGGATAGGGGACGCAGCGGGTTGAGCGGGGGCTTAAGGTAAACAGTGCTTACTGCGCGATGGTTTTTACCGACACGCCACGCTCAATCGGGGTCGAACGCCCGTAGATGTCTTCGAACCGCTCGATATCGTCCTCACCCAGATAACTGCCCGATTGCACTTCGATGATCTCGAGTGGAATCTTGCCCGGGTTGCGCAGGCGGTGCACCGAAGCAATCGGAATGTAGGTCGACTGGTTTTCAGTCAGCAGGAACACGTTCTCGTCGCAGGTCACTTCAGCCGTGCCGCTGACCACGATCCAGTGCTCGGCGCGGTGGTGGTGCATTTGCAGCGACAGGCACGCGCCCGGTTTCACCGAGATGTGCTTGACCTGGAAACGCCCGCCCATGTCGACCGAGTCGTAGGAGCCCCACGGACGATAGACTTCGCAGTGGTTCTGGGTTTCGCTGCGGCCCTGTTCGTTGAGGGTGTTGACCATCTGCTTCACGCCCTGGACCTTGTCCTTGTGCGCGATCATCATGGCGTCCTTGGTTTCGACCACCACGATGTTTTCCAGGCCGATCACCGACACCAGTTTGCCGTTGCCGTGGATCATGCAGTTCTTGCTGTCCTGGATCACCACGTCGCCTTTGGTGACGTTGCCATTGGCATCTTTCGCATTCACTTCCCACAACGACGACCAGCAGCCGACATCGCTCCAGCCCGCAGTCAGCGGTACGACGCAGGCGCGCTGGGTTTTTTCCATGACCGAGTAGTCGATGGAGTTGTCCGGGCAGCAGGCGAAAGTGGCTTCGTCGATGCTCACGGTGTCGGCGTCCTGGGCGCTGCGCTCGAGGGTCAGCAGGCAGGTGTCGTAGATGTCCGGATCGTGCTTTTTCAGCTCTTCGAGGAAGCGGCTGGCGCGGAACAGGAACATGCCGCTGTTCCAGAAGTAACCGCCGGACTGGACGTACTCGGTGGCGCGTTTCACGTCCGGTTTTTCGACGAAGTGCGAAACGCGGCTGACGCCTTCGGGCAGCAGTGAATCGTTGGTCGACTTGATGTAGCCGTAGCCGGTTTCCGGTTTGGTGGCCGGGACGCCGAACAGCACCATTTCGCCGTTTTCGGCGGCGACGGTGGCCAGGGCCAGGGCGCGTTGCAGGGCTTTCTGGTCTTCCAGCACGTGGTCGGCCGGCAGGACCAGCATCAGTTCGTCACGACCTTCGTTGACCAGCATCATCGCGGTCAGGGCCACGGCCGGCGCGGTGTTGCGGCCGAACGGTTCCATCAGGATGCGCTGGGTTTCGAGTTTGCGCGCGGCCAACTGCTCGTTGACGATGAAACGGTGGTCCTTGTTGCAGACCACGATCGGCGTGTCCATGCCGTCGAACACCAGGCGTTCCAGGGTTTGCTGGAACAGGGTGTGCTCGCCGGTCAGGGCCAGGAACTGTTTAGGGAACTGCTTACGGGAAAGCGGCCAAAGACGTGAGCCGCTACCACCTGACAAGATCACCGGAATCATGTTGTTACTCCTTGAAAATCGTTTGGTTAGGCTTTTGTGGGAGCCAGCCTGCTGGCGATGGCATCACCTCGGTACATCGACAAAACCGAGTGGCCTGCATCGCCGGCAGGCCGGCTCCCACGGAGCCGGGTCAATTCGGGAAAATGATTAGCGCGTCGATACCGGGCGTTTTACCCAGACCGGCGACAGGCTGCTGCCGCTGCCGGTGACGTACAGCACGGCGGCTTCACCGCGTTCCAGGGCGACCGGTTTCACGTCGCCGACTTTCGTTGCGCCATCGTATAGCGCCAGGCTGACTTTGACCGGGTTGATTTCACGCTCGCCACGGCCCTTGGCGGCCACGTTCGGGACCACGTCGGTCTTGCCGTCGGCGGTTTTCAGGGTCAGCGCCTTGTCGCTGAGGTTCTGCACGCGCACCAGGGATTTCTGCTTGTTCTTGAACGGCGGCTCTTCGATCAGTTGCGGTGCGCCGCTGGCGTTGTTGACCAGGGTGTAATAGTGGTCGCCGGCCAGTTTCACCGGCAGGGTCTGGCTGCCGACCTTGGCGCTGTAGTCACCGCCCGGCATGAAGCTGAAGTCGCTGCTCGACAGCGGCGCGACATCGCTCAGGTTGGTGCTGCCGACAGTGGCGCTGACTTCTGCGTTGCTGGCGTTGTAGATCCGCACGAAGGACGAGCCTTTCGGTGCGGTCGGGCCGTACAGTGCGGCATCGCCACCGGCGAAGGCCTGCATCGAAAGCACACTCATACCAGCAACCAGTGCAAAGGTCTTGGCGAGACGACGAGGAGTAGTCTTGAAAGTCATGGTAGTACCTCTCTCTTTCAGTTTTGCGCCCGGTCGGGCGTCTCGGATTTAGTGTTGATGGCTACGTTTTGTTGGCGGGCGCCGGCTTGTTTAAGCTCTGCGACCCACTGCGGGTCGGCGTCGCCGATTTCGTTGTTCACAGGCAGATAGCGTTCAGGAAACTCCCAGATCAGCACTTGTGGCGGGCTGTTCTTGAAAGCGTCGCTTTTGAGGTAGCTGAGCATCGGCAGGATCGGGCCGTGGCCGTCTTCGGCGTAATTGACCACGTCGCTGCGCAGCGCTTGTTTCAACGCGCCGACGAAGTTCCAGTTAGGGTTGGCGCTGTAGCTGGTGCCGATCAGTGCCACGGGCACTTCGGTGTTGGCGAACAGGGCGTCTTCAGCGGCTGGCTGGTCATCAGCGGCAACGGTGTTGCGCTTCTGCAGAGGCTCTTGCGCCGGCATCAGGTTTTCGAACAGCGGGTCCAGTGGCAGGAACAGACGCAGGTCGCCCTTGTGGGTGATTTTCTCCGCAGGCTCGGTGACGAAGTTTTGCGGTTCGCCGCTCAGCGGGTACTTGTCGGCAATGGTCCTGGCCAGGCGGTTGGCGGCGATCTCGGCGCCTTCCGGAGTCCAGTGGGTGTCGGTGCGCAGGAACACTTGCTTGCCGTCGCGCTTGGCCGCTTGCAGCGGGCCCAGCAAATCAGGGGCAAGGATGTGGTCGGCGGCCAGACGCTTGTGGAAGTCCTGGTAGAGGTTGGCGTGGATGCTGGCCGGTTTCACCTCACCGAGGTGTTCCGGGTACAGGCGCACCTTGGCCGGAACCACCGCCATCACCAGTTTCACACCCTTGTCTTTCAGGGTCTGGCGCACGCCTTCGACCAGCGCGTAGTTGCCTTGCAGGTTCAGCTCTTCGTTGACCGTCGGATGGAATTCTTCATCGCTGTACAGCCACTGGTCGCGACCGAGCACGACGCCCGGACGACCCTCGTTGAACAGCTTGAAGTCCAGCGCGGCCCAGAGGTTGGTGCCCAGGCGCTTGATCGGGAACTCGTCGTCGTAGTGCGTCTCCACGGCCTTGGTCCAGCGGCCATTGAGCACCGTCGCATCGGCGTTGGTGCTGAAGCCGAGGAAGCTGCGGACCGACCACAGGCCCAGGGCCAGCAGCGTCACCAGGAACAGGGCGATGTAGAAGATGCGTAATGAGCGGGTCATGGTCAGATCCCTCAGAACTGGAAGTAAAGGAACGGCGAGAAGCTTTGCGCCGAGAGTTTGAGAATCGAGGCGATGAACAGCAGCAGTACCAATGCGCGCATTGCGTAGCGCGACCAGTCAGCGGTCCAGTAGGCCGGTTGCACCTGGGCATCGACGCCGACGGTGTAGCCAGGCTGGTGGATGCTCGCCGGGTTATCACCAGGCGCGGCCTTGATCAGGCCGGGTTCGCTGGCGGCAGGGCCATCGGCATCGACATTCACTTCAGGCTTGGTCTTCACTGGCGGCTGGTTGCTGTAGAAATCACGCAGGCCGAAGAACGCCAGGGTCACGTAGGCCACCACCAGGGTTGCGATTTGCAGGCCGGTGAGGCTGGCCTGGTTGAGTTCCGACAGCGACCACTCGCCGAAGCTGAACATCGCGCCGTACATGCGACCGGCCACGTGCAGGTTTTCCGCACGGAAGATCACCCAGCCCATCACTACCAGCAGGAAGGTCAGTGCCCAGCGAATCGGGTTGAAGCTGCGTGGCGAAGTGTTCAGGCCGAGGGCTTTCTCGATCGCCAGCCACATGCCGTGCCATGCACCCCAAACGATGTAGGTGATGTTCGCACCGTGCCACAGGCCACCGAGCAGCATGGTCAGGAACAGGTTGCGATAGGTGGTCAGGGTGCCTTTGCGGTTACCGCCCAGGGTGATGTACAGGTAGTCACGCAGCCAGGTCGACAGGCTGATGTGCCAGCGGCGCCAGAACTCGGTGATCGACTGGCTGATGTACGGCTGCTTGAAGTTTTCCATGAAGCGGAAACCCATCATCAAGCCCAGGCCGATGGCCATGTCGCTGTAGCCGGAGAAGTCGAAGTACAGCTGCGCGGTGTACGCCAGGGCGCCGAGCCAGGCGTCACCCGTGGTCGGGTTTTGCAGGGCGAAGCAATGATCGGCCACTACCGCGAGGGTGTCGGCGATGAACACCTTCTTGATGAAACCCTGCATGAACCGCGTGCAGCCCTCGGAGAACTTGTCGAGGGTGTGGGTGCGGTTGTTGAACTGGTCGGCGAGGTCGCGAAAACGCAACACGGGACCTGCGATCAGGTGCGGGAAGATCGCCACGAACGCCGCGAAGTCGATCAGGTTGCGGGTCGCCGGGGTATCGCCACGGTAGACGTCGATGATGTAGCTGATGGACTCGAAGATGTAGAACGAGATGCCGATCGGCAGCAGCACATGGGTCAGGATAAACGGCTCCAGGCCCACCGAGGTCATCATGGCGTTGATGCTGTCGACGCCGAAGTTGGCGTACTTGAAGTAGCCGAGGATGCACAGGTCGACCGCCACGCCGAGCAGCAGCCAGCGCTGCGCCGGTTTGGTCCGAACGCCTGCGGCGCCGACTTTCAGGCCGATCCAGTAGTTCCACAGCGTGACCGCCGCGAACAGTGCGAGGAAGTCCACACGCCACCAGGCGTAGAACACGTAGCTGGCGATCAGCAGCAGCAGATTGCGATAGCGTTGCCCGCTCAAGTAGTACAAGCCGAGAAAGATCGGCAAGAACAAAAACAGGAACACGTTGGACGAAAAAACCATCCCGATCTCTCCTTGTTTGAAGCTACATTCAAGGGCCAACGGCCCCCCCAAACCCCCCACGAAAAACCGGGGGCACATTGCATTCAAAAACCACCGCGATCCCTGTAGGAGCTGGCTTGCCAGCGATTCGGTCTGACATCCAACATTGATGTCGACTGACACACCGCATCGCTGGCAAGCCAGCTCCTACAGGGGGAATGCGTCGTTCTAGGAACCCTTGCCCTTTTCGTTGGCCGGGTCGTAGACCTTGGTCAAATCCCCGCCCAGGCGGAAGGTCTTGAACGGTTGCATGTCATGCTTCTTCTCCAGCACCTCCGGCGCGCAGGTGTAGAGGGTGCAGAACGGTTCGAGCCAGGCGAATTTCGAGTCGACTTTCAGGTCGGTCATGTCCTGTTTCTTGCCGTTCTTTTCCTCGAACTCATCCGGGTCTTCTACCCCGGCGAGTACGCGATCACCCAGGCGTTTCAATGCGCCGTTGTTTTCCTGGCGCAAATCCACACCATTGACCTGGGCGAAACTGGCGATCATCGCCAGCGGCGGCAGGGCATAGTTGTGATAGGCGAGGGCGCGTTGCTGGCGCTTGAGTTCGTTCGGCAGATAACCGTCCGCATCAACCTGATTGGCGCCGACCTTGTATTCCTTCACGGCCCAGTCGAACAGGTCGCGGCGGTTGGTGGCGACCGAGGTCGCCATCACCGACCAGGCGGCCCAGTACGAGTGGTTGTTGGTTTTTTCCAGCGGCAGGTTGTCCCAGTCGCTGACCACCTGGTCGGCCATGCGGTTGAACCAGGCTTCGATCAACTGCGACTCCTGCTGATGGTTGGCCAGCGGGTGGGAGTCGGAAAACTTCAGGCGAATGTAGGACGACGCCATGCTGCCCAGCGCCCATTTGCGCATCGACTTGCCGGTGTGGTTGAAGTCCTTGGACATCAACGCATCGGCCTTGGCCCACGCCGTCAACCAGTTCAGGGTGCACTCCAGCTGTTCCGGGCGACCGTCACGCATGAACTGCATGACGCGCTTGCTGGTGCCGCGCTCGAGCTTGGTGATGTCGGCGGTGCTGTCGCGGAAGGCTTTTTCCGACTGCACGTTCAGTGTTGAACGGGCCTTGTCCGAACCTTCGTACTTGCTGCGAAATTGCAGCGAGCCGGTGTAGGGCGTCGGCATGGCATCGCAGCCTTCGCTCTTGTCGCCGGTTTTGACTTTCTCGATCGGCGCAAAATAGCCCTGTGGCGGGCGCAGTGGCGCCGCGGCCTGGGTCGCACCGGCGAACATCGCCAGGCTCAACAGCGTCAGTGTTGCAAGTTTCGGATTTCGCATAGCAGACCTCATTGCCCGGCTGAAGCAGTACGTTGCTCAGCGTTCGGGAATACGTTGCGTTTGCAGATTTTCGCTTCGACTTTCTGTGGCGCGGTGCCCGCTTTTTCAGGGCCCTGGATTTCGACGGCCAGCAGGTTCTGCGAGGCCCAGTCTTCGTCCGTGCGCAACTCGAAGGCGAAACGTCCGTCAGTGTCGGAGGTTTCCGGTTTGTCGATCTTGATGTCCTCGTGGCGCCCGTTCATGTACCAGAGGGTGGCTTGCAAGGTTTTCACCGAGGTGTCGGCGAAGCGGATGTCGACCTGGTGACTGCTGTTTTGCAGGTTCAGGTTTTTGCTGTTGACCATAAGCTCGTTCTTGCCCGGCTTCAGCGTGGTGCTGGCCGACATCTGTGCATCCTTGCCTTCGCAACCGTTGTCCAGCAGCGCCATCATCTGGCGGTAGATGGTTTCCTGGTCGAGGCGATAGAGCGGCGAGAATTCCCAGATGAGAATCTTCGGCGGGTTCTTCTGGAACTCGTCGCTGCCCAGGTACTGCAGCATCGAACCTTCCAGGCCACCGCCGGGGAACGCCACGTTGAGAATGTCGGCGCCGATGGCCTCTTCGAGGAAACCGGCGAAGTTGTAGTTCTTGCCACTGTGGCTGGTGCCGACCAGGGTGATTTCCGGATTGCCGGAATCGCCGAACAGATCGCCATCGCCTGCTTCGCCTTTCGGCTCGGTGGTGAATTGATCCATGTACTGGATCGCGTAGCTGGTGCCACAGAGTTGACCAGCCATGTTGTGCAATGTTCCGGTCTTGCCCATGCGACCCGACTTGTGGGTCTCGAATTCACGCTTGGGAATGTCGGCGAAGGCCGGGATCTGCTTGACCTTTTCGGCCACGATTTTTGCCGTGCGCTGGGCGCCATACGGCGTCCAGTGCTGGTCGCCGCGGAAGTAGAAATCGTGGGCGGGCAGGGTGTCGGGCAGCGACTCGTTGGTCAGCGGCGACAGGTCCGGTACCACGTAACCCATCTGCGCGAAACGGCCGAGCATGGTCTTGTAGTTCTTCAGCGCCTTGTCGAAATCGAAGCTGGCTTTTTCTGCCGGGTTCAACTTGTTGCGGTTCACCAGGCCACGGGTCGGCTGGTAAACCACCACCAGCTCCACGCCTTTGCTCTTGAACGCATCGTGCAGTTGCTTCATGCGCTTGTAGCCGGCAGGTGTGGTGTCGAATTCGGTGCGCAAGTCTTCTTGCGTACGGAACAACCAGTCGCCCTGGGCCTGTACCAGCGTGGTGAAGTTCTGCTGGTAACGCGTGGTGTAGTTCTTCGCGTCGTGGGCGGCGGGGCACAGGCTGCAGCACGGCTCGGCGCTGAATTTCGGTGCTTGCACTTCATCGGCGCGAACACCACCGCTGGCGGCGAGAATGCCGGCGGTCAGGGCCGACAGGCTGAGTAATTTGATCAAGTGTGGGTGCATAAAATTATCCTCAGTCCCGCATTTCGGTCTGGCGTTCGACAGGGTCGATCAGCACGGCTTTCTGCTGGCGCACCAGCAGGTCGAGAATTTCATCCTGGCGCTCGCCGAGAATCCCCGAGAAGCTGATGCCGCTGGATTTGGTCGGGGCGAGCATGGACACGCGATACAACTCGACGCTCAGCGGCGAGTCGATGGACAGTGGGCCACTGCCATTGGCCGCCAGTTCACCGCCGACCACGATCAGCGACACCTGGGCGTCGAACGGGTCGAGCTTGATGTCACGGTCGGTGTTGGTCAGGTCCTTGATGTGGCCGTAGACGCCGGTCAGGCCGTTGGCCATGGCGACGTTTTCGTACAGGCGAATGTTCACGCTGTTACGAATGCGGATGCCGTGACGACGGTTGCTGATCACCTTGTTGCCCCACAGCAGGTTGTCGGCACTCTCGTAGAGGGTGATGCCGTCGGTGTGGTTCTGGTAGATCTCGTTATGGGCGATCAGGTTGTTCACGCTGTTACGGTCGATCACCAGGCCCGACAACTTGTTGTCGTAGCTGCGGTTGTTGAAGATGAAGCTGTCGTTGACCTCACGGGAAATGATGATCCCGTGCTTCTTCTTGGTCCCGAACACCGTGTTGTCGGCAATGATCAGGCCGTGGGAACGGTCGTGGGGGTCGATGCCGTAGACGATGTTGTCTTTGTAGGTGTTGCCCTTGACCACGAAGTCGCGGGTTTCGTAGCAGTAGAAGCCGTACCACATGTCCGAGAACTCGGAACCGACGATCCAGCCGGTCGGCTCAGGACGCTTGAGTACCTTGGCCATGTTCGGCGTGTACTGGGAAATACTCACGCCGTAGGACTTACTGTTGGCGTAGCCGAAACTGGCGATCTTGCTGTTGGCGATGTAGGTCTCGGTGCCGCCCCAGGACAGCAGGAACGGACGGAATTCCTTGGGCGACTTGAAGGCCGCCGGGCCGTTGGCCTTCTCACTCCAGCCAGTGATTTTGGTATCACGCACGAACAACTGGCCGTCGTTGACCAGGAACGAGCCGGCCTCCTGGGACAGGCGCAGTTCCTGGGTCTGCTTGTCGATTTCCAGGATGCCCTTGTTGCCCACCACGATCGGCAACTTGGCCAGGAATACGCCCGGCGAGGTTTCGCTGAAGTACTGCTTGGGCAGCTTCTTCGCCAGGTCCTTGAGGTTCATGTAGCCGTCGTCAACGAAGATCGCCTGGGGGATGCCGTGCTGACGCACGACCCACTCGGCCATCTTGTTATCGCCGCCGATGAAGTCCTTCAGGGCGTCTTCCTGCATCATGCGGCGCACGCTGATCTTGCCGGCCTTGCTGCGCACGACTTTTGCGGCGATGGCTTCGGCGGTGTAGCCCGAGGTGTCCGGCAGTTTCGGCGTGGCCAGCTCCAGCGGCGCGGTCGGTGCGCTGCTGACGGTATAGGTCTTGGCCTGTTGCAGCTCCTTGGCCATGGTGGCCGGCTTGGCGGCCGGCTCCACATTGGCGAAGGCAGTCGCGCTGGCCAGCAGCAGGGCGCCGGCGAGCAAGGTCAAGGACCCTTTCTTGGCACTGTTCATGTCGGGGACTCCCTTCGCAATGTGCATCAGAAGCGCCAGATCACGTCGACGAACGCGCGGTGCATGTACGAATCGACTTCCTTGCCGTAGGCGTCGCCCGGCTTGAACACACCGCCACGGAAGCGCACCAGGGCCGAAGGCTCATCGATCTTCTGGCTCAATGCCGCCGGCAGCAGGCCTTGCTTGAAGTACTTGGTGACCACCAGATCCATTTCCTGGCCGAGGTCTTTATCACCATCGTTCAGTGGCAGGGACGTGCTGGACAGCACCGCGCCGGTGACGTCGTCGGTGTTGTTCTGCACGGCGTCGATGCCGTTGCTGGTGATCGGCTTGTTGCCGTCGACGCGCCAGAACTTGTGGTAGATCAGGCTGGCGTCGTACTCGTCGTTGAGCATCCACGAACCGAACAGGGTGGCCGATTGCATGTTGTTCATTTCGCCACGGAAGGCTTCGCCGAAACGGTGCACACGCGAGCGGGTACCGGTGTAGCTCGAGCGGTTGCTTTCCAGGCCGTTCTGTTCGTAATCGGCGCTGGCACGGGCGTAGGCCGCACCGACTTGCCATTGCGGATCGAGGCGCAGACGCACGCCCAGGTCGGTGGCCCAGCCATCGACGTCGCCGCTGTGCTTGGCTTGCGCCGGTGCGGTGCCATCGGCGTTCAAAGGGTTGACCGTGTCACGGTCGCCGCTCATGCCGGTGATGCTGCCCCAGTAGTTGACCGTGTTGGTGTTGCGCCAGTTGTAGGCGTCGCTGTTGGCCTGCAGGCCCAGCCAGCTGATATCGCCGTTCTGTTTCTTGTCCAGCGAATCGCCGGCCACACCCGGCTCTGGATAATCGAGCTTGCCGTCATCGTGGGTGTGATGACCGCGAATGCCGGCCCAGTGGCCCGGTGTCCATTGGTATTCGGCATCGGCGTAGGCGTGCAGGCGATCCTTGTCCTTCGGTGCCAGTTCCTTCAGGTCGGTGCGGTACTCGCTGAAGCGTTCGGCGATACCGGCGTTGGCGCGCAACAGGGTGGTGTCGAAGGTCCAGTTCAGGGCTTCGATGTTGGTGTCGCGCCATTGACCGTCATCGTTGTGCAGACGCTGGCGGCCGAATTTCAGGATTTCGCCAGGGTAGGGCGTGAAGCCGCTGTAGCCGACCCAGAACTCGCGCATCGCCAGGTAGTTCTTCTTGGTCTTGCGGTCATTGTTGACGGTGTTTTCGGTGCCTTCGGATTGCTGCAGGGTGTCGGTCTCGATGATGTCGGTGGACGTCACGGCTTGACCCATTGCATACGCGCTCCACGCGCCGCTCTCGCCATACACCCACGGGCGCAGGTCGAGGCCCAGGCCATTGACGTCGCCGCCACTCTGGGTACCCAGGTCTCGGTCGTCTTCGGACTGGCCGGTGATTTTCACGTCCAGGCCGTAGTTCTTGGTTTCTTCAGTCATCGCCGCCAGTGTCGGGCACGACCAGATCAGCGCGAACGTCAGGCCGATACCGGCCTTCATGAATGGATTCAACTTCATAGGGATTCCTCGCCGTCTTCTTCTTGCAGGGCGTGCAGTTGCAGCGTGTTCTGGCTCAAGTTGCCGCGAACCGCCTGTTCCTGTTTCAACAGGCGCTGGGCCTCGGCCAGCTGCGCAGGCGGCAGTTGGGCTTCGAGGGTTTGCGCAAGCTCGGTGGCTTGCGGGGTGTTCTGGGTCTTGGCCAACTGGCTGAAGACGTATGCATTGAGCGGGTCAGGCTTGGTGCCTTTGCCTTGGGAAAACAGTTGGGCGATGGCGAAGTCGGCGCTGTTCTGGCCGTTACGCGCAGCGGTCAGCAGATGATCCAGGGCCTTCTGCGGATAGACCTTGCCCAGGTAGCCACGGCGATAGATCTGGCCAAGGTAGTAATCGGCGGCGACTTCACGGCCGACGGCTTTCTGGAAGTGTTCCTCGGCGACCTTGGCGTCGGCCGGGACCATCTTGCCTTCGTAGTAGAGCTTGCCCAGCAACAGCTCGGCGCGCGGTTGGTCGGCGGCGCGGCCGTTGTCCAGGTACTTCATCATCTGGTCGACATCGCCGAGTTCCGGGAAGTCGTAGATCAGTTGCGCGAGGGTGACCCACGAGGCCGGGTAGCCTGGAGCGATGGGTTCAAGCAGCGACTGCGCGGTTTTTTCGTCGGGCGTGCCCAGGGTCCGATCGGCGAGCACGCGGGCGACGCTGTCGACACGCTGGGCGGAAACGGCGCCGCGACTGTGAGCGGCCTGCATCTGCTTGATCAGCTCGGCCTGTTGCTCCGGCTTGGCCTGTTTCTGGTAGACCGTGGCCAGTTCGACGTAGCAGATGTCGGTGGTGTTGAGCGCGGCCTTGCAGACCTTTTCCACTTCGTCGAGGTGCTGGTCGTAGGTGCCCTGGGTGCGATACAGCAGCACTTGCGCCAGGCCCGCTTCCGGCTTGCCTTCGGCGCGCCATTGGCTGATCTGCTGCTGGGCGTCGACGTTGGGGAAGCTGTGCGGGTATTGCAGGTACAGCATCGCCAACGGGATCAGGGTGTTGCCTTCGCCGGCGGCCGAGGCTTTTTTCAACAGGCCTTCGGCTTCGTGCTGTTCGGCTTCGGTGGAGCCGGGCTTGGCCACCAGCAGGCGACCCAGGCGTGCCTGGGCACGGGGTGAAACGCTGGCCGCGGCGCGGTAAGTCGCTTCGGCCTGTTTCATCTGCGCCGGGTCGCGGCTGTCGACCTGGAGATCGGCCAGGCCAACCTGGGCTTCGCTGTAGCCCAGGTCTGCCAGTTGCTGGTAGTTCGCCGCGGCAGTGGCGGTGTCGCCACGCTTGAGCGCTTCGTTGGCCAGGCGCTGGTCGGGCAGGCCGGCGCAACCGGCGAGGCTGACTGCCAATGCCAGCGAGCACACCATCAATCCTATGTGGGAGCCAGCCTGCTGGCGATGCATTCGACTCGGTGTTCCAGCGGTACCGCATTGATCCAATCGCTGGCAGGCCAGCTCCCACAGGGACTGCGGTGTTCTTGGAATTGGTGGCGTCGTCACGTGCATGTCCTCCGGTTACAGACCAGCAGCCATGGCTTTGTCGATCAGCCAGTTCAGGTTCGGGCCACGGTCGCTGTTCACTTCCACCGGACGGCCGGCGAGGCTGCTGTCCAGGGCTTCGTCAGGCTGGATCAGGACGCGGATGTCGGATGACAGGTCGGCGCTTTTCAGGCTGGTGCTGCTGACGATCTTGCCGGTGCGGGTCTTGTCTTCGCCGGCGATCTGGAAGCGCACCGGGGTGCCTGGCAGAACGTCGCCGAACTGGCGATAGGAGAAGCGCGCCTCGACGTTGGCTTCGGTATTGCGTGGCACCAGTTGGAAGATCACGTCGCCTTTGCTGGCGTACTGACCGTCGGCGACCATTTGCTGGGCCACGGTGCAATCGCACGGCGAGGTCAGGGTGCCGGTCATCTGCTTGCCGAACAGCTCTTCAACCTTGGCCGGGGCCAGTTGATCGTCTTCCAGGTGACCCTTGAGCACGTCGAGCATGCTGGTGCTGAAGGTCGCCAGCGGTGCGCCTTTGGCAGCGACGCCATCGCCTTTCACCAGGCTCTGCACGGTGCCGTCGCGGGGCATGGTGATGTTCACGCCCGGCACGCTGACCAGGCCGGCCTGGGCGTGGCTGACGAAGTACATGCCGTACACCGATTTGAAGATGAAGCCGAACGCCGCCAGGCCGACGACGAAAACCCCCAGGCTGAGTGTCACTGCTTTCATGCGCCCGAACGCGCTCATGCCGTGGCCGCCGTCCTTGATCTTGCGCGCCTTGGTGAAGTTGTCGCGCTGCAGGGTCGCCAGCACTTCACCGATGGTGACGATGTCGCCGGCCAGGTGCGAAGTGATCAGGTGGCGCAAGGTCGAGATGTCCTGTGGTTCCAGGTTCTGGAACTGGCAGCCGGTACGACCGGTCTCGCGATCATGGGAGCGCACCTGCAATTCCACGTCCATGGCCAGGCCGAGGTTGTCGATGACGAATTGCAGGCGGGCCTTGTACTTGTCGCCGATCTTCAGTGGCAGTTGCCCGGCATTGAAGGCCAGGCCACCGGCGGACAGGTCGATCACTCGCGCTTCGACCGGCGTACGGTCAGGGCCGAAGAAACGCAGCTTGGCCGGGATTTTCACTCGGGCGTGTTGGCGCTGGGCTTCGGATTCATGCACTACGTTGGCGTTGACGGCGGTATTCATATGGGCGATTTCCTGGTTAATTCAATAAGGGGGCGGTCAGACCATCATCAGCAGCACGGCGACAAAAATGCTGCCGGCGGAGAAGGTCATGGTCCGAGACGACCAGGTGTTGAACCAACGTTGAAAGCTGGCGAGATCACGGGTCAGGGAAGTGGGCTGGCGAGTCCAGGACTGTTGGTCGAGGCGGAAGAACACGTAGATCTTCACCAGCGCGCCGACGATCTGGTTGTAATAGAGAATCGCCGGGTAAGCCGGGCCGATCCGGTGACCGGAGCAGGACAGCAACAGGGTCAGGATCAGGCGGGTGATGCCGATCCACAGCAGGTACACCAGGATGAACGCGGTGCCGTACTTGAAGCTGGCGATCAGCGCCACGGTCAAGCCCAGCAGGGAGGTCCACATCGACACGCGCTGATCGAACAGCACCACCGAGGTGAACGCACCGAGGCGTTTGACCCCAAGGCCGAGGGCCCGGGAGTTCTGGCGCAGGTTGTTGCCGTACCAGCGGAACATCAGCTTGCGGCTGGCCTTGATGAAGCTCTTCTCAGGCGGATGCTCGACGGTGTTGATCGCCGCGTCCGGCACGTAGAAGGTGTCGTAGCCCAGGCGCATCAGGCTGAACCAGCTCGACTTGTCGTCACCGGTGAGGAATTTGAAACGACCCAGGCGCCAGTGTTGCAGCGAGTCGCTTTCAACGTCGGCGATGAATTCCGGGTTGGTGACCACGGTGGCACGGAACACCGACATGCGCCCGGTCATGGTCAGCACGCGCTTGGACAGGGCCATCGAGCACATGTTGATGTGGCGCTGGGCGAAACGCAGCTTGTGCCATTCGCTCATGATGTAGCCGCCGCGCACTTCGCAGAACTCGTTGGTGGTGAGGCCGCCGACGTTGCCGAACAGCTGGAACCACGGCACGGTCTTGCGCACTGTGCCCTCGCCAAGCACGGTGTCGCCATCGATCACGGCCACCACGGCGCGGTCATCCGGCAGGTGGCGGGAGATGGCGCGGAAACCGTAGGCCAGGCCGTCGCGCTTGCCGGTACCGGGAATGCGCACGAAGTCGAGCTTGACCCGGGCAGGCGGGTTCATCCGGTTCCACAGGCTCTTGACCAGCAGTTCATCGGACATTTCAACGATGGAGCAGACCACGGTGGTTGGCAGCTCGCAGTCGATCGCTTCGCGGATCACCGAGCTGTAGACCTGCGCGGTGGTCAGCGCATCGATACGAAAACTGGTGACCATCAAAAATACATGGGACGGGTCCGCCGCCTTGCCCAGCTTGCGCACTTTGCGCCGCAGGTGCGGGTAGACCACGTACAGGAACAGCATGCCGCGCAGAAAGTGCGTGGCACCCATCGAGTAGCGCCAGATACCGACGATACCGATCAGGAAAATGAAGTCCTTCGACTCGGAGTCGAACGTGGACACAGGCAGCGCCATGGCGATGCCCATCAATAAACTCAGGTAGAACAGCCAACCGGCGGCCTGGAGTAGGCCGTGCTTTAGCCTGTGCATAATCGGAATCCTAAAGTCAGTTGCCTGAAGTCAGCTGCAAGCTCCAAGCTTCAAGCTGCAAGTGAAGAGCTGTTACTTGCCGCTTGAAGCTTGTCGCTTATGGCTGCTTTACCAGCAAATGCCTTCAGTCCGGCCAGTCACGCTGGTGGCCTTGGACATGAAGCCGACCAGGTCGATCACCTGCTTGCCGTGTGGAACGTTCTGCACCAGGGCGCGGAATTTCTCGTCACGGTTGCCGAGGATGATCACGTCGGAGTTGTTGATCACTTCGTCGAAGTCGGCGTTGAGCAAGGACGAGACGTGGGGGATCTTCGACTCGATGTAGTCCTTGTTCGCGCCGTGAACGCGGGCGTATTCGACGTTGCTGTCGTAGATGCTCAGGTCGTAGCCCTTGCCGATCAGCATTTCCGCCAGGTCCACCAGCGGGCTTTCGCGCAGGTCGTCGGTGCCGGCCTTGAAGCTCAGGCCCAGCAGGGCGACTTTGCGTTTGTCGTGGCTGGAAACGATGTCGAAGGCGTTCTGCACCTGGGACTCGTTACTGCGCATCAGCGAGTTGAGCAGCGGTGCTTCCACGTCCAGGGAGCCGGCGCGGTAGGTCAGGGCACGCACGTCTTTGGGCAGGCAGGAACCGCCGAAGGCGAAGCCCGGGCGCATGTAGTACTGGGACAGGTTCAGGGTCTTGTCCTGGCAGACCACGTCCATCACTTCACGACCATCGACGCCGACGGCCTTGGCGATGTTGCCGATCTCGTTGGCGAAGGTCACCTTGGTGGCGTGCCACACGTTGCAGGTGTACTTGATCATCTCGGCAACGGCGATGTCCTTGCGGATGATCGGTGCGTCGAGTTCTTCGTACAGCGATTGCAGAACGTCGCCCGAGGCCTTGTCGAACTCGCCGATGACGGTCATTGGCGGCTGGTCGTAGTCGGCGATGGCGGTGCTTTCGCGCAGGAACTCAGGGTTCACGGCAACACCGAAATCGACGCCGGCCTTCTTGCCGGAGCAGTCTTCGAGAATCGGGATCACCACGTTGGCCACGGTACCTGGCAGCACGGTGCTGCGAACCACGATGGTGTGGCGGGTGGTCTTGTCACGCAGGACAAAACCGATCTCGCGGCACACGGCTTCGATGTAGTTCAGTTCCAGATCGCCGTTCTTCTTGCTCGGCGTACCGACGCAGATCATCGACAGGTCGGTGTCGCGAATGGCCTCGGCGAAGTTGGTGGTGCCACGCAGGCGACCGGTCTGGATACCCTGGGCCAGAAGTTCGCCCAGGCCTGGTTCAACAATCGGCGATTTGCCGGCATTGATCATATCGATCTTGTCTTTGGCAACATCGACGCCAACGACGTCATGGCCCCGTGCAGACAGGCAGCCGGCACAGACAGCGCCTACGTAACCCAAACCAAATATGCTGATGCGCATCGCATTTACCTCAGTGTTGATCAAGCCATTAGATGGCCGGAGTTAATGGTGTTCAGCGGTTATAGTGCACGCGGAAGTTACGCCTGGCAGGCGCGACAATACCGCGTGCTGGCATAAAAGTTCCGAGTGTCTAAATAAGTGCACTCAAGGTGTGCGCAACTAGGCCTTGTTGTTATGACTTGCCCTGTTATGCAGCGCGTCCTCTGTTCAGAAGAAGTTCGTGCAATGTTCCTGCACGCTCGATGTCAGGCCGAAAGCCCGTAGATCAAGCGTTTTGGTGCCCGGGTGAGCACGTTTATAGGGACGCGGCCTTGGCCTTGCAGGGGATATTAATGGTGCGTATCTCCTGTGCGTTCTGGTGTTGCCCAAATCAGGGGGGGGTAGTCAGTGGAAGTTAGTATTGCAACTTCACTACATGGTTCCCTGATCTGCGTAAGTTATCTCGTACATCCACGGCGAGAATCGTTACCGGTGGTATGAGCGGTGCATCTGGACATAGTTCCGGCCCGCTCATCACGAAATCTGAAATTTCTTGAAATATTGTCAAAGATGGCACTGCTCTCAAATTGATAGCACTTGCCGTTTCGCCCTTTATATATAGGCGGATTATTGGAGGGGATAGTTTTTTGCCACTATCGATAATTTTTTTCGGTGCCACTACTGAAAAAAATGATCGAAGTCGAGTGAAACTAAAGTTAGAAAATTGACAGGTGGTATTTTGGCGTCATAAAAATGACGAAAAAAGCGAGGGATTTCGAGGGGATCAGTGGGGGCGCACGAGGGGAGTTGGAAGGTCGTGCGCCGACCCGTTGATTTACTCTGGTGCGTGGTCGCGCAGGAACACCAGGTTGTCCGGTTTAGACTGTTCGGCGCTGTAGCGATAGCCCTGAACATCGAACTGCTTGAGGGCTTGCGGGTCGTTGATGCGTTCTTCGATGACGAAGCGGCTCATCATGCCCCGGGCCTTTTTCGCGTAGAAGCTGATGATCTTGTACTGACCGTTCTTCAGGTCCTTGAACTCGGTGTTGATGATGCGTGCGTTCAAGGCGCTGCGCTTGACCGCCGAGAAATACTCGTTGGACGCCAGGTTGAGCAGCACGTCATCGCCCTGGTCGGCCAGGGCTTCGTTCAGCCATTCGCTGATCCGCGTACCCCAGAAGGCATACAGGTCCTTGCCCCGGGCATTGGCCAGTTTGGTGCCCATTTCCAGACGGTACGGCTGCATCAGGTCGAGGGGACGCAGCAGGCCATACAGGCCGGAGAGCATGCGCAGATGTTGCTGGGCGTAGTCGAAGTCGGCTTCGCTGAAAGTTTGCGCATTGAGCCCGGTGTAGACGTCGCCCTTGAACGCCAGCAAGGCCTGCTTGGCGTTGGCCGGGGTGAAGGCGGGTGTCCAGCTGCCGAAGCGGGCGGCGTTGAGCCCGCCGATCTTGTCGGAAACGTGCATCAGTTCGCTGATCTGCGCCGGGGTCAGCTCGCGCAGCTGCAGGATCAGCTCCTGGGAATGGTCGAGGTATTGCGGCTGGGTAAAGCGCTGGGTCGCCGGCGGCGTTTCGTAATCGAGGGTCTTGGCGGGGGAAATCACCGTCAGCATGAAGTCGTCTCCTTTAATCGTGGCGGCGATTCTAGGGGGTTGACCGTGTTGACTCCAGCTATCGGTGCGATAGGTGATCGGTGGCGTCATGGGACAAGATCGCAGCCTCGCTTCGCGAGACAGCTCCTACGGGACCGGGTTGGCTTGAAAATGGACCGTACCCGGGAGCGGGTTGGCTTGAACTCGGAACAGCCCCCCCTGTAGGAGCTGTCTCGCGGAGCGAGGCTGCGATCTTTTGATCTCCCCGCGATATAGTGCCGCCCGGGCCCGGTTATGGAGACTTCCCATTGCGCATCGTTTTTCTCATCTCGATCTGGCTATTTAGCTTCGGCGCCATCGCGGCACCCGGTGAAGTAGCAACGCTGGATCGCAGCACCTGGCCGGAAAAACTCGACAACCCGACCCTGTTCGATGTCGCCTCGCGGGCCGAAATCCTCATGTTCGCCCGGGTGCTGCTGGCCAGTGAAGCCCTGGACGAGGCGGCGCTGGCGCAACGCCTTGGCTTGCGCACCATCAACCTGGAGTCGGTCAATCGGGTTCGCCAGCGCCTGTGGCAACGCCTGCTGGCCAACTACAACTTCGCTCAGCAGAGTTGCGACCAGGACGCCTCCTTCTGTTTCCTGGTCGAGGACATGGCCACCTTGCGCGAGCAGGCCGGCAAGTTCCAGCTCAGCGAGGACAGCTACTACACCCGATGGTCCGAGCCGAGTCGCCTGTTCCACACCCAGTACCTGGATGAGCAACTGCGCAAGGCGGCGCTGTTCCCGCAAACCAGCAGCGAAGTCGATCGTTTTGGCGACTATGAACGCAATGGCGACGGCATGCATGATCGGCTGTTTCTAATGACCTTCGACAGCGCCGCCAATGCCACGCCGGACAATACCGACTGGATTGCCGAGTACCTGCGCAAGGCCAACCTCAGTGGCACCTTCTTCGTGCTCGGCAAGGACCTCCAGGCCCGTTTAAACGAGCGCTCGGTGGCTAGCCTGCAGTCGACCTGGTCAACCCAGTGCATCGGCGTGCAGGGCTGGGAATTTCGCTCCCACAGCCACTGGCAGGACTGGCAGGACTCGGTACGCCGCAGCGTCGAGCTGGCCAAAAGCAAGCTGCCGGAGAACTTCGTGCCGCTGTTTCGCCCGCCCGATGGCCAGCGCCGCGCCGACGCCGCCGCTTTCTTCAAGGCCCAGGGCTTGCAGGTCGCCCTGTGGGATATCGATGCCCAGGACGGTGCGGGCAAGCTCAAGGGCAGCCAGAGTGCGCAACGGGTGCTGACCCTGATGCTGCTATGGCGCCACGGGGTGATCAATTTCAATGTGAAGCAGGAGGGGGTGAAAACGGCGTTGCCCTGGCTGATCACACAAACGGCGCAAAGCGGGATCGGGTGGGAAGACTGTCAGGAGGGATTTCGCTGAAAACCGCCAAAGCCCGTAAACATTGGGTGAAAGGCGATTTTAGAGGTGATTTTGCTGCAGGTTGACTTCCGACTGTAAACGGGTGATGGCAGTCCGCCAAGTGTTATTGGTCATTCTGAAAAATAAACTTCAAAAAAGCGTCAAAGTACTTTTTTCTGTCATGGGTTTTGGAGTATTACGAAGACAGACCGCCGAAACCTGCAACACAGGTGGCGTCTCCCAAGACCCGCATGTATGCAGAACACTTGAGTCCCCGCAGGTGTATTCGGTAGTCACTTCGAGGCGCAGCACCGCCAAGGTATTGCGTCGACTGGCTCCCACAAAGGTGACCGAGTATGGATGATCACGGACGTAGCTCTTCTTCCAACCAGCCAATCCTTTATGTACTCGATACCAACGTATTGATTCACGATCCAAACGCGCTGCTTAACTTCGAAGAACACCACGTCGCGATCCCGATGACCGTGCTTGAGGAACTCGACAAGCTCAAGAGCGGGCATCACAGCGTTGCCGCCGAATGCCGCCAGGCCATCCGGCTGATCGACAAGACCCTGGGCGATGCCTCACCCGAGGACGTCGAGCAGGGTGTGCCGATCCAGCGGGGCAAGAGCGGACCCAAGGGCTTGCTGTCAATTCTGATGAGCAAGCACGCCGAGCCGAACCTGATTCTGCCCGAGCACCTGAACGACAACAAAATCATCAACCAATTGATCGACCTGCACGCGCGGGACCCACAGAAGCCCGTGGTGCTGGTCACCAAAGACATCAACATGCGTCTCAAGGCCCGCGCCTGCGGGATCGCGGCCGAGGACTACAGCACCGACCAACTGGTCGACGACGTATCGCTGCTGCCTAATGGCTACCACAACATGACCGGCTCCTTCTGGGACCGCGTGAGCAAGGTCGAAACCCGCCAGGACCACGGCCGCACCTGGCATCAGGTACAGCTGATCGACAATCTGCCCGCAGTGCATATCAACGAGTTCATCATCGACGAGCAGGGGTTCGTTGGCTGGATCAAGGAGATCGAGGAGGACAAGCTGCTGATCCTGGACCTGCACCAGGAACCGCTGCTGCACCAGGAAGCCTGGGGCCTCAAGCCGCGGGACATCTATCAGAGCCTGGCGCTGTATGCCTTGCTCGATCCGGACATCCACCTGGTCAACCTGTCCGGTGCCGCAGGCTCGGGTAAAACCATCCTCGCGCTGGCCGCGGCCATTGAACAGACGATGGTCAGCAAGCGCTACCGCCGCATCATCGCCACCCGCAGCGTGCAAGGCCTGGACCAGGAGATCGGTTTCCTGCCCGGCACCGAAGCGGAAAAAATGGAGCCTTGGCTGGGCGCCATCACCGACAACCTCGAAGCCTTGCACATGGATGACGAAAGCACCCATGGCAGCGTCGACTACATCCTCAGCAAAGTGCCGTTGCAGTTCAAATCCCTCAACTACATCCGGGGCCGCAGCTTCCAACAGAGCCTGATCCTGATCGACGAATGCCAGAACCTCACGCCGCACCAGATGAAAACCATCATCACCCGTGCCGGTGCCGGTTCAAAAGTAGTGTGCCTGGGCAACCTGGCACAGATCGACACCCCTTACCTGTCCGCGACCAGCTCCGGGCTGACCTATCTGACTGAACGCTTCAAGGACTTCCCGAACGGGGTGCACATCACCCTGCAAGGGGTGCCACGTTCGATCCTGGCCGAATACGCCGAATCGCATCTGTAACCTTCACCCAAAACCGGGCGGCCCCAAAGCCGCCCGGTTTTTTATGGCCGACAAAAACCTTGTAGGAGCTGGCTTGCCAGCGAAGGGGGCCTTGAAGCTTGCATTGAATTCAAGGCCCTCATCGCTGGCAAGCCAGCTCCTACAGGAATGCGGCCATCCGATAATCTGGCGTGCGGAAATCTGACCCACAGGTTTACAATCGAAACTCCTGATCAGGAGTAACCCCGTGCTGACTCATCTCGATTCCCAAGGCCGCGCCAACATGGTCGACGTCACCGAAAAAGACGTGACCTTCCGTGAAGCGACGGCCCAGGCGCTGGTGCGCATGCTGCCCGAAACCTTGCAAATGATCGTCAGTGGCGGTCACCCCAAGGGCGATGTGTTCGCCGTGGCCCGCATTGCCGGCATCCAGGCGGCGAAAAAGACCAGCGACCTGATTCCCCTGTGCCATCCGCTGATGCTGACCGGGGTCAAGGTCGAACTCAGTGCCGAAGGCGAGGACAGCGTGCGCATCGTGGCCCGCTGCAAGTTGTCCGGGCAGACCGGTGTCGAGATGGAGGCCCTGACCGCCGCCAGCGTCGCCGCCCTGACCATCTATGACATGTGCAAGGCCGTGGATCGCGGCATGACCATCGAAAGCGTGCGCCTGCTGGAGAAGGTCGGCGGCAAGAGCGGGCATTTCCAGGCGGAGCAGCCATGAACGTCACCGTGAAATTTTTTGCCCGTTACCGCGAAGCGCTGGGCGTCGATGCGGTAAAGGTCGAGGGCGACTTCGCCACCGTCGACGACGTGCGCGCATTGCTGGCCCAGCGCGACGGCGCCGAAGTCTTGAGCGAGCAGAACCTGATGTGCGCGCGCAACGAAGACCTGTGCCAGCTCGACGAACCGGTCAGCGATGGCGATGAAGTGGCGTTTTTCCCCACCGTGACCGGGGGCTGAGCCATGGCCATTCGCGTGCAATCGACCGCGTTCGACCCTGGTGCTGAAGTCAACGCCATGCACGATGCCAATGTCGGCGTCGGCGCGGTGGTGAGTTTCGTCGGCTACGTTCGCGACTTCAATGACGGCCTGGATGTCGCCGGGATGTTCCTCGAACACTATCCGGGCATGACCGAAAAAGCCCTCGGCAAGATCGCCACCGAGGCCGAGCAGCGCTGGCCCTTGCTCAAGCTGGAAGTGCTGCATCGCATCGGGGCCCTGGAGCCCGGCGAGCCCATCGTCTTCGTCGGCGCCGCCAGCGCCCACCGCCAGGCGGCCTTCGACGCCTGCGCCTTTGTCATGGACTACCTGAAAACCCGCGCCCCGTTCTGGAAAAAGGAAAACACCAGCGATGGGCCGCGTTGGGTCGAGGGGCGTGACAGCGATCATGCGGCGGCGGATCGCTGGAAGCGGTAATTCCTGCGGCGTTCTTTAGTCAGTCTTCGCGAGCAAGCCCGCTCCCACAGTGATCTTCTGTGAACACAAACTCTGTGTACGACACAGACCCCTGTGGGAGCGGGCTTGCTCGCGAAGAGGCCATCCGCTTCACCCAAGAACCGCTTGATTGACCACCCGACCATCGGCCGGCACGCCACCCATTTACCCGATTGACGCCAAATACATAAAAGTCCAGTATGGAATTCCAAGTATAAAAACAGCTTCAAGCTCCGAGCTTCAAGCTTGGAACTGCTCTTCTTCGTCTTGCCAAACCAACAACAACCCGCGAGAGAACGAACATGAAGAAACTCCCCCTCATCACCGGTCTGGCCCTGAGCCTGTTGGCGTGCAGCACCCTGTTTGCCGCCGAGAAAACCCTGCGCATCGGTATCGAAGCGGCCTACCCACCATTCGCCTCCAAGACCGACAAAGGCGAGATCGCGGGCTTCGACTACGACATCGGCAATGCCCTGTGCGCGCAGATGAAGGTCAAGTGCGTGTGGGTCGAGGGTGAGTTCGACGGCCTGATTCCTTCCCTTAAGGTGAAGAAGATCGACATGGCCCTGTCGTCCATGACCATCAACGAAGACCGCAAGAAGTCGGTGGATTTCACCCACAAGTACTACTTCACCTCGTCGCGCCTGGTCATGAAGGAAGGCGCGGTCGTCGATGACCAATACGCCAGCCTCAAGGGCAAGACCGTGGGCGTGCAACGGGCGACCACCACCGACCGCTACGCGACCGAAGTCTTCGAACCCATGGGCGTCAACGTCAAGCGCTACAGCAACAACGAAGAGATCTACATGGACCTGGCGGCGGGCCGCCTCGATGCCATCTTCGCCGACACCATTCCCCTCAACGACTTCCTGTCGATGCCCCGTGGCAAGGGTTACGCCTTTGTCGGCCCAGAGCTCAAGGACCCGAAATACGTGGGCGAGGGCGCCGGGATCGCGGTTCGCAAGGGCAACACCGAGCTGGTCTCGGAGCTGAACACCGCGATCGACGGCATCCGCGCCAGTGGCGAGTACCAGAAGATCTCTCAGCACTACTTCAAGTCTGATATCTACGGCGAGTGATCAATTGTTCTCGGGGCTTTCTCGCGAAGGCCCCACTGCATTGCAGCCTCTCGATGGCTGCAGATTGAGCGCCAGCACGCTCGCCAGCACGATGACCATCCCACTGATGACCATGATCGACGGGCGCTCAGCCAGAACCACCGAGGCCATCAGCATGGCCGCGGGCGGTATCAGGTAAAGCGAAATGGAAGCGCGACTCACGTTACTGTGAGTCAGTACGTAGGCCCAGGCGAGGTACGCAAGGGCACTGGGGAAAATACCCAGGATAAGCACCGCCAGGTTGGCCGACGCCGAGGCGTTCTGCACTTCGCTCCACAAGCCCGGTGTATACACCAGTAATAATGTCGTGCCCGACCAGATGGTGTAACACACCATCGTCAGCCCGTCGTAGCGATGGGAATGGCGTTTTTGCAGGGCGAAATAGAGGCTCCAGGACAAGGCCGCCAGCAGGATCAGCAGCCCGTGCGCATCCAGTTCTCCAAAGCCACGATCACCGGTCACCACGACCCCCGCACCGAGCAAGCCGCACAGCACACAGATCCACTGCCAGCCATTGACCCGGTCCTTGAACACGAAATGCGCCAGTATCGTGCTGAACAGCGGCGTGGATTGCGCAAGCACACTGGCCGCGCCGGCGCTGACGCCTCGTTGGCCGAAGTTGAGGGCGATGTGGTGCAGGCTGACAGCAAAAAATCCCAGCAAAACCAACAGTGGCAGATCTTTCAGGCGCGGTAGGGAAATACGCGCCACCAAAGCGACCCCAGCCATGAACGTCGAGGCGATGAGAAAGCGGATCAGCGCCAGATGACCCGGCTCGTAAGCCCCTAACCCGATGCGGATGCCAATGGGGGAGTAGGCCCAGCAGAGGATCACGAAAACCGTCGCCAGGGCGATTTTTACGCCAGGCCTTTCGGCGAGGCGGCGTTGAACAAAATCCATAAGGCGATCCTCTGTGTCCGGCGGAAAAAGGCGTAGTGCAATGCCGACACTCGAATTATCAAAACCCTATGAATTCACTACAAGTGACTTAAACTGACTTAAGCATTCACTTTGGCTGAGCTATGGAACTGTCCCAACTGCGCATGTTCAACACGGTTCATCACCTGGGCAGCATCGCGCGCGCGGCCGAGGCGCTGCACTGTGTGCCGTCCAATATCACCGCGCGCCTCAAGTCCCTGGAGCGTGAACTCGGTACGCCGCTGTTTTCCCGCGACGGCCGTGGATTGCGGATCACCCCCGCCGGGGAGGTGTTTCTTGATTACACGACGAAAATCCTCGGCCTGGCCGAAGAGGCGCGCAGGGCGTTGGCACCCGGCAGTGCGCCGAGCGGTCCTCTGCGCATTGGTGCCATCGAATCCAGTGCCACGGGGCGATTGCCCAGGTTACTGGCCAAGTACCACGAGCTTTATCCACAGGTGATGCTGGAGTTGAGCACCGGAACCTGGGCTCAATTACTCGACGACACCCAGCATCGTCGGCTGGATGGGGCGTTCGTGGCGGTCAACGTTGATCGCCCGGGACTGCAGCGGGAAGTGATGTACCGCGAAGACCTGATTCTCATCGCATCCGCCTCCCATGGGCCTTTGCGCAAGGCGGCGGACCTGCAGGGCAAGGCGATTTTCATGTGGCCCCCGGGTTGCCCGTACCGCTTCGCGCTGGAACAGTGGCTGTTGCGCCATGACCAGGTGCAGCCGATTGTCAGCATCGCCAGCTATGGCACCATCGTTGGCTGTGTCAGCGCTGGTGCCGGCGTCGCGCTGGTGCCCCGGGGAATCTACGAGCAGTATGGTCTTAGCGCAGGTTGCCAGGGCTATGAGTTCCCGGAACTGACGAGCATCGACAACCTCTTTTACTGGCACGAAAGCGCGGGCCGGCACCCGGCTCGCGAGGCCTTTGTGAAGTTGTTGCAGGCCGAGTTCGAGGGGCCGGGGTCGTCAGGGTTAATCCCGTCTTAACCGGCCTGTCGTCTATTTCCCCACAATCCGCCAGTGCGCTCCAGCCCTCTCAAAGGTCAAGGCCAGCGTGTAAACTGGCGGGCAATCGATAGTCAAAAGGGAAACACGATGAGCGAGGAAACGATGCGTCTGGGCCGTGAACGGCGCTACCTGGTGCTGTTGGGCATCATCTGCCTGGCGCTGATCGGCGGTGCGCTGTACATGCAGGTGGTGTTGGGCGAGGCGCCGTGCCCGTTGTGCATCCTGCAGCGTTATGCACTGTTGTTGATCGCGCTCTTCGCGTTCATCGGTGCGGCCATGCGCACCCGCCGCAGCATCACGGTGCTGGAGACCCTGGTGGTGATTTGTGCCCTGGCCGGCGTCGGGGTGGCGGGGCATCACGTCTATACGCAGTTCTATCCGGCCGTCAGTTGTGGCATCGATGTGCTGCAACCGATAGTCGATGGCTTGCCGCTGGCGAAGATCTTCCCGCTGGGCTTCCAGGTCGACGGTTTCTGCTCCACGCCGTACCCGCCGATCCTGGGCTTGTCCCTGGCGCAGTGGGCGCTGGTGGCCTTCGTGCTGGTGGTGGTACTGGTGCCGTTGCTGACGCTGCGCAATCGCAAGTCGCTGCGCTGATAGACCCGAAACGCCCCGGTCCTCGATGAGAGGGCCGGGGCGTTTTTGCATTTCCGGGGCCAGGTGAAAAGACCGTGACGAGCGGCAACGAGGGGTGCGACAAGTGTGCGACATGTTGTCACATCGCGAGTGCCGCAGCGCGCTTTGGTGTGTCGGATTGGTGCGGTGTCTTGCAAAGAAATTGACGTGTTTGAACGTCGCCAGATTTTAGCCAGGTCAAAAAGGAACAGACAGTTTTAACAGGTTGTGGCGATTTGCCAGAGCCCTTGTCATACCGGGGCTAGGGCTGGGTTTGGCACCGTGTTCGAGCCTCTAAGGCTGTCTGAATCGAGGGTGGTAGCCCTACTATTTTTGGTGTTTTTGTTGAGAATCAATTTCGATAAGATGCGCCACTTTTACACAATTGAGTCAGGATTGTTGCGGTCAGGGATAAAAATTATTTCGGGATAAGACATGGTTTATAAAACGCTACATATCTACAATCGCCCGCACTGAATTCCCGGCACTGCTCACCCAGGCTCTGGTGCATGAGTGGCACGAGGGTGTCGAGAGGCCTTTTGGCCTCATGTGACGCCCAGGTGTCGGTGCCTCCAACTATCCGCACCAAATGGAATTGGGCTGTAACAAGGCCTTTGACCACGAATTCGAATAAGAACTCACCGCTGGCCCAGGATTTGTCGAAACGCCTCTGACGCTCGACGGGCAAGCCCTTATTCAATCCAAGAAAAATGCCAACCCTTGGCAGGGTGAAGTGTTGGCGATCAAAACCCAACTGCATTGCGCAAGCTGCTTTAGAGGTCGTGAGATGAGTAAAAACAGGTACCCCAGACTACTAGGCTTATTGCCGCTGCTCGGCACGTTGTTGCTGGGAGGCTGCAACATGACCTTGCTCAATCCCACGGGCCAGGTTGGCCTGGAACAGCGAAACCTGATCATCACCGCCACGCTGCTGATGCTGTTGGTCGTGGTGCCGGTCATCGTGATGACCTTCCTGTTCGCCTGGAAATACCGCGCGTCCAACACCAAGGCGACCTACACGCCTAAATGGAACCACTCCACCAAGATCGAGATCGCGGTGTGGACTGTTCCGGTGTTGATCATCATTGCCCTGGGTTACATCACCTACAAGTCGACCCACGAGCTGGACCCGTACCGTCCGATCGAATCCGACGTGAAGCCTGTGACCATCGAAGTGGTCGCGCTGGACTGGAAGTGGCTGTTCATCTACCCGGAACAAGGCATTGCCACGGTCAACAAGATCGTGTTCCCGGCGCACACGCCAATCAACTTCAAGATCACCTCCGACGCCGTGATGAACTCGTTCTTCATCCCGGGCCTGGGCGGCCAGATCTACGCGATGGCGGGCATGCAGACCAGAATGCACCTGATCGCCGACCGCAACGCTGAAATGGACGGCATCTCTGCCAACTACAGCGGTGCCGGTTTCACCGGTATGAAATTCAAAGCGATCGCAACTTCCCAGGAAGATTTCGACGCCTGGGTAAGTGAAGTCAAAAAGGCACCTAAACAGCTTGAACAAGCTGAATACGCAGCCCTTTCCAAGCAGAGCCAGAACAACCCAGTCGAGCTCTACTCCTCGGTGACGCCGAACCTGTTCCAGATCATCGTCGACAAGTACGAAGGCATGAAACCTGGTCCTAAGGTCAAGCACGAGAAGAAAGAGAAAGAAGTGGCCGCTACGGACATGAACTCGCATTCAGCTGCCGGGGCAGAGGAGTAAACGATGTTTGGTAAATTAAGTTGGGAAGCGGTGCCGTTCCACGAGCCGATCGTGATGGTGACCATCGCCATGATCGCGCTCGGTGGTCTGGCACTGTTCGCGGGTATCACTTATTTCAAGAAGTGGACCTATCTGTGGACCGAGTGGCTGACTTCGGTCGACCACAAGAAAATCGGCGTGATGTACATCATCGTCGCCATGGTCATGCTGCTGCGCGGCTTTGCCGACGCCATCATGATGCGTACCCAGCTGGCCATGGCCACCGAGGGTTCGCCTGGCTACCTGCCACCTGAACACTATGACCAGATCTTCACCGCCCACGGTGTGATCATGATCATCTTCATGGCGATGCCATTCTTCACCGGCCTGATGAACCTTGCAGTGCCGCTGCAGATCGGCGCGCGTGACGTTGCCTTCCCGTTCCTGAACTCCCTGAGCTTCTGGCTGCTGGTTTCCGGCGTGGTGCTGATCAACCTGTCCCTGGGCGTCGGCGAATTCGCCAAGACCGGTTGGGTTGCCTATCCGCCGCTGTCGGGCCTGCAGTACAGCCCTGGCGTGGGGATGGACTACTACATCTGGGCGCTACAGCTATCCGGGTTAGGTACGACGCTGACGGGGGTTAACTTCCTCGCCACCGTGCTGAAAATGCGTACCCCTGGCATGAAGCTGATGGACATGCCGATCTTCACCTGGACCTGCACCTGGGCCAACGTGCTGATCGTGGCTTCGTTCCCGATCCTGACCGCTACCCTGGCACTGCTGACCCTCGACCGTTACATGGATTTCCACATTTTCACCAATGAACTTGGTGGCAATCCAATGATGTACGTCAACCTGTTCTGGGCCTGGGGCCACCCTGAGGTTTACATCCTGATCCTGCCGGCATTCGGCATCTTCTCGGAAGTGATCTCGGCGTTCACCGGCAAGAAACTGTTCGGCCACCACTCGATGATCTACGCCTCGGGCGCGATCTCGGTACTGGGCTTCATGGTTTGGCTGCACCACTTCTTCACCATGGGTTCGGGTGCCAGCGTCAATGCCTTCTTCGGTCTGGCGACGATGCTGATTTCCATCCCGACGGGTGTGAAACTGTTCAACTGGCTGTTCACCATCTACCAGGGTCGTCTGCGTTTCACCAGCCAGGTGCTGTGGACCCTGGGCTTCATGGTGACCTTCGCCATCGGCGGCATGACCGGCGTACTGCTGGCCATCCCGGGTGCTGACTTCGTCCTGCACAACAGCCTGTTCGTGATCGCGCACTTCCATAACGTGATCATCGGCGGCGCGGTATTCGGCTACATCGCAGGTTTCGCGTTCTACTTCCCGAAAGCGTTCGGCTTCAAGCTGCACGAAGGCTGGGGTAAAGCAGCGTTCTGGTTCTGGATCTCGGGCTTCTTCGTCGCGTTCATGCCGCTCTATGCACTGGGCTTCATGGGCATGACCCGTCGTCTGAACGCCACCACCAACCCTGAGTGGGTGCCGTACCTGTACGTCGCCATGTTCGGTGCGGTGATGATCGCCTTCGGTATCGCCTGCCAACTGATCCAGCTGTACGTCAGTGTGCGTGACCGCAACAAGCCAGAGAACATGTGCGAACACGGTGACCCGTGGAATGCCCACACTCTGGAATGGTCGACCTCGTCGCCACCTCCGTTCTACAACTTTGCCGTGCTGCCCAAGGCTGACTGCATCGACCCGTTCACCGAAGCCAAGGAAAACGGCACCGCGTACAAGGCTCCGGCCAGGTACGAGCCGATCCACATGCCAAACAACACCGCTACCGGTGTGGTCATGGGCGCTCTGCTGACCGTGTTCGGTTTCGCGATGATCTGGCACATCTGGTGGCTGGCAATCGCGAGCCTGGTAGGCACTGTCGCCTACTTCGTGATCCACGCTGCACGTGACGACCAGGGCTATATGGTCCCGGTTGAAACGATCGAGCGCATCGAAGCCGAGCAGCACAAGCGTCTGGTAGCGGCAGGGAAAATCCCGGCCACCGCCACCCGTGTTGAAACCTCGTTGGAACAGGCTTAAACCATGTCGAACTTAGTGACCAATGTTGGACACGCCCATGGTGACCATGGGCACGATGACCACCACCACGACTCGGGCGAGATGACCGTATACGGTTTCTGGCTCTACCTGATGACCGACTGCATTCTGTTTGCGTCGATCTTCGCGGTATACGCGGTACTGGTTAACAACGTAGCGGGTGGCCCGTCGGGCCACGACATCTTCGAACTGCCATACGTACTGGGCGAAACAGCTCTGCTGCTGTTCAGTTCGATCACCTACGGCTTCGCCATGCTGGCGTTGTACAAGGGCAACAAGAAGGCGGTGCTGACCTGGCTGGGCATGACCTTCCTGTTGGGCGCAGGCTTTATCGCGATGGAGATCAACGAGTTCCACATCTTGATCTCCGAAGGCTACGGCCCTAGCCGTTCAGGCTTCCTGTCCGCGTTCTTTACCCTGGTCGGTACTCACGGTCTGCACGTGTCCGCCGGTTTGATCTGGATGGCGATCATGATGTATCAGGTGCAGAAAAAGGGCCTGACGTCGACCAACAAGACTCGCCTGAGTTGCCTGAGCCTGTTCTGGCACTTCCTGGACGTGGTCTGGATCTGCGTCTTCACCGTTGTCTACCTGATGGGGACCCTGTAATGGCTAATGCACACTCCCATGACAGCCATGATGCTGGCCACGGCAGCGTAAAGTCGTACGCCATCGGCTTCATCCTGTCGGTGATCCTGACCGTCATCCCGTTCGGTCTGGTGATGTACCCGAGCCTGCCGAAGGCCACCACGCTGGCAATCGTTCTGCTGTTCGCAGTGATCCAGGTGATCGTTCACCTGTATTACTTCCTGCACCTGGACCGTTCCATCGCTCAGCGTAACAACGTGATCGCTTTCGTCTTTACGGCCATCGTGATCGTGCTGCTGGTTGGCCTGTCGCTGTGGATCATGTTCAGCATCCACACGTACATGATGGCGAAGTGAGGTAGACCCGATGTCGCTCAAGCACTTTATCCAAATCACCAAACCGGGGATCATTTTCGGTAACGTGCTTTCTGTGGCAGGCGGGTTCTTCCTGGCCTCGAAAGGGCATGTCGATCTGGCCGTGTTTCTGGCAGCCATGATCGGCACTTCTCTGGTCGTCGCCTCCGGTTGCGTGTTCAACAACTGCATCGACCGCGACATCGACATCAAGATGGAACGCACCAAGAACCGGGTGCTGGTCCAGGGCCTCATCTCCCTGAAACTGGCCCTGATCTATGCGACCGTCCTGGGTGTTCTCGGCGTTGCGTTGTTGTACAAGGTGGCCAACCCGTTGGCCGCTTTGTTCGCCGTGATCGGCTTCGTGATCTACGTCGGCTTCTACAGCCTGTACCTCAAGCGCAAGTCGGTTCACGGCACGCTGGTGGGCAGTCTGTCGGGCGCCATGCCGCCGGTGATCGGCTATGTCGCAGTCAGCAACACCTTCGACATGGCCGCACTGACCCTGCTGGTGATGTTCAGCCTGTGGCAGATGCCGCATTCCTACGCCATCGCGATCTTCCGCTTCAACGATTACCTGGCCGCATCGATTCCGGTGCTGCCAGTGAAGCGCGGCATCCAGGTGGCCAAGAAGCACATCCTGCTCTACATCCTGGCCTTCCTCGTGGCGACCTTGATGCTGACCTTCAGCGGCTACGCCGGCATGAGCTACCTCGCCGTCGCCGCGGCCATGGGCATGTACTGGTTGTACATGGCCTGGACCGGCTACAAGGCAGTGGATGACACGGTCTGGGCACGCAAGCTGTTCGTGTTCTCGATCTTCACCATTACCGCGTTGAGCGTGATGATGTCCCTGGACTTCAAAGTGCCGACCGAGCTGCTGCTGACGTACGCGCCTTAAGATTCAGAGCTGCACCGAAAAGCCCCGCCTTCGAGAGAAGAGCGGGGCTTTTTGTTGGATCTGGGAATAGGGATTCGAAAAGACGGTTCGTCAGGAAGATGATCCGCTGCTTGCCTGACTATAGGCAACTTGCCTATAGTTTGCGCATGCGAACCGTATTCTTCGAAACCACATCCTTCACAGCGACCGTTGGAAACTATCTGACGGACGATGAGTATCGAGCGCTGCAAACCCATATGCAGCTCGATCCGCAAGCGGGGGACGTGATGCCTCGAACAGGCGGTTTCCGGAAACTGCGTTGGGCGGATGGGCGTCGAGGTAAAGGCAAGCGAGGTGGCTTGCGGGTTATCTATTATTGGCTTATGAATGATGGTCAGTTCTGGATGTTTGCAATTTATGACAAAGATGAGCTTGAGAATTTGACTGCCGAGCAAGAGAAGGCGCTCAAGAAAGCCATAGAAGCAGAGTTGAAAAAACGAGGTACCCCATGAAAAAACGCGACCTGTTTGCAGAGTTGATGCAGGGCGTTGATGAGATGGCGGCTCAACGCGAAGGCAAGATTACGTTGCGCAATACGACGGTGGAGGATATTCCGGCCCCCGAGGTAGGGGCGCAAGAAATCGTTGCGTTACGGGAAAAGTTACACATGTCCCAAGCCGTTTTTGCCAAGCGAATTCGAACCAGCCCCAGTACTTTGAGAAACTGGGAACAGGAAAAGTCGAAGCCTAATGCACAGGCAGCCTTGTTGATCAGATTGGTGGAGAAATTCCCGGATATGGTTGATCGACTGGCAGTGGTTTGATAGAGCTTAGCGAACACTTGAAAAGCCCCGAGTTTCGAAAGAAACCCGGGGCTTTTTCATTCACGCGCGGTTGTTACACGGTGCTTCGAGCACCTTCACCACGTCGTCGATGATTGCCTTGCTCATGTCCTGCAGGAAATGCGAGGCCCAGGCATGTCGGTCGGAGTCGCGAACCATGGCGGCGTCTGAGGCGATCAGTTTGGCGAGGTGGAGCAGGTCGCAGTCGTGGGAGAGGGCAGAGATGACCGGACACCAGGGTTGATGCGCAACAGTGGTTCAT
This sequence comes from Pseudomonas putida, assembly GCF_028682635.1. GTDB lineage: Bacteria > Pseudomonadota > Gammaproteobacteria > Pseudomonadales > Pseudomonadaceae > Aquipseudomonas > Aquipseudomonas putida_AE. Next base: position 41,920 of record NZ_JANHLK010000004.1, on the reverse strand, counting down.
TGGCGTGGTAGCAGAAGGGGGTGAGGCCGATGGTTTTCAGGTCTTGGGGAATTCGAGTTATCAGGCCCGGTCGCTGAATTGGCAGCGACCGGTCGAAGTTAGCGTGTGGATATCGGAATGCACAATCGTGGCCTTGTGCTGGCCGGGATGGGATTGAGCGCCGCAGGACCCTTGTGGGAGCGGGCTTGCTCGCGAAAGCGGTGTTTCAGGCGACATTGATGCTGGATATAACGCCCTCTTCGCGAGCAAGCCCGCTCCCACAGGATTGAAGACAGTCAGTTATTTGTGTGGTTTATCCAGCAAGCGGAAGAACCGTTCGCGCACCTGCACATGATCACTGTGCGCCACGTTGAACCGCAGAAACTGGTTGCCATCCGCGGCCTTGCTGAGCATGGTCCCCGGCGCCAGCACCAGGTCGATTTCCAGGCCCTTGCGTGCCAGGGTTTCGGCATCGTATCCATCCGGCAATCGCGTCCAGATGTATAACCCTTCACCGGGCAGTGAGGATACTGAACACCCGGCTTCACCTAGCCACGCCGCCACCCGGCTGTTCGACTCATAAAGCCGGTCCACGGTGCGGCGCATGTGCTTGGAGTAACTGCCGTCGCTGAGCATGGTGCAGATGATCTGTTCGGCCATTTCCGAGGTCATGCCGCCGCAGGCCATTTTCAGGGTGACCATCCGCGCCGCCAGTTGCGGTGACAGCACCGCGAAGCTGACGCGGCTGTTGGCGGTCAGGGTCTTGGAGAAGCCCGAGACATAGGACACGTTGTCCAGCCCGCTCGCAGCCAGGCGCGGCGTTCGGCGTTGCTGCATGTCGCAGTACAGGTCGTCCTCGAGGATGTGGAAATGGTAGCGATGGCTCAGTTCCACCAGGCGGTAGACCTGCGCCGAGGTGAACGAGTGGCCGGTCGGGTTGTGCAGGGCGTTGTTGGTCATGTAGAGCACAGGACGGTGGGCGATCAGCAGTTGCTCGAACGCTTCCAGGTCCATGCCGTCGCAATCACGGCGGATGGTGATGACCTTGGCGCCGTGCCAGGCCAGGTTGGTGTGCATCGTGAAGTAGCACGGGTCGTCGAGCAGCACCGTGTCGCCGGGTTTGACCAGCAGGCGCATCAGCATGTCGATGGCTTGTACGGTGTTGGCGGTGGTGATGATCTGCTCCACCGGCGCTTCGATGCCCAGGGTCGCCATCTTCACCCGCAAGGCCTGGCGCAGTGGCAGGTAACCGCTGGCATTACCGTATTCACCCATGCGCAGCGTGGTGGCGCGAAGGGTGCCGCGCACGGCTTTGAGCAATTCCTCGGCCGGCAACCAGGAGGACGGCAGGAAACCGGCCCCCGGGCGCAGCGCGCCATTGTCCAGCAGCACCGCGCGACGCACTACGCTGAGGGTGTCCTGGGGCAGCAGGTCGGGGCCGGCGCTGGCCTGGAGGGTAGTGCTGGAACGGTGCACGTAATGCCCCGAGCCCTGGCGTGACACCACCAGGCCCTTGGCGCGCAAGCGGTCGAGGGCGTCGACCACCGTGGACTTGCCCACATGCATCAGGTCGGAGAGTTCGCGGATCGGTGGCAGCCTGGAGCCGTGGGGCAGGCCGCCCTTGGTGATTGCCACCGACAACTGATCGACGATCTGCTGCACCAGCGGCACACCCGGCTGGAACTCGATAGCGGCGATCACTGCGCGCTGAGCCTGCATTTTACTGGTCTCTCTGGCAGTAAAGTTCGTTTGATTCTATACGAACTTGCTCTGACCAAGACAAGCATCTCTTTCTACCATCGCCTTACAGAGTTTCTGGAGGGTCGACCTATGCCGGTTGATCGATGCCAGGTTCGTGAGGTATTGCATGAGTGTCGAAACAACGGTCGTCGCGGCCAAGCCGGTCATCAACCTGCGCTTGTTCACCATCCGGATCATCACCGCCGTGTCGCTGTTTGCGGTGCTGGGCAAGGCCAACGTCTGGCTCGATACCGCCACCAACAGCATCCTGGCCCTGGGGTATCGGGCCTTGTTGCTGCTGTTGCCGTTGACCCTGCTGGTACTCGGCCGCCGCTCCTTGAGCGTTACGCTGCTGTGCGCCGCCATGGGGCTGGTACTGCTGGCGATCACAAGCAACCAAGGCGTGGTTATGTTTGCCGCGGCGTTGTTCGCCGACGGCATTGCGATTGCTGGCTACCTGATCAAGAGCGAAGCGGCGCAGACCAAGGAGGGCGCCGCCTACAACCGTGTCGCCATGAACATGGGCAGCCTGCTGGCAGGGCTGATCCTGCTGTCGCCGCTGCTGACCCCGACCCTGTTCTTCCTGGGCGCCGCCGGTTTCGTCCTGTTGTGCCTGCCGATCGCCATGGGCGCGACCTTCACCTGTGACCCCGTGGTGGCCCGTCCCGCCAGCCAGGACGGCAGCGGCTGGCGCAACAAACTGCCGTGGGTCATCGCCGGCGTCATCATGGGCATCAAGCTGTTCGGCGTGTTCTCGATCCTGCCCCAGGCGATCCTGCTCAAGACCGGCGAGCTGCCGGCCTGGTATGGGCTGATGCTGATCCTCAACAGCGCCGTGGTGGTCTTCGCGCAAGTGCCGGTCATGAAGCTGATCGAGAGCACCGGGCGCTTCAAGGTGCTGACGGTGATCGGCATCATTGTCGGCGGTTTTGCCGTGCTGTCCTCGCCTGCCGCGTTCCACGTCGACACCCTGGTCGGCGCGCTGATCTGGGTGGCGCTGCTGTCCATCGCCGAATGCGCCTTCAGCCACCTCGATTATTTCTCGGTCAAGCAGAACAACATGTTCGTCAAGGAAGTGTCCCTGGGCGTCGGCGCCGGGTTGACCGTGTTGATCATGCGGGTCGCGCCACCGCCCTATAACGCGTTGGTGCTGGCTGCCATCGGCGCTGGCGGGATCCTGGTCTGGTACTGGCTCAACCGGCAATCCATCGCGTCGTTGCACGACTGAGTCATCGCTGTTTCGGTTTTCACTTTGCAAGTCGGGGGCTTTATGAATACGACTTCATGCGTAGTAGTGGTGGGGTACAACGGCAGTCGGGTTCACGATATCCAGAAGCTGCGCGATCTGTGCAAGTCGCTGTACAACGCCAGGCTGATCCTGCTGGTCGAGCAGATCCAGCCCTATGACGATCAGGTGGCGGACCATGTCTGCAGCACTTCGCTGGCCGAGCAGGACGTAGCGGCCTCCCTCGAGCTGGTGGTGGGGTGCCTGAACGCCGATCGCTGGAAGCTGATCGGCGTGCTGCCGTTTTCCGACCGTGGCGTGCTGCTCGGTGCGGCGCTGGCCAGTCATTTCGGCTTGCCCGGTATTTCTCCCGCCGAGGCCCGAGCGGGGTTGGACAAACAGATTTTCCGCCAGCTCGAAGCTTGCGCCAGCACGGCTCCCGAAGATTACCGGCCGGTGGCTTCCAGCCGTATCGAGAGCCTGCCGGACCTGCGTCAGCGCGTGATCGAGCTGGGCGGCAAGGCGTTCATCAAGCCCGCCTGCGAAGGTGCCAGCCGAGGCTGCCGGGTCATCCGACACCCGTCCGAATGCGACGACGCGTGGCAGGCACTCAAGCCTTATCGCGAGGGGGGCATCGTACTCGAAGAGCTGATCCAGAACGCCCGGGAATACAGCTGGGATTATGTCGCCGGAAGTACCTGGATCACCGAAAAAACCACCACCGAAGGCGCCTACCGCGCCGAGATCCAGCAAGTGGTGCCCGCTCCCTTGGCGCCTGAGGTACAGGCTCGACTGAAGGCTGCCGGCCAGCACATGGCGGGGTTGGTTTCCCAGGACAACGGTGCCTGGCACAACGAGGTGTTCTACCGGGCCAACCATCGCACCTCGGCCGTTGAAACCAACATGCGCCCCGGGGGCATGCACATCTGGGACCTGGCACGTCAGGCATTCGTCGATTTCGACCCGTGGGAGCGCTGGGTGCGCTGGGCCGTGGAAGGCCAGGTCGATAACCGGGAGCCGGTGCCGCGCGGCTACTGCGGCATACGCCTGCTGCGGGCGAGCACGGGCGGCATCCTGCGCGATGTACCGGACATCCAGGCCCTGGCCCGCTCGCTGGACATCGACCTGGTGGAGGCGGTGGTAACCAAGCGCATTGGCGATGCGGTCAGCGCGCTGGTGAAAGACAACTTCTCGTTCATCGGCCACATCGTGTTGTTCAACGAAGACTACACACAGCTCAGCAATGACCTGCTGCGCCTGGCCGAGGCCGTTGAGTCGAGCATCGGGATCAACAGCCTGGCGCCACCTGCACGGATGCTGTGTTGAGCATCAGGGATCAATGTTTTTTGCAGTACTGATCAAGAGGTTTGTTAAATGATTGAGCACATGACCTGTGATGAGCGCTTCATCGCGCTGGCGAAGGAATTCGACTACGACATCTACGGCGAAAACAGCGTGGGCGGGCATTACGCTCCGCTGATTCGTCACCACGACGAGTTGCATATCAGCGGCATGGTGCCGCGGGTGAACGGCAAGATCCAATACCCCGGCCGGGTCGGCCTGGACCTCGACATGGCGGATGCGCAAGCGGCCGCCAGCCTCTGCGCGATGCGCGGGTTGGCGTTGATTGTCGATGCCATCGGTTCGCTGGACAAGATCAAGTCGCTGATCAGGGTCTCGGTGTATGTGAAATCCACGGCGGATTTTGTAGACCTCAGCGAAGTGGCCAACGGCGCCTCGGATGTTTTCAGTCATGTACTGGGCGATGCTGGCAAACATACTCGCACGACCGTCGGCGTTTATCAGTTGCCAAAAAACGCGGCAGTGGAAGTGGACATGATCGTGGCGTTGCGACCTTCTGCGTTATAAGTCTGAGTTGTTCGGCTTTACAGCGATTAAATGTTCGCCTAAGGTCGGATAACTCAAGTCGGCAGAATAAGTTGGAACCCGAACATGAACAGCGTTCAAGGTGCGTTCTTTTCATATAAGGACTTTCGCCAAAGTCTGGTTCAACAACCGCTAAAACCACGGGTGTGGAAGGATGTTGAACTAACGGATATGCGCAAAAGCCTTGAGGCGAGCGATGTCGATATTGTCGCGCTGGCCCACGACGGCAGCCTCGACGGCTGCTCGCTGACCCCCGGAATGGCCGTGTCCATGCAATGGTTGATACCGGGCGCGGAGCTCATCGGCCATGTTCATGCCTGGTGGCACCTGTTCATCATCCAGAGCGGCAACGGCACCTTGACCCTGGGCGATGCCGAGGCCGTGGGCGTAGGCAGTGGAGACGTGCTGCTGGTGCCGGCCTGGACCCGCCACGGCTTCGTCAACACCAGCGCCACCGAGCCGCTGGCCATGCTCAACATCAGCAACATGCCCCAGGCGCTGCTGCTCGCCAACTACAACGACAACGTTGGCCTGATCCCCCGCTCGCTGTAATTTCCCCTCCGTTGCCCACCAGGGAGTCCGCATTCGCCGACTCCCTTTTTCATTTCTGCTGTACCCGCGTTGCCCCGTGGCAATTTGCCATCTGTATCGATGCAAACGGACAATTTCTGTATCTATTCAGCGCCCGGTCAACTTACTACGATCGCCTGGAATGCAACGGATTTATGTGTTTAGTTCAAGGGAGCGTTCTATGGAAAGCAACAAGCTTAAACTCTATGTGGGTGCGGATTTTGTCAGTGCTTTTGCCATGTCGGCGTTTGTGGCGCTCAAGGAAAAGCAACTTTCATTTGAGTTTGTTACCCTGGATTTAAAAGCGCGCGAGAACTATCAGGATAAATATCGTGATATTTCCCTGACCTGCAAGATTCCCACCTTAGTTCACGCAGGTTTTGCGCTGTCGGAGTCTTCCGCCATCGCCGAGTATCTGGAGGAACTCGCCCCGGGACATACCAGACTCTTCCCGCAAGACATCCAGCAGCGCGCCCGGGCCCGCCAACTTCAGGCCTGGCTGCGCAGCGATTTGCTGGTGGTTCGCAAGGAGCGTCCCTTCGACCTGGTGTACTTCGGCAAGCAACTCGCACCGCTCTCCGACGACGCCAGGGCCGCGGTCGAGCGCCTGTTTTTCGTCGCCGACCGCTTGCTGGAGGAGGGCGCCCAACACCTCTTTGGCGACTGGAGCATTGCCGACACGGACCTGGCGATCATGCTCAACCGGCTGGTCGCCCATGGCGATCAAGTCCCGGCGCGGCTCGCGGCCTATGTGCGCCGCCAGTGGGATCGCGACAGCGTTCGGGCCTGGATGGACATCGAGCGCAAAGCGCCGGCCATCGCACCCGCTGTTGTTTGAGGCGACTGTCAGGGCAATCACCAGGAGCGCTGCCATGCAAGGACTGTCGGAGCACGAACGCTACAAACCCTATAACGCCCGCACCATTCGCGACACGCCCTATTGGCACAAGCTGACGCCTGCGTTGCAGGAAGCCATGACGGTCGTGGCCCGGGTCATGCCGTTTCGAACCAATGAATACGTGCTGGGGACGCTGATCGACTGGAACAACATCCCGGACGATCCGATTTTCCGCATGACCTTTCCCCACAAGGACATGTTGTTGGCGGAGGAGTATGCCTCGCTCAAGCAACTGATCGAACAGGATGACGCCGCCGCGATCAAGCGGCGGATCGAGGCGATCTGGCTGCGCATGAACCCCCATCCGGCCGGGCAGCTGACGCACAACGGCGTGACCCTCGACGGCAAAGTCCTGCCGGGCATCCAGCACAAGTACCGCGAGACCGTGTTGTTTTTCCCCGGTGCCGGCCAGACCTGTCACGCCTACTGCACCTTCTGTTTTCGCTGGGCGCAGTTCATCGGTGAGGAAGAGCTCAAGTTCAACGCACGGGAATCCCAGGAGCTGGTCAGCTACCTCAAGGTACACACAGACGTCACGGATGTGCTGATTACCGGGGGCGACCCGATGATCATGAACACCCGCTCGCTGGCAGGGTACATCGAACCGCTGCTGGATCTGCCGCACATCCAGAACATCCGCATCGGCACCAAGTCGGTGGCGTACTGGCCGCAGCGGTTCGTCAGCGACAAGGATGCGCCCGAGTTGCTGGCGCTGTTTCGGCGGATCGTCGCGGCGGGGAAAAACCTCTCGATCATGGGCCACTACAACCACCCGGTGGAGATCCGCCCGGCCATCGCCCGGCAGGCCATCGAGTGCATTCGTTCCACGGGGGCGACCCTGCGCATGCAGGCACCGGTGATCCGCCATATCAACGAAAATCCCGCCGATTGGGCGGACCTCTGGACCGAAGGCGTACGGCTCGGGGCGGTGCCCTATTACATGTTCGTCGAGCGCGACACCGGCCCCAGCCACTACTTCGCGATGCCGCTGGCACGGGCGTTCGAGATCTTCCAGGCGGCGTACCGCACGGTGTCGGGGCTGGCACGTACGGTGCGCGGGCCGTCGATGAGCACCTTCTACGGCAAGGTCCTGATCAACGGCATCGAGACCGTCGCCGGGGAAAAGGTCTTCGTGTTGCAGTTCCTCCAGGCCCGGGACCCGTTGTGGGTACTGCGCACCTTCTATGCGCGCTTCGATCCGCAGGCGACCTGGTTCGACGAGCTGCGCCCGGCTTTCGGCGAACGGGCTTTTTTCTTTCAGACCGAGGCCGAGTTGTTGCTGGCGCCTGCGCCGCAGTTGATACCGGTCTTGCTGCAAACGGCGTAAGCCGACGCTTAATTACTGGGGAGACAAGGACATGAGCGGTATCCCGTTTGATCAACGCGAAGGATGGATCTGGCTCGATGGCGAGTTCGTCGAGTGGTCCCAGGCGCGCCTGCATGTGCTCAGCCACGGCCTGCATTACGCAAGCACGGTGTATGAGGGCGAGCGCGTGTACAACGGCAAGGTCTTCAAGCTGCGCGAACACACTGAGCGGCTGTATCGCTCGGCGCAGCTGATGGATTTTGCCATTCCCTTCGAACCCGCCGAGCTGGAAGCGGCCAGCCATCAATTGCTGCAACGCAACCAGGTGGGCGACGGCTATCTGCGCCCGGTGGCCTGGCGCGGCAGCGAGATGATTTCCACGTCGGCCCGTTTCAATCGTGTGCATGTGGCGATCGCCTGCTGGCAATGGCCGAGCTATTTCGACCCGGCGGCGCGCATGGCCGGCATCCGCCTGAAGACCGCCGCGTGGCGCCGTCCACCGCCCAGCAGCAGCCCCTTCGAAGCCAAGGCGTCGGGGCATTACCAGATCGCCACCTTGAGCAAGCACGACGCCGAAAACCACGGTTATCACGATGCCTTGATGCTCGACTGGCGCGGGCACGTCGCCGAAGCCACCAGCGCCAATGTGTTCTTCGCCAAGGGGCGGACCTTGCATACGCCAGTGCCGGATTGCTTTCTCAATGGCATTACCCGCCAGACCGTCATCGAGCTGGCCCGGGCGCTGGATTACCAGGTCATCGAACGCACGATCCTGCCCACGGAACTGGGCGACTTCGACGAGTGTTTTCTCACCGGCACCGCCGCCGAAATCACCCCGGTACAGAGCATCGATGAACAGCGCTACCGACCGGGCAACGCCTGCAGTGCATTGATTGCCGCTTACACCTCAACCGTCAACGCCTGATAAACCGCCAGGAAACTCACCATGTCAGACCAAGGGATTGTTGCGTGCACACCTTATGTTTCACTGGGCCATCGCCATGAAGAATTGTCGAGTCGTGGCTGGACGGTGCTGACCCCAGGGGAATTCGCCCACGACGTTACGGGAACACTGCATGAGTTCGGCCCGATCATTCCGCAGTTCAATGGCCAGGTGGCGTTCGCCATCACCCGCAAGCCGGGCTACGAGGACTTGCCGTACTCCCAGAGCATGAACGGCATCGGCCCGCACACCGAAGCGCCGGTGTATGGCCCGCCGCCACGTTACCTGGCGCTGCATTGCCATACACAGGCGACTTGCGGTGGCGGGCATACGGGGCTGGTGGACGGCTACGAATTCCTCAAGTCGCTCGAGCAAACCGAGCCGGAACTGCGCGAGTGGCTCGATGACACGCCGGTGGAATTCGTCGCCACCGCCAAGCCCGGCGAACCGGCGCAAACCCGTGTCAGGGAATACATCCTGACCCCCACCGAGGACGGCGATATCTTTCGCTTCAGCTACAACCAGTTTCACTACGGCGATGTGAATCCATCGAAGGAGGCGTTGCAGCAATCGCAGGTGGCCAACAGCACGGCGCCGCTGGCAAGATTTGCCGCGCTGGGCGAAGCGTACTTTGTCGAGCACAACATCCCGGTGCTGATTCCCGACGGGTGCCTGCTGATTTGGGACAACTGGCGGATGATCCATGCCCGCAGTCGATACACTGACCCGGCGCGCAACCTGACCCGCTACTGGCTGGCCTGATTTTTCCGTCGCCCTTCTTTTTTCCGCGTACCCCTGGCGGGTACGCGTTCTACAGGTATTGCGTCATGCAAACAGCAATCGAGATTGCCCAGGTCGATCACCAACTGATCGTGCGGCTCAATCAGGCCTGGACCAAACGCGCCGGGGTGTGTGCGCCGGACAGGGGCCAGGTCAACGAAGTGTTCGACCCGGCACGCCCGGATTACCCGGAGTGCATGGTGCCGTTTTTCCATCACCCGACATTCCAGGCCTTGAGCGACGAGCTCAAGAGCAAGGTGGTGACCTGGGGCTGGATCGGCTACAACCTGCGCACCGTCACCGCCGAGGAGCATGTAGTGAACCCGGCGCTGAGCGTCATCGCCCAGCAGTACCTGGGCAAGGACGACTGGCATTTTCGCGAGGCGATGCAGCAGACCCTGATCGACGAGCACTACCACACGCTCATGCACCTGCGCGCCATTGAGCGGACCAAGCTCGATCGCGCCCTCGACCAGGACCTGGATTTGCCGCCCTCGGTGACCTACCTGCGCCTCAAGGCCCTGCGTGAGGAACTGCCCGAACAATGGCAGCGCGACCTGGCGGCGATCACCTTCGCGGTGGTGGCCGAGATCAGCGTCAACGCCTACCTCGACCTGCTGGCGGACGACCAGACCATCCAGCCGCAGAACCGCCGCGTGGCCGAACTGCACAACCGCGACGAATACGCCCACAGCAAGGTGCTGGCCGAAGTCGCCAAGGTGATGTACGCCAACATGCAGCCCGAACAGCGGGAGTTTTTCGCCCGTCACCTTTCGGTGGCGCTGAGTGCTTTTATCGCCCAGGACTACTCGATGTGGGAGGCGATCCTCACCCAGCTTGGGGTCACGGATGCCGGGTCGATCATCGCCGACACTCGCGAGAGCAACAAAAACGCCACGATCATGCGCGACTACAGTGGCCTGCATAAGCTGGCGCAGGACCTGGGCATCAGCGAGCAGATCGATTTCGATTTCCGTCCGACCCTCAAAGCCACCGCAGCCGCCTGAACCCGGAGGTGACCATGTCCGTTCCCCTGTACGAAGTGTTCGCCATCCGGGTCGGCGCCAACGCGCAGCGCACCGCCCGGGAGAACTTTCTCTACGATGCCTGCTGCGGCGACCCCAATGCGCCGATGCCCCTGGACTACTACTTCTGGGTGATTCGCAACGAGCATCAGGTGATTGTGGTCGACACCTGTTTTCAACCGGACACGGCGGACCGCCGCAACCGTCAGATGTATCGCCTGCCGGAGGATTCCCTGCGGCAACTGGACATCGATCCGGCGCAGGTCGAGCACCTGATCCTCACGCACCTGCACTGGGATCATGCCGGCAACCTGGGGTTGTTTCCCAAGGCCACGGTGCATCTGCAGGAAGCGGAACTGCGCTTCTGCACTGGGCCGAAGATGGCCCATCACACCGTGAACAAGACCTACGAGGTGGAGGACGTGATGTCGGCGCTGCCGCCGCTGTTCGAGGGGCGCATGCGTTTGCACAACGGCACGGTCGAGGTGCTGCCCGGCGTGACACTGCACGCGGTGGGCGGACACACGCCGGGCAGCCAGGTGGTGCGGGTAAACACCGAGCGCGGCTGGATCGTGCTGGCTTCGGACGCGGCGCACCTGTGGGTCAATATTCGCGAGCGCAGCCCGTTTCCAATCATCGATGACCTGGCGCAAAGCCTGGAGGCGTTCAGCGAGATCAATCGCCTGGCCGACAGCGAAGACCACGTCATCCCCGGCCACGACCCGCTGATCGCCGAGCGCTTCCCGCATTGGAATGATGACCCGCATATCATCTGCCTACACCAAAATCCCCTGTAATCCGACCCCCCTGTAGGAGCTGGCTTGCCAGCGAAGGCGGTGTGTCAGGCACATCAATGCTGGATGTGCTGACGCTTTCGCTGGCAAGCCAGCTCCTACAGGGGGGATGTGTTTAGCCCTGGTTTTTGAGGAGGCGGGCCAGGGTTTGCAGCGCCTCATCAATCCTTGGCGAATACGGCGCTCCGCAACCTATGCGCATAAAGTGATGGAAACGCCGGGTGTTGGAAAAGATATCCCCAGGTGAAATCTGGATGCCAACGTTCAACGCGTCATGAAAAAGCATCATGGACGAATACTGCGCAGGCAACTCTACCCACAGCAACGTCCCACCCCGGGGATTGGTCACCCGTGTGCCCTCGGGAAAGTAGCGCAATATCGCCGCGCTCATTTGCTGGCGCTGCTGGGTCAGGGTGTTTCTCAAGCGCCGCAGGTAGCGTTCATAGGAAGGCGTGGCCATGAACGCACTGACCGCCAGTTGCGACAACTTCTCGCAGCCACGGGTCTGGGTGTGCTTGAGCATTTCCACGCGGTCGTGCCATTTGCCGGCGCTGATCCAGCCCAGGCGCAGGCCCGGGGCCAGGGTTTTGTTCAGCGAAGCGCAATAGATCACGCTGTCGGTGCGGTCCCAGTGCTTGAGGGTGGACAGCGGTTGCTCGGTGTCCACCAGGTCGCCGTAGGTATCGTCCTCGATCAGCACCGTATCGTGCTCGGCACAGAGTTTCACCAGCCGCGCCTTGTGAGCGTCGGGCATGATGCTGCCCAGTGGATTGTGCAGGTTGGGCATGACGATCAGCGCCTTGATCGGCTGCGGCCCTTGTAGCAGCTGTTCCAGGGCCGGCAGGTGAATCCCCGCAGGGGTCGAGGCCGGGACTTCCAGCACCCGCAGGTTGAGGCTTTCGAGAATCTGCAACACGCCGTAGAAGGTCGGCGACTCCACGGCCACGGTATCGCCGGGGAGGGTCACGGCGCGCAAGGCCAGGTTGATCGCCTCGGTGGCGCCGTGGGTAATCACGATGCGTTCGGCGCTCAGGTGGGTCTTGGCGGTCAGCATCCGCCGGGCCAATACATTGCGCAGGGCACTGTGGCCGCTGGTCGAACTGCTGGTATCGAGCAGATGCGGGTCCTGGCGCAAGGCCTTGATCATGTTGTCCTGCAAGACCTTCAGCGGATAGAGCGGCGGGGCGCAGTAGGCACTGGCGAAGTTGACCTTGACCGTCGCGCGCTGGCTGGCCTTGAGCACCGCTGACACTTGCTCATGGATGCCGACATAGACGCCCGTATCCAGTGGCGGCGGCAGGCTGATCGCGACGGCTTTGCCCGGCGTGTCGGGCTGGCGGATGTAATTGCCCGAGCGCGGTCGGGCTTCCAGTACGCCATAGTCCTCGAGCTCACGGCAGACCTGCACGGCGGTGGACAGGCTGACGGCGTGTTTTTCCATCATCAGGCGGATCGAGGGCAGGCGCTCGCCGGTTTTCAGGGTGCCGCTGCGGATCGCGTCCAGGTAGTGGTTGGCCAACTGACGGTACAAGGGAAGCGTGTTCATGATGACCTCAGCAGTCGCACCACTGAGGTCTGGGCTGGAAAGTGAGTTGACGCTCCCTGCAGGCGGACCCGTGGTGCAGATGGGTGAAGGGAAGTGTTTTTCTGGCCTTGATACTGGAACACTAAACGCGGTTTCGCTGGAATCGCGGGCAATAAAAAGCCCCGCACGGTGGCGGGGCTCTGGTGAAGCGCTGGCGGGTGTTACTGGGCGGCGATGCTGTAGCCGTCGAAGGCGGTCTGCTGTTGCAGGGCGGTGATGATGTTCTTGCGGTTGACCGCTTGTTCGGCGCCCTGGTTGTCCAGGAACGTCTCGCTTTGCAGCTCGGCCTCGTCGCCTTCGCCGACGAAGGTGAAACCGAGGAATTCCAGGGCTTCACGGTCGACGCTCAGGCGCGAGCGCGGGGTGCGCAGCGGCAAGGTGACGCTGATGCCGTCCTTGCTGATGGTGAACACTTCGACTTCTTTTTTCGCCTTGGCGGCCTTGCTCTTGCCGCCGCTCGGGTTGCTGATGGCCTGGTGGGTCTGGTTCAGCACCTTGAGGGCCAGGCCGTAGACGATTTCCTGGAACGCCGGATCGTCCTTGAAGCTGGACAGGATGCGGCTGATCGGGAACTTGCTGCTCAGGTCTTCGAGGGCGGCGATGTCGGCGGCCTCGGCGTCCTTGAGCTGCTTGAGCTGGCCCATCAATTCGTAGGCCTTGTCGTCGTCGAAGCTGTCGTGGGCCTGGCGGATCGCGGCGCGCAGCTCGCGGATCTGCTCGCTTTCGCGGGTGGATTGAAACGCGTCCAGGACCATCTCGCTGATGGTCTTGGCCTGGGATACGTGCTGTGAAAGATTGATGGAGTTTTCGTATTCCGCTTTGGACGACAGGGTGACTACGGATTCAGCGGTGTTGGAATCTGACATTGAAATTTCACTACTTCTTTGAACTTGAATAGGGGCGAGAAAGCCCGAGGGCTTTTCAGGCCGCCTAATCTATTGGACCGGGGCGGCGTTGTCACGGCCCAACAGGCCAACGGACAAAATCACGACACACACACCCTGTAATTGGATGGACTCGCCCCAGCCGAGGCGTCCTTGAACATTGCCCCTGTCTTTCGGGCGCCTTCGCCGGCAAGCCGGCTCCTACAGGGGAATTGGGTGTACGCTAAATCTGTGGCCGACCCAAAACACTGTGGGAGCCAGCCTGCTGGCGATGCAGTCACCACGGTCTGTCAGGCCTGCCCCGGTGTATTCAGGTTCATCGATCGCACCGCCAGTGCCGACGCGGTCTGTTCATCCATCGGCAATGAAAACCGAAACGTCGCCCCACGCCCCGGCCTGTCGATCAACTGAATCTCAAGCCCATGCAATTGCAGGATGCGATGCACAATCCGCAACCCCAACCCACCATCACGCCGTGCCCCACCGATATTGAACGGCCGCAAAAACAGCCCTTCGCGCAACTCCGGAGCAATACCCGGCCCGGTGTCGCTGACCGTCACTTCAATGAACGACCCCTGCGGACGCAACCCCAGTTCAATCTCGCCCCCTGGCGGCGTATGGCGCAAGGCGTTGTCGAACAGGTTGGTCAACACCCGCTCGATCAATCCCAGGTCCGCACAGGCCGCAGACACGTTGGGGGCGAACGTGGCCTTCAATTCGACCTGCCGCGCCTCGGCCGTCAATTCGAATTTCTGGAAGATGTCCTGGGCCAGGTCAGTCAGGGAAAACCGCTCCAGCACCGGCTGCACGAAGCCATGCTCCAGCCGCACCAGCTCAAGCAGCGACTGCGCCAGACCGCCAACCTTGCGACTTTGATCCAGGGCGATGCCGAGATAGCGACGACGGTCGTCGGGTGACAGTGTGGCGTCCTTGAGCGACAGGGTTTCCAGGTAGCCATGCAGCGACGCCAGCGGCGTGCGCAGGTCGTGGGAGATGTTCGCCACCAGTTCGCGGCGCTCCTGGTCCTGGCGGGTCAGGGAGCGCCATTGTTCGCCCAGGCGCGCCTGCATCTGCCGGAATGTGGCGTCGAGTATGGCGATCTCGTCATGGCTGGCGGTTTTGTCCACAGTGACGGGCAGGGCCGGCGAGACCGGGACGCCGTCGATGTCGAACTGGCTGACGGTGTCGGTGAGACGGCGCAAGGGGCGGGTGATCAACGCAAACGCAGTGAGGCCGGCAATCAGGCACAGCAGCGCGACCAGGCCGATGGACAGCAGGGCAGTATTCAGTGCCGCGCTGGTGGCGCCGCGCTCGGCCAGGCGATCGTGGTCTTCACCCAACAGCACCACGTAGAGATAACCGACCGGCTTGCCGTCGACCTTCAACGGCGCGGCGCTGAACACCTTGCGCCCATCGACACTGCGCGGATCATCGCCGGCAATCGGCAAGGCATCGCCCCGCAGCAGGCGCTGGATCGGCGCCAGGTCGACGCGCTCACGGCGGATCCGGCCTTCGGGCGCGGCGCTGCCGACGATCTTGCCCTCGGTGTCCAGCAGGTAAACCTCGACGCTGGGGTTGACCTGCATCAGCTTGCTGAACAGATCGCGCACGGCGTTGGGCATCAGGCCCTGGGTGTCCATCAGCACCGTGTCACTGGCGATGTGCTGCGCCAGGTCCCGGGACAAGCCTTGCACCACTTCCTGTTCATGCATCTGGTTGGAACGCACCTGCAGCCACGCCGATGTACCGCAGCACACCAGCAGCAGCACGGCGAACACCAGGGACAGGCGCTGCGTCAGGGTCAGCCTCATGGCTGCGGCTCCTCCCCGGTGGCGAATTTATAGCCGCGGCCCCAGACCGTGAGGATGCGCACCGGTTGCGCCGGGTCGGCCTCGATCTTGGCGCGCAGGCGATTGATGTGGGTGTTGACGGTGTGCTCATAGCCTTCGTGGCTGTAGCCCCACACGGCATTGAGCAGGTCCATGCGCGAAAATACCTTGCCCGGCTGGCGGGCGAAAAAGTACAGCAGGTCGAACTCCCGGGGCGTGAGGTCCAGGCGCCGGCCGTCGAGGGCCACTTCGCGGGTGATCGGGTCGATGGCCAGGCCGTCGATGAGCAGGCTGCCGGCGTCCATCTTCAGGTTGCGTGCCATGGCCTCCACCCGACGCAGCAACGCCTTGACCCGGGCCACCAGTTCGAGCATGGAAAACGGCTTGGCCAGGTAGTCGTCGGCACCCAGTTCCAGGCCGAGAATCCGGTGCACTTCGCTGGAACGCGCACTGGTGATGATGATCGGCGTATAGCGGGCCATGGCGCGGGCGCGCCGGCAGATTTCCAGGCCGTCGACACCGGGCAGCATCAGGTCGAGGATCAGCGCATCCCAGTTGCCCTGTTGCAGCAGGCGCATGCCTTCAGTGCCATCGGCGCTGTGCACCACCTCGAACTGCTCGTCCCGCAGGTGCAGGCAGATGAGGTCGGCGATATGCAGGTCATCCTCGACCACGAGGATGCGTTTGGTCTGTTCCATCCAGCTCAATCCTTCTGCGCAGGGTGCGTAATGCCACTCACTGTAGGAGCTGCCGAAGGCTGCGATCTTTTGATCTTGTTTTTAAAGATCAAGATCAAAAGATCGCAGCCTGCGGCAGCTCCTACAGTTAAATCAGTCAAGTCAGTGAAGTCCGTCAAGGGCCCATTGTGCGGTTTTTTCGGCGCCCGAGTTATCACGAATTGTTTAACTTCCCGTGAGGATTTGGCGATCACCCAAAGCCTAGGCTGTGTTCCATGAAACACCCCTGGATTTCTGGAGACGAGCATGTTTTCACGACGGCAATTTCTGCTAACGAGCGGCGGGCTGGGGGTGGCAGCCCTGGCAATCGGCCTGTTGCCGAAGTTTTCCACAGGCACGGCCTTGATCAGCGATGCCAGCGCCGCCGAGGCCTTCGAAGTGACCCACAGCGACAGCGAATGGCACGCGATATTGAGCGACGAACAGTATGAAATTCTCCGCGAAGAAGGCACCGAACGCGCCTACAGCAGCCCACTGAACAACGAGCACCGCGACGGCACGTTCGCCTGTGCCGGTTGCCAGTTGCCGCTGTTCTCCTCGGCGACCAAGTTCGACAGCCACACCGGCTGGCCAAGCTTTTGGGCGCCGCTGGACAAGGCCGTGGCCACCCGCCAGGACCGTTCCTACGGGGTGCTGCGCGAAGAGGTGCACTGCCGGCGTTGCGGCGGGCATCTGGGCCATGTCTTCGACGACGGGCCGAAACCCACCGGCCTGCGCTACTGCATGAACGGCCTGGCGCTGAAGTTCGAGCCCGGCACCGTCTGAATTTATCTGCATCCTTCTGGAGTCTGTGACATGAAAAGCCTGTTCACCTGGCGCCGTACCCTGTTGGGGCTGGCCGCTGCCGGCATCATCGGCCAATGCTCGGCGTTTTCCCTCGGTGGGGCTGAAGAAGGGGTGCTGCTGCCGCCACCGGCCATCGACGAAACCACCCAGGCCCGCAGCGAAACCGCGGTATTCGCCGGGGGCTGCTTCTGGGGCGTCCAAGGGGTGTTCCAGCATGTCAAAGGCGTAAAAAATGCCGTGTCCGGTTACGCCGGTGGTGCAGCCAATACCGCCCAGTACGACCGCGTCAGCGGTGGCGATACCGGGCATGCGGAATCGGTGGAAGTGACCTTCGACCCGAGCCAGGTCAGCTACGGCACTTTGCTGCAGATCTACTTTTCCGTGGCGCACAACCCCACCGAACTCAACCGCCAGGGTCCGGACACCGGCACCCAGTATCGTTCGGCGATTTTTACCAAGAGCGGCGAACAGCAACGGGTCGCCCAGGCCTACATCGCCCAGCTCGACGCCGCGCGTGCGTTCGACAAGCCGATCGTGACCAAGCTGGAAAGCTTCAACGGTTTTTACCCGGCGGAAGAGGAACACCAGGATTTTTTGACCGAGCACCCGACCTATCCCTACATCGTGATCAACGACTTGCCGAAGGTGGCGCAGCTCAAGCAGCTGTACCCGGATCGTTACCAGGACAAACCGGTGCTGGTGAAGGCGGGGATGTGACGGCGGTTATCCGCTGATCACATTCTTGCCGGCGATTTTCGACCGATACAGTGCCTGATCGGCCCTGGCCATCAGGCCGGTCTTTTGCTCTTCCTCAAAGCGCTGGACCACGCCGAAACTCATGGTCACCCGAAAGTCGCCTACGGCGGGCAAGTCCGCCAGGCCCTCGCGGATTTTTTCGGCCAGGGTTATGGCCTCGGCCAGCGGGGTGTCGGGCAGGATCACGATGAATTCGTCGCCGCCCCAACGGGCCAGCAGGTCACCGTCACGCACAAAGCGCAGCACACGTTCGACCACCTGCACCAAGGTGGCATCGCCCAAGGCATGGCCGTAGTGATCGTTGATGGTCTTGAAGTCGTCGATGTCCATGGCGATCAGCGACAGCGGCTGTCGAAAGCGCTGGGCCCGCTCACATTCCTGGGGCAGGGTCTGTTCCAGGCGATAGCGATTGGCGATCGACGTCAGGGCATCGGTTTGCGCCAGCTTGCGGTTTTCTTCGAGTTGTACCTGCAGTTGCTGATTGACCCTGGACAGCTCACGGGTGCGTTCTTCGACGATGGCTTCAAGGGACTGATTGCGCCGTTCGAGCGCTTCGAGCAGGCGTTTCCTGTCTTCGATGCTGCGGTGGGCGCCGACCATCCGCGCCACCGAACCGTCGGCATTGCGGGCCAGGACGTGGCCGCGGTCTTCGATCCAGATATAACTGCCGTCGTGGGCGCGGCAGCGGTACTCGGCCTGATACACCGGCGTGTGCTGTTTCAGGTAGTCATCGAACAGGGCCATGACCTGCGGGAAATCATCGGGGTGGATGATGTTTTCCCAGGTCAATGCGTTGTTGTCCAGGGAGTGTGGCGTGTAGCCGAGCATTTCGTACCAGCGGCTGTTGCGGTAGACGAAGCCGGTGTTGGCATTCCAGTCCCAGATGCCGTCGCTGACCAACTCCATGATGGTGTGCAGCATGCCTTCGTTCATGTCAGAGACATTGAACTTCAAGGGCTCGATACTCGATGCCTCTCCCATCGCTGCTCCCCCTGACGCCTGCCTGATAGCAAATGTCCTGCCTAGTCAGGGAGAGTAGTTCAAGGCCCGGTGGACCTGCTAGTGCTTGCCCCACATCTGCAGGGCGAAGTCGACGAAACGTCGCAATTTCGGCAGGCGGTAGCGGTCCTGGGCATACATCAGGTTCATCGGCCGGCTCGGCGGGGTGAAGCCGGGCATCAAGCCCAGCAGCTTGCCGTCCTGGATGTCCTGCTCGACCAGGACATCGGGCAACATCACGATGCCCATGCCGGTGCGCGCGGCCTGATGCAGCCCGGCCGAGCTGTTGATCAGCATCGGGCCGCTGACCGCCACCGAGACTTCACCTTCGGGGCCGGCCAGGCGCCATTCCTTTTCCACCGAGTGCCAGTCATCCCCGGCCGGATAAGCGAACGACAGGCAGTCGTGGTGGCGCAGGTCTTCCGGTTTCTGCGGCGCGCCGCGCCGGGCCACGTAGGCCGGGGATGCGCACATGGTCAGGGTGTAGTTGATGAGCGGGCGGGCAATCAGGGTGGTCGACTCCAGGGCACCCAGGCGAAAGGCCACGTCCAGACCGTGTTCGAGCATGTCCGGGCGACGGTTGGTGAGCATCACGTCGAGTTTTACCCGCGGGTAGAGCAGGGCAAATTCGCTCAGGGCCGGCGCCAGTTTTTCCGTGCCGAAGGTCAGGGGCGCCGAGATGCGCAGGGTGCCACTGGGCTCATCGACCGCTTGCTCGGCCAGGCGTTCAGAGTCTGCCACCAGCCCCAACACTTCGAGGCAGCGCTGGTAATACGCGGTGCCGAATTCGGTCAGCCGCTGGCGCCGGGTCGTGCGGTTGAGCAGGCGCACACCCAGGCGCTGCTCGAGCGCCTTGAGGTGATTGCCGACCATGGTCGTGGACATTTTGCACTGCGCAGCGGCGCCGGTCATGCTGCCGGATTCCACCACTTTGACGTACACGGTCATTGCCTGGAACAAATCCATTATCAAGCTCGACTTTAAAATGATTGAAGTATTGCAGTATTTATCCAGCTCAGGTGGCTAACCATACTGCAAAAACACCGACCCTTGATGGAGCCTGATGCCATGACCGCCGCCTGCCTGATGAGCACTTACCAACCCTTGGCCCTGAGTTTCAACAAGGGCCTGGGCACGCGCCTGTGGGACCAGGCCGGTCGTGAGTACCTGGACGCGGTGGCCGGGGTGGCGGTGACCAACGTCGGCCACTCGCACCCGAAAATCGTCGCGGCCATCAGCGAGCAGGCCGGCCTGTTGCTGCACACCTCCAACCTCTACAGCATCGACTGGCAACAACAACTGGCGCGCAAGCTGACCGGGCTGGCCGGCATGGACCGGGCGTTCTTCAACAACTCCGGTGCCGAGGCCAACGAAACGGCGCTGAAAATCGCTCGGCTGCATGGCTGGAGCAAAGGCATCGAGCAACCCTTGGTGGTGGTCATGCACAACGCTTTCCATGGCCGCACCCTCGGCACCCTGTCCGCCAGCGACGGCCCGGCGGTGCGCCTGGGCTTCAACAAATTGCCGGGGGATTTCATCAAAGTGCCCTTCGGCGACCTCAACGCGCTGGACAAGGTGCAGCAGGAACACGGCTCGCGCATCGTGGCGATCCTGATGGAGCCGATCCAGGGCGAAGGCGGCGTGCAACTGGCGCCACCGGGTTACCTGAAAGCCGTGCGCGAACTGTGCAACCAGCGCGCCTGGTTATTGATGCTCGACGAAATCCAGACCGGCATCGGCCGTACCGGGCAGTGGTTCGCGTCTCAGCACGAAGGCATCGTCCCGGACGTCATGACCCTGGCCAAAGGCCTGGGCAACGGCGTGCCCATCGGCGCCTGCCTGGCCCGTGGCAAAGCCGCCGAACTCTTCACCCCCGGCAGCCACGGCAGCACGTTCGGCGGCAACCCGCTGGCCTGTCGGGTCGGTTGCACGGTGCTGGATATCATCGAAGAACAAGGCCTGCTGGAAAACGCCCGGCGCCAGGGCGAACGTCTGTTGGCCAGGTTGCGCATGGAGTTGGCCGACAATCCAAACGTCCTGGCGATCCGCGGCCAGGGCCTGATGATCGGCATCGAACTCAAGCAACCGATCCGCGACCTGAGCCTGATCGCCGCGCGGGATCATGCGTTGCTGATCAACGTGACGCGGGGGCAGACCATTCGCTTGTTGCCGCCTTTGACGATTGATGAGCGGGAGGTGGAGATGATTGTCAGGGGGGTGAGTTCAGTAGTGGTATCTGCACATCACAACGCGTAACTCACCGTCTTCGATGGTGTAGACCAAGCGATGTTCAGCCGTGATCCGGCGCGACCAGAAGCCGCTTAAATTGTGTTTGAGCGGTTCCGGTTTTCCGAGGCCCTCGAAAGGTTCACGCTGGATGGCTTTGATCAGCAGGTTGATGCGCTTGAGTCCCGCCTTGTCGTTTTGCTGAAACCACAGGTAGTCATCCCAAGCTTCAGGAGTGAACTCGATGTTCATTCTTCAATGAGTTGCCGTGACTTGGTTTTCCCGGCGCGCAGGTTGCCGATCGATTTGATCAAGCGTTCGGCATTGGCGGGGGAGCGGAGCAGGTAGGCGGTCTCTTCGAGGGCGTTGTATTCGGCTAGCGACATCATCACCACCGGCTCGCCTTTCTGGCGCGTGACCAGCAGCGGGGTGCGGTCTTCATTGACGCGATCCATGGTCTCGGCCAAGTGCGCGCGTGCGGTGGTGTAATTGATGGTGTGCATGGTGAAATCCTCGCTCGATGCAAGGACTGTACAGAAATGAGTACAGGTCGACAAGGCGATATCTCCGAATGGTCATTGCGCAATGAGCGCATCAACGTGTCTTCCGAGTATCGCGGAAAGCTCCTCGGGACGTTTCCGAGAACGCTGTAGTCCTTATCTGATAAAGGCGAAATCTGCGATTTCAGTCCGGTCCATCAATTGAATTCTGCAACCGGTAAACCCGTCGAATAGCCGCTGATGGGCCGTGTATCCGCTGGAACCGTCACGCTGACGATAACTGCCCGCCCACTCCAGCAACGCGATCAGACGTTCATCGTCATTGACTTCACGCTGACGAATATTGGCGACGCATACCTCGTCGGCAATGCTCAACCAGATCAGCGCAGTCGTGCGGGGCAGGAGTTCGCTGGCGATCCAGCCATACACACCTTCGATCACCCAGCGCTCCTGCTCGGCCGCGATTCGCGCCATGGCTAACGCTTCGGCGCGGGGACGGGCGATGCTGTGTTCGTCGGACAGCCAGTGAACGCGGTCGAGATCGGTCCAGGGCACTTGCAATCGCTCAGCCAGCCGCTGCGCCAGCCAGCTCTTGCCGGAGCCGGAGTTGCCGATGATCAGGGTTCGGGTTAAATCCATGAGTGACACCGATCAAACTGTGGGTTTTTGTTCCAGTCCCTCAGATATCACCCTCGGGCGCCACCATCCGCGTCTTCGGCGAGCCATTGGCGTTATGCTGGAAAATATCCCGTGGTTGCCCTTGTTCATTGAAGTACACCTGGCCGATCCCCGCCGAATTCCACAGGCGCTCACCTGCTTCAGCATGCTCCGGAACGTGAGGCACGATGCGCATGCGCCGACGCTTGGTCAGCCAGTTCAGCGGCGAGCGCGGGGAATACAGCCAGCGATTGAGGCGGTCGAACCACTCCAGCAGGGCCGGCGGGAACTCGTTCTTGATGCCGCTGCTGGTGATCTGCCAGATGCGCGGGCCGGCCTTGCGGTGGCGGATCAGCACTTCGTAGACGAAGGAATAATGCACATCGCCGGACAGCACCACGTAGTTACCCGGCGTGCGCGAGTGGCGGAAAATGTTCAGGATCACCTGGGCCGCGCCGCGATGGGCCATCCAGTTCTCGGCGTCCACCAGCAGTGGATAACCCAGCCAGCTGAACACCCGTTGCACGGTTTCGATCAGCTTGACGCCGAAGATCGGCGCCGGCGAAACGATGATCGCCGAAGGGTGATCGAGCAGTTCCTGCTGCAGTTCGCTGAGGGCTTCCCAGTCCAGCAGGCCCGACGGTTGCTTGAGGTTCATCTCGCTGCGCCAGCGCCGCGTGCGGGTATCGAGCACCACCATGGCCGGCGTGGTGGGCAGCACGTAGTGCCAGTGCTGGAAGCGCAGCAGCTCATCGATCAGCGCGTCCTGGACATCGCTGTCCAGGTAATGGTCATCGCCGGTGGCGCTGAGCGAACGGGTTTTTTCCAGCACATCGACGAACGCATCCGGATTGTTGCCCCAGCCCTGGCACAGCATGTAGGCCAGCAGCGCATTGCCGATGATGCGCCGGGAAAACGGATGGCCGTAGGCCGTTTCCTCCCATTGCGCGGAAAGATTCCAGTCGTCGGTGATGTCGTGGTCATCGAAGATCATCAGCGTCGGCACGTGTGCCAGCGCTCGCGCGACCTTGTCCAGGCCAGCCTTGAACGCGTCGATGCGCGTCTGTTCCAGGGCATAACGCTCGCGGCGTTCCTTGATCAGTTTCGGCGGTTTTGGCGCGATCAGGGTCCAGGGCGTCGGCGACCAGACCAGCAGGTACATGGCCATGACTTCGGCGAAGGTCACCAGGTGATTGTCGGCACTGCTGCTGGTGAAAATCGGCTTGCGCGCACCCCCGAAAAAGCGCTCGCGCAGGGTTTCGTTGCTTTGCAGCGCCGGCAGCAGATCCGCCCGGTGGTAATAACAGGCGGCGTGCCCGTACAGCTCGGCGCTGTCGCTGACGATGGCGCCAGCCAGATGCTCACCGAAAAGCCCCAGCCGTTCGATCAAGGCATGGATCGCCCGCAGGGTCGGCCCGGCGACATCGTCGGCATAGACCTGATCGCCGCTCATCATCAGCAGCGCCGGACGCTCGCTGGCCAGGTGCACTTGCGCCAACAGCTGATCGACGCACAGCAGGCCGTCGGGCGCCGGGTGATGGGGTTTGCGGCAGGAACCGTGCAGCAACTGCTCGATGCGCGCATGCAGGACGAAGTTCGGCGCAGCCGCATCGCCATACAACAAATGCGGCGCCCAGGTGGCGATGCCCGTGCCGTCATCGATCAACAGGTCGTACTCGATCACCTCATCGCAGGGCAGGGCGGCGTCCAGCGCCACATCGATCAGGTGCACAAACGCATGGGTACCCACCGCAACGACCGTGCATTGCCCGGCATCGAGGCGAATATCGCCCACGCCCTGCAAGCGCAGCGTCAACTCCAGCGCCCGCGAACCCACCAGCCACAGCACCAGCCGCGTCGGTTCCAGGCGCCGCAACAGCGGGCCCGCCAGCACCGGTGGCAGCGATTGAGGGTCTTCAGGCAATGGCAGAGTATCGGACATCCGGGGGCAGGGCTCTTGGGGAAACAGGGCAGCGATGATAACGCAGGTGGGCGCTGCTGCCCTTGTGTACTGACAGACTCAAATGCGTGCGCAGGCTAAAGTGAGTCATTCATGCTATATGCAGGCATTCGCGAAGAAGAGGGTAAACATGAACAGAATCATCCTGCCAGCGCTGGTTATCCTGCTGACCGCGCAATCCCCGGCCTACGCCATCAACGACAAATACCGCAAGCAACTCGAGCCCCAGACAGGAGCGGGAAATGATTGATTTCAACAACAAGGGATTCTTCAAGCTCAAGCAGAACGACGAATACGCCGAGCGTGTAGCCGACCTTTTGCTCGACGGGGAACAGGTCATCGACTCGTACAAATCCATGCGCGACGGCGTGGTCTTCACCAACAAACGCATCATCGCGGTGAACGTGCAGGGCATCACCGGCAGCAAAAAAGACTTCACCTCGTTGCCGTATAAAAACATCGTGGCGTATTCGGTGGAAACGTCGGGGACGTTTGATCTGGATTCGGAGCTGGAGATTTATTTTTCGTCGTTGGGAAGGGTGAAATTCGAATTCACCGGCAGGACGTCGATGGTGGCAATTTCCAAACTGATTTCTCAGCATCTGCTTTGAGCTGAACAGGGCACGCACCAAAAATAACGAGGTGCGCACCCTGTAGGAGCCGGCTTGCTGCGGGCGGAGTTCCGACGATCGCGGACGTACAGTCGACACAGATGTCGCCTGACGAACCGCGATCGCCAGCAAGCCGGCTCCTACAGGAATTGCGTTTCTCCAGTCGCTACCATTACGTCCCACAAAAAGGGTCTGCAAATGCAGGCCCTTTTTACTTTTTCGAACATACATCTTCGGACAAAGACTACAGCACTCAAGGAAGCATCTGACTTACACCCACTGGCATTTCGACTCTCATAAACACGCACTGAAACAGCGTGAAAAACAATAAAAAGAGGTCACCCGAAATGAGCGAGCCAACAAGCCCTGTGCGTGTAGCAGTCGTGCAATTCGATCCACAAGTCGGCATCGAAAATTGCGATGCAAACCTGTGTCGTAGCCTGGAACTGGCGCTGGAGGCGGTCACCGGCGGTGCGAACCTTATTGTGCTGCCTGAGCTATGCAGCACCGGTTATTTCTTCAGCAATCGGCAGGATGCTTTTGAACATGCGCAGTTGATACCCGGCGGGCCAAGCGCGCAACTCTGGATCGACTTTGCCTCCAAACACAGCGTCCACATCGTGGCCGGCCTGGCCGAGCGCGACGGCATGCGGCTCTTCAACACCTCAATACTCGTTGGCCCTGACGGTTTCATCGGCAAGTATCGAAAAGCCCATTTGTGGAATCTGGAGAAACTCTGGTTCACACCGGGCGATCTTGGTTTTCCGGTTTTTGATACGCCCATTGGCCGCATCGGGATGTTGATTTGTTGGGACATCTGGTTCCCGGAGGTACCGCGCATCCTGAGTCAGCAAGGCGCCGACATCATTTGCAGCGTCAATAACTGGGTCTGGACGCCTCCGCCGCTGTTCGATGAAGCCGGCAAGTGCATGGCGTCGTACCTGACGATGACGGCGGCACACGTCAACAATGTGTTTATCGCCGCTGCCAGCCGGATTGGTGAGGAGCGAGGTGCCCGCTACCTCGGATGCTCGCTGATTGCTGGGACCAATGGCTGGCCGATTGGCGCCGTAGCATCGGCAGACCAGCAGGAAATCCTGTTTGCCGATATCGACCTGACCAGCTCCCGCAGCGCCCTCATCTGGAACAACCTGAACGATCTGCATCGTGATCGTCGAGCCGATCTCTACGATCAAATGCTCGGCTACACCCAGCACCCATGTCTCCCACGTTGATAAGGGGGACCTGACTTATGGAAACCACAACCGATAAAAACCGGTTTGCCCACAGATCGCCATTCGATGTGGCGGTTATCCTGCTGATGATCGGCGCGACACTGCTGATTATCTGGCTTTCACTCACCAATCGTTCGTTCTGGTCTGCCCATTGGCCGAGTTACAGCGACATGGTGTCGAGTCTTCCCCAGCCGAGTGCCTGGTTACGTTGGCTGCTCGGCGACATCAGCGAGGTGGCGTTCTACAAACACGAGTTCGCATCGATCGGACTGTTGGCGGGCGCCTATCTCGCTTACTGGGCGAATCGAACGGGGAGAACCTGGCAAGGCTTCAGCATTTCCTATGGCACCGGGCTATGGCCGTGGCTGATCACCAGTTCGCTGCTCGGGCTGCTGCTGAGTAACGTGCTGTGGGGTTGGACGGTGACCGCCACCAGCTGGCAACCGACATTTGCCGCGTTCGTTTCGCTGCCAGCGGCGATGGTGCTGATGTTTGGCGGTGGCTGGAAGGTCACCATCAACGGCGCGATCATGGGCGCCTTACTCGTCACGCCCCTGTGCCTGCTGATCGTCAATTACCTGTGTAACCCGTTGGGATTGCCGGCGGTGATCGGCAATGTCCTGGGCATGGCGGTCGCCAGTGTCGTGGCCTTTCTGCTGTGCCGCTACCGGCCCAGCCTGATGAAGTCCGAACAATCCGCGACACGATCCTCCAAGCCTCCCGCGCCCGTCACCAAGGCGCCCGACTACGGGGTGATCTGGAGCATGCGCCGGGTCTTGGCAGACTTTTCCGAAGCGCCATTCTTCGGCAATGAACTGGCCAGCCTCGGCTTGTTACTCGGGGTATTGCTCGCCTACAGCATGAACCCGATGAGCCCGGCGTACGGTTCAGGTCTGCTGCTGCACATCATCGCTGCACAGGCGCTGACCTCGGCCATCGGGGTGGTGATCTGGCGTCGGCAATGGATGTTGCGCGGCTGGTACCCCACTTACGTGCCTCTGGTGTCGGTGGTGCCCGCGGCGATTCTGACCCATGGCGGCAGTTGGCTGGTGATCGTTTCGAGTGCATTGCTGGGGGCATTGATCGCACCGCCCCTGGCCTGTGCGATTGCCAAGCGTTTGCCGGCCGACATGCATGCCTACATCGGCAATGTCCTGTCCATGGCCATCAGCACGTTGCTGATCGTGCCGCTGATCGGCGTCCTTATCGCGGGGTAAATGCCACCGACCTTTGGGCTGTACCCCATCCTGAACCGGGTACAGCCACCTCTCTTCCGAACACATGAGGTATCACATGGAACTGCCCAAACTCGCCATCGCGGCACTCGGCGGCACGGTGAGCATGCAAGCCAGGAATGCCGGCGAAGGCGTTATCCCGACCGTCAGCGGCGAGACTCAACTGGCGTCCGTACCGCATTTGGCGACGTTTGCCCGGGTGACCGTTGAAACCCTTGGACTGCTGCCCAGCGCTTCATTGGATTTCGGATTTTTACTGACTGTATTGTCGTGGGCGCAACTCCAAATCAAGCAAGGCGCCGTGGGTGTCGTGTTGACCCAAGGCACCGACACACTCGAAGAAACGGCAACGTTTTTCGATTACCTTTAGCCCCACGACGCACCACTGGTGCTGACCGGTGCGATGCGCTCGGCAGCACAGCCAGGGGCCGAGGGACCGGCGAATCTGCTGGATGCATGCCACGTCGCCCTGGCCAGGAACAGCCGAAAGCGTGGTGTTCAGGTGGTGATGAACGGGGAGATTCATCAAGCGAGCAGCGTGCGTAAAACTGATTCGATGGCGTTGCAGGCGTTTACCTCTCCGGTCGTGGGGCCTGCAGGCCTGATAATGGAAGACCGCGTTCACTACCTGCGCGCGCCGGTTCAGCGTAGGGTTTTGCCCCTGCCGCAACAGACAACGCAGAAGGTTGCGATGTTGGAGGCATCCCTCTCGGCTGACACGCTGATTCTGGAAAACATCCTTGCGCTCGGTTATGACGGGCTGGTGATCGCCGGTTTCGGCGCCGGACATGTCTCGCAGAGCTGGGCGACGGTGATTGAGCACATCGCCGAAAGAATCCCGGTCATCGTCGCGACCCGCACCGGTTCCGGCTCTACCGCACAAGCCAGCTATGGTTTTCACGGCGGAGAGATGGATCTGATGCGCAAGGGTGCATCGATGGCGGGATTTCTATGTCCGCGTAAAGCCAGGGTTCTGCTTTGGCTGTTGCTTGGCTGTCAGCGGCAACATGAGTTGTCGCTCTACCTGAAAAGTGAAAGCCGCATTCAAAATTGATACATAACCCTGTAGGAGCCGGCTTGCTGGCGATGGCGGACATCCAGACGACACACATGTCGCCTGACGAACCGCGATCGCCAGCAAGCCGGCTCCTACAGGGATAGCGTTTTTCCAGTCGCTACCAACCCGCGCCACTCACCGCCTCTTGCACCAACGGATGCAAATCCGCCCCCTGATGCTCCGTCTGCCAGGCCAGCAATTCCTTGCGCATGCTCGGCGCCCAGAACATCTGCAGGTGATTGCGCACGCTGAGCACCGCCTGTTGCTGGTCCGGTTGGCTGGCGAAGTACTGGGCAATCTGGTTGGCCATCTTGATCAGGTTTTCCGTGCTCATCGGCGCACCTCCGCCTTATCACCACGGGCGTGGCGGCGATCCCTGAGCAAGCGGTCCTGTTCCTCGCTGAACTCCTGGAAGCGCTTTTGCCACTCCGAAGGGTGATACACGCGGCTGACTTCCACGGCCGTGACCTTGTACTCCGGACAGTTGGTGGCCCAGTCGGAGTTGTCGGTGGTGATCACGTTGGCGCCTGATTCAGGGAAGTGGAAGGTGGTGTACACCACGCCCGGCGCAACCCGTTCGGTGATCCGCGCGCGCAGCACGGTCTGCCCGGCACGGCTGCCGATGCCGACCCAGTCACCTTCGTTGATGCCACGGCTTTCGGCGTCAGTCGGATGGATTTCCAGGCGATCTTCATCGTGCCAGGCGACGTTCTCGGTACGCCGGGTTTGCGCGCCGACGTTGTACTGGCTGAGGATGCGCCCGGTGGTCAGCAGCAGTGGATAACGGGTGTTGACCTTCTCCTCGGTCGGCACATAGCCGGTGAGCATGAATCGCCCCTTGCCGCGCACGAATTCCTCGATGTGCATGGTCGGCGTGCCGTCCGGTGCCGCGGCGTTGCACGGCCATTGCAGGCTGCCGTGGCGGTCCAGTTCGGCGTAGCTGACGTTGGTGAAGGTCGGCGTAAGGCTGGCGATTTCATCCATGATTTCCGATGGGTGTTTGTAGTTCATCGGATAACCCAGGGCGTTGGCCAGCGCCACCGTGCCTTCCCAGTCGGCCTTGCCACCCAGCGGGTCCATGACCTTGCGCACCCGCGAGATGCGCCGTTCGGCGTTGGTAAAAGTACCGTCCTTCTCCAGGAACGAACTGCCCGGCAAAAATACATGGGCGAACTTGGCGGTTTCGTTGAGGAAAATATCCTGCACCACCACGCACTCCATGGCCGACAGGGCCGCAGTGACGTGCTGGGTATTCGGGTCGCTCTGAGCGATGTCCTCGCCCTGGCAATACAGGCCCTTGAAACTGCCGGCCAGTGCCGACTCGAACATGTTGGGAATACGCAGGCCCGGGTCGGGTTGCAGGGTGACGTTCCACGCCTGTTCGAACTGCGCCCGCACCACCTCGTTGGAGATGTGCCGGTAGCCAGGCAACTCGTGGGGGAACGAGCCCATGTCACAGGAACCCTGAACGTTGTTCTGCCCCCGCAGCGGGTTCACTCCGACGCCTTCGCGGCCGATGTTGCCGGTGGCCATGGCCAGGTTGGCAATGCCCATGACGGCGGTGCTGCCTTGGCTGTGCTCGGTGACACCCAGGCCATAGTAAATCGCCGCATTGCCGCCAGTGGCATACAGGCGCGCGGCGGCACGAATGTCGGCAGCGGGCACGCCGCAGATCGCGCCAAGCACTTCCGGCGAGTTTTCCGGCCGGCTGACAAACTCACTCCAGTTGGCGAAATCGCCGCCCTCGCAACGGGCGTCGATAAAGGCCTGGTTGAGCAGCCCTTCGGTGACGATCACATGGGCCAGGGCGTTGAGCATGGCGACGTTGGTGCCGGGGCGCAGCGCCAGGTGATATTCAGCGCGGGCGTGCACCGAATCCACCAGATCGATGCGGCGTGGATCGATGACGATCAGCCGCGCACCTTCCCGCAAGCGGCGCTTGAGCTGGGAAGCGAACACCGGGTGCGCGTCGCTGGGGTTGGCGCCCATCACCAGGATCACGTCGGCCTGCATCACCGAGTCGAAGCTCTGGGTGCCGGCTGACTCGCCCAAAGTCTGCTTCAGGCCATAGCCGGTGGGCGAGTGGCAGACCCGCGCACAGGTGTCGACGTTGTTGTTGCCGAACGCGGCGCGCACCAGCTTTTGCACCAGGTAGGTTTCTTCGTTGGTGCAGCGGCTGGAGGTGATGCCGCCAATGGAATCGCGACCATATTTCTGCTGCAACCGGCGGAATTCGCTGGCGGCGTAGGTCACCGCCTCATCCCAGCTCACTTCCTGCCAAGGGTCGTTGATGTGCTTACGGATCATCGGTTTGGTGATTCGATCCGGGTGGGTGGCGTAGCCCCAGGCAAAGCGCCCCTTGACGCAGGAGTGGCCATGGTTGGCCTGGCCGTTCTTGTCCGGAACCATGCGCACCAGCTGGTCGCCTTTCATCTCGGCGCGGAACGAGCAACCCACGCCGCAATAGGCGCAGGTGGTGATCACACTGCGCTCGGGCTGGCCCAGTTCGACCACGCTTTTTTCCATCAGCGTCGCAGTAGGGCAGGCCTGCACACAGGCGCCGCAGGACACGCATTCCGAATCGAGGAAGTTATCCCCACCCGCAGCCGCCACCCGGGATTCAAAACCGCGCCCGGTAATGGTCAGGGCAAAGGTGCCTTGGGTTTCCTCGCAAGCGCGCACACAGCGGTTGCAGACGATGCACTTGCTCGGGTCGTAGTCGAAGTAGGGGTTGGAAGTGTCCTTCACATCGGCCAGATGGTTGTCGCCTTCATAGCCGTAACGCACCTCCCGAAGGCCGACCTGACCGGCCACGGTTTGCAGCTCGCAGTTGCCGTTGGCCGAGCAGGTCAGGCAGTCCAGCGGGTGATCGGAGATGTACAACTCCATGACATTGCGCCGCAGGGTCGCAAGCTTGGGCGTCTGGGTGTGCACGCTCATGCCTTCAGTAACAGGCGTGGTGCAGGACGCCGGATAACCGCGCATACCGTCGATCTCCACCAGGCACATGCGGCAGGAGCCGAAGGCTTCCAGGCTGTCGGTGGCACAGAGTTTCGGAATGGTGGTGCCAAGCAGCGCAGCGGCGCGCATCACCGAAGTGCCTTCGGGCACGCTGATGCTACGACCATCGATGTTCAGGGTGACCTGCACCTGGCTGTCGCGGGCAGGAGTACCCAGGTCAATGTCTGTGTTCGGGTCGAAAAGAGTGATCATTGCTCGGCCTCCGAGGGCAACAAGCCGAAGTCGGCGGGGAAGTGCTTGAGGGCGCTGGCGACCGGAAAGGACACCATGCCGCCCAACGCACACAGCGAACCGTATTGCAGGGTGTCGCACAGGTCCTTGAGGATGATCACCTGCTCATCGCGACCGCTCGGGTCTTGCGCGGCCAGCAAGCGGTCGATCACCTCCACGCCCCGGGTCGAGCCGATGCGGCACGGCGTGCATTTGCCACAGGATTCCTCGGCGCAGAACTCCATGGCGAAGCGCGCCATGTGAGCCATGTCCAGCGTGTCGTCCGCCACCACCACACCGCCGTGACCGAGCATCGCGCCGATGCCGGCAAAGGCCTCGTAATCCAGCGGCGTGTCGAATTGCGACGGCGGCACCCAGGCGCCAAGCGGGCCACCCACCTGCGCAGCCTTCAGCGGCCTGCCACTGGCGGTGCCTCCGCCGTAGTCTTCCACCAGTTCGCGCAGGGTCAGGCCAAAGGCCCGTTCCACCAGCCCGCCGCGACGCACATTGCCCGCCAACTGGAAGGGCATGGTGCCCAGGGAACGGCCCATGCCGTAATCGCGATAGAACTGCGCGCCCTTGGCCAGAATCAGCGGCACCGAGGCCAAGGTCAGCACGTTGTGCACAAGCGTCGGCTGGCCGAACAAGCCCTTCAAGGCGGGGATCGGCGGCTTGGCGCGAACGATCCCGCGTTTGCCTTCAAGAGAGTCCAGCAGCGCGGTTTCTTCACCGCAGATGTAGGCACCGGCACCGACCCGCACTTCCATATCGAAGGCCTGACCGCTGCCGCCGACATTGGCGCCGAGGTAACCATTCTTCCGGGCAATCTCCAGCGCGTTGCGCAGGATGGCCACGGCATCCGGATACTCCGAGCGCACATAGATGTAGCCGTAGGTGGCGCCGACGCAGAGGCCGGCAATGGCCATGCCTTCGATCAGCAGGAAGGGGTCGCCTTCCATCAACATGCGGTCGGCGAAAGTGCCGGAGTCGCCTTCGTCGGCGTTGCACACAATGTACTTTTGCGTCGCTTCGGTTGCGCGCACCGTGCGCCATTTGATCCCGGCGGGGAAGGCCGCGCCGCCACGGCCACGCAGGCCTGAGTCGAACACTTCAGTCGCAGTCCGTTCGCCACCGAGGATGACGGCTCTTTTCAAACCCTCGAAACCGCCATGATCCAGGTAATCGTCGATGTACAGCGGCTGTGTGATGCCGGCGCGGGCAAACAGCAGGCGTTGTTGAGTCTTCAGATAGGGCAACTCTTCCACCAGACCCAGGGCCAAAGGATGAGCAGACGGCTCGCCTTTCAGGGCTTCGAGCACTGACGGTACATCGTCAGCAGTCAGTGGGCCGAAGCCGAAACGACCTTGCGGCGTGTCCACTTCCAGCAATGGTTCCAGCCAGTACAGGCCACGCGAGCTGGTGCGGTTTATCACCAGCGGCACGACGCGCCCCCGGCCATGGATGATAAGGGCCTCCACAACCTCTTCGGCACCCACGGCACGGGCTACCGAATCACGAGACACATAGAAAGCGGGCATTATGCGTCCTCCCGGCAAGCATCGAGCAATGCATCCAGCCGCTCGGCACTCAGCCGCGCATGCACCCGGCCATCCAGCTCCAGCGCCGGCGAACAGGCGCAAGCGCCCAGGCAATACACCGGCCGCAAACTGATGCTCCCATCCGCGCTACTGCCGTGATCATCCAGTTGCAGACGCTCGCGCAACTGCGCAGCCAACTGCTCGGCACCACGACTCTTGCACGACTCGGCCCGGCACAGCCGCAGGATATGTCGCGCGGGCGGCGCGGTACGGAAATCGTGGTAAAAACTGATCACCCCACGAACCTCGGCCTGACTCTGGTTCAGCGCATGGGCAATCTCGGGGACGGCGGCATCGGGGATGTACCCAATGCGCTCCTGAATATCATGAAGAATGGGCAACAGCGCACCCGCAGAGCCCTTGTGGCGCTCCAGCAGGCTGTTGACCAAAGACAAGTGCAACTCAACATCAGGCATTCAGCAATCCTCACGGTCACGGACAAACCAGATGGTTGTCGGTCGTCCGAAAGTGTCGGCTGCGGCACTCACACCACGTCACGGCATCGTGGCAATTTCAGGCCGTAGGCCAGGGCACCCTGAGCGGGCATCTTGTTGTGCCCGGCACGGTCTTCGCCGCGCCTCTGAAAGGGCATAAAACCCAGATTGCCACGGGGGCGTTGATTCAGCTGTACCAAAGCGACGTGCTTGGTTCTGTCTGCGACCACCTATTAAGTCTAGAAGAGTGCGGCGCAAATGTTGGGTTGGGCATTTATGGACGGCCCAACCAGGCCCGCTTTGACGGGCCTCATTCCTCACCGCTCAGGCATCCAGCACCAGGCGTGTGCCGCGACTACCGGAAACGCAGGGCGCGATCCATTCACCACTTTGGCGCTGGGCGTCATTCAGGCAGTCGTCGCGGTGTTCCGGTTCGCCTTCAAGGACCCGGCACACACAAGCGCCGCACATGCCCATGCCACAGGAAAATTCCAGATTGACCCCGGCCCGCGAAGCTGCCTGGATCAGGCTTTCCCCGGCTTGCACCTGGACCTCACAACCACTGCGTCGCAGCTCCAGTGAAAAGCCCTGCGTCTCAAGGCTCGCGGGCTGCCGGGCCTGGAAGTGCTCGCGATACAGGGCTGTGGCTGGCCAGTTCGCCTTGAGCGCCGCCTGTTCGACGGTGTCCATGAAGCCGGTCGGGCCGCAGCAGTACAGACCGGCTGCGCTTTGCCAGGCGGGAAATTGACTGGCCAGCAGCTCGGCAATCTGCCCGGCGCGCAACCCGCCGTACCACTGGACGTCCGCGCCCAGGCGTTGGATGAAAGGCGCCTCGCGCGTCTCCCGGGTGAAATAGAGCAAGCGCACGGGGCGGCCTTCGGCCAGGCACTGGCGATACATCGGCAACAACGGGGTAATGCCGATGCCCGCCGCCACCAGCGTCACCGGCCCGCTGCCCGGTTGCAGGGCGAACAGGTTGCGTGGCGCGCTGACTTCGATCTGCGCACCCAGGCGCAGTTGCTCGTGCAGCCAGCGCGAGCCACCCCGGGAGGCTGGCTCGCGCTTGATCCCCAGGTACAGGTGGCCATCTTCCGGCAGGCTCAGCACCGAGTACTGGCGCACCGCGCCGTTGCCCAGGCGCAGGTCGACATGGGCGCCTGGCGTCCAGGTGAAGGGCAGGGGCGCGGCGTCGACGGGCGCCAGTTCGATACCCAGCACATCGTCGGCTTCCAGGCGCAGGCTGCGCACGTGCAGGGCAGACCAGCTCATGCGCGTACTCCTGCGGCCTGCTGCAAGCGGCGCACCGCGTCCCGGGCCTGGGCGCCGAGTTCGGCCAGGTCGAGGTCGGGCAGTTGGTCGTTGTCGACGGTCAACCGTCCGCCCACCAGCAAGGCGCGCAAGGTCGGGCGTCCACCTCCCACCACCGGGCCGATCGCCGGGTCGTGCAGGCCGAAGTAGCGCGGCTGGTCGAGGCGGTAGATCGCCAGGTCGGCCGCCATGCCCACCTGCAGGCTGCCCACGTCGTCCAGCCCCAGCACCTTGGCCCCGCCGGCGGTACCCCAGCGCACCACGTCTTCCACCGTTGCCGCGTGTGCACCGCCTTCCTCGTCGCCGCCGGCATGACGCGCACGGGTGCGTTCGCCGGCCTTGGCCCGCTGCATCAGCCAGGCGGCGTGGGTTTCGCTGATCATGTCGCAAGCCTCGTTGGAGGCGGCGCCGTCCACGCCGATCGACACCTGCATCCCGGCGGCTTCCATGGCCACCACATCGGCGATGCCGCTGCCCAGGCGGCCATTGCTTTGCGGGCAATGGGCGATGCCCGTGCCGCTGGCCCCGAGCATCTGGATTTCCTCGGCGTCGAGTTTCACCAGATGGGCGAACCACACGTCCGGCCCCAGCCACTCCTGCTCGGCACAGAACGCCACCGGCGACATGCCATGGCGTTGCTGCACCTCGTTCTGGTATTCGACGGTTTCGCTCAGATGGCTGTGCAGGCGGATTCCCAGCCGCCGGGCAACCCGGGCGGTTTCCCGCAGGTGCTCCGCCGGCATGGAGTAGGGCGGGCTGGTGGGCGCCATCACCACACGGCGCCAGGCGTCGGCGGCCGGGTCGTGGTAACGCCGCACCAGGCGTTCAACGTCGCCCAGGTACTGCTCCAGGGTCTCCGGCCCGGCCACCGCGTTGCCTTCCGCTTGCCGCGCCTGCGTGGCACCGCCTCGGCACAGGACAAAACGCAGCCCCAGCCGTTCGGCTTCCTCGAACAGCACCTGGGCACTGTCGAAGGCCATGCCCGGCAAGTACAGGTAATGGTGGTCGGCGACGGTGGCGCAGCCGGAGCGCGCCAATTCAACCAGGCCAATGCGTGCGGCCAGGCGAAAGCTCTGCTCGTCAAACATGCCGCGATAGCGATAGGGCACAGCGCCCAGCCAGGCCCCCAGGCTTTGGTCGATACCTGCGGGAATGCCCTTGAGCAGCGACTGGAACAGGTGATGGTGGGTGTTGACCCACGCCGGGTAGACCACGCAATCGGTGGCATCCAGCATGCGCTCCCCAGGCAGGGCTTGCAGGGCGCCGATGGCGGCGATGCGCCCGTCGATGATGCGAATATCGGGCCCGGCATGGCGCGCCGCCGCGCCGGACAAACCGGTGAGAATGGCGCTGGCATTGCGCACCAGCCAACTGTTTTGAAACGTCATGTGAGGCTCCATACGCCGCGCTTGCGGCGGACTCAAAGGGTTAGCCGAGTTCGCTTTCGTGCCAGTTGCGCAGGCTCAACCGGGCCAGCAGGGCCATCAGGCTGAACAGCGCGACACCGGTCAGGGCGATCAGCAGCAGGGCGGCGAAAAGCCTTGGAATATTCAGTTGAAAGCCGGCCTGGAGAATCTGGTACGCCAGCCCGGCGCCAGTGCCCCCGGTGCCGGCGACGAACTCCGCCACCACCGCGCCGATCAAGGCCAGCCCGCTGGCAATGCGCAGCCCGGCAAAAAAACACGGAAGGGCGCTGGGAATGCGCAGGCGCAGCAGTACCTGCCAGCGGCTGGCGCGGTTCAGGCGGAACAGATTGAGCAGGCCGGGGTTGACGCTGCGCAGGCCGAGTACGGTGTTGGCGATGATCGGGAAAATCGCCACCAGGGTCGCGCAAATCACCAACGCCAGCGTGGTGTTGCTGCACCAGATGATGATCAGCGGCGCCACCGCCACCACCGGCGTGACCTGCAGCAGGATGGCGTAGGGAAACAGGCTGGCTTCCAGCACCCGGCTCTGTACGAAGACAAAGGCCGCCAAAGTGCCGATCAGTACCGCCAGGGCGAACGAGAAGAAGGTGATCTTCAAGGTCATC
Organism: Pseudomonas putida; assembly: GCF_028682635.1. GTDB lineage: Bacteria > Pseudomonadota > Gammaproteobacteria > Pseudomonadales > Pseudomonadaceae > Aquipseudomonas > Aquipseudomonas putida_AE. The sequence continues at coordinate 5,113 of NZ_JANHLK010000004.1, read as the reverse complement.
CACAACGCACCGAGCAGCATCGGGCCATCGCTGACCAGGGTGCGGCCGATGTCGGCCGGGGAGGGCACCAGGTACACCGGCACTTTCCAGGCCACGCAGGCCAGTTGCCACAGGCTCAGCAACACGGCGCCGAGCAGCAGCGGCGAGACGATGCGCAACACCGTGGGGTGACGCAACCAGGGAGTAGAGGATGGGCTCATGATTGGGCTCTCAAAGTGAAATCAGCAAGGGTCGCCATTGGCCTGGGCCAGCAATCGGGACAGGCGTGCGCACTGCTCGATAAAGGCCGGGGAGGTGCGGTAGGCCTCGTCCCGCTCCAGGGGGCCGTCGATCTCGATGTCGGCGATCACCCGGCCCGGGCGTGCGCCCATCACCACCACCCGCGACGACAGGTACACCGCCTCGAAGATGCTGTGGGTGACGAACACCACGGTCAGGTCGCGGCTGGCCCACAGCTGGCGCAGGTCGCTGTCGAGCTTGTTGCGGGTGAACTCGTCGAGGGCGCCGAAGGGTTCATCCATCAGCAGCAGATTGGGCTCGGTGGCCAGGGCTCGGGCGATGGATGCGCGCATTTGCATGCCGCCGGACAGCTCCCGCGGGTACACCTGGCTGAAGCGGTCCAGGCCGACCAGGGCCAGAGCCGCGTCGACCTTGGGCTGGCTCTGGGCCTTGGGCACACCGGCCAGGTCCAGGGGCAGGCGCACGTTATCGCTGACCCGGGCCCAAGGCATCAGGGTCGCCTCCTGGAACACCATGGCCAGGCTTTGACCCTGCGTCGGGCTGGCCGGGCTGTCCTTGCCCCACCAGCGCACATGGCCGGCAGAGGGTTGTTCGAGGCCGGCGAACATCTTCAGCAAGGTGCTCTTGCCGCAGCCCGAAGGGCCGAGCAACGACACGAACTCACCGCGCTGAATCGCCAGCTTCACCCGGCTCAAGGCCTGGGTGCCATTGCTGTAGGTTTTTTCCACCTGGTTGGCGAACAGCGGTGTTTGCACACTAACGCTGTCGGTGTCGGGCAATGCCTGTGGCCGGGCGTTGGCCGCCGTTATGGTTTGCATCAACATAGCGCTCTCCCCTGGGGTCATGAGCGACCGGATAAGCCCCGGCGCACCGGGGCGTTGAATTCAGTGGCTGAGGAACACTTCGCTTTCGCCGTGGGCTTCGAGCAGGCCCAGCAGTTGCCGGCGAATCACCAGGCCGGGCTTGTCCGACGGCATGTGCAGTTCCACCCGCCGCCGGGTGTCGACACAGGCGTCGTAATCGGTGGCTTCCAGAATGTCGCGGTCTTCGGCGGTGATCGCCGCGTCCCAATCGATCAGTTCCTGGGTCGAGCATTGCTCCTCGCTGTCGTTGCGATACAGCCACTGGACCCGCATCAGGCGCCCGTCTTCCATGGGTGTCGCGCAGTTGTAGATGATGTGGTGGATGCCGCTGTCCGGGTACATGCAGCCAAAGCGCCGAGAAAAGGGCAGGTAATAACGGTTGATCAGATGGCGCTGGGTGATCGGCTCGCGGGTGCCGGTGATGCGAAAGCTTTCTTCGGGGTTGCGGATCGGCACTCGGGTTTCGGCCTCGAAGCCGTAGTCGGTTTCGTGAAACTCGTAGCCGGCCGGCGCCGGCTGGTCGAACAGGCCGAAGTTGGCCTTGTGGACAAAGGAAAAGTGCGAGTTGTCGAAGGAGTTTTCCATGACCCGCAGCGGGCTGGTTTTCCACTCTTCATAAAACTGGAAGATGCGCCGGTAGCCCGGGGCGCCGTCTTCGGGAAACTCAGGGATCGGTTGCAGCGGATCGTCGAGGGCGACCCAGGCGTAGCCGTATTTTTCCTGGCAGTGAAAGGCCTGGACCGAGGCGCCCGGCGGGATCATGCCCGCGGGGTTCTGCGGGATCTTCACGCAGGTGCCGGTGCAGTCGTATTCCCAGCCGTGATAGCCGCAGGCAATGTTGCCGTCCTCGCTGACAAAGCCCTTGGACAGTTTGGCGGTGCGGTGGCAGCAACGGTCGCGCATGGCCACCGGGGTGCCGTCGGGGCGCTTCCACAGCACCAGGGCTTCGCCCAATAAAGTGAAGGGTTGCGGGCCGGCATCCAGCGCGGTCATGGGCAGCAGGGCGTACCAGAAACGGCGCAATACAGGTTGTTTGGTAACCAACATGACAAGTGTCCTCACGGTGTTCGTTCAGCCGGCTCTTGGGCCCGGGCTTTGGGTGCAAAGTTGGTGCAATCGGGCTTAGCGGCTGGCGGCCTGCTCAAAGGTCGGCAGCACCTTCAGGTCCTGAACGAAGCGCGTGGTATAGGCCTTCTGCCAAGGCGCATCGGCACCGAGCAGGCCGGCCTCGACCATGAAATTGCGGGTAGCCTGCCAGCGCGCATCGCTCATCACACCGATGCCCTGGGTGGCGGCATCACCACCGGTGACAAGGCGGTATTGCTTGAGGGTCGACAAGCCCCAGGCGAGCAGCTCATCGCTCATGTTCGGGTTGTCGGCCTTGATCAGAGAGTTGGCGCTCGGGTTGTCCAGGTAGCGCTTCCAGCCCTCCATCGAGGCGCGGACAAAACGCTGGACTCGGTCAGGGTGTTGATCGATCACGTCCTGGCGGGTGGCCAGGGTCGAGCCGTAGGGCGGGTAGCCGGCGTCGGCAAACAGGAAAAAGTTGGCTTTCTCGCCGGTCTTCAGCGCCTGGAACAACTCGGAGCTGGCGTAGGCCTGCTGCGTGGTGTTGGCGTCAGCGAGGAAGGGTTGCAGGTTGAAGGTGTAGGGACGCGCCTGGCTGTCCGAGAGCTGATACTTGCCCTTGAGCCACGGCCACCAGGTTTGCTGGCCCGAGGTGGACACCAGCACCTGCTTGTTCTGCAGGGAGTCCAGGCCGCTGACGTCCGCATGGGTCAGCAACCCTTGTGGGTCGCCCTGGAAGGGCGCGGCCACTGCTACCACGGGCAGGCCTTGCTCCACGCTCTTGAGGATCTGCAAGTCGTAGTTGACGATGAAGTCGGCCTGCTTGTTGACCAGCAACTGCATGCCATTGACCTGCGGCCCACCCATGCGAATGGTCACGTCCAGGCCTTCCTTCTCGTACAAACCATCGGCCAGGGCTTGGTAGAAACCACCCTGTTCGGCCTGGGCATACCAGGAAGTGAGCAGCACCACCTTGTCATTGGCCAGGGCCAGCGGAGACGCTATCAGTGCAGCGGGCACGAGGGCCATGGCCAGCATCGAGCGAAGCGGTTGACCCAAAGCAAAGCGAATTTTCATGATGTGTTCTCCACAACGATTCGAAAACCGCCGCGCGCCAATCGGCACGCCAGCGAGGGACCGATTGGAGAGAACGTGGAAAGAGAGAGGGCGCCAAGTTGTAGACACGCGGCTAACACATCTCTCTTGCCCGGGGCGCTGGCGCCGCGTTCAAGCATCCAATCGGACGTACGCCCATAGGGGAGGGCGCAAGAGCAATGCCCGGTGCCATCGCTGGCACTGACCGCTTCTACTCGGGAGGAGTCATAGCCAGAAGTGTGCCAAGTCGTTGCTGTCGCGCAGTCAGGGGATCCGGCGTGTCAGTCGCTTGGTGAGCAGTGGGGGAGGACGATTCGTGACGGTGCGAACTCGGGCGCCCAGGCCTCAATATGGTGCGCAATCCATTGGGTATTTGCGTGTTCAATTTCAGCTATAGATTGTGCTGAGTATGGCCTGCGGATTGTATTCGATCAGTTGGCACAACCCGTGCTAAGTTCCGGATCGAGTAGAAGCGGTCAGCACTGAGTGGCTCCAACAGGACCCAGGGTGCCGGGCATTGCTCTGGCGGCATTACGCCGCGTACCCGGCAAGGGGCGCCCCTCAGTACGCTGAGGGCCAGAACAGTGGCTATCCCGCAGCTCGGGCATGCCTTGCCGGTGATTTACGCCAATCACCTACCAGGGGCAGTCCATGAAAACATCTCCGTTACTAGCACCTACTCTTTTGCGCCGCAGCCTGCTGTCGCTTTTCGCCCTGGCCAGCGCCAGCGTCGAAGCCGGCCCGCTGCTGTGGAACGACAACAGCCTGAGCTACCTCTACGGCCAGCACTTCAAAGTCGACGGCACCGGCGACGACACCCAGCAGACGGTGACCTTCGAACACGCCAGCGGCTGGACCTGGGGCGACGTCTTCATGTTCGTCGACAACAAATGGTCCAACGGCCTCTCGGGTGGCGACGGCCATTCCTACTACGGCGAATTCTCCCCACGCCTGTCTCTGGGCAAAATCAGCGACCGGTCCCTCAGCTTCGGCATCGTCAAGGACGTGCTCATCGCCGCCACCTACGAACGCGGCGAAGACCGCAACCGCAAATATCTGCTCGGCCCCGCTGTCGACCTCGCCCTTCCAGGCTTCGATCGCTTCTCCCTGAACACCTACTACCGCAAACCCGACGGCATCACCGGCAAGGCCTCCGGCCAATGGCAGATCAACCCCACCTGGTCCATGACCCTCCCGCTGGGCCGCTCCGACATCCTCTTCGACGGCTACCTGGAGTGGTACGTCAACGACGTCGGCAACAAAGGCACCTCCAACTACGTGGCCAAGAGCTTGCACTTCAACCCACAGATCAAATACGACGTGGGCAAAGCGCTGGGGCAACGGCAGAAGCAGTTTTATGCGGGGCTTGAGTGGGATTATTGGTCGAATAAATACGGGATTGAAGACACTTCAGGATTTGAAACAGACCAGAATGCGCTGAGCCTATTGCTGAAGGTGCATTTCTGACGGGAAAGCGTGACGGGTAGGGCGTTTGACCGGGGCGCGTGGTGCCCCGGTTTCACCCTGTCACAATTTTCGTCGCCGTTTTCTGTACGGCTTGTGGGAGCCCCGAAAACCGCGAGGCCAATCTCAAATCCCAGAACCGAGTACGAATTGGTATTTGTCCTATCTCCATTTTTGTCGCCTTTTTCTGCATGGCTTGTGGGATCTTTCCTGATTTTCTCGACCATCTTGAGTTTCCTCTCTGTCCACGTACTTTGCCTTAAGCCACTCATCTCGAGTCGGCTTATCGATCTATAACAGTGGTGCGCTTTCCATGACTGGAGCGCCAGCAGAGAGGGAGATCAGCAATGGCCAAAGGACATTTCATTCGCCTGGGTGACGAA